>CAWAWV010000007.1:0-186423 GCA_963785875.1 uncultured Thermoleophilia bacterium | reverse complement strand
CGACGCGCGCAACCTCGACCCGCGTCCGGTCGAAAGGCGGCGCCGACGACGCTCGATCGGCTCGCAACGCGCGCGCGGCCGCCGGCCGTGGACGCCTGGCGAGCTCGACGCGGACCTGATCGCGCTCGTCGACCGCGTCACGCGGCGGATGCGCAAAGCGAGCCGCGTCGGCCGCACCGTCGTCCTGCGGCTCCGCTTCGGCGACTTCACGCGGGCAACGCGCTCGCACACGCTGCTGCAGGCGACCGCCAGCACCGAGACCGTCCTCCGCGCCGCGCGCGAGCTGCTGCAGGAGGCACTGCCGCTGCTCGAACAGCGCGGCGTGACGCTCGTCGGCATCTCCGTCGCGAATCTCGATGACGCGCTGCCGCGCCAGCTCGCGCTCGCACTCGAGCGACGCTACAGCGCGGAGCTCGACGAAGCGGTCGACGCCGTGCGCGAGCGGTTCGGCTCGAAGGCGATCACCCGCGGCGTGCTCGTCGGGAGAGCGGACGGCATCGAGATGCCGTTGCTGCCGGACTAGTACACCGTCTCGGTGACGAGCCCGATCGCGCGCGCCGGCGTATCGGAGTCGTTCCGGATCGCATGCTCGTGCGACGACGGCCACACGACGCACTCCCCGGCCGCGAGCGGGTAGTCGGTCCCGTCAAGGTCGAGCACGAGGTCACCCTCGAGCACGAAGAGGATGTCAAGTCCGGCGTGCGTGACCGGACTGTCCTTGCTGTGGGGCGGGAGCGAGGCGTGGAGCAGCTCGAGGTTCGTCCCCGGGATCCGCATCGCGACGAGCTCGACCCCGTTGCCACGCTCCATCCGCACCTGGTCGTCAGGGCGAATGAACCGCGGGCTCGACTGCCGGAGCGAGTAGCCGAGCAGCGACGCGAGATCGTGCCCCAGCACTTCCGCCACAGCGGCGAGGCGGCCGACCGCGATGTCCGACTCGCCGCGCTCGACCGCACCGAGGAACGACGCCGAGAGACCCGAGCTCCGGGCCACTTCTTTCAGCGAGAGGCCGCGCCGGCGCCGCAGCGAGCGGATCACGTTGCCGATCTGAGGCCCGTTCACCGGCGGGAGGCTACAGGAGTTCCGGTTGCATTTGAACGATATTTCGGTCATTGTTGCGAGATTCTGGTTCACGAACAGGTGGCCTCCCCTCCCCGAAAGGAGCGTCCTCGTGAGACGTGAGCTTCTCTTCTCGATCGCGGGCGTCCTCGCCGTCGCGGCGGCGACGGCCGGCGCAGCTCGGACGACGACGGCGGCCTCGGGCCCGCTGCGCATTGCGATCACCGGTGCGCCGGACCCGTTCGACCCGACATTGCTCGGCGACAACCGGTCGATCGAGCTCGCGCAGAACGTCTACGAGGGCGTACTCGGTGTGAACAACAAGGCCCAGATCGTTCCGGCGGTTGCGAAGTCCTACACGGTGTCACGAAACGGGCTCGTCTACACGTTCCATTTGCGCAGCAATGTGCGGTTCCAAAACGGCGACCCGGTCACCGCGAGGGACTTCGCCTACACGTACAACCGTTCGCTGCTGCCGGCAACGGCGTCGGGCACGAGCTTCTTCCTCGCCGACATCAAGGGCGCCGACGCCGTGCTGAACGGGAAGGCGAAGACCGCGACCGGGATCAAGGCCGTCGATGCGACCACCCTTCGCATCACGCTGGCACACCGGGCGGGTTACTTCGCCGCGGAGATCAGCCGCTGGCCTGCGTGGGTCGTCGACTCGAGGGTGATCGCGAAGTACGGTAAGAGATGGATCGCCCCGGGCCACAACGTCGGCTCCGGTGCCTACCGCCTCACCGGTCAGGTGGGAGACCAGCAATACACCTTTACGGCGAACCCGAGCTATTACCTCGGCGCACCGAGCGTGAAGCAGGTGAAGGTGTCGGCGGTCGGCGACTCGACCGCAGCCGTCGCGCGTTACCAGGCCGGTGAGTTCGACGCGGTCGTCGGTCTCTCGGCCGCCGCGATCCTCCAGGTCAAGGCGAACCCGACGCTCCGTGCGCAGTTCCACAGCACGCCGATCGAGCGGACGGTGTGGCTCGCGATGAACAACAAGAAGCCGCCGTTCAACAACAAGCTCGTACGGCAGGCGTTCAATGCCGCGATCGACAAGAGCGCGATCATCAAGATCGCCCTCGCGGGTGTCGGCACCGTTGCAAATGCGTGGCTGCCGCCGGGCATCCCAGGGAACGTCAACGCGCAGCACAAGGCATCGACCTACGACGTCACCCGCGCGCGGAACCTGCTGGCGAAGGCCGGCTATCCGGGCGGCAAAGGCTTCCCGTCGGTCGCGCTGCACTACGGGATCAACTACGGCGAGTACGCGCAGGTGTACGAGCTGATTCAGGCGCAGCTCGAGAAGAACCTCGGCATCAAGGTCGGGCTGAAGGAACTGCCGATCAACGCATTCAATACCGAGGTCGACAACAAGAAGACGCGGCCGCTGCTCTGGGGCTACACGTTCGGCTTCGACTATCCGGACGCCCAGGAGCTCACGCAGTACCTCGGCATCGGCAGCGCTCCGTACAACTACGAGGGCTACACGAACAAGCGCTACGACGCACTGATCGGAAAGGCCAACACCGACTCGAACCAGAAGCGCCGCGCGCAGCTCTACGCGCAGGCGGAGAGCGTCCGCCTCGCCGACGCGCCGACCGTCCCGCTCTACTTCGTGAACCAGAACTGGCTCGTCAAGCCGAACGTGGCGGGCTTCGGATACAGCCCGCTCTACATGCACCCGTGGAGGCAGGTGACGATTCGCTGACCTCCGATGTGCGATAGAGAGCCGTGGCCCTCTATCTGACGCGCCGCCTGCTGACGCTGATCCCTGCGTGGATTGGCGTCACGCTGCTCGCGTTCCTGTTCGTCCACTCGATCCCGGGCGGCCCCTTCGACACGGGGGCCGTCCGGCCGCAAGCGACGACGGCCCTCCTCAAGTCGCACTATCACCTCGACCGGCCGCTGCCGGTCCAGTACGTGCTCTACATGAAGAACGTCCTGACCGGCGATCTCGGCGAGTCGATCGTCCAGCCGGGGCTGCGCGTGTCGGAGGTCCTCTCGCAGCGGTTCCCGACCTCGGCCGAGCTCGGCGGCGCCGCGCTGCTCGTCGCGCTCGGCCTCGGTGTACCCGCGGGCCTGCTCGCGGCGACGAAGCGAAACCGGCTGCTCGACCGGGTGGTGATGGTCGGCGCGACGATCGGCTACGCGATCCCGAACTTCATCCTCTCGATCCTCTTCATCCTCGTCGTCGGTCTGTACCTGCACGTGCTGCCGCTCGGCGGGTGGGGGAGGCCGTCACAGGTCGTGCTGCCCGCCCTTGCGCTCGGGCTGCCCTGGGCGAGCTTCGTCGCGCGCCTGACCCGCGGCACGGTGATCGGCGCGCTCCAGCAGGACTACATTCGCACCGCCCGCGCAAAAGGCGCGGGCCCGACGCGCGTCCTCGTGCAGCACGCGTTCCGCAACGCGCTCATGCCGATCACGACCGTCACCGCACTGCTGATCGCCGAGCTGATCACGGGCAGTCTCGTGATCGAGAGCATCTTCTCGATTCCCGGGATGGGGCAGTACCTGACGAACAGCGTCCTCGGCTCCGACTACACGATGACGCTCGGGCTGATCATCTTCTACGCGACGCTGCTCTTCGCGGCCAACGTCGTCGTCGACCTGCTGTACGTCTGGCTCGATCCGAGGATTCGGTATTGAGCGCCGTGTCGACGCAGGTCGCAACGCCGCACGAATCGTGGGCGGAGACACGGACACCTTCCCAGTGGGTCGAGTCGTGGCGCCGGCTCCGCCGCCACCGCGTCGCGATGGGGGCGCTCCTGTTCCTGCTCGCCGTCGCGGTCGTGGCGCTGTTCGCGCCGTTCATCACGACGGCCGGATACAGCGAGATCGGGTTCAACCCGCTCGAGGCGCCGAGCTGGGCGCATGTCATGGGCACGGACGAGCTCGGGCGCGACACGTGGAGCCGCGTCGCGTACGGCGCCCGAATCTCGCTGCTTGTCGGGTTCGGCAGCCAGGCGATCGCGCTCGCGATCGGGCTGCCGCTCGGCGCCGTCGCCGGCTTCTACGGACGCTGGCTCGACGCATTGCTCATGCGCGCGACCGACATCATGTTCTCGCTCCCGAGCATCCTCGTCGCTCTGCTGTTCGTGACGGCTTTCGGCTCGAGTGTGCAGGTGCTCATGCTCGCGATCGGCTTCGCGACCTGGCCGACGCTCGCACGTCTCGTCCGCGCCGAGGTACTGCGCACGAAGCAGCTCGAGTTCGTGGAGGCGGCCGACTCGATCGGCTGCTCGCCGGCGCGCGTGCTGCGCGTCCACGTGCTGCCACACACGACCGGTCTTGTCGTCGTCCAGATCACCTTCGCGATCTCGCAGGCGATCTTCACGGAGGCGTTCCTCAGCTTCATCGGGCTCGGCGCGCAGCCGCCGGCGCCGAGTTGGGGCCGCCTGCTCGTCGACGGCTTTCAGTACCTGCGGACGTCGCCGCACCTCGTGATCTTCCCGGGCGGCGCGCTCTTTCTGACGATCCTCGCGCTGAACAGCCTCGGCGACGGGCTGCGCGACGTGCTCGATCCCCATCGACCCGACTAACCGAGGAGGCTCACGTGGCAACAGATGCGCTCTGGCCCTGGCGGATGCTCGTCAGCGGTGTTTTCGAAGACGGCTGGATGAACGCGACCGGCGACGACCGACAGCAGGCGTACCGCAAGCTGATCGCCTACCACCGCGAGTGGCAGGCACTCGGTGCACGGCTCATCTGCACGATGGACGACCTGACGAGCGCGGGTCGGCCGGGCACCGAGCGCGCGAACTTCTACGAGGTCTGGGAGATCCCGTCGCCCGACAACGTCCACGACCTGCTCGAAGGGCTCTGGTCGAACAGCGACGGCCTCGCGCTGACCGCCCACTTCTCACTGCGCATCTCGGTCGGCAAGCCGATCATCAGCATGGAGCGAGACCTCGGCGGGCCGCAGCTCGCGACGGTTGCGCAGGCCGAGGGCGAGATGCCGGTGATCCCGTGACCCAGCGACTGACGGGCGGGAGCGAATTCGAGGAGACCGCGGGGTACTCGCGCGCCGTCCGGCACGGCGAGCACATCGCGGTCAGCGGCACCGCCGCGCTCGGGCCGGATGGTGCGCTGTACCCGGGCGATGCGTATGCGCAGGCGGTGGAGGCGCTCGGCCGGGCGCTCGCCGCCGCCTCAGAGCTCGGCGCGACGCGCGAGACGGTCCTGCGTACGCGACTACTCCTCGCGCCCGACTGCGACTGGCACGAGGTCGTTCGCGCGCACCGCGAGGCGTTCGACGGCGATGGACCGGCAAACACCACGTACTTCGTCGCCGGGTTCATCCCAGACGGCGTGCTCCTGGAGGTCGAGCTCGATGCCGTCGTCGACGGCGGCGCTTAGGAAGGCAAGATTTCCGGCTCGGGCAGCACGCGCACCTCGTCGGGGCCGATCTCCAGCACGATCGTCTCCGACGCGGCATCCGCGTCGGCGATCAGCGCCGGCGGAATCGCGCGGTACGCACCTGGGACCGACTCGGCGACGCGCACAAGCAGATAGTCGGGCAGCAGCTTCGTTCCCGAAAAGACAGGCGTCGCGACGGCGCCGACGACCTCGCCGCCCGCCAGGACGGTGAACCCGTTGCTGCGCGCCAGCGCCCTCGCGGTTGCCAGCGTGATCATGCATGCCACGCTACGCCGTCCGGCCCATCGGCTCCGTTAGCACCGCGTGAGGATTCCTTCACATCGGCAGGAGCTTGTAGCCGAACTCGCGCACCGTCACGATCCGCGCCGGGTGCGACGCGTCGCGCTCGAGCTTCCGCCGCAGGTTCGAGATGTGTACGTCGGCGGCGCGCCCATCACCGGTATGCGGGCTGTCCCACAACCGCTCCATGATCTGCGACCGCGAGAACACCTGCCCGGGTGACTCCGCCAGCAGCGATAGCACCGTGAACTCCGACGGTGTGAGCGTCACCTCCTGCCCGTCCGCTTCGACGACGTGGCGCGCGTAGTCGATCGTGAGCCCACCCACCTGAAGCGTCGCCGCCGAGACTCCGGCACGGTCGAGGTCGCGCCGCCGCAGCAGGGCGCGCACACGGGAGACGAGCTCGGCGACCGAAAACGGCTTCGTCACGTAGTCGTCGGCGCCAAGCTCGAGCCCCAGCACACGGTCGACCTCGGCGTCCTTCGCGGTCAGCAGGATGATCGGGAGATCGCTCTCCGCGCGCAGGATGCGGCACACGTCGGTTCCGAGCGTTCCCGGCATCAGCACGTCGCAGACGAGGACGTCGTAGTTCCCGCTCCGAGCCTCCTCGAGCGCGCGTTTCCCATCTGGGACCGTCGTCACGTCGAAGCCGTAGCTGCGAAGGGCGTACGCGACCGGCTCGAGCAGATCGGGCTCGTCGTCTGCGACCAGAACGCGCGGGCTCATGCCTTGCGGAGTATCACCCGGGCCGTGGTTCCGACACCCGGGCTCGATTCGAGCTCGAGTCGGCCGCGCATTGCGATCGCGGAGTCGCGCGCGATCGCGAGCCCCAGGCCGAAGCCGTCGCGCGCCGGCCCACCGTCGGCGTAGAAGCGGTCGAACACCCGCGCCCGTAGCTCGGCCGGGATGCCCGGCCCTCGGTCGGTGACTTCGATCACCGCCGAGCCGCCTCCATTCCGCGACGTGCGCAGCACCACCTCGCCGTCCGGCGCGTGCTTGATGGCGTTCGCGACGAGATTCGCGACCACCTGATCGAGGACGTCGGGCTGCGCGAGCGCGACGAGCGCTTCGACGCCTTCGACCCGGACACGCGCGGACGGCTCTTCCGCAGCGACGCGCTCGAGGAACGGCCGGAGCTCGACCGGAACGAGCCGCATCCCTTCCTCACGCGTTTGCGCGCGCGCGAGGACGAGCAGCGAGCGCGTGAGGCGCGTCAGGCGGTGCGCCTGGCGGCCGATCAGGCCGATGAAGCGATCGCGTTCCGCCGGCTCGTCGCGTGCGCCGAGCTCGAGGGCCTCGACCGCGGAAGCGATCGCGGCGACCGGTGTCCGCAGCTCGTGCGACGCATTCGCGACGAACTCCTGCTCGGCACGCCGGCGCCGCACGTCGGCCGTGATGTCCGTGACCACGAGCACCGCGAGCCCCGTTCCGGCAGCAGGAATGCCGACGAGCGAGTATATGGCGCCGTCGGCTCCGCTCGAGCGGGCCTCCGCCACGGGCGCGCCGTGCACGAAGAGCTGTTGTGCGAGCGCGCGCAGCGGCAGGTCATCGAGGTCGTCGGGGAGCGGCACGCCGGGCTCGAGATCGGGCAGGCGGTTGCGCATGCTTGCGTTCGCGTACTGCACGGACAGGTCGTCGCCGACGGCGATCACGCCTTCGTGCAACCGGTCGAGGAGAAGCTCCAGCCGGTCCCGCTCCGCCTCGAGCTGCGTGAATGCCATCCCGAGCCGGCGCCGCATCGCGTCCACGGCCGCCTCGAGATCGCCGATTTCGTCGTTGAAGGACGGCTGGAGCTCGGTGTCGAACGCGCCGTGCTCGATCGCTTGTGCCGCGCGGGCGATGCGCCGGAGCCGCCTCGACACGAGCCCGGCGAGGATGAGACCGAACGCGGCGGCAACGAGTGCTCCCCACGACGCGGCGCGCGCGGTCTCGCTGCGGAAGATCGTGAGCGACGCACCGTAGGCGGTCGGGCGCGGGGCAAAGGCGACGACCGCCGCGGCCGCCTCGGTACGCCGCAACGGCAGTGCGACGAGCGTCGCCGTGCCAAAGCCCTCGACGACACGGCGGCCCGCCAGCGCGGACGCCAGTGCCTGCTGCCGCCCCGGGACGCCTTGCCACTGAGCGCTGCCCCGAGGCGCAGCGGCGATCAGCCGGCCGTCGCGGGCGAACACGAACAACGCCAGGTCGAAGCGCACGCCGGACGCGCGCGTCTGCGCGCGTAGCCGTCCCTGCGGGATCGCGCGCTCGATCGCGAACGCCGACGAGACGGTCTGGCCGATTGCGATCTCGCGTGCGTTCTGCTGCACGTCGCGATTTACCTGGCGCGACGACAGCGCCGCGGTCAGCACCGCCGTCAGGACGGCGATCGCTGCGAATCCCCCGGCGAGCCACCAGCGCATGCCGACGCGTATTCGACTCACGGCGTTGAACTGTAGCGCCCTGATGTGAGGAAAAGCTCACGGCAGCCTTGCGTGACCCTTGCGCGCGCGCCCGCTCCGCTCAAGCGTCGCTCCTACCGTGGCGGGAAAGCCTTCGGAAGGAGAGAACCCATGCCTGACACCAGATACCGAGTGCGCTTCGCCGCGAGCGTTCTTCTCGCGGCCGTCGCCTCGGGCGCCGCGATGCTCCTGCTCACGACCGGTGGAAACGCGTTCGGCTCGTCAAGCGCGGCGCAGTACGAGTACGGCCACCCGGCGTCGCAGACCCCACCGGCGATCAGCGGCACGGCGGAAGTCGGCCAGAAGCTGACCACCTCGAACGGCACGTGGACGAGCAGCTCGACGATCACGCTGTACGGCTACTCGTGGTCGCGCTGCGACACCGGCGGGAACAAGTGCGCCACGATCTCGGGCGCGAACGGAAGTTCGTACACGCTCACGACCGACGACCAGGGCCACACGATCCGCGCGAACGTGACGGCCGTGAACTCGAACGGGCCGACGACTGCGACCTCGGCGCAGACAGCGGTGGTCGCGGTGCCGTTCCCGACCGGGAAGCGCGTCGATGCGAAGCAGGTGACGCTACCGAACCGCTTGATCGTCGGCGACGTGAGGTATTCGGCGAACCCGATCCGCTCGAGCGTGACGCCGACACAGATGCAGGTTCGCATCACCGACAGTCACCAGAATGCGGTGCAGAACGCGCTCGTCTACATCGAAGGGCTGCCGTACAGCCGCATCGCGGCGATGCCCGAGGTGCGCACGGACGCGAACGGCTGGGCGACGGTGCAACTCCGCCCTGGGCAGTTCTTCCCGCGCAAGGGCTACGTGGTGTTGTTCGTGCGAGCGCGCGTCGAGGGGCAGAACGTCCTCGGGGGCACGTCATCGCGCCGCCTCGTGCAGGTGACGGTCCGCAGGTAGGACGTCGGTGAGCTTGACCGCACAACGGCTGGGGACGGCGTTCGCGCCGTCCCCAGCGATGCGGGGCGCGACGCTCGCGGCAGGGACAGTGGTCGCGTTCGCAGCGGCCCAGGGAGGGTTCTTTCCGTCCTCGTGGCGTGTCGGCGCGGTCGTCCTCGGCGCGCTCTCCTGCCTGCTTCTGCTCTGGGCGCCGATCCGCCGCACCTCCGCGACGATCGTCCTCGTCGCGCCGCTGGTCGCGTTCGCGTCGCTGTCGCTCGCGTCGACCGCATGGTCGGCCGATCCAGCCGCCTCCGTGCTCGACACGCAGCGGACGCTCCTCTACCTGACAGGGCTTGCGTGCTTCGCGCTCGCAGGCGAGGGCCTGGCTTTCGGCGTGGCAGCAGGGGCCGGCGTCGTGGGCGCCTGGGCCCTCGGGGCCCGCGCCCTCACGCATACAGGGCGCGATCCGTACGAAGGCAAGCTCCTCACCGGCCCGATCGGCTACGCGAACGGTCTCGGCGCCCTGACGGCGATCGGGATCGCCGTGTGCGTCGCGCTCGCCCTGCGGCGGCGGCGGGCGCTGTACGCGGCGCCGCTCTGCCTCCTCGTCCCGGTGCTCCTGCTGACGAACAGCCGCGCGGCGCTGCTCACGGCGGTACTCGGCTGTGCGGTTGCGGGCGCTCTCGACCGGGGGCAGCGTGTGCTCGCCGCGCTCGTCGTCGCCGGGGCGGCGGTCACGCTTTCGGTGTTCCTCGTCCTCACGCCAGGCTCGCTCGGCGACCGCGCGTCGTACTGGGGCGCGGCTCGTGCGACCGCGGGGGCACACCCGTTCGGCGGCAGCGGCGCTGGGACATTCGGCGCCATTCACCAGCAGGCACCGTACGCACGCGACGCGCACAGCCTCTACCTACAGGCGCTCTCCGAGCTCGGCGCCCCGGGTCTGCTGCTGATCGTCGCGTTCCTGGCGTTCCCGCTCGCGCTGGCGATTCGCCGAGGTCTCACCGTGCCGGCGGCCGGGCTCACCGTCTTTGCGCTCCATGCGGGCGTCGACTGGGACTGGCAGCTCCCCGCCGTGACGCTCGCGGCTCTCGCGCTCGCGGCGGACGCGACCCGTAAGAGATCCGTTAAATCGGACTATCCCTTGGTATAGGGAGAACCAGCTTGCGCGTTGTACCGAATAGGAGTACTGAAAGATCACCGAGGATCCACCGAGATGCCAACTGCGGACACCACCTTCCAGGAGACCGAGCAAGCGATCGTCGAACGGTGGCGGGCGCAGGAGCTCGAACGGGCCGGGTTCCCTGAGGACGTGGCCACCGAGTTCGCAATGCGCACCGACGTCGATCTCCACGCAGCGATCAACCTGATCCGGCGCGGTTGTACGCCGGATCTGGCGGCCCGGATCCTCCGCTAGCCGATCCCGACGGGCAGAATCTGCCCGTGCTCGGCTCTATCCCCTCCCCGCACACGGGCGTGGTCGACCTCGGCCCCGTGCAGCTCCACATGTACGGGCTCACGCTGCTCGTCGCGATTCTCGCGTGCATCGGGCTGACCGGACGCCGCTGGGTCGTGAAGGGCGGCGATTGGGATCTCGTGACGCGCGTCGCCGTGTGGGGCGTCGCGTTCGGCGTCATCGGCGCGCGGGCGTACCACGACGTCACCTCGTGGAGCGAGGTGCCGACGCCGAAGTGGCAGGGAGTCTTCGAGGTGTGGAAGGGCGGCCTCGGCGTCTGGGGCGGCATCCTGTTCGGCGCGCTCGCGGGCGCCGCGATCGTGCGGCGCGCCGGCGCGAGCATCCCGCTCTTCATGGACGCGGTCGCGCCCGGTCTGCTGCTCGCCCAGGGCATCGGCCGCATCGGCAACTGGTGGAACCAGGAGCTCTACGGCAAGCCGACCTCCCTTCCCTGGGGGCTGAAGATCGACGCCGCCCATCTGCCGGCCGACCCGAAGTACCTCGCCTACTCGACCTTCCATCCGACCTTTCTCTACGAGCTGCTGTGGGACGTGGCCGGCGTGCTGCTGCTTCTGTGGATCGGGCGCCGGTTCCGGCTGAACCCGCCGAACCTGTTCGCGCTCTACGTCGCGTGGTACTGCTTCGGCCGCTTCTTCGAGGAGCTCCTGCGGATCGATCCCGCCCACCACATCGCCGGTCTCCGCCTGAACGCCTGGGTGAGCGTCATCGTGTTCGTCTGCGCCGTCGCGTACTTCCTCTGGCACGAGCGCCGGCCGCGGCGCGGCCACGAGCCGAAGCACCGCGAGCCGCCGAAGCCCGCGCACACGATGGCGATCCCCAAGGGCCGCGTCCGGTAGCCGGGAGGCGTCCGCTGAGGGCAGTACCCTCCGCGGCAATGCCGGTGGAAGTCCGCGAGCTCGAGCTGGACCTGGATGCGTTCGAGGGCCCGTTCGACCTCCTGCTCTCGCTCGTCCTGCGCGAGGAGCTGCCTCTGCGCGAAATCGACCTCGCGGACATCGTCGTCACGTTCGTCGAGCACCTCGCCGAGCGCGGCGAGCTCGATCTCGACGCCTGCGGCGAGTTCCTGATCCTGATCAGCGCGCTCCTCGAGCTGAAGGCGCGCGCGATGTTCCCCGAGGAGGACGCCGAGCTCGCGGAGCTCGAGCCCGAGGCGGCGGCCGAAGAGCTCGCGCGACGGCTCGCCGAGTACCGGCGTGCGAAAGAGGCCGCCGGGTTCCTGCGGGAGCGGCTCGACGAACGCCGCGACCTGCATTTCCGGCTCGGCCCCGCGCCGCTCGCGCCCGTCGCCGAGCGAAAGCTCGCGCCCCAGGCGCCCGAGCAGCTCGCCGCCGCACTGCGCTTGCTCGCGGTCGAGCCGCCGGAGCCGTCGCTCACGCATATGGCGCTCCGGTTCCCGCCGGTCTCACAGTTCCTCGACCGCTGGCGGTCGCTCCTCCGCCGGCGCAGCCGCTTCGACTTCGACCAGGAGGTTGCCGGGCTCTCGCGCGTCGAGGTGGCCGTCGCGTTCCTGGCGCTCCTCGAGCTGCGCAAGCAGAACGAGATCGCGATCTCGCAAGCAGCGCCGTTCGCTCCGATAAGGATTTCCCGCGCCGACGCCGAAAGGAGTCTCTCTTGGAACACGGTCTCCGCCTGATCACCACTGACGCGACGCCCGCGCTCGAGCTCGCACGGACGCTCGAAGCGCTGCTCGTCGTCGCCTCCCAGCCGCTGCCCGCCGCCGAGCTTGCTGCTGCCGCCGAGGCGGACCCCTCGCAGGTCGAGGAGTCGCTCTCGATCCTCGAGCAGCGCTTCTCGGAGGAGCGGAGCGGGATCGTGCTCGAGCAGGTCGCCGGCGGCTGGGCGTTTCGCGCCTCCGCGACCGCGTCGTCCGCGTGTGCGCGGCTCTTCGAGAAGCCGGCCGAGCGGGGGCTGTCGCAGGCTGCGCTCGAGACGCTCGCGATCGTCGCGTACCTCGGGCCGGTGTCACGACCTGAGATCACGCGCATCCGCGGAGTCAACGTCGACGGCGTCGTCGCCGGGCTCGTCGAGCGTGGGCTCATCGCCGAGGGCGGTCGCGACGAAGAGTTCGGCGCCATCCGGTATCGCACGACGCCGCTCTTCGAACGCATCTTCGGACTCGAGTCGCTCGCCGCGCTGCCGCGCGTCGACGACCTCGGCGCCGACGTGGACGAGATCCGCGGCCGGCTCGAGGCCGTCGCGGAGAAACGCCCCGCGTAGCTCCTCGTAGCTACCGTGGGCTCCGTGGACGTCACGGAGCAGACGTGGGAAGCCGAGGTGATCGAGCGCTCACACCGCGAGCCGGTCGTCGTCGACTTCTGGGCGGAGTGGTGCGGGCCGTGCCGCGCGCTCGGGCCGGTGCTCGAGGAGACGACCGCCGCCGCCGGCGTCGCGCTCGCGAAGCTCGACACGGACGCGAACCAGGGCCTCGCGCTCGAGTACGGCATCCGAGGCATCCCCGCCGTGAAGGCGTTCCGGAACGGCCACGTCGTCGCCGAGTTCGTCGGCGCCGTGCCGAAGCCGCACGTCGAGGCGTTCCTCGCTGAACTGACGAAGCCGGGTGTCGCCGAGACGACGGACGACCCGGAGCTCAAGGCGGCGCTCGAGACAGGCGATTACTCGGCGGCGTTCGACCTGCTGCTCGAACGCAAGGACCGCGAGACGATGGTCGCCCTCTTCAACGAGCTCGGTCACGAGCATCCGCTCGTCGTGCAGTACCGGCGCCGGCTCGCCGCGGCGCTCTTCTAGGAAGCCGTGCTCCCTGGGCGGCGTTAGGCCTGTTTCCGGAAATCTTGATTTGACGGCCTGTGAGCCTTTGGGTTGTGTTCTCGGTCGTTGACCGCTAACCCAGGAGGTGGGGGATGACTGCAACTGCGATGTCCGATTCGGAGCGTCTCCAGGCGTTGCGCGACGGGTTTACCGGCTCCGTCCTCGAGCCGGGCGACCCGGCGTTCGAGGCGGCGCGCAAGGTGCACAACGGGTTGATCGATCGCCGGCCGGCGTTGATCGCGCGCTGCCGCACCGCGACCGACATCGCCGATGCGGTGCACTTCGCGCGCTCGTCCGGGCTCGACATCTGTGTCCGCGGCGGCGGGCACAACGTCGCCGGGCGCGCCGTCGTCGACGGCGCGTTGATGATCGACCTCGCGGAGATGAAGGGGATCCACGTCGACCCCGCGGCGGGTCGTGCGCGCGCTCAGGGTGGTGTGCTCTGGCGCGAGCTGAACCGCGAGTGCGCCGCGCACGGCCTCGCCGTGACCGGCGGCGCGATCTCGACGACCGGCATCGCGGGGTACACGCTCGGCGGCGGGCTCGGCTGGTTGATGGCGAAATACGGGCTCGCGGCGGACAACGTCACGAGCATCGAGCTCGTGACCGCGGATGGGACGATCGCGAACGTGACGGAGGAGTCCGACGTGGAGCTCTTCTGGGGCCTGCGCGGAGGCGGCGGAAACTTCGGCATCGCGGCGTCCTTCGAGTATCAGGTGCATCCGGTGCAGATGATTGCCGGCGGTCTGATCGCACATCCCGTCGACGCCGCGGCCGACCTGCTCCGCTGGTGGCGCGACGCGATCAAGGACGCCTCCGACGACCTGACGGCCTTCGCGGTGCTCGGCCACGCGCCGGACGGGTCGGGAGTGAAGATCGCGGCGATGGCCGTGTTCCACACGGGGCCGGAGGACGTGGCGGAGCGCGAGCTCGAGCCGTTCAAGACGTGGGGCGACCCGATCGTCGTCGAGGTGGGGCCGATGCCGTACCCGGTGATGAACACGCTGCTCGACGCCGGGTACCCGCCGGCGGCGCTCAACTACTGGCTCTCCAACTTCACGGCCGGTATGAGCGACGGGCTGATCGACACCGCGGTCGAGCGGTTCAAGAGCGTGCCGTCGCCGATGAGCGTGATTCTCTTCGAGCATTTCCACGGCGCGGTGTGCCGAGTGCCGGTGGACGCGACGGCGGTCCCGCACCGTGAAGAGGGGGTCAATCTCCTGCTCCCGAGCGTGTGGCTCGACCCGGCAGACACCGACGCGAACGTGGCGTGGACACGGGAGACGCAGGCGGCGCTCGCCGAGCACTTGACGGCGCGCCGCTGGCTGAACTACCTGGACGACGACCAGGGCGACGACGCGATCCGCGGCGCCTACGGTCCGAACTACGACCGGCTCGTGGCATTGAAGCGGCGCGTCGACCCCGACAACGTCTTCCACCACAACCACAACATCACGCCGTAGCCCTACGCTGCGAGCCATGCGTCTCAACGCATGGCTCGCGCGTGCGGGCGTTGCCTCGCGGCGGAAGGCGGACGACCTGATCAAGGCCGGCCGCGTGACCGTGAACGGCGAGCCGGGGCAACTGAACACGTTCGTCGGCGCGGGCGACGACGTTCGCCTCGACGGAAGGCCGCTCGCGAAGCAGCGGGTTGCGTACGTGTTGCTGCACAAGCCCGCCGGCGTCGTCACTACCGCCCGAGATCCCCAAGGTCGCCGGACCGTCGTCGACCTCGTCGCACACCCGGCACGGGTTGTCCCGGTCGGGCGGCTCGACGCGGACACGACGGGGGTGCTCCTCCTCACGAACGACGGCGACCTCGCGCACCGGCTCGCGCATCCGCGTTACGAGGTCGACAAGGTCTACGAGATCGAGTGCTGGACGCAGCCCACCGACGCCGACCTCGCGCGGCTGCGCGACGGCCTCGAGCTCGACGACGGCCCGACGCGCCCCGCGGGCGTCCGGCGCATCGACGGCGCGCGGATCGAGGTGACGATCCACGAGGGTCGAAACCGCCAGGTGAAGCGCATGCTGGAAGCGGTGGGCCACCGCGTTCGGCGACTCCACCGCTCCCGCTATGCCAACCTCACCGTCGACGGTCTCGAGCCGGGCGAGTGGCGCGAGCTACGGGGTGACGAAGCCCATGCGCTCGTACATCTGGCGCAGGGTCGGCGCTGACGTCTCGCGTGCCTTGTCGGCGCCGACCCGCAGGAGACGCCTCAGCTCGCCTTCGTCTGCGCGGAGCTCGGCGTATCGCTGCTGCACAGGCCGGAAGAGCTCGACGACGGCCTCGCCGACGTCCGTCTTCAGGTCGCCGTAGCCCTTGCCGTCGAGGTCGGCCTCGACCTCGGGGATCGCGCGTCCGCTCGCGACGGAGAGGATCTCGATCAGGTTCGACACGCCGGGCTTCTCGTCGGGGAGGTAGCGGATCTCGCGCCCGGAGTCGGTGACCGCCGTCTTGAACTTCTTGCGAATCACGTCGGGCTCGTCGATCACGAGGACCGTGCCCTGCGGCGTCCCGGTCGTCGTCGACATCTTTCTCGTCGGCTCCTGCAGATCCATGATCCGCGCGCCGACCTCCGGGTAGACGCCGCGCGGCACCTTGAACAGCTCGCCGTAGCGCGAGTTGAAGCGCTCGGCGACGTCGCGCGCCAGCTCGAGGTGCTGACGCTGGTCATCCCCGATCGGGACGATGTCGGTCTGGTAGAGCAGGATGTCGCCCGCCATCAGAACCGGGTACGTGAAGAGGCCCGCGGAGACGAGGTCGCTGCTCTCGCGCCGTTCCTTGAATTGCGTCATCCGGCCGAGTTGCCCGAACCCGGTGACGGCCGAGAGCAGCCACGCCGCCTCGGGGTGCGCAGTCACGTGGCTCTGGCAGAAGAGCGTGCAGCGGTCCGGATCGAGCCCGACCGCGAAGAGGAGCGCGGCCAGGTCGAGAGTCCGGTCGTGCAGGTCGCGCGGGTCGTAGTCGACGGTGATCGAGTGCAGGTCGACGATGCAGAAGAAAGCGTCGCCCTCAGCCTGCGTCGTGACGTACTGGCGCATCGCGCCGATGTAGTTGCCGATGTGCTTGGCACCCGTCGGTTGGATGCCGGAAAAGACACGCATGTCAGGTCACCTCGTTGTCGTCGTAAGTCGCGCCGAGTCGGATCAGCGGACGAGGCAGCCTCTAGCGCAGGGCTCCGCCTCGCCCGCGGCGCCATGACCAACGGAAGACGGAAGCGGAAGTCACACTGGCACGATAGAGGAAATGGCTGTCACATCCGCAACGTGGAGGCCGGATTCGTGGCGGGAGCGGCGCGCGCTCCAGCAGCCCGCATGGCCGGACGGCGACGCTGCGCCGGCCGCAGTCGGCTCGGTTGAAGGCGCTGCCGCCGCTCGTCTTCGCCGGCGAGGCGCGGCGCTCCGCGAGCAGCTCGCGAAGGTCGCCGACCGGCCGCGCGTTCCTGCTCCAGGCGGGCGACTGCGTCGAGTCGTTCCACGAGCTCTCGCCGATGCGGATCCGCGAGCGGCTGAAGATCCTGCTGCAGATGGCGGCCGTGCTCACCTACGGCGCGGCGCTGCCGGTGCTGAAGGTCGGGCGGATCGCCGGCCAGTTCGTGAAGCCGCGCTCGATCGACGTTCGAGCTCGTCGACGGCGAGCGAGATCCCGGTCTTCCGCGGCCACATGGTCCACGACGACGCGCCGCACCGCCGCGCGCGCGTGCCCGACCCGCAGCGGATGCTCCAGGGCTACCACCAGTCGGCCGCGACGCTCAACCTCCTGCGCGCGTTCACGAAGGGCGGCTTCGCCGACCTGACGCAGGTGCACCTCTGGAACCAGGACTTCGTCGCGCACTCGCCCGAGGGCCGGCGCTACGAGGTGCTCGCCTCCGAGATCGAGCGCGCGCTCGCGTTCATGGCCGCCTGCGGGATCGACCTCGCCGCGACGCCGCAGCTGCACGAGGTCGACGTGCTGCACGAGCCACGAGGGGCTGCTGCTCGACTACGAGGAGGGGCTGACGCGGCGCGACTCGCTGACCGGCGACTGGTACGACTGCTCGGCGCACATGCTCTGGATCGGCGAGCGCACGCGGGAGCTCGACGGCGCGCACGTCGAGTTCTTCTGCCGGCGTGCACAACCCGCTCGGCGTCAAGCTCGGGCCCGGCGGCGACGCCGCGAGGAGGTCGTCGAGCTGTGCGAGCGGCTCAACCCGCGGCCGGGTCCCCGGCCGGCTGACGCTGATCGCGCGGATGGGCGCCGATCGCGTCGTCGGAGCTGCTGCCGCCGCTGCTGCGCGCGTGCGCGAGTCGAGGAGCATCCGGTCGTGTGGGCGTGCGACCCGATGCACGGGAACATGTTCACGGACGGCGAGCGGCGCGAAGACGCGCCACTTCGACGCGATCATGCGCGAGCTCGAGGGCTTCTTCGCCGCCTGCCGCGCACGAGGGCGTGTGGCCCGGCGGCGTCCACCTCGAGTACACCGGGCGAGGACGTGACCGAGTGCCTCGGCGGCTCCGACGAGCTCGTCGAGGAGCAGCTCGACCATCGCTACGAGACGCTCTGCGACCCGCGCCTGAACGCGCGCCAGTCGCTCGACCTCGCGTTCCGCCTCGCCGAGCTGATGCGGCGCCCGTAGTCGTAGTGCCATGGTCGCTCGGCTCACGGTGTCGGCACCGGTCTGATCGGCGCCTCGGTCGGGCTCGCCGCGCGCGAGCGCGGCGCGCCGTCGCCGGCTGGGATCCCGACCCCGACGCGCTCGCGGCGCCGCGGTCGCGCGGACGCGCTCGACGCCCGCGGCTCGCTCGAGGAGGCGCTCGAAGGCGCCGAGCTCGCCGTCGTCGCCGCGCCGATCGCCGCGCTGCCGCCCACGGTCGCCGCCGTGCTCGCGGCGGCCGCCGAGGGACGACCGTCACCGACGTCGGCTCGACCAAGGCGAGCGTCGTCGCGCGCCGCCGGCGGCTCGCCGCGCTTCGTCGGCGGCCACCCGATCTGCGGCTCCGAGGCGCGCGGCGCCGAGCACGCCTACGCCGGCGCTCTTCGACGGGCGCGACGTGGTTCCTGACGCCCGACGCCGCAGACCGACCCCGAGCGCCACCGCGCTCGTGCACGGGTTCGTCGCCGAGCTCGGCGCGTCCCCGGTCGCGATCGACGCCGACGCGCACGACCGGCTCGTCGCGATGACGAGCCACGTGCCGCACGTGCTCGCGAACGTCGTCGTCAACCAGGCCGGCGCGGCCGCATCGAGGGCCACGAGCCGCTCGCGAACGCCGGCGGCTCGCTGCGCGACATGACCCGCATCGCCGGCGCGAACCCGCGCATCTGGGTCGACATCTTCCTCGACAACGCGCGACGCGATCCGCGAGGCGCTCGCCGAGCACCGGCGCCGGATCGAGCAGGTCGAGGCGGCGCTCGAGCAGGGCGACGCCGGCTTCCTCGCGCGCTGGATCGGCGAGGCGGCGCCAGAACCGCCGGCGGATGCTCGAGCAGCGCCTACGCCGACGCCGGCGCGCTCCACCGGGTTCGCGTCCACGTGCCCGACCGGCCCGGCGTGCTCGCCGCGATCACCCAGGCGCTCGGCGCCGAGCGGATCAACATCGAGGACTTCGAGCTCCAGCACGTCTCCGCCGGAGCGCGGCGGCACGCTGACGCTGCTCGTCACCGGCGAGGGCGAGGCGCAGCGGGCCGCCGAGCTGCTCGAGAGCCAGGGCTACGGCGTCGTCGTCTCGGCGGTGCTCGATGAGGGTTGAGCCCGCGGCCGCGCTCGAGGGCCACTTCGCGCGTCCCGGGCGACAAGTCGATCTCCCATCGCGCGCTGCTGGTCGGCGCGGTCGCCGAGGGCGAGACGCGCGTCCGCGGCTTCGGCCGCTCGGCGACACCGAGTCGACGCTCGCGCGCCGTGCGCGCGCTCGGCGTCGGAGGTCGCACGACGTCGACACGCTCATCGTCAACGGCGTCGGCCTGCGCGGCCTGCGCGCGCCCGCGGGCCGATCGACTGCGGCAACGCCGGCACGCTCGCGCGGCTCGTCACCGGCCTGCTCGCGTTCCAGGAGCGGCGAGTTCACTCTGACGGGCGACGAGTCGCTCTCGCGCCGGCCGATGGAGCGCGTCGCGACGCCGCTCCGGCAGATGGGCGCCGCGCTCGAGACGACCG
Source organism: uncultured Thermoleophilia bacterium (assembly GCA_963785875.1). Taxonomy (GTDB): domain Bacteria; phylum Actinomycetota; class Thermoleophilia; order Gaiellales; family Gaiellaceae; genus PALSA-600. The sequence goes on along the minus strand of CAWAWV010000007.1, from coordinate 166,993 downwards.
ACGGCCGGCTGCCGCTCACCATCGACGGGTCGCGCGCTGACGGCGATCGACTACGAGCTGCCGGTCGCGAGCGCCCAGGTGAAGTCGGCGGTCCTCCTCGCCGGGCTCGGCGCGCGCAGGGCGCACGACCGTCATCGAGCCCGCGCCGACCCGCGACCACACCGAGCTGATGCTGCGCGCGGCGGGCGTCCGCGTGACGACGCGGCCCGACGTCGGTCAGCGTCGATCCGCCGGCGGGACGCTTCGGCTGCCCGAGGTGCGACGTGCCCGGCGACTTCTCGTCGGCGGCGCCGTTCCTCGTCGCGGCGACGCTGCTCCCCGGTCGCGGATCACGTCCACGACGTCGGCCTCAACCCGCGCCGGACCGGGCTCCTCGACGTGCTCGAGCGCATGGGCGCGCGCGTCGGCGATCCTCACGCGCCGCCGCGTTCGGCCGGCGAGCTGGTCGGCGACCTCGAGGTGCGCGCAGCCGAGCTCATCGCGACGTCGATCGACGCCGCGCGAGGTGCCGCTGCCTCGTCGACGAGCTGCCGCTCTTCGCGCTGCTCGCCGCGCACGCGCGCGGCACGAGCCGCGTCGACGGCGCCGAGGAGCTGCGCACAAGGAGTCGCGACCGGATCGAGGCGCGTCGTCGACGCGCTGCGCGCGCTCGGCGTGCGCGCGAAGGCGCATCCGGACGGCTTCGAGGTCACCGGCGTCCCGACCCGGCCGCGCGGCGGCAGGATCGACGCGCGCGGCGACCACCGGATCGCGATGCTCGGCGCGGTCGCAGGCGTCGCGTGCCGCGAGGGCGTCGACATCGAGGGCGCCGAGAGCGTCGGCGTAAGCTTCCCCGGCTTCTACGACCTCCTGGAGCACGTGACCCGAAGATGATCGTCGCCATCGACGGACCGGCAGGGGCCGGCAAGAGCACCGTCGCGCGCAACGCTCGCGGAGCGGCTCGGCTTCCGCTACCTCGACACGGGCGCGATGTACCGCGCGCTCACCTGGCTCGCGCTGCAGCGCGGGCCTGCCGCTCGGCGAGGCGGAAGCGCTCGGCGAGCTCGCACGCCGAGAACCCGGTCGTCTTCGACGAGGCCGGCCGCGTGTCCATCGCCGGCGCCGACGTCACTGCGGCGATCCGCCAGGCCCGAATCGACCGGATGGTCTCGGTCGTCGCGCGCCACCACGACGTGCGCGAGGTGATGCGCGAGCGGCAGCGCGAGCTCGGCCATCAGGGGAACGTCGTGATCGAGGGGCGCGACATCGGCACCGTCGTCGCGCCCGACGCCGAGATGAAGATCTACCTGCAGGCCGATCCCGACATCCGCGCGCGTCGCCGCCAGGCGGAGCGTCCCGACATCGGCGCCGACGCGCTCGCGACCGACCTGCGCGCACGCGACAAGCTCGACCGCGAGCGAATGCAGCCGGCCGAGGACGCCGTGCTCGATCGACACCACCGACCTCGAGGTCGACGACGTCGTTACCCGGATCGAAGCGCTGATCCGCGAGCGCGCGCTCGCGACGCAGTGACGCGCGAAGATGTCGCCTGGGCGATCGGCCGCATCTACATCGGCTGGCCTGTTCGCGCTGCTCACGCGTGCGCGCGCGTTGGGCGTCGAGAACGTGCCGGCGACCGGCGGCGTCATCTACGCGATCAACCACCTCCACTGGATCGACATCCCGCTCGTCGGGCTCGTCTCCCCGCGCACCGTATGGTTCGTCGCGAAGGCCGAGGCAGCGAACTACCCGGTTCTCGGCGGGTTCCTGCGCCTGCACGGTGCGATCGCGATCCGGCGGGGCGGTCCGACCGCGACGCCGTCCGGCAGATGCGGGAGGAGGCACGGAACGGCCACGTCGCTCGGTCTCTTCGTCGAGGGCACGCGACAGCGGCACGGGCGTCCGGGGACCGCGCAGCCGGGCGCGGCGATGGTGGCGCTACAGGAGGACGTACCTGTCGTCCCGGTCGCGATCTACGGGACGCAGTTCTGGCGGCCCGGCAACTTCCGCCGCTGCACGGTCGCGTTCGGCGAGCCGCTCGAGTTCAGCGGGCTGCCGAAGAACGGGAAGGGCTACCGCGAGGCGACGACTGTGATCGAGCGGCGGATCCACGAGCTCTTCGACGAGCTGGAGCGGCAGGAACGATGAAGCTCGCCGGGACGGTCGCGATCGTCGGCTTCCCGAACGTCGGGAAGTCCACGCTGGTCAACCGGCTGACCGCCACGCGGCAGGCGGTCGTGCACGAGACGACCGGCACGACGCGCGACCGAAAGGAGCTGCTGTGCGAATGGAACGGGCAGCACTTCATGCTGATCGACACGGGCGGTGTCGACATCGTCGATCCGAGCCCGATCACACGGCAGATCGCGGAGCAGGCGCGCACGGCGATCCGCGAGGCCGATCTCGTGCTGTTCGTCGTCGACGCCCGCGTCGGCGTCACGCCGGGCGACGAGGAGCTCGCGCAGATCCTGCGCGAGTCGCGAAAGCCGGTGCTCGTGCTCGCGAACAAGATCGACGACCCGTCGCAGGAGGCACTCGCGCTCGAGTTCCATCGTCTCGGCTTCGGCGAGCCGTTCCCGGTCTCGGGGCTCCACGGCTCCAATACCGGCGACCTCCTCGACGAGATCCTCGATCTGCTCCCGGGCGAATCGACGCGCACGCTCCCCGGTGACGCGATTCGGGTTGCGATCCTCGGTCGCCCGAACGTCGGCAAGTCGTCGCTCTACAACCGCCTCGTCGGCGAAGAGCGGACGATCGTGTCGGAGGTGCCGGGCACGACGCGGGACACGATCGACACGATCATCGAGCGCGGCGAGCGCACGTTTCAGCTCGTCGATACCGCAGGTCTCCGTCGCAAGCGCAGTCAGCGGCAGGGGATCGAGTACTACTCGGAACTACGTGCCCTCGATGCTGCGAGGCGCGCGGACGTCGCGCTCGTCCTCGTCGATGCAAGCCAAGGGATCGTCGAGGGCGACATCACCGCAGTCGACGTCGCACGGAAGGCGCATTGCGCGACGCTGATCGTGCTCGCGAAGTGGGACATCACCGAGGTGACGATCGAGGACATCCGGCCGGAGCTGCAGCGTCGGTTGCGGCAGCGCCCCGACTTCATCACCGTCTCGTCTGTCAGCGGCCGCGGCGTCTCACGTCTCCTCGACAAGGTGGCGGAGCTGTACGACCGCTACGTCGGGCGGATCTCGACCGGTGAGCTCAACCGGCTGATCGCGGAACTGAAAGCCGAACGACAGCCGCCGGCGAAGGGGCAGCGCCGGCTCAACCTCCTGTACGGAGCACAGGTCGAGACACGGCCGCCACGCTTTCGGTTCACCGTCAACGACCCGGGGCTCGTGACCCGCGACTACGGCTACTGGGTCGAGAACCAGCTCCGCGAGCGACTGGGACTCGACGGGGTGCCGGTGGTCGTCGACTTTCGGCGGCGGTCGTAGTGCGCGCCGTCGTCGTCGGCGCGGGGGCGTGGGGGACCGCAGTCGCGCATTTGCTCCGCGAGCGTGCGCACGATGTCTTCGTCGCGCGGCGCGACACGCTCGACGACGCGCCGTACGCCGAGGCGGACTTGGTCATCCTTGCAGTGCCGAGCCATGCGTTCAGGGAAGTGCTTCCGCACATCACCGGCGACGCGCCGATCCTTTCGCTCGCGAAGGGGCTCGACCCGTCGACGGGCAATCGCCTCTCGACGCTCGTCCGCGGCCGGCAGGTGGCGGTGCTCTCCGGGCCGAACATGGCCGAAGAGGTTGTTGCAGGCCTTCCCGGGGCGACCGTGATCGCGTCGGACGACGAACGGCTTGCGCGTTGGCTTCAGGAAGCCTTCAACTCCATGGCGTTCCGCGTCTATGTGAACGCCGACGTCGTCGGTGTCGAACTGTGTGGTGCTGCCAAGAATGTGATCGCGCTCGCGGCCGGCGGCGTCGACGGGCTCGGCCTCGGCGACAACGCGAAGGCGGCGTTGATCACTCGTGGGCTCGTCGAGATGGCGCGGCTCGGCGAGGCGTTCGGCGCGGAACCAGAGACGTTCTCCGGGCTCGCCGGGATGGGCGACCTGATGGTGAGCTGCTTCCACCCGAGCGGCCGGAACCGACGGGCGGGGGAGCTGATCGCCCGCGGCGCCAAGCCCGACGATGCGCGGTCTCAGATCGGGCAGGCCGTGGAGGGCCTGACGACTGCGCCAGTGCTCCGCGACCTCTCGCGCCGCATCGGCGTCGAGCTACCGATCACGGAAGGCGTTTGCGCCGTCGTCGAAGGAATGCCGCTGCACGAGCTCGCCGGCAGCCTGATGGGGCGTCGTCCGACCGAGGAGTAGGATCGAGAGGATGAAGGCTCGTCTTGCCGCGCTCGCCGTGCTCGTTGCGCTGGCCGCAGGGTGCGGCGGCGGTGGCGGTGGAGGAGGAAGCTCGTCGGGCGACGCGGCCAGTCTGGTGCCGGCCGACGCGATCGCCTACGCGACGATCGACACAGACGCTTCGTCGGCGCAGGTTTCGAGTGCGCTCCAGATCCTCGACAAGTTCCCGATCAAGGCTCGTGCGGAACGGCAGCTTCGGGCATCGATCACCAAGAGTGGCGTCGATTTCGACGCGCTCACCTCGTCGGCCGGTTCCGAGGTCGACATCGCCGTCCTCACGGTGAACGGCAAGCCCAAGCCGGTCGGATACGCCAAGCCGAGCGACGAGAAGGCGTTCGAGGCGCAGCTCGACAAGAGCTCGACCAAGCACACGACGATGAACGGCTGGACGGTGTTCGCCGACGAAAAAGCAGTCCTCGACGCAGCGACCGCCAACCACACGTCGAACCTCGCCGATGACCCGGCGTATCAGGCGGCGACAAAGACCGTTCCCGCGGACGGTGACGCGATCGCGCGCTTCTACGCCTCCTCGGCTGGGACGCAGACCGCGCTTGGTGCGGCGAAGAACAACCTCGGTCCATCCGTCGGCTCCCTTGGCTCGCTCACGGCCGCGAAGTGGATTGCCGGTGCGCTGACCTCGCAGGACGGCGCCGTCAAGCTCGAGGTGCATGCGAACGCAGCCGGTACAGCATCCTCGTCCGCGGGAACCTCGCTCGTCGACCAGATTCCGGCCGGGTCGATCGTCGCGCTCGCTCTTCAAGGCGGCGGATCAGTCATTCCGGCGAGCGCGCAACAGCAGCTGTCGGCACTCGGACAGCAGCTGGGAATCGATCTCCCTGCGCTCGTGTCCGCGCTCAACGGGCCGGTGATCGCGTACGTGCGCGCCGGCATCCCGCTACCGGAGGTGACGATCGCCGCCCGGCCGACGGAGCCACAGCGCGCGGCGACGGCGGTCGGTGCGTTGATCACCCGAGTCGCGAAAGGTGCCCGGGGCGTCTCGACGCCCGTCGACGGCGGCACGTTGACCAAGGTGGAACTCGGGCCCGTCGCGCTCTACTACGGCGTGAACAACGGGCAGCTGGTCGTCACCGACAGCGCGAACGCGCTCGCCGAGCTGAAGGGAAGCATCGGCCGCCTGACCGGGGACTCCGTCTTCAAGGAGGCGAAGGACGGCGCCGGGATGACGGACGACGGCCAGGGCTTCCTGTTCCTCGACATCAAGGACGCGCTCCCGGCGCTGTCCGGGTTCGCGCAGCTCGCGAACCAGACGCTGCCGCCCGCCGTCGAGACGAACCTGCGGCCGCTTCGCTCGCTACTCCTCTTCGGCTCGCGCAACGGCGACGTCCAGTCGTTCGTCGCGTACGTCAAGACGTCGTAGGGGTTTCGGTACCCTGAGGCGCCAGTGGCCGCGCGGAGCTTCCTGTTCTCATCCGAGTCGGTGACCGAGGGTCATCCCGACAAGATCGCCGACCAGATCTCGGACGCCGTCCTCGACGCCGCGCTCGCGAACGACCCGGAGAGCCGCGTCGCGTGCGAGACGCTCATCACCACCGGTTTGATCGTCGTCGCCGGCGAGCTGACGACGACGGAGTATGTCGACATTCCACGGATCGCCCGCGAGACGGTGCGGCACATCGGGTATACGCGCGCCAAGTACGGTTTCGACGCTGAGACGTGCGGCGTGATCGTCACGCTCGACGAGCAGTCGCCCGACATCGCGCAGGGCGTCGACACTGCGTATGAGTTGCAGCACGACCCGGGTGACGACGACCCGCTCGACCAGATCGGCGCCGGCGACCAGGGGATGATGTTCGGCTACGCGACGAACGAGACCCGCGAGCTGATGCCGCTGCCGATCATGCTGGCGCACCGGATTGCGAAGCGGCTCTCGGAGGTCCGCAAGGCGGACGTGCTCCCATACCTCCGCCCCGACGGCAAGGCCCAGGTGTCGGTGCGCTACGAGGTCGACGCCGATGGGCGGCAGACGCCGGTCGAGATCGAGCGTGTGCTCATCTCGACGCAGCACCGCGACGGGCTCGACGCGGAGTCGATGATCAAGCCGGACCTGATCGAGCACGTGCTCGCGCCCGATCCTGCCGCATGATCTCTACGACGAGCGGCACTTTGATCAGCCCGGCTTCGTCTACGTCAACCCGACCGGCAAGTTCGTGATCGGCGGCCCGATGGGCGACACCGGGCTCACCGGGACGGAAGATCATCGTCGACACGTACGGAGGCGCTGCGCCGCACGGTGGCGGCGCATTCTCCGGCAAGGACCCGACGAAGGTCGACCGGTCGGCGGCGTACGCGGCGCGCTACGTCGCGAAGAACGTCGTCGCGGCGGGGCTCGCCGACCGCTGCCAGATCCAGGTCGCATACGCGATCGGCGTCGCGAAACCGTTCTCGATCCTCGTCGAGACGTTCGGCACGGAGAACGTCCCGGTGGCGACGATCGAGGCGCTCGTGCATGAGCATTTCGACCTGCGTCCCGCGGCGATCCTCCGCGACCTCGACCTGCGCCGGCCGATCTATGCGAAGACCGCGGCGTACGGCCACTTCGGCCGCGAGGACGCACGACTTCACCTGGGAGCGCACCGACAAGGCCGTCCACGCTCCGCGCGGCCGCCGGCCTCGGCGCCCGCGAGCCGACGGCCGTCGACTAGCTCGGCGCGAGCCTCACAAAGCTCACCGCTCGGACAGGGCTGGGCGCGCCACGTCTGGTGGCAGCCACCAAGGAAGTGCGTCCACATCTCGGCCATGTCGGTGGGACGCTCAGGCGGGATTTTCGTGCGGTAACGCCTGGCCGGTGGGGGCGGGGGGTTGTGGAGGGCGCACAACCGGGGGACACGTCCTGCCGCCGTGTCACTAGCTCGGGGGTCAGCGGCGGACGAACAAGCCGCCCGCGGCTCGTTCGCCGATCGCCTTCTCGACGCCGCCGACCACGACGCGGAACTGCCCCGCTGCAGGCTCGGCTGCGCGGAGCTCGACGACCTCGCCGGGCACGAGCCCCTCGTCGTAGAACCAGTGCAGAAGCTCGCCGTCGTGCTCGGCGAGCCGCACGATCGTCGCCGACTCGCCCGGCAGAGCGTCCGACAGCGGCTCGAGCTCGCGGTTCTCCGCCTGCTCGAAGTCCGGGTCGACCGGCCAGCCGTGCGGGCAGCGGCTCCGGATGGCCGAGCCGCTCGTCGATCCGCTCGATCATCTCGTCGGTGAACGTGCCGCCGAGCTCGTCGGCGTGCACGTGCGCCTCGGCGGCCGTGTAGCCCATGAAGTCGGTGAGCAGCCGCTCGATGATCCGGTGCTTGCGCACGACCTTCCGCGCGCGCGCCGCCCCGCCGCGGTGAGCAGCGCCTCCTTGTGCTCGCCGCGCTCGACCAGGCCCTCCGCCTCGAGCCGCTTCAGCATCTCGCCGGCCGACGCGCGCGAGACGCCGAGCATCTCGGCGACGCGGGAGGCGATCGCCTGCGTCGTCCGCGACCCTGCGGCCGGTACTCGCCGATCGGGAACGCCAGGAAGTAGATCGTCTCCAGGTACTCGTCGATCCCGTGGCCTGCGCCATCGCGCCCGATCCTAGCTTCCGCGTACCTTCTTGTAAGGCGACCCTTACATCGGAGCACCACCCAGACCCTCATCCTCGGCGCGATCGCCGGGTTCACGATCTTCCTCGGCCTGCCGGTCGGCCGCCTGCGCCACACGTCGCGAGCGATCCGCGCGGCGCTCTCGCGCGATCGCGACCGGGATCCTCGTCTTCCTCTTCTGGGACGTCGTCTCGCACGGGGTCGAGCCGGTCGAGTCGCACCTCGAGGCGCACAAGTGGGCGGCGTTCTCTGGCTATGCGGCGCTGCTCGGCCTCGGCTTCGCCGCGGGCCTGATGAGCCTCGTCTACTACGACGGCTGGCTGTCGAACGAAGCGCGCGACGCCGCTCGTCGGGCCCGGCGCCGCCGCGGTCGACGAGTTCGAGCACCGCAGCTGGCTCGAGACGCTTGACGCCCGGCCGCCGCCTCGCGCTCCTGATCGCGACCGGGATCGGCCTGCACAACTTCGGCGAGGGGCTCGCGATCGGCCAGTCCGCCGCCGCGGGTGAGCTCGAGTCTCGCGCTCGTCCTGATCATCGGCTTCGGCCTCCACAACGCGACCGAGGGTTTCGGCATCGTCGGCCCGATGTCCGGCGAGGCCCGAACGGCCGAGCTGGGGCTTCCTCGGGCTGATGGGCCTGATCGGCGGCGGCCCGACCTTCCTCGGCACGCTGATCGGCCAGGCGTGGGTCAGCCCGGCGCTCGAGGTCGCCTTCTTCGCGGTCGCCGGCGGCTCGATCCTCTACGTCGTCATCCAGCTCTTCGAGGTGTGCCGGCGGTACTCGCTGCCGACCCTCGTCGCCTGGTGCTCCTGCTCGGGCTGTTGCTCGGCTTCGGCACCGACTGGGTCCTGGTCGCCGCCGGAGCCTGATTTTTCGCCGGGCCTGGCGATACCTTAGGCGTCCGTGGGCGCCTTCTTCCACGCGGTCGCGGTGTTCTTCCACCATCTCCGGCAGGTGGAGTGGGCGCCGCTCGGGCTCGCGCTTCTCTGCCACATCGCAAAGCTGCTCTTTCGCGGCCGCGCGTGGCAGAACATCATCCGCGCCGCCTATCCCGGCGACCGGCTGAAGTACCGATCCGCTCTCGGCGCGTACGTCGCCGGCGTCGGCGTCAACTCGATCGCGCCCGCCCGCGGCGGCGACCTGATCAAGCTCTACCTGGTCAAGCACCGCATGAGCGAGGCGACGTACCCGACCCTCGCCTCCACGCTCGTCGTCGAGACGATGTTCGACTTCGTCGTCGCCGGCGCCCTGATGATCTGGGCGCTGTCGATCGGCGTCCTGCCGACCCACCAGGTCTACTCGCGCATCCCGACCGTCGACTGGAAGTTCTTCCTGCGGCACGAGCAAGCGACGGTGATCGGGCTCGCCGCGATCGCTTTCGTGATGGTCGTGCTCGCGCTCTGGGCGCGCCGCCGCGTCGAGGACTTCTGGGGCCGGGTGAGGCTCGGGTTCGCGATCCTCGGCGACCGGCGCAAGTTCGTGCTCGGCGTGATCGTCCCGCAGGCGATCTCGTGGGTCTTCCGCATCGCGACCGTCTTCTTCTTCCTGCGCGCGTTCCGCGTCGACGCCACCGTGCACAACGCGCTGCTTGCCCAGGTGGTCGAATCGCTCGCGACGCTTGTTCCCCGCCACGCCCGGCGGTGCGGGGACGAAGCAGGGGCTGATCGTCTACCTGTTCCGGCGCTCGGCGATCTCGAGGACGCTCCTGCTCGCGTTCAGCGTCGGCATGAACATCGCGATCACGATCACGAACCTCGTGCTCGGCCTCGTCGCGATCGGGTTGATGGCCCGGACGCTCTCGTTCAGCGCGCTTCGCCGCCGGGCCGGCACCGACGAGCAGCCCGCGGAGACGTAGTGCGCATACGCATCGGTCTTCCCGCTCGTGACGGCCAGAGCGGTGGCGCGCGCGTTCACCTACGAGGTGCCCGACGACGTCGGGATCGGCGCGATCGTGCGCGTGCCGTTCGGCCGCTCTCGGGCGCGAGGCATTGTCACCGAGCTCGTCGATGCGCCGCCCGACGGTGTCGACACGCGGCCGATCGAGGCCGTCGTCGGGGAAGTCCCGCCAGCGCTCGTCGAGCTCGCGCTCTGGCTCGCCGACTACTACGGCTCGACGCCCGCACGTGCGCTCGCGCTCGTCGCGCCCGAGCTCGCCGAAGCGGCGCAAGGAGCAGGCGCCGCCGGCGGAACGGCAGGCGCTCGGCGGCGAGGCGGAGCCGGCCGAGCTCTCGCAGACGCAGCGGGCCGCGGTCGCCCGCATCGTCGACGGCAGCTCCGGAAACGTCCTGCTCTACGGCGCGACCGGCTCCGGCAAGACGGAGGTCTACCTGCAGGCGTGCGTGGCGATGCTCGAGCGCGGCCTCGGCGCGATCATGCTCGTTCCCGAGATCGCGCTCGCGCCGCAGACCGTCGGCCGCGTTCGGGCGCGCTTCGGCGACCGGGTCGCGATCCTCCATTCCGCGCTCACCGAGGCGGAGCGGCGCGACGAGCGCGAGCGGATCGTGAGCGGCGACGCGCGGATCGTCGTCGGCGCGCGTTCGGCGGTCTTCGCGCCGATCCGCGGGCTCGGGCTGATCGTGGTCGACGAGGAGCACGATCCCTCGTACAAGCAGGACTCCGACCCGCGCTACGACGCGCGCACCGTCGCGGCGAAGCGGGCCGCGCTCGAGGGGGCGGTCGCGGTCTACGGGTCGGCGACGCCGCGGCCGGAGATCGTGGGCGGCGCTCGAGCGGCTCGAGCTCGGCGGCCGGCTCGGCGCCTCGCTGCCGCCGGTACGCGTCGTCGACCTGCGCCGCGAGGCGGGCTACCCGCTCTCTGCGCCGCTGCTCGACGCGCTCCGCCGGGTCGCGGAGAACCGCGGCAAGGCGATCCTGCTCCTGAACCGCCGCGGGGTCGCGCCGGCGCTCCACTGCCGCGCCTGTGGGACGACGATCCGCTGCCCGAACTGCGACGTCGCGCTCGTCCTCCACGGCGACGCGTCGCTCCGCTGCCACCACTGCGGCTTCACCCGCGACGCGCCCGCCGCCTGCCCGGCCTGCGGCTCGCCCGACCTCGCGCGGCTCGGCGCGGGCACGCAGAAGCTCGAGCGCGAGCTCGCCCGCGAGCTGCCCGAGCTCGAGCTGATCCGGCTCGACGCCGACGCGGTCGCGAAGCCGGAGCAGCTCGCAACGTCGCTCGCACGCTTCGCCGACGCCGAGGGAGCCGTGCTGCTCGGCACGCAGATGGTCGCGAAAGGGCACCACTTCGCCGGCGTCGAGCTGGCCGCCGTCGTCGACGCCGACACCGGGCTCGGGCTGCCGGACTTCCGTGCCGAGGAGCGGACGTTCCAGCTGATCACGCAGCTCGCCGGCCGGAGCGGCCGCGACGCGCCGGGGCGCGTGCTCGTCCAGACCTTCCAGCCGGAGGCGCGGCCGGTCGTCCACGCCGCGCGCCACGACGTCTCCCGGTTCCTGGCGGAGGAGCTCGAGCGGCGACGCGCGCTCGGCTACCCGCCGTTCGCGCACCTCGTGCGCATCGTCGTCACGGGCCCCGCGCTCGAGCCGGTCGTGCGGGCGCTCGACGAGCTGAAGGCGGGCATCAAAGGGGCAGAGCTGCTCGGCCCGGCGCCGCTCCTGCGGCTGCGCGGCCGGCATCGCGCCCAGCTCGTCGCGAAGACCGACAGCCGCGCGCGGATCGCCTCGCAGGCGGCGCACCTGCTCTCTGCGGCCGCGCCGGCGATGCGGCGCGCCGGGCTTACGGCCGTCGTCGACGTCGACCCGCAGAGCTCTAGACGTTGGCACCATTTGCGCTGTGAAGGGGCGGGACGAAGCCGAGCTCAACCCGCTGACGGGTCGGCCGCTCGTGCGGCGCATCCGCCGTTTCCGCCCGAGCCGGACCGCTACCTCGCCTCGCTCGGCGGGCCGCTTCCGTTCATGCGCCGGCTGCGGCAGATCGACGACGAGATCGATGCATTGACCATCCGCCTCGCGGAGAGGTACGCAGAGCGTGCGGACGGGGCGGCCTGGCGGCGCCTCGCCGAGCGCTGGGACTTCGGTGAGGTGAACGACCTGATCGATCGCCACAACCGCTGGTACCCGATCGAGGCGCGCCTGCCGATGGATCCGCGGACGCGCGACTTCGTCAAGGTCGGCGGCCGCTCCTACCGGCGGGAGCCGCTCGACGCGAAGTGGATTCTCGACCGCTGGCCCGCGTGACGTCACTACACTGGCGCCGCTGTGGCTCACGACCACGACCACGACCACGATCGACGACCATCTCGATGAGGTCGAGTCCGACGAGGAAGCCGAAGCGCGGCCGAGAGCCGAGGCCCGCAAGCAGCTCGCGCTCGCGCAGATCCGCCAGTACCCCGACCCGGCGCTGCGGATGAAGGCGCACGACGTCGAGGAGTTCGACGACGACCTGCGCCGCTCGTCGAGCGGATGATCGCGCTGATGCACGACGCGCAGGGCGTCGGGCTCGCGGCGACCCAGGTCGGCGTGCTCCGCCGCGTCTTCGTCTTCGCAGCCGGACGAGGACGAGGCCGCGCGCGCTCGTCAACCCGGTCATCGCCGAGCGCGGCGAGGAGACCGCGTCCGACGACGAGGGCTGCCTCTCGCTCCAGGGCGTCGCGCGTCCCGGTCGAGCGGTCGACGCGCGTCGACGCTCGAGGGCAAGGACCGAGCACGGCGAGCGACGTGCGCCTCGAGCTCGAGGGCTCGCCGCGCGGGTCGTCCAGCACGAGCTCGACCACCTCGACGGCGTCCTGATCATCGACCGGACGACGCACGAGCACCGCAAGGAGGCGCTCGGCGCGCTGCGGCCCGCGCGCCGTCCTTCGGTAGCTGATGCGGATCGCGCGTCGCCGCGACCGCGCCGTTCGGCGCCGACGTGCTCGAGCGCCTCGCCGCGCACGCACGACATCGCCTTCCTGCTCACGCGCCCCGACGCGCCGCGCGGCCGCGGCCGCAAGCTCGCGCCGCCGCCCGCGAAGGAGGCCGCGGAGCGGCTCGGGATCGCCGTGCACCAGCCCGAGCAGCCCGGCGCTGCCCGACGAGCCCGTCGAGACGCGTCGTCGTCTGCGCCTACGGCCTGCTCATCCCGCCGTCGCTGCTCGAGCGGGCGCTCTGGCTGAACGTCCACCCGTCGCTGCTGCCGCGCTGGCGCGGCGCCGCGCCGGTCGAGCGCGCGATCCTCGCCGGCGACGAGGAGACCGGCGTGACGATCCACGAGACGGTCGCGGCGCTCGACGCCGGGCCGATCGCCGCGCAGGAGGCGTTCCCGATCGGCGACGACGACGCCGGCGCGGTGTTCGCGCGCGCGGCCGAGGCTCGCGGCGCGGCTGCTCGACGACGTGCTCGCCGGAGCCGCGCTTCGAGCCGCAGCCCGAGGAGGGCGTCGACCTACGCCGAGAAGATCACGCGCCGCCGACCGCGAGCTCGACCTCGCGCGACCCGCTCGACGCGTGGCGCCGCGTGCGCGCGCTCTCGCCGCACATCGGCGCGCGGCCGAGCTGCACGGGCGCCGCGTCACGATCTGGCGCGCGCGGCTCGAGGACGGCGCGCTCGTGCCCGAGTCGAGGTGCAGCCGGAGGGCACGCGGCGGATGAGCTACGACGAGTTCCTGCGCGGCCTCGACGGTGATCGCGCCGGCGCGGCGCGCCGCGTTCGAGGTCGTCCGCCGCGTCTTCGAGCAGGACGCGTACGCCGACCGCGCGCTCGCGCGCGGCGGCCGACGGGCTCGACGAGCGCGACCGCGCGCTCGCGCAGCGGCTCGCGTACGGCACGGTGCAGCGCGTGCGCACGCTCGACCACGGGATCGAGCAGCTCGGCAAGCGGCCGGTGCGCAAGCTCGACCCGCCGGTGCGCGCGGCGCTGCGGCTCGGCGCGTACCAGCTCGGCTTCGACCGACACGGCCCCGCACGCGGTCGTCGACGACGCCGGTCGAGCTCGTGCGCGCGCGCCGGCTCGAGCGCGCGGTCGCCGTTCACGAACGCGGTCATGCGGCGGCTCGCCGAGGGCTTCCGCGGCGCTCGTCGCGTCGCTGCCCGACGGGCCGCTCAAGGAGTCGTACCCCGACTGGATCGCCGAGACGTGGGTGCGCGACTTCGGGCGACGAGGCGGCGCTCGCGCTGATGCGCGCGCAGAACGAGCCGCCCGAGCTCGTCGTCCGCGCCGACGTGCCGGTCGGCGAGCCGACCGACGTGCCCGGCGCGCTACGCGTCGAGCGCGTCGACCCGGGCGTCGCGACGGGCGGATCTGGCCGCAGAGCCGCGGCTCGCAGCTCGCGGCGCTCGTCGTCGGCTCGCAGGACGGCGAGCGCGTCCTCGACCTCTGCGCCGCGCCCGGCGGCAAGACGACGATGCTGCGCGGCGAGGTGACGGCGGTCGAGATCCACCCGGGCCGCGCGCGCGAGCTGGCGGAGAACCTGCGCGCTCGGCGCGACGAACGTCCGCGTCGTCGACGCCGACGCGCGCGAGCTCGCCGAGAGCGGCTTCGACCGCGCGCTCGTCGACGCGCCGTGCTCGGGCCTCGGCGTCCTCGCGCGGCGGCCCGACCTGCGCTGGCGCGCGCGGCCGCTGCCCGGAGCTCCAGCTCGAGCTGCTGCGCGCCGCGGCCGAGCGCGTCGCGCCGGGCGGCACGATCGTCTACTCGGTCTGCACGCTGAACGCCGACGAGAACGAGGCGGTCGTCGACGCCGTCCGGCCTCGAGCCGTCGAGCCGCTCGGCGAGGAGTGGCCGCAGTTCGCGCACCCGACGCGGCCGGAGTTCCTGCTCACGCTGCCGCACCGCCACGGCACGAGCGGCTTCTTCATCGCGCGGCTGCCGAGCCGTACGATCGGACGCGGCATGGCCTGGCACGACTGGATCCGGACGGCGCGAGGTCGAGCCGTCGCTCTACGCGGCCGACTTCGCGCGCCTCGGCGAGCAGGTCGACGTGCTGCTGCGGCGCCGGCTGCCGCATCTTCCACTTCGACGTCGGCGACGGGCACTTCGTCGAGCCGATCACGATCGGGCCGATCGTCGCTCCAGGCGATCGCGCCGCTCGTGCACGAGCCGCGGCGGCGGCGATCGACTGCACCTGATGGTCGAGAACCCGGCGCAGCACTTCGAGCAGATCGCGAGCGCGGGCGGCGACAGCGTCACCTTCCACTACGAGGCCGTCGACGACGTCCCCGCGACGATCGCGCGCCGCGCGCGAGCACGGCCTCGCAGGTCGGCGTCGCGTTCAACCCGGAGACGCGAGCCCGAGCGACGTCGCGGCGGTCGCGGCCGACGCCGACCTCGTCCTCTGCATGAGCATCCACCCCGGCTACTCGGGCCAGGCGTTCATGCCGGAGGCGGTCGAGCGCATCGCGCGGCTGCGCGCGCTGCTCGCCCGAGCACGTCCACGTCCAGGTCGACGGCGGGGTCGGCGCCGACGAACATCCGGCGCCTGCACGACGCGCGGCGCGTCGCTGCTCGTCGCGGCGTCGGCGATCTTCGGCGACGAGGATCCGCCGCGCGCGTACCGCGCGCTCGTGCGACGCGCTCGCGTGACGTCTCGAGCGCGCGCTCGAGCTCGCGCGCGCGGCGCGCGGGCCGGGCGTATCCGAAGCCGCCCGTCGGCGCCGTCGTCGTCGCGCGACGGCGAGGTCGTCGGCGAGGGCGTCGACGGAGGCCGGCGGCCGGCACGCCGAGGTGGTCGCGCTCGACGGCCGCGGGCGAGCGGGCGCGCGGCGCGACGCTCTACGTGACGCTCGAGCCGTGCGCGCACCACGGCACGACGCCGCCGTGCGCCGACGCGGTCGTCGCCGCCGGCGTCGCGCGGGTCGTCGTCGGCGCGCGCGACCCGAACCCGGAGGCGACGGGCGGGGCTCGAGCGGCTGCGCGCGGCGGGCGTCGAGGTCGAGCTCGTCGACTCGTTCGAGGCGCGCGCCGCAGAACGAGGCGTGGCGCACCTGGGTCTCGCTCGGGCGGCCGTTCGTCACCTACAAGGCGGCGGTCACGCTCGACGGGCGCGTCACCGTGCCGGGCCGCGCGCTGGGTCTCGGGCGAGGAGAGCCGCCGGCGCGTGCACGAGCTGCGCGCCGCCGTCGGACGCGGTCGCGGTCGGCGGCGGGACGGTGCGCGCCGACGCGCCGCGGCTCGACGCGCGCGACGTCGAGACGCCGCGCGGCCAGCCGCGCCGGCTCGTCTTCGCGCGCGGCCCGCTGCCCGGACGGGCTCGAGCTCGAGCTGCGCACGCGGCGCGCTCGACGAGGAGCTGCGCGCGCTCGCGCGCGGAGGGCGTCCAGTCGCTGCTCCTCGAGGGCGGCCCGACGCTCGCCGCCGCGTTCCTCGAGGCGGACCTCGTCGACAAGCTGCTCGCTCTTCGTCGCGCCGACGCTCGCCGGGGCGAGGCCCGGCGGCGCTGCCCGCTGCGCTAGCCTCGCCGCGCACGCTCGTCTCGGCTGTCCGCGCGGCAGGTCGGCGGCAGACGTGCTCCTCGAGGCCTATGTCCACGAGCCCTGACATCGCAGCGCACCGACGACCAGATCGTCACGCATCTCAGCCACTGGCTGATGCGCCCGCTCGGGAACGACGAGCTGCGGCGCAAGGTGCGAGGAGATCGACACGGACGAGCTGGCGCCGGGCGGCCGCGAGGCCGTGCGGGAGCTGCTCGCCGAGCTCGCGACGACCGCGCCGGGCGAGCGGGCGCAGCTCGAGATCGTCGTCCGCGAAGACGGTCGAGACGCTCGTCTACGGCGACTAGCGCGCTGTTCACCGGGATCGTCCGCGAGGTCGGGACGGTCCGCTCCATGGCGGGACGGCCGGCTCGGCTCGATCGAGGCAGCGCCGCGACGCGGCGCCGTCGGCGACTCCGTCGCGGTCGCCGGCGTCTGCCTGACCGTCGTCGCGATCGACGGGCGGCACGCTCGCCTTCGACGCCGTCCCCGAGACGCTCGCGCGCACGACGCTCGGCGCGCCTCGCGCCCGGGTCGCGCGTCAACCTCGAGCCTGCGCTCCGCGCCGGCGAGCCGCTCGGCGGCCACTACGTGCAGGGCCACGTCGACGGCGTCGGCCGGTCCGCACCGTCGAGCCCGAGGGCGACGGCAAGCGCATCTGGTTCGACGCGCCGCGCCGAGATCCTTCGCTACTGGTCGAGAAAGGGCTCGATCGCGGTCGCAGGGCACGAGCCTCACCGTCGCCGCGCTCGACGACGCCGGCTTCGCGGTCGCGCTGATCCCGCACACGCTCGCAGCGACGACGCTCGGCGGCCTCGAGCCCGGGCGACGCGGTCAACCTCGAGGCCGACGTGCTCGCGAAGTACGTCGAGCGGCTGCTGCGCCCGCTAGCCGTCGACATGGCCGTCACGACGCCGTTCGCCACGATCGAGGAGGCGATCGAGGACATCCGCGAGGGCCGGATGGTCGTCGTCGTCGACGACCCCGACCGCGAGAACGAGGGCGACCTGACGATCGCCGCGCAGTTCGCGACGCCTGACGCGATCAACTTCATGGCGACGCACGCGCGCGGCCTCATCTGCCTCTGCCTCACCGAGGAGCGTGCGACGAGCTCGGCGCTGCGGCCGATGACGGAGCACAACGAGGCGCCGCTCGGCACCGCGTTCACCGTCACCGTCGAGGCGCGCGAGGGCGTGACGACCGGCATCTCGGCCGCCGACCGCAGCCACACGATCCAGGTCGCGATCCATCCGAGCTCGACGCCGCACGACCTCGTGCAGCCCGGCCACGTGTTCCCGCTGCGCGCGAGCCCGGCGGCGTGCTCGAGCGGATCGGGCAGACCGAGGCGGCGGTCGACCTCGCGCGGCTCGCCGGCCTCACCCCTGCCGGCGTCGTCTGCGAGATCATGAACGACGACGGGACGATGGCCCGCGTCGCCGACCTCGTCCCGTACTGCGAGCGGCACGGGCTGAAGATGGTCACCGTCGCCGACCTGGTCGAGTACCGCCGCCGCCACGAGAAGCTCGTCGAGCGCGGTGCCGCGGTCCGGCTCCCGACCGAGTTCGGCGAGTTCACAGGCGATCGCCTTCCGCGAGAAGCTCACGGGCAAGACGCACGTCGCGCTCGTGAAGGGCGACGTCGACGGCGCCGAGAACGTGCTCGTCCGCGTCCACTCCGAGTGCCTCACCGGCGACGTCTTCCATTCGCTCCGCTGCGACTGCGGCGAGCAGCTCGAGCAGGCGCTCGCGCAGATCGAGGCCGAGGGCCGCGGCGTGCTCCTCTACATGGCGCAGGAGGGGCGCGGGATCGGCCTGCTCAACAAGCTGCGCGCGTACGAGCTGCAGGAGCAGGGGCTCGACACCGTCGAGGCGAACCTCGAGCTCGGCTTCCCCGCCGACGCGCGCGAGTACGGGATCGGCAACCAGATCCTCGCCGACCTCGGCCTGACGACGATCCGCATCCTCACGAACAACCCGAAGAAGCTCACGGGCATCGACGGTTTCGGCCTGACCGTCGTCGAGCAGGTGCCGATCGAGGTCGCCCCGAAGGACGAGAACCGCGGCTATCTGGCCACCAAGCGGGATAAGCTCGGTCACCGTCTGCACCACCAGGATCTGAAGAACCTCGACTACGAACCGGAGCAGGAGCCGCCCGAATGAGCGAGATCGACGAGCAGCAGCCCGATACCGACGCCGCCCGCGCGAGGAGGCGGAGCAGCGAGTCCGATCCGTTCGAGGGCTGGCCCGCGGCCGAGTCGTCGGCGGTGATCGAGGACGCGCCGGCGGAAGGCGTCAGCGTCGAGCACGTGCGCGGCGAGGTCGAGGTGCCCGACGGCTTCACCGTCCTCGAGGGGACGCCGCTCGGCAAGCGCCGCTCGGTCGGCGTCGTCGTCTCCCGCTTCAACGGCGGCGTCACCGACCAGCTGCTGCAGGGCGCGCTCGACGCGCTCGACCGAGGCCGGCGTCTCGCAGGACGCGATCACGGTCGTGCCCGTGCCCGGCGCGTTCGAGCTGCCGCTCGCCGCGATGGCGCTCGCGAAGACCCGTCGCTATGCGTGCATCGTCGCGCTCGGCGCGATCGTGCGCGGCGAGACGCCGCACTTCGACTATGTCGCCGCGGAGTGCGCGTCGGGGTTGCAGCTCGCCGCGATCGAGACCGGCGTGCCGGTCGCCTTCGGCGTGCTGACCGTCGACACCGTCGAGCAGGCCGAGGCGCGGATCCACAAGGCGGCCGAGGCGGTCCGCTCGGCGCTCGAGATGGCCGACCTGTTCGCGCGGCTGCGGGCTAGCGCGCGCGACCAGTGATGCGACCGGCAACGTTCGCGCAACGTCACCGGCCACATCACTAGCCGCTACACTGCGGCCCGCCATGAGCAAGATCTGCGCAATCTGCGGCAAGAAGCCGGCGTTCGGGAACAACCGCTCGCACTCGATGGTCGCCACGAAGCGTCGCTTCGATCCGAACCTCCAGCGGGTCCGCATCCTGCTCAAGGGCTCGCCGACGCGCGCCTACGTGTGCACGCGCTGCCTCAAGGGCGGCAAAGTCATCAAAGCGGTCTAGGGTCGCAACCGCGATCCGCCGGTTAGGGTCTAATCGGTGCCGTGGCCGACGACCTGACGCTGGAGCTCGAGCACGGCCGACTCACGATCGCGCGGGAGGCGGTCGCCGAGATCGTCGCCGAGACGGCTCTCGGGTGCTACGGCGTCGTCGGCCTCAGCGCCGGCACGCGCGTCCGGCGCATGTTCCGTCGCGAGGGCATCAGCGTCGACGGTCCCGCGAGTGCGCTCCGCATCGAGCTGCACGTGGTCGTCGAGCACGGGCTCAACCTCACCCAGGTCGCTTCGACCATCCGCTCGCAGGTCGCGTACGAAGTGGGGCGGCTGACAGGACTGACGGTTGCCGCCGTCGAGGTCGTCATCCAGCGTGTGAGGCAATCCGCGTGAGGAGACGCGCGCGCGAGCTCGTCGAAGGCGCCCGCGCGGCGATCGAGGCGCACCGCCGGCGCATCGACGACCTCAACGTCTATCCGGTTCCGGACGGCGACACCGGAACGAACCTGACCTTGACCGTGCGCGCGATCGACGAGGCGCTCGGCAAGGACGGCCCCGACGACCGCCCGGGGCTCGCGCACGAAATATCGCGCGCTGCGTTGATGGGCGCGCGCGGCAACTCCGGCGTGATCCTGTCGCAGATCGTTCGCGGCGCTTGCGACGCGCTCGCGGAGACCGATGACCTCGCACGAATCTTCCGCTCGGCGAGCGACGCCGCGTACCGCGCGGTCAAGAAGC
This sequence comes from uncultured Thermoleophilia bacterium, assembly GCA_963785875.1. GTDB lineage: Bacteria > Actinomycetota > Thermoleophilia > Gaiellales > Gaiellaceae > PALSA-600. The sequence goes on along the minus strand of CAWAWV010000007.1, from coordinate 146,889 downwards.
CCGTCGAGGGGACGATGCTGACCGCGATCCGGGCGATGGCGGAGGCGGCGCAGCAGGGAGGGGGCCTGGCGGCGATCGTCGCGCGCGGCGACGAGACGGTCGTCGCGACGCAGGAGATGCTGCCCATCCTCACGGAGGCCGGCGTCGTCGACGCGGGCGCCGCAGGGCTCGTCGAGATCGTCCGCGGCGTCGAGGCCGCACTTGACGGCCGTACCTTGCCGGCGCCGGCCGAGCTGGACGGCGAGCTCGCCTTCGAGGCGATTCACCAGGAGCTCTCGCGCTACCGCTACTGCACGGTGTTCGTCGTCGAGGGCGAGGCGCTCGACACCGACGAGCTCGAGGCCGAGCTCGAGCAGCTGGGCGACTCGCTCCTCGTCGTCGGCGACCGAACCGCCGTCAAGGTCCACGTCCACACTGACGATCCAGGTCGCGCGCTCTCCCTCGGCACCGCGCGTGGGGCCGTGGGAGGCGTGGAGATCGCCAACATGCATGCGCAGGCGCACGAACGCGAGAAGCGCCTGCTGCAGTCTGTGCCCGACGCCGAGCCGTCTGTGTGTGCCGCCGTCGTGGTCACAGCAGGATCCGGCAACCGGGCGCTCGCGGAGAGCTTCGACGCACAGGTGGTCGACGGGGGCGCGACGATGAACCCCTCGACGGCCGACCTCCTCGCCGCGGTCGAACGAGCGAACGCGGCAGAGGTCGTTCTGCTGCCCAACAACGGCAACGTGATCATGACCGCCGAGCACGCTGCGGCGAATGCGGCGAAGGTCGTGCGGGTCGTCCCGACGCGATCGATCCAGGCTGGGCTCGCCGCGCTCGTCGCGTTCGATCCTGCTGCGTCCGCGGACGAGAACGTCGACGCGATCGGGGAGGCGCTCGCCGGCGTCGTCACAGGGGCGGTCACGATCGCGAGCCGCGACGTGCAGCTGAACGGCGTCGCGGTTCAGGCAGGGAAGTGGCTCGGGCTTGCAGAAGGGGAGCCGGTCGCGGGCGGCGAGACGTTCGACGATGTCGCGCGCGCGGTGCTCGCGACCCTGCTTCGCGAGCCGCGCGGCGTGCTGACGCTTTTGACCGGGGAGGAGGCGCCCGCGCTCGGCAGGCTGCTCGAGGACATCCGCGCGTCGTATCCGGAGCTCGAGCTCGACGTCCACGACGGCGGCCAGCCCCACTATTCGCTGCTGGTCGCGGCCGAGTGATGCCGGTCCGGGTCGCGATCGTCGAGGACAACGACGTCTTCCGCGAGACGCTCGAGCTGCTCTTCGGCATGCGCGACGAGGTGGTCGTCGTCGGCAGCGCCTCGTCGGGCGACGACGCGCCGGAGCTCGCGCGCCGCGTGACGCCCGACGTCGTGCTGATGGATTACCGCATGCCGGGGCTGAACGGCGCCGAAGCGACGGGTGCCGTTCTTGCCGCGGCTCCTGACACGAAGGTGATCTGCCTGACCGCGTCGGTCACCTCGGAGGAGGTCGACGAGGTGCTCGCGGCGGGTGCGATCGCGTGCATGACGAAGGACGAGGACTTCGATGTGCTCGTGCGCAAGGTGTGCGAGGCTGCGGCGTCGTGAAGCTCACCGCCGCGAACACCGCGGTCGTCCTCGACTCGACGGCCGACTTCCCCGACGCGCGCGAGCGGTATCCGAACTTCCGGATCGTCCCGCTCTACGTGCGCTTCGGTGACGAGAGCTTCAAGGACTACGTCGAGATCGACCCGCCGCAGTTCTACGAGCGGCTGGCCGCCGTGACCGAGTTGCCGACAACCTCGCAGCCGACGCCCGCAGACTTTCTCGCTGTCTACGAGGAGCTCGCGCCGGCGTACGAACGCATCCTGTCGCTGCAGATCTCGTCAACGCTCTCGGGCACGTTCGCGAGCGCACAGACCGCCGCCGGGCTGCTCGGGGGCGACAAGGTGCGCGTCGTCGACACGAGGACCGTCTCGGCCGCGCTCGCCCTGCTTGCGATCGGTGTCCGGCGGCGCCTCGAGCGTGGCACGACCGACGAGGAGATCGACGCGTTCGTCGAGACGTACGGCCAGGCGCATCACCTTCTGTTCACCGTGAACACGCTCGAGTACCTCGCGAAGGGCGGCCGCATCGGCAAGGCGGCCGCGTTCGCCGGGAACCTGCTGAATGTGAAGCCGATCCTCACGATCCGCGACGGCGAGGTCGTGCCGCTCAAGCGGGTCAGAGGCAACCAGAAGGCGTTCGCCGAGTTCAAGGCGCTCTTCGAGTCGACCTCGACCGATTCGCCGCACCTGAAGGTCGGCATCGCCCACGCTGCCGCTCCGGAGCGGATGGAGGCGCTGCGCAAACTGGTGCGGGACGTCAGGCCGCAGGCGCAGATCGAGCTGGCGACCACGCTCGGTGCCGTCGTCGGGACGCACGCCGGTCCTGGCACCGTGGGGTTCTTCTGGTTCGACGACCCGCTCTAGTGCCGGTACCCGTCTCAGCACGCAAGGCGCCCGCCGACCGCGCCGCGCCGTCCGACGCGCCGTTCGACGCGGTCCTCGTCGTCTCGTTCGGCGGGCCCGAAGGCCCGGATGATGTCATGCCGTTCCTCGAGAACGTGACGCGCGGGCGCGGGGTGCCGCGCGAGCGCCTGCTCGACGTCGCCCACCACTACGAGCTGTTCGGCGGCGTCAGCCCGATCAACGAGCAGAACCGCGCGCTGATCGCCGCGCTCGAGGTCGAGTTGCGCGAGCACGGGATCGATCTGCCCGTGTATTTCGGCAACCGGAACTGGCACCCGTTCATCGCCGACGCAATGGCCGAGATGCGCGACGACGGCGTACGCAACGCGCTCGCATTCCTCACCTCCGCGTACAGCTCCTACTCGGGCTGCAGGCAGTACCGCGAGAACCTCTTCGTCGCGCAGCAGGTGGTCGGGGCGGACGCGCCGGCGGTGGCGCGCCTGCGCATGCTCTACAACCACCCGGGGTTCGTCGCCGCCAACGCGGACCAGGTCCGCGATGTGCTCGACGATGCGCCGCCCGGCTCGCACCTCGCCTTCACTGCGCATTCGATCCCGGTCGCGATGGCGCGTAACTGCGCCTACGAGGCTCAGCTCCGCGAGACTGCACGGCTCGTGGCGGAAGACGTCGGCGTCGAGCGCTGGCAGGTCGTGTACCAGTCGCGCAGCGGGCCGCCGCAGGTGCCGTGGCTCGAGCCCGACGTCTCCGACCACCTCGTCGCGCTCCAGGCGGAGGGCGCTCCCGGCGTCGTCGTCTCTCCGATCGGCTTCGTCTCCGACCACTTGGAGGTTCTCTACGACCTCGACGTCGAAGCGCGCGAGACCGCGGAGCGCCTGGGTCTCCCATTCGTGCGTGCCCGTAGTGCCGGTACGCACCCCGTGTTCGTCGCGGCGATTCGTGAGGCGATCGAGGAACGCCTCGACCCGGCCGCGCCGAAGCGCGCACTCGGACGGCTCGGGCCGAGCTGGGACACGTGTGCCCCCGACTGCTGCCTGCCCGGCAACGGGCGGCCGTCCCCCTGGGACGGCTGATGTCGGTTCAAGCCGTCGGCTGGCCGGATGTCGTCGCCCGGCGGCTCGCGCGCTCCGCGCTCGTCGGCCGCTCGGACGACGTCGTCGAGGTCGCCGGCCGGGTGTGCGGCATCCAGGCCCAGGTGCAGGCATCGGCGGAGCTCCAGCTCGCCGCCCGCGTGGAGGGCGCAGTCCGGGACGACGTGCGGGAGGCGTTGTGGGTACGCCGCGAGCTCGTCAGGGCGTGGACGCTGCGCGGGACGCTCCACCTCCATCCCGCGACGGAGCTCGCGCTCTGGCACGCGGCGAGGCGCGCCGTGGCACGACGCGGCGAAGGGCTACCCGAGTGGCGTGACCCGGCGGGCGTCGTCCATCCGGCTCTCGCTGCGGAGGAGGTCGTTGTCGTCGCAGCGACCGTCCGCGACGTGCTCGACGGACGGTGCCTGCTACGTGAGCAGCTCGCCGACGAGGTCGTGGCGCGGGTCGGGCCTGCGCCCCGCGAGCGCCTCCGCTCGGGCTTCGCGTTCTTCCTCGGCGACCTCTGCCACGGCCCACCGCAGGGTGCGAAGGTGACGTTCGCGCGCCCCGACCAGTGGATCGGGGATTGGCACGAGGTTGACGAGGACGAGGCGCTGGGCACGGCCTGCCGGCGATTCCTGCACACCTACGGGCCGGCGCGGCCCCGCGACTTCCTCGAGTGGTTCGGCGCTGGAACGCTGAAGGCCGCGGACGCGCGGGCGCTCTTCGAGACACTCGACCTCGACGAGGTCGACGTCGAAGGTCGCCGCGGGTACGTGCTCGCCGGCGACGCCTCGTTCCCCGCCGCCGAGCGGAGCGTGCGTCTGCTGTGCGAGTACGACGTCTACACGATGGGCTTCCGTGAGCGCGACGTGCTCGTGCCGGAACCCGTCCGCGAGCAGATCGCAGCGCACGGGCGCAGACGCTACGAGGGCCCGGCCGCCTCGCGTCTCCTGCTCGTCGACGGCGTCGCTGCCGGAACCTGGGAGCGGGCGAAGCGTCGTCGGCAGCTCGAGTTGCGCGTGCGGCCCGCACGCCGGTTGGACGCGTGGCAACGGAACGAGCTCCAGGTCGAGGCGGCGCGTGTCGGCGCCTTCCTCGGCCTGGAGCCGGTGCTCACGATCGTGTGATCAGCTCGTTTCGGGCTCCGGCAGCTGCTCGCGGCGGCGGATGAAGAGTGCGGTTTCCGCCCAGCTCGGCATCCACCAGTTGGCCGGCCCGAGCAGCCGCATCAGCGCCGGCACGAGGAGCGCGCGGATCACGGTCGCGTCGAAGATGATCCCGGCCGCGAGCCCGATCGCGAACTCCTTGATCTCGAAGCCCGGGCTCGAGGAGAGCACGAGGAACGCGAACATGAGGATCAGCGCCGCGCTCGTCACGAGCTTGCCGGTACGCGCGAGCCCGAGCTCGATCGCCTGCTCTGTCGAGCCGGTCTCGTCGTACGCCTCACGCATTCGCGTCAGCATGAAGACCTCGTAGTCCATCGAGAGGCCGAACAGGAACGCGAAGATCATCAGCGGGATCCACGCCGTGATCGCCCCCGTTGCGTCGATGTTCCAGAGGGACGAGCCGTGGCCCATCTGGAAGACGAAGACGATGATCCCGAACGCGGCCGCGAGTGAGATCAGGTTGAGGACCGCCGCCTTGATCGGCAGCACGATCGACCTGAACGCGCGGGCGAGCAGGATCAGCGTCAGGAGGACGACGAACCCGAGCACGTAGGGGAAGTTCCCGTACACCGCGTGGATGAAGTCGCGGTCGACCGCGGGTACGCCGCCGAGCGTGCCGTTCGTGCCGTCGAGGACCCCGTTGACGCGGTCGACGACACCCTGGATGCCCGACGCGGCTCCGTCGATCGTCGGGAACGCCTCGACCAGCGAGTCCTGGCCGCTGCGCCAGTCGGCCGGGGCGGTCGCGCCGGCGATCCCGCGCACGTTTCGCACCTTCGCAGCGATCGCGTTCGCGTCGCCGCCGTGCTCGACGAGCACCGTGAAGGGCTTCATCACGCCGGGTGAGATCCCGGCGTCGGCGAGCATTTGCCGCCCGGCGATCGCGGTGCCGGTCCCGGGGAAGTTCTTCAGCTGCGATTCGTTCGGGTTCAGCTGCGTGCCGATGCCCGCGAGCACCGCCACGATCACGAGGCCGACGGCGGCGACCACGGCCGGCCGCCGGTTGACGAAGCGCGCCCAGCGACCCCACATCCCATCTTCGGGGTGGCCGCGGTCGACGAAGCGCTTCGGCAGAAGCCGGACGCTGTTGATCCGCTCGCCGAGCACCGCCAGCATCGCCGGCAGCAGCGTGATCGCTGCGATGACGGAGACGGCCGGGATCAACATGCCGCCGATCCCCATCGAGCGGATGAACGGCAGCGGCAGCACGACCATCGAGAGCAGCCCGACGGCCACCGTCGAGCCGGAGACGATCACCGAGCGCCCGGCATGCGTCATCGTCTCGACAAGCGCCGTCTCGACGTCCTCGCCCTCGCGCAGCTCGTCGCGGAAGCGGAAGATCATCAGCAGCGCGTAGTCGATCGCCACGCCGAGGCCGACGAGTGCGATCAGGAACTGCACGATGATCGAGACGTCGGTGATGTACGTGAGGATCCAGACGAGCGTGAACGTGTTCAGGATCGCCGCGATCGCGACCACAATCGGCATCAGCACCGCCGGCAGGGTTCCGAAGACGAAGAACAGGATGATCAGCGCGCCGATGCCGCCGATCACGCCTTCGAGGAGGACGCTCGGCCCGTTACCGCCGCCGTGCGTCGATGCTTCCTCGAGCGGATCGTGCCCGGTGACGTTGACCGTGATTCCGGCCGGCAAGCCCTTCGCGGCGGCCGCCTCCATCTTCTCGAAGCCGCTCTTCGTGTCGAACTTCGCCAGCCCGGCGGGGTAGACCTCGAGGAACGTCGTGTGCTTGTCGCGCGACACGTACATCGAGTCTTGCGTCGAGAAGTAGGAGCTCGACCGTGCGTGGGGTGATGTCGCGGCTGCGCGTGCCATCGCCTGTCTGATCGCGTCGCTCTTCGTCGCGTCGCCGTTCGTATGGAAGACGACGACGTTCGGCGGTCGCACGCCCGTCCCGAATGTATCGAGCGTCCGCTGGTTCGCTTCGTAGGCCGACTTGCCGGGGATCGAGAAGCTCTGGAACCAGCGCTTCGAGACCTGGCCGGCGGCGAAGCCGCCGAAGAGGGTGAGGACGAGCCAGGCGCCGATCACGTACCAGCGCTTACGGGCGATCAGATGTGCGAGGCGGGCGAGCATTCAGCTCCTTTCGAGTTCGGTCTCGACCAACGATACAGCAACTGCAAATTTACCGCGACAGTAATCAAATTGTTACACTATTCGTGTGGGCCTGAGAGAGACGAAGAAGGCCGCCACGCATCAACACATCGCGGACGCGGCCATGCGGCTCTTCGCCACCCGTGGCTTCGAGAGGGTAACCGTGGGCGAGGTCGCGGCCGACGCCGGGGTGTCCGAGAAGACGGTCTTCAACTACTTCCCGACCAAAGAGGACCTCTTCTACGACGAGGTGCCGGAGCGTGCGCGCAGGCTCGCCGAGGCGATCCGGTCGCGGCCCGAAGGAGAGCCGATCATCGCGGCCCTCCGCCGTCTGCAGATCGGCGAGTCCGGGCGCCTCTGCAGCCCTGCCTTCGCGACCTTCGCGCGCATCCTCGAGGAGTCGCCGGCGCTGCGGGCGAAGGAGCTCGAGGTCATGTCGTTCATGGCACAGGCGCTGGCCGAGGTGCTCGAGGAGGAGGGAATCGATGCCCGCGACGCGCGGATCGCAGCGTCGCTTCTGATGGGCGTCCACCGCCACTTCTTTCGCGCCGCGCGAACGCAAGCGCTCGCCGGCAAGCACGGGCCTGCCGCGGCGCGGCGGCTCCGCAGCGACCTCGAGCGTGCGTACACGCTGCTCGAGCACGGCCTCGGTGGACTCGGCATGCATACCCGTACGACCGCGACGGCCCCGGGAACTCATCGCTAGACGCGGATCGTCTAGGGTCCGTCCGGTCCGGGCCCTACGCTCCGTGCGGTGGCGACGATGACCCGAACGCACCCGGGTTTTACAGGCGTGGTCCAGCACGAGTGGCCGAGGCCGCGCGGCTGGGCACCGCCGCAGTTGCCCGAGTTGCGCGACGTGTCGAGCCTCGCGGGCGTCGGGCCGACGCTGGCGAAGCGACTCCGCGCATTCGGGATCTCGACAGTGCGCGACCTGCTCGATCATGCGCCGCGGCGGTACGAGTCCGCTGCCGAGCAGGTCTCGATCGCGACGCTCGGCTTGGCCGAGGGCGAAGTCGCGATCGAGGGTCGAATAGTGAGCGCGCGTGCGCGGCCGCTGCGCGGCCGGCGCACGCTCGTGAACGCGACGGTTCGCGACGAGAGCGGTGGGCAGATCACGGCGCAGTTCTTCAATCAGCCGTGGCTCGTCGAGAAGCTCACGCCGGGCACACCGGTGCGCCTGCGCGGAAAGCTGTCGCGCTACGGGTTCGAGGTGAAGAGCTACGACGTCGGCGAGGCGAAGCGCACGGCCGACTTCGCGCCGGTGTACCCGGCGAGCGAGCAGATCCCGTCCACCCGGCTGCGTGAGCTCGTGCGCCGCGCGCTCGCGGACTACGGTCGCTTCCTGCCGGATCCGCTCCCGGCGGAGCTCGAGCTGCCGTTGGCTGCGGACGCGCTCGCGGCGCTGCACTTCCCGACGTCGGAGGAAGAGGCCGAGTTGGGCCGGCGGCGGCTCGCGCTCGACGAGCTGATCGCGCTCCAGCTCGTCGTCGCACGTCTGCGAACGACCGACACGGTGGCGCCGTCGCTCGCGCAGGCAGGCGAGCTGATCGAGCGCTACCGCAGCGTGCTGCCGTTCGCGTTCACCGAGCACCAGGAACGCGCGATCACCGAGATCGACCTCGACCTTGCGCAGACGACGCCCATGCAGCGGCTGCTGCAAGGCGACGTCGGCTCCGGGAAGACGGTCGTCGCGCTGTACGCGCTCCTCCGCGCGGTCGAGAACCAGCGCCAGGGTGCGTTGATGGCCCCGACGGAGACGCTCGCCGAGCAGCACTTCCTCACGCTCGAGCCGTTCTGCGCCCAGCTGGGCGTGCGTTGCGTGCTCCTCACCGGCTCCGTCGGCGCGAAGAAGATCCACGCCGAGATCGCGAACGGTGTCGCGCAGATCGCGGTCGGCACGCATGCGCTGATCCAGCGCGACGTCGAGTTCGCAGATCTGGCGGTCGCGGTGGTCGACGAGCAGCATCGCTTCGGCGTTGAGCAGCGGACGGCGCTGGCGGAGAACCGCGCCGCGCATGTCCTGCACATGACCGCGACGCCGATCCCCCGCACGCTCGCGCTCACGATCTACGGCGACCTCGCGGTGAGCGAGATCGCCAAGCCGCCGGCGAACCGCAAGCCGATCGTGACCGCGCGCGTCGGTGCCGAGCGTTCCTCAGAGGCGTACCAGCGGCTGTGCGTGCATCTCGATGCCGGACGGCAGGCGTACGTTGTCTGCCCGCTGATCGAGCAGTCGGAGACGCGGCTGGCGCGCGCAGCAGAGGCGGAGGCGGATCGTCTGCGCCGAGCCGAGCTGCGCGGATACCGCGTCGGCCTCCTGCACGGGAAGCTGAAAACGGCCGAGCGGCGCGAGGTGATGCGGCAGTTCAAGGAGCACGAGCTCGACGTGCTGGTCGCGACGACGGTCGTCGAGGTCGGCGTCGACGTGCCGAACGCGACGATCATGATCGTGCAGGAGGCCGACCGCTTCGGGCTGGCGCAGCTCCACCAGCTGCGGGGCCGCGTCGGGCGCGGTGGAGAGCAGAGCTACTGCCTCCTCATCTCGAGGCCGGTTGAGGAGCTGACCGAGACGGCGGATTCGCGGCTGGACGCGCTCGTGCGCACGACGGACGGCTTCGAGCTCGCGGAGGTCGACCTCGAGTTGCGGCGCGAGGGGCAGCTCCTCGGCACGCGCCAGTCGGGATGGAGCGACCTCCGTTTCACGAAGCTGCGGCGCGATCGCGACCTGATCGAGCAGGCGCGGGAGCTCGCTGCCGAGCTGCGCGAGCAGGACGGGCCGTGGCAGGACGCGGCAGATCGGCTCGCCGCAGGCGCCGAGCCGGGTGTCTGACACCACTGGTGTCAGACACCATGTGCCGCTGTGAGGATCATCGCCGGCACGCACCGTGGCCACCGCATCGCAGCGCCCAAGGGCCGCGACACCCGGCCGACCTCCGACCGCGTCCGCGAGAATGCGTTCAACCTGATCGGTCCGGTCGACGACGCGGAGGTGCTCGACCTGTTCGCAGGCTCCGGTGCGCTGGGCCTCGAGGCGCTCTCGCGCGGCGCCGCGCACGCGACCTTCGTCGAGCAGGACCGGGAGGCGTGCCGCGTGATCGGCGCGAACCTCGACAAGCTCGGCCTGAAGGCGACGGTTCTGCAGCTGGACGCCGTGCGCGCGCTCCGGGAAGAGCGACGTACCTACGACCTCGTCCTCTGCGACCCGCCCTACGGCTACGACCCGGCGCGGCTCACGCCGCACTTCGCGAAGCTGCTGAGCGACGACGGGCTCTTGGTGTGGGAAAGCTCGAGCCGCGACCCCGCTCCGGAGGTTCCAGGCCTCCGGCAGCGAACAACCCGCACGTACGGCTCCGCGCGGCTTACGCTTCTCGACAAATGATCACGGCCATCTACCCCGGCACCTACGACCCCGTGACCAACGGGCACGTCGACGTGATCACGCGCGCGGCGCGGATCTTCGATCGCGTGGTTGTCGGCGTCGTCGGGAATCCCCACCACAAGGACCCGATGTTCGAGGTTCCAGAGCGGGTCGAGTTCCTGAAGAAGGCACTCGAGGGCGTCGCCGACAACGTCGAGGTCGACGTGTTCAGCGAGCTCGTGGTGGACTTCGCCCGCCGGTGGGACGCGAAGGTGATCGTGAAGGGGCTGCGCGTCGTCTCGGACTTCGAGTGGGAGTTCCAGATGAACCAGCTCAACCGGACGCTCGCGCCGGACATCGAGACGGTCTACGTGATGGCCAGCCCGCAGGTGAGTTTCGTGTCCTCGAGCGGAGTGAAGGAGATCGCATCATTCGGCGGAAATGTCGAAGAACTCGTGCCCACGGCGGTCGCCGCGCGCCTGAAGGAGATGTTCCCGAACGGCCGCGTCGGCGCTCCCGTCTCAGACCAGGAGTAGACTGGAATTTCATGGACGTATTGGTTCTGATCGACAAGCTCGACGACCTCGTGCACAACGCGAAGGCCGTGCCGCTCACCGACCAGGTGCGCATCGACCGCGAGGAGATCTACGACATCCTCGACCAGATGCGCGCGACGATTCCGGAGGAGATCAAGCAGGCCCGCTGGATCGTCAAGGAGCGGCAGGAGATGCTGGCCGAGGCGAAGCGCGAGCAGGATCGCTTGCTTCAGGAGGCACGTGAGCAGGCGGTCCGCGAGGCGTCGCAGACGGAGATCGTGAAGCTGGCCGAGCGGCAGGCGCAGGAGATCATCGACGAGGCGCGCCGACAGGCGCGTGAGATGCGGCTCGAGATGGAGGACTGGGCAGATGGGATGCTCGCCACGCTCGAGACGAACCTCGACAAGTTCCTCGTCGCGGTCCGGCGCGGGCGCGAGCGCCTGCACGAGCGCTCACAGGAATCCGTCGTCGCCGGGATCGGCCCGGTCGATCTCTCCGACAACGGCTCGAACTACTAGAAGCCTGCGGGAGGCCCGTCGGCGTTCCGCCAATGCGGGCGGTCGGCGTACGCCTCGGTGGGCGAGCCGGTCTCGCGCTCGCTCGCCGCGCCGAAGCGTGCAGCCACATCCGAGGGCGGGTAGACGATCGAGCCGCTTTCGGTGCGCGCGCCGACCATGAGCAGGACGCACGGCTCGTCGGAGCTGTTCACGAACGTGTGCCGCGTGCCGGGCGGGCAGTGAACGAAGTCCCACGGCGCGAGCTCGCGCACCTCGTCCTCGAGCACGGCCGTGCAGGTCCCCGCGACGATGAGGAACGCCTCCTGATTGGTCTCCGCGTGGTACAGGGTGGACGGCTGGCCCGGCCCGATGACGCCGAGCTTGAAGCCGAGCTGCTCGAACCAGCGCGGCTCGACGTCCTCACGTCCACGCGCGATCCGCGGGTCGGTCTCGAAGATGCACCGTGCGCCGAAGTCGTCGTGCTCGAGCCAAGGCGCCGCACGCGCGTTGACGACGAACCAGCCGTCGGTGGTTGGGGCCAACCCGCCGTTCAGGTTCTCCAGCCGCGCCTCGTCCATCTGCGGCACGCTACCGTGGATGTCGATGACGAGCTTCAGCCTTCGCCAGGTGAAGCTCCGTCCGGGTGAGCAGTTCCGCGACGAGCTCGAGGTTGAGCTGCCGGCCTTCGAATTCGGGGGCCAGCGGTATGTACCGGTGCCCGAGAAGGTGCCGGCCGACTTCGAGGTCACGCGTGCGATCACCGGGACGGTCTTCACGCTCCGATTCACCGCGCGGCTCCACGGGCCGTGCTACCGCTGCCTGGGGGACGCCGTCCTCGAGGTGCCGATTTCGGCCCGCGAGTACCAGGCGGAGGACCCGGAGGACGAGCAGATGCGGACGCAGTACGTCACCGGCGCGAACCTGGACGTCTCCCAGTGGGCACGTGACGCGGTCGCGCTCGCGCTGCCGGAGCAGATCCTGTGTCGCCCGGATTGCGCCGGCCTCTGCGCCGGGTGTGGCAAGAACCTGAACGACGAGCCGCACACACACGACGAGGAGCGCCGCGATCCGCGCTGGGCGGCGCTCGAGGCGCTCCGCGAACAGACGTCGGGTTAGGCGAAGTGCGCCTCCGAGATCGCCACGATCAGGAGCACGAGCCCGAGCCCGATCGCGGCGAACATCGCGATCGCCGCGAGCGCCCGCGAGCGCCACGGCCGGCCGGCCCTCGGCGCGATCAGCGCCAGCAGGAGCAGCGGGACGCCGCCGGCGACGCCGCCGACGAACCACACGGCCGTGTCACGTCCCTTGTGGCGCGCGACGAGCGCGGTCAGCGCCGCGACCGTGAGCACGTAGACGACGACCGCGACCCGCCACACGGCACGATCATCCCAGGTCGAGCGTCCGTGACACCTCGAGCCGCTCGAGGAAGCGGCGATCGTGGGTGACGACGACGAGCGTGCCCTCATAGGCGGCGAGCGCGGTCTCCAGCTCCTCGATCGCCTCGAGGTCGAGGTGGTTCGTCGGCTCGTCGAGGATGAGGCAGTTGACCCCGCGCGCCGCGAGCAACGCGAGCCCGGCCCGCGTACGCTCGCCGGGCGAGAGTGACGCGGCATCGCGGTCGACGTCGTCTGCGCCGAGCGCGAACTTCGCGAGCACGGTGCGTGCCTCTGTGGTCGCGAGCGCAGCCGCGCGTGCGAAGTCCTCGAGCAGGACGCCTGCGAACAGGTCGCGTGCCTGGTTCAGCTCGCCGAAGACGGTTCCCGTGCCGATGCGGCGCTCTCCGTGGGTGAGCGGCAGCTCGCCGGTCAGCGCGCGGATCAGCGTGGTCTTGCCGGAGCCGTTCCGGCCGACGATCGCGAGGCGGTCGCCGTAGCCCAGGAGGACGTCGACCGGGCCGAGGGCGAACGAGCCGACCTCGAGGCGGGCGCCGGCCAGTTCGGCGATGAAGCCGGCCGGCGGCGGCGAGGCGAATTGGAGCTGCAGCCGCCACGGGCTCCACGGCTTCTCGACCTCCTCGAGCCGCGCGAGGTGGTGCTTCGCCTGCGCGACCTTTCCGCGCAACGCCTTGGTACCGCGGCGATCGGCCAGGCCGCCGCCCGCCCCTGCCTCGGACCGGCGCGTGGAAAGCAGCATGGTGTAGCGGTCGCGCTCGTCGACGTAGTCCGAATACGCAGCCTGGTGCCGCGCCCGCGCCCGCTCGCGCGCCGCCTCGTAGTCGGACCACGTGCCTGGGTACTCGCGCACCTTCCGCGTCTCGGCCTCGATCTCGACCACCCGCGTCACCGTGCGGTCGAGGAACGCGCGGTCGTGCGAGACGAGCACGACGCCCGCCGCGAGCCCCTCGAGGAAGCGCTCGAGACGATCGAGGCCGGCGAAGTCGAGATTGTTCGTCGGCTCATCGAGGAGGAAGACGTCGAACCGGGCGAGCAGGATCGCGGCGAGCGCGGCGCGTGCCGATTCGCCGCCGGAGAGCGACGTGAGCTCGCGCATCGCACGTCGGCCGAGGCCGATGTCGTCGAGTACGGCGCCCGCGCGCGCGTCGAAGTCCTCGCCGCCGAGCCGCAGGTAGCGCTCGAGCGCCTCCGTGTACGCAGTCGCCAGCTCCGGCTCGGCGTCGAGCCGCGCCGCGATCGCGTCCAGCTCGCGTTCCGCCGCACCGACGCCGGTGCGGCGCGCCAGATAGTCGCGCACCGTCTCGTTCGCGCTCGCCTCCGACTCCTGCGGCAGGTAGCCGATTGCGCCGCCGCGCGTCACCACGCCGTGATCGGGCGCTTCCAGCCCCGCGAGGACCCGGAGCAGGGTCGACTTGCCGATCCCGTTCGGCCCGACGATGCCGATGCGGTCGCGCGGCGAGACGACCAGCGACACGCGGTCCAGCACCTGGACGGCGGCGTACGACTTCGAGACGTTGCGGGCAACGAGTGAGCCCGACTGCACCGACAGACCTCCTTTAGATCGAAAGGTGGAGCGAAGCGCGTTTCGGTCTAGAGATCCGTCATGGTGCGCCCGTCCGACGGGCGCCCGCACTCTACCAAGCGCGACCGTTCGGCTACACTGGCGCGCGCTCATGGCCGTCCCCAAGAGGAAAACGTCGAAGTCCCGTCGCGACAAGCGTCGCGCCACGCATGCAATCGAGGCGCCGCGCGTCAACACATGCCCCCAGTGCGGGTCGCCGAAGCGCGCGCACCGCGTCTGCCCGACCTGCGGCACCTACAAGGGCCGCGAGGTCGAACCTCTGCGCCTCCAAGCTCCGTAGACTCGACCACGTGACCCGCGTCGCGGTCGACGCGCTCGGTGGAGACAACGCGCCCGGCGAGGTGATCCTCGGCGCGCTCGACGCCGCCGCCTCGGGGACCGACATCGTCCTCTACGGGCCTGCGGACCTCGACGCGCACGGGCTGCCGCTCGTGGAGGCGACCGAGGTGATCGAGATGGCGGACAAGCCGGCCGAGGCGGTTCGCGCGAAACCCGACTCGAGCCTCGTCGCGGCGGTGCGGGCCGTCGCCGACGGCCAGGCCGACGCGGTCGTGTCGGCCGGGAACACCGGCGCGATGCTCGCCGCCGGGCTCCTCCATCTGCGCCGGCTGCCGGGCGTGATGCGGCCCGCGATCGCGGTGCCGATCCCTGCCCGCCTCGGCCCGAGCGTTCTTCTCGACGCCGGGGCGAACGCGGACGCGCGCCCCGACCACCTGCTCCAGTTCGCCCACATGGGCGCCGTGTTCAGCGAGGAGCTGCTCGGCGTTCGCGACCCCGAAGTGCGCCTGCTCTCGATCGGCGAAGAGGACGAGAAGGGGAACCAGCTGACGCTGGAGGCACACCAGCTCCTCCGCGACGACGACGCCCTCAACTTCAAGGGGAACGCGGAGAGCCGCGACCTGCTGCGCGGCGCAGCCGACGTGGTCGTCACGGACGGCTTCACCGGCAACATCGCGCTGAAGCTTCTCGAAGGGACGATCAAGGAGCTCCTCGACGCGCTCCGCGCGGAGATCGCCGCCACGGCGACCGGGAAGCTCGGCGGCGCGCTGATCCGTCCGGCCGCGCAACGCCTGCGGATGCGGCTCGATCCCGACACCTACGGGGGTGCCTACCTGCTCGGACTGCGTGGCCTGGCGGTGATCGCGCACGGCTCGAGCGGCCGTCGGGCGATCGCGAATGCGATCCGTCTCGCCGCCCGGGGAGCGGAGCACCGCGTCGTCGAGCGGCTCGCGGAGCGGCTCCCGGAACGCGTCGGTGTATGATCGCCGGGTTTTTAGCCCCCCGAAAGCCAGACAGATTGAGGTGACATGGCAGCGTCGCGCGAAGAGGTCTACGAGCGGGTCAAGGAAGTCCTGACCGAGCAGCTCGGAGTCGAAGACGATCAGATCACCGAGGAGGCGTCGTTCCAGGAGGATCTCGACGCCGACTCCCTCGACCTGGTCGAGCTGATCATGGAGCTCGAGGACCAGTTCGGGATCAAGATCTCGGACGAGGACGCCCAGAAGATCACAACCGTCGGGCAGGCCGTCGACTACGTCACGTCCCACCAGTAAGGCGGGAACCCTCAGGGAACTGATCGACGCGCTCCCGCCCGAACGGGCGGGAGCGGTCTTCACCCACTCGTCCTGGGCAGCCGAGCGGACGGCGTCCTACGAGCGGCTCGAGTTCCTCGGCGACTCGGTCCTCGAGCTGTCCGTCGCCCGCACGCTCTACGACGCGTTTCCCGACTTCAGTGAAGGGCGCATGGCGAAGGTGCGGTCGCATGTCGTGTCGCGCGCGAGCTGTGCCGTCGTCGCGCGTGAGCTCGGGCTCGGGGAACGGCTTCGCACGGAGGCGACGGGGCCGCCCGAGGAGGTGGAGCGGCTCGCACGGAACCGGAACGTGCTTGCAGCCCTGCTCGAGGCCGCGATCGCCGCCGTCTACCTGGAGCACGGTTTCGAGACGACGGAAGCCGCGATCGTCGATGCCTTCTCACCGCGAATCGAGTACGCGCTCAACTCGCACGTCGACCACAAGACCGAGCTCCAGGAGCAACTCGCGCGGACGGGGCGCACCGTCTCCTACACGACACTGAGCATCGAGGGGCCGCCGCACGACCGCTCCTTCACCGCGGCCGCGGTGATCGGCGACGAGATCCTCGGCACAGGCGTCGGGCGGTCGAAGAAGGACGCGGAGCAGCGGGCCGCCCGGGAGGCGCTGGCCGCGATCAACGGAGCAGACGGCGGTGGAGATCCTGCGTCGCCTGGGACGGGGTGACGCCCAGGTCGTCGCGCACGCGGCAGCGCAGCGAGTCGTAGACGAGCAGCGCCTCGGCTGTGTTCCCCTGCCGGTCGAGTGCATTCATCAGGATGCGGTGGCCGCTCTCCCGGTACGGCTCGAGCTCGACGAGGCGGCGTGCCGGCGCGGACGGCGGCGGCGAGCTCGGTGCCGCCAACGCCGAGCGTGGCGGCGGCGTACGCCTCGAGGGCACGGACGTGCAGCGCCGCGAGGTGCCGGCGCTCGTCGTCGACCCACGGTGCGTCCTCGCCGGCGAGGAACGGCCGGCCGGAGACGAACATCGCGACCTGCGACGGGCCCCACGCTTCGTGGGGCGCATCGAGCGCGAGCGCGCTCTCGGCACGGTGCACGGCGGCGGCGGCCGCCTCGACGTCGACCCAGAGCTCCGGCACCTCCGGGCGCAGGCCGTCGAGCGGCACGACACGGCGCACCTTCGAGAGGAGCGGCGCGAGCCCGCCGTCCCGGCCGTCGGGCCACAGTGCCTCGAGTACCTCCTCGCGCGTCGCAGTCCGGTCTCGGTTCGCGACGAGGTACGCGAGCAGCAGCCGGCCTTGCCGGCCCGGCAGGTCTCCCTCGACACGACGTCCTCCGAGCTCGACCACGAACCGCCCGCACAGCTGCACTTTCGCCGCCGCCAACTCGGCGCCAACATAGACCCAACCTCCAGGTCGTACAACCACCGCGAGGCAACGAAAGGGAGGACGAATGGCCAAGCAGATCACCTGTGAATGCGGCGCCGTCATTCGGGGCGCGACGGACGACGAGGTCGTGGGCGGCGCGCGCGAGCACATGCGCACCGATCATCCGGACCTGTTCGGCAAGGTCTCGGACGACGACCTCCGCGGCTGGATCGAGGAGGTGTGACGATGGCGGCCGTGGCGTTCGATCCGGTCGCGTACAAGGAGACGACACGCGCGCAATGGCAGGATGCCGCCGGCGCCTGGCACAGCTGGGACCCGGTGTTCGACCGGTGGCTCGGCCCCGCGACCGAGCTGATGCTTGACCTCGCCGGCGTGAAGCAGGGGACGCAGGTGCTCGACATCGCGGCCGGGTCGGGCGGGCAGTCGATCTCGGCAGGAAAGCGCGGGGCGACCGTGCTCGCGACCGACATCTCGCCGAACATCCTCCGCGAAGCCGAGGCGGCGGCACGCGCCGCGGGCATCTCGACGATCGCGACCCGGGTGGTCGACGGCGAAGGCCTCGATGTCGAAGCGGGCGCCTTTGACGCGGCGATCTCGCGGCTCGGGCTGATGTACATGCCCGACAAGCAGTGGGCGCTCGCTCAGGCGCGGCGCGCGCTCCGGAGCGGGGGCCGGTATGCGGCGATCGTCTTCGCCGAGCCGGACCGGAACGGCTTCTTCTCGGTTCCGATCGGGATCATCCGCCGGCGGGCGCAGCTACCGCCGCCGGCGCCCGGACTGCCGGGCCCGTTCTCGTCGACGTCTCTCGGCGACCAGCTGGACGCGGCCGGCTTCACGGACGTTGAGGTGCACCGGCTCGACGCGCCGCTCGAGCTCGCCTCGGCGGGCGAGTGTGCGCGGCTCGAGCGAGAGTCGTTCGGCGCCCTGCACCAGATGCTGTCCGGGCTGACGGAGGACGAGCGGCGTGAGACGTGGCTCGAGATCGAGGAAGCGCTGGCCGCCTACGAGACCGGCGGTCGGTTCCGCGGCCCCTGCGAGCTGCTCGTCGGGGTCGGCACGAACTGAAGCTGCGCGATGGAGGCTAGCGGCGTCCGCGGGCGCCGCTAGCCTCCCTCACGGCGTGCACCTGAGAGCGATCAAGCTGCGCGGCTTCAAGTCGTTCGTCGACCCCGTCGAGATCCAGCTCGAGCCCGGGGTCTCCGTCGTCGTGGGGCCGAACGGCTCGGGGAAGTCGAACGTCTCGGATTCGATCCTCTGGGCGACCGGGTCGATGAGCCCGGGCGAGCTGCGCGCGGAGAAGCCGGACGATGTCCTCTTCTCCGGCTCGACGACCGGGCGGTCGCCCGTCGATTTCGCCGAGGTCGACCTGCTGTTCGACAACTCGGACGGCGCCTGGCCCGACCTCCCGTACAGCGAAGTCTCGGTCGCGAGGCGCCTGCATCGCGGTGGCGAGGGCCAGTACCTCATCAACAAGGCTGCGGTGCGACGGCTCGATCTCGTCGAGCTCCTGTCCGACGTCGGGCTCGGCGGCGGGCTGCGCTCGGTGATCTCGCAGGGCCGGGTCGAGACCGTCCTCAACTCGAAGCCGTCGGAGCGCCGTGAGTTGATCGAGGAGGCTGCAGGGCTCGGCCGGTTCAAGCGCCGCCGTCACCGCGCCGAGTTGAAGCTTGCGCGCGTCGCCGTGCAGGTCGACCGCGCGCGCGACCTCGAGGACGAGGTCAAGAAGCGGCTCCGGCCGCTCGCCCTGCAGGCGACCGCGGCGGAACGCGCGGAGAAGCTCGGGGTCGAGATTGTCCGCCTGCAGGCCGCGATCGCGACCCTTGACCTCGCGCGCCTCGCCGAGCGCCGCGCGGAGGCGGAGGGCCGGCGTGCAGCGACGGCCGAGGAGCGCCACGCACTCGACGAGCAGATTGCGGCGCTCGTCGCCCAGCGCGAACGAGCCGAGGAGGAGCTCACGGATTCGGCTGGAGCGCGCGAGCAGGCGACGGCCGCGTTGTACCGGCTGCGCAGTGGCGGCGAACGCACCCAGCTTCGACGCGAGTCCGCCTCGTCACTCGTCGAGTCGCTTCGCGCCGACCTCGCGGCGGCACGTGCCTACGACCCGGGCGCCTCGGTGGAGCTGGAGCAGGCTGCACGCTCCGCCGCCGCAGCGGCGCAGACGGCGGCGGGTGAGCGTGCGAGGCTTCAGGTCGAGGCGGAAGAGCGGTGGGCGCGTGTCGCCGCGGTCGAGCGGCAGGTCCAGGCGGCCGCCGCAGATCAGCTCGACGACGTGCTCGGGCGGCGCGCCGAGGCCGAATCGCTACTGACCGGCGGCGGGCGTGACGCCCTGCTCGCGCTGCGCGGCGCGACGCAGCGGCTGGGCGTGCGGCACGAATCGTCGCAGCGCCTCCTCGTCGAGCTGCGCTCGGAGCTCGACGATGCGCAGCGCACGCCGCGAGGCCCGTCGCCTGCCGAGCTCGGTCGCACCGCCGACGACGCCGACGCCGCCGCCCGCACCGCGGTGCGCGAGCGAGAGGATCTCGACGCACGCGTGCGGCTCGCACGTGAACGGCTCGCCGCCCTCGAGCAGTCGCTCGCCGAGCGCGAGGGCCTGCCGCCGGCGGCGCGCGCGCTCGCCGAGCAGGGCGAGCAGCTCGCACTGCAGGCGCTCGAGGTCGAGGCGGGGTGCGAGCGCTCCGTCGCGGCAGCGCTCGGATATCGCGCCGCCGCGGTGCTCGTCGCCGACGCGGCACGGGGGCTCGAGCTGGTCGTCCAGGCACAGTCGTCCGGGCTCGGGCCGGTGCTCGTCCTCGTCGGCCGCGACCCGCGCGAGCTCGCAGACCTGCCGGTCGTGCCGCGGGAGGAGCTGCTTGCGTCGACCGTTCCGGCGGTCACCGAAGACGGGATCGGCTGGGACCCGGCTCGCGGCGAGCTGTGGTTCGCGGGCGAGACCGCCGAGGCGCTCTTGCTCGAGCTCGACGCGCGGCGCCGCGAGTTGCGGGTCGAGCTGGAGCGGCTCGTCGACCATGCCGAGGAAGCAGCACTGCGTGTCGACGAAGCGGCACAGCGCGCACGTGCCGCCGCGGAGGCGTTCGCACCGGTTGCACACCTACGCAACGTGCGCCGTGCCGACCCGGTACGGCTCGAACGGCTCGTCGGCGTCGCAGAGCGGCTCGACGAGACCCTGCGGGTCGCCGCCGCCGTCGCGGTTCGCCTCGAAGCGCCGCTGGCCGAGCGCGCCGGCCGGCTCGCCGAGGATCTCCGCGGCATCGCCGGCCGCGAGGCCGACCTCCGCCGCGCGGTGGGGGACGCTGCTGCGCGCGCGCTCGTGGCCGAGCGGCACGCGAACGGCCGCACCGCGGCGTCGGGCGGCGACGTCGAGTCGCTCCGGCTGCAGGCGAACGACTTCTCTGCCCGCGCCTCGGCAGCCGCGACCGCCGCCGAGGAGGCTGCCGACCGCGCCCGGGCCGCTGCCCGTGCTCTCGCCGACGCCGACCCCGCGCGGGCGAGGCGGCCGAGCGAGCTGCTCCTCCAGCGGCTCGTCGCCGGCGCGGAGCGGCTCGAAGAGGCGCTTGCGGTCGACGTCGAGCGCTTCGAGGAGCCGGTGCGCGGCCGCGCCGAGGCGCAGGCCGCCCGGACGAGCGAGCTCGGCGCCGAGCTCCGCCGCCTCGCGTCCGTCGAGGTCGAGCTGAGGCAGGTCGCGTCGGCTGCCGGCGAGCGGCTCTCCGCTGTTGACGTCGAGCTGGCACGCACAGACGCCGAGCGGGACGAGGCGCAGCGGCGCCTCGCCGCCGCCGGGTCGGAGCCCGCGGAGGGTGAGGATCGCGGCGAGCTCGCCGACAAGCTCGACCGCTACGAGCGGCGGCGTGAGCAGCTCGGCCAGGTGAATCCGCTTGCGAAAGAGGAGTACGAGGCGGAGAAGGAGCGGCTCGCCGAGCTGTCGGTGCAGCGCGCCGATCTCGAGCAGAGCCTCACCGAGCTTCAGAAGCTCCGCGACGAGCTCACCCATACGGTCGAGACCCGTTTCGCCGAGACGTTCGAGGCCGTCGAGCGCCACTTCCACGAGGTGGCGGCGACGCTCTTCCCGGGCGGTGAAGGGCGGTTGCGCCTCGCCGAGGGCGAGGAGGAGGACGAGGAGCCCGGCATCGAGGTGGAGCTGCGTCCCGCCGGTAAGCGCGTAACGCGGCTGTCGCTTCTCTCCGGCGGCGAAAAGGCGCTCGGCGCGATCGCGTTCCTCTTCTCGCTCTTCCTCGCGCGGCCGAGTCCGTTCTATCTGCTCGACGAGGTCGAGGCCGCACTCGATGACACGAACATCGGCCGGTTCACGGCGCTCCTGCGCACGTACGCGGACCGCGCGCAGTTCATTGTGATCACCCACCAGAAGCGCACGATGGAAGCCGCCGATGTGCTGTACGGGGTCACGATGGGGCCGGACGGTGTGTCGCAGATCGTCTCGCGTCGCCTGCCGCGCGAGGACGAGGTCGCCCAGACGGCATGAACGACCTCGCGTTCGTCGAGAGGGTCCAGCGCGTGTTGGGCTCGTTCGGCGTCGAGACGTGGATCTTCGGCGGGTGGGCGGAGGAGATTCGCGGCCTGATCCGCCCGCGCGAGCACGCCGACGTCGACCTGCTCTATCCGGCGGAGTCGTGGGACCGCGTCGAACGCCTGCCGTTCGAGTGGATCGAGGCGAAGCGATTCCCCTGGAAGCGCGCGTTCCTGCTCGAGGGGACGATGGTCGAGCTGTTCCTCGTACAACACGACCATCACGGCTGGTACACCGCCCTCGAACGACGCGTGCACCGTTGGCCCGACAGTGTGCTCTCGTCGAACGGACGCGTCCGCGTGGCGTCGACGGCCGCGCTCGCGAGCTACCGCCACAGCTACCGCGTCGATGCTGCCTAGCGCTTACGCGCCGGCTTCTTGCCGGCCATGAACTCCCAGGAGTCCTCGAGCCGTCCCGCCAGCTCGTCCTCCTCCAGGGCATCGAGACGCACGAGCACCGCCTCCCACCCTTCATAGTGGGGCGTCACGAAGTACGCGTCCGGGCGCGCGGCGATCGGCAGCTGGCGCTCCTCGTCGGGTGCGCGCGTGACGATCGCGCCTTCGACGCGGCCCGTGTTGACGAAGGGCCGGCCGTTCACCTTGAAGCACGGTTGGCCGTAGCTCGTCGTCTCCTCGGCGCCCGGCAGTGAAAGCGCGATCCGGCGGACGTCGTCCCAGCTCGGCACGTCGCAACGCTAACGTCCCCGGCCGTGGCGCGTAGCTGGGCACAACTGCTCGGAGACTCCTCCGAGCCCGAGGAGACGGCCGAGGCGGAGCGGGGCTTCTTCGGCCGGCTCCGCGAGTCGCTGTCGAAGTCACGGCGCGCATTGACCGAGCAGATCCAGGTGGCCGCCTTCGACCCGTCCGACGAAGCGTCGTGGGAGCGGCTCGAGGAAGCACTGATCTACGCGGACGTCGGCGTGAGCGCGACGGCCGAGCTGATCCGCCGCCTCGAGGCACGCGGCGAGCTGACCGAGCTCGGGGCCGCGCTCGCGGAGGAGATCGCTGCCCTGTTCGGAGAGCCGCCGACGCTCGGCGTCTCAGACCGCCCCTCGGTCGTGCTGGTCGTCGGCGTCAACGGCACCGGCAAGACGACGACGATCGGCAAGCTCGCTTCGAAGCTCCGTGCGTCGGGGCGGACGGTCACGCTCGGTGCCGCCGACACGTTCCGGGCGGCGGCCGAGGAGCAGCTCGAGATCTGGGCGGAGCGCGCAGGTGCGGCGTTCGTCGGGGGAGCGCGCGGCGGCGATCCGGCTGCGGTCGCCTACGACGCGGTCGGTGCCGACACCGATGTCGTGATCGTCGACACGGCGGGCCGGCTGCACACCCAGTCGAATCTGATGGACGAGCTCGCGAAGGTGCGGCGAGTGATCGAGGGCCGTCGTGAGGGTGCGCCCCACGAGGTGCTGCTCGTCGTCGATGCGACGACCGGTCAGAACGGCCTTCAGCAGGCGCGCCTCTTCAACGATGCCGTCGGCGTCACCGGCGTCGCGCTGACGAAGCTCGACGGTTCCGCAAAGGGTGGGATCGCCGTCGCGATTGCCTATGAGCTCGGGCTCCCGGTCAAGCTCATCGGCGTCGGTGAAGGCCTCGACGACCTCCGTCCCTTCGACGCGGACGACTTCGCACGCGCACTGGTGGCGGCATGAACATCGTCCCAGCGGAGAGCTTCTCGGACGCCGAGCTCGCGGCCCTCTTCACGCGTGGGTACGAGGGCTACTTCGTGCCCGTGCAGGTCGACGAGGCGGTCATGCGCTACATGATCGACAGCTGGGACATCGACCTTGCCCGCTCACGAGTGGCGCCCGACGACGGTCTGTGCAACCTCGCCGTCCGTGGCGACCGCGGCTGGATCGGTGGAATTGCCGTTGTGCCGACGGCGCGCCGCCGGGGCATCGGACGGGCCCTGATGGAGGCGGTGCTCGAGGTCGCGCCGCCGACCGTGACACTCGAGGTCATCGAGCAGAACGAGCCCGCCATCCGGCTCTACGAGGACCTCGGGTTCGAACGCACGCGCGTGCTCGAGGTGTGGTCGGTGCAGGAGACGCCGCTCGTCGAAGCGCGCCCGACCGGTCCGGAGCCGGTCGGCGGTGCGGACCTGCCGTGGCAGCGCGAGGATGCGTCGCTGCCGCCGGGCGGCTACGAGCGGCTCGAGCTCGACGGTGGCGCCGTGCTCGTGCGCGGCACGAACATCCTGCAGCTGACCGCGACCGACGAGGGCACCGCAACGGCGCTCCTCTCGCGCGGCACGGCGGTGCAGTTCGTCAACGTGCCCGAGGGCGACGTCGCGTCGGGCGCGCTCCGCCGGCTCGGCGGCGAGTTGACGCTCCGGCAGTTCGAGATGCAGCTAACCCGCTGACGAGCGCGCCCAGAGGTTGATGCCGCTCTCGGTCGCGTACCGGTCGATCTCGGCGAGCTCGCTCGGCGGAGAAGTCGAGCTCGGCGAGCGCGCGCGACGTTCGCTCGAGCTGCGCGACGCTCGACGCGCCGATGAGCGTCGAGGTCATGCGCGGGTCGCGCAGCGTCCAGGCGAGCGCCATCTGCGCGAGCGATCTGCCCGCGGCGCTGCGGCGAGCTCGTTCAGCGCCGCGGATCTTCGCGAGCGCCTCCTCGGTCAGCAGGTCGCGGCGAGCAGCGACGTGTTCTCCGCTGGCGCGCGAGCCCTCGCGGGATGCCGTCCAGGTAGCGGTCGGTGAGCATGCCCTGCGCGAGCGGCGAGAAGCCGATGCAGCCGACGCCGAGCTCGCCGAGCGCGTCGAGCAGCGTCCGGCTCGATCCAGCGGTTGAGCATCGAGTACGACGGCTGGTGGATCAGCAGCGGCGTGCCGAGCGCCGCGCAGGATCGCGCGCCGCCTCGCGCGTCTTCGTCGGGCGAGTACGACGAGATGCCGGCGTAGAGCGCCTTGCCCTGGCGCACCGCCGTGTCGAGCGCGCCCATCGTCTCCTCGAGCGGCGTCTCGGGATCGAAGCGGTGCGAGTAGAAGATGTCGACGTAGTCGAGCCCCATGCGCGCGAGCGACTGGTCGAGGCTCGCGAGCAGGTACTTGCGCGAGCCCCACTCGCCGTACGGCCCGGGCCACATGTCGTAGCCGGCCTTGGTCGAGATCACGAGCTCGTCGCGGTACGGCCGCAGGTCGTCGCGCAGGACGCGGCCGAACGTCTCCTCGGCCGAGCCGTACGGCGGCCCGTAGTTGTTCGCCAGGTCGAAGTGCGTGATGCCGAGGTCGAACGCGCGGCGCAGGATCGCGCGCTGCGTCTCGAGCGGGCGGTCGCCGCCGAAGTTGTGCCAGAGCCCGAGCGAGATCGCGGGCAGCTTCAGGCCGCTGCGGCCGCAGCGGCGGTACTGCATCGAGTCGTAGCGGTTTCGGGGCGGCGTCGTAGGTCATCAGCCGATTCTCTACCATGCCCGGTCGTGTTCGACAGCCTTTCCGACAGGCTCAGCGCGCCCTCGGCGACCTCCGCAAGCGCGGCACGCTCGACGAGGAGTCGATCTCGCGCGCGATGCGCGAGATCCGCCTCGCGCTGCTCGAGGCCGACGTCAACCTCAAGGTCGTCCGCGACTTCGTCGCGCGCGTGCGCGAGCGCGCGCTCGGCGAGGAGGTGCTGAAGAGCCTCACGCCCGGCCAGCAGGTCGTCAAGGTCGTCCACGACGAGCTGACCGAGCTGCTCGGCTAGGGCGAGTCCGGGCTCGCGTTCGGCGAAGTTCACCGTGATCCTGCTCGCCGGCCTCCAGGGCTCGGGCAAGACGACGACCGCCGCGCAAGCTCGCGCTGCACCTGCGCAAGACAGGGCCGCAAGCCGGGCCTCGTCGCCGCCGACCTCCAGCGCCCGGCCGCGATCGACCAGCTCGAGCAGCTCGGCACGCCAGATCGACGTGCCCGTCTTCCGCGACCGACACGCAGGATCCGGTCGAGGCGACGCGCAGCGGCCTCGCCCGCGCGCGCGACGACGGGCTCGACACGGTGATCGTCGACACCGCCGGGCCGCCTCCAGATCGACGAGGCGCTGATGGACGAGCTCGCGCACGTCCGCGACGAGGCGAAGCCGACGAACGTCCTGCTCGTGCTCGACGCGATGACCGGCCAGGAGGCCGTCAACGTCGCGGAGGCGTTCCAGGAGCGCGATCGAGTTCGACGGCGTGATCCTCACCAAGCTCGACGGCGACGCGCGCGGCGGCGCCGCGCTCTCGGTGAAGTCGGTCACCGGGCAAGCCGATCATGTTCGCCTCGACCGGCGAGAAGCTCGACGCGCTCGAGGTCTTCCACCCCGACCGCATGGCGTCGCGGATCCTCGGCATGGGCGACGTGCTGACGCTGATCGAGCGCGCCGAGCAGGCCGTCGCCGAGGACGAGCAGGCCGAGATGGAGGAGCGCATGCGCAAGGGCCAGTTCACCTTCGACGACTTCCTCTAGGCCCAGAAGATGCTTCGCCGGATGGGCCCGCTGCAGGGCGTGCTGAAGATGATCCCGGGCCTGCAGGAGCAGCTCGGCGGCGTCGACATGGACGAGAGCAAGCTCGCAGCGCGTCGAGGCGATCGTGCTCTCGATGACGCCGCAGGAGCGCCGTTCGCCGCATCGTGATCGACGGCAAGCGGCGGCTCCGGATCGCGCGCGGCTCCGGCACGACGGTCGAGCAGGTGAACCAGCTGCTCGAGGCCCGCAAGATGATGGAGAAGATGATGAAGCAGATGGGGCAAGGGGAAGATGCCGGCCCTCCCCGGGATGCCAGCAGGCGGCATGCCGGGCGTCCCTGGGCGTCCGCGGGCGCGGCAGCGGGCGTCCGGCCGCCAAGGAGCGCCAGCGCGAAGAAGGCGAAGCGCAAGACGTCGCCGCTAAGGTGTCGGCATGGCAGTGAAGCTCAGGCTCACGCGTGTGGGCTCCAAGAAGAACCCGATCTACCGCGTCGTCGCGGCCGACTCGCGGCTCCCGCGCGACGGGAAGTTCCTCGAGATCGTCGGGCGCTACAACCCGCAGACCCATCCGTCGACCATCGAGCTCGACGAGGAGAAGGTCAAGGACTGGCTCGGCAAGGGCGCGCAGCCGACCGAGGCTGTCGCCAAGCTGATCAAGGTCAAGGGCATCGAGAAGTAGTCGATGGCCGAGCTGCTCGCGTACCTCGCGCGGGAGCTCGTCGACGATCCGGAGGCGGTTCGCGTGGAGGAGGAGGAGCGCGACGGCGCGCTCGTCCTCGTCCTGCACGTCGCGCCCGACGACGTCGGCAAGGTGATCGGCCGCCGCGGCCGCATCGTGCGCGCGCTGCGAACGCGTCGTGCGCGCGAGCGCCGTGCGCGAGGGCGGCGCGTGCTCGTCGAGATCGCCGATCCCGTGAAGGTCGCGGCGCTCTACGACGTCCACGCGATGCCGTGCGCGCTCGAGGCGGTCCTGGCCGAGGTCGAGACGAGCGGCGTCGACGTCGTCCTCTTCGGCGGCGACTATCCGTACGGGCCGTTCCCGGCGGAGACGGTCGCGCTGGCCCGCGCGTCTCGATGCGCGCGTTCGTCCGCGGCAACTGCGAGCGACCCGCCGAGGAGTGGGACCGCGCCGAGCTCGACGGCGACGCTGCGCTGGCTGCAGCGCTGCCGCTGACGGCGTCGGTCGACGGCGTCCTCTACTGCCACGCGACGCCGACGACGACATGCCGATCACGACCGCGTTCACGCCCGACGACGCGTGCTGCGCCGACTTCGGCGGTCACCGGGGCGCGGTCGTGATCGGCCACACGCATCACCAGTTCGACCGGCGCGGTCGGCGATCTGCGCGTCGTCAACGCGGGCTCGGTCGGCATGCCGTACGAGGGCGAGGTCGCCGCGTTCTGGGCGCTCGCTCGAGGACGGCGAGCCGCGCTTCCGCAGGACGCCGTTCGACGTCGAGCGCGCGGTCGCCGAGATCCGCGCGAGCGGCTGGCCGAGCGCGCGAGGAGTTCGTCACCGAGAACCTGCTCGGGCGCCGTCGCGCGACGAGGCGATCGCAGTGCTCGAGAGCCGCCGCACGTGAAGGTCGCGATCGGGAGGGTCGGCCGCCCGCACGGGATCGACGGCGCGTTCTTCGTCGAGCAGCCGACCGAGGACGGCCGCTGGTTCAAGACCGGCGCGACGCTCCTGGCGGGCGGCGCGCCGGCTCGAGGTCGTCGCGCACCGGAGCGTCGTCGGGACGGCCGGTGATCAAGGTCGAGCCGCCGGTCGAGCGCGGCGCGATCCTCGAGGTCGAGCGGGCCGACCTGCCGCCGACCGGGGAGGACGAGTACTACGCCTTCGAGCTCGTCGGACTGCAGGTGGTGGAGGAGACCGGCCGCGCGCTCGGAAGCGTGCGAAGCCGTGACTCCCGGCGTCGCGAACGACGTGCTCGAGCTCGACTCGGGCGTTCTGCTGCCGATGGTCGAGGACTGCATCCGCGACGATCGACCTCGCGGCGGGCCGTATCCTGGTCGCGCCGGGCTTCGCCGAGTGATTCCGGTCGCATCGCTTATGCAGCTCGACGTCTTCACCCTCGTCCCGCACGCCTTCGCCTGGCTCACCGAGCAGCGCCCGGTCGCGACCGTGCTCGGCGGCGAGCTCGACCTGCGCCTGCACTCCTACCGCGACCACACGCCGCTGCGCGCCGGCCAGGTCGACGACGAGCCGTACGGCGGCGGCGCCGGCATGGTGCTGCGCGTCGACGTCGTCGCGTGCGGCGCTCGACGCGGTCTACGGCGGCGTTCCCGACGCATCGCGTCGTCGCGCTGACGCCGAAGGGCCGGCAGCTGACGCAGGCGTGTCGTCGAGGAGCTCGCCGCCGAGGAGCGGCTGACGCTCCTCTCGGCGCGGTTCGAGGGGTTCGACGAGCGGATCGTCGAGCACCTCGCCTCCGACGCGATCTCGATCGGCCCGTACGTCCTCTCGAACGGCGACCTGCCGGCGATGGTCCTCGTCGACGCGATCGCGCGACGGCTGCCGGGCGCGCTCGCCGAGGGCTCGGGCGAGGTCGAGTCGTTCTCCGCCGAGCTCGGCGGCGGGCTCGAGTACCCTCACTACACGCGCCCCGCGGAGTTCCGCGGCTGGCGGGTGCCCGACGTGCTGCTCTCGGGTGACCACGCGAAGATCGAGGGCTGGCGAAGGGAGCAGGTCCGCTGAGGAACCCGATCGACTACTTGACCGAAGGGCTGCCGCACGGCTGGCGCGTCACGATCGACTGGCTCGTCACGATCGTCGGCGCGATCGTGATCGTGCTCGCGATCAAGGCGTGGGTCGTGAACCCGTACCGCATCCCGTCGAGCTCGATGGAGCCGACGCTGCACTGCGCGCGGCCGGGGCCCGACTGCGAGGCGGGCTTCTCCGACCGCGTGCTCGCGTGCCGCTTCTGCTACCGCTTCTGGAGCCCGAGGCGCGGCGACATCATCGTCTTCAAGACGCCGCAAGCTCGCGGCCCTTCGCTGTGGCGCCGGCGGCACCTTCGTGAAGCGCCTGATCGGGCTGCCCGGAGACACCTGGGAGGAGCGCAACGGCTACGTCTACATCGACGGCAAGCGGCTGAACGAGCCGTACATCAAGCCGGACCGGCGCGACGACCGGACGATCGAGCCGCTGGTGATCCCGAAGGACCACTACTTCATGATGGGCGACAACCGGCAATCGTCCTGCGACTCGCGCAGCTGGGGCACCGTCCCGAAGAAGAACCTGATCGGGAAGGTGTTCGCGACCTACTGGCCGCCGAACCGGATCTCGATCCAGTAGAGCGGCGGTTCCGCTACCATTTCGCCCCGGCCTCCGGCCCCCTTTCGACATGAGCACGATCATCCAGGACATCGAGCGCCGTCAGCTGCGCGAGGTCCCGCGGTTCAAGGCGGGCGACACCGTGCGCGTCCACTTCCGCGTGATCGAAGGCACCCGCCAGCGGATCCAGGTCTTCGAGGGGATCGTGATCAAGCGCCAGGGCGCCGGCGCCCGCGAGACGTTCACCGTGCGCAAGAACTCGTTCGGCGTCGGGGTCGAGCGCACGTTCCCGCTGCATTCGCCGAAGATCGACAAGATCGAGGTCGGCGCGATCGGCGACGTCAACCGCGCGAAGCTGTACTACCTGCGCGGCAAGGTCGGCAAGAAGGCCCGCGTCCGCGAGCTCCGGCAGAACTAGCGCGCTCTTTCCACACTTTCGGCACAGTCGCCGGCCGTCGCTCGGGCTATGCTCGCGGCATGCCGCCGAAGAAGCGCACGGGCCAGAAGCTCCTCCGCTTCGACCGGAACCTCGGCGGCCGGTTCGTGGCCGGGGCCGACGAGGCGGGCCGCGGGCCGCTCGCCGGGCCGCTCGTCGTCGCCGGTGTGCTGCTCGACTACGAGTGCCTCCGCGACCACCGCGTGCGGCCGCTCGCGCTCCTGAACGACTCGAAGCAGGTCGACGCGAACACGCGGGACGAGCTCTACCGCGCGGTCGTCGCCTGCGCCGAGCGGATCTCGGTGCGCGTGTTCCCGGCAGCGGTGATCGATCGCGACGGGCTCCACAAGTGCAATCTGCGTGGGCTGCGGGAGGCGCTCTGGGCGTGCCAGCCCGCGGACGTCTCGCTCGTCGACGGCTTCAGGCTCGGGCCGACGGCGCCGCCGCACCGCGCGGTCGTCGACGGCGACGGCAAGAGCGCGGCGATCGCGGCGGCCTCGATCGTCGCGAAGGTGACGCGGGACCGGTACATGCGCACGGCCGACGCGCTGTATCCCGGGTACGGCTTCGCCTCGCACGTCGGCTACATCACTCCTGGGCACACGGCGATCGTGCGGGAGCGGGGACCGTGCGAGATCCACCGCCGGTCGTGGCGGGCGCGTGCGTACCTCAGCGAAGCAGAGCTCGCCGCGGCATCCGTCTGAGCGGCGAGCCGCGTGGTGGTATCGCCTGCGCGGCTACCGCGTGCTGGACGCCAACTGCTGGGCAGGCGGCTACGAGCTCGACCTGGTCGTCCGCCGTGGCCGCGCGCTCGTCTTCGTGGAAGTGAAGTCCAAGGCGAGCGAGCGTTTCGGCGATCCGCTCGAGATGGTGACGCCGGTGAAGGTCGAGCATGTGCGCCGAGCAGCCCACGCATGGCTCCGCTCGCACGCCGCACTGCGAGACCTCGATGTCCGCTTCGACGTGGCTGCGGAGCGGGCACGCCGGCTGGAGGTCGTGCAGGACGCGTTCTAGCCGGCGTCGAACCCAGGCCTGTGGCGACGCAGGAGCAGCTCTATGCGGGTCTCGACCTCGACCTCTCGTGGTCGGAGCGCGACCTGCCCGAGCGCGTGCGGACGAAGCACGTCCATCGGCTCCATCCGTATCTGGGCAAGTACATCCCGCAACTCGTCGAGGAGCTCTTTCGCCGGCACGTCCCCTCGCGTGGGCGTGTGCTCGATCCGTTCGCCGGCTCCGGCACCACGCTCGTGCAGGCGCTCGAGACCGGGCTCGACTCGGCCGGGGTCGACATCGCGTCGTTCAACTGCTTGCTGACCGGCGTGAAGACACGTGCGCACAACCCGTTCGTCCTCGAGCGCGAGCTGCGCGACGCGCTCACGCGGTTCGAGCGTGGGGAGGGGACGGCGGCTGTCGCGACGCCGTATCTCCGTGCGTGGTTCGCGCCACAGGCGCGCAAGGACCTGATTCGCTTTCGCTCGCTCGTCGATGACTACGACTCGGCCGACGTGCTGCGGGTGGTCCTCGCGCGGGCCGCACGTTCTGCGCGGCTCACGACGCACTTCGACCTCGACTTCCCGCGCGTGCCTCAGGAGGGGCCTTACTGGTGCCACAAGCACAAGCGCGAGTGCCGGCCCGTCGAGCGCGCCGATCATTTCGTGCGCCGCTACACCCTCGACACGCTCGCGCGGCTCAAGGAGTTCGCGCACGTGCGGAAGCGCCGCGACGCCACGGTGCTACACGGCGATGCGCGCGCCGTCGAGCTGCCCGGCCCGTTCGACGCGGTCGTCACCTCGCCGCCGTACCCAGGGCTCATCGACTACCACGAGCAGCATCGCTATGCCTACGAGTTGCTCGGCCTCGACGACCTGCGCGAGCGGGAGATCGGCGCCGCGGCGCGCGGAACGTCGAAGGCCGCGCTCTCCGCCTACCGCGATGGCATCGTCGGCGTGCTCGCGGCGTGCGGAGCCGCGTTGAAGCCGCGCGGGCGCGTCGTGATCGTCGTCAACGACCGGCGCGACCTGTACCCGGAGATCCTCGACGGCGCGGGTCTCGCGCTCGAGCAGCGCTACCAACGGCACGTCAACCGGCGCACCGGGCGGCGGGCGGGCGAGTACTTCGAGGACGTGCTGGTCGCGACCCGACGCTAGGCGTCGCCGCTCGGGGCGTCGACGGCCATCTTCAGCGACCCGTCCGGTTGCCGTTCGTGGACGACGACGTACTTCCCCGTCCGGTCGCCCGAGGTGTAGGTGCCGACGTCCACGACGAAGTGACCGCCGTCCCACACGTGTTCGGTCTGGAACGTCATGTGGGTCGGTTCGCTCGCGAGCGACGCGCGAAAGAGCTCGGCGATCGCGGCGCGACCGCGAACGGTCGGCAGGCCGGGGAAGAGGATCCGCGCATCGTCGGTGTAGGCGTCGACCGCAGCGTCGACGTCTTGCGCCGCGAGCGCCTCGCTGAACCGCTCGTTGAACGCGCGGACGTCGTCGCTGGTGCTCACGAGCCGATCCTATGCCTCTTGACAGGTGACCATATGGTCACATAAAGTGATTGCTGTGACCGACGACGATCTCGTCTTCAAGGCGCTCGCCGACCCGACGCGCAGGCATCTCCTCGACCGGCTCTTCGAGCGCGACGGCCGCACGCTCACCGAGCTCGAGTCCGAGCTGGAGATGACGCGCTTCGGCGTCATGAAGCACCTGCGCGTCCTCGAGGAGGCGGGTCTCGTCGTCACGCGCCGACAGGGGCGGGAGAAGCTCCACTACCTGAACCCGGTCCCGATCCGGCTGATCCACGACCGGTGGATCGACAAGTATGCGGAGCGCCGGGTGTCGGCGCTCTCCGAGCTCAAGACACGACTGGAGGGACGTCGATGACGACGACCGTTGCACAGACGACGCAGGTCTACCAGGTGTTCATCAAGGCGACCGCCGAGGAGATCTGGGAGGCGATCACGAAGCCGGACTGGACCGCGCGGTACTTCCACGGCGCGCGAATCACCGTCACACCCGACCACTACGACTCGCGCAGCCCCGACGGCGACGTGTGGGGCGACAACGGTGTCGAGCTGTTCGACCCGCCGCGCAAGCTCGTGCACGGCTGGCGGTCGATGTACGACCCCGAGCTCGCGGCAGAGGACGAGAGCCGTGTCACGTGGGAGATCGAGGAGGACGAGAGCGGTGTCTGCCTCCTGACGGTCATCCACGACCGGCTCGAGGGTGCGCCGAAGACGGCAGCGAGCGTCTCTGGGGTGGGCTGGACGGGCGTGATCAGCGCGCTGAAGACGCTGCTCGAGACCGGGCAGCCGCTCTACTGATCGCAGCTGCGTGCGATGTTCGATAGCCCGTTCCGGCGTAGGGAAAGACACGCATTCGTCACACATCCGTGACGGACCTGTGAACTAGCGTCGCCTATCGTGGCAACGTGCTCGCACGCACCGTCACGCATGCGCTCGTCGGCATCGACCCGCGCCGGGTCGAGGTAGAGGCGCATATTCAGGATGGCATCCCGGCGTTCGCGATCGTCGGCCTGGCCGATCGCGCGTGCCAGGAGGCGAAGGCACGCGTCCGCTCGAGCGTCGCTGCCGCCGAGCTCCGGTGGCCGGGCCCGCGCATCACGATCAACCTGGCACCGGCGGCGCTTCGGAAGGAAGGCTCGGGATTCGACCTTCCGATCGCGCTCGCCTTGCTCGCCGCTTCGTACCAGGTGCCGTCGCGGTCACTCGACGGGCATGCGGCGTTCGGCGAACTCGGTCTCGACGGGCGCCTGCGTCCGGTTCCCGGGGCGCTCGTCGCCGCCGAGGGGGCACGCCGGGCAGGGCTGACACATCTTGTCTGTGCGTTCGAGTCTGCCGCGGAAGTGGCATTGGCCGGTGTCGAGCCGGTGGGTGTGCGGCACCTCGGCGAGGTCGTCTCCTACCTGCGCGGCGAGCACGACCCGCCGGAGCCGCCGGCGCCCGACGACGACCTCGGGGTGCTTGCCGGCGTTCCCGACCTGGCCGACGTCCGCGGCCAGGAACGCGCGCGTCGAGCCCTCGAGATCGCCGCGGCGGGCGGGCACAACCTGCTGCTCGCCGGACCGCCCGGCACCGGCAAGACGATGCTCGCGCGTCGTCTCCCCAGCCTGCTGCCGCTCCTGGACGACGACGCGGCACTCGAGGTCACGCGTATTCACTCGGTGAGCGGGACGCATGCACCCGGAACGGGGCTCGTGCGCGTGTCGCCGTTTCGCGCGCCGCACCACTCGAGCTCGGTGGCGGGCCTGATCGGCGGCGGTGCCGGGTCGCTGCGGCCCGGGGAGGTGAGCCTCGCTCACCGAGGCGTCCTGTTCCTCGACGAATTGCCCGAGTTCCAGCGGCCCGCGCTCGAAGCCCTGCGCCAGCCGCTCGAGGACGGTGTCGTCTCGGTCGCCCGGGTGGCCGTGCGCGCGGTCTTTCCCGCACGGTTCCAGCTCGTCGGAGCGATGAACCTCTGTCCGTGCGGAGGGCGCGGCGATGCGGCTGCTCGTTGCCGTTGCACCTCCGAGCGGATCCAGCGCTACCGCGAGAAGCTCTCACGGGCGCTCCTCGACCGATTCGACCTCGCGCTGACGGTGCCGCGGCCGCGGGGCCACGAGTTGGCGGGGCCCGCCGGTGAGCCGTCGAGTGCGGTTCGCACCCGGGCGCTCGCCGCCCGAGGACGGCTGCGCGAGGCCTTGCCGGCCCGCACAGCTGCGGCCGACGAGTTGCTCGAGCGCGCCGTCGAGCGCCTTCCGCTCTCTGGACGCGGGCATGCGCGGATCGCCCGGGTCGCCGCCACGATCGCGGCGCTCGCCGCCGCCGACGCCGTCCTCCCAGAGCACGTTGCCGAGGCGCTCTCGTATCGCGTCCCGTCGGAGATCACCGAATGAGCGAGCTGGCAGTCGCAGTGTTCGCCGCGTCCATCGGGTCGCACCTGGTCGACGAGCCGCGGTCGGTGCGTTTCGACCGTTTTCGTGCCGGTTTCGACGAGTCGACGCTCCGTGCCGACCTCGAGCGGCAGGGGATCAGATGGCTCGCCCGGCGCGACCGTGGTTTCCCAGCGCGGCTGTTGAAGATCCACGACCCGCCTCCAGGCGTCTTCGTGCGCGGCGCGGGTGGGCTCGCGCTGCTCGACAGGCCCTCCGTCGCGGTGGTGGGTGCCCGTGCGTGCTCCGCGTACGGCTCGACGGTCGCGCTGGAGCTCGGACGGGGCCTCGCGCGCGCGGGTGTGGTCGTCGTCTCGGGCCTCGCCCGTGGTGTCGATGCGGCCGCCCACCGCGGTGCGCTCGAGACGGGCACGACCGTCGCCGTGCTCGGCTGCGGGATCGACCGCGACTACCCCCGCGCGCACCGTACCTTGGCCGCGTCGGTCGCCGACCGAGGGTTGATCGTCTCGGAGTACCCGCCGGGAGTCGAGCCGGCTCCGTGGAGGTTCCCGGCACGGAATCGAATCGTTGCCGGGCTCTGCGACGCGACCGTCGTCGTCGAGGCGCGCGAGCGAAGCGGCGCCCTGATCACCGCCGACCTCGCGCTCGACGAGGGTCGTGAGGTGCTCGCCGTGCCGGGTGAGATCACGTCGCTGCTGTCGCAAGGGACGAACGCGCTCCTTCGCCTCGGTGCGACGCCGGTCACGAGTGTGGACGACGTGCTGGCCGTCATCGGCGTTGAGCCCGCGCCGGTGACGCCGGTCGCGATCGGGCCGCGGCTCGAGTCGGTCCGCTCGGCGGTCGCCGATGCGCCGGCGGCAGTCGATGAGGTCGTGCGATCGACGGGATTGCCGCCGGGTGTCGTTGCGGCTGCGCTTGCAGAGCTCGAGCTCGCCGGGCTCGTCGTGCACGCGGACGGGCTGTACCGGGTGGTGATGCCGATGCGGTAGCTCGTTACAGCTCGAGCCGCGGCAGCACCGCCCGATCCGCGCCGTCGAGCGCAGCGAGCGCGATCGCGAGATCCTGGATCGCAAGCCCAGTCGAGTCGAACATGCGTGATCTCGCGCTCGCTCGCGCGGCCGGAAGCGGTGCCGGCGAGGACCGCACCGATCGCCGTCACGTCGTCCCGTGCGATGAGCCCGGCCCCGACCGCGTGCGCGAGCTCGCCGCCGTGGGACGCCTGCTCCCAGTCGTCGCAGAAGAGCCGCGCGCGTGCGAGCTCGGGGGCTGCGACCTCGGCCTTCCCCGGGCCGTCGGCGCCCATCAGGCGAAACATGCTGGCCGGGCCGCAGCGCGCCTTCGCGCAGGACCACCTCGTGTCCCGGCGTCACCGTGACGAGCAGGTCGGCCGCGAGCGCCTCCTCGCGCGAGCCGGCGACGCGAGCAGCCGAGGTCAGCTGCCACCTGCGCGGCGCGGACAGCGTCGACGTCCCACAGCGCGACCGAGCGACCGCGAGCGAGAAACGTGCGCGCCGCCGCACGGCCGTTCACGCCCGCGCCGACGACCGCGGCAGTCTCCGCGTCGTCACGGCCGAGCGTCTCGGCGGCGAGAACTGCGGCCGCGCCCGTGCGGAGCGCGGTCACCGAGGCCGCATCGAGCACCGCCTGCAGCTCGCCCGTCGATGCGTCCGAAACGAGCACGACGCCGGAAACCGTCGGGAGGCCTCGGGCCGGATTGCCCGGGAACGACGTGATCCACTTGAGGAGCGCGTGCCCGCCGCCGAGCGCGGGCATCGCGCGGAAGTCACCCGCGGGGTAGTTGGTGACGTACACCTTCGGCGGCATCGACCAGTCGCCGCGCGCATGCGCGACGAATGCAGCACGCACCGCGTCGACTGCGCGCTCCGGCGAGACCGCGGCCTCGACGGCGGCGCGGTCCATCACCACGGCCGACGTCACAGAGTCTTGACCGCGGCCGTCAGCTTGGCGACCGACTCCTTCGCGTCGCCGAACAGCATCATCGTGTTCGGCTCGACGAAAAGCGGGTTGTCGACGCCCGGCGAAGCCGGGGTTCATCGAGCGCTTCAGGACGATGACCGCCTTCGACTCGTCGACATTCAGGATCGGCATGCCGTAGATCGGGCTGCTCCGGTTCTCGCGTGCATCTGGGTTCACGACGTCGTTGGCGCCGATGACGAGTGACACGTCCGTGCGCGGGAACTCTGCGTTCGCCTCGTCCATCTCCTTGAGCGCCGGATACGGCACGTTCGCCTCGGCGAGCAGCACGTTCATGTGGCCCGGCATGCGCCCGGCGACCGGATGGATCGCGTAGGTCACCTCGACGCCTTTCTGCTCGAGCAGGTCGGCGAGTGCGCGCACGTCGTGCTGCGCCTGCGCGACCGCCATCCCGTAGCCCGGCACGACCACCACCTTCTGCGCGTACGCGAGCATCACGGCGACGTCGTCTGCCGTCGTCGGGCGCACCGTGCCGTTGGTGGCCGCTAGGGCTCCGGCGCCGGACTGGATCTGCCCGAACGCGCTGAAGAGGACGTTCGCGATCGAACGGTTCATGGCCCTGCCCATCATCAGCGTCAGCAACGTGCCCGACGCGCCGACCAGCATGCCGCTGACGATCAGCACGTTGTTCTCCAGCTCGAAGCCCGTCGCCGCCGCTGCGAGCCCGGTGAACGCGTTCAGGAGCGAGATGACGACCGGCATGTCGGCACCGCCGATCGGAAGGACGAAGAGGATGCCGAACAGCGCCGCGCCGGCGAGGACGATTGCAAGCAGCCAGCCGCGCTCGGCCCCGCGCGACGATCGCAGTGCCGGCGCCGACGACGACCGCGAACAGGGCTCCGTTCACGACCTGCTGGGCGGGATATGTGATCGGGCGGCCGCCGATCAGCTCCTGGAGCTTCGCGAACGCGACCATCGAGCCGGCAAACGAGATCGAGCCGATCAGGGCAGAGAGGACGAGCGAGATCGAGATGTCGCGCTGCAGGTCTCCGGAGAGTGGCGCCTCGCGGTGGAACTCGGCCCACGAGACGAGCGCTGCTGCGCCGCCGCCGACGCCGTTGAACAGCGCCACCATCTGCGGCATCGCGGTCATCTTCACGCGGCGCGCGGCGACCGCGCCGAACGCGCCGCCGATCACCATTGCAACGACCATCCAGAGATAGTCGTGCAGCCCGTGCTGACCGAACGTCGTCGCGATCGCGAGTGCCATGCCTGCGGCGCCGACCCAGACGCCGCGCCGTGCGCGCGCCGGATTGGAGAGGTCGCGCAGAGCCCAGATGAAGGTCACGATCGTGACCAGGTAGAGCAGGTTCGAGGCGTTATGTCCCATCGGCGTCCTTCGCCGACGACGGCTTCCGTTTGAACATCTCGAGCATCCGGTCGGTGACGACGAACCCGCCGACCACGTTCGCCGACCCGAGCACGATGGCGACGAAGCCGATGATCCACGTCAGCGTGTCCTTGTGGTCGAGCCCCATCACGAGCATCGCCCCGACGATCACGATCCCGTGGATCGCGTTCGTTCCCGACATGAGCGGCGTGTGCAGGAGCGTCGGGACCTTCGAGATCACCTCGAACCCGAGGAAGATCGCGAGCACCAGGATCGTCACCTCGAACACGAGCAACGTGCCATGGCTCATTGAACCGGCACCCCTTTCCGGGTCACGCACGCGCCGGCGACGATCTCGTCGTCCCAGTCGAGCACGAGCTCTCCGTCTTTGACGAGCAGGCCGACGATGGCGGCCATGTTGCGGGAGAGAAGCTGGCTCGCGTGTGTCGGCATCGTGGACGGCACGTTCGTCGTGCCAACGATCGTCACTCCGGCTTCGACGATCTCCTCGCCGGGCCGGGTGAGCTCGCAATTGCCGCCGGTCTCCGCCGCGAGGTCGACGATCACCGAGCCGGGACGCATTCCGCGTACTGCCTCAGCCGTCACGAGCGTCGGCGCCGGCCGGCCCGGGATCGCCGCGGTGGTGATCACGGCGTCGAAGCCGGGAATGCGCGTCTGGAGCCCGGCCCGCTGTGCGGCCTGCAGCTCCGGCGTCAGCTCGCGCGCGTAGCCGCCCTCCGTCTCCTCGCCCTGCACGCCGACGTCGAGGAACGTCGCCCCGAGCGACTCCACCTGCTCCTTGACCGCCGGCCGCACGTCGAACGCGCTCACGACCGCGCCGAGCCGGCGTGCAGTTGCAATCGCCTGAAGTCCGGCGACGCCGGCGCCGAGCACCAGGATCTTGGCCGGCGGGATCGTCCCCGCGGCAGTCATCAGCATCGGCAGGAACCGCGGCAGGCGGTCGGCAGCGACGAGCGCCGCCTTGTAGCCGGCGACGGTCGCCTGCGACGAGAGCGCATCCATCGGCTGCGCCCGCGTGATCCGAGGGATCGACTCGAGCGCGAGCCCGTGGACACCGGCCGCAGCGAGGCGCGCGACACCCTCCGTGTCCGTGAGCGGCGCGAGGAAGGCGGCGAGCACCTGGCCGTCGCGCAGTCGCGCCGCCTCCGCTGTGCTCGGGGCGGCGACCTTGACGATCACCTCGCAGCCCCAAGGATCGCCGATCGTCGCGCCGGCGTCTGTGTACGCGGCGTCCGCGAAACCGGCTGCGACCCCCGCGCCGTGCTCGACGACGACCTCGACGCCCTCCCCGAGACGGCCGACCGTCTCCGGGACGAGCGCCACTCGACGTTCGCCGGCGGCGGTCTCCTTGGCTACTCCGACTCGCATGCCGCGCGCGACGCTATCGCATCAGCCCGCTTGTACGGTACGTAGTTCGTCGTGACTCACCTGCTGCTCGACTACGGACTCGTCCTGCTCCTCCTACTCGTCGGCGTCGAAGCCGCAGGCGTGCCGCTGCCGGGTGAGACGGCACTCGTGACCGCTGCTGTGCTCGCGCACGACCACTGGGGGATCCAGTGGGTGATCGCCGCGGCAGCGGCCGGCGCCATCATCGGCGACAACGTCGGGTACTGGCTCGGCCGGCTCGGCGGCCGGAAGCTCATCGACCGTTTCCCGATCACGCGACGGTATGCGGAGCGGGTGCTCCCGCCGAGCGAGCGCTTCTTCAAGCGGCACGGAGGCAAGACGATCTTCCTCGCTCGCTTCATCGCGATTCTCCGCATCACCGCGGCCTGGCTCGCCGGGATCAGTCGCATGCACTGGTGGCAGTTCTTCATCTGGAACGCGGCCGGCGGCATCGTGTGGGCGACGGGCGTCGGCTTACTGGCCTACTACGCCGGTAAGGCGGCGGGCGACGCAGTCGGCCGCTACGGGTTGTACGGGGCGGTGGTCGTGATCGCTCTGGGGCTGATGGCCGTCGTCGCGCTGCGCTTCTGGCACAAGCGTGCGATCGAATCCGCCTAGAGCGTCGACCAGACCTCGAGCTTCGTACGCGTGCGGCGGATCACCTCGTCGGTGAACTCTGTCGTGGTCGAAGGACCGGCGAGGTCGG
Organism: uncultured Thermoleophilia bacterium; assembly: GCA_963785875.1. GTDB lineage: Bacteria > Actinomycetota > Thermoleophilia > Gaiellales > Gaiellaceae > PALSA-600. Next base: position 106,863 of record CAWAWV010000007.1, on the reverse strand, counting down.
CGGTCTTCACGCCCTGCGCGACCGCCTCCAGCGCCGCCTCGCGGATCGCACGCCCCGCCGAGACGCCCTCCTCGGTCTGCGAGAGGAGCGCCGCAGCGGCCAGGATCATCGCGAGCGGGTTCGCGACGTTCTTCCCGTGCAGCGACGGCGCCGTCCCGTGAGCTGCCTCGGCCATCAGCGCAGTCGGCTCGAGCTCCGTGCCCTCGAACGCGACGAGCATCGACTCCGAACCGGCGATCGAGCCGAAGAGCGGGAGGACGAGGTCGGACAGGATGTCGCCGTCCCGGTTCAGCGCGGGAATCACCAACGGGTCGCCGGTCGAGGCGACGAGAAGCGCGAACGTCGCGTCGATCAGCTGGGGCTCGTAGGTGACGTCCGGATGCCGTGCCCCCGCCGCGTCCATCTCCTCCTTCAGCATCCCCTCGTACGTGGGCGAAACGGTGTACTTCGGGCCGCCGAACACCTTCGCGCCCGTGCGCTCCGCCTCGCGGAAGGCGAATTCCGCTACCGCCCGGCAGACGCTGCGCTCGATGCGCTCGGTCCGGAACGCAACCTCGTCGTCGCCCGAGCCCTCGCGCCATTCCTTGGCCCCGTAGGCGTCGCCGACGGCCATTCGCACGACCGAGATCGGCGCGTGCACGCCTCCGAACGGCACAACGCCGGGCAGGCGCCTGCCCGTCCGCACGATCACCTTGCCCCCGATCTCCTCGCGAAGAATCCTGTTGGGTGAGCCGACGCCGTCACGCGTCTCGGGTGTCACGGTTGCCGCCTTGAGGCCGAGCCCGTGCTGCCGGATCGCCGCCGCCGCTTCGTGGACGACGCCGTTCTGCGTCGCGCGCCGGGACTCGAGCGAGAGGTCGAAGCGGGGAAAGTCGATCTCGAGGCCGATCACGTCCGAGGCCAGGAGCCGCAGCGACTCCTCCAGCAGTTCCTGACCGGTCTGATCACCCTCGAGGATCGCAATCGTCTTCAGCTCCATCCGCGCGGCAAGATTAGCGATGCCACTCCGGCGGGCATGTACGCGAGGAATGGGCTCGCGGAGCGGGTGGAGACGCAGCGGGTCGCGGCGACGCTTCCGCTACCACGACGCGCACGGACGCGAGATCTCCGACGAGGCGAAGCTCGAGCGGATCAATGCGCTTGCGATCCCGCCCGCCTGGAAGGAGGTCTGGATCTCGCCGTCGGCGCGGGCGAAGCTGCAAGCGACCGGCGTCGATGCCGCAGGCAGGAAGCAGTACCTGTACCACCCGGCCTACCGCGCGCGGCAGGAGCAGGAGAAGTACGACCGGCTGATCGGATTCGCAGAGCGTCTCCCGGGCCTGCGTGAGGCGATGGCGGAGCACATGGAGCTCGAGGGTCTACCGGCCGAGAAGGTGGCCGCGATCGCGGTTCGGCTGATCAATCTCGGCTGGTTCCGCGTCGGCGGCGACCAATATGCGAAGCGCTCGCGCACCTTCGGAATCACGACCCTGAGGAAGAGTCATGTCACGGTGCGCGGCTCGCGCATCTCGTTCAGGTATCGCGGCAAGCACTCGATCATGGTCCGGAGCGCCGTGGTCGACGGGGAGCTCGCTGACGCGATTCGCACCTTGATCTCAGTTCCGGGGGCGCGTCTGTTCAAGTACGAGCTCGCCGATGGATCGCGCTGCAACCTCGACCAACGAAAGTTGAACGAGTACGTGAAGACCCACCTCGGCGACGGCTACACGGCCAAGGACTTTCGGACCTGGGGCGGCACCCTGCTCGCGGCCATCGAGCTTGCCCAGCACAAGCCGCCGGAGAATCCGACCGAGGCAAAGCGGCGAATTGCGGCGGTGATGCGACACGTTGGCGAGAAGCTCGGAAACACGCCGGCGGTGGCGCGCTCGTCCTACGTGAGCCCGGCTGTGGTGGAGCAGTATCTCGACGGGAGAACGATCGACGATTTCCGGCCGCGCCATTTGCGGGTCGTCGGGGCCCGCGATGTCGGTCTCGACCGGGAGGAACAGTCGACCTTGAGCTTGCTTCGATCGTGGCGAATTCGCGCCTCGCGCGCTGCTGCGTAAACTCCCGGGAATGGCACGGAAAACCATCCTCGTCTGCGACAGCTGCGGCAAGGAAGTCGACGAGTCGCGCGGCGCGTTGCTGCGCATCACGTACGTCGACGCCCGCCGCGGGTCGAAGGTCGCCGATCTCTGCGACGACTGCGCGGGCAAGATGCCGGGCCGCGCGGCCGCCCGCCGGGGCCGGCGGCCGAAGGCCGCAGCCGCCGGCTAGCTCAGAACCATCGGCGGCGGGGATTTTCTCCCTGTTTGCGCCGATTTCGCCCGCCTGACCGTCCGGGGCCAAGCCTACGATGGGAAGGTGGGACTCTCCCTGCTCGCAGGGCCTGCGAACGCGGGCAAGGTCGCGCTGCTTCTCGAGCGCTATCTGGCGCGCCTCGCCGACGAACCGACCCTGATCGTGCCGAACGCGTCGGACGTCGACCGGGTCGAGCGTGACCTGCTCGCGCGTTGCGGCTGCCTCTTCAGCGGCACGATCGGGACCTTCGACGACCTCTTCCGGCGGCTCGTTCGCGCTGATCCCGCGGCTCGACGGGTGCTGAGCGACGCCGAGCGCGCGCTGATCGTGCGCCGCCTGCTCCGGACCGCTCCGCTGAACGGGCTGGCACGCTCGGCGGCCACGGGCGGCTTTCCCGAGACGCTGCTCCAGACGCTCGGCGAGCTCGAGCAAGGGCTGCTCGATCCGGTCGACCTCGACGGTGAGCTCGCTTCCCTGTACGGCCTCTACCGTTCCGAGCTCGAGCGGCTCGGAGTGTGGGACCGTGACCTCCTCCGCCGCCGCGCTGCCGAGCGGCTTGCGACGGAGCTCTCGTCGTGGCACGGCGAGCCGGTCTTCGCGTACGGGTTCGAGGATCTGACCGGAGCGGAGTGGACGCTCATCGAGGCGCTCGCCGGACGCGCCGACGTCGAGGTCTCGCTGCCGTACGAGCCGGGTCGCGTCGCGTTCGCGTCGCTCGCGCGCACGGCCGGTGACCTCGCTGCGCTTGCGGCGGGGAACGTCGAGGAGCTACCGCCGCGCTCGAGCGAGTATCAGCACACGGCGCTCGCACATCTCGAGCGATCCCTCTATGACGAGTCGCCGCCGGCTCCGCCGCCGCTCGAGAATGCCGTGCGCTTCCTCGAGGGTGCGGGCGCTCGCGGGGCGCTCGAGCTCGTCGGTGACGAGCTGCTCGAGCTCATCCGCTCCGGCGTCCGCCCGGAGCAGATCGCGCTCGTCGCGCCGTCGGTCGACGCCTGGCGCGGCCCGCTCGAGACCGTGCTCGGCGCGCTCGACGTGCCGTACGCCGTGGAGGCGCGCGTGCGGCTCGGTGCCACGCCGATCGGCCACGCGCTGCTCCAGCTCCTTCGGTACGCGTGGGGTGACGCGGGCCGGCGCGAGCTCTTCGCGTTCCTGCGCAGCCCCTACTCCGGGCTCGGGCGCTCGTCCGTCGACTACGTCGAGGGTCGTTTGCGCGGCCGCGCGATCCACACGCCCACGCGCGTCGAAGAGGAGGCCGAGAAGCTGCGGGAGGCCCCGATCCCGGCGCTCGCGGAGCTTCGCGCCGCGGAGGATCCGGCCGAGGCGATCCGCATGCAGCTGCGCACGATGCTGCGCGCCGCGTACGGGACCGACGCTCCGCCGGCCGGCGAGGGATCGCGCCTCGACCTGCGCGCGTACGGCCATGTGCTGCAGCTCCTGACAGAGTTGGGCGGGCTCGACGCGAGCCGCGACGAGGTGGTCGCCGCGCTCGAGCGCTGCGACGTACGCCTCGCATCCTCGGGGGAGGCCGGCCGGGTCGCCGTGCTCGACCTGATGCGCGCGCGAACGCGGCGGTTCGAGATCGTGTTCGTCCTCGGCCTCGAGGAAGGGTCGCTGCCCCGCCGTACGCGCACCTCGCCGTTCCTCGACGACGATCGCCGGCGGGAACTGGGTGCGAGGCTCGAGCGCCCCGATCAAGTGTCGCGCGACCGGTATCTCTTCTACACCGCCTGCACGCGCGCTGTACGCCGGCTCTACCTCGTGCGCGAGGCGGCGACCGACGAGGGGACACCACGCGAGCCGAGCCCGTTCTGGGAGGAGGTCGCGGCCGTCTTCGACCACGACGACGTCGCCCGTGCGACGACCCGGCGGCCCCTCTCCGCGCTGACCTGGCCGCTCGAGGGCGCGCCGTCCGAGCGGGAGCGGTTGCGTTCGCTCTCGGTGCTCGCGGCCTCCGACGCGGACGCGGCCGTGGTGCTCGCAGAGGCCAACGGCTGGGAGCGGCGGCTCGCGCGGGCGCGTGCTGCTCCGCGGCGCGAGACGCGCTTGCGGAGCGAGGCGCTCCACGCGGTGTACGGCGCCAAGACGACGTTCGGCGTCACGGAGCTGGAGCGGTTCGCCGACTGCTCCTCGGCGTGGCTCTTCGAGCGCGTCATCTCGCCCCGCACGATCGACGCGGTCGTCGACCCGATGCTGCGCGGCTCGGTCGCGCACAGCGCGCTGCACAAGTTCTATGCAGGGCTTCCGAAGGAGCTCGGCGCCGACCGTGTCGCGCGCGAGAACGTCGAGCAGGCGGTCGGCTTCCTGCGCCGCTGCCTCGACGATGCACTGCGCGGTGGCGTCCGCCTCGAGCTCACCGACCTGCAAGCCGCGGAGCTCGAGGAAAGCCTGTGGCGCGACCTCGAGGGGTTCGTCCGAGACGAGGCGGCTTCGCCGGTCCCGCTCGTGCCGCGCCAGTTCGAGGTGTCCTTCGGGTCCGACCGGTCGGCGCCGCAGCTGCAGCGCGGTCTCCACCTCGGGGACGGCGTGCACCTGAGCGGCAAGATCGACCGCATCGACGTCGATCCGTTCTCGGCGCGCGGGATCGTGCAGGACTACAAGTCGGGGCGGAGCGCCCATTCGGCGAAGCAGATCGACGAGGAGCTGAAGCTCCAGATCCCTCTGTACATGCTTGTGCTGCGCGACCTCGTCGGCATCGAGCCGCTCGGCGGTGTGTACCGCGCGCTCGCCGGTGCACGCGTGACGCGTGGGCTGCTGTCGGCGGCCGCGGCCGACGATCTCCCGGGCTACCAGCGGAACGACTACCTGGATGACGACGCGTTCTGGGCGCTCGTCGACACCGCGCGCGAGCGCGCGCTCGGATCTGCGCAACGGATCCGCGCGGGCGACATTCGGCACGACCCGAAGGGCGGTACGTGCCCCGCCTGGTGTGACCTCTGGCCGATGTGCCGCGTGGAGAGGCCATGAACCCCGAGCAGCGCGCCGCGGTCGACGCTCGCGGCGAGGTGTTCGTGTCGGCGGGAGCCGGCACGGGGAAGACGACCGTGCTCGTCGAGCGGTTCGTCCGTGCGGTGTGCGACGAAGGGCTCGATGTCGAGTCGGTGCTCGTGATCACGTACACACGCAAGGCGGCCGGTGAGCTGCGCGCGCGCATCCGCGCGGCGCTCCATGCGCGCGGCCGGCCCGACCTCGCGCGCCGGCTCGACGGGGCCTGGATCTCGACCATTCACGGGTTTTGCTCACGGCTCCTCCGCGCGCACCCGTTCGCGGTCGGCGTCGATCCGCGGTTCCGCGAGCTGGACGACGAGCACGGCGCGGTCATTCGCGGCGAGGCCTTCGAGCGCGCGCTCGCCTCGTTCTGCGCCGCCCGTGATGCGGAACGCCTGCGGCTGCTCGCGACGTACGGTGCGCAGGGTCTGCGGCGCAAGCTGACCGCCGTCTACGAGACGCTCCGCTCCGCCGGCCGTGCGCTCACGCTCGAACTGAGCGAGCAGGCGGACACCGTCGAGCGGCTCGCCGAGCTCCACGACGAGGCGCGTGTGCTCGCGGCGGACAGCGACTGCTCCGACAAGCAGCTCGCGGCCGCGCAGGCTGCCCTCGCGCTCTCGACCACCAACCCCGAGCGCCTGCTCGACCTCACCGGCTTGCGCGCGTCAGGCGACCGGGCGGCGCCGTACGAAGCCGCGCGTAAACGGCTCGAGCAGGCCGCGTTCGACGAGCTCGCACTGCGCGACAAGGACCTCTTGCAGGAGCTGCTCGACCTCTTCGCGGCCGACTACGCGGCCGCCAAGCAGCGCGAGTCGGCCCTCGACTTCGAAGACCTGCAACTCCTGACTCGAGACCTGCTTCGCGACGACGCGCCGGTTCGCGAGCAGGAGCAGCTCCGTTTCCGCGCGGTCATGGTCGACGAGTTTCAGGACACGAACCGTTTGCAGTGCGAGTTGATCGACCTGCTCTGCGGCGGTTCGCTCGAACGTGACGTGTTCTTCGTCGGCGACGAGTTTCAGTCGATCTACGGGTTCCGTCACGCCGATGTCGACGTGTTCCGGGAGCGTCGCGAGGCTGCAGCGCAGCGACTGCCGCTCTCCCGCAACTACCGCTCTCGCCCCGAAGTGCTCGCGGCGGTCAACCACCTCTTCCGCGAGGAGTTCGGCGACGGCTATCAGCCGCTCGCTGCGTCCGGCGAGTTCACCGACCCCGTGTTCGGCCATCCGGTCGAGCTCCACGTCACCGACAAGCGCAGCTTCAAGGACGCGCCGCTCGCCTGGCGCGACGGCGAGGCGAAGGCGATCGCGCAGCGCGTTCGCGAGCTCGTCGACGGCGGTGTCGCCGCGGCCGGCGAGATCGTGCTGCTCTTCGCCGCCGGGACCGACGCGGAGCGCTACGAGGCGGCCCTCCGCGCCGAAGGGCTCCCAACCTATCGCGCGACCGGCCGCGGCTACTTCGGGCAGCAGCAGGTCGTCGACCTACTCGCCTATCTGAGGCTCCTGCACAACCGTTACGACGACGAGGCGCTCGTGACAGTCCTCGCCTCGCCGTTCGTGGGCGTCTCGAACGACGGGCTCGTGCACATCAGGAGGCATGCCGGCAAGCGCCCGCTCTTCACCGGGATCGAACGATCGCTCTCCGAGCAGCTCTCGGACGACGACGAGCGCCTCGTGCGAGCGTTCAAGCAGCGGTACGAGCGGCTCGTCGCCGCGTCTGCGCGCACGAGCCTCGAGCGCCTCTGCGAAGAGATCGTCTCCGCGCACGACTACGACCTGGCGGTGCTCGCGCAGTGGGACGGGAAGCGGCGCTACGCGAACCTGCGCAAGCTGATGCGGCTTGCACGCTCGTACGAGTCGCTCCGCGGCCCGGATGTCGAGGGCTTCGTGAGGTTCATCCGCGACCAGGAAGCCGTCGGCGCGTCGCAGCTCGAGGCGGTCTCGGAGGAAGAGGGCGCCGACGCGGTGCGTCTCCTGACGATCCACGCCGCGAAAGGGCTCGAGTTCAAGGTCGTGATCGTCGCGGACGCCGGACGCGACACGGGCGGGCCGCCGTCGGCGGACGAGATCATCGTGCGGCCCGACGGTCGCTTCGGGTTCCGAGTCCTCGATCCCAAGTCCGGCAAGAAACGTCCCGTCCTCGACTACGAGGCGGTGCGCGAGGCCGAACGGGCCGACGAGCGCGCCGAACGGCTGCGCCTCTACTACGTCGCGATGACGCGGGCGATCGATCGCCTGATCGTGTCCGGCGCGATCGACCCGGAGAAGACGCGCGACCTCGAGACCCCGATCGGCTGGGTGTTCTCCCGGCTCGGTGTCGGCGACGAGCCGGTCGACGGCGAGCTCGAACGGGGCGATGCGCGGTTCGTCCTCCGCGTCCACGGCTTCGAGCCGCAGCAGCCGGCCGAGCCGGCGGCGAGCGGGGAGGCGCAGCTGGCGCTGTTCGCCGAGCTTCCATCCTCGCCGGCGCCGCGCGGCTATCGCCTGCCCGAGCTTCTGCCCCTCCCGCCGGCGCCGCTCCACAAGGTGAAGCGACTCTCCTACTCCGCACTCGCGCTCTTCGAGCGGTGCTCGTATCGCTACTACGCCGAGCGCGTCGCCGGCCTTCGCGAGGAGCGGGGCTCGCTCCCGGGTGGCGAGGCTGGGCTGAGGGCGACCGAGATCGGCGACGCGGTCCACCGCCTGCTCGAGCTCGTCGATCTGTCCGCGCCCGCGCCCCCCGACGTATCGCTCGTTCGCAGTTGGTACCCGGACGTCGCGGACGAAGAGGTGGAGCGGATCGAGGCGTTCGTCGATGCGTACTGCTCGTCCGAGCTCGCTGCGCGGATCGCCCGCCTGCAGCGGGCGGAGCCGGAGCGCCCGTTCGCGTTCGACCATGACGGCGTACTGCTCCACGGGCGGCTCGACGTTCTCTGGCGCGAGGCCCCGCGCGCGCTCGTCGTCGACTACAAGACGAACTCGCTGGCGGAAGGAACGCCCGAGGAGATCGTCGAGAGCGACTACCGCCTGCAGCGGCTCGTCTATGCGCTTGCGTGCTTCCGCGCCGGGGCTGACGAGGTCGAGGTCGTCTACCACTTCCTCGAGCGTCCCGACGCGGTGGTCTCGACCACGTTCCAACGGCTCGAGCTGCCTGCGCTCGAAGAGGAGCTGTCGGCGGCGATCCGCCGCATCGACGCCGGCGAGTTCGTGCCCTCACCCGACGAGTTCACGTGCAACGGGTGCCCGGCGCTCGACGTCGTCTGCGCAGGGCCGAGGCTGCGCCACCCGCCCGAGCGAATCGTCGCGGCGGTCTGATGCTCGCGCGCCGCTGGCCCGAGGCGCTGACGGTCCTCGCGGCCGCCGCGCTGTTCGCGACGCTGCCGAACGCGCTCGTGCCTGGGCCTGGCGCCGTGCGGTACATCGTCCCGGTGCTCGAGGTCGTTCTCGGCGTCCTGCTCGTCGCCGGCAACCGCCGCCGCGCCTCGCTCTCACTGATCGCGCTGATCGGCGTCGGCAACGCGACCACGCTCGGGTACCTGATCCACCAGCTCCTCTACTCGGGTCCGGTGACGGGGCGAACGCTGCTCTATGCAGCGTTCGACATCTGGGTCACGAACGTGATCGTGTTCGCGCTCTTGTACTGGGAGCTCGACGGGCAGACGACGGACGTCACCGACTTTGCGTTCGTGCAGATGACCGACCCGGAGGTGAAGGCCAAGGGCTGGCACCCGCGCTTCACCGACTACCTCTACGTGTCCTACACAAATGCGAGTGCCTTCAGCCCCACCGACACGATGCCGCTCACACGCCGTGCCAAGATGCTGATGCTGCTGCAGTCGGCCGTCTCGATCATGACGCTGCTGCTTGTCGCTGCCCGCGCGGTCAACATCCTCCAATAGATGCCGCGCAGCTACGTCGCCGAGGCGCGCCGCAAGAAGGTCGCACCGAAGAGAGAGCGGATCCGCCCTGTCGTCGACGCGCTCGCGGCCGAGCACGCCGATGCGAGGATCGCCCTGCGGTTCGAGCGGCCGCTCGAGCTGCTCGTCTCGGTGATGCTCTCCGCGCAGACGACGGACGTGAACGTCAACCGCGTGACCGAGAAGCTGTTCGTCAAGTACCGCCGACCAGAGGATTACCTCGCGGTGCCGGTTGCCGAGCTCGAGCGCGACATCTTCGCGACGGGCTTCTACCGCCAGAAGGCCAAGGCGCTGCGTGGGACGATGCAGCGGATCATCGAACTGCACGACGGCGAGGTGCCGGCGGAGTTCGACGATCTGCTGAAGCTCCCCGGCGTCGCTCGCAAGACGGCGAACGTCGTCTCGGCGGAGCGCGGCAACGCGCAGGGCATCGTCGTCGACACGCACGTACGCCGGCTCGCGCAGCGGCTTGCGTTCACGAAGCAGCAGGACCCGGTGAAGATCGAGCGCGACCTCGTGCGGCTCGTTCCACGCGAGGACTGGGCTCGCTTCCCGCACCTCCTGATCTGGCACGGCCGGCGCATCTGCGACGCGCGCAAGCCGCGTTGCGAGGAATGTCCGCTCGCGGAGTCGCTCTGCCCGTCTAGCCGCGTTTAGGGGTAAGAGCCACGAGCAGCCCGCCGTCCTCATCGTACGCGGGGAACACGTCAGCGACGACACGCTTCTCGCTTCCCGCGCGCGTCTTGATCGAGAGCTGCTCGCCGAGGCGCCGAACGCCCCATTCGCGCGCGAGCTCGACGGGCTTCGGGTCGGAGAACTGCAGCGCGTCGACGACGTCACGTCCGATCAGGTCGGACTCGCCGAAGCCGGTCAGCTCGAACACGCCGCGGCCGATCGCGAGCACCCGCCGCTCCTGGTCGGTGACGAGGAAGCCGGTGTCGGGAGCGGGGTAGTAGTCGTCCAGCAACTCGAACAGGAACCCGAACCCGCAGTGCCGGCATGCGGGCGCGTCCGTCGAGAATCCCTCGCGGGCGTCGATGTCCAGCGAGCGCTCCTTGCAGCGCGGGCAGATGTAGTAGGGCACGGCCGCTCAGCGTAGCGACGGCCGCGTCCCTCGTTCGAGGCACGACCGAGGTCGGTCAGAGATCAGCCGATCGCATCGTGCGCTGTCCTCTCCGGTCGCGATGATGCGAAGTGGGATGGGGATGGACAGTCGTCAGGGAGAGCGGACACTCAACACCGTCGAGTGTCGCGAATGCGGGATCTCGAGCGGCGCCTTCTGGATCCGGTGGCGCGCCTACCGCATCGACGATCCAGAGCTGCCCGAGCCGCCCGCGCTCGCGTTCTACTGCCCGGCGTGCGCCGACCGCGAGTTTGGCCCGCGCCGGCGCGCCCGTCTCTAGATCCACCGCTTCCAGCGGAAGAACGCCAGCTGCGCGACGGTCGTGCCGAGGATCCACGCCCACGACCACCAGTAGCCCCACGCCCAGTTGAGCTCCGGAAGGTGGTGGAAGTTCTGCCCGTAGAGGCCGACGATGAACGTCGGCACGAGGAGCAGCGCAGCGATCACCGTGAGGCGTTTCATCACCTCGTTCTGATCGTTCGCGATCTTCCCCTGCAGGTAGTCGCGGATGCCGGCCAGCGAGTCGCGCGCGGCGTCGAGCCCCTCGGAGGCACGGAGCAGCTTGTCGAAGGCGCTCCCGAATGCGATCTCCGCCTCGCGCGGGAACAGCTCTCCCTCGTCGAGCTCGATTCGATCGTCGACGATCTTCCGGACCGCGTCGCGCGTCGGCGCGAGCGTCCTGCGCACGTGGAGCATGTCGTGCCGGAGGCCGCGAATCCGCCTGCCGATCTCGCGCGCCTCGGTTTCGGCAACGAGATCCTCGAGCTCGTCGATCTCGTCGTCGAGCGCGTCGATCACGTCGAGGTATCCCTCCGCCACTTCGTCGACGAGGTGGTAGACGTACATCCCGACGTCCTCGTGAGCCCGGCACGCCTCCTTCGCCGGCGCGGGATCGAACGGCTTCTCGCCCGGCGGCGTCTTGGACACCGTCAGCAGCACCTCGATGGTCGCGACGAAGTCGATCTCCTGGTAGTAGAGCCGGTCGTCGGCCGTCACCTCGATCGGCAGGAGGAGAATCCCGAGGACGTAGTCCCCGTGCGACTCGATCCTCGGGCGCGGCTCGTCGTTGTGCTCGTGCGGCGCGAGGAGCGCCGCCAGCGCCGTCGCGTGGACATGCTCTGGCAGCGCCTCGTGCAGCTCGGCCGGCGTCGGGTCGACCAGGTCGATCCACTGGGGCACGCCCGCAGGCTACGACCGTCGCCGGACGTATGATGTAGCCCGTCCCGTCCAGCGACCCGAGGAGCGCACGTGCGCACTCCGTTCATCTCCATCGCGAAGAGCTTCACAACCACTTCGGAGGGTATGAACTGTGCTGCACGCAACGTTGAATCTCGGGATCCTGGCGCATGTAGACGCCGGTAAGACCACTCTCACCGAGCGTCTCCTCTACGACGCCGGCGTGATCGCCGCGCCCGGCAGCGTCGACCGTGGAACGACCCAGACCGACACGCTCGCCCTCGAGCGCGAGCGCGGGATCACGATCAAGTCGGCGGTCGTGTCCTTCCCGATCGACGGTGTCACCGTCAACTTGATCGACACCCCGGGCCACCCCGACTTCATCGCCGAGGTCGAGCGCGTTCTCGATGTGCTCGACGGTGTCGTCCTTGTCGTCTCCGCGGTCGAGGGTGTACAGGCGCAGACGCTCGTCCTCGTGCGCGCTCTCCAGCGGCTGCGCATTCCGACGCTCGTGTTCGTCAACAAGACGGATCGCGCAGGCGCCGACGTCGAACGCGTGCTGGGCGAGCTCCGCGCGCGCCTCGGTGTGTGTCCCGTGTCGCTGTGGACGCTGGACGCCGAGCAACTGGCCGAGCACGACGACGAGCTCCTCGCTGCCTACGTCGACGGCGGCGGGCTGTCCGACACCCAGCTTGCCAAGGCGCTCGCCGACCTGACGCGGCGCGCGGTCGTCCAGCCGGTGCTCCACGGCTCCGCGCTCACCGGCTCGGGCGTCGATGAGCTCCGCACCGCGATCGCGCGCTTTCTGCCTACGAGCTCCGGCGATCCCGCGGTGCCGATCGACGCGGCGGTGTTCAAGATCGACCGCGGCGCGAAAGGCGAGAAGGTCGCCTATGTGCGGCTCTTTGCGGGCACGCTGCAGGTGCGCGACCGCTTCGGCGAGGCGAAGGTGACCCAGCTCCAGGTGTTCGATCACGGTGGTCCGGTCGCCCGGCAGGCCGCCACGGCCGGCGAGATCGCCAAGGTCTGGGGGCTGCACGACGTCCAGATCGGCGACCGGCTCGGCGCTGCGGACGCCGTCGTGCGGCAGCAGTTCTCGCCGCCGACCCTCGAGGCGGTCGTCGAGCCCGTCGATCCGGACTCCGGCGCGCGACTTCGGGTCGCGCTCGACCAACTCGCCGAGCAGGACCCGCTGATCGGGCTGCGCCAGCGCGGTCGCGAGCTGTCGGTCTCGATCTACGGCGACGTCCAGAAGGAGGTGCTCGAGGCGACGCTTGGGCGCGACTACGGCCTCGACGTCGCGTTCTGCGAGACACGGCCGATCTGTGTCGAACGGCCGATCCGCAGCGGCGAGGCGTCGGAGGTGTTGAACGCGCCGTCGAACCCGTTTCACGCGCAGCTCGGCCTGCGCGTCGACCCGGCGCCCGACGGCGCGGGCACTCAGTTCGTCCTCGGGAATGTGTCCCACGACCGCATCCCGCTCTACGTCTACAAGCGGCGTGAGGAATTCGAGTCCGCGATGGCGGAGTACGTCCACGAGGCACTGCGCGTGGGGCCACACGGCTGGGAGGTCACCGATTGCGTCGTGACGCTCACCGACAGCTGGTACACGATTGCCGACGGGCCGCCGTCTCGACGCGGGCCGCTCGCGACCGCAGGTGACTTCCACGGTCTGACGCCGCTCGTGCTCGCGCAGGCGCTCGCGCGAGCGGGCACGGTCGTCTGCGAGCCGATCCTGCACATCCGGCTCGAGCTGCCTGCGACCTCGCTCGGCGCAGTCATGGCCGCTGCCCGCCGGCTCGACGCGACACTCGGGCAGCCGGGGACGGAGCAGGCGACCGCGACGCTGGAGGGCGAGCTGCCTGCAGCTCGCCTCTCGGGCCTGCAGCGGCAGCTGCCCGGCCTGACGCGCGGCGAGGGCGTGCTCGAGTCGAGCTTCGCGGGCTACCGGCCCGCCGTGAGGGCCGTGCCCGGGTGACCCTCGAGCGAGGCGAGGAAGCGCTCAGCGTCGAGCGCAGCCATACAACCGGAGCCGGCGGCGGTGACAGCCTGGCGGTACGTGTGGTCTTGGACGTCCCCCGCCGCGAAGACGCCCGGGATGTTCGTGGCGGTCGAGCCCGGCACCGTCACGAGGTAACCCTGGTCGTCGTGGTCGAGCTGTTCGACGAAGAGCGCAGTCGACGGGTCGTGACCGATCGCGACGAAGAGCCCGTCGGCCGGCACCTCCCACGTCTCTTCGGTGACGGTACTGCGCAGCCGCAGCGCTTCGACCTTCACGTCGCCGATGATCTCGTCGACGACTGCGTTCAGCACGTAGTCGAGCTTGTCGTTCCGGTCCGCGCGGTCGACCATGATTCTGGACGCGCGGAACTCGTCGCGGCGGTGCACGAGATGCACGCGTGACGCGAACTTGGTCAGGAAGAGCGCCTCCTCGAAGGCCGAGTCGCCGCCGCCGACGACATATACGTCCTTGTCCCGGAAGAACGCCGCGTCGCAGGTCGCGCACGCGGATACGCCGCGCCCCTTGTGCTTCTCCTCCGACGGAATGCCGAGGAAGCGTGCTGTCGCGCCGGTGGCGATGATCACCGCACGCGCCGTGTACTCGTCGTCGCCGACGTAGGCGCGGAGCGGCTGCTCGGAGAAGTCGACCCTCGTGACGTCGTCGGTGATGAACTCCGCGCCGAACCGCTCCGCCTGGCGGCGGAAGTCGGCCATCATCTCCGGCCCCATGATCCCGTCGGCGTAGCCCGGGTAGTTCTCGACGTCGCTTGTGATCATCAGCTGGCCTCCCCATTGGAAGCCCTCGATCACGAGCGGCTCGAGGTCGGCGCGCGCTGCGTACAACGCCGCGGTATACCCGGCGGGCCCCCCGCCGATGATGATCAATTCACGCGTCTTCACTGCGCCCTCAGGGTAGTAAACGTCGCAGGCCGGTCGGATGTTCCGCGGTGAACTACGGAGCGAGTTTGCTGCTGGCCCCTGAGGCGACCAGGCATCGCGCACCCCAACATGCGGCGATCCATACGGGCCAAACAGAACAGGGAGGACCCACCATGAAGAAGATCGCCACCTCCATCGCGGTCATCGCGCTTCTCTCAGCCGGCGCCGGGCAGGCGCTCGCGACGAGCCATGCGACGGGCACGAAGGTCACCGTGGTCATGAAGGACCCGGGGTGTCACTGGTTCTCGGTCGCCGGCAAGTTCAAGACGAAGCTCGCCGTGGCTGGACCGGCTCGGCTCTTCAACGTCGACGAGGCGGCGCTCAAGATCGTCGGCCACGGCACGGTCAAGCACGTCGCCGTCGGCAAGACGATCAAGCTTGGCAAGGGCACCTACGCGATCACGATGGTCGGCCAGCACTCGGACGACAACCACCTGAAGTTGATCGTCCGCTAGGGGGTCCTCCCCTGAGCGGGGTGTGTGGCACTGGTGGTGCCACACACCCCGCGGCCCTCTCACGCCCGACTCGATCAGACGGGAAGCGTCAGGCTCTCGAGCTCGCTCGGGTACTCGGTGAGGAGGTCGTAGCCCTCGTCCGTTACGACCACCGTGTCGGAGTGCCGAAAGCCTCCGACCTCGGCGTCGTACAGGCCGGGCTCGATCGTGAAGACCATTCCCGGTTCGAGCCGCGTCGGGTCGCCGACGTCCAGGAACGGCGCCTCGTGGTTGCGCAGGCCCGCGCCGTGCCCGGTGTGCTGGCGCCAGTAGCGCTGCAGGTCGTGCGTGGCGAAGTAGGCCAGCACCGCGCCGTCGACGTCCGCACACGTGGCGCCCGGGCGGATCGCGGCGAACGCGGCCTCCCGGGATCCGAGCAGGTGGTCGAAGAGCCACCGCATCCGGTCGGTGGGCGGGCCGACGACGAGCGTACGCTCGAGCTCCGCCTGGTAGCCCCAGACCGGCGCGCCGGTCTCCGTGACGAGGACGTCGCCCGCCTGAAACTCGATGTTGTGCGCGACCGCGTGTGCCCAGGAGCTCCGGCGGCCGATCTGTCCCCGGTAGCCCGCCTTCGCGCCGTCGCCTGAGCCGAGCAGACCCCGCGAACCGTGCGCGGCGAGCATCTCGAGGGTCGTCTCCTGCTGGGCGCGGAGGCTCGCCTCGGCCTCCGTCGCCCCGACCCGCGTGTACCGCTCGAGCGCCCGGTGCGCAGACGCGCACCAGCGTCCGCTCTCCCGCAGCAGCTCGACCTCGGCGGGGCTCTTGCGCACCAGCATCCGTTCGATCTCGGCGTCGAGGAGCGGCACCGAGGCGCCGGTGACGTCGCTGAGCGTGGGGCCGCGGTAGCCGAGGATCCCCGGGTAGCCGTCGCCGTCCGCGGCGACCGTGCCGCGGAGGCCGAGGTCGGCGGCGACGCGCGCGAGCGCCAGCATCGGGTGCTCGAGGCCCGGATACTCCGGGTAGGAGTCGATGCGGTCGAACGACGTCTCCGCTTTCGTCCGCTCGACCTCGAACTCGGGCACGAAGATGACGTCTTCGCCGCTTCGGGCCTGCAGGTAGACGATCGGCCGTTCGTTCGAGAGGAACCGAAAGCCGGTGAAGTATGTGACGTACGTCGGATCGAAGAGCACGTAGCCGCTCGCGCCGCACGACCCGGCGTGCTCGAGCAGCCGGGCGCGGCGGTCGGCGAGCTCGTCTGCCGAGATCACGCCGCGTCGGCGTCGGGCTGGGGCAGCGCCACGAGCTCGGTGGCTTCGACGACCGCCGCCTTCTTCTCGATCTGCTTCAGCTCGGGCGGCGCGTCGCCCGTGACGCCGTGCTCGGGGAACTTCCGCGCCGTCACGAGAAGCCGAGTCTGGAACGAGCTGACAGCCTGGTTGAACGCGCCGACCGCGGTGTCGAGACTCCGGCCGACCTTCGCGAAGTGGCCGGCAAAGATGCCGAGGCGGTCGTACAGCTCGCGACCGAGCTCCGAGATCTGGCGTGCGCTCTCCGCGACCGTCTCCTGCTGCCAGCCGTACGCAACGGTGCGCAGCAGCCCGATCAAGGTCGCCGGCGACGCGATCACGACGCCGGATTCGGCCCCCGCTTCGAGCAGTGAGCCGTCCTGGTCGAGCGCGGCCCGGTAGAGCCCTTCGTCGACGAACATCACGACGAACTCGGGTGAGGAGTCGAACTGGCGCCAGTAGCGCTTCTGGCCGAGCTTGCCGATGTGATCGCGCAGCTGCCGTGCGTGGCGTGCGAGGTGTGTCCGCTTGAGCTCGGCGTCGTCGCAGTTGACGGCGTCGAGGTACGCCTGGATCGGCACCTTCGAGTCGACCACGATCGACTTCCCGCCGGGGAGCTTCACGACGAGATCGGGCCGGAGCAGCGCGCCCTCGTCGTCGCGCGTCGATTCCTGTGTCCGGAAGTCGCAGTAGTCGAGCATGCCGGCGAGCTCGACGACGCGCCGGAGCTGCATCTCTCCCCACTGCCCCCGGACGTTCGGGGCTCGCAGCGCGGTGACGAGGCTCCCGGTCTCCGTCCGAAGGCGCTCCTGGCCCTCGGCGACCTCGCGGAGGCGCTCGCCGATCGCGCTCACCTCGCGCGTCCGCTTCTCCTCGAGGGCGCGCGTCTGCGACTCGAACCGCTGCAGCGTGTCCTTGATCGGCGCGAGCTTCGCTTCGGTCAGCTCGAGCAGAGAGCTCTGGCTGCGGAGGAGGACGTCGCCGGTGGTCGCCTTGAGGCGCTCCTCCCAGCGGCCCTGGGTCTCTTCGACGAGCCGGCGCTGCCCGCGCTCAGCCGTGAGCGCGGTGCGCGCCCACAGGTAGACCGCGGCGGCGCCGACGGCGAGCCCGAGGAGGAGGAGCATCACGGCCATGGACCGACGAACGGTAGGGACCAGGTCGGACGGCGCTTGGTCGGACGAACATCAGCGTCGGACCAAAAATCAGCCCCACCGACTCCGAGGAGCCGCCGGGGCTGAGTGCCGGATCCAGCGACTCCGAAGAGCTACCGGATCCGACGGGCCGACGGTAGCCGGGCCCAGCGGGCCGGGTCAAGTGGATCGGCACCCGAAAAGTCGCAACGTGCGTGCTTTTCTCCCCAACCTTCGGGGGATTGCATCGCAGGCCCCGGCCTGTTACATGAACGGAAGGTTCGAACCGCGACTGGGAGGTACGTGTGCGTCACGTGAGGGGGTGGGCCCTCGTCGCCGGCATGGCGTTGGCGGTGGGGGTCCTGTGCGGGGCCGTCGCCAAGGCGGCGCCGCCCGAGGTGCAGAAGAACGGTCTTGCGTACGCGAAGGGTCACACGGCCGGACATGGGCCCGGGTCGAGGGTGCTACTGGCCTACCACAACGGCGGCGTGATGACGACCGGTGCCACGATCAAGGCGATCTTCTGGGGCAACTGGTCGAGCCCCGGCGACAAGATCTCCGGCATCGACACGCTCTACGGCGGGATCGGCAACACGCCGTACCTGCGCTCGAACACCGAGTACACGCAGTCCGGCGGCGCGCACGTCTCCGCCGCCGTGGCCTACCAGGGCTCTTACGGCGACCCCGCGGCGACCCCGTCCAAGGATCCGGGGACGAGCGCCGTGCTGGCCGAGGTCACGAGGGCGCTCGCGGCCTCCGGCACGATCCCGACCCAGAACGGCTACTACCCGGTGTACACCGACATTCCGCGCGGCAACGCGGGCTACTGCGCCTGGCACAGCTGGGGCTCGATCGGAGCGACGCCGGTGCAGTTCGCGTTCTTCTTCAAGCTCGACGGCGACGCCGGCTGCGACCCGGGCGGCGACGGGACTACCCACACTCAGGGTCTGAGGGCGATCGCCAACGTCAGCGGGCACGAGCTGAGTGAGGCGTTGACCGACCCGCGCGGCGCCGGCTGGTTCGACCGCCAGGGCGCGGAGAACGCCGACAAGTGCGCGTGGACGTTCGGCGGCAACGTCTCGATCGGCGGCCAGAGCTGGAAGATCCAGGGCAACTTCTCGAACGCCGCGTACCAGGGAAGGTCCGGGTACGACGGGGCCGGCTGCATCCAGACCGGCTAGGCGCTAGGGGAACATCCGTTCGATCGCGTACGCTGGGGCCGGAGATGGACGTCTTCGGCCCCGGCGGCGCGCTCGAGCGCGCCTTGCCCGAGTACGAGCTGCGCCCGGAGCAGGCGGCGCTCGCCAGTGCGATCGAGCGCTCGCTGCTGACCGGCGAGCACCTCGTCGCCGAGGCCGGGACCGGGGTCGGCAAGAGCCTCGCGTATCTGATCCCGGCGCTCGAGTCGGGCCAGCGGGTCGTCGTCGCGACGGCGACGAAGGCGCTCCAGGAGCAGCTGCTCGGCAAGGACGTGCCGATCGCTGCCGCGGCGATCGGCCGCAAGGTCGACGCGCGCGTCCTCAAGGGCCGCGCGAACTACCTCTGTCGGCGTCAACTGCAGGGGTTCCAGCCGTTTCTGCTCCCCGGCGGGAACGACGGTGCGGCGTGGGAGGCGATGCAGGGCTTCATCGACGCGACGGAGACCGGTGATCGGGCCGAGCTCGAGGTCGAGCCGTCGGCCGCCCTCTGGGGAGAGATCTCCGTCGGCCCCGACCGCTGCTCCGGCCGCCGGTGCCCCTTCGTCGCGGCGTGCTTCGCGGAGGCCGCGCGGGCCCGCGCCGCCGAGGCCGATCTGGTGATCGTCAACCACGCGCTCTACTTCGCGCACGTTGCGGCCGGGGCGAGCGTCCTGCCCGAGCACGACGCGGTGGTGTTCGACGAGGCGCACCGGCTCGAGGAGTCGGCTGCGTCCTGGCTCGGCGGGCGTGTGTCGCGGCAAGGCTTGCGGCGGCTCGCCCACGACGTCGAGCGTGCGTGCCGGGAGGCGCAGCGCCCGCTTCCTGCGCGCGAGCTCGACCGCGTCGAGCGGACGGGCGAGCGGCTCCTGCGCGCGGTCGCACCGCCGGCCGGCCGGCGGCGGCTTCGTGAGGTGCCGGTCGAACCGGCGCTCGTCCTCGTCGACGCGCTCGGCGATCTCGCCGCGGCGCTCCATGGGCAGACCGAGGATCTCGACGCGCTCTCGCGCCGCTCGCTCGGCGCCGCCGCCGAGGTCGAGTCGTGCCTCGAGCCCGGTCTCGAACGGGTTGTGTGGTCGGAGGGTGATGCGCTCGCGTGGGCGCCGATCGACGTCGCCGATGAGCTGCGCAGCCGGCTGTGGGAGGACGGGCCGACCGCGATCCTCGTGTCCGCGACGCTCACCACCGGTGAGGACACGAGCTTCGTCAGGCGCCGCCTCGGCCTCGACCGCGCCCGAGAGGCGGTGGTCGGCTCACCGTACGACTTCCCCGACCAGGCGCTGCTCTATGTCCCACGGGCAATGCCCGATCCGCGGGGCGACGGCTTCAACGAGCGCGCGGCCGAGGAGATCGTCTCACTGCTCGCACTCTCCGAGGGGCGGGCACTCGTTCTCACCTCGAGCTACCGGGCGCTCGCCGTGTACCGAGACCAGGTGCGCGGCCGCGTGCCGTACGACGTCCTCGTTCAGGGCGAGGCGCCGCGCGAGCGCCTGCTCGAGCGGTTCCGCGACGAGGTCGGGTCGGTGCTGCTCGCGACATCGACCTTCTGGCAAGGCGTCGACGTCCCGGGGGAGGCGCTCTCGCTGCTCGTGATCGACAAGCTGCCGTTCTCCGCACCGGGCGACCCGTTGCACGAGGCGCGCTGCGAGGCAGTCGAGGCGGCGGGCGGCGACTGGTTCCGGGATTACGCGCTCCCGACGGCGCTGCTGCAGTTGCGGCAGGGCTTCGGCCGGTTGATCCGCGGCCACGCCGATCGCGGCGTCGTCGCGATCCTCGACCCGCGCCTCCGCACGCGGCCCTATGGGCGGGCGTTTCTCGCGGCGCTGCCCCGGTGCCCGGTGGTCGAGGACCTCGCGGCGGTCGCGGCATTCTTCGGCGACGGCGTGGCCGTTTCCGCTTGAATGGCGCGACCCGATGGCGAAGAAGAAGCCGAGGACACCCACGCCGCCGCGGCGCGTGCAGGCGCCGAAGCGCCGGGTCGACGCCCGCGATCCCGCCGCGCGTCAGCGCGCAATCCTCTACGGAATTTCGGGAGCCGGGATCGTCGGGCTTGTCGTCGTGGTGCTGATCGTCGTCCTCGCCGGCGGCGGCGGCAACGCCAAGGCCGCGATCACGACGATCCGGGCGCAGGGGTGCCAGTACCACAAGTATCCGGCGCTGCCGCGCGCGCCGCATTACACGACGATGACCCCGAATCCGCCGCCGAAATGGAACTCGTTCCCGCCGACGAGCGGCCGGCACTTCGTGAACCCGCTGGCGTTCGGCATCTACACCGAGGTCGTCCCCGAGATCCGGCTCGTCCACAACCTGGAGCACGGCGCGGTCATCCTTCAGTACGGCGACCAGGTGTCCGCCACCCAGGTTCGGGCGATCACGGCCTGGTACCAGCGGGACGCGAACGCAGTGATCGTCGCGCCGCTCCCGAAGCTCGGCGCGCAGGTGGCACTCACGGCGTGGACGGACTGGACGGAGTGCACGGGCTTCAACGAGAAGGCGGCGAACGCCTTCCGGAAGGCCTTCCGCTACCACGCGCCCGAGCAGTTCCCGAAGAGCTTCCTCGAGCCCGGGAAATGACGCGCTTACGCTGACCCGGCCGGGGTGGCGGAACCGGTAGACGCAGTCGGCTTAAAACCGGCGGCCTTCGGGCGTGGGGGTTCGACTCCCTCCCCCGGCATCCAGACAAAGGTCCAAGGCGCGTGGCTCACCCACCACGGTATGGCTCGTCCCCCCGGAGCCATGCGACGTCTGGTTGCCAGGCATCCACGATCCCGTCGAGCCCGTGCTCACGGGCAACTCGCTCGACGTCACGGAAGACCGCGTGCTGCTCCATCGTGTCTCCTTCCAGGATCGCGAGCAATCGGTCGAGTCTGATCACGCCTCCCGCAAGCGGGAGTCGCTCGAGTTCGAGCTCGAGGTATTTGTTGAACGGCCGCACTCGATTCTCGACCGCGAAGAGGAAGTCGAGGAGCGGAGGCACTGCGGCGGCAGCGTCGAGTCGCGCGCCCGCACCGGCTCCGACGAGTCGGTACCGAAGCGATCGATATGTGGCGTTGATGTACGCGTCGAGAGCCTCGCGCAGGATCGTCGGCCGTGCCTCGGGCTGAACGGCGCGCTTCGTCTCCAGGATCGCCGCGACCTCTCCGGTCTTGTCCAGCCGCAGGTCGACAGCGCTGTAGAGCGGCCGCGACCAGGCGCTCGGTGTTCCGAAGTCGCCTGCGGCGCGGAGCTCGGACAGCGTTGCTCGTGCGATCTCGACGGGCGCGCCGTGCGTGGACGGCCAACGGGTGTCGAACGCGGCGAGATTCGCGTCGTCGCGGAGGACGACGCCGACATCGCAGTCCGACACTTCGTCCGCGAGACCGTCTGCGCGCCCGCGTGACCCGAACACGTAGACGGCCAAGACATCATCTGCCGACCTCGCGTACCGCAACAGCTCGTCGAGGGTCGTGTCTGGGTCAGGCACGACGTGCGCGCTCCGTCAGCGTCCGCAGCTCGGCCGCGAGCTCGCTCTTCAGAGCCTTCGGGTCGTGGCGCCAGGCCCAGTTGCGTCCGCCTTGGGAGCCGGGGAGGTTCATGCGCGCCTCGCCGCCGAGCCGCAGCACGTCCTGCAGCGGCGTGATCGAGAGCGCGGCGCGGGAGCGCCACGCCTCGCGGATCAGTGCCCAGGCTGGATCTGCCGGGTCGAGGCCCGAGGCGGCGCGCTCGGTCTCGGAGAGCGACGTCCACCAGCCGAGCGCAGTGTCGTTGTCGTGCGTTCCCGTGTAGACGACCGCCCGTTCCGGGTGGTTCTCGAGCCGGTGCGGGTTCCGAGCGCCGCCGCCGAGCGCGAACTGGAGCACGACCATGCCCGGCAAGCCGAGCTCGCGGCGGAGGCGCACGACCGCAGGTGTGATCACCCCGAGGTCCTCCGCCACCAGGTCGAGCGCGCCCAGTTCGGCCTCGGCGGCGTGGAACGGTGCGGCGCCCGGTCCGCGCCGCCACCGCCCGTGGCGCGCAGTCCGGTTGCCGCGCCGAACGGCCCAGTAGGCGACGAAGCCGCGGAAGTGGTCGATGCGTGTCAGGTCGACGTGCTCGAAGGAGCGGCGGAAGCGCTCGATCCACCAGCGGTAGCCGTCGGCGCGCATCGCGGACCAGTCATAGAGAGGGTTCCCCCACAACTGGCCGTCCCGCGTGAACAGGTCGGGCGGCACGCCGGCGACGACGCCGGCCTGGAAGAGCTGCGGGTGCGCCGCGTGGTCGGCGCCGCCGTCTGCGACGTAGATCGGCATATCGCCGAAGATCTGGACGCCGCGACGGGAGGCATAGCTGCGGAGCGCGCCCCATTCGCGGTCGAAGCGCACCTGGTCTTCGACGGTGCCGCCGAACGCGACCCAGTCGTCGATCCAGTACGCCTGCAGCGCCCGGTATGCACCGACGTCGGCTCGCGACACCCGCGCCCGCGGGCGGGCGAGGAGCGCCGGCGAGCCCGCGAACGCCGACGGGGACATGTACGGCGACGACGTGATCCCCTCCGGCGGCCCGAGCGGCAACACCTGCCACCAGCGTTGTCCGGCCGCGGCCAGCCAGTCGACGAAGCGAAAGGCGTGCTCATCCAGTACTCCGTTCGGGAAGGAGGTCGGATGGAGGAGGATTCCGGATGCGCGTTCGAGCACCATGCGTTTAGGACAGGCCTGCTTCCGAGAATCTCACGCCGATGCCCCTTCCGAAGACCGAGACGTCCCGCATCCTGATCCAGGCGGTCGAGCCGATCGTCGACTGCGGCCGCTATCCCGTCAAGGCGACGGTGGGCGACCACGTCGACGTCTACGCGACCGTCTTCAAGGACGGGCACGACACGCTGGCGGGGTCCGTGCGGGTCCGCGGTCCCGGCGAGCGGCGGTTCTCCGAGGTACCGCTCCGGCCGCTCGGAAACGATCGCTTCGGCGGCCGCTTCACCGTCGACCGGCCCGGGCGCTGGCAATTCGCCGTGTCGGCCTGGACCGACCGCGTTGCGACCTGGCAGGACGAGCTTCGCCGCAAGGTGGACGCCGGCCAGTCGGACCTCGTGGGCGAGCTTGCTGAGGGGGCCGTCCTCCTCGGGCGCGAGTCGCTCACGGTCGACGAGGGGCTCGCCGTCGAAACGGGTGACCGCCACGGCGTGACGACGTCACCGGGGTTCGAAGTGGACGTCGACCGCGAGCTGGCGCGGTTCGGCGCGTGGTACGAGCTCTTCCCCCGCTCGTTCGGCGGGCTCCGCGGCGTCGCCGGCGTGCTACCGCGCCTCGCCGAGCTCGGCTTCGACGTCGTGTACCTGCCGCCGGTGAGCCCGATCGGGCGCACGAACAGGAAAGGGCGGAACAACGCGCTCGAGCAGGTCGCGGGCGACGTCGGGTCACCGTGGGCGATCGGCGCCGAGGAGGGTGGCCACGACGCCCTTCACCCGGAGCTCGGGACGTGGAAGGACTTTGACGCGCTCATCGCGGCGGCGAGGCGGGAGGGCATCGAGGTCGCGCTCGACTTCGCGATCCAGTGCTCACCGGACCACCCGTGGCTGAAGGAGCATCCTGAATGGTTCAACCGCCGCCCGGACGGGACGCTGAAGTACGCAGAGAACCCGCCCAAGCGCTACCAGGACATCTACAACGTCAATTTCGAGTCGGAGGACTGGCGAGGGCTTTGGCAGGCGCTCCTCGACGTCGTCCTGTCCTGGGTCGCGCGGGGCGTGACGGTCTTCCGCGTCGACAACCCGCACACGAAGCCGGCCGCATTCTGGGAGTGGCTGATCCGCGAGGTGCGCGGCTCACACCCCGAGGTGATCTTCCTCGCCGAGGCGTTCACGCGTCCGGCGATGATGACAACGCTCGCGAAGCTCGGATTCGCCCAGAGCTACACGTACTTCACCTGGAAGAACACGAAGCAGGAGCTGCGGGAGTTCATGGCGGAGCAGCTTGCCTGGCAGAGCTTCTACCGGCCGAACATGTTCACGAACACGCCCGACATCCTCCACGAGTACCTCCAGGTCGGGGGGCCGCCGGCGTTCGAGGCGCGGCTCGTGCTCGCGGCGACACTGTCGCCGTCGTACGGCGTCTACTCGGGGTTCGAGTCGTTCGAGAACGTTCCCGTCCGCGCCGGGTCCGAGGAGTACCTCGACTCGGAGAAGTACGAAGTGAAGGAGCGCGCACTGGACGGGCCGCTGCTGCCGCTCGTCGCGCGGCTGAACCAGATTCGTCGTGCCGAGCCTGCGCTGCAGCGCATCGAGAACCTGCGGTGGCTCGAGACCGAAAACGACCAGCTCGTCGCGTATGCGAAAGAAGACGTGATCGTCGTCGTGAACATCGACCCGTTCGCAGAGCGCGAGGGTGTGTGCACGGTGCCGGTCACGCTCGGCTTCCCGCCCGTATTCTCCGGCCGCGAGCTTCTGTCCGACCTGGCGTTCACGTGGCGCGCAGGCCGCAACTACGTCAGGCTTCCCGCCGGTGGAGCGCACATCGTCAAGGTGACCGCGTGAGTGAAGCGGGCAACTGGTTCGAGCGGCAGCCGTTGTGGTTCAAGACGGCCGTCTTCTACGAGGTCCACCTGCGCGCGTTCTTCGACGGGAACGACGACGGCTCCGGCGACTTCCGCGGCCTCACCGACAAGCTCGACTACCTGCAATGGCTCGGGATCGACTGCATCTGGCTGCTGCCGTTCTATCCGTCGCCGCTCCGCGACGGCGGCTACGACATCGCGGACTTCTACGACATCAACCCCGACTACGGAACGGTCGACGACTTCCGCCACTTCGTCGACCAGGCGCACCAGCGGGGCATGCGCGTGATCGCCGATCTGGTCATGAACCACACGAGCTCCGATCACCCGTGGTTCCAGGCGAGCCGCACGGACCGGGCAGGCGAGTACGGAGACTTCTACGTGTGGGGCGACGACGACACGCGCTGGGACGAAGCGCGGGTCATCTTCATCGACACCGAGCCGTCGAACTGGACGTGGGACCCGGCGCGCGGTCAGTACTACTGGCACCGCTTCTTCTCGCACCAGCCGGATCTCAACTATGACAACCCGGAAGTGCAACGGAACATGCTGGACGTGTTGCGCTTCTGGCTCGACCTCGGGCTCGACGGGTTCCGGCTCGACGCGGTCCCATATCTCTATGAGCGCGACGGGACGAACGGAGAGAACCTGCCCGAGACGCACGAGTTCCTGAGGCGCGTGCGCACCGAGATCGACGCGAGCTACCAGGACCGCGTCATGCTCGCCGAGGCGAACCAATGGCCGGGCGACGTGGTCGCGTATTTCGGCAACGGCGACGAATGCCATATGGCGTTCCACTTCCCGGTGATGCCGCGCATGTTCATGGCGATGCGGCGCGAGGACGCGCTGCCGATGGTCGAGATCCTCGAGCAGACGCCGCCGATACCCGAGAACGCGCAGTGGGGGCTCTTCCTCCGCAACCACGACGAGCTCACGCTCGAGATGGTCACCGATGAGGAGCGCGACTACATGTACGCCGAGTACGCGAAGGACCCGCGGATGAAGCTGAACCTCGGGATCCGCCGGCGGCTCGCGCCGCTCCTCGACAATGGGCGGGACGAGATCCAGCTCATGCACGCCATTCTCTTCTCGCTCCCGGGCTCGCCCGTTCTCTACTACGGAGACGAGGTCGGGATGGGCGACAACATCTTCCTCGGCGACCGCGACGGCGTGCGCACACCGATGCAATGGACGGGCGACCGCAACGGCGGTTTTTCGCGCGCCGACTTTCAACAGCTGTACCTGCCGCCGCTGATGGATCCCGTCTACGGGTTCCAGGCCGTCAACGTCGAGGCGCAGCTCCGCCAGCCGAACTCGCTGCTGCGCTGGCTGCATCGCCTGATCGCTCTGCGCAAGGACCACCCGGTGTTCGGGCTCGGTACGTACGAGGCGCTCCGCCCGGAGAACCCACGGATCTTCGCGCACGTCCGGACGTACGAGGACGACATCATCCTTTGCGTCCACAACCTTGCCCGTTCTGCGCAGGCGGTCGAGCTCGACCTCTCGCGGTGGGAAGGATTCATCCCGGAAGAGATGTTCGGCCGCACGCGGTTTCCGCGGATCGGGGAGCTGCCGTACCTGCTCACCCTCGCCCCCCGAGGGTTCTTCTGGTTCCAGATGCGGAAGGAGACGGGGGAATGACCGACGACCGCGCCCTGATCGAGTTCATCACGAGCCAGAGGTGGTACGGCTCGAAGACGCGCGACGTCACGAGCGCGACCGTCATCGACCGTGCGACCTTGCGCGACGGGCTGGAGCTTCAACTCGTCGAGGTGCGCTTCGCCACGGGCACGCACGAGACCTACCAGCTGCTGAGGGACGGCGGCGGCTTCGACGCGCTCGCGGAAGACGCGCACGCGCGGACCTTGCTGGAGCTGATGCGGACGGGTGAGACGGTCCAGGCGGACGAAGGAGCGGTCGAGTTCGCCTCCGTCGGCTCGGTACACGATCCGCAGGCGGCACGACTGATCGAAGGCGAGCAATCGAACTCGTCGGTCATCTTCGACGACGCCCTGATCCTGAAGGTGTTCCGGCGCGTCGAGGCCGGCATCAATCCCGAGCTCGAGCTGCTGCGCTTCCTGACCGACGCCGGCTTCGAGAACATCGCAGAGCTCGCCGGCTGGTACGCGTACGTCGGCGCGCAGATGGAGGCGACGCTCGGGACGATGCAGCGGTTCGTCCCGACCGGCGAGGACGGGTGGGAGCGCGCGCTCGACGCGATCGTCGCCGGCGACGAGGCGTTCTTCGACACGGTCAGGCGGCTCGGCGAAGTGACGGGTCGAATGCACACGGTTCTCGGCTCCGACCCCGCCGACCCGACCTTCTGTCCGGAGCAGACGTCTGCCGAGTCGCTCGGCCTGCTCACGGCGACCGTCGACGAGGAGATCGAGCGCGTCTTCATGTCGCTCCCCGACGACGCGCCCGACATCGACGCGATCCGCGGCCGGGGGGAGGAGGTGCGCGAACGGTTGCGCCTCCTCACGAACATCGGCGGCACCGGCCGCGTGATCCGCGTCCACGGCGACTTCCATCTCGGCCAGACGTTGTGGGACGGCAACGACTGGGTGATCCTCGACTTCGAAGGTGAGCCGGCGCGGTCGCTGCCGGAGCGTCGCCGGAAGCGCAGCCCGCTCCGCGACGTCGCCGGCATGCTCGGCTCGTTCGGCTACGCGGCGTCCGCGGCAGAGGTGCTGCGCGACACGCCGGCGCCGCCCGGCTGGGAAGAGCGCGCACGGGATGACTTTCTCGAGGGCTACCGCGCCACGGTCGACCGTTCGCTCGTTCCGTCCGGGGCGGCGATGGACAAGCTCCTCAAGGTGTTCGAGCTCGAGAAGGCGGTGTACGAGCTGCGCTACGAGCTCAACAACCGGCCCGACTGGGTGCGCATCCCGGTCATTGGGATCGCGCGCATGCTCGAAGAGGAGGTGCCGGTCTGACTTCTGCGTTCGGCGAGCTCGACATCTGGCTTGCGCGCGCGGGACGGCACGAGGAGCTGTGGGCGAAGCTCGGCGCGCACCCGGTCGAGCTGGGGGTTCGCTTCGCCGTGTGGGCTCCGAACGCGCGGCACGTGAGTGTCGTCGGCGACTTCAACGACTGGCAGAACGCCGCCGACCCCTTGGCGCCGGTCGACGCGACGGGGATCTGGGAAGGAGTCGTCGACGGCGCGACCACCGGGCAGCGCTACAAGTTCCACGTCGACGGGCGCGACAAGGCCGATCCAGTCGCCTTTGAGCAGGAGCTGCCGCCGAAGACGGCGTCGGTCGTGTTTCGCTCCGAGTACGAGTGGCTGGACGCCGACTGGCTCGAAGCGCGCCGGTCGCAGGAGCCGCTCGAGCGGCCGGTGTCGATCTACGAGGTGCACGCGCCGTCGTGGCGGCGCGGCCTCGGCTGGCGCGAGCTCGCCGTCGAGCTCGCCGCATACGTGAACGACCTCGGGTTCACGCATGTGGAGCTGCTGCCGGTCATGCACCACCCGTACGCGGGCTCATGGGGCTACCAGGTGACGAACTTCTACGCCACCGTCTCGACGATGGGCTCGCCCGACGACTTCCGGTACTTCGTCGACCATTTGCACGCGAACGGGATCGGCGTGATCCTCGACTGGGTCCCGGCGCACTTCGCGACCGATCCTTGGGCGCTTGCGCGCTTCGACGGCACGGCCCTCTACGAGCACGACGATCCGCGCCGCGGCCACCACCCGGATTGGGGCACGTACGTCTTCAACTTCGGCCGGACCGAGGTGCAGAACTTCCTGCTCGCGAACGCGCTCTTCTGGCTCCGTGAGTACCACGTCGACGGGCTGCGGGTCGACGCGGTCGCGTCGATGCTGTACCTGGACTACTCGCGCAAGCAGGGCGAGTGGGTCCCGAACCGCTTCGGCGGCCGCGAGGATCTCGAGGCCGTCGCGTTCCTGAAGGAGTTCAACGAGCTGCTGCACGCGCGTGAGCCGGGCGTGATCTCGGCCGCCGAGGAGTCCACCGCGTGGCCGGGCGTGTCGCGTCCGACCTACGTCGGCGGGCTGGGCTTCGGGCTCAAATGGAACATGGGGTGGATGCACGACACGCTCGGCTACTTCCAGCGCGAGTCGATCCACCGGCGGTTTCACCACCACGAGCTGACCTTCTCGCTCGTCTACGCGTGGAACGAGAACTTCATCCTGCCCCTCTCGCACGACGAGGTCGTGCACGGCAAGGGCTCGCTGCTCGAGAAGATGCCGGGCGACCGCTGGCAGCAGCTCGCGAACCTGCGGGCGCTGTACGCATACATGTGGGCACATCCCGGAAAGAAGCTCCTCTTCATGGGCGGTGAGCTCGCGACCCCGTGGGAGTGGGCCGACGAGGGTGAGCTGCCGTGGTCTCTCCTGGAGCACGCCGACCACGCCGGCATGCGCGACCTCGTGCGCGACCTGAACGCGATCTACCGCGACGAGCCCGCGCTCTGGGAGGTCGACTTCGCGAGCGACGGCTTCCAGTGGCTCGAGCCGAACGACGCCATGGCGAACGTGTTCGCTTTCATGCGGCGCTCGCGCGACGGCGATCGGCAGCTCGTCTGCGTTGCGAACCTGTCACCGGTGCCGAGGGAGCGTTACCGGGTTGGGCTCCCGCGCGGTGGCGACTGGGTCGAGGTGCTGAACACCGACTCGGTCTACTACGCCGGCAGCGGCATCGGGAACCTCGGCACCGTCGGCGCCGAGGAGCGCGGCGCGGGCGGCCAGCCGTTCAGCGCGGCGCTCACTCTGCCGCCGCTCGCCGTGCTCTGGCTACGACCCGCGTGATGCGTCGCTCCATTTGGCCCGGAAAGCCGTTCCCGCTTGGACCGGAATGGGACGGCGAGGGCACGAACTTCGCGCTGTTCTCGGAGAACGCGGAACGGGTCGAGCTGTGCCTGTTCCACGACGATGGCGAGGAACGGATCGAGGTGCAGGAGCGCACCGCGTACGCGTGGCACTGCTACCTCCCCGGAGTTGGGCCCGGCCAGCATTACGGCTACCGGGTGCACGGCCCGTACGATCCCGCGTCGGGACGGCGCTTCAACCCGGCGAAGCTCCTCATCGATCCGTACGCGAAACAGATCGACGGCGGCGTGCGGTGGGAGGCGGCGAACGTTCTTCCATACCTGCCATCCTCCGGCGAGGACGCCGACTTCGCGATCGACGGATCCGATTCGGCGGCCGCGATCCCGAAGTCGGTGGTCGTCGACCCGTCGTTCGACTGGGAGGACGACGCGGTCGTCCGGCCCCGGACCCCGTGGCACGACATGGTCATCTACGAGGTGCATGTGAAGGGCTTCACGAAGCGGCGCGAGGGTGTTCGTGAGGATCTCCGAGGGACGTACGGGGGTCTCGCGAGCGAGGACTCGATCGCGTACCTGAAATCACTCGGTGTGACGGCGGTCGAGCTGCTGCCGGTGCATCACATCGCCGATGAGGGATTCCTGCACGGCCGCGGCCTGACGAACTACTGGGGCTACTCGACGATCGGGTATCTCGCGCCGCACTCCGGCTACGCGGCCACGCCGGACCCGGTGCGCGAGTTCAAGGGGATGGTGAAGGCGCTTCACCGCGCCGGGATCGAGGTGATCCTCGACGTCGTCTACAACCACACAGCGGAGGGCAATCACCTCGGCCCGATGCTCGCCTTCCGAGGCGTCGACAACCAGAGCTACTACCGGCTCGTCCCCGACAACCCGCGCTTCTACATGGACTACACGGGCACGGGCAACACGCTCAACCCGGTGCATCCGACCGTGCTGCGGCTGATCATGGACTCGCTGAGGTACTTCGTCCTCGACTGCCACGTCGACGGCTTCAGATTCGACCTGGCGTCCGCGCTTGCGCGGGAGTTCTACGAAGTCGACCGGCTTTCGGCCTTCTTCGACATCATCCACCAGGATCCGGTCCTCTCCCAGGTGAAGCTGATCGCCGAGCCGTGGGACGTCGGTCCAGGCGGCTACCAGGTCGGGAACTTCCCGATCCTCTGGTCCGAATGGAACGGCATCTACCGCGACACGATGCGCGACTTCTGGCGCGGTGCGGCGCCTCTGCGGGACTTCGCCTCGCGGTTCGGCGGCTCCGCCGACCTGTACCAGAGCGATGGGCGTCGGCCGTTCGCGTCGGTCAACTTCGTCACGGCGCACGACGGCTTCACGCTGCGCGACCTCGTCTCCTACAACGACAAGCACAACGACGCGAACGGTGAAGCCGGCAACGACGGCACGAACGACAACCGCTCCTGGAACTGCGGCGCCGAAGGCCCGACCGACGACGGCGCGATCCTCGACCTGCGCGGGCGGCAGCAGCGCAACTTCCTCGCGACGCTGCTGCTCTCGCAGGGGGTGCCGATGATGCTGGGCGGTGACGAGTGGGGACGGACTCAGGGCGGCAACAACAATGCGTGGTGCCAGGACAACGAGATCTCGTGGTTCGACTGGAAGAGCGGCGACGCCTCACTGCTCGATTTCACCCGGCGTCTGATCGAGCTGCGGATGGCGCACCCGGTCTTCCGGCGGACCAAGTTCCTGGAGGGCACGGGGGCCCTGCTCCCCGACGTATGGTGGATGCGCCCAGACGGCCGACGGATGACGCGTCGTGATTGGGACAACACCGACTCGCGCGCGATCGGCGTCTTCCTGAACGGCGAGGAGCTCGACGTGGAGACGGAGCACGGGGAGCAGGTGCGTGACGACTCCTTCCTGCTGCTCTTCAACGCCCACTTCGAGGACATTTCGTTTCGGCTGCCCGCGCGGCGGTTCGGAACTCGCTGGGAGGTCGTGCTCTCGACAGGCCGGTGCGATAGCGACCGGTTCGTCCCCGGCGCCGAGGTCGCCGTCCAGCGACGGTCGGTCGCGGTGCTGCGGCGTCAGGCGTAGGTGTCGGAGGTCAGCGCGCCGGCGTGACGACGCCCGCCTCGTACGCCAGCACAACCGCCTGCACGCGGTCGCGGAGGCCGAGCTTCATCAGGACCCGGGCAACGTGGGTCTTCACTGTCGTCTCCGACACGTACAGCGTCTTCGCGATCTCGGCGTTCGAGAGGCCGCGCGCGATCAGCCCGAGCACCTCTCGCTCACGGGCGGTCAGATCGCCGAGGCGTGGGAACTGCGCCTGCGGCGTCGGCCCGGTGCCCTTCACGAACTCGGCGATGACCCGCCGCGTGATCGACGGTGAGAGGAGCGCATCGCCCGCCGCGATCACGTGGATCGCCGCCACGAGTTGCTCGGGCGGCGTGTCCTTCAGCAGGAACCCGCTCGCGCCGGCGCGCAGAGCCTCGTAGACATACTCGTCGCGATCGAACGTCGTCAGCATCAGGATCCGCGGCGGCACGTCTCCGGCGACGCCGTCGGCGAGGATCCGCCGTGCCGCTTCGAGGCCGTCGAGCTCGCGCATCCGGATGTCCATCAGGACGACATCCGGTCGAAGCGACCGCACCTGGTCGATCGCCTCGCGACCGTCGGCCGCCTCGCCGACGACGTCGATGTCCTGCTCGGCGTCGAGGATCATCCGGAAGCCCGCCCGGACGAGTTCCTGGTCGTCGACGAGCAGGATCCGGATCACGACCGCGCGTCCACCGGCAGCTGCGCTCGCAGCATGAACCCGCCGCCGTCGCGCCGCCCCGCTTCCAGCGTCCCTCCATACAGCGCGACGCGTTCGCGCATCCCGACCAGGCTGGAGCCCCCACCACGTCCAGAGCCGTCGGCGGTCGGGTCGTCGTCGGCGATCTCGACCTCGACGCCGTCGTCGGTGTAGCGGACGACGACCTCCACGCGCGCTCCTTTCGCGTGGTCGAGCGCGTTCGCGAGGCCCTCCTGGATGATTCGATACGCCGAGAGGTCGATGCCGATCGAAAGCTCCGGCCGCTCGCCCACAATGCGAAGCGTCACGGGCAGTCCCGCCTGCTCGACCTGCGCGATCAGCTGGTCGAGATGTCCGAGGCCGGGCTGCGGCATCAGCTCGACCGGCTGCTCTTCGCCGCTCCGCATCACGCCGAGCATGTGCCGCATCTCGGTGAGCGCCTCACGGCCGATCTGCTCGACCGAGCGGAGCGCTTCACGCTCACGGGTCTGATCCTTCTGAAGCAGGCATCGGACTCCGGAGGCCTGAACGACCATCTCCGAGATCGAGTGGGCGACCACGTCGTGCAGCTCGTGGGCGATCCGCGCCCGCTCCTCCGCCGCAGCCCGTTCCTCGGCCGCGGCGACCTGCGCGCGCAGCTTGCGCCGAAAGCGGCCGAGGAGCTCGTGCACGGCCTCACGGTAACCCGCGGCGCGCGCCGTCGCATCCTCCCTGCTTACGACGAGAGTGTCATCCCTCCGGAGGAGGGTCCCGCTACAGCAGCTTCTTCACCCACGCCGGCTTGCACTCGCAGTGGAGGTGGTTCGTGCCGCACGTCCGGCACGTCCATTGCGTGAGCAGGATCCAGCGCAGGTGCGCGAGGGCGACCGCGAAGCCGACGGCGATGGCAGGGAGCAGCTCCGCGTTTCTCATCCCGACAGCATCGCGTCGATCTGGTTCGGCCGCAATGGGTCCTCCGGCCCATGGCTCCCGTCCAAGGGCCCAGGCGCTTCATCTACCCTTCGGCGCCGTGGCGAAGGCCGTGCACGCAACGTCGCAGCTCGAGTGGCATACGCCGCTCTACCAGCAGGCGCGCACGCAGCTCGAGCATGCGCTCGGCTACGCCGAGGTCCCCGACTTCGTTGCGACCCGCCTGCGTGATCCCGAGCAGGCGGTGATCCTGACGCTCCCCGTTCAACTCGACGACGGCAGCTACGCGATGTTCCCTGCGTACCGGGTGAGGCACTCATCGGTGCTCGGGCCGACGAAGGGCGGCATCCGCTACGACGCGGCGGTCGATCTCGGCGAGTGCGCGGCGCTCGCGATGTGGATGACCTGGAAGTGCGCGCTGCTCCGGCTTCCGTACGGCGGGGCGAAGGGCGGTGTGCGGTGCACGCCGCGCGACCTCTCACCGGCCGAGCTCGCGCGCATCACGCGCCGCTTCACGGCCGAGCTCGCGCCGTTCATCGGGCCGCAGCTCGACATCCCGGCCCCCGACATGGCGACGAACGAGCAGACGATGGCGTGGATGATGGACACGTACTCGATGCAGAAGGGGTATGCGGTTCCCGAGATCGTCACCGGCAAGCCGGTGTCGCTCGGCGGCTCGCTCTTCCGGCACGAGGCGACCGGCGCCGGCGTCGTGATCGTCGTCGAACGTGCGTGCGAACGGCTCGGCTGGGACCTCGCGGCGCAACGCTGCGTCGTGCAGGGCTTCGGCAACGTCGGCGGGATCGCGGCGAGCGAGCTCCACGACAAGGGTGCTGCGGTCGTCGGCGTCTCCGACATCTCGGGCGGCGTCTTCGCGCGGGGCGGTCTCGACGTACCGGCGCTCCATGCCTATGTGGCCGAGCACGGTTCGCTCGACGGGCTCGAGGCGGGCGTGACGCGCATCACGAACGACGAGCTGCTCGAGCTCGAGTGCGACATCCTCGTCGTCGCGGCCCGCGAGGACCAGATTACCGGCGCGAACGCGGGCAGCCTGCGCTGCAGGCTGGTCGCCGAAGGCGCGAACGGCCCGACGACGATCGACGGCGACCGCATCCTGGCGGACCGAGGCATCCCGGTGCTGCCGGACATCCTCACGAACGCCGGCGGGGTCACCGTTTCGTACTTCGAATGGGTGCAAGACCTCGGGCGACTGTTCTGGGACCGCGACGAGATCCGCCGGCGTCTCTCCGACAAGCTGGCGGACGCATTCGATCGGGTCTGGGACGTCGCCAACGAACGTGGGATCGCGCTTCGCGACGCCGCGCTGGTCGCTGCGATCCGCGAGGTCTCCGCGGCGCTCGAGGCGCGTGGCATCTATCCATGAGATAACGCGCAGATGACCGAGCAGCTCGTCCGTGATGCGATGGTCCCGGAGCCGCTCGCGCTCGATGCGTCGGCGAGCGCGCAGGAGGCGGCCGAGGCGCTCTCACGGCCCGAGGTGCGGGCTGTGTTCGTCTGCGACGACGGACTGCTCTCGGGTGTCATCACCCGCAAGACGCTCGTGCGCGAGGTCGTCGCGCGCGGGCTCGATCCGAAGT
This sequence comes from uncultured Thermoleophilia bacterium, assembly GCA_963785875.1. Taxonomy (GTDB): domain Bacteria; phylum Actinomycetota; class Thermoleophilia; order Gaiellales; family Gaiellaceae; genus PALSA-600. Next base: position 71,858 of record CAWAWV010000007.1, on the reverse strand, counting down.
CCACCGCGGTCGGTGCGTTCGCCGAGCCGCCGAACGCGACAATCGAGTCATCGACTGTGCTCGCCGATGCGTTCGCGTTCCTCGAGGAGAAGGACTACGAGCGCGTGCCGGTCGTCGAGGACGGCAGGCTCGTCGGGGTGCTCTCGCGCTCCGCGGTGCAGCGGCGCCTCGCCGAGGACGAGCCGCCGGCTCCCGAGGTGGTCTAGCTAGGCGGCGACGAGCGCGGGAGCGGCTTCGGCGAGGAGTGTGTCGAGCGCCTCGCGCAGCCCGCCGCGAACATCGTCGTCGACCAGCTTGCCGTTCGCGTCGAGCTTCTCGGCGGCGTGCCCGACGGCGAGCTCGGCGTCGGTCACGCGCGCGCCCATCGTGCCGAGCACCTTGCGCAGCTCGGCGGCTGCCCAGACGCCGCCGAACGCGCCTGTGCTCGAGGCGACCACCGCGACCGGCTTGTTGCGGAAGGCATTCGTGGCGAGTGGGCGGGAGGCCCAGTCGAGCGCGTTCTTGAGTGCGCCCGGCACGGACGAGTTGTACTCGGGCGTTGCGAAGAACACGGCGTCCGCGTTGCGAACGAGTGAGCGGAACGCCTCGACGGCCGGCGGCCCCGGGACGACGTCGTCGTCCTGGTCGTACGGCGGGATCTCCTTCAGGCCGTTCCAGACCTCGACGTCGACCCCGGACGGCGCCTCCTCGCGCAGGGCGCGGAGGAGGGCCGTGTTGTTCGAGGCGTCGCGGAGAGAACCGCTGATCGCGAGAACGCGCACTGTCGTTACGCCGCCTGTGCGACGAGCGTGAGGTCGGCCTTGAGCGTGACGTCGTTCGCGAGCGCCGGCTCGCCGGTCGGGAGCGGCATGTTCCAGTTCATGTCGAACGCCGTGCGGTCGACGACCGCCTCGAGCTTCAGACCGATGCGCGTGGCGCCGAAGTGGTCGACGGTGGGCCCGACGATCGTGCCCTCGAGCGTGACCGGCTGGGTGATCCCCTTCATGGTGATCTCGCCGGCCACAGTTGCCTTGTCGCCGTCGCGGACGAGCTCGCCGTCGAAGGCGAGGACCGGGTGGCGCTCGGCGTCGAAGAACTCCGGCGAGAGCACGTGTGCCTGGAGGTTCTCGTCCTTCAGGCTGATGCTCGCGATCTTCGCCGAGCCTGCCAGCTTTCGGTCGACGAGGCTCGCGGCGAAGTCGGTGACCTCGCCCGAGAAGGTGGCCACCGCGTAGGGGACCTCGAAGCCGATGTGCGAATGAACGGTGTCGGCGACGAAGGTGCCGGTCGCCTGCTGTTCGATGGTGCTCATTGAGCGTTCCTCCTCAGAAACTTGATGACGCAAGCATCGTACCAGAGAAAGATTGCGCACGCAAGTGTCTAGCAGCAGGTGTAGGCGCCGGGCGGCGCCGCGCCTTCCTCGGGCTCCGGCAACGCGGCGGCGGCCAGGGCGGCCCCGTTCAGAAGGTCGCGGTCGGAGGCCGTTGTCCGGTCGAGGCCGAGGTGGCGGAGCGTCTCGCGGACGACGACGACGCCGGCCACGACGACGTCGCTCCGGTCGGGCTCGACGAGGCGTGCGCGCCGCTCGTCGTCGCTCGCGGCCCTGAGCCATTCGAGTGCATGGTCGATCGCCGCCAGCGTGACGGTGCGGCCGCCGGCCAGCGCGGCGAGCTCAGCGGTCGTGCCGTCCACGTTCAGCGCACGCTCGGCACCCAGTGGCGGCAGCGCCGAGCGGACGTCGGCCGCCATCGCGTCGACGTCGCCGCCGTGCCGCTCGGTGAGGCGGACGCAGCCGATGTCGAGGCTCGCACGGAACCCCTCCGTGATCACCTCGGTCGAGCCGCCGCCGACGTCGACGACCACGGTCCCGGGCTCGAGCGGGCCGACCCCGCTGAGCGTCATCGCGGCCTCTTGGTCGCCGGTGAGGAGCCGCGTCGTGAAGCCGTAGGACCACTCGACCTCGCCGAGGAACGCTTCGCCGTTCTCGGCGTCGCGCACGGCGCTGGTCGCGACGGCGAGCGTGCGCTCGGCGCCGAGCGCCTCGGCTTCGCGCCGGAAGTCGGTGAGCGCGTTGCGCACGCGTGCGATCGGCAGCGGCAGCAGCCGCCGCCGCGCGTCGACCCCTTCGCCGAGGCGTGTGATGCGTGTTCGCCGGACGACCTCGGTCATGTCACCGCCCGAGACGTCGGCGATGAGCAGGCGGGTGGCGTTCGTTCCGAGGTCGATCGCGGCGACGCGCGTCACTTCCGCGGCACCAAGCCGCGGATCGACGCGAGCAGCGCGCTCGTCTCCGACGCGGCCGCACGGATGATGGCGAGGTCCGCGAGAGACGCCTGGAGGCGCTCGATCGCGGCCGCCAGGCGCTCGGTGCCGGTGGTGAGTGAGACGACGTGTTCCTCGGTCACCGCGGCGGACGCCAGCACGCGTTCGGCCGCCTCGGTCGCGCGCCCCGACGTCGTGCGCACCGTCCGCCACAGGCGCCACGCCCGCATCGCAGCAAAGGCAATCGAGCCGATCACGACGACGAGGCAGAAGGCGAGCGCGGCCCAGATCACGCTGTGAATGGTAGAGGCGGACGGTGGTACAATTGACGGCCGCGACGCGGGGTGGAGCAGTCAGGTAGCTCGCCGGGCTCATAACCCGGAGGTCGCGGGTTCAAATCCCGCCCCCGCTACTGCGACAGAAGCAGTAACTCTGGCACGGTTTCCGAGGCGTCCGCGTGGGCGCCTCGGCCGTTCGAGCGCTGGCCGGCAGGTCCGCTGCGTGTCCGATCCGAGTCACGCGCGTGGCTGGAGTGGGTTGCCGGGGTCGAGCGGCTCCCGGCCACGCATGTGCACGTACAGGCGCTCCTGCTCATGGGAATGACCTTCGGTCGAGTCGTGCTCGGCGTGCCTAGCTCGGAGTATCGTCGGAGAACGGCCGATGACGCAGTTCCATTTCGACCCGGCGACGTATTTGTCGATGATCCGCAACGACGTCGCGCCATACGACGAGCTGCAGGAAGAAACGGTGCGTGCTTCGGAGGGCGTAGCGGCGGCGGCGATCCTGGAACTGGGCACCGGCACGGGTGAAACCGCGCAGCGGATGCTCACGCGGCATCGAGGGGCATCGCTCGTCGGGATCGACAAGAGCGAGGCGATGCTCGCAGTCGCGCGGGAGGCGCTGCCCGGCGCGGATCTGCGCGTGCAGCGCCTCGAGGATCCTCTGCCCGAGGGGCCGTTCGACCTCGCCTTCTCTGCTCTTGCCGTGCACCACCTCGACGGAACCGGCAAGCGTGATCTATTTGCGCGCATCGCGGCGGTGCTCTCCCGGGAGGACGGTTCGTGCTCGCCGATGTGATCGTCCCGGCGGATCCGGCGAAGGCGCGCATCCCGCTCAGCCGGGACTTCGACCGACCAGAGCGGCTCGAGGACCAGCTGGCGTGGCTCGCCGCGGCCGGGTTCAAGGCGCAGCCGACGTGGGTGGCGGACGACGTCGCTGTGGTCGCAGCAGATCTACTGCCAGGTTGACCGGACGACGCCCGCCGAGAGTGGGTGATAGTCCGGCGCGGCGCGGGCGGATCGCGATCCCCACCGCTCGATCTCGAGTAGGTAGTCGACGGCGGCCGCGAGGTCGAGACGATCACCGAGGCCCGGCGCGCACGTGCCGGCGTCGATCGCGAGTTCGCGATTGCCCTCGGCGAGCTCGTCGAGGTGTCCGCGCGGCAGCTGTGGCACGGCTTGAATCTGCCCGCCCCAGGGATAGAAGAAGCGTCCTCACGGTCGACGCGGTATCCGCCTTCGTGGACGGCGCGATGGTGGCGGCGACAGAGGAGCAGCAGATTGTGCAGCGTCGTCTCGCCGCCCTGTGCCCAGTGGTCGACGTGATGGGCGTCGACGAAGCGACGGTTCTCACAGCCGGGGAAACGGCAACCTCGGTCGCGTCGCTGCAACGCGCGCCGCAGCGTCGACGGAATCGTGCGTGACCTCCGGCCGTGCCGCATTACTGACGAGTCGCAGGCGAGCCGACGCGCCGTCTCCGGAGCGAGTGCGCTCCCGTCTTCGAGCTCGCACCCTCCGCCGCCGTCGTGAGAGAGCGCCACCTCGTCGACGTGAACGACCACTTGGTAGCGCTCACCGCCGGTGCGGCTCTCGTCTCCGTGCGCGAGCGCCGTAGCTGCGATTGCAACGAGCGCCTCAGCGTTCGACGCTTGCCGTGCCGGCCGCGGTTCCGCGGAACCGCTGCTCTTCCAGAGCGAGTCGCGCATCGACTCCAGCGCGCGCAGCACCAGCGCACCGTCCTCGGGCGCAAGCCGGCCATGGAGCTCGAGCGACCCGTTCGGATTCCAGAAGATGCTCAGGTGCGCATCTTCCTGCTGCTCGCACGCTTCGGCGGTCGATACGCGCCGGTAGGCACGCACCGTTCGCTCCAGCTGCGCGGCCGTGCAGGCGCGGCCGAGCGCGAGAAGCTCGTCCTCGTTCTCGGCGGTCGCGATTCTGGTCAGGGCGCGAACCTTCGCGTACGACAGCTCCCCGCGGGCGAACGCGGCCTGCGTCTCGGGCAGCTCCGGCAGCCGGCGTGCGACTCGCACGTGCTCCCTGGCGGCTCGAGGGGTGAGGGCGCATCGCCACGCGAGCCAGGCTGCGCATGAGCAGCAGCCGTCCTGGGTCCAACTGCCTCGCCGGTCGAGCTCGCCCACGAGCTCCAGCCAGCGGCACGTCCCTGCGTAGAGGTGCGCCGCGAGCGTCGCCAGCTCGTCTTCGAGCTGATGGTGATCGAGTGCAGCAGGATCGGCCATGTCCACAAGTGTTGTCACTACAGCTAACAGGATATCGATCGCACCGGACGACGTTCGCCGGCACGTCCGCCGTGCGTGCCTATGCCGGAGAGCGCGGCGTGCCGATCGCGTCCAGCACCGCCGCGATGCGCTCGCGGGTGCGGCGGGCGAGCGGGATGATCTGTTTGCCCTCGTAACAGGTCGAGCGCTTCGTGGCGGGCAGCCGTGGCCTCGGTGTGCCGGCCCGCCGCCGCCAGTACCTCGGCGAGGTCGGAGAGTGCGTCCGCCCGAACGCCTGCGTGACCAGGTCGTCCTGGCGGTTGCTCGCCCGCTGGCGAGGCCGAGGTCGGCATACCCCGTTCGTCTACTTCGACGAGCTCGACGATCCACCGGACGCCGGAGTGCGGGAACCCCGAAGACCGCGGCCCGGCTCGGGGTCGGGGAGCATCGAGCTCGACCGGCCCTAACCGGGAGGCCGTCGGAGGCGCAATTTGACGCGAATGTGGTTCGTGTCGTCGGCCGGCCGGCCGGCACCACCCGTCGCCCGCTCTTGCGCGCAACCGTCGTGCAGGTGTTGACCTACAAGGACCGCGGCGGCCGAGTCAGGTGTGGCGGCCGGGTCCCATCGCCGGTTCGCCGGGCCAACGAACGAGCGAGCACTCGACGTGGTCGCCGTACTTCACCTGCTCGGCACCGGGGTCCGGCCAGAACGCGTACCACCCGTAGGACGTCCTGATCGGATGGCCGAACCTTCGCTGGAACGCCGCCAGGCACCGCGACTTCGCGGCGGCGAACTCGGCGGCGTTCGTCCGCGAGGCGTGGCCCCAGCCGCCGTGTCCGATCCAGTAGATCTCGAGGTTGTGTGCCGGGTTCGAGCACGGGACGACGCGAACAAGCTTTCCGCGGTGCGGCCAGATCGCGCAATTGCCCGAGCGGAGCGCGAGGTAGAAGACGGACTTGCCGGTCGCGCCAGACGAGGCGGTCGACGATCCGGCGAGTATTGCCGTGACGGCGAGCGTCGCGACGATCGTCACGGTGCCGAGGAGCGTGGGCCAGCGTCTCATCATCTCTCCCTCCGTGGCCGAGCATACGCCGGACGGCGTTCCGGCTCAAGGCACGGCGGCGCCTACCCGAGCGGCAGCAACGCCCCCTCGTGCTCGAGCAGGAACCGCTTCAGCGACAGGCCGCCGCCGAAGCCGGTGAGCGAGCCGTCGGCGCCGATCACGCGGTGGCACGGGAGGACGAGCGGTAGCGGGTTCTGCCCGTTCGCGGCGCCGACCGCACGCGCCGTCTCCGGGCCGAAGCCGAGGCGGCGCGCCTGCTCGCCGTAGCTCACCGTCTGGCCGTAGGGAATGGTCGCGAGCGCCAGCCAGCAGCGGCGCTGGAATTCGCTGCCGTGGAGGTCGAGCGGCAGGTCGAAGTCGGTCAGCTCACCCCTGAAGTACGCCCTGAGCTGCTCCGCCGCCTCGTCGAGAACGGCGGACGCACCGTCGGCCGGGAACGCCTGCGCATGGAAGCGCACGCCCGCGAGCCCGTCGGGCGTGGCGACGAGGCCGAGGGGACCGATCGGGCTGTCGATGACGGAGGTCGCCATTTCTTCCATTACAACGCGCGGGCACGACGTGGCGTGAGATGAAGGCTTTACGCTCCTGGACGTTGGCGTCTCTTCTCACCACCGTCGTCGGCAGCTATCCGCAGCCGCCGTGGCTGATCGACCGCGACCGGCTCGACGAGCGGCTGCCGCCGCGCGTGCGCGCGCGCGAGCTGTGGCGGATCCCGGAGCCGTATCTCGAGGAGGCACAGGACGACGCGACTCGGCTTGCTGTCGCCGACATGGAGCGGTCGGGAGTCGACATCGTCACCGACGGCGAGATGCGCCGCGAGAGCTACTCCAACCGCTTCGCGACCGCGCTCGACGGTGTCGACCTCGACGAGCCGGGCGTCGCGCTCGACCGCACGGGTCATCCGAACCCGGTGCCGCGCGTCGTCGGCGAGATCCGGCGCACGCGCCCCGTCGAGGTACGCGACGTCGAGTTCCTCCGCTCGCTCACCCGCCTGCGCATCAAGATCACGGTGCCCGGTCCCTTCACGATGTCCCAACAGGCGCAAGACGACTACTACGGCGACGCGCGGGCGCTCGCGCTCGCCTATGCGGCCGCCGTCAACGAGGAGCTCCGCGACCTCAAGGCCGCGGGTGCCGACGTCGTCCAGATCGACGAGCCGTACCTGCAGGCACGGCCGGATGCGGCGCGCGCGTATGCGATCGAGGCGATCGATCGCGCGCTCGACGGCATCGGCGGTGAGACCGTTCTGCACACGTGCTTCGGCTACGCACACGTCGTGCACGACAAGCCGAACGGCTATCCGTTCCTCCGGGAGCTCGACGCGTGCCGCGCGAGCCATCTGTCACTCGAGGCGGCGCAGCCGAACCTCGACGCAGCGATCCTGCGCGACGTGCCGAGCAAGACGATCCTGTTCGGCGTCGTCGACCTCGGTGCCGAGGAGGTCGAGACGCCGGAGGTCGTTGTGGCGCGAATCGAGCGCGCGTTGGCGATCGTCGGCCCCGAGCGCCTGGTCGTCGCGCCAGACTGCGGCATGAAGTACCTGCCGCGCGAGCGCGCGTTCCGCAAGCTCGAGGCGATGGTCGCCGGAGCGGAGCTCGCCGGCTGTGCCTGAGCCTCTGAGCCGCATCAGCCGCGTGGAGCCCGACCGGGTCGAGGTACGCGGCCGCGATCTGACGCGCGACCTGATGGGCTCGCGCACGTTCACCGAGTACTTCCACCTGCTGCTCACGGGACGTGAGCCCAGCGACGACGAGCGCCACTTCCTCGACGTGCTGCTGATCGCGATCGCAGAGCACGGGATGATGCCGTCGAACGTCGCTGCGCGGATGACGCTGGCAGCCGACCCCGGCTCGCTGCACGGCGCGGTCGCGGCCGGCATCCTCGGCGCCGGCCCGGTGCTGCTCGGGACGTCGGAAGCGTGCGCCCGCCTCCTCGACGAGGCCGTTCGCTTCGGCGAAGAGCCGGCGCAGCTCGTCGCGCGCCTGCGCGTCGCGGGCGAGAACGTGCCCGGCTTCGGGCATCCGGTGCACCGCACGGCCGACCCGCGGGCGGAGCGCATCTTCGAGCTCAGCGACGAGCGAGGCGTGAGCGGCGTCCACGTCGACTATGCGCGCCGGCTGCGCGACGAGCTTGCGCCGTTGCCCCTCAACGTCGCGATGGCGACCGCCGCCGTCCTGCTCGACCTCGGGTATGCGGCCGCGATCGCCAAGGCGGTCCCGATCCTGGCGCGTACGGCCGGGCTCCTCGCTCACCTTGCGGAGGAGCGCGAGCATCCGATCGGATTCCTGCTCGCACGTGCCGCAGAAGACGCGGCCGCCGGCGAGTGATGCTCGACCCTGCGGTCGAAACGCGCTCGTGGGACGAGCAGACCGAGGTCGACAGCGCGAGCTATGCGGCGCAACTCGCGTACCTCGTCGAACGCTCGCGCTTCTACCGCGCCAAGCTCGGGGCGGTCGGGATCGACGCGGCGCAGGCCGCCGGAGGTCTTGCCGAGATCGCCCAGCTCCCGCTCACGGAGAAGGACGAGCTGCGGACGACGCGCAGCGGCAGCGATCCGTTCGGGACGCAGCTGTGCGTCGACGAGACGGAGCTCGTCCGGATCTACTCGACGAGCGGTACGACCGGAGCGCCGAGCTACATCCCGCTCACCAAGGACGACCTCGATGCCTGGGTGACCGGCTCGGCGCGCAGCTATGCCGCGTCCGGCATCGGACCGGGCGACCGCGTGGTGACGACGTACAACGCCGGCCCGTTCGTCGCCGGCGCGGCGCTCGACGCGTTTCAGCGGATCGGCGTCACCCACGTGCCGCTGGGAGCCGGGACCGGCGATCGGCTGCTCCTCGCGCTCGAGTCGCTGCGGCCGACGGCGATCGTCCTCACGCCGTCGTACGCCGCCTACCTGCTCGAGCAGGCCGACCTGACCGGGTCGAGTGTGCGCCGGGTGCTCGTCGCCGGCGAGCCCGGTGGCGGCGAGCCCCTGTTCCGGGCGCGCCTGGAGGCCGGGTGGGGCGCGACCGTCACGGAAGCGATGGGGATCGGCGACATCGGCCCGTCGCTCTTCGGCGAATGCGGGGAGCAGGAAGGCATGCACCTCGGTGCACGCGGGTTCGTTCACCTCGAGCTCATCGACCCCGACTCGGGCGTCGCACTTCCCTTCGAGGACGGCGCTCGCGGCGAGCTCGTCCTCACACACCTGCGCCACCGCGCTGCGCCGCTCCTCCGCTTCCGCACGCGCGACCACGTCGTCGTTCGCCTGACGACCTGCCCGTGTGGACGGACGGCTCCGCGGATCCGGTGCCTCGGCCGGACCGACGACATGCTGATCGTCCGCGGCGTCAATGTCTTCCCGTCGGCCGTGCGCGAGGTCGTTGCCGCCTTCGCTCCGGCTGTCAGCGGCAACGTGCTCGTGCGCCCGCGCGCGCCCGGTGTGAAGCAGGAACCGCCGCTGCCCGTCGCCGTCGAGCTCGCGCGGGACGTCGCCCCCGACGACGCGCTGGTGGCGTCGATCCGCGAGCGGCTGCGCGGGGTACTGACCGTGCAGGTCGCCATCGACCTCGTCCCGTTCGGCAGCTTGCAGCGGAGCGACTACAAGGGCAGACTCATCGAGCGCTGATGCGGAAGATCCAGACCCAGGGCGTCCACCACATCACGCTGGTCGGCGCGAAGCGCGCGACGTCGATCGACTTCTGGGAGGGCGTGCTCGGCATGCCGTTCGTCTTCGAGCAGCCGAACCTCGACAACGAGGCCGAGAGCCACCTCTACTTCGATCCCGGCGACGGGCGCCTGATCACGGTGTTCACCGACGAGGGGCGCACCCGCGGCGAGACGGCGGTCGACGAGAAGAGCGCCGGACGCGTCCACCACCTTGCGTTCGCCGTGTCCAAGGTGACGTTCGACCAGGTGGTCGAGCGGCTCGACGAGCGCGCGATCAAGCACAGCGGTGTCAAGGACCGCGGCTTCATGGACTCGATCTACTTCGACGACCCGCTCGGTCTGCTGATCGAGCTTGCGGCGTATCGCTTCGAGCCGCCGTACGGTCACACGCACGCAGACGTGTTGTTCGAGGCGCACAACTTGCGCACCGAGCGCGGAGACCACAACATCGCCCAGGAGCACCTCGCCGACGCGATCGAGCTGCTCGTCGCGCGCACGCGGCCGTCACTGTCGGACGATCGCGCGCCGAAAAACCCGTACTAGAGGAGGACCGATGCCAGCGAACACACTCAGCATCCTCAAGCCGAGCGTCAACAACCTCTCGACGCGCATCTTCATCCGCGCTGCCGGCCTCGACTTCGAGGAAGTCGACGTCTGGGGGAAGAAGAGCACTCCCGAGTTCCTCGGCAAGGACCCGGCAGATCTGACGCCGCTACTCGAGGAGGACGGACTGCCGAACGGCTCCCTCTGGGAGAGCTGCGCGATCATGCAGTACCTGTGCAACAAGCATGGGCTGGAGAGCTTCTATCCGACCGATCCAGCGCGGCGGGCGATGGTCGACAGCGCGATGTTCTACGTGATCGGAACGCTCTATCCGTACATCACCCGCGCGACCTATCCGACCCTGCACTTCCCGCAGTACGCGGGCGAGGTCGGCGCGTCCGACGCCGACGACCATGCGAAGGCGCGTGCCGTCGCTGCCGCGACAGACGCCGTCGCCCAGCCGCTCGAGGCCTTCCGCGCGTTCTTCCTCGCCGGGACGCGATTCATCGGCGGCGAGTCGCCGTCGATCGCCGACATTCGCTTTGCGGCGTCGCTCGAGTTCCTGCGGGCGATCGACTATCCGTTCCCCGCGTGGGCGGAGGAGTACCTCACAGCGGTCGAATCGGCGCTCGGCGATGCGTACACGGAGCCCGCATCGGACGTGCGCGGATACGTGGCGAGCGTCAAGCCGACGACGGTCGAGGCTTAGCCGCCGCGCCGGTCGCCGAGACGGCGATCGGCGCAACCGTCGCGTCGTTCCCGATCGCAGTCCGCAAGGCCGCGGCGACCTCGTCGCCGCGGCCGCGCTCTGCCCAGACGAGCACCGTCGGGCCCGAGCCGGAGAGCGTGACGCCGAGTGCGCCTGCGGGCAGCGCCGCCTGGACGCGCGCAAGCAGCGGTGCCCCGGCGGCGCGGTACGGCTCGTGCAGGCGGTCGCGAAACGCGTGACGCAAGAGCTCTGGGTCGCCGGCGGCGAGTGCTGCACCGAGGAGCAGCGCGGCACCTGCGGTCTCCGCTGCATCGGCGTGCGCGATCGCGTGCGGCAAGGACGTGCGTGACGCCTCGGTCGACGTACGAGCATGGGGAACGACGGCGACAAGCGCTGCCGGCACGTCGAGGGCGAGGCGCCTGGCCTGCGGCGAGCCGCCGCTCCGCCAGACGGCGGTGACGCCGCCGTGCACGACGGCTGCCAGGTTGTCGAGGTGCGACTCGAGCCGGGCGCCGAGCACGAGCAGCTCCTCGTCCGCCACCACGTGGCCCGCCGCAGCAGCGCCTGCGACGAGGCCGAGCCCGATCGCCGCCGCGCTCGAACCGAGGCCACGCTCGAGCGGGATCGCGTTCTCGAACCGAAACCGGAACCCGGCCGGCGGAGCCAGCAGCGCAAAGGCCTGCAGCGAGAGGTGCGTGGGGTCGCGGGGGAGCTCTCCGGCACCTTCGCCCACGACCTCCACCGCGAACGCTCCTTCTTCGACCTCGACGGTGTTCCACAGGTCGAGCGCCGCGGCCGCTGCGTCGAAGCCCGGCCCGAGGTTGGCCGTCGACGCCGGTGCACGCGCGGCGATCAAGTGAGCGCCCCGAGCAGGGCGTCGAGCGACGCGTCGACGACCGTCGCGGCCGACATGTCGACCGCCGAAGCGTCCTTGAGGCCGTGACCGGTGACGATGCAGACCGCAGTCGCGCCCCGCCGGCCGAGCTTGCCGAGCGCGGCGACACCTGCCGCCGAGGCGGGCTCGCAGAAAACGCCCTCGGTGCGGGCGAGCGTCGACCATGCCTCGCGCAGCTCGGCCTCCGTGAGCGGTGCCACGGTCAGGCGGCCGACGTCAACCAGCCGTTGAACGCGCTCGCGATGCGCGGGCTCCGAGATCCTGATCGCCGAGGCGAACGTCGCTGGTCGGTCGGCCGCTTCGCCGACGACGAGCGCCGGCGCGATGCCCGCCTCGTCGCAGCCCGCGGCGACTGCGGACACGTTGCCCCCGCCACCGTACGGGAGTGCGATCACATCGGGCACGTGCCCGAGCTGCTCGACGATCTCGCCGACGACCGACCGCTGGCCGTCGATCCGGTCCGGGTTCAGCGAGTTGACGAGCATGAACCCGTCCCGCTCGCCGAGCTCGCGGCAGAGCCGCAAGGCATCGTCGAAGCTCCCGCGGACCTCCAGCACCTGCGCGCCCGCGGCGTGCGCCTGCGCGCGCTTTGCGCCGGCCGTTGCACCTTCGGGTGTCAGCACGACGGCGCGCAGGCCGGCGCGGGCCGCGTAGGTCGCGGCCGACGCTGCGGTGTTGCCCGTCGACGCGCAGACGACCGTATTGACCCCGCGGGCCGCGGCGCGCTCGACGGCGACGGCCATCCCGCGGTCCTTGAAGCTCCCCGTCGGGTTCAGATGCTCGCACTTCAGATGGAGGTCGAGCCCGAGCGCCGCCGACAGCCGCGGCGCCGGCACCAGCGGCGTCCCGCCTTCGCCGAGCGACAGCCACGTAGCCCGTGCGCCCGTCACGTCCATCCAAGCTCGGCGACACCGCGGTCGGAGACCACCGGGACCGGGCGCGAGCGGCGACGGACCTCGGCGAGTGCCTCCAGTTCAGCGAGCGCGTCGGCGAGCGCGCCGGCGGCGGCCTCGTGGGTGACGACGTGGAGCGTCGCGCCGCTTCCGTCCTGGTGTTGCACGAGTCGCGCGACCGAGATCTCGTGGCGCGCCAGGACCTCGGCGACGCGGGCGAGCGTGCCCGGCTGGTCCTCGACGAACAGCCGGAAATAGAACGGTGAACGCGACGCGCCCGGCGGGAGCCGGGGAAGGTCGCGCCAAACCGGGTCGCTCTGCGGCACTCCAGTGCCGAGCACACCCACGATGTCGGCGACGACCGCCGACGCGGTCTCCGTCCCGCCGGCGCCCGGCCCCGCGAGCGTGATCTCGCGAATCGCGTCGCCCTGCAGCATCACAGCGTTGAAGGCGCCGTCGACCTTGGCCAGCGGGTGTTGCGCGTCGACGAACGCAGGCTCGACCCTCACGTCATAGGCGCCGTCGACGAGGCGTGCCGCGCCGACGAGCCGGACGACCATCTCGAGCTCGCGCGCTGCGGCAACGTCGATCGGGTCGACCTCGGTGATCCCCGCGTGGCCGACATCCTCGAGCGCCACCCGCGTGTTGAACGCGACCGTCGCCAGGATCGCCATCTTCGCCGCGGCGTCGGCCCCCGACACGTCGTCCGTGGGATCGGCCTCCGCGTAGCCGCGCGCCTGCGCGTCGGCGAGCGCATCCTCATAGCTCGCCCCGCCTTCCATCTCCGTGAGCACGAAGTTCGTGGTGCCGTTGACGATCCCGAGCACGCGGTGGACGTTCGTGACGACGAGCGCCTCGCGCAGCACCTTGATCACAGGGATCGCCGCGCACACGCTCGCCTCGAAACGCAGGTGTGCGCCGCTCGCGGCCGCGGCCGCGAAGAGCTCCGGAGCCCGGCGCGCGACGAGCTGCTTGTTGGCCGTCACGACGTGCTTGCCGCGCGCGAGCAGGTCGAGGACGTACGACCCGGCCGGCTCGAGCCCGCCCATCACCTCGGCAACGACCGCGATCGTGGGGTCATCGGCGATCTCGCCGACGTCGGTCGTCAGCAACCCGTCGGGCGCACCAGGGTGGCGGCCCGGGTCGCGGACGAGCGCTCGGACGAGGCGGAGGCGGTGGCCCGTCGCGCGCTCGATGTCGTCCGCCGACGCCGCGAGCAGCCGGTCGACGGCCGCCCCGACCGTTCCATAGCCGAGCAGCGCCACGTTGGTTTCGACCGCCACAGCGGCGAATCTAGAGAATCCAGCCGGCGATGGACGTGCCCGTGGCACCGCTGGAGCCGCATCACTGGCCGGAGGCCGCCCGGATCTACGCCGAGGGGATCGACACCGGGGACGCGACGTTCGAGACGGAGGTCCCGAGCTGGGAGCGCTGGGATGCCGGCCACCTCGCCGAGCACCGATTCGTCGCGACGCGTGACGGAGCCGTCGTCGGCTTCGTCGCCGTGTCCGCCGTCTCAGACCGGCGTGTGTACGCCGGCGTCGTCGAAGAAAGCGTCTACGTCGCCGAGGCGGCGCGCGGTGCCGGCGTCGGCCGCCTGCTGCTCGAGCGCCTGATCGCGTCAACCGAGCAGGCCGGGATCTGGACCATCCAGAGCGGGATCTTCCCGGAGAACGATGCGAGCCTTCGCCTCCACGAACGTGTCGGGTTCAGGGTGGTGGGGCGACGTGAACGGCTCGGACAGCTGCACGGCGCGTGGCGCGACGTGCTCCTCGTCGAACGTCGGAGCAAAATTGTCGCGTGAACGTGCTCTTCATATGCGTCGGCAACACGGGACGCAGCCTGCTGGCGGAGCGCCTGTTTCGACGGGCCGCAACGGCATCCCGGAAAGCGTCGAGCAGCTGGTGACGCAGCTTCGATGAGTTTCAGCGACGGGAGGCGTCCAACCACCGTGCACGGATCAGTAGCATCGGCGGCGATGGCGACCCAGGTCGATGTCGGCGCGGAGCTCGAGCAGTACCGGAAGGAGCTGACCGCCTACTGCTACCGCATGCTCGCCTCGCCGTTCGAGGCAGAGGACGCGGTGCAGGAGACGATGGTGCGCGCCTGGCGGCGTACGACCGGTTCGAGGGGCGCTCGGCACTGCGGTCGTGGCTCTACCGGATCGCGACGAACGTGTGTCTCGACATGCTGAACGGCCGCGAGCGGCGCGCCCGCCCGATGGACTTCGGTCCTGCGGGCGCTCCGGTGATCGAGAACCTGAACATCCCGTCTGAAGTCGTGTGGCTCCAGCCGATCCCGGACTCCCACTTGCCCGAGGACACGGCGATCGCGCGCGAGACCCTGCGCCTTGCGTTCGTCGCTGCGTTGCAGCACCTGCCACCCAGGCAGCGCGCCGTGCTGATCCTCGCCGAGGTTCTCCGGTGGCAGGCGACCGAGATCGCCGAGCTCCTCGAGACGTCCGTCCCGGCCGTGAACAGCGCGTTGCAGCGTGCCCGCGCGACGATCGAGGCGCACGACATGACGGCGTCCGAGCCGATCGAGCAGGTCGACCGTGAGCTCCTCGACCGCTATGTCGCCGCGTTCGAGAGCTACGACATCGACGCGCTGACCGCGCTGATCCACGAGGACGCGACCCAGTCGATGCCGCCGTTCGACCTCTGGCTCAGCGGGCGGCCCGACATCCTCACCTGGTGGTTCGGGCCGGGGATCGGCTGCGAGGGCTCGCGGCTCGTGCCCGTGGGCACCATGAACGGGTCGCCCGCATTTGCGCAGTACAAGCCCGCAGAGGACGGCGACGGGTATGTCGCGTGGGCGCTGCAGGTGCTCGAGATCTCAGCCGGCCGAGTCGGGGAGTTCTCGTTCTTCCTCGACACCGAGGCGCTCTTCCCGCTCTACGGCCTGCCGCAGCGGCTCGACGCCTAGCGCGTCGGCGAGCCCAGCGAGCTCGATCAGTTCGAGGACGTCTTCAGGCGCCGCTGTGACCGCAACCTCGTAGCCGGAGCGCCTGGCCACAAGCTGCAGCCGCGCGAGCGCGTCGACGATCTCCAGGCCGGGCATCATCACTTTGACCCGCGCCGCTGTCGAAAGTCATCGGTCGGCGGACCTCCGGCGGCCTCGCGCGCGTATTCGTCGCATGCGGGCGCTGCTCGCCGTCGCCGCCGGCCTCATTCTCGCGTCACTCGCCGCTCCGGCCGCGTCTGCCGACGGGCTCCCGGTGCTGAACGTCGACGTAGGGGCGTCGGGCGTTGCCGCTCCGGGCGGCGCTGTCCGTTATGTCACCGTGACGGTGGGGAGGCAGACGGTCGTCGAGGCGACACGCCGCGGCGGCGGGCAGATCGCACGCATGCAGTCTTGGCCGGGCACGTGGACGATCCCGGCGGTCGCCTACGACGGCTCCGCGAGCGGGCTGTCGGCCGACCGCCGCACGCTCGTCCTGATCGAGCCGCGCACGAGCTTCCCACGGGCGGAGACCAGGCTGCTCGTCGTGCAGGCGCGAACGCTGCGCTCGGCGGATGTGATCCTGCTCCACGGCGACTTCAGCTTCGACGCGGTCTCGGCGAACGGCTCGCGAATCTTCCTGATCCATTACACGTCGGCGGTCGACCCGACGCGCTACGAGGTGCGTGCGTACGACGTGAACGCCCGCAGGCTCGTGGCGCGCCCGATCGTCGACCCGCGCGCTGCGACCGAGAAGATGCGTGGAAACCCGCTCAGCCGGGTGACGAGCCCGGACGGGCGCTTCGCGTACACCCTGTACGACGGCGGTGGTCACCCGTTCGTCCACGCGCTCGACACTGCCGCCTCGACCGCGCGCTGCATCGACCTCGAGGGAATCCCGGCCGGGACGAATCTCTGGACGTTCCGGCTCCACCTCTCGAGGGGCGGACGCATGCTGACGGTCGACCGCGGCGCCACAACGTTCGCCTCACTCGACACGCACAGCTGGGAGCCGGCGCCGACGGCGTCGTCGAGCATGCGCTGGTGGCCGGTCGCGCTGGGGCTCGCGCTCGTCGTCCTCCTGGCTTCGGCCGCCGCGGTCGTGCTGCGACACCGCCCGAGCCACCCACGGCCCGCGCCCGTCGATTAGCGCGGTCGTCGCTGCTGCTTGCGCAGCGCGTCGAGGCGGCGCCGGTCCAGCTTCGTCGGCCGGCTCCCGAGGTCGGCGCCGATCGGCTTCGCGAGCCGGCGCTGCAGGACCTGCCGCTCGCGCGCTTCCTTGGAGTCGGGACGCTCCTCGTAGAGCGACCGTGCGACCGTCGCCGGCCCGCGCCGGTCGGCGAGCCCACACACGTCGATCGTCCATTCGAGCGTCCCGATCCGGATCTGGAGCGCGTCGCCGACGCGCACGTCTTTCGCCGGCTTCACCCGCATGCCGTTCACCTGCACGTGCCCGCCGAGCACCGCCTCGGTCGCGAGCGCGCGCGTCTTGAAGAAGCGCGCGGCCCACAGCCATTTGTCGACCCGCACCGCATCCATGCCCGTATATTCGCGCCATGCGCATGGGCGCCGTCCACCTCACCGTCGGCGATCTCGCGCGGTCGCTCGACTACTACGAGCGGGCGATCGGCCTCCGCATCCACGGACGCGACGACGGCACCGCCCGCCTCGGGGCCGGAGGCGAGGACCTGCTCGTGCTCGCGGAGCAGCCCGGGGCGCAGCCCGCCGACGGATTCTCGGGGCTGTTCCACTTCGCATTGCTTGTTCCCACGCGCACCGACCTCGGCCGCTGGCTCAGGCACGCCGCGCGCGACGGCGTGCAACTCACCGGTATGTCCGACCATGCGGTCAGCGAGGCGCTCTACCTTCGCGACCCCGACCACCACGGGATCGAGATCTACGCCGACCGTCCGCGTGAGACGTGGGAGGGCAAGGTGGGGGAGTTGATGACGACGAAGCTGCTCGACACCGACGACCTGCTGCGCGGGATCGAGGACGAGCCGTTCCAGGGCCTAGCCGAGGGAACGACGATGGGGCACGTTCACTTCTGCGTCGCGGACGTCCCAGCGACCGTCGACTTCTACCGCGGCCTCGGCTTCGACGTGATGGCCCAGCTCGGCGACCAGGCGGCGTTCCTCGCGAGCAACGGCTACCACCACCACGTCGGCGCGAACACGTGGCAAAGCCGTGGCGCGCCGTACGCGCCCGAGGACCGCGCGCGGCTCACTCGCGCCACGATCCTCGGAGCCGCCGAGGAGCGGGCGATCCACGATCCGTCCGGGATCCCGCTGGCCCTCTCGACTGATTAGTCGCCTGCCCGCAAGCATGGCGGGTTCCCGACGGCGTCTCGCCGGATACCCCACCGGACTTACGGGCAGGCGACTAGGCTTCCGCGCGATGGAAGCCGAAGACCTCGGGCTCGACACACACCGCGACCTGCAGGGCGTCTACCGGTACTACGAGCTCGCGAAGCGGGCCGAATGGCAGGTGCGCGACCTGCCGTGGGGAGAGATCCCGCCGATCCCGGAGTACTCGGGGTCGCCGCAGAAGCTCGCACGCCGGCGCGACCTCTGGCGTTCCGTGATCACGCAGCAGCTTCAGGCGGACGAGCTCGCCGTCGAGATGGCGACGCAGCTGTTCTCGATCGCGCCCGACCACGAAGCGAAGCTCTATTACACGACGATGGTGCAGGACGAGTCACGCCACACCGAGGCGTGGCTGAAGCTGATCGCGGAGTCGGGCGGGATGGCCGAGCGCGATCCGCACCTCGACAAGCTCGCGCACATGACGCTCGATGCCGACTCGCTCGAGGAGAAGGTATTCCTGATGCAGGTGTTCTACGAGCGGCTGATCATCCCCCGCTTCCGCATGATCGCGCGGTCGTCACGGGGAACGATTCTCGAAGATCTCTGCAACCGGCTGACGATCGACGACGGGATCCACCACGGCGCCGGCATGGCGTACGAGCGGGTACTGCTCGAAGGCGCGGGCCGCGGGGTGCAGAGGATGCTGATCGAGGCGGCGAACCGGATGCTCCCGCTCTTCACCCAGCACGCGCTCTGGCGTCCGAAGGCGCGCGAATTCATCGGCGCGTTGATGCGCGAGACGGACATCCGCATGCTCAAGGAGGACCTCGAGCAGGGTGTCAGGCTCGCGAAGTCGCTCGGCATCGACGTGAGCGACATCGAGCTCCCGGCCGAGCTGCACTAGCAGGGGTCCTAGGACTGCTGAAGGATCAGCCGCTTGCGGCCGCGCAGCGGCAGCACGTCCTCGACCTGTGTGCGCGTCGACCCGAGCGTCAGCTCGTCGCCCGGGGACGGGGGCTCGTCGAGCTGAATCCGCCCCGTCGCGATCACGGCGCCGTCGCGTCGCACTTCGTACTCGTAGTCGCCCACCGGCACCCGCGGGAGCGTACCTACCGGCGTTCGGGCGGTCCATCTAGGCTCGCCTCATGACCAAGCTCACCCTGACAGGCGGCTGCAATTGCGGCGGCGTGCGCTTCGAGGTCGACGCTCCGCTCACCGGGCACGCCTCCTACTGTCACTGCACGCGTTGTCAGCGCCGGACCGGCACCGCTGCGTCCGCCCAGGTTCGCATCGACGGCAGCGCATTCCGTCTCGTCGCGGGCGAGGAGCTCGTGCGTGAGTGGGCACCTGCAGACGGCTGGCCGAAGTGCTTCTGCAGCGCGTGCGGAAGCGCGCTCTGGAGTCGCGATCCGGAGTCGACGACGATGGGGGTCCGCCTCGGCCTATTCGACGCCGACCCGGGCGTGCGGCCGGAGTCCCGCCAGTTCGTCGCATACGCCGCGGCGTGGGAGCCGATCCCCGACGACGGCCTGCCGCGGTTCCCGGAGCAGCGCACAGCGTAAGTGCCGCGGGCCAGGCAGTCGGCGTCCGTCCTGAAGGCTCGGATTGCGGAGCTCGAACGCGAGCGCGAGCTGTTGAACTCGATCGCGAACTTCGCTCCAAGCCTCATCTGCCTCGTCGACGCCGAGGGGCGAGTCCGTCCGCACGCGAGCAACAAGGCGTTCGAGCGAACCCTTGGCTACGAGCCGCACGAAACGGGCGGTGTCATCTTTTGGGAGCGCTACGTCGCAGACGGCAATCGGGCCGAAGCGCGCGACTGCATCCTCTCCGCGATCCGCTCCGGCGCCTCGACGGAGTCGGAGGGCCGATGGGTGCAGCGCGACGGGAGCGAGATCGACGTCGCGTGGACGTGCACCGCGCTCCCGAAGATCGAAAGCGGCCCGGTGTGGCTCATCGCCGGCACCGACGTCACCGACCGCAAGCGCCACGAAGCGGAGGTACGGCGTTCGCGGTCGCGGATCGTCGCCGCGGCCGACGACGCGCGGCGCCGGCTCGAGCGGAACCTCCATGACGGCGCACAGCAACGGCTGATCGCGGTCCTGCTCCGGCTACGTGGGGCGCAGCGCGGTGCGGTCGCGGCCGAGGCTGCAGTCGACGGCGCAGTCGCGGAGCTCGCGGCCGCCGTCAAGGAGCTCCGTGAGCTCGCGCAGGGGATTCATCCGTCCGCGCTCAGCGAGCGTGGGCTTGCCGCGGCGCTCCGCATCGTCGCGGCGCGCGCGCCGGTTCCGGTCGAGCTCGACGTCACGACGACGCCGCTCGACCCGAATATCAGCGTCGCTGCGTACTACATCGTCAGCGAGGCGTTGAACAACGTGGCGAAGTACGCCGAGGCGACCCGGGCCGCGGTCCGAGTACGCGAGACGGATGGCGCGCTCGTCGTCGTCGTCGAGGACGACGGCAAGGGAGGCGCCGACCCGGCGGCCGGCACCGGGCTGAGCGGACTGGCGGACCGCGCCGCGGCGTTCGACGGGCGGCTCGCGGTCGAAAGCCCCCGCGGCGGCGGCACCCGGCTCCGCGCAGAGTTGCCGTTCTCCTAGTCGGTGGCGATCGGCCGTCCGACCACGAACGCGGCCTGGAGCTCAGGCGCGAGCGCCTGGAAGCGGGCATCGGCACGGATGTCGAGCGCGTCGAGCGTCTTCGAGAAGAAGCACCGTGCAGCCGCGGCGAGCACGACGTCCATGATCTCGGCGTCCGTGAGCCCGAGCTCGCGGAGCCGCTGCAGGTCGGCGTCGCCGATCGAAGTCGCGTCGACCACGACGCGCTCCGCCAGGTCCATGACTGCGAGGTCGACTGCGTCGAGTGTCTCTTCGCGGTCGGCGGCGATCGCGACGATGTCCTCGCCAAGTTCGTCACGAAGCACGGTTCCGTGCATGATCGAGCAGTAGGTCGACCTCAGTCGCTGGGCGGCGGCGAAGGTGGCGAGCTCGTAGCGGCGCTGCTCCATGGTCTCGCGGATCGCGCCGACGAGGCCGCGCCACGCGGCATAGACGCTCGGCCGCTCCTCGAAGGCACGTTCGAAGTTCGTAGGCATCCTCGAAGTCTCCCTGACGCCGAGGTCTAGGATCGGAGCATGTGCTTCGACCTCGACTCCGAGCCGCCGATCCCGCGGATCGCGGGCGCAGCAGTCTCGCACGACGACCTCGTCCTCACCGCCGCCGACGGCAACGAGTTCGCCGCCTTTCTCGCGTCGCCCGACGCCCGATCGACGACCGGCGTCGTCATCTTCCCGGACGTGCGCGGGCCTCTTCCACTTCTACGAGGAGCTCGCCCTCCGTTTCGCCGAGCGTGGGCACGCGCGCGGTCGCGTTCGACTACTTCGGCCGCACCGCCGGCGTGACGAAGCGGGACGCCGACTGGGAGTACATGCCTCACGTCGAGCAGACGACCGACGACGGCGTCCAGGCGGACGCCCGCGCGGCGGTCGAGGAGCTTCGCGCGCGCGGCGTCACGTCGGTCTTCTCGGTCGGCTTCTGCTTCGGCGGCCGCGCGTCGTGGGTCGCCGCCGCTTCCGGGCACGGTCTCGCCGGCTCGATCGGCTTCTACGGGTCGCCGACCCGCGAACGCGGGCGGCGCGAGCGTCGTCCAGCGCGCAGCCCAGATCGAGTGCCCGATCCTCGCGCTGCAGGCCGGCGACGACCAGGACATCACCGCCGAGGACAACGCGGCGTTCGACGAGGCGCTCGACGAGCGCAGGCGTCGAGCACGAGATCGTCGTCTACGACGGTGCGCCGCACAGCTTCTTCGACCGCAAGCAGGAGGACTTCGCCGAGGCGTCCGACGATGCCTGGCAGCGAACGCTGGCGTTCATCGCCGCAGCACGTCGTGATCCTCGCGATCGACCAGGGCACGACGGGCACGACGTGCCTCGTCGTCGACGAGGACCTGCGCGTGACGGCGTCGCGGCTACGCCGAGCTGCCGCAGCACTTCCCGCAGCCGGGCTGGGTCGAGCACGATCCCGAGGAGATCTGGGCAGAGCGTCCTCGCCGCGGCGGCGCGGACGCGGGCTCGACGGCGTCGACACGATCGCGATCACGAACCAGCGCGAGACGACGCTGCTCTGGGATCGCGCGACCGGGAGGCCGGTCGCGCCGGCGATCGTCTGGCAGGACCGGCGGACCGCGGAACGCTGCCGCGAGCTCGACGCCGAGCTGATCCGCGAGCGCACGGGGCTCGTTGCCCGACCCGTACTTCTCGGCGACGAAGCTCGAGTGGCTGCTGCGCGAGCACGGACGCGCGCCGGGCTCGCGTTCGGCACGGTCGACACCTGGCTCGTCTGGAAGCTCACCGGCGGAGAGCGTGCACGTGACCGACGTGACGAACGCGTCGCGCACGCTCCTCGTGGCCTCTCTGCAGACGCTCGACTGGGACGACGAGCTGCTCGCGCTCTTCGGCGTCGACCGCGAGCACTGCTGCCGCGCATCGTCCGCTCGGCCGAGTCGGTCGGAGAGGGCGAGCTGCTCGGCGCGCGCCGTCGCAGATCCGCGGGATCGCCGGCGACCAGCAGGCGGCGCTGTACGGCCAGGGCTGTCATCGGCGCGGGCGAGGGCAAGGCGACCTACGGGACGGGCAGCTTCGTGCTCGTGCACACCGGCGACGACGCCTCGCCGCCGCCGCGCGGGCTGCTGAAGACGGCGGCGGCCGACGGCTACGCGCTCGAAGGAGCCGTGCTCGTCGCCGGCGCCGCGCTGCAGTGGCTGCGCGACGGGCTCGGCGTGCTCGTCGCGACGCGGCCGAGAGCGAGGCGCTCGCGCGCGAGCGTCGACTCCACCGGCGGCGTCGTCTTCGTGCCGGCGCTGACCGGCCTCGGCTCGCCCTGGTGGGACGCCGATGCGCGCGGCCTCGTCACCGGGATCACGCGCGGCACGACGCAGGGCCCACCTCGTCCGTGCCGCGCTCGAGGCGATCGCGCACCAGGTCGCCGACGTCGTCGACGCGCTGCCCGACGCCGCCCGCGCGTCCTGCGGGCCGACGGCGGCGCGACGGCGAACGCGTTCCTGATGCAGTTCCAGTCCGACCTGCTCGGCATTCCGGTCGAGGTCGCCGCCGAGCGCGAGACGACCGCGCTCGGTGCCGCGGCTCTCGCGGCCGGACACGGAGCCCGGCGTCCGCGGTCGGCGCCGGTTACGAGCCGAGGCTCGCCCGCGACGACGCGCTAGCACAGCGAACGGCATGGCTGGCGGCTTTGAACCGATCTCGAACTTAACGAGAAGTTCTTAGGCGAGACGGTGCATCCTTCCGGGAGACCGAACCCGAACGAGGAGGACGTCAGTGGACGAGGTCGGTGGCAAGCTGGAGCAGGCGCTGTTCGAGATCCGGCGCGTGATCGCCGGGCCAGGAGGAGATGCTGGAGCGGGTGCTCGTCTGCCTGCTGTCCGGTGGGCACGTGCTGATCGAAGGCGTGCCGGGCCTCGCGAAGACCCTGACGATCAAGACGACGGCCGCGGTGCTCGGCGGCTCGTTCCACCGCGTGCAGTTCACCCCGGACCTCGTCCCGTCCGACCTCGTCGGCACGCGGGTCTACCGGCCGGACAAGAGCCGACTTCGAGACGGAGCTCGGCCCCGTCTTCTGCAACTTCCTCCTCGCCGACGAGATCAACCGCGCGCCGGCGAAGGTGCAGTCGGCGCTGCTCGAGGTGATGCAGGAGCACCAGGTGACGATCGGGCACCACACGTTCCCGGTCCCGAGCCCGTTCCTCGTCCTCGCGACCCAGAACCCGATCGAGTCCGAGGGCACCTACGCGCTGCCCGAGGCGCAGATCGACCGGTTCATGCTGAAGATCCTGGTCGACTATCCCGCGCACGACGAGGAGCTGACCGTCGTCGCCCGCTCGCTCGAAGAGCCGCCCGAGCTCGCCCAGGTGCTGTCGCTCGAGGAGCTGACGGGCTGCAGAGCAGGCGACGGAGGTCTACGTCGATCCGGCGCTGATCAGCTGGACGGTCGACGTCGCCACGGCGACGCGCCGCCCGACCGAGCACGGGCTCGACGACGATCGCCGACTACGTCGTCGTTCGGCGCCAGCCCGCGCGGCCCGATCAGCCTCGTCGCGGCCGCGCGCGCGCTCGCGCTGATCCGCGGCCGCGACTACGTCGTGCCGGGCGATGTCGACGCGCTCGTCCGCGACGCGTTCCGCCACCGGCTCGTGCTCTCCTACCGCGCGCTCGCCGAGGAGGTCGCCTCCGACACGATCCTCGACCAGGTGCTCGCCGCCATGCCGACTCCCGCAGATCGACCTCGGCCGCGCGCAAGTCGTCTGAGCTGTCGCAACGACCCGCTCGCGCCGCTCCGCACGCCCGAGCAGCCCGGGCCCGGGCCCGCTCTCGGCGTCGTCGCTGCGCGCGCTCGAGCTGTCCGTCGGCCGGCGCGTCGACGGCCTGCTCGCCGGCGACTACCGCTCGGCCTTCGCGGGCGTCGGCAGCGAGCTGTGGCAGGTGCGCCGTCTACGAGCCGGGTGACGACGTGCGCCGGATCGAATGGAACGTCACGGCGCGCACGGGTGAGCCGCACGTGCGCGTCGAGCTCGCCGAGCGCGTCCTCGTCACGTGGCTCGTGCTCGACGCGTCCGCCTCGATGTCGTTCGGAACCGGCGACCGGCGCAAGGCCGATGTGGCGGAGGGTGTCGCGATCGCCGTCGGGTACGCAGCGACCAGGCGCGGCAACCGTCTCGGGACGATCGCGTTCGGCGAGCAGCCGACGGTCGAGCGCGCCGCGGCAGGGGCGCCGGGCGCTGCTCGACACGCTCCAGCTGCTGCGCAATCTTCCGGCGGGCGGCACGGGCGGTCTGCGCGACGCGCTCGAGCTCGCCGACCGCGTCGTGCGACAACGTGCGCTCGTCGTCGCTCGTCTCGGACTTCCGTGGGCCGCCCGACTGGCGCGCGCCGCTGCTGCGGCTCGCCGGGCGGCACACCGTGCTCGCCGTCGAGGTCCGCGACCCGCGCGAGCAGGAGCTTGCCGACGTCGGTGAGCTTCGCCTCGTCGACCCGGAAACAGGCCGCCAGCTGCGCGTGGACACGAGCGACCGCCGTTTGCGCGAGCGGTTCGCCGCGGCCGCTGCAGATCGAACGGCGCGAGCTCGTCGCCGCCCTTGCCTCCGCCGGCGTCCGACATGTGCGCGCTCTCGACCGAGGGCGACTGGCTGCGCCCGCTCGCCGCGTTCCTGCGCCGGAAGGAGCGCGCAGCATGAGCGTCGGCTCGCCGTTGCTCCTGCTGTGCCTGCTGGCACGTCCCGGTCGCGGTCGGGCGGCCTCTGGTTGCTCGACCGGCATCGTCGCCGGCGGGCCACCGACTGGGCGCCGGCGGCGCTGCTTCCGAACATGACGACGCGGCCGTCGCCTGTCCGCCGCCACCTGCCAACCGCCGTCACGCTCCTCGGCGTGGCACTCCTCCTCGTCGGCTTCGCGCGACCGAAGGCGTCGTTCCACGTCAAGGCGCAGGAGGCGACGCTCGTACTCGTGCTCGACGTCTCGGGCTCGATGGCCGCGACCGACGAACGACCGACACGGCTTCTCCGCAGCGAAGTCGATTGCGCAGCGCTTCCTCGCCAAGGCGCCGTCGGGCTATCGCGTCGGTCTCGTCACGTTCTCCGACCACGTCGCGGTCTCCGCAACTCCGACCCATAACATCGCGGCCGTGACCGCGGCGCTCGCGCGCGCACACACGGGACCGCAGGGAACGGCGCTCGCGGATGCAGTCGTCCGCGCCGTGCGCGTCGCTGCGGCCGTGCACGGCTCGGTTGCCGGCCACCGTCCGCCCGCCGCGGTCGTCGTGCTCTCGGACGGCGGCCAGACCACGGGCCGCGTCACGCCGCAGCAGGCCGCTACACGCGCGCGGCAGGCGCGCATCCCCGTATCGACGATCCTGGTCGGGACGCCCGACGGAGTCGTCCAGCAGAAGCTGAAGGGCGGGTTCACGGAGCGGATCGAGGTGCCGGCCGTCCCGCAGGCGCTCGAGGCGCTCGCGCAGGGAAGCGGCGGCAGGTTCACCGGCGGGGCGGCCGCCGTCGACGTCCCGGGCATCTACGACGAGCTCGGGACGCGAACCGGCAAACGCAAGAAGACGATCGAGGTGAGCGCCGCCGCCGCCGGTGGCGGGCTCGCGTTCGTGCTCGTCGGCGGCCTCCTGTCCGGCCTGTGGTTCAGGAGGATCCCGTGAAGGTTGCTGCGCTCGCGTTCGTCGCGGCGATCGCCGCTGCCGCGGCGTTCGCGCCCGCCGGCTCGGCGACGAACGAATGCCACGGGATCTCGTCGTGCATCCGAGTCAAGGGACCGTGGGTGGTCGTGCCCAAGCACGGCACGGCGGCGTACCTCCTGACCTGCCCGAACGGTCGCAGCATCGTCGGCGGCCTCGATGCGCAGGCGACGTCACGGGACGTGCGCGTCTCGTTCGACGCTCGGCTCGGTGCTCCGGTGCAGCCCGGCCAGACGACGACCCGCTATGCATTGTTCCGTGCGGTCTCCGTCTCCGGGCGGACGCAGGCGTTCCAGCCGCTGCTTGGCTGCATTCCCACGCAGGGCGGCGGCGGCCGGTCGACGGTCTCCGCGCGTGTCGTGCCGGTCGGGCAGCCGATCGAGTACCGCTCGCGGATCGTCGTCGTCGGACCGGGTGACGTGAAGTTCGTGCGCGTCTCCTGCCTCCGGACGGAGACCCTCGTCGGCGCCTGGCACGCGATCGCGTTCCGGACGAAGCAACCGCCGGAGCTCGCGCGGGTCGGACTCGTGCGGGCGCACCACGAGATCGTCGGCAAGAAGGCGGTCGTGACCGTGTCGTCGACCGACGCTCTTTCGCCGGACGCCCACGCGATCGTCCAAGTCGGCGCGGAGTGTGCGCCATGAGGCGTCGGCGTGACGGAGCCGAGCGGCGATCATGACCTTCGGCTCTCCGTATCTCCTGCCGCTGCTCCTCGTCGTGCCCGCGGTCGCGCTCGCCGCCTGGTGGTTCGAGCGTCGGCGCGCGCGCTACGCGGTCGCCTTCACGAACCTCGACCTGCTCGCGTCGGTGGTGGAGCGGCAACGCAGGTGGCGGTCGCTGGCTCCGCTGGCTCTGTTCCTGATCGCGCTCGCGCTCGCTGCGACCGCCGTCGCACGGCCGCGCGCGACCGTGCAGGAGACGTCCGACCGCGCCACGGTCGTGCTGCTCGTCGACGTGTCCGGCTCGATGCGCGCGAATGACGTCAAGCCGACCCGGCTGCTGGCTGCAGCGCATGCGATGTCGCTGTTCGCGGGCCGGGTGCCGAAGAAGGTGCGGATCGGGCTGATCTCGTTCTCGACCGGTCCGGACATCCTGGTGCCGCCGACGACCGATCGCGCGCTCCTCCAGGAGGGGATCGAGCTGCTCGAGCCGGAAGGCGGAACGGCGATCGGCGACGGCCTCGGGGTGGCGGTGCAGGTCGTCCGCTCCGCCGTCGGGGACGTGAAGAAGGGCAAGGACGGCAAGATTCCCGGCGCGATCGTCCTGCTGTCCGACGGTGCGCAGACGCGTGGCGACCTGACGCCGCTGCAGGGAGCCGATCGCGCGAAGCGGGCGGGGATCCGAGTGTTCACGGTCGCGCTCGGGACGAACCACGGAACGCTCGGCCCCGGCGCTCTCGGCGGCGGCGCCTTTGGCGGCGGAGGCCTCTTCGGCGGCGGCGGCCGGTTCGTCGTTCGTCCCGACCCGGTGACGCTCGCCGCGATTGCGCGCGACACCGACGGGACGACGTTTCGCGCGAAGTCGGCCGACAAGGTCGAGCAGGTCTACAAGAAGCTCGGCGCGAGCATCGCTCGCCACCCTGTGCATCGCGAGGTGACGTCGTGGTTTGCAGGTGCGGCAGCGCTGCTCCTGCTCGGCTCGCTCGGCGCTGCGAGGGCGATGGGCGGGCGGCTGCCGTAGCAGCCCACCCGCCCGAAACAACCTTCTAGAGGAGGCCGTTCGCCTTCAGGAACTTCTGGGCGATCGACTTCGCCGACTTCTTGTCGACGTAGAACGCCTTGTTCATCGCGACGATCGCAGGGATCGTCAGCTTCGCGGACACCGCGTTCACGGTGCTCGTGAACTTCGGGCCGAGCGCCTTCGCGACCGACGACTTGACGATCGGGGCGACATTCTGGAATCCCGTCACGTGCTTCGGGTCGGTGAGCACCTTGTATTTCGAGGGCTTGCCGAGCGGCGGGTCGGTCGAGAACCCGTCACCGGCCTGGATGGTGCCGGCGTCGAGCGCCGCGTACACCGAGATGCCGGAGAGCGGCACGAACGACACCCTCGTCAGGCCGTACTGCTTCTTGTAGCCGACGAGGCAGGTATTCCTCGTCTTGCACTCCGGGAACGCGCCGAACTTGAACGCGCCCGCCTTCTTCAGGTCGGCGATCGACTTCAGCCCGTACTTCTTCGCGTAAGCGTTCGTGACGACGACGACGTCCGTGTCGTAGAACGGGGTCGCCTTGAGAAGCGTGTAACCCTTCCCCGCCTCGAGCTTCTTCGCGAGGTTGTAGGTCGCCTTTGCCGTCGTCGGGGACTTCGCGCGATGGAACACGACCTGCACGATCACACCCGTGTACTCGGGGTAGAAGTTGATCTTCCCGCTCTGCAGGGCGGAGGTCATGATCTCCGTCGAGCCGATGTTCTCCTTGTACTTGACCGTGATGCCCTTCGCCTGCAATGCCTGCCTGTAGAGCTGGCCGAGGATGTACTCCTCACCGAAGTTCTTCGTGCCGATGATCACTGTCGGCCCGGACTTCGCCGTCGCCTGGGCCGGACGCGTGAACGCCGCCGCGTAGACACCGATGACGATCGCGACCCCGAGACTGATTGCGAACGCCGCCTTCGCCGCGCGCCGAGTGTGCTTGCGGATCACAACTGCTCCTTTCGAGAGGGGACATCGCCGAGACTAGTACGCCGAAGCCCCCTGGGCGTTACGGCAACTTGGAGGCCGGCGAGCCCGAGAAAGACGACTGCAGACAGCGCCATCACGCAGAACGACGCACCGAGAACGCCCTCCAACCGGTAGCTGGCCTGATTCACGATGATGTCGCCCAGGCCGCCACCGCCGGCGATCGCCGCGATCGGCGCGGTCGCCACGATCGTGACCGCGGCGACCCGAATTCCGGTGAAAAGCAGGGGAATTGCGAGCGGCAACTCGACGCGCCGCAGGATCTGGGCACGCGTCATCCCCATGCCACGCGCCGCCTCGACGGTGTCCCGGTCGACCCCCGCGACCGCGTCGTAGGCATTGGTGAGGATCGGGCCGCTTCCGAGCACGGCGAGGGCGATCATGTTGTTCACGAATCCGATTCCCAAAATCGTCAGAAATGCGGCAATCAGGACGAGGCTCGGCAGTCCACGGCCGACGATCGACGCCCCGATCGCGATCCCGGACCCGCGGTGGAAGTGGCCGAGCACGACGCCGAGCGGCAGTGCGGCGAACAGGGCGATCCCGAGCGCCGCGCCGGTGAGCTCAATCTGCTCGAGCGTTTTCGTGAGCAGGAACACCGGATGGTCGCCGATGAAGCGGAACGCGTCGACAAACGTGTGGAGGTTCGCAGCGTCGGCGACGATCATCGAGCCGCCCTCGACCACGGGACGACGGTTCGCCGAAGCGCCACGAGCAGGAGATCGGCACCGATCGCGAGCGCGACGGCGAGCACGCCGGCGGAATAGATCTCGGTCTTGAACGGCGTCGGCTCCTTCAGCGCAAGGAAGATCGGGTAGCCGAGGCCCTTCGGCAGCAACGTCGCGGCGATCGTTGCGATGGCGACCGTCGAGACGACGGCGATGCGCAGGCCCCCGACGATCGCTGGGAGCGCGAGCGGCAGCTCGACGCGCGTGAGCACCTGCAGCCTCGTCAGGCCCATCCCGCGCGCCGCTTCGATCACGTCGTCAGGTGCGCTGCGGAGGCCCGTGACGATGTTCGGGAACAGGATCACGAGCGTGTAGCCGACGAGCGCGATCTCGACCGTCGTCCACGTGATCCCCGTGAACGGGACGAGCAGTTGGAAGAGCGCAAGGCTTGGCACGGTGTAGACGAGCGCCGAGAACGCGCCGAACGGCTGCTCGAGCCGTCGGAAGCGGTGCGCCAGGAGTGCGAGCGGGAACGCGATCGCGAAGCCGATCACGACCGCGATCACCGTCAGCTCGACGTGCTGCCAGAGCGCCGGACCGAGCGTGTCACCCCAGTGCTGCTTGACCCAGCCCCAGCAGAACGCGTGGTCACCGGTGACGCACGAGTCGCCATGGCCGAAGTTCGGGATGACGGGGCCGTTGTTGCCGTCCATCAGAGCAGCCGATTCACGTCGCGGAGATGGAAGATGCCGATCACACGGTCGCCGTCCCTCACGGCAAGCTCTTCGGTCTTCAGCTCGAGCATCAGCGACACCGCGTTGCGAACCGTCGTGTCCGACGTGACCCAGGTACCAGGTACCGCGAAGGCCGTGCCTGGTACCTGAAGTCCGACTTCGCCGACGGTCCGAAGGGCGAGCCGCCGCAATGCGCGGTCCTCGCCGATGAACTTCGCGACGAAGTCGTCGGCCGGCTGCGCGAGGATCGCGTCGGGCGTGTCGTACTGCGCGAGCATGCCGCCTTCCCGGAGGATCGCGATGCGGTCACCCATCTGGATCGCCTCGTCGATGTCGTGGGTGACGAAGATGATCGTCTTCCCGACGTCGCGGTGGAGGCGGCGGAGCTCGGTCTGCAGCCGAAACCGGGTGATCGGGTCGAGCGCCCCGAACGGCTCGTCCATGAGGAGGAGTGGGGGGTCGGCGGCGAGTGCACGCGCAAGACCGACACGCTGCCGCTGCCCGCCTGATAGCTGAGAGGGGTAGCGCGCTGCGTCGGCGGCCTCGAGACCGACGAGCTCGAGCAGATCGAACGTGCGCTCGCGCTGCCGCTTCCGGTCCCAGCCGAGGAGGCGCGGCACCGTCGCGATGTTCTCGCCGACCGTCATGTGCGGGAAGAGCCCGATCTGCTGGATCACGTAGCCGATCCCACGGCGCAGCTCCGTGAGCGGCAGCTCCTCGATGTTCCTGCCGTCGATCCTGATCTCCCCGGAGTCGAATGGGATCAGCCGGTTGACCAGCTTGAGTGCGGTCGTCTTGCCGCCACCCGACGGGCCGACGAGGACGCAGAACGTGCCGGCGGGAATCTCGAGCGACAGGTCGTCGACCGCGGCCGCGTCCCGGCCCGCGTACCGCTTCGTCACGTGGTCGAAGACGATCTCAGCGGCGGCCGGCATTCCGGATCCCCGCGAAGCCGATGACGCCGCCGGCGCAGATGAGGCCAACCGTGATCCCCATGGCGAGCCGGAACCCTGCCAGGTCGAGCGTGTTGGCGCTGCCCGCGACGGAGGCGCCGACGACCGCGATCCCGAGCAGGCCCGCGACGCGCGCGACCGCGTTGTTGACACCGCTCGCGATTCCCGCGTCGCTCTCGCGCGCGTCCGCGAGCACTGTCGCCGTCAGCGGTGCCACGATCAGCGACAGGCCGACGGAGAACACGAGGAGCGGCGGCAGGAGCTCGTACCAGTAGTCGAAGCCCGGCTTCAGCCGGATGAGCGGCGCGAGCGCCACGGCGGCGATCAGCGGCCCGGCGCCCATGAAGAGACGCGGACCGAGTCGCATCGACAGCCGTCCGACGCGCGGTGACAGCACGAACATGACAACGGTGATCGGGAGGAGGGCCAGGCCCGATTTCAGCGCCGAGTACCCCGCGAGTTGTTGCACGAACAGCACGAGGAAGAAGGTGAGGGTCGAGAGGCCGGCGTACACGGTGAGCGTCTCCAGGTTCGCGAACGAGAAATTACGGCGGGCGAACAGCCCGAGCGGAAGCATCGGCTCCGGAGTGCGGCGCTCCCACCAGAGAAACGCGGCGAGCAGCGCGAGGCCGGCGACGAGCGGCACGAAGATCGACGGGGAGCCCCACCCGCGACGAGGCTCCTCGATCAGCGCGAAGACCGGCCCGCCGAGCCCGAGCACGCAGAGCACGCCGCCCGTGATGTCGACGCGCGGCCGCTTCTCCGGAGGCGCGCGCCTCGGCACGGCGTACGCAACGAGCGCAGCCGTTGCGATCGCGAACGGGACATTCACGATGAACACCCAGCGCCACGAGGCGTGCGTCACGAGCCAGCCGCCGACGAGCGGGCCGATCACGAACGCAACTCCGGTCCACGACGTCCACTGGCCGATCGCGGCGCCGCGCGCCTCACCGGAGAACGTGGCCGCGATCACCGCGAGCCCCGCCGGCGTGAGGATCGCGCCGGCGATCCCCTGGAAGCCCCGGGCGAGGATGAGCGTGGTCCCGTCGGGTGCAGCCGCACAGGCGACGGACGTGATCCCGAACGTGACGATCCCGATCAGGAACAGCCGTCGCGCCCCGAACAGATCGCCGAGTGAGCCGCCGACGAGGAGCAGCGAGCCGAGCGTCAAGAGGTAGGCGTCGACGACCCACTGCTGTAACGCGAGCCCGCCGCCGAGGTCTCTTTGCATCGCAGGAAGCGCGACGTTGACGACGGTCGAGTCGACAAAAACGATGACGGAGCCGAGGATGCACGCGACGAGCACGAGCCGGTTGCGGGGCGCGCTGGGCAGGTGTTCGATACTCGCAGAGAGAGAAAGGGTGGCGGATGGCGGACTATCAGATCGTTTCGCTCGAAGAGGTCGACGACTGGCTCGGCGACTACCCCGGCGAGATGCGAGGGATCACCTACGCGATCGGGGCCGAGCAGGTCGCGCTCACGTACCGGCGGATGCCTCAGCACACGGGGAGCAAAGGGTCGTACGGGCATCGGCACCAGACGCAGGAGGAGCTCTACTTCGTGATCAGCGGGAAGCTCCAGTTCAAGCTCGGCGACGAGCTCGTCGAGCTCGGGCGTCACCAGGCTGTGCGGATCCCACCGGGAACGGTGCGGGGTGTGTGGAACGACGAGCCTGAAGACGCGGAGCTGGTCATCGTCTCGGTGCGGATCGACGATCCCTCCGGGGACGCCGAGACGGTCGACGGCTTCTGGCCGGAGTAGGCGCTAGTTCGAGCGGGCCGACCGCGGCCGCCGGGGAAGCCGGCGGCCGCGCAGCTGCTCGATGTGAGCATCGCTCATGAGCTTGGTGAAGACGGGGTCTGAGATCCGCATGTCGGTTCCTCTCTCTGCGTCGAATATCTCGATATCAAAAGACTAGCAGATGGTACTCTTGACGTCAAGAGATTTGATGTCAAACTGTGCGCGTGCCTGAAGACCACGTCGACCACCTGTTGGCGCGGCTTGCCGACGCAGGCGCGTCGCTGGATCTCGAGGTCGAGGGCATCGTCGACCGGATCGGCAGCATCAACAAGCGGGTGCGGACGGCGCTCAAGGAGACGCTCGTCGACTACGACCTGACGCCGGAGGACTGGGGGGTGCTGACCTCCCTCTCGCTGCGGAAGGAAGGGAAGCTGAGCTCGCCCGGCGCCCTCGCCCGCGATCTCGAGCTGTCCTCGGGGGCGGTCACGAGCAGGCTCGACCGGCTCGAGTCGCTCGGGTTCCTGCACCGGCTTCCCGACCCGGGCGACCGGCGCGGTGTTCTCGTCGAGTTGACGCGTGAGGGGCGCACCGCGTGGGAGTCCGCGATCGAGGTGCAGGGACGCAAAGAGGCGTTTTTCGCCTCGGCTCTCTCGAAGCAAGAGCAGGTCAAGCTGAACGCACTGCTCCGCAAGCTGCTGCTCGCGTTCGACGCGCGCCGGTCCTCCTAGTCCCTAGGACGACCGGGTGCGGAGGCCGGCGTCGCCGGCTCGCGCGCCGAGCGCGTGGAACGGCTCGGGCTCGCGCCGGTCCTCGATGCAGTCCGCGATGTACTCCGCGAGCGCCGGGCCGTGCTTGAACCCGTGGCCCGACCCGCCGCCGAAGAGCCACCAGGATGGGCGCTCGGGATGCCGTCCGAAGACGAAGTGGCTGTCGGACGAGAGGTCGTACTGGCACACGCGGGCGCCGATCACCGGCGCTCCGGCGAGCGATGGGAACCGTCGTCGCGTGAACGCGCGCGCGGCCTCTGCGCGCTCTCGGAGCGGGAGCCGTTCGACAGTGTCGGGATCGACCTCGGCGCTCGGCAGGTCCGGGGCAACCTTCACACCGAGCCCGGCGATGTCGCCGTGGCCGTAGAAGCCCGAGTCGTACTCGACCCACCCCGGCGTGTCCCGCCATGCCCCATCGCCGCCGAAGAAGAAGACGTCCCGCCGCTCGACCCGGATCTCGACCTCGTCGGGGAACAGCGTCGGCAGCCAGGCACCGCACGCCCAGACGACGACGTCGGCGTCGGGCTCGTCCTCCGGCGACATGCGTGCCGCCACCGTGCGCACGCCGAGCCGCTCGGCCTCGGCCGCGAGGAGCTGCGTCGCCCGGCGCGCGTGCAGCACGCCTGCGTCGGGCTCCCAGAGCACGGCGTGCAGCCCGTCGAGCGCGAGCGACGGGAACAGGCGGTCCGCCTCGCCCGGCGTCCGCCACTCGTGCGGGATCCCCGCAGCGGCGAGGGCTGTCCGGCTGCGCACCTCGAAGCCGTCGTCGCGGTGCGCGAACCACGCGACACCGGACGGCTCCCACAGGCGCGTGCCGGTTTCCTCCTGCAGCTGAAGCCAGAGCGTGCGGGCGCGCCAGGCGAGGTTCATGTACCAGTCGCCGTCGCCGTGGGCCGCGCGGAGCAGGCGTGTGTCGCCTCCCGACGCCGAGCGGACGGTGCCGGGGGCGTACTGCTCGGCGAGGGTTACGTCGAAGCCGCGCCGGGCGAGCTCGCGCGCGACCGACGCGCCGGTGACACCGGCGCCGACGACGAGTGCTGTCGGCTTCACGGGACCTGATTCTTCCGCACGTGTCCAGGGGCCTGTCCCCGGGACAGGGCCCGCGCGAACGTGTCGGAGCTTCGCAAACCCGCATTGTCGCCCGGGTGGCCCTTCGGACCTGTCCCGGGGACTGTCCCCGGGACACGGCTCGTCATGACGTGCCCGCGTCGAGCCCTGCGCGGAGCTCCGAGACGAGCGCCGACAGTGCCGACGCTCCTTGCTCCGCCGCCTCGACCGCGCGGGATCCGACGACGACGCCGTCGACGACCTCGGCGGCGGCGCGCGCATGAGCTCCGGTGGAGATGCCGAAACCGGCGTAGAGCGGGAGGGAGGTGATAGCACGTGCGCGGGCCGCAAGCGGCGCGAGCGTCGGTGCCAGGTCGGCGCGCGCACCGGTCGTGCCGGTGACAGTGACGAGGTACAGCCAGCCGTCGGTCACCGCCGCTGCGAGCCGCAGCCGCTCGTCGGTCGACGTCGGCGCCACGAGCTGCACGCGCCGCAGCTCGGGTCGCACGTCCACCGGCAGGTCAGGGACGATGAGCGACGTCGCCCCGGCCGAGCGTGCGTCACGCTCGAGCTCGGCCCAGCCGTACGCATCGAAGATCGACGCGTACGTCATCGGCACGAGCGGAACGTTGACGCGCGCGCGTGTCTCCGCCACCACCTCGAGGCACCGCGCCGTGCGCATGCCCGCCGCCAACGCTCCCTCGCCGGCTCGCCGGATCACGGGACCGTCGGCGAGGGGGTCCGAAAGGGAAAGCCGATCTCGATCACGTCTGCGCCTGCGTCGACGGCGGCCTGCGCGAGCTCGGGTGTGTCCGGCATCGCCATCAGATAGATGACGAGCGTCTTCGTCATGCGATTTGGAGCACGGCGAGGATGTGGTGTCCGGAGTCGAGTGCGCCGGGCTCGGCACCCAGGTCGAGCTCCAGCTCAGCCAAGAGGGCGGGGTCAGCATCGTCGCGGGCGAACATCCCGGTCGCCGCCGCCGCGACGATGCGTCCGTGTGGCTCGATGAGTCCCCGGAGCTCGCTCCAGCGGTACAGCCGCATCAGCAAGCCGTGAGCGCCCAGCTCCGCGCCGAGTCGGCCCGTTGCGGTGACGCGACGCACGGTCTCAACGTTGTAGTCGGCGACGAGTGCGCCGATGCCGCCGGGGGCACTGAGCGTGGCACCGACCAGGGACATCACGCTCAGCAAGACGTGGCCGCCGGGCCGCGTCACTCGTGCGAGCTCAGCGATCGCGCTCGGCGCCTCATCCATCACGTACGACAGCGGGCCGCCGTAGCAGACGACGGCGTCGAACTCTCCGTTCGAGAAGTGCGAGAGGTCGACGACGTCGGCCACCACCCGCGCTTCAATCGCGTCATCGGACACGTTCTGCCGGTGTAGCTCGAGCTGTCCCGGCGACAGGTCGGCGGCGACGACACGTGCACCGATGCTCACCAGTTCCAGCGTGAACCGCCCCGGGCCGCAGCCGATGTCGAGCGTACGGTCGCCCGCATGCACGAAGGACCGCAGGTAGTGAAGGTGGGTAGCCAGTGATGCCTGAGGCGTCCGGCCGTCGTCGAACCGCGTCCACTCCCGGACGCCGTACTCGTCATAGAACGCTGCCGCAGCCTCGGCGTCGTACGTCACGAGGACTCCCGCTGGAGCACCTCGGCGAGATCCTTGTCACCGCGACCCGACAAACACACGAGAGCGAGATCGGCGCCGCAGTCGAGCACGCGCGCGAGCGCGTGCGACGACTCGAGCGCAGGGACGATCCCTTCCGTCTTGCACAGCCGATGGAAGGCTGCGACCGCCTCGTCGTCGGTGCAGGCGACGTATTCGGCTCGGCCGCTGTCGCGCAACGCCGCATGCTCGGGGCCGACGCCGGGGTAGTCGAGACCGGCGGAGATCGAGTGCGCGTCCATGATCTGGCCGTCCTCGTCGGCGAGAAGCGACGAGCGGGCGCCGTGCAGGACACCGCGGCGGCCGGAGCCGAGCGACGCGGCACCTGCCGCTTCGACGCCGACGAGCCGCACGCCCTCGTCTTCGATGAAGTCGTAGAACATGCCGATCGCGTTCGAGCCGCCACCGACGCATGCGACGACCGCTTCGGGCAGCCGCCCCTCGACGGCGAGGATCTGCTCGCGCGCCTCACGGCCGATCACGCGCTGAAGCTCACGTACGAGCTCCGGATACGGCGCGGGGCCGACGCACGAGCCGATCACGTAGTGCGTCGTCTCGACGTTCGCGATCCAGTCGCGGATCGCCTCGCTCGTCGCTTCCTTGAGGGTGCGAGTGCCGAACTCGACGGGGCGGACCTCCGCACCGAGCAGGCCCATGCGCTCGACGTTCGGCGCCTGCCGGCGGATGTCCTCGCTGCCCATGTAGACGATGCACTCGAGGCCAAACCGCGCGCAGACCGTCGCGGTCGCGACGCCGTGCTGCCCGGCACCGGTCTCGGCGATGATGCGGCGCTTGCCGAGGCGCTGCGCGATCAGCACCTGCCCGAGCGCGTTGTTCAGCTTGTGTGCACCGGTGTGCATCAAGTCCTCGCGCTTCAGGTAGACGCGTTGGTCCGGCGCAAAGCGGGCCGCGCGCGTGAGCGGGGTGGGGCGACCCGCGTACGTCGTGCGCAGCTCGTCGAGCTCGGCCAGGAACGAAGCGTCGTCGCGCAGGGACTCCCACGCCTGCTCGAGCTCGTCGAGCGCCGGGATCAGCGTCTCCGGGACGTACCGCCCGCCATACTCGCCGAACGTCCGCGAGGCAGTCACGTTCGCGCCGCCTCGACCCAGCGGCGAACCGCGTCATGATCCTTCACCCCGGGAGACGACTCCGTCGAACGCGCGGAATCGACGGCCCACGGCTCGACCGCAGAGATCGCGGCGCGCGACGTTGTCCGGCCCCAGCCCGCCCGCGAGCATCACGCGTCCTGAGGTCGCGCGCGCACGCTCGAGGTGGGACGGATCCTCTTTACCCCAGGGGAGATCGACCACGGACCCGACGCGCTCGCCGCTTCGAAGCAGCGCGGCGTCGCGCGCGCGGTGCCCGTTCTCGCGGGCGTAGAACTGCACGAGGTCGGCGTCGGTGTCGTGCTCCTCGCCGACGAACACCGCCACGCGCAGCACCGTGTCCGGCGCACGGAGGAGCGTGTCGGTTCGGCGCGGGCTCTCCGCAGCAAGGATGAACCCGACCAGGTCGGCGCCCGCGTCGACGGCGACGTCGACGTCCTCCTGCCGCGTCAGTCCGCACACCTTGACGAGGGGCCGCTGCACGAGCTCGCGGAGTTTCGTGCCCGGGTCGGCAGCGCGCATTAGCGTCGAGCCGACGAGCACCGCGTTCGCGCCTGCGAGTTCAGCGGCCGCCGCTTGCGCCCGGGTCTCGATTCCGCTCTCGGCGATCACGATCCGATCGCGCGAAGCGCTTGCGACGAGCGCGAGCTGGGTCGGCCGATCGATGTCGGAATGTCGCCAGGTCACGGGCGTTGATTCCGATCGACCGGCGCGTCGAGTGTGAGCGCACGGGCGAGCTCCTCCGCGTCGTGCGCTTCGACCAGCGTGTCGAGATCCAGCTCGTCGGCTGCGCGCACGAGTTCCCTCACCGCGCCGTCGTCGAGGTCGCGCAGAAGGAGGAGCGCCGCGTCGGCGCCCGCGTCACGCGCCTCGCGCAGGTCGCTCGAACGTCGAGAAGAAGCCTTTCGCGAGCAACGGCAAGTCGGTCGCGGCCCGCGCGGTGCGCAGGTCGTCCCACGTGCCGCCGAAGCGCTCGTCGACGAGCACCGACATCGCGCGGGCGCCCGCAGAGCGATACGCACGCGCGATCTCGACCACGTCGCCGGCGGGCCGGAGGTCACCCGCCGACGGCGAGCGCCGCTTGAACTCTGCGATCGCGCCGAACCCGGGCGCCGCGAGTGCGTCGCGAAACCTCATATCCGCTCCGGCGCCGCCACGCCCTGGGAGAACGCGACGAGCTCGTCGAGACGAGTCGGCCGCCGCGCCCGAGTCGAGGGCCTCGCGCGCGAGCGCGAGCCCTTCGCCGAGGTCGCGGGCGCCACCGCCCGCCGCGATCGCACCCGCGGCGTTCAAGCAGGATCGCCGAGCGCGTCCCGCCGTTCCCGCCGTGGAACACCTCGCGGATCCTCGCCGCGTTCTCGGTCGCGCCGCCGCCTCGCAGCTCGTCCGGGTCGCAGCGGGGGATGCCCAGGTCGAGGGGATCGATCTCGCGGCGGATCACGCTCCCGTCGACGACCTCGCAGACGAGGTTCGGGCCTGCCGGCGACAGCTCGTCGATGCCGCCGGCGCCGTGGACGACGAACGCGCGACGCGCGTCGAGCTGCGCGAGCACGTCGGCGATCACCGGCACGAGGTGCGGCGAGTAGACGCCGACGACCTGCGCGCGAGCGCCGGCGGGGTTCGTCAGCGGGCCGAGGACGTTGAAGACCGTCCGCGCCGCGAGCTCGCGGCGCACCGGCCCGGCGTGCTTCATCGCCGGATGGTGCACGGGTGCGAACATGAATCCGAAGCCGAGCGTGTCGATCGAGTCCGCGATCCGCTCGGGTGTCAGGTCGAGCTCGAAGCCGAGGGCCTCGAGCACGTCTGCGCTCCCCGACTCCGAAGAGACCGACCGGTTGCCGTGCTTGGCGACGCCGGCTCCGGCGGCCGCGGCGACGAGTGCTGCTGCGGTCGAGATGTTGAACGTCTTGCCGCCGTCGCCGCCCGTGCCTGCGGTGTCGACGAGGTCGTCGCGCTTCGGCCGCACTGCGACCGCGTGCGAGCGCATCGCTTCCGCGGCGCCCGCGATCTCGGCGGCCGTCTCGCCTTTCAGCCGCAACGCGACCAGGAACCCGCCGATCTGCGCCGGCGTCGCCTCGCCCGCCATGATCGAGCCCATCACGTCGCGCGACTCCGTCCGGCTCAAGTCCTCGCCGTCGAGCAGCCGTGAGAGCGCGTTCTGGATCATCTGCCCTGGGCGAGGAAGTTGCTCGCGATGTCGCGGCCGAGCGGGGTCAGCACCGATTCGGGATGGAACTGTACGCCGTCCACGGGGAGTGACCGGTGCCGCACCGCCATCACCTCGCCGTCCGGCGCCGTCGCCGACACCTCGAAGACGTCCGGCACCGAGGTCGCTGCGAGCGAGTGGTAGCGGCCGGCAAGGAAGTCGGCGGGAAGCCCGGCGAAGATGCCGCGGCCGTCGTGCGTGATCGTCGTCGCCTTCCCGTGGACGAGCTCATGCGCCTGCCCGACGGTCCCGCCGTGCAGTTGCACCAAAGCCTGGTGGCCGAGGCAGACGCCCAGGGTCGGAACGCTGCCGCTGAGGCGCTCGAGAATCGGCGAGCGACGCGCCCGCGTCCTCAGGGCGGCCAGGCCCGGGAGAGATGACGAGATGCGACGGTGCGAGCGCTTCGGCCTCGTCCGGCGTGACCGCGTCGTTGCGGCGGACGATGACGTCGGCGCCGAGCTCGGCGAACAGGTGCACGAGGTTGTAGGTGAACGAGTCGTAGTTGTCGACCATGAGAAGCCTCATGCGCCACCTTCCGCGAGCTCGATCGCGGCCTCGAGTGCCGCGAGCTTGCGCAGGCACTCGTCGTGCTCCGCGCGGGGATCGCTCTCCGCAACGATGCCTGCACCGGCCTGCAGCAGCGCGCGGCCTTCGTGCAGAACGACGGTCCGGATCGCGATGCAGGCGTCGAGCGGACCGCCCGGGAGCGAGTAGAGAACCGCGCCGGCGTACGGCCCGCGCCGGTAGCCCTCGAGCTCCGAGATGATCTGCATTGCCCGCACCTTCGGCGCGCCGGAAACCGTCCCGGCGGGAAACGTCGCGCGCAACAAGTCGAACGACGATACGCCCGGCTGCAGCTCCCCGGCCACTTCGGAGACGAGATGCGTCACGTGCGAGAACCGCTCCGCCTCGAGGAACCTCTCCACTTTCGACGGTCCCCGGCAGGCAGACGCGCGAGAGGTCGTTGCGTCCGAGGTCGACGAGCATGATGTGCTCCGCGCGGTCCTTCGCGGAGGTGAGGAGGCGCTCCGCGTCGCCTGCGCCGGGGCTCGTCGAGCCCGCGATCGGATTGACCGATGCGCGCTCCGCCTCGCGCTTCACGAGCGTCTCGGGCGACGAGCCGACGAGCGCGACACCGTTGAGCTCGAGCAGGAAGAGATAGGGCGACGGGTTGACGCGGCGCAGCGCCCGGTACAGCGCGACCGCGCCGACACTCGTTCGTCGCTCGGCGCGCTGGGAGAGCACGATCTGGAACGCGTCGCCCTGGCGGATGTGCTCCTGGCAGCGCTCGACCCCGCGTTCGTATGTCGGCCCGGTCGGGTAAACGGTGCGTCCGCTCGGGGAGCGCCGGAGGGACGGCATCGATCCTGCGCTGCTCGAGCGCAAGCTCCGGCGGTCCCTGCGAGCACGTCGGCGGTCCGCGTGCAGATGGTCGAAGCGAAGCAGCACATCGGCAACCACGAACCGGCTCTCCGGCAGGTCCCGGCCGGCGTCCGGCAGCTGCACGGTCGGCTCGAGCTTCGCGACATGGTCGTAGGCGAGGTAGCCGACCACGGGCTCGGCGAGCTGCTTCGGCCTCCTCGAAGGAGACGATCCGGTCGCCGCAGCCGACGAGGGAGTACCGCCCGAACCGTCCGCGGTCGACGGACTCGAGCAGGAACGCGGCCCGCCCGCGCGTGCGCAGGTCGAGGTAGGCCGCGAGCGGTGTGATCAGCGTGGTGTCGACCGTGGCAGCCATCGGACGCCCTTGCGTAGTACCACGCCCCGACCGACGGGTGGGCGAGCGCACTTGCTTCAATGCGCAAGCCGTGGCTGTCCCCGACCTCCTGCGGTCCCTGCTCGTCGCTCCCGGGCCGTCCGGCCACGAGGAGGAGCCGACGCGCATCTGGCGCGAGGCCGCGTCCGCGTTTGCGGAGGTGTCGTCCGACACGCTCGGCACGTCGTATGCGCGTGTTCGCGCCGGGGAGGGTGCGCCGACGCTCGCGATCGTCGGCCACATCGACGAGATCGGCGTCGTCGATCACGAATGTCGATGAGGACGGCCTGCTGTCGTTCATCACCGTCGGCGGGATCGGTCCCGAGACGTTGCACGGCCAGCGGTTCGAGCTGCTGACGGCGAACGGGCGCATCCCGGCCGCGGTCGCGCGCAAGCGCATCTACCCGGAGCAGATGCGGGATCGTCAGCCGCTCGAGCTGTCCGACCTTCATCTCGACATCGGCGCGAAAAGCCGCGAAGAGGCCGAGCAGCTCGTGCATGTCGGCGATGCCGGTGTGTGGGGCGGCGAGCCTGCCGAGCTTCCGAACGGGCGGCTGCTCTCGAAAGGGCTCGACAACCGGCTCGGCGCCTATGTCGCGCTCGAGGCTGCGCGGCGCGTCGGGAAATCCGGCGACGCGCAGGTCGACGTGGTCGCGGTCGCAGCGGTGCAGGAGGAGATCGGGATCGTACGGTGCGCGTGCCGCGGCGTTCGCGGCTCGATCCCGACATCGCTCTCGTCGTCGACGTCTCGCCTGCAACCGACATTCCGGGGGGCAACCCGAAGCGCGCCGGTGCGATCGACTTGGGGATGGGCGCGATGATCGCGCGCGGCCCGACCCTGAACAAGAGCTCACCGACCTCCTCGCCGAGACGGCGACCGACGACGGTATCGCGCACGGGTTCGAGGTCTATTCCCGCACGACGCAGACCGACGCCGACGAGTTCCACCTCGCCCGCGCGGGCATCCCGACCGGCCTGATCTCCGTTCCGACGCGATATGTCCATACGCCGAACGAGCTGTGCGATCTCGCAGACGTCGAGGCGGTCATCGCCGTGATCGCTGCGTTCGCCCGTCGCGTCACTCCGGACATCTCGTTTCTTCGCTGATGGCGACGCGCAGCGTCATCGTCAGTGCAGTGCGGACGCCGTTCGGCAGGCTCGGCGGCGGCCTTGCGCGCTACGAGGCGACGAAGCTCGGCGCCGTCGTGATCCGCGCAGCGCTCGAGCGGATCGGCGTCGAGCCGCAGGAGCCGCAATACGTGATCATGGGCCAGGTGCTGCAGGGCGGGGCAGGGCAGGCGCCCGCGCGCCAGGCGGCGATCGGGGCCGGCCTGCCGATCGAGACGCCCGCCGACACGATCAACAAGGTGTGCGCCTCGTCGCTCCGTGCGATCGAGATCGCCGACTCGATGATCCGGGCGGGCGACCTCGATGTGGTCGTGACGGGCGGGATGGAGTCGATGTCGAACGCGCCGTACCTTCTGAAGAAGGCGCGCTTCGGCTATCGCCTCGGGAACGGGGAGCTCATCGACTCGATGGTTTCGGACGGGCTCACGTCGACCTTCGACGGCCTGCATATGGTCCAGCAGAACTCCAAGGTCGCACGCGAGCTCGGGATCTCGCGCGAGCAGCAGGATGCGTGGGCGGCCCGCTCGCAGCAGCGCGCCGCCGCCGCGCAGGACGCAGGCCGCTTCGACGACGAGCTCGTCGCCGTCGGCGACGTGGCCGCGGACGAGGGGATCAGGCGCGACACGACGGTCGAGAAGCTCGCGGCGCTCGAGCCGGTCTTCGATCCCGACGGCACGACGACCGCGGGCAACGCACCCGGCGTGAACGACGGCGCGAGCTGCGTCGTCGTGTGCTCCGAAGAGTGGGCGGCAAGCCGCGGGCTCGAGCCACTCGCGACGATCCTCTCGCAGGGCTACGTCGCCGACGACTTCGCGTACCTCGCGCGCACGCCGGCCAACGCAGGCCGCGATTGCGCTCGAGCGCGCCGGGAAGACGATCGGCGAGGTGAAGCGCGTCGAGATCAACGAAGCGTTCTCGTCGGTCGCGTGGAACTCGACGAGGCTGCTCGGCGCAGACGAAGAGAACGTGAACGTGAACGGCGGCGCGGTTGCGCTCGGGCATCCGATCGGCGCCTCCGGCGGCCGCATCGTCGGGACGATGGTGCACGACCTGCGGCGCAACGGCGGCGGGCTCGGTCTCGCGGCGATCTGCTCGGGCGGCGGCCAGGGCGACGCGCTCCTCATCGAAGCGTGATTCGCGCTGCGGGAGGCGTGGTCGTGCGCGACGGGCAGGTGTTGCTCGTGCATCGCGCGCGCTACGACGACTGGTCGCTGCCGAAAGGCAAGCTCGAGCTGGGGGAGACGTGGGAGGCCGCGGCGCTCCGCGAGGTGCACGAGGAGACCGGTGTCCACGGCCGGCTCGAGAAGTTCCTCGGCGAGTCGCACTACACGGTCAAGGGACAGCCGAAGACGGTGCGCTGGTGGAGCATGTCGTCCGACGACGACGCGACGCCGTCGAACGAGGTCGACGCCGTGCGGTGGGCCGGCATCGAGGAGGCGAAGGGCCTCCTCTCATACCTGCACGAGCGTCAGCTGCTCGACACGCTCGGCTGACGTCCGGCGCTCGTCCGGCCCCAGTCACGCAGCGCGTCCATCGCGGACGACACCCCGCCGACAATCCGGAAGCCGCCGATCATCAGCACGTACCCGATTCCGATCGCGATCCATCCCGCCATGCGACAAGCTTACGTGGCGAAGCCCTTGCGGTAGCGGCACACCTCGGTCGGCTCGCCGCCGAAGTGCGGCTCGACGAGCGTCTCCCCGGGCTCCCATCCGTTCCGCTCGTAGAACCGGCGAGCGCGGGCGTTTTCGACCATGCACGTGAGCACCGCCGTGTCGCAGGTCTCGGCGAGCAGCCGATGGGCGTGGTCGAGGAGCGCCTGGCCGACGCCGGTTCCCCATCGGTCGGGGTGAACATAGATCGCGTACAGCTCGTCGTCGCCGAGCGTGAGAATGCCGACGACCTCGCCGTCTTCGTCGGCGAGGAACGGCCGCGTCCCTGGCTCCTCGAGCACGCGGTGCGCAGCGGCGAGCCGGCGTTCGAGCGGATCGTCGCGCCCGTAGGCGGTGTTCGACGAAAGCCAGTGCAGCCGCGCCATCGCCTCGGCGTCGGTAGACGTCGCGGGCCGAACGATCACGCGAAGTCCTTTCGGTACCGCACCTCGGGTGCGCGGACGCCGAAGCGCTTCTCCGCCTTGCGTACCCCGTCAGGCGCCCAACCGGCCCGCTCGTAGAACCCGCGGGCGCGCGGGTTGTCCTCGAGCACCCAGAGAAGCGCTGCCGCGTAGTCGGCGGCGAGCCGCTGCTCCGCAGCGGCCAAGAGC
The DNA here is from genome assembly GCA_963785875.1 of uncultured Thermoleophilia bacterium. Lineage (GTDB taxonomy): Bacteria > Actinomycetota > Thermoleophilia > Gaiellales > Gaiellaceae > PALSA-600. The sequence goes on along the minus strand of CAWAWV010000007.1, from coordinate 27,161 downwards.
GCCCGGCCGGCACCGGTCGACCACTCGTCCGGGTCGACGTAGATCGCGTAGAGCTCGCCGACCTCGTCCTCGTCGCGGCTCGGCCCGGTCGAGGCGAAGCCGATGACGCGGCCTTCGCCCTCGCAGACCAGCGTGCTCCAGCCGGCCGGCGGCACGTGCAGCCGTGCCCGCCACCGCTCGGCGTCGACGGGGAGTGCATCGAGCTCGGCCGCCGGGAACACGTGGCGGTACGCCGACCGCCACCCGTGCACGCGGATCGTCTCGATCGCGACCGCGTCCTTCGGGGAAGCGGGGCGGATGTGCATGTGTGAAGGGTAGGCTCACGCGCCGTGGAGTTCGAGCATGTTCTCGTCGTTGGTGCGGGCCAGATGGGCGGCGGGATCGCGCAGGTGGTCGCCGTTTCGGGCCGCCGCGTGTCGCTGCACGACCCGTTCCCGGGCGCGGTCGAGCGCGGTCTCGGGGCGATGCGGCGAAGCCTCGAACGCCTCGCGGAGAAGGGCGGCGCCGACCCGGACGACACGCTCGCGCGGGTCACGCCGACCGATCAGCTCGTCGCGGCCGACCTGATGATCGAGGCGATCAGCGAGGACGCCGCCGCGAAGGAGGACGTCTTCCGGCGCGCCGACCTCGTCTTGCCGCGCGGCGCCGTGCTCGCGTCGAACACGAGCTCGATCCCGATCACGACGCTCGCCGCGGTGACGAAACGGCCCGAGAACGTCATCGGCATGCATTTCTTCAACCCGGTTCCGATGCTGAAGCTCGTCGAGGTGATCCGCGCCGTGCAGACCTCGGATGCGACCGCCGCTGCGATCGTCGAGCTCGCGCGCGATCTCGGCAAGGAGCCCGCCGAGGCGCGCGACTTCCCCGGCTTCGTGTCGAACCGGATCCTGATGCCGTTCATCAACGAGGCCGCGTATGCACTGTTTGAGGGCGTCGCCGAGGCGGAGGCGATCGACACGATCGCGAAGCTCGGGTTCGCTCATCCGCTGGGGCCGCTCGCGCTCGCCGACCTGATCGGCCTCGATACGTGCGTCGCGATCATGGAGGTGCTGCACCGCGGGCTCGGCGACCCGAAGTACGCGCCGTGCCCGCTACTGCGCCAGTACGTCCAGGCCGGCCGGCTCGGCCGCAAGAGCGGACGCGGGTTCTACGACTACTCCTCGTAGCGCGGCGAGCGTCGCGGCGAAGACGTCCTCGTCGAGGGAGTAGATCGAGTTGAAGTCGACCGCGCCGTTGACCTCGAGCACGACCCACGTTCCCAGGTCAGCCGGCAGCAGGTCGACCCCGACGAGTGCCCCGTCAACGGCATCGGCCGCGCAAATCGCCAGGTCGCACGCTTCGGGCGGCGGCGTCACCGGCTCGCGGCGCGCTCCGAGCGCGACGTTCGTGCGCCACTCGCGCGGCGCGGCGACCCGGCGCACGGCGCCGACGACCCGTCCCCCTGCGACGATGATGCGAAGGTCGTAGCCGCGCGGTGCGACGAGCTTCTGCGCGATTGCCCCCGTCGAGTCGAACCAAGCCCGCCCCGCCAGAGTTGCGAGCGCCTCTTCGATCGCAGCCTCGTCGTCGCACCGGATCACGTCTTCGCCCCACGACCCGAAGCGAGGCTTGAAGACGATCGGCGGTTCGAGCTCGGGAAGCGGGAGCCACGACGCCACGTGGACGGTTCGCGGGTGTGCGATGCCTGCGTCGTAGAGCACAGAGGCGGTCGTCAGCTTGTCGTGCGCGGCGACGAGCGTGCGCCGTCCGTTCAGGACGGTGACGCCCGACGCGGCGAGGCGCTCGAGCGCCCAGAGGCCGGGCTCGACCCCGTCGAGGCTCGGCAGGACGTCGAGCCGCCCGAGGGCGATGTCGCCGGGGCGCAGGCGCGTGATCGCCTGGGCCGGCGAGACGACCGCGCCGAGGCGCGTGTTCGTCGGGGTGACGCGATGGGCGACTACGGCGAAGGTGCTCATTTGCGGGAATGTTCGGGGTGGATCCCGCAAAACGGAAGGGTCGGCGGCCAGGCCGCTGCCGGACCGTTGCCGTCTCGTAACCCCGGATCGCTCCGCGCGGCCCTAGGTTCGGTCGCGGCACGGCGCCGCGCTCTGCGCGAGTGGGCCCGGCGGGTTGCCTGGAGGAACCAGCGCGCCGGCCCGGAGGCTTAGGGGATGGCCCCCGGGTCGGCCCGTTTAGACGCGTCCGGCGACCGCGCGCTCGCTGTGGTGGTGGCGCGAGGGAAGTGCGCGGCGGTCGTCGGTCGCGCGCCGCTGCCGCCGGAGCTTGTCGCGGAATGCCGCGCGGGCCGCCGAGCTCATGTCGACGTGCTTGTGTGCCACGAGGTTCCTCTCCTCCTGCCCAGGGCATCGATTTGTGCGGCCATCTAAACGCACTCGTTGGTGACGATGTGGTGACAGTTGGTCGTGACGATCATCGACCCTGGTCGAATCCGGCACGCTGTCGTCTGATGTCGGAAAGGTCTCCTCGCAGAGCTGCTGGTCGAGCCCGGCTCCGCGCCGCACTTGAGGGAGCGCGACGCGGGCGCGCGCCTCGGGGCTGACACGAAGGCGCAGGGGCTCGAACGGCTCGCCGAGCTCGTCGAACGGCTCGGGGTGCTCCACAACCGGCTCTACGCAGAGGCGCAGCGCTCGGTCCTGCTCGTTCTTCAGGGCATGGATGCGGCGGGCAAGGACGGCGTCATCCGGAGCGTCCTGACCGGGGTCAACCCGCAGGGCTGTCGCATCGAGTCGTTCAAGGAGCCGACGCCGGACGAGCTTGCCCACGACTTCCTCTGGCGCGTCCATGCACGGTGTCCCGCGCGCGGCGAGATCGCGATCTTCAACCGCTCTCACTACGAGGATGTGGTCATCGGGCGGGTTCGCGGGCTCGTCGAGGAAGGGGTGTGGCGCGCGCGGTACCGGCACATCGTCGCCTTCGAGGGGCTGCTGTTCGACGAGGGCACGCATGTTGTCAAGGTCTTCCTGCACGAGTCGAAGGACGAGCAGCGGAAGCGCCTGCAGGCGCGGCTCGACAATCCTGAGAAGCGCTGGAAGTTCCGCCTCGCTGACCTCGAGGACCGCGCGCGCTGGGACGAGTTCCAGCAGGCATACGACGACGCGATTCGCGAGACGTCGACGAAACACGCTCCGTGGTACGTCGTTCCGGCCGACCACAATTGGTCTCGCAACCTGTGTGTGGCAGAGATCCTCGCCGACGTGCTCGAGCGGCTCGACCCGCACACGCCCGATCCGACGGTCGAGCAGACGACGATCGAGTAACCGTCGTCACACATGTGAACGAGGGTCGTATCTACGATCACCCGATGCGCGAGACCCTGGAGCGCGAGCGCAAGCTCGACGTCGAAGGCGACTTCACGCTCCCGGAGCTCCCGGGCAGCGAGCTCGCAACCCGGATCTTCACGTCGACCTACCACGACACGCCCGCGCGCTCGCTGTCGGGTGCCGGGATCACACTGCGGCGCCGGCTCGAGAACGGAAAGTCGCTCTGGCAGCTGAAGTTGCCACGGGAAGGGAACGGCCACGTGCGCGCCGAGCTCGAGGCGGCGGGAGGTCCGGCCGGCCCGCCGGCTTCGCTGCGGCGCCTGCTCGTCGCCCACCTCCGAAACGGTGCGCTCGAGCCGGTCGCAACTCTCAGGACACGTCGGTCCGGCGTGCGGGTCGAGGACGGCGCTCGCCATGTCGCAGACGTCACCGTCGACAGGGTCGAGATCCTCGATGCAGGGCACGCTGCCGGCGGCTTCACCGAGATCGAGATCGAGCTCGCCGACGGGGAGGACGCCGACCTCAGACGCCTCGAGAAGGTGCTGCGCCGAGCAGGCGCGCGGCGAGGCGCCGACACGCCGAAGGTGATGCGCGTCCTGGAGCTCGCTGAGCCTGCCGGCCCCGCCGCGGCCGCACCGCTGCTTGCGCACGTCCGCCATTACCTGTCGTTGCAGCTCGCCGCGCTCGAGGCGCATGACCCTGGCGTGCGTCTCGGCAGCGATCCCGAGGACGTGCATCGCTTCCGTGTGGCGACACGCCGCACCCGCGCGGTGATCCACACGCTGCGGCCGCTGCTCGGCGACGAGCTTGTGCCGCTCGCCGAAGAGCTCTCCTGGCTCGCGGGCCGGCTCGGCCCCGTGCGCGACCGGGACGTGCTCATCGAGCATCTGGAGGACGAGGTGCGACGGCTCGATGTCGACGAGGCGGCCGGCCGGGCGCTCGTCGAGGCCGTAGCCGCGGAGCGCGACGCGCGACGCGCCGAGCTGCTCGCGGCCATGGACTCGCCGCGCTATCTCGACCTGCTTGCCATGTTTGCCTCGACGATCGACCTGATCGCGCCACTCGACGCAGACGCAACCGACATCGCGAAGCGCGCGATCCGCAAGGTGCGCAAGGCCGGCGCGGACCTCGGTGGATCCCCGACCGATGCGGCGCTCCATGCGCTGCGAAAGAAGGCGAAGCGGGCGCGGTATGCGGCTGAGCTCGCGTCGCTCGCCGACGACAAGCAGGCTGCTCGCGCGATCGAGGCGTTCAAGCGCCTGCAGGACGTCGTGGGCGTGCACCAGGACGCGGTGGTGGCTGAGGAACGGCTTCGGCGTCTCGCCCGTGCTCGAACTGCCGTGGCCGCAGGCCGGCTGATCGAGCGCGAGCAGGAACGAAAGCGGCGGATGCGCGATGAGTACCCGTCGGTGCTCGCAGCGGCGGTTCGTGCCGGCCGGAAGGCCTTTTCCTGATGCCGCTCATCCTCGTGCGGCATGCGTCTGCCGGCGATCGCGACGAGTGGGACGGTGATGACCGCGAGCGGCCTCTCGACGATCGCGGTCATCAGCAGGCGGACGAGCTCGTCCGCCGGCTCGGGGCCTATCGGGTCGACGAGATTCACACGAGCCCGTACCTCCGCTGCGTGCAGACGGTCGAGCCGCTCGCGGCCGCGCGCGACCTCGAGCTGCGACTGTGCGCAGAGCTGTCGGAGGAGCAGCAAGGACGTGACGGTGAAGCCCTCTTGCGCGAGCTCGCGGAGCGCGACGCCGTGGTGTGCGGCCACGGCGGCCTCGATGGTGCCGTACTGCGCGCGCCGAAGTGGCGGAAGGGCGCCGCATTCGTGCTCGATCGAGACCTGCGGCTCGTCGAGCAGATCTAGCTACTAGGCGGCGACTACATGCTCGGCCGCGAGTGAGAGCAGCGCGCCTTCGCGTAGACCGCCGCGCTGCACCCGCAGCGGCGTGCCGAGGAGCGATTGGATGCCGGCGAGGATCACTGCTCCCGCCGGCAGTGTGCGTGCCCGCTCCGCGCCGATGCCGTACCGGTCGGCGACTACCGCGGTCGGCGTCTCGGCGAGCTCGAGCAGAGCCGCGTCGAGCTCCCCTCGGCCGAGGCGGCCCCCTGCGATCCGCTTGAGCGCGCGGGCGCTGCCGCCGACGGCGAGCGTCGACTGGGGGCGCGGGCGGGTCGAGGTCGTTGAGGTAGCGCTCCACCTCGGCGCGCGCGGCGGCGACCGCGGCCGCGCCGGGCGGATCGGCGTCGAGCATCCTGCTCGTCAGCCGCTGCGAGCCGAGGTCGATCGATGCGCCCAGGTTGGCCCCGCTCTTTCGTGAGCCGACGACGATCTGCGCCGAGCCGCCGCCCGACGTCGACGACGGCGACCGCGCGGCCTCCAGGCATCCCGGCGCACGAGACCGCCCCGAGGAACGCGAGGTGCCCCTCTTCCGTCGACGAGAGGATGCGCACCGGGCAGTCCGAGACGCGCTGCAGGAGCGTGGGCGAGCTCCTGCCCGTTCGCCGCCTGCCGCCCCGGGCTCGCGATCAGCACCTCGACGGCTGTCGCTCCGGCGCTGCGCGCGTCGCGGACGAATCGCCCGACGACGGCCGCGGTGAGCGCGAGCTTCTCGTCCGGGATCGCGCCGTGGCGCTCGATGTCGGCGCCGAGATGGAGCATGTCCCGTTCCGAGAGGATCGTGCGGCCGCCCTCCGACACGAGCACGCGGACGGTGTTCGAGCCGACGTCGATGACCCCGACGGCACGTCGATATGGTGGCGACCCCACAGGACGGCGGTCCTAATGCGCTCGAGCAAGTCGCCTCGCCCGCTCACGTCTGCGCATGAATGCGGCCTGCGCCCGCCGCCGCCGCTCGGCCTTCTTGGGGACGACGCGATGCCAGGTGCCGTCGGCCTGGAGCTCCCACGCCTGCGAGTTGTCGGCGAGCAGCGCCTTCAGGATCGCCTCGATCTCGTTCCGCACGTGCGTGTCCTCGACCGGCATGACCACCTCGATGCGGTGGTCGAGGTTGCGCGGCATCAGGTCGGCGCTGCCGAGGAGGTACGTCCGCTCGTCGCCCGCCTCGAAGCAGTAGAGCCGGCTGTGCTCGAGGAAGCGGCCGAGGATCGAGCGCACGCGGATCTTCTCGCTGCAGCCCCGGGACGCCCGGGAAGCAGCGTGCAGTTGGCGCGCACGATGAGGTCGATCTCGGCGCCCGCCTGCGAGGCCTTGTAGAGCTCCTCGATCACCTCGACGTGGGTGAGGCTGTTGCACTTGATCCGGATCCGCGCGTGCTTTCCCGCTTCGGCGGCGGCGCCGACCTCGCGGATCCGCTCGACGAGCCTCTTCCGCAGGTTGAACGGCGCGACGAGCAGCTTGCGGAAGCGCTGCGGCCGGCCGAAGCCGGTGACGAAGTTGAAGAGGTCGGCGATGTCGGCGGCGATCTCGGGGTCGGCCGTGAACACGCCGACGTCCTCGTAGGTGCGCGCGGTCGTCGCGTGGTAGTTGCCGGTCCCGATGTGGACGTAGCGGCGGAGCTCGTCGCCCTCGCGGCGGACGACGAGCGTCGTCTTCGCGTGGATCTTCATGTCGGGGAAGCCGTAGACGACGTGGACGCCGGCCTGCTCGAGCGCGCGCGCCCACTCGATGTTGCGCTGCTCGTCGAAGCGCGCCTTCAGCTCGACGACGCAGACGGCCTGCTTGCCGTTCTCCGACGCCTTGATCAGCGCCGGCGCGATCGCCGAGTCGTCGCTCGTGCGGTACACGGTCGTCTTCAGCGTCACGACGTGCGGATCCGCGGCGGCTGCCCGCACGAACGCCTCGACGCTCGTCGCGAACGAGTCGTACGGGTGCTGGACGACGATGTCGCGCTTGCGCGATCTCCTCGAACAGCTCGTCGTCGTTCTGGTGCGCGAGCCGCCGCTGCGTGTACGGCACCCACGGCTCGTACTTGAGGTCGGGGCGGTCGAGGCCGTGGAGCTGCGAGACGTCTGCGAGGTCGAGCAGCCCGCGGACGGGATAGACGTGGTCCTGCGGCGACACCGAGCCGCTCCTCGAGGCGCCCCAGCATCTCGCGCGAGATCGAGCTCGACACCTCGAGGCGGACGACGCCGCCGAAGCGGCGCCGGCGCAGCTCGGACTCGACCGCCTCGAGCAGGTCGTCGGCGTCGTCCGAGATCTCGGTGTCGCCGTCGCGCGTGAGGCGGAAGGCGACGCGCTCGACGACCTCCATCCCGGGGAAGAGCCCGTCAGGAAGTGCGCGATCACGCTGCTCGAGCGGGATCAGGAGACCGCGCGAGCCGATCGAGACGAAGCGGTCGAGCCCCTCCGGCACCTTGACCCGCGCGAAGCGCTCCTCGCCGGCCTCCGGGTCGCGGACGAGAAGCCCGAGGCTCAGCGAGAGGCCCGAGATGTACGGGAACGGCTGGCCCGGGCCCGACGGCGAGCGGCGTCAGCACCGGGAAGATCTGGCGCGCGAAGACGCGCTCGAGCTCCGCCGCGCTCGTCCTCCGTCGCGTCGTCGACGGTGCCGACCAGGATCCCCTCGGCGGCGAGCGCCGGGACGAGCGTCGTCCCGCCAGAGCCGCGACTGCTCGGCCGTCAGCTCGAGCGCGCCCGCGCGGATCTCGGCCGAGCGCCTGCTGCGGCGTCCGGCCGTCGGAGCGACGGACTGAGCGCCCGGAGACCACCTGGTCCTGCAGCCCGGCGACGCGCACCATGAAGAACTCGTCGAGGATCGACGAGAAGATCCCGCAGAACTTGACGCGCTCGAGCAGCGGCTCGTTCGGGTCGGCGGCGAGCTCGAGCACGCGCCGCATCAGGTCGAGCTGCGAGAGCTCCCGGTTGAGGAGGGTCGGCGCCGGCCGTCGCGTCGGCCACTGGGTCTGGTCGCGGTCACGGGAGTCGCCAGCGTCTCCGGAACGCTGGTGAACGGTGGGTTTCGGTTTGGTGACCGACGTCGGCCCGGTCGTTCGGAGCGCGTATCCTCGTCGCGATGCGGAACGACCGCCTGCTCGCCGCTCGTCGCGCGTCGTCGTCGGGATCGTGCTGATCGTGATCGCGATCGTCTACTGGGTCGAGCCTGCGAGCTCGCTGCCCGGCTTCTTCCCCGGGCACGAGGCGGGCTCGAGCCACCACCACGTGAAGCACGGCATCGCCGCGTTCCTGGTCGGCCTCGCGTGCCTCGCGTTCGCCTGGTTCCGCACCGGCCCGAAGCGGACGCCGCGCGGCGTGATCCTCGGCGCGCTGATCTCCTACCCCCAGGCGATCGTCCTGGGGCTCCTGCAGGGCGTCTCGGAGCTGTTCCCGATCTCGAGCCTCGGGCACAGCGTCATCCTGCCGAAGCTCCTCGGCTGGAACATCCACCAGAACGACAAGTACTTCCTCACCTTCCTCGTCGCGACGCATCTGGCGACCGCGATCGTGCTGCTCGGCTTCTTCTGGCGCGACTGGGTGCGGATCGTCAAGGGGCTCGGCCGCTCGCTGCGCGACCGCGAGATCGCGCCGGACGACACCGACGCGAAGCCTCGGCTGGCTGCTCGTCGTCGGCACGATCCCGGCCGGGATCCTCGGGCTGACGCTCGAGCACACGCTGCGCAAGGTGTTCGCCTCGCGCGACGTCGGCCTCGATCTTCCTGACGCTCAACGGGCGTCCTGCTCTACGGGGCCGAGCTGCTGCGCCGCCGCGCGCCGCAGACCGAGGCCGACGACGACACGCGGATCGCGCGGCAGATGGGCTGGCGCGGCGGCGTTCTGCGTCGGCGCGGCGCAGGCGCTCGCGCTCATCCCCGGCTTCTCCCGCTCGGGCGCGACGATGGGCGGGCGGCCTGCTCGTCGGGCTCTCGCACAAGGACGCGGCGCGGTTCGCGTTCCTGCTCGCGACGCCGATCATCGGCGCCGCCGCCGCTGCTCAAGCTGCCCGAGCTGCTCGGCCAGCGACGGCGACGGCGTGCGCGGCCAGGCGCTCGTCGGCGCGCTCTGCGCGGCGGTCACCGCCTACCTCGCGGTGCGCTTCCTGATGCGCTTCTTCGAGACGAACACGCTGATCGCCGTTCGCGGTGTACTGCTTCGCTCGCCGGGCCTCGCGCTGCACGATCTACTTCGTCGCCTGACGGCTCTCGTGACGATCTGGTGAACGATCTGGTAAAACGCCCGCCGATGGCACGGCTCCGCCTGACCCCGCAGAAGCGCGAGTTCTTCGACCTCTTCACGCAGGCGTCGGCGAACGCGCGCGAGATCGCGCGGCTGCTCGTCGAGCTGCTCGGCGGCTGGCCGGAGAGCCGCGAGCGCCTCGCGCGACATCCGCGAGGCCGAGCACGAGGGCGACCGGCTCACGCACGAGGTGATCAACCTGCTCAACCGCACGTTCGTGACCCCGTTCGACCGCGACGACATGTACCGGCTCGCGTCGGCGATCGACGACGTCTGCGACCACGTCGACGAGGCGGCCGACAACATCGACGCGTACGAGGTGAGGGACGTCCCGCGCGCGCGCGCAGGAGCAGGCGCGACGTCGTCCACCGCGCCGCGGCGCGCCTGCACGACGCGGTCGAGCTGCTCGAGGGCTTCGGCGACTCGCAGCAAGCAGCTCGTCGCGCTGCGCGAGCTCGAGGACGAGGGCGACCGGCTCCGCGCGAGGCGATCGCCGAGCTGTTCCGCTCGGGCAGCCGACCCGCTGACGATCATCCGCTGGAAGGACATCCACGAGCAGATCGAGGAGGCGGTCGACGCCTGCGAGAACGCCGCCGACGTGCTCGAGGCGATCCTCGTCAAGAACCGGTGACGCTCCTCGTCATCACGATCGTCGTCGCGCTCGCCTTCGACTTCACGAACGGCTTCCACGACACGGCGAACGCGGTCGCGACGTCGCGTCTCGACGCGCGCGCTCTCGCCGCGGCTCGCGGTGCTGATCGCGTCGGTCGCGAACCTCGGCGGCGCCTTCGTCACGACGGCGGTCGCGACGACGGTCGGCAGGGGATCATCGACACGGCCTGGCGACGCAGAAGACCGTGCTCGCGGCGCGTGATCGGCGCGATCGTCTGGAACCTGATCACCTGGTGGCTCGGCCTGCCGTCGTCGTCGTCGCACGCGCTGATCGGCGGCCTCATCGGCGCCGCGCTCGCGCAGTCGGGCGAGAGCGGCGTGCAGTGGCACGGCGTCGCGCACAAGGTGGCCGATCCCGGCGCTGTGGGCGCCGACGATCGCGTTCGCGGCGGCGTTCCTGCTGCTGCTCGCGATCTTCTGGGTCTTCCAACGGATGACGCCCGGCCTCGCGAACCGATCGTTCCGCCTCGGCCAGCTCGTGACCGGGACCTGGGTCGCGTTCACGCACGGCGCCAACGACGCGCAGAAGACGATGGGCGTGATCGCGCTCGCGCTCTACGCGCACGGCACGATCGACACCTTCTACATCCCGACCTGGGTGAAGTCGCGGCCGGCGTCGTCGATCGCCGCCGGCACCTACACCGGCGGCTGGCGGATCATGCGCACGCTCGGCCAGCGCGTCTTCCAGATGGACCCGCCGGCCGGGTTCGCGGCGCAGGCGACCGCCGGCGCCGTCATCTTCGCCTCGACGCACGTACGGCTATCCGCTCTCGACGACCCACGTCGTCTCCGGCGCGGTGATGGGCGCAGGCGCGACGAAGCGCCTCTCGGCGGTCCGCTGGGGCGTCGCCGGGAACATCGTGTTCGCGTGGGTGCTGACCATCCCGGCGGCGGCGGCGGTTGCCGCGCTCGCTCTGGTTCCCGGTCAAGGTGATCTTCTCGATGAGGCTCGGCCTCGGCCCTTCCGGCAGCGAGATGTACGAGCTGCTCGCGCGAGGCCGGCGCACGGGCCGCGGCGGATCGCGAAGGCGGTCGAGCGGCGGTTCCGCGAGTAGCCGTCCGGCCGCCTCGCAGGAGGACGTGAAGCAGCTCGAGCACGACGGCGGACCGCGTCGTCTCCGCGCTCCTCTCGCTGACGAACCGCAGTTCGTGACGCCGTACGACCGCGACGACATCGTCACGCTCGCGTTCGCAGTCGACGAGGTGGCGGACAAGACCGAGAACGCGTCGGAGCTGCTCGGCCTCTACGGCGTCGAGCTACCCCGACGAGACAGTCGTTCGAGCTCTGCGCCCTGCTCGTGCGCGCGGCAGAGGAGCTCGCGGTGCTGCTCGGCGCGCTGAAGGGCCTCCGCGGCTCGGCCGACGAGATCCGCGCAATCAAGGAGATCGAGGACGAGGCCGACGACGTCGCGCGCGCCGCGCGGGCGAGCCTCTTCAAGGACGACCGGATCGACCCGGTGATCGTGATCCGCTGGAAGGACATCTACGAGGCGCTCGAGGACGCGGTCGACGCGTGCGACACGGCCGCGTCGCGTGTCGGCAACATCCTCGTCAAGAACGCGTGAGGATTCGGATACCGAACCCTGAAATCGCGCTCGCGGCAGGAACAATGCGGATGGATGCAGTCGAAGCCCAGTCCCTTGCTCTGCGAGCTCCACGCCCACTCGACCTGGAGTGACGGCGCGCTTGGGCTGAGAGACCTCTGCGACCTCTACGGCCGCCGCGGTTTCGATGTGCTCGCCATCACCGACCATGCGACGGGAGCGCCTGTGCAGGTTCATGCCGGCAACTACGACGCCTACCTGCGTGCTGTTCGCGCGGAGGCGCTGCGGGCGCGCGACCTGTACGACCTGCTCGTGATTCCCGGCCTCGAGCTCACGTACGACGACCCGGACCCTTTTCGCGCGGGCCATGCCGTCGCGGTCGGACTGCGGTCGTACGTCGACGTCTCGGCCGGGCTCGATTCCGCGCTCGTGCAGGCGCGCGCGGAAGGGGCGGCGCTCGTCGCCGCCCACCCGTATTCGCCGAGCGAGCTTGGTGGCGCGACACGCGGCACGGCCGCGTTCGGCGCGCGTCCGGAGCTGGCCGAGCTCGTCGACCGATACGAGCTCTTCAACCGACACACGCTGTTCTCGTGGGTCGCCACCGCCGGACACCCGACCGTCGCGACGGGAGACTTCCACCGGCCGGAGCACCTCGCAACGTGGAAGACGCTCTTGCCTTGCGCGAAGAACGAGCCGTCGGTCGTCGCGTACCTCCGCTCCGCGCGACCGGCCTACCTCGCGCGTCTCGAGCCCGAGCTGCGCGCGGCCGCTTAGCGCCGGGTCGCAGCCCCGAACAGTGGACTTGACGTATCGACTTTCTTCGATATATTGAAGTTCATGGATACGACACTCGAGCCCGTCGCCTGCTGCGTGCCCCTCGCGGCCGCAGTGATGTCCGAGGCTGAGGCCGACGCGACCGCGGAGTTGTTCAAGGCGCTCGGCGATCCGGCGCGCGTACGGATCGTCAACCTCATCGGACAAGCCGGTGAGCCCGTGTGTGCCTGCGAGTTCAACGAGTCGTTGGGCCTCGCGCAGCCGACGGTCTCGCACCATCTGAAGAAGCTGACCGATGTCGGCCTGCTCGAGCGCGAGCAGCGCGGCAAGTGGGCGTACTTCTCGCTTCGGCGCGAAGCCGTCGAGACGCTTGCAGCCGTCGCCGACCTGAAAGGGGTGTGTTGCTGATGACGAGCGCGGCCAACCAGTTGCGAGACGAGGTCGAGCGCCGCTACGCGGATGCGGCCCGTGCAGTTCTCGAAGGTGGCGCAGGGTGCGGGTGCGGCAGCGGCTCGTGCTGTACCGACGACGCGAGCCAGTCGTTCGGCGAGTCGGGGTACGACGCCGAGCAGCGGGCCGAGCTCCCGCTCGGCGCGACGCTTGCATCGCTCGGCTGCGGGAACCCGACTGCGGTCGCCGACCTCCGCGAGGGCGACATGGTGCTCGACCTGGGCTCGGGCGGCGGCATCGACGTCATCCTCTCGGCGAAGCGGGTCGGGCCGAGCGGTGTCGCCTACGGCCTGGACATGACCGACGAGATGCTGGCGCTCGCGCGGCAGAACGCAGCAGCGGCCGGTGTCAGGAACGTGCACTTCCTGAAGGGCGTGATCGAGGAGATCCCGCTGCCCGCCGACTCGGTCGACGTCGTGATCTCGAACTGTGTGATCAACCTGTCGACGGACAAGGCAGCCGTCCTGACGGAGATGCACCGTGTCCTCAAGCCCGGCGGGCGTCTCGGCGTCAGCGACGTCGTCGCGGAGGACAGGCTCACGCCGAAGCAGCGGGCCGAACGCGGCTCCTTCGTCGGCTGTATCGCCGGTGCGCTGTCGCGGGGCGAGTACGAGGCTGGGCTCGAGGCGGCGGGCTTCGATCAGGTCAGCGTCGAGTTCACGCACGAGGTCGCCGACGGCATGCACGGCGCGATCGTCAAGGCCGTGAAGCTCGGCTGCTGAGGCCGGTGCGCAGCGACCTGCTCCGCGTCCTTGCGGCCGAGGCGATCGGGACATTCGCGCTCGTCTTCGCGGGCTGCGGCGCGGTCATGGTCGACGCCAAGACGCACCAGCTCGGCCACGTCGGTGTGGCGATCACGTTCGGTCTCGTGATCATGTTCGGGATCTACGCCGTCGGCCATATCAGCGGCGCGCACTTCAATGCGGCCGTGACGTTCGCGTTCGCGGTGACGCGCCACTTCCCATGGTCGCGCGCGGTCCTCTACTGGGCCGCGCAGTTCAGCGGCGCTCTTGCGGCCGCTGCGTTGTTGCGTGCGACGCTCGGGGGTGTGGCGCACGTGGGCGCCACTCTGCCCGCGGGCTCGCAGGCTCAGTCGTTCGTGTGGGAGCTCGTGATGAGCGCGTTCCTGATGTTCGTGATCCTCGCGGTGGCGACGGACACGCGCGCGGTCGGCGAGGCGGCGGCGATCGCCATCGGTGGGACGATCGGGCTCGACGCGATGTTCGGCGGCCCGATCTCTGGCGCATCCATGAATCCGATGCGATCACTCGGGCCGGCGCTGGTCGGCGGCGACCTGCACGCGCTGTGGATCTACCTGACCGCACCGGTGGTCGGGACCGCGGTCGGCGGTCTCGCGTATCAGTTCGTGCGTGGGGAGCAACCGTCGTGAACGTGCTCTTCGTGTGCGTCGCGAACTCCGGTCGCAGCGTCATGGCCGAGGCGTTCTTCCGTGAGGGGGCCGGCGGCCGGCACGGTGTCCGCTCGGCGGGCAGCGAGCCCGCCGCGGCGCCGCACCCGCAGGTCGTGGCGGCCATGCGCGAGGCGGGCCTCGACGTGAGCGCGCACGTGCCGCGAAAGCTCGACCGCGAGCTTCTCGAGTGGGCCGACGTCGCCGTATCGACCTGCAGCGAGGAGGTCTGTCCCGTGACGCCCGGTGTCCGTCGGATCCGCTGGGTGTTCGACGACCCGAAGGGGTTGCCGCTCGAGGCGGTGCGGCCGATTCGCGATGCTGTCCGGGCGCGAGTGGCCGAGCTCGTGACGGAGCTGGACGCTACGCCGGATGCGATGCGTCGCTGAACTCGCGGAACTCGCCCGTCACCAGGTACGCGACCTGTTCGCCGATGTCGACGGCGTGGTCGCCGATGCGCTCGACGCACCGGGAGACGACGAGCATGCGGAGGCCGTATTCGCGCTCTTGCGGCGAGTCGCCGAGTGACAGGACGTCCTCGGTCGCGTTCCGGTTCGCGCGGTCGATCAGCTCGTCCAGCTCCACGAGCGTTTCAGCCTTGGCCGCATCGCGGGTTGCGAAGGCATCCATGGCGACGCGGATCATCTGCTCACACCGCTGGCCCATGTCTTCGATCGAGCGGTGGATGCCGTCATCCGAAACGCCCAGATCGCCCATCAGCTTCGTCAGCTTGGCGACGGTGACGCAATAGTCGGCCATCCGCTCGAGGTGGAGGTTGATTCGGAGCACCGCGAGCACGAGGCGCAGGTCGGCTGCGACGGGCGTCTGGCGTGCGAGGAGCGACTGCACGCCGGTCTCGATCGCGACGTAGCGGCGGTCGACCTCGTCGTCGAAGCTGATCACCTCGTCGGCGAGCTCCTCGTCTCCGCGCGCGAGCGCGTTCAGTGACGAGCGGAGCGCGCGCAGGACGAGTTCGCCCTCCTCCTGAAGCGCCGCCTCGAGCTGGGCGAGCTCCTCGGTGAACGAGATGCGCATCAACCGAAGCGTCCGGTGACGTAGCCCTCCGTCCGCTCGTCGGACGGTTGGGTGAAGATCTTCTCGGTCGCGTCGTACTCGACGAGGATGCCGTTGCGGGTTCCGTCGTCGCGGAGGTCGAGACTGAAAAACGCCGTCATGTCGGCGACGCGTGCTGCCTGCTGCATGTTGTGCGTGACGATCACGAGGGTGTAGTCGCGCTTGAACTCGTGCATCAGATCCTCGATGGCCGAGGTCGAGATGGGGTCGAGGGAAGAGGCGGGTTCGTCGAGGAGCACCACGTCCGGCTCGACGGCAATGGCGCGCGCGATGCAGAGCCGCTGCTGCTGCCCGCCGGAAAGGCCGAGCGCGCTTCGCTTGAGCCGGTCCTTCACCTCGTCCCACAGCGCAGCGTGGCGCAACGATCTCTCGACGCGCTCGTCCAGGTCACCTGCGAGACCGAGCTTCTTGGGTGCAAACGCGACGTTGTCGTAGATCGACTTCGGGAACGGGTTCGGGCGCTGGAACACCATCCCGATGCGCCGCCGAACCTCGACGGGATCCGCGTTGGGCCCGTAGAGGTCGATCCCGTGGTAGAGCACCTGCCCTCCGACGCGTACGCCCGGAACGAGGTCGTTCATCCGATTCAGGCAACGGATGAACGTGCTCTTGCCGCACCCGGACGGGCCGATGATCGCCGTCACAAGGTTCTTGTGGATGTCGAGAGTGACGCCCGCGAGGGCGAGTTGCGATCCGTAGGAGACGCTAAGAGCGTCCGTCGAGAAGACGACCTCCCGCTCGGTTGGCGATTCGTCAGTGGACTTGAGGCTCAGGGAGATATCCACCGACGCTGCCTTCGCGTTGGACGACATGGCATCGAGTGTTCCTCACGCTCGACGAGCGCCGGGAGTACGAGATGTGAAGATCCTGTGGCGTACTGGTGAACGGGGTCTGGCGGCCGGAGAGGAACTGCAAGGGTTTACGCGCAGATGGGTGTCTCGGTCGTCAGCCCGCCGCAGGACAGACTCGCGTCTCGGCGTTCGATCCTGGATCGCCTGGGAGACGTAGCTCTCCGCTGGGTGTCGGCCCTGGCGGCGCTGAGTGTGGTCGCGCTCATCCTGCTCATCATCTACAAGGTCATCGGTCAGGCCCGACCTTCGATCTCGAAATTCGGCCTTGGCTTCCTGTGGCATGAAACGTGGAACGCCGTCACCGACCAGTTCGGGGCGCTTGATTTCCTCGTAGCCACGCTGTACGTGACCGGCCTTGCGGTATTGCTGGCCGCGCCGGTGGCGATCGCGATCGGGCTTTTTCTGAGCGAGCTCGCGCCCGGAGGAGTACGCGGTGTCGTCGGTTCACTCGTCGAGATGCTGGCCGCGATTCCGAGCGTGGTCCTCGGGCTGTGGGGAATCCTCGTACTCGGACCCGTCGTGCACAATCAACTCGGCCCGTGGCTGAACGCTGCGCTCGGTTGGACACCGTTCTTCGCCACCCGCCCGATCTCGGGTAGCACGATGTTCACGGCGGTGCTGGTCCTCGCGATCATGATCGTGCCGATCACGGCCGCAATCAGTCGCGATCTCTTCCTTCAGGTCCCCAGCGACATCAAGGAAGGAGCGGTGGGCCTGGGACTCACGCGCTGGGAGATGGTGCGCGGAGTGGTGCTCCCGTACACCCGCGGCGGCCTGATCTCGGCAGTTCTCCTGGGCGCTCGGGCGGGCACTCGGCGAGGCGATCGCCGTGACGCAGGTCATCGGGACGACTGCGCACCTGACCGCGAACCTCTTCAACACGGGCGACACGCTCGCAAGCCGGATCGCGGCGCAGTACCAAGCGGCAGCGTCGAACCTGCAGATCGCATCCCTCTTCTATCTCGGCTTGATCCTCCTTGTCATCTCTCTACTCGTGAACTTCTCGGCGCTGCTGATCGTCCGCCGGTACGAGATCACGCAGAGGGTCTGATTGGAAGCCTCGAGCTCAGCCCACATTTCGTTGAGCCCAAGCGGGAAGTCGCGCCGGCGCAAGCGAGCCAACCGCGTCGCCGAGGGCCTCGCCTATGTTGCGGCGTTCCTTGCGGTCGCTGTGTTGGCGATCGTGGTGATCTCCGTCCTCGTTCGCGGCGTGAAAGCGCTCAACCTCGATTTGTTCACCAAGAATCAGGTGACCTTTGGCGAGACCGGCGGCGGCATCGCCAACGGGCTTGTGGGGACAGCGATCATGGTTGCGATCGCGACAGCGATCACCCTGCCGGTCGGCATTCTCGTCGCCGTCTACGTGGCGGAGTTCAGCTCGAACCGGATCGCCCGCGTCATCAGGCTTGCGCTCGACGTCCTCAATGGCGTGCCCTCCATCGTCGTGGGGATCTTCGCCTACGCATTGCTTGTCGTCGGCTCCGGCTACGCCGCTTGGAAGGGCTCCGTGGCGCTCGCAATCGTGATGTTGCCGGTGATCGCCCGGTCGACCATCGAGGTGCTACGGCTCGTCCCGGACTCTCTGCGCTTCGGCAGCCTCGCGCTCGGCGTCAGCAAATGGCGCACCGTGGTCTTCGTGGTGATGCCGTCGGCGATCGGGTCGATTCTGACCGGAGCGACCCTGGCTGTCGCCCGTGCGGCAGGCGAGACGGCGCCTCTCCTGTTCACAACGTCGATCTTCCTTCCCAACCAGGTCGTGACCGATCCGGGTCACGCCATGGCAGCCGTCCCGTTGCTCATCCTGTTCGACTCCGAATCACCCGACCCGAGCCTGAACGATCAAGCCTGGGCCGCCGCGTTCGTCCTGATGCTCTTCGTGCTCGTGCTGAGCCTGACCGCGCGATATGTCCTGTCGCGGCGCGAGCGGAAGCTCCGCGCGCGGTAGCGCAGTCACCAGGTCGTCACCAGAACGTCACTGCGGGTCAGCCCACGTCTCGCCTGGCCGGGGTGAGACTCCGCCCTGAATCACGACGTGAAAACGACGAAGGAAGAAAGAGGTTCTCAAATGAGTTTCAGCGTCACCAGGCGCAGGTTGTGGATGCTGCCGATTGCGCTAGCGGCGCTGGCGGGCTGCCTCGCTGCGGCCGCCACCGCGGGCCAGACGAAGCGGTCGGGCGGACAGCTCGTCGGCGCAGGCAGCACATTCGTGCAGCCACTCGTCTCCCAATGGCAGGCGGCATATCCGTCGGCCACGGGTGTGAACATCGTCTACCAGCCGATCGGTTCCGGCGGTGGGATCCAGGCGATCACGAACCGCACTGTCGACTTCGGCGCCTCGGACGCGCCTCTGACGGCCGATCAATTCACCAACTGCAAGGGGTGCTACCAGCTTCCGTGGGCGCTTGGCGGTACTGCAGTGATGGTCAACGTCAAGACGAACGCACACGCGCCGTTGCACATCACCGGGCCGGTACTGGCGAAGATCTACCTCGGCCAGATCACGAGCTGGGATGACCCGGCAATCAAGGCGCTGAATCCCGGCATTTCGCTTCCGAGCGAGAAGATCACGCCGGTCTACCGCTCGGACGGGTCGGGCACGTCCTACAATTTCGTGGACTACCTGTCCTCGATCAGCCCTGCGTTCAAGCGGAAGATCGGGGTTTCGACGCAGCCGGCATTCACGGTTGGCGTCGGCGGCAAGGGCTCGTCCGGCGTTTCCGGCGTGGTCAAGAACACCGCGGGTGCGATCGGCTACGCCGACATCGCTTATGCGGTCACGAATCACATCGCCGTGATGGCGGTGAAGAACGCGGCTGGCAAGTACACGACGCCGGGCATCAAGTCGATCACGGCAGCGGCCGCTTCGTTCAAGAAGGTGCCGGCGAACGGCGAGATGCATATCGTCAACCCGCCGAAGTCGGAGAAGCGTGCCTACCCGATCTCCACCTACACCTACGTCATCATCCCGGCGAGCACAGGGAACGCAGTTCCGCTGAGGAAGTTCGTCTTCTGGGCCCTGACGAAGGGGCAGACGTTCGGGGTGAAGCTCCGCTACGTACCCATCCCGAAGCAGGTGCTGGTGGCGTCGGAGAAGATCCTGAACAAGGTGCACAGCAGCAGCTAGAACCGCAGGTCTAGCCGGGGAACGTGGCGCGGATACGGAGGCCCCGCACCGGGGCCTCCGTCCGCGGCTATGTCCCCGCCCGCGGCAACGACGACGTGCTTCACGATCGAGAGCCCGAGCCCGGTTCCGCGCGACGTGCGTGCGGCGTCGGCGCGCCAGAAGCGCTCGAACAGCCGGTCGAGGGCGGCGTCGGCACGCCGACACCGTCGTCTGCGGCGGTGAACACCACGAAGTCGCCTCCCCGCGCGACGCAGAATGTGAAGCGCGCGCCGTGGCCGGCGTAGCGGATCGCGTTCTCGGCGAGGTTCTCGGCGACGATGCGGAGCATTCGCGGCCGCAGCGGCACGTCGACGTCGGGATCGCCCTCGGCGCGCAGCGTCGACGCCCGGCCCGGGCCGCGGCGTCGTCCATCTGCTCGACCACCTGCTCGAGCACCGGCAGCGCGTTCGTGCGGCCGAGCGTGACCACCTCCTTGCCGCTCTCGAGCTCCGAGAGGAAGAGGATCTCGTCGATCAGCGCGCCCGCGTGCTCGACCTCGGCGCGGGCCTGCGTCGATCAGCGCGTCGACGTCGGCGCCGGGAAGATCGGCCGAGTCGAGCAGCACGAGGATCCGCGCCAGCGGCGTCCGCAGCTCGTGCGAGACGGCGGCCGTGAAGCCGGTGCGCAGCTCGTCGAACGACGGCTCGGTGTCCCGTCGCGACTCCTCGCGACTCCCGCGTCGTCCTCTCGCGATTCACCGGATCGTCACCATCCCGTCACCTGGTCCGAACCGGCCATCGATCTATGGTAAGGGCGTGGCGAAGATCCTGATCGTCGAGGACGACAACGTGATCGCCGACGGCATGGCGCGGCATCTCGTCGCCGCGGGGTTCGACCCGATCGTCGTCGGCCGCGGCGAGCTCGGGCTCGCGCGGCTGCGCTTCGAGAACCCCGACGTCTGCGTGCTCGACCTGATGCTCCCCGAGCTCGACGGCTGGAAGCTGATCGAGACCGCGCGCGCCGAGGGCATCGGCACGCCGATCGTCGTCGTCTCGGCGCGCGGCACCGAGCACGACCGCGTGCACGCGCTCGAGATCGGCGCCGACGACTACCTCGTGAAGCCGTTCTCGATGCGCGAGCTGGTCGCGCGTGTCGGCGCCGCCGCGCGGCGCGGCGTGCGGCCCGCGGAGGAGCGGCGCGGCGAGCCGATCGAGATCGAGGAGCTGCGCATCGACCCGCGCGAGGTGCAGGCGTTCGTCGACGGCCGGAGCGCCGGGCTGACGCCGACCGAGTTCAGGCTCCTCTACACGCTGGCGCTCGACCGCGGCCGCGTCGTCACGCGCGACGAGCTGCTGCAGAAGGTGTGGGGGAGGCGCGAGACGCACCGCGACCGGACCGTCGACGTCTTCGTCCGCCGCCTGCGCCAGAAGCTCGACCGCCTCGCGCCGCGGCACTCGTTCATCCAGACGCGCTTCGGCGTCGGCTACAAGCTCGAGGCCGAGCCGAAGTAGACGAGCCGACGTCAGGCGACCGGCGGGTGCGGTCGGCACGTCGGTCTGCCGCCAGAGCGACTCGATCTTCCCGCGCTCGATCGTCGGACACCGCGGCGGCGTGCTGCCCGGCGCGTCGCACGAGGTGGCCGGCGCGCTCCGTCGCTGGAACGACGACGAGACGACCTGGCGGTCTCTGCCGGCTGAGCGGGCGATGCGTCTCGCCGCGACGGCAACGCCACGCGCTCACGCGACCGCTTCAGCGGCGCGGTCCGCAGCAGGACCTCGACCGCCCTGGCGCGACCTCGGCGCGGCGGCGCGAAGAGCTTCGCTGCCGCCTCGTCGTCGGCGCCGGTTCGAGCGCCGCGCTCCACGGCGCGACGCCGACGTCCTCGGCGACCAGCGTCGAGCATGGCCTCCGCACGCTGGTCGAGAGCCTCGTCCGACGCCAGATCGCGCGCCGCCTCAGTCGGGGTAGGCTCCGCGCGTGGACTTCGAGCTCACGGCCGACCAGCGCGAGATCCAGTCGCTCGCGCGGGAGTTCGCCGCCGCCGAGATCGAGCCGCACGCGGCGGAGTGGGATCGCGCGCACGCTTTCCCGCGCGAGCTGCTCGACCAGCTCGCCGAGCTCGGGCCTGCTCGGCGTCTGCGTGCCGGAGGAGCACGGCGGCGCCGGCGCCGACTTCCTCTCGTACGTGCTCGTGCTCGAGGAGCTGTCGCGTGCCGACGCCGGCGTCGGCGTGACCGTCGCGGTGCACACGTCGGCGTGCACGCTGCCGCTGCTCGCGTTCGGCAGCGACGAGCAGCGCGCGCGGTTCGTGCCGCCGCTCGCGCGGGGCGAGCCGATCGGCGGCTTCGCGCTGACCGAGCCGGGCGCCGGCTCCGACGCCGGCGCGCTCGTCACGACGGCCGGAGCAGACGGACGGCGGCTGGCACATCTCGGGGACGAAGCAGTGGATCACGAACGGCGCGTTCGCCGGTCCGTTCCTTCTCTTCGCGCGCACCGACCCGGCACTCGCAGGCGCGCGCGGTGTCTCGGCGTTCGTGCTCGACGCCTGCGCACGTCGAGGTGACGCGCGAGGAGGAGAAGCTCGGCCTGAACTCGTCGTCGACGTACGACATCGCGTGGATACGCCGATGCCGGCGGATCGGCTGCTCGGCGAGGAGAACCGCGGCTTCCGGATCGCGATGGCGACGCTCGACGGCGGCCGCATCGGGATCGGCGCGCAGGCCGTCGGGATCGCGCAGGCGGCGTACGACGTGGCGCGCGCGTACGCGCTCGAGCGCGAGGCGTTCGGGCAGCGCATCGCCGACTTCCAGGCGATCCAGCACAAGCTCGCGAACATGGCGACGGAGATCGACGCGGCGCGGCTGCTCGTCTACCGCGCCGCGTGGGCGAAGGACAGCGGCCTGCCGCACACGGAGGAGGGAGCGAAGGCGAAGCTCTTCGCGTCGGAGATGGCGCGGCGCCAGACCGCCGAGGCGATCCAGATCCTCGGCGGCTACGGCTACACGAAGGAGTTCCCCGTCGAGCGCTACTACCGCGACGCCAAGATCACGGAGATCTACGAGGGCACGAGCGAGATCCAGCGGCTCGTGATCGCCCGCGATCCTCGGGAGGAACGAGCTCGTTGCCACGCCGTCCGCGACGAGCCGGTACGGCTGACGCGGATCTACACGCGCGGCGGTGACGCCGGCGAGACCTCGCTCGGCGACGGGTCGCGCGTCTCGAAGCTCGATCCGCTCGTCCGCGGCGTTCGGCGCCGTCGACGAGCTCAACTCGCTGCTCGGCTGGGCGCAGGTCGTTGCGCCCGACGCGCGGCTCGAGCGCATCCAGAACGAGCTCTTCGACCTCGGCGCCGACCTCTGCGTCCCGTTCGCAGCCGGACGACGGCAAGCTCCGGGTCGCGCAGGCTGCGATCGACCGGCTCGAGCCCGACTGCGACGAGGCGAACGCGCCGCTGCCCGAGCTGCGCAGCTTCGTCCTCCCCGGCGGGACCGAGGCCGCCGCGCGGCTGCACGTCGCGCGCGCGGCCTGCCGCCGCGCCGAGCGCGAGGTGCTCGCCGCCGCGGCCGAGCGGCCGGTCAACCCGCTCGACGGTCGCTACCTGAACCGCCTCTCCGACCTGCTCTTCGTGCTCGCCCGCGCCGCGAACCCGGCGGCGAGGAGCCGCTCTGGCAGCCCGGCGGCGAGCGGTAGCGAAACCGTCACGACGGCGTGCCAAGAGCGCGCCAATCGGTGCAGGAGTATTTCGCTCGCGGTGTACCGCCGGTACACCGGAAGGCGACCCCGCACAGCCACTGGATCGGAGACCACATGCGCCATCGCCATCTGTTGCTCGTCCCCCTCGTCATCGCGCTTCTGTGCGCGTCGTCCGCGGCTCACGCAGACGGCGTCTCCACCTCCCTCGTCGTTGCTCAGCTCTACGCGTCGGGCGGGAACAGCGGCGCCGCACTGGCGAACAACTACGTCGAGCTCTTCAACCGCGGCACTTCGTCCGTCGACCTGACGGGTTGGACGGTGCAGAACGCATCGGCCGCGAGCACCTCCTGGTCGCCGACGGCGCTGTCCGGCATCGTCGCGCCCGGCCATGCGTACCTGGTGCAGCTCGCGTCAGGCGGCACGACCGGTTCTGCGTTGCCGACGGCCGACGCGATCGGGACGACGATCTTGCCGCCACCGGCGGCAAAGTTGCCGTCGTCAACGGCACGCTCCGCTCTCATGCGGTGCCACGGCCGGGTCATGCGCGAGCGCATCGGCGATCGCCGACCTGGTCGGCTACGGCGGCGCTACGGATTATGAAGGCGCCGCGGCGGCCCCGGCACCGGACGCGACGTCGGCGATCACACGCGCAGCGGGCGGATGCACCGATACCGACTCGAACAGCGACGACTTCGCTCCCGCCGCGCCCACACCCGTGAACTCGACCGCCCCCCGCCTCGTCCTGCTCGGGCGGAGGCGGCTCGTCGTCGACCTCGGCAAGCGCATCCGTTCGTCTGCAGGTCCAGCCGGTGATCGCAATCGCGCCCGACCAGCCGACACTCGACTTCGGCGCTCTCGCCACCGGAGCAACGGCGCCGCTGGTGAACGAGGGCGTCACCGTGACGTCGAACGACGCGGCCGGCTACACCCTCACCGCGCATCGGAGCGCGTTCTCACCTCGTGACCTGCCGCTCGGCCTTGCGGCCGCGGCGCCGGCCGGAGGAACCCTCGCCACCGGCATCTCACCGACGGTTCTCGCTGCGCTTCCGATCGCTCCCGCGCCCGATCTTACGATCGGCTCGACGTCAACGGCGCCAGCACCTGCCGGCGACGTGTGGGCGACGAAGATCGGCTTCACGACTGCGCTGCCGAGCGTGCCGGCCGGGCAGTACACGGCGACGGTGACATACACGGTCGTTCCGCGCTGACCGTGCGCGGGAAGCTCATCACGCTCGCAGTCGTCCTCGCGACGGTGGCGCCGGCTTCAGCAGGCGCCCCGCGCCGGGCCGGCCTCGTCGTGTGGCCCTCGCGGACGACGATTGTGGCCGGCACCGCCGGCTCCTTGCACATCGCGAACCACACGCGCGGCGTTGTCTCGGTCTCGGTGAGGATGGCCGGGCTCGCGCTCGCCCTGCGGGGTGCGCCGCGGCTCATCCGGGCTCCACGGGCACGCCGCTCCTCGTCGTCCGACAGCGACGGAACGTGATCGCGGCCGGTGGGGTCGGGGCGGTCGGCGTACGCTCGCTCGCACGTCGTCGGCTCGCGCCGGGTGATCGGCCTGCACTCGTGTTGCTGACCGCGCGGAGCGCGGGCGGCGCCGGGATCGGCGTCCAGGTGAGGATCGGCGTGCCGGTGGAGGTGCGCATTCCCGGAGCCCTTCGAGAGCGCCTCCTGCTCGGTGCACTCCGGGTTCGGGGACGGCGCCACGACCTGCTCGTGCGGAACGGCGGCAACGTCGACCAGCGGCTCGGCCGTAACTCGGTCGTCGTGGAGGTATGGCGTGTGGCGCGGCGCCTCGCGACGCTCCAGCCACGGCCACGCGACCTCCTGCCGCAGGCACGCGGAATCGTCGAGTTCCGGCTCCCCAAGCGGCTCCACGGACGCGTACGAGTCGTCGCGCGAGTGATCGGTCGACCGGGTGCAAGGAGGAGCTTTTCGGTCGCGTTCTGAGCGATGCGGCAAGATTCCGGCATGGCGACGACGGAGCCGCGGAAGCAGACGGCACAGGCGCTGGCGCGAGGAGCTCTACGAGGCGGCCCCGAGCGGCAGGGCGAGCTCTTCTCCACGATCTCGGGGATCGAGAACGAGCCGCTCCACACGCCCGACAACGTCGAGGTCGACTACGAGCGCGACCTCGGCTACCCGGGCGAGTACCCGTTCACGCGCGGCGTCTACCCGTCGATGTACCGCGGCCGGCTCTGGACGATGCGGCAGTTCGCGGGCTTCGGCACGGCCGAGGAGACGAACGAGCGCTTCCGCTACCTGCTCGAGCACGGCCAGACGGGCCTCTCGACGGCGTTCGACATGCCGACGCTGATGGGCTACGACTCCGACCACCCGCGCTCGCTCGGCGAGGTCGGGCGCGAGGGCGTGGCGATCGACTCGCTCGACGACATGGAGACGCTGTTCGACGGGATCCCGCTCGGCGAGGTCTCGACGTCGATGACGATCAACTCGCCGGCGGCGATCCTGCTCGCGTTCTACGTCTGCGTCGGCGAGCAGCAGGGCGTGCCGCGCGAGCGGCTGCGCGGCACGGTCCAGACCGACATCCTCAAGGAGTACATCGCGCAGAAGGAGTACATCTTCCCGCCCGAGCCGTCGATGCGGCTCGTCACCGACATGATCGAGTTCTGCGCGCGGGAGATGCCGCTGTGGCACCCGATCTCGATCTCCGGCTACCACATCCGCGAGGCCGGCTCGACCGCGGCGCAGGAGCTCGCGTTCACGCTCGCCGACGGCTTCGCCTACGTCGAGGCGGCGCGTCGAGCGCGGCCTCGACGTCGACGAGTTCGCGCCGCGGCTCTCGTTCTTCTTCAACGCGCACATCGACTTCTTCGAGGAGATCGCCAAGTACCGCGCCGCGCGCCGGATCTGGGCGCGCGAGCTGCGCGAGCGCTACGGCGCGAAGAACCCGCGCTCGTGGCTGATGCGCTTCCACACGCAGACCGCCGGCGTGTCGCTGACCGCGCAGCAGCCGCGAGATGAACATCGTGCGCACCGCGATCGAGGCGCTCGCGGCGGTGCTCGGCGGCACGCAGTCGCTGCACACGAACTCGCTTCGACGAGGCGCTCGCGCTGCCGACCGAGGACGCGGTGCGGATCGCGCTGCGCACGCAGCAGGTGATCGCGCACGAGACCGGCGTCGCGACCACGATCGACCCGCTCGGCGGCTCCTACTACGTCGAGGAGCTGACGAACGAGCTCGAGCGCCAGGCGTACGACTACTTCGAGCGGATCGAGCAGCTCGGCGGCGTCGTCGCGGCGATCAAGGAGAACTTCTTCCAGCGCGAGATCGCCGAGGCGGCGTTCCGCTACCAGTCCGAGGTCGAGGCGCGGCAGCGCGTCGTCGTCGGCGTCAACCGCTACGAGCTCGAGGACGAGCCGCCGCTCGAGCTCCTGCAGATCGACCCCGCGCTCGAGCGCAAGCAGATCGAGCGCGTGCAGGCGCTGCGCGCGCGGCGCGACTCGCGCCGCGGTCGAGGCGGCGCTCGCGCGGCTGAAGGAGGACGCCGCGCGCGACGATCGCAACCTCATGCCGCCGATCGTCGACGCCGCGCGCGCCTACGTGACGATGGGCGAGATGTGCGACGCGCTCCGCGAGGTGTGGGGCATCTGGCGCGAGACGCCGGTCTTCTGACGAGCGGCTAGAGCTGCAGTTCGAGGCCGTCGTACGCGAGCTCTAACCCGTCGGGGGTCGGTTTCAGGAGCCTCGGCCGGGCGATGCACGAGCAGGAGCCGGTGTGCGCCGGCCGCAAGTGCTGCGGCGGCCGCCTCGCCCGCCGTGAGGTGGCCGCGCGGCCCCCGGTTCCGTTTCATCGAGTGTCGCCTCGCAGAGGAAGATGTCTGCTCCGGCGGCAAGCTCCGCGAGTGCGGGCATCGAGGGCATCTGTCGGAGGAGAACGCAGCGACCTTGCCGCTCGACCTCGAACGCGGAAACCGAAAGTCGGCTGGGTGTAGTGCGCGACGCGCCGTGGGACGACCTTGAACCCGGCGGCTTCGAACGGGGTCGTGTCGGCGTACTCCTCTTCGATCTCGAACACGCTCGTGGAATCGCGACGCGAGGTGATCGAGATAATCGCGCCCGCCCGGCGGGAGCCGCGGCTTCGGGGCTTGCGTTCCGGGTGGCGGCACGTGCAGCTGACCCCACAAACCAGGCGGCGAGGTCGCCGCGGTGGTTGGAGTGGGGTGTGCGTGATCGCGATTGC
>CAWAWV010000006.1:0-119837 GCA_963785875.1 uncultured Thermoleophilia bacterium | reverse complement strand
CCCATTCCCTTGATCTCGAAGTAACAACGAGGTCCCCCTGCATATGGGGGCTTCGTGGTGTTCCGGTCGCTGGTCCGCTGCGTTGCGAGATCACGACGAACACCTCCAGCGGGAGGAAGGCGCGGGGGTGGTGTTGTAGCTTCGTACCCGCAGTGTCACCGTCAAGAAGCGACGAAACGAGGTCGGGGATCGGGCCGCGGAGGAGGAGGAGATCGACGCGGGCCGAGGCATTGATTCGGCCACTTCGGGCGTCCGAGCTCGATCAGGCCGACCTGATCATGCGCTTGGCCTTCGGTGCGTACCTGGGTTCCCCCGACCCGCTGTCGGTCTTCGGCGACGCGGAGTTCCTGCGGCCGCGCTTCGCGGCCGCGCCCTCCTGCGTGTTCGCCGCGGAGTTCAAGGGCGAAGTCGTCGGCTCCAACGTGGCCAACCACTGGGGCAGCTTCGGCTTCTTCGGGCCCCTGTCAGTGCGGCCGGAGCTGTGGGGTCGGGGGCTTGCGAGCCTACTGATCGAACCGGTCTTGAGACTCTTCGAGCAGTGGGAGGTTAGCCACGCCGCGGTCTTCACGTTCCCGCAGAGCGCGAAGCACATCGGCCTCTACCAGAAGTTTGACTTCTGGCCGCAACACCTGACGCCGCTGATGGAGAAGTTCGCCGCGCCGACGAGACCGCCTCAGCGCGACCCCGTGTTCTCCGAACTGCCTGAGGACCAGCGCGAGACAGCGCTCACTGCCTGTGGCGAGCTGACCGACTCGATTCTTGCCGGGCTCGACGTCGGACACGAGATACACGCCACGAACGCGCAGCGCATCGGTGACACGCTGCTCCTCTACGACGACTCCGGACTGAATGGCTTTGCCGTCTGCCATCTCGGTGCAGGCGAAGCGGGAAGCGGCAATTGCTTCGTCAAGTTCGGGGCGGTGCGTCCCGGAGCCGGGGCCGGAACCCGATTCGAGCGGCTGCTCGACGGCTGTGAGGCACTTGCGACCGGGCGCGGCCTCGGTCGCCTCGTGGTCGGCGTCAACACGGCCCGTCACGACGCGTACCGCAGACTCCTCCGCCGCGGATACCGCACGTGGCGCGAAGGCGTGATCATGCAGAGGGGGAACGATCCGGGCTATTGCCGAAGCGACGTCCACGTGATCGACGATCTGCGCTGACGAGTAGCGACCTCACCCGCCTCGGCGTCTCCGAAGCCGCAGACCTGCTCGCCCGTCGTGAGGCGTCCGCAAGCGAACTGGTCGCAGCCTGCCTCGACAGGATCCGCCGGATCGACGGGACGCGCAGCCATGAGGGAGACCCGACCTCGATCAACGCCTGGGTGCGACTGTACGAGGACGACGCCGTCGCGGCCGCGGCACGTGCCGACGCGCGCCTGGGGGCCGAGAGCGACCCGTCACCGCTGCTCGGCGTCCCAGTGGGGCTGAAGGACCTCTACGGCGTGGCCGGGAAGCCGGTAACGGCGTCGAGCGCCCTCCTGGAGGACGTTCCCGCCGACCACTGCGACGTCTGGAAGCGCCTGGAAGCGGCCGGGATGGTCCTGATCGGGCACGTGCACACGCATGAGTTCGCCGCGGGTGGAACGACCGACCAGGTTGGCAACCCGTGGGCGCTCGAGCGCTCGGCGGGTGGCTCGAGCGGCGGATCGGCGGCGGCGCTGGCAGCCCGCATGGTGCCGGCGGCGACAGGCACCGACACGGCGGGCTCGCTGCGCATCCCCTCGGCCTGTTGTGGAACGTCGACGGTCAAGCCCACCCGGGGCCGCGTCTCGCTCGCCGGTGTGGTGCCACTCTCGTGGAGCCTCGACCACGCGGGCCCGATGGCGCGGAGCGCTCGTCGATTGTCGTCTGCTGCTCGCGGGGATGACTGGGCCCGACCGAGGTCGCGCGGACACCGCGCTCCACGCCTCCGGGCCGACGCCCTTCCAGGGCGGTGGCGCGGCACGGCTGCTGGCCGGGGCACGCATCGCGGTGTCGCCGCGCCTGGCCGGTGTCGAGCTGGACGCCGAGGTGACCGCCGGATTCGAACGCGCGCTCGCGGTCTGCGGCGACCTCGGCGCGACGCTGCTCGAACCGTCGCCGCCCAAGCTGGGAGCCGATGTCGGAGACGACTTCCTCGACATCCTCACGACCGACATGCTCGCCTACCATCGCCGCTTCGACGACCGGCGCGAGCTCTACCGCCCGGCGCTACGCGAGTGGGTCGAGTTGGGCGAGAGGAGGGCCGTGACGGGCGAGCGGTACGTGGCGGTGCAAGCCCGACGGCGAGCGACGACCGCGGCCTGGGCGGACTGGCTGGACGAGCACCGCATCAGCGCCGTGCTCGAGCCGACGATCCCGGTCGTCGCACCGCGTCGCGGCGACGGGTACGCGCACGCGGGCACCGACTACGCGCTCATCTCCCTGACGCACTTCTGGGACTGGACGGGCTTCCCGGT
This sequence comes from uncultured Thermoleophilia bacterium, assembly GCA_963785875.1. Classification (GTDB taxonomy): domain Bacteria; phylum Actinomycetota; class Thermoleophilia; order Gaiellales; family Gaiellaceae; genus PALSA-600. The sequence goes on along the minus strand of CAWAWV010000006.1, from coordinate 117,400 downwards.
CGTCGCGCTGCCGGCCGGCGTCGGCGCCGTGAGCGGATTACCCGTGAGTGTCTCGCTGATCGGGCCTGCTGCGTCCGACTGGGATCTGCTCGCGCTCGGCATCGAGCTCCAGGACGAGCTGGGCGTGCCCGAGCCGCCGGCTCGTTGAGGTGTTGCCGTTGTTGCGCACGCGTCGTCGAGGGTGTTCGATCAGCCGGTGGGCATGATGCGGGCAGCCGTGACCCGGTCGCGGGGAGTCATGGAGGTCGTGTCGGTGCCCGAGCCCGGCGCGCCCGGTCCCGGCCAGGTGCTCGTGCAACCGCAGGCCGTCGGTCTCTGCGGATCGGACTTCCACTACTTCCTGGGCGACCTCGGCACGATCGACGACCCGTCGTCGCTGTACCCACGCATCCAGGGCCATGAGGCCGCCGGGACGATCCTTGACGTCGGCGAGGGCTGTTCGCCCGAGCTCGTGCCGGGGCTGCGCGTGGCGCTCTGGCCCGTCTCGGGCTGCGGCCGCTGCTTCGCCTGCCGCGTCGGCCGCCCGAACGCATGCGTCGACATCGCGCTGATCGGCGTGCATGAGGACGGTGCGCTGCAAGACCAGCTGCTGGTATCTGCGGCACAGGTCTTCGCCGTCGGAGACCTCGATCCGGGGCTGGCCGCGCTCGTCGAGCCGGTCTCGATCGCCGTTCGCGCTGTCGCTCGGGGGAGGGTGGAAGCCGGTGAGCGGGTGGTCGTCCTCGGCGCGGGTCCGATCGGCCAGGCCCTTGCGCTGGCAGCGACCGACCGCGGCGCCTCGGTGCTGCTCGTCGACGCGGTCGGGAGCCGGCTTCGCCTTGGCGAGGCGATCGGAGCGGACGTGCTCGAGCTCGCCCCCGATGGCGATCTCGTCGCAGCCGCACGGGAATGGGCGGGACGCGACGGGCCGGCGGTGGTGCTCGAGGCGACTGGCGTTGCCGCTCTCGCGCAGGTGTCGGTGGACATCGTGGCAAACGCCGGCCGCGTGCGTCGTCGTCAGCCTCTCGAGCGAGCGCACCCCGATGCGCGTGGGCGATCTGCCGCTGAAGGAGGTGGACGTGCTCGGGTCGAGCTGCTGTCGCGCGAGCGAGTTCGTCGACGCCGTCGACCTCGTCTCCCGCCGGCGCGACACCGCGGCCAAGCTTTTGACCCACGAGTTCGGCCTGGACGATGCCCCGGCGGCGATCGAGTACGCGATGACCCACCGCACCGAGGTGATGAAAGCCGTCGTCAGGGTCGACCGTTGAGTGCTGGGCGCTACAGCTGTCCGAACATGTAGAACACGCTGGTGGCGAGTGCTGCGAGACCAGGCGCATACTCTCAGTCGCTCGAGCGGGGGCTGGCGGTCCTCTCAGCCTTCCGGACCGGTCGCACGTTGCTCGGGGTCAGCGACCTGGCGCGGGAGGTTGGCCTCAGCCGCTCGACCACGCATCGCTACATCGCGACGCTCGCCGGGCTCGGCTACCTCGATCAGGATCCGTCGACGCGGAAGTACCGCCTCGGTCCACGGGTGCTCGACCTCGGGCTTCTCCGCGATCAACTCGATGGACCTGCGTGAGCTCGCGGTTCCGCACCTCCAGGCGCTGAGCGACGAGACGGGGCACACGGTCAACATGGCCGTGCTGGACGGCGCCGACATCGTCTACATCGAGCGCTGCCGCACCTCGCGGCAGGGGCAGAGGGACATCGACCTGAACCTCCACGTCGGCTCGCGCCTGCCGGCGTACTGCACGTCGATGGGCAAGGTGCTGCTCGCGCACCTGACCAACGGCGCGCTCGAGACGTGCTCAAGCCGGACCGAGTTCCACACGGCGCGGCCCGAACACGCTGACGGCGCAGGTCGAGCTGCTCGCCGAGCTCGAGCGCGTCCGCGACGAACGGACTCGCGGTCAACAACGAGGAGCTCGCCTACGGCCGGCGCTGATCGCCGCACCGGTGCTCTCGCAGTCGGGCGAGGTCGTCGCCGCGATCAACCTCGCGGTGCACCGCTCGATGGTCTCCTTCGACGAGCTGCTCGCGCGGCTCGTCTCGCCGCTGCGCCGGACCGCGGCCGAGATCTCGGCCCGGATCGGCTACGCGCCGGCGCGTGCGTGAAACCCGGCGCGCGGGGGGGGGGTCAGAACGGGAACGGGTGGCCGGCGCCGCCCTGGACGGTGATCCAGCGCAGCTCGGTGAACTCGTCGACCACCGCCTGCCGCCGAAGCGGCCGAAGCCGGAGTCCTTGACGCCGCCGAACGGCATCTGCGGCTCGTCGCCGACCGGCTGGTCGTTGACGTGGACGATGCCCGACTCGATCTGCTGCGCGAGCGCGAAGCCGCGGTCGGTGTCGCTGGTGATGATGCCGGCGCGACAGCCCGTACGCGGTCTCGTTGGCCCGCTGCGACCCCGCCTCGGCGCAGTCGACGACCTCGACCGCGGCGACCGGCCCGAACGTCTCGAGCCTGGCGAAGTCGGAGTCCGCCGGGCACGTCGGTGATCAGCGTCGCGCGGTAGCACGGCCCGACGGCCTCGCCGCCGGCGAGCACCTTCGCGCCCTTCGGCGACCGCGTCGTCGACGCGCGCGCAGACCATCGAGCAGCGCGCCCTCGTTGATGAGCGGGCCGATGATCGTGTCGTGCTCGTTCGGGTCGCCGGCCTTCAGCGCCTTCGTCTTCTCGGCGAGCCGCGCGATGAACTCGTCGGCGATCGCCGCGCTCGACGAAGATGCGCCGCGTCGACATGCAGATCTGCCCCTGATGCAGGAACGCGCCGAACGCCGAGGCGTTGACCGCGTAGTCGAGGTCGGCGTCGTCGAGGACGATCAGCGGGTTGTAGCCGCCGAGCTCGAGCACGACGCGCTTCAGCTGGCGGCCCGCCGCCTCGGCGAGCCGCCGGCCGGTCGCGGTCGAGCCGGTGAAGTTGATCCGGCGGACGCCGGGTTCTCGACCAGCTCGTCGCCGATCGGCGCCGCCTCGCCGGGCGCGTGCGTGACGATGTTCAGGACGCCCGGCGGCAGGCCGGCCTCGGCGAAGATCTCGCCCCAGAGCAGCCCGCCGACGAACGGCGACCAGCTCGGACGGCTTCAGCACGACCGTGTTGCCGAGCGCGAGCGGCGCGGCGATCGAGCGGGCCGACAGGATCAGCGCGGCGTTCCACGGCGCGATCGCCCCGACGACGCCGACCGGCTTGCGGATGCCCATCGCGAGCGTCCCCGGTGGTCCGACGGGATGATCTGGCCGAGCGGCGCGTACGCGAGCGCCGCCGCCTGGCGGAACAGGCCCGGCACGAAGCCCATCTGGAACATGCCGAAGCCGAAGCTCGCGCCCGTCTCGCGCGCGAGCAGCGTGACGATCTCGTCGCGGCGGCTCTCGAGCATGTCGGCGGCCTTGAGGAAGATCCGCTGCCGCTCGGCCGGGCGCGTCTGCGCCCAGGCCGGGAAGGCCGCCGCGGCGGCCGCGATCGCGCGCGCGCGGCGTCGGCCCGCGTGCCCGGCGGCGACGTCGCGACGACGTCGCCGGTGAACGGGTCGCGATCCTCGAACGTCGCCGCCTCCGCGGCGTCGACCCACTCGCCGCCGATGAACTGCCGGTACTCCCTGATGTCGGACTTCACGCTGGTCACGTCGATCTCCTTTCGTCCACCCCGATCATCTCAGCCTTCGCGCTTGTACGTCTCGAGGCCGGGGCGGATCGACTTCTCGTCGAGGAACTGCGTCATGCCCTGCTCCCGGCCGCCTTCGGTGTCGAGGAACTGCGACTGCTCGAGCTTGGCGTAGAGGTAATCTTCGGCCGTGTCCCAGGTCATTTCGCGGCAACGCTTGAAGCCATGCTTGGCTGCACGCAGCACGACCGGGTTCTTCTCGAGCAGCTTGCGCGCGAGTTCTCGACGTCACTCACGCAGTTGCGCCAGGGCACGCTCCATTGACGAGCCCCATCTCCGCCGCCTCTGCCCGCCGAAGGTCTTGCCGGTCATGATGTAGTAGAGCGCGCTGCGCGATGCCCACGGTGTCGGCCAGGGCGCGGCTGACCAGGCTGCCCGGCGGGATGCCCCAGTTGATTTCCGAGAGACCGAAGGTCGCCTCGTCGGCCGCGATCGCCAGGTCGCAGGCCACAGAGCGGCGTGAACGCGCCGCCGAAGCACCAGCCGTTGACCATGGCGATCGTCGGCTTCGGGTACATGCGCAGCAGTCGCCACTGCCATTGCTAGGCTTCGCGCCGGATGCTTTCGCTGGACGTTCTCGGGCGCGCGTCCACCTCGCGGAAGTACTCCTTCAGATCCATTCCCGCCGAGAACGAGTCGCCCGCACCGGTGAGCACCAGCACGCCGCGCGTCGTCGCCGTCGAGGGTTTCGACAGCACGTCGATCATCTCCCGGTTCAGGGTCGGGTTCATGGCGTTGCGCTTTTCGGGCCGATTTAGCGTGACCCACGCGATGCCTTCGTCGACCTCGACCTTGACCGTCTCCACCTGAGCGGTATATAACCCCACGCGAGCGGCACATGTCCACTAATCGGTCACCTGTCTCGCATACTCGAACGGCTGGCGTCCTGATCGACCTTGACCGGGTGACGGCGATCGACGTGCACACGCACGCCGAGGTTTCGCGCACCGGGCATCGACCCGCTTCCGGCCGGAGCTGCGGGCAGGCGCGGCGAAGTACTTCGGCAACGAGCGCGCTTCCGACCGCGAGGACGTGGCCGCCTACTACCGGGAGCGGAACATGGCCGCGGTCGTGTTCGGCGTCGACAGCCAGTCGGTCACCGGAGCGGCGCCCGATCCCGAACGAGGAGATCGCCGAGATCGCGCGCCGCGAACGCCGACGTCCTGATCCCGTTCGCGAGCATCGACCCGGCCCGCGGCGCCGACGGCGTCCGCGCGCCCGCCGCCTGATCGCCGAGCACGGGGTGCGCGGCTTCAAGTTCCACCCGAACTCCCAGGGGTTCTTCCCGAACGACGCAGCGTCTACCCGCTCTACGAGGTGATCGAGGCGGCGGGCCTGCCGGCGCTCTTCCACACCGGCCACAGCGGCATCGGCGCCGGCGTGCCGCGGCGGCGGCGGGATCAGGCTCAAGTTCTCGAACCCGATGGAGCTCGACGACGTCGCGGTCGACTTCCCCGACCTGAAGATCGTGCTCGCGCATCCGTCGTTCCCGTGGCAGGACGAGGCGATCTCGGTGGCGCTGCACAAGCCGAACGTCTACATCGACCTCTCGGGCTGGTCGCCGAAGTACTTCCCCGAGATCCTCGTGCGGTACGCGAACACGCCTCCTGCGCACAAGGTGCTCTTCGGCTCCGACTTCCCCCTGATCACGCCCGACCGCTGGCTCGCCGACTTCGCCGAGCTGCCGATCAAGGACGAGGTCCGGCCGCTGATCCTCAAGGAGAACGCCGCCTCGTTACTCGGCCTCTGATGTTCCGATAATTGGAACGCTGTTCTTGACAGCCGAACCGATCATCGCCTAGCGTCGCAGTCGCGTGCCGATCGTTGCGCTCAGCGAGGCGGTCTCCGAACTGGTGCACGACGGCGACGTCGTCGCCCTCGAGGGCTTCACCCACCTGATCCCGTTCGCCGCCGGGCACGAGCTGATCCGGCAGGGCCGGCGCGACCTGACGCTCGTGCGGATGACGCCCGACGTCATCTACGACCAGCTGATCGGCATGGGCTGCGCCGCGCAAGCTCGTCTTCTCGTGGGGCGGCAACCCGGGCGTCGGCTCGCTGCACCGGCTGCGCGACGCGGTCGAGCACGGCTGGCCGGCGCCGCTCGAGCTCGAGGAGCACTCGCATGCGGGGATGGCGGCCGCCTACGCGGCCGGCGCCGCGAGCCTGCCGTTCGGCGTGCTGCGCGGGCTACGCGCGGCACCGACCTCGTCGGCGCACACGCGCGTCGCGGCGATCACCTGCCCGTTCACCGGCGAGGAGCTCGCCGCCGTGCCGGCACACCGCCCCGACGTCGGGATCGTCCACGCGCAGCAGGCCGACCGGCGACGGCAACGTCCAGCTCTGGGGGATCACCGGCGTCCAGAAGGAGGTCGTGCTCGCCTCGACGCGCTCGATCGTGACCGTCGAGGAGATCGTCGACGAGCTCGACCGCGGCCGGGCGGCGTCGTCCTGCCCTCCTGGGTGATCGACGCCGTCGCGTGCGTCCCCGGGGGCGCGCACCCGTCGTACGCGCACGGCTACTACGAGCGCGACAACGACTTCTACGTCGCCTGGGACGCGATCAGCCGCGACCGCGACCCTTCACGCGCCTGGATGCAGCGAGCACGTGCTCGAGAGGCGGTGCCGCGGCGTGAGCGTTCACGCGCGGACGAGATGATGGCCGTCGACGCCGCGCGGCGGCTGACGAACGAGCACCGTCTGCTTCGTCGGCATCGGCCTGCCCGAGCCTGGCCGCGAACCTCGCGCGGCGCACGCACGCGCCGGGCTGCGTGCTCGTCTACGAGAGCGGCACGATCGGCGCGAAGCCGACCGAAGCTGCCGCTCTCGATCGGCGACGGCGAGCTGGCGGAGACCGCCGACACCGTCGTCTCGGTGCCGGAGATGTTCGCCTACTGGCTCCAGGGCGGCCGCATCGACGTCGGCTTCCTCGGCGCCGCGCAGATCGACCGCTACGGGAACCTGAACAGCACCGTGATCGGGGACTACGCGCACGCCGAAGGTGCGGCTGCCCGGCGGCGGCGGCGCGCCCGAGATCGCGACCGTCCGTCGCGCGACGTGTTCGTGATGCTGCGCCAGACGCGCGCGCGCGTTCGTCGAGCAGCTCGACTTCAAGACGAGCCGCGGCGACCGCGTGCGCGTCGTCGTCACCGACCTCGGCGTCCTCGAGCCGCGCGACGGCAAGCTGGCGCTCGTGACGCACGTCCACCCGGGTGCGACGCGTCGACGACGCACGCGCGGCGACCGGCTGGCCGCTCGCGGTCGCGGACGACGTCGCGCGACACCGAGCCGCCGACCGACGACGAGCTCGCGGCGCTCCGGTCGCTCGAGACGAGGGAGGCGCGTGAGCGCGGACCGATCGAGCGAGCCGGTCGTTCTCCCGGACGATCCGGCCTTCGGCGCCGGAGGTCCAGGTCGACTACCCGGGCTACCGCTCGACGCGGCTGCGCGCGCCGACGCGGCCGCTCGTGTCGCTGCCCGAGGAGCTCCACGCGCTTGCCGGGCCGGTGTTCGGGGAGGAGCGCGATCGACGAGCTCGACGACGACCTGACGCGGCAGCACGCCGGCGAGCCGCTCGGCGAGCGGATCGTCGTCAGCGGCCGGGTGCTCGACGAGGACGGCCGGCCCGTCCGCGGCGCGCTCGTCGAGGTCTGGCAGGCGAACGCGGCCGGCCGCTACCACCACGTCGTCGACCAGCATCCCGCGCCGCTCGACCCGAACTTCTCCGGTGCCGGCCGCTGCCTCACCGACGCCGACGGGCAACTACCGCTTCGTCACGATCAAGCCGGGCTCGTACCCCTGGGGCAACCACGAGAACGCGTGGCGCCCGGCGCACATCCACTTCTCGGTGTTCGGGCGGGCGTTCACGCAGCGGCTCGTCACCCAGATGTACTTCCCGGGCGACCCGCTGTTCGCGTTCGACCCGATCTTCCACTCGGTCCGCGACCCGAAGGCGCGCGAGCTGCTGGTCTCGAGCTTCGACCTCGAGCACGACGCAGCCGGACTGGGCGCTCGGCTACCGCTGGGACATCGTGCTCGGCCGCGGCGGCGGCGGCACGACGCCGGTCGAGGAGCCCTGAGCCTGCCGAAGCACGCCGTCGCAGACGGTCGGCCCGTACTACGCGATCGGGCTCTGCCGGCGCGTCGAGAACGAGCTCGTCCCGTCCGGACGACCCGTCGGCGCTCGTGCTGCGCGGCGCAGCTCCTCGACGGGGACGGCAGCGCCGATCACGGACGGCATGGTCGAGGTCTGGGAGCCGACGGAGCGCCGGTCGCTGCGGCACCGCTCGCGGCACGGACGACGGCGGCGCGCTTCTCGTTCGTCGTCTCGAAGCCCGCGGCCGCGGCCGGGCGAGGCGCCGCACCTCGACGTCTTCGTCCATCGCGCGCGGACTGCTCAAGCATCAGCTCACACGGCTCTACTTCCCCGACGAGCGCGCAGGCGAACGCCGCCGACCCTGTCCTCGCCGGGCTCGCAGAGGACGAGCGCGCGCGGCTCGTCGCCGACGCCGAGGACGGCGGCTGCGCTTCGACATCCACCTTCAGGGCGAGCGACAGACCATCTTCTTCGACCATTGAGTATCGAGACCGCCAACCACGCAACCGAGACGCCGCCGCTCCCACCGCAGGCGAGTCGCACGCGTCCGCGACGCGGCGTTCGACGTCTTCCGCCGCCGCGGGCTGACGACGCTCTTCGCGAACCCCGGCTCGACCGAGGTGCCGTTCCTGACGGGGCTGCCCGACGATCTCGACTTCGTGCTCGGCCTGCACGAGGGCACCGTGGTCGGCATGGCGAGCGGCTACGCGATCGGGCGCGGCGAGCCGGCGCTCGTCCTCCTGCACACGACCGCGGGGCTCGGCAACGCGGTCGGCGCGCTCGCGACCGCCCGCGTCAACCGCGCGCCGCTCGTCGTCGTCGTCGGCCAGCAGGACCGGCGTCACCTCGCCTACGAGCCGTTCCTCGCCGGCCGCCTCGAGGGGCTCGCCGGCGACCTACCCGGTGCGCGTCGAGCAGCCCGCATGCGCGCGCAGGACGTCCCGGCCGCGCGTCGAGCGCGCCTACCACGCCGCAGCGCTCTCCCGCGGCCCGGCGCTCGTGATCGTCCCGATGGACGACTGGGCCGAGGCCGCGGACGAGGAGCGCGAGCCGGCCGCGGCGCTCGGGCCGGTGCTGCGGGCGACGGCCGCCGATCGCGAGGCGGTCGAGACGCTCGCCGCGTTCCTCGCGGACGCCGCGGCGCCCGCGCTCGTGGTCGGCGCCGGGGCGGACGACCCGGCGACCTGGGCGGCGCTCGTCGAGCTCGCCGAGCGGCTCGGCGCGCCCGTCTTCCAGGAGGCGTTCGGCGCTCGCGCCGGCTTCCCCCAGGACCACCGCCTCTTCGCCGGCGTCCTCTCCGCCGACCGGGAGCGGCTGCGCGAGCAGCTCGCGCCCCACGACGCGGTCCTCGTCGTCGGCGCGCCCGCCTTCCGCCAGGCGGCGTACGCACCGGGCACGTTCACCGAGGCCGGGGACGCGGCTCGCGCTCGTCTCGGACGACCCGGAGGAGATCCAGCGGAGCCCCGCGCAGCTCGCCGTGCTCGCCCCGCCGGCGGCCGTCTGCGCCGGCGCTCGCCGCGCGGGTCGAGCAGCGCGACACGCCCCCGCCCGAGCGCGTTCAGGCCGCCGCCCGCCCCCGCCGCCGCCCGGCGCCCGGCGAGCCGCTGCTGGCGTCGCACGTGCTCGCGGCGCTCGCCGAGCGGCTCCCGCGCGAGGCGATCGTGCTCGAGGAGGCCCCGGTCGACCGGCCCGAGATCCACGACCGCCTACCGGCGCGGGAGCCGCTCGGCTACCTGAGCGCCGCGCAGGGCGGGCTCGGCTTCGCGCTCCCGGCCGCGGCCGGCCTGCGCATGGCGCTGCCCCGGCGTCCGGTCGTGGCCATCGTCGGGGACGGCTCGGCTCTCTACCAGATCCAGTCCCTCTGGAGCGCCACCCACTACCGCGCGGGCGCGCTGTACGTCATCCTCGCGAACGGCGGCTACACGATCATGGACCGGCTCGCCGAGCGCGCCGGCGGAGCGGGCCCGTGGCCCGGCTTCGAGGAGCTCGAGCTCTCGACGATCGCCCGCAGCTTCGGCTGCGCCGCCCGCCGGATCTCGACCCACGACGACCTCTCGGCCGCGCTGGACGAGGTCGTGCCGACGCTTGCGGAACGCGACGAGCCGCTGCTGCTCGACGTCGCGATCGCGCCGACCGGCGCCTTCCGGCCCTAGCGGATGCTCGATCACACCGGTCTTGCAATCGGGATCCGAAAGCAATAAAGATTGGCACCTCGTCGGGTATCCGGAGTCGAGTTCCGGATGTTCGAACGAAAGAGAGGGAAGCCCGACCCCACAGGCTCGGTTGAGAGCCACAGAAAGGGAGGAGCGGAGGATGACGTTTCGGAGGGCATTGATCGCAACCGCGCTTGCCGGGGCACTCGCCACGGCCGTGGTTGCGAGCGGGTGCAGGCGCGGCCCCCACAGCCAGCCCGCCCGGCAAGGGGAAGGCGATGACGCGCAGGCGTCTGCGGTCTGGGCACCGGCAAGAAGGCGACCGGAGCGCCGATCAAGATCGGCGGCATCGACATGCTGATCCCGGGCGTCGACTTCACGACGATCGGCAAGGCCGCCGACGGCGTACTTCGACTGCGTGAACGACAACGGCGGCATCCACGGCCGCCCGATCAAGTACACCCTCTACAGCGAGCAGCTCGAACCCGACCAGGAGGCGGCGCTCGCCAAGAAGCTGATCGAGAGCGACAAGGTCGTCGGCATCGTCGGCAACACGAGCTTCGCCGAGTGCGGCACGAACTGGAAGTACTACAAGAGCAAGGGCTACGTCGTGATCGGCGCGGGCGTGCAGGCGGAGTGCTACAGCACGCCGTCCTTCGTCGAGGTGAACGCCGGCCCGCGCTACAGCAACATCGGCGCCGCGCAGGCGCTCGTCAAGGCCGGCGCCAAGAAGCTCGCGATCGCCTCGCCGGACACGATCTCGGCGTACGCGGACGGCGGCCTGCACTGGTCGCGAAGGCCGCCGGCATCCCGGTGCAAGGTCTTCCCGACCCACCTGCCGGTCACGGACGCGAACTCGCAGCTGCTCCAGATGTACCAGTTCGCCGGCGACGGCGGCGGCATCCTGCTCGACTTCACCCCGGACACCGCCCCGGCGTTCATGAAGGCCGCCGAGGCAGCAGGGCATCGTCGACAAGGTGCTGTGGGGCTCGTCGACCCCGATCGCGAACACGTTCATGTCGAGCCAGTTCTCGCCGGCTTCGACGGTCACCTCTGGATCGACAACGAGTTCTCGAACGTCGACCCGAAGGTCGGCCCCGACTCGGCGCTGATGTTCAGCGTGCTGAAGAAGTACGCGCCCGCAGATCGCCCCGCAGGCGTTCGCGCAGATGGGCTTCCTGGACGCGAAGTTCGCGACGAACGCGCTGCTGAGCGTCAAGGGCGCGATCACCGCGAAGTCGTACAACAAGGCGGTCAGGGCCCTGAAGAACCAGAAGACGGACATGCTCTGCAAGCCGTTCTACGTCGGGCGGCCTCCCGTACCACATCCCGAACAACGCGAACATCATCGTCGACTACAAGAGCGGCAACGTCGTCGTGCGGAACGGCTGCACGAGTTCCAGGCGGTCGACCAGGCGATCGCCCAGACCCGCGCCTGGGAGAAGAAGTTCAAGCTCAACACCGGCAAGTAGAAGCGAGATCATCGAGCGATGACGATCAGGGTGCCCGGAGGCCTCGATGACTGACCTGCTCGCGTTCAGCGTGTTCGGCGTCGACTGGGAGTTCCTCAAGCCGTTCATCGTGATCGGCCTCGCGTTCGGGGGCGTGTACGCGCTCTCCGGCGTCGGGCTGGTCGTGCTCTACCAGGCCACCGGGGTGCTGAACCTCGCGTTCGGCGCCATCGGCGCCGCGGGCGCCCTGATCGCCTACTACCTCGTCAACCACACGAGCTGGCCGCACTGGCTCGCCTACACGATCTGCGTCGCTGTTCGGCGGGGTCGTGCAACCTCGCCTACGGCATGGTCTTCGGCCCCGCCTTCGCGCGGCGCGACCCGCTCGTGAAGATGATGGGGACGCTCGGGCCTCGCGCTGATCCTGCTCGGGCGTCATGGCGCTGGCGGGCGCCGGCCGGCGGCGCGTTCGCGCGCTTCCTGCCGCTCCCCACCTCGACAGCACCGCTACACGATCGCTCGGCACGAACGTGAACCTGACGCAGATCATCTCGCTCGCGCTCGCGCTCGCGCTCACCGCCGGCGGTCAGCGATCTTCCTGCGCGTCACGAAGCTCGGCACCGCGATGCGGGCGCTCGCGAACGACCGCGAGATCACCGCGACGCTCGGCGTGCCCGTGCGCAGGTCGAGGCGGCGGCCTGGTTCGGCTCGGGGCTCGCCTGCGGCGCCGCCGGGCTCCTGCTGCCCGACCTGCTCACGTCGCTCGACTACTCGGCGCTCACGTTCCTCGTCATCTCGTCGCTCGCGGCGGCGCTGATCGGCCGGCTGCGCTCGCTCTGGGCGACGCTCTTCGGCGGCCTCGCCGTCGGGCTCGCGCAGTCGGTCCTCACGCCCTACGCGACGTCTCGACCTACCGGTCGGCGGCGCCGTTCGTGCTCGCGATCGTCGCGCTGCTCTATCCTCTCGCGCCGCCGCGTCGTCTCGGTCTCGCGGACGGCCAACTGACGCCGTGAGCTCCGCGCACCGCAGCGAGCCGCCGCGGCGCGATCTCCCGCGCGATCCAGCGGGACCGGCGTCCGGGCCACGCTGATCGCGGCCTTCTTCCTGTTCGCGCTCTTCGCCCTGCCGCACGCTCGTCGGGCGCCGACTGGATCACGACCTTCACGAGCGTCGCGATCTACTCGGTCGTCGCGCCCGGCTTCGGCATCCTCTACGGCCGCGTCGGGATGATCTCGCTCGGCCAGGTCGCGCTGCTCACGGTCGGCTGCTGGGTCGGCGCCCGCCTCGCCTACGCGACCTCGCTGCCGTTCCCGCTCCTGCTGCTCGCCACGGGCGCGATCACGTGCGCGATCGGCGTGCTCGTCGGCCTGCCGGCGCTGCGCCTCTCGGGGCTCTACCTCGCCCTGATCACGCTGATGTTCGCGGGCGCGACGACCGTCGTGCTCTCGGTGACCGACTTCCCGAACGGCGGCGGCGGCTTCACCGGGCCGCGTCGGCCACCGGCGCCCTGACGACGCGCACGCCGCCCGTGCGGCGCCCGTCGATGGCCAGTCGGCGACACCGCGTACTACCGCTACATCGTCGTCGTCTGCGCGCTCATGTTCCTGCTCGCGCTCGCCCACGTCGCGACGCAAGCCCGGGCGCGCGTGGGCGTCGATCCGCGAGAGCGAGCCGGCGGCGCTCGCGGCGGGCGTGAACATCACGCTCTACAAGCTGTGGGCGTTCGCGCTCGCCTCGTTCATGACCGGCGTCGCGGGCTGCCTGCTCGCCGCGCAGGTCGGCGTGCCGCGCGCGATCACCTTCCAGACCCAGGACTCGCTCACGCTGCCGCGACGGCGCTGATCGGCGGCATCTTCAGCCTCTGGGGCGCGATCGTCGCCGGCATCTTCAACCAGCTGCTGCCGTTCCTCTTCCAGGCGCAGTGGGGCGTGAACCCGAACTTCCTGCTGATCATCTTCGGCGTCGGCCTGCTGCAGGTGCTGCTGACCGCGCCCGGCGGGCTCGTCGAGCAGTTCCCGAAGGACATGGCGAACCTCGGCCGGCTGCTCGCCCGCGGCGTCCGGGCGCTCGCCTCCCGCGGCGGAGGCCGCCGCGTGATCGAGGTCAAGGGCCTCACCGTGCGCTTCGCCGGCGTCACGCCGATCGACGACATGAGCGTCGTCTTCCCCGGCGGCACCTGCGGCCTGATCGGCCCGAACGGCGCGGGCAAGACGACGTTCTTCAACGTCCTCAGCGGCTTCGTCAAGCCGGCGGCGGGCTCGATCACCGCCTTCGGCGAGGACCTGCTGAAGATGGCCGACTACCGGCGGGCGCGCTGGGGCCTGCGGCGCACGTTCCAGACCGAGATGGCGATCGAGCAGCTCTCGGTCTTCGACAACGTCGCGATGATCCACGAGCACTCGGGCGCCAAGCGCGCCGTCGCGGCGCGCCGACGTGCTCGGCCGCGATCGAGTTCGTCGGCCTCGACGTGTCGCCGAAGACGAAGGTCGGCGGCCTCGGCGCGCGCGACCGGCGCCTCGTCGAGGTCGCGCGCGCGGTCGTCGGCAAGCCGCGGGTCGTGCTGCTCGACGAGCCGGCCGCCGGGCTGCCCGACGAGGAGACCGGAGCACCTCACCCAGGTGATCCAGAAGATCCCGGAGCACTTCGGCGCGCTCGTGATCCTCGTCGACCACGACATGAGCCTCGTCTCGGCTGCTGCACGACGACCGCGGTGCTCGACTTCGGCAAGCTGATCGCCTCGGCCCGACGGCCGAGGTCCTCCGCGACGAGCACGTGATGCGGGCCTACCTCGGCACCGAGGAGCGACGCTGTGAGCGAGCGGCGGCACGTCGCTGCGGATCGAGGCGCTCGACGTCGTCTCGCGGCGGACGCCCGGTCGTCTGCACGACGTCTCGCTCGACATCCCCCCGGCGCGGTCACGACGCTGCTCGGCCCGAACGGCGCCGGCAAGTCGTCGCTCGTGCTCGCCGTCGGCGGCGTGCTGCGCCCGAGCGGCGGCCGGGTGCTGCTCGGCGACCGGACCTCACGCGGCGGCGGCCCGAGCAGGTCCGCGGCGCCGGCGTCGCGATCGTCCCGGAGGGCCGCCGCCTGCTGCCCGAGCTCACGGTCGAGGACAACCTGCGCGTCGCGACCTACGCGCTCGGGCGCGACGAGGCGAAGCGAGGGCATCGCGTACGCGCTCGAGCTCTTCCCGGAGCTCGAGAAGCGCTGGAAGGCGCCGCGCGCGCTCGCTCTCGGGCGGCGAGCAGCAGATGGTCGTGCTCGCCCAGGCGCTCGTCTCGCAGCCGCGCTTCATCCTCGTCGACGAGCTCTCGCTCGGCCTCGCGCCCGTGGTCGTCAAGCGCCTGATGCCCGACGCTGCAGCGCGGTCGCGCGAGCGGGCGTCGGCATCCTCCTGATCGAGCAGTTCGCGCACGTCGCGCTCGCCGTCGCCGAGACCGCGTACGTGCTCGAGGGCGGCCGGATCCGCTACCACGGCACCGCGCAGGAGCTGAAGGAGCACCCGGAGCGGCTCCACTCCGCGTACCTGCTCCGCGAGCACGACGAGCGGGTCGAGGCGCTCGTCGAGGAGAGCGAGTGAAGACCCTCGACGACGCGCGCGCCGCGTCGCTCGAGGCGCTCTGCGAGGCTGATCGTCCCCGGCTCGGGCAGCGCTCGGCCCGTCGTCTACGTCGACGCTGCGCTGCGGCGCATGCCGCCGGAGTCGCGGGAGTTCGCGCTCGGCGCGATCGACGACGCTCGCCGCGGCGGCCGCTGCGGGCGCCGCGGCGCTCGCCGAGCACGAGCGGACGCCCGAGTTCGCGCTCGTCCGGGCGCTCGCGATCGAGGCGTACTACAGCGACTTCGTCGCGCCCGGCCGGGACGCGCCGCGGCGCGTTCGCCGAGATCGACTTCAACTCGCCGCTCGCGACCCGTGCTCCGCAAGGACTGGTCGTTCCTCGGGATCGCATGAAGAGCGATTTCGACGTCGTCGTGGTCGGGTCGGGCGCGGGCGGAGGCGTTGTCGCCGGCGAGCTCGGCCAGCGCGGACGCGACGTGCTGCTGCTGGAGTGCGGCCCGCACCGCACGGCCGCCGACTTCACGCGCTGGGAGGCGAAGGCGAACCACGACATCTGGTGGCCGCTGCGCTTCGCGCCGCTGCCGGACGGCGACGCCGTCGCGCTCCTCGGCGGCCGCTGCGTCGGCGGCACGACCACGATCAACACGAAGGTCGCGCTGCGCGCGGACGGGCACGACCTCGCCAAGTGGCACGCGGCGACCGGGCTCACGAACGAGCGCGGCGAGCCGTTCGCTGCGGCCGACCTGGCCCCGTACTACGACCGCGTCGAGCAGGTGCTCGGCGTTCGCGAGCGCACCGACTGGCCGAAGAGCGTGCACACGGTCGAGGCCGCGTTCCGCGAGCTCGGCGCCCCGCTCGAGGCGGTACCGCGTACACGGATCCGAACTGCCATGAAGTGCGGCTCCTGCCTGCAGGGCTGCCCGACGAACGCCGGCAAGTCGACGATGAACACGTACATCCCGACGCGCTGGCGCGAGGCGCTGCTCGAGCTGCGGGCGAACGCAGCGGTCGAGCGCGTGCTGGTCGAGGACGGCCGGGCGACCGGCGTCGAGTACGTCGACGAGGCGGGCGAGCGCCACGTCGTCGCGCGCGGGCGTCGTCGTCGTCGCCGGCGGCGCGCTGAACACGCCGCAGCTGCTGCTGCGCTCCGGTCTGCGCAACCCGGCCATCGGCACGCCACCTCGGCCTCCATCCGGTGCGGCTCGTCTACGGCCTCTTCGACGAGCCGCAGGACGCGCACATGGTCTACCCGATCACGGCCCACTCGATGACGCACCAGCACGACGAGGACGGCGGCTTCGTGATCGAGGCGACCACGATCCAGGACCCGATCGCGTTCGCGACCACCCTGCGCGACGAGAGCGGCCCGTTCTGGGGGCAGCGCCTCGTCGACGCGGTGCGCGGCTTCCGCTACTGGAACGGCGTGCTCGCGATGGTCAGCGACGAGAACAACGCGTCGGTCGTCGCTCGACGAGGACGGCAACGAGGGCTTCCACGTCGACTTCCGAGCCGGTCGAGCACGAGCGGCTCGACGCGGCGCTCGACTTCAGCCGCACGCGTGCTGGAGCGCGCGGGCGCGAAGCAGGTCGCCTGGACGGGGATCGCGTCGACGCACGTCCAGGGCAGCTGCCGGATGGGCGACGACCCGGCCCGCTCGGCCGTCGACCGCAACGGCGAGTCGCACGAGGTGCAGCGGCCTGTTCGTCGGCGACGGCTCGCTCGTCCCGCGCACGCTCTCGGTCAACCCCTCGCTCACGATCATGGCGCTCGCGACCGGCTCGCCGAGCACCTCGACGCCGACGCGGCCGGCTACCTCGGCGCCGCGCGAGCGCGCATGAAGGCGGCGCTCCTCGCCGCGTACCACCGGCCGCTCGAGCTGGTCGAGCGGCCCGAGCCCGAGCCCGTCCGTCCCCGCGACGTCGTCGTCCGGGTCGGCGGCGCCGGCGTCTGCGCGACCGACCTGCACGCGATGAGGGCCTGATGGAGCCGGCCGGCCTGACGCTCCCCGTCGTGCTCGGACACGAGAACGCGGGCTGGGTGCACGCCGTCGGCGACGGCGTCACGGCGGCGGCCGTGGGCGACGCGGTGCTCGTCTACCCGCCGTACAGCTGCGGCCTCTGCGTCCCGTGCCGGCGCGGGCTCGACATGCACTGCGAGCGGCACCAGTTCACCGGCCTGACCCGCGACGGCGGCTTCGCGGAGTACGTGCTCGTCGACGAGCGCTCGCTGCTGCCGCTGCCCGACGGCGTCGAGCCGGCCGCGGTCGCGCCGCACGCCGACGCCGGCCTGACCGCCTACCACGCCGTCAAGCGGCTCGCTCCCGCGGCTCGAGCCCGGGACGACGGCGGTCGTGCATCGGGGTCGGCGGCGTCGGGCACATCGCGCTCCAGCTCGTGCGCGCGCTCGGCGCGGGCGCGGTGGTCGCGATCGACACCGACGAGCGCCGCCGCCGGCTGGCGCGCGAGCTCGGCGCCGACGAGGTGCTCGGCGAGCGAGGCGACGTCGCCGCGGCGGTGCGCGAGCTGACCGGCGGCGCCGGCGCGGACGTCGTGCTCGACTTCGTCGCGACGGACGCCACACACGCAGCGTCCTGCGCGATGCTCGCGCGCGGCGCGGCCTCTACTCGCTGGTCGGCTACGGCGGCCTGGTCTCCGTTCCCTCGGCGGCCTCGTGGTCGGCGAGGCGACCGTCGCGGGCAACCTCGTCGGCAGCTGGATCGACCTCTGGGAGCTGCTGCAGCTGCACGGCGCGGCGTCGTGAGCTGCGGACCGAGACGCATCCGCTCGACGAGGTGAACGAGGTGCTCGACCGGCTGCGCGAGGGCGAGATCACCGGACGCGCCGTCCTCGTGCCGTGAACCAGGGCAGACGTCCTCTGGACGCCGACTGAGGACGCGCGCGAGCACTCGGAGCTCGCGCGGTACCTCACGTTCCTGCGCTCGACCGCGGCCTCACCTGCCGCTACGACGCGCTCTGGCAGTGGTCGGTCGCCGACCTCGAGGGCTTCTGGGGCTCGCTCTGGGACTTCTTCGGCGTCCGGGCGCACGACGCCGTACGAGCGCGTGCTCGGGCGGCGGCGAGATGCCGGGCGCCGAGTGGTTCCCGGGCGCGCGGCTCAACTACGCCGAGCACATGCTCGGCGCGACGAGGACACCGGGCGCAGCGCCGTCGTCGCCCGCTCGCAGACGCGCGGGCCGTTCGAGCTGACCTTCGGCGAGCTGCGCGAGCAGGTCGCGCGCGGCGCGCGCGGGCCTGCAGCGGCTCGGCGTCGGCCGGGGCGACCGCGTCGTCGCGTACCTGCCGAACATCCCCGAGACGCTCGTCGCGTTCCTCGCCGACCGCGAGCCTCGGCGCGATCTGGGCGACCTGCGCCGCCGGAGTTCGGCGCCGCGCAGCGTCCTCGACCGGCTCGGGCCAGCTCGAGCCGAAGGTGCTGCTCGCGGTCGCCGGCTACCGCTTCGGCGACAAGGCCGATCGACCGCCGCGAGCAGGTGGCCGCGGTCCGCGAGCGGCTGCCGACGCTCGAGCGCGTCGTCCACGTGCCGCTACGCCGGCGGCGCCGACGACGCGCTCCCGGACGCGATCGGCTGGGACGAGCTCCTCGCCGAGCCGGGGCCGCTCGAGTTCGACCCCGTGCCGTTCGCGCACCCGCTGTACGTGCTCTTC
Source organism: uncultured Thermoleophilia bacterium (assembly GCA_963785875.1). Taxonomy (GTDB): domain Bacteria; phylum Actinomycetota; class Thermoleophilia; order Gaiellales; family Gaiellaceae; genus PALSA-600. The sequence goes on along the minus strand of CAWAWV010000006.1, from coordinate 98,840 downwards.
TCCTCGGGCACGACCGGCCTGCCGAAGGCGATCGTCCACGGCCACGGCGGCATCCTCGCTCGAGCACCTAAGAACCACGGCGCTCTGCTGGGACCTCCGGCGCGGCGACCGGCTGCTGTGGTTCACGACGACCGCGTGGATGATGTGGAACGCGCTCGTCTCGACGCTGCTCGCGCCGCGCCTCGATCGTGATGATCGACGGCAACCCGGCCTACCCCGACCTCGTCGTACCAGTGGCGGCTGGCCGAGGAGACGCGCGCCGACGATGCTCGGGCTCGAGCCCGGCGTTCATGATGGCCTGCCGCAAGGACGGGCTCGAGCCCGGGCGCGCAGCTTCGACCTCTCGTCGCTGCGCACGATCGGCGCGGCCGGGCTCGCCGCTGCCGCTCGAGGGCTTCGACTGGCTCTACGAGCAGCTCGGCCCCGACGTCTTCCTCAACGTCGGCAGCGGCGGCACCGACGTCTGCACCGGCTCGTCCAGGGCTACCCGCTGCTGCCCGGTGTACGCGGGCGAGATCGCCGCGCCGCTGCCTCGGCGTCGACGCGGCCGCCTTCGACCTCGACGGCGAGCCGGTCGTCGGCGAGCTCGGCGAGCTCGTGATCCGGCAGCCGATGCCGTCGATGCCGGTCGGCTTCTGGAACGACCCGGACGGCGACGCGCTACCGCGCCGCCTACTTCGACCAGTACCCGGGCGTCTGGCGGCACGGCGACTGGATCATGTTCACCGAGCGCGGCAGCTGCGTGATCACCGGCCGCTCCGACGCGACGCTGAACCGCGGCGGCGTCCGGCTCGGCACCGAGCGAGTTCTACGGCGTCGTCGAGGAGCTGCGACGAGGTCGCTCGACAGCCTCGTCGTCGCACCTCGAGGCGACCGACGAGCTGATCCTGTTCGTCGTGCTCGCGCGACGGCGTCGAGCTCGACGACGACGCTGCGCGCGCGCATCGCGGACGCGCTCCGCGCCGCGCCTCTCGCCGCGGCACGCGCCCGACGACGATCCTCGCCGTGCCGGCGATCCCGCGCACGCTCACCGGCAAGAAGCTCGAGCTGCCGGTCAAGCGGATCCTCACCGGCGCCGCCGTCGCGGACGTCGTCAGCCGCGACGCGCTCGTCGACCCGGCTGCGATCGAGCCGTTCGTCGCTACCGGCGCCCGCGACGCAGAAAGGACAGACCCGCATGTCTGACAGGCCCGTCGTCGTCTACGGCGCGAGCGGCTTCTCCGGCCGCCTGACGGTCGAGTTCCTGCGCGAGTACAACGTCCCGTTCGTCGCCGCCGGCCGCGACGCGCGCGCGCATCCAGGACGTGCTCGACCACGTGCCCGGGCATCTCGACCGCCGACTACGAGGTCGTCCAGGTCGGCCACGACGTCGACGAGCTGACCGAGCTGTTCCGGGCGCGAAGGTCGTCTGCAACAACGTCGGCCCGTGCATCTACTACGGCGACACGGTGATCGAGGCGTGCCTCGCCGCCGGCTGCCACTACGTCGACACGGGCGGCGAGACGCCGTGGGTGAGGCGCGTCCGCGAGACGCTGGCACGAGCAGTTCGCGGAGGCGGGGCTGCTGTCGCGCCGGCGACGGCGTACATGTCCGCGACGGCCGAGGCCGCGATCCGCGTCGCGCAGGAGCACGCGCCCGGCATCGACACGGTCGAGGTGCTCTCGATGTTCATGGGCATGCCGACCTACGGCTCGACGCAGACGATCTTCGGCCAGCTGCAGTGGGAGTCGATCTACCTCGAGGAGAACGAGTACGTCGAGTGGCCGCCGGTGACGACGATCGAGGCGCTGATCCCGGGCGAGTTCCGGACGCGGCTCGCGCTGCCGTGGGGCGGCTTCCCGCACCCGGTCTGGTTCAAGGACGACCCGCGGATCGCGAACGTCTACGCCTTCGGCGGCCTGCTCGACCGCTCGCTGATGGAGAACGTCGTCGCCGGGCAGCGCGACTACCAGGAGAAGATCCGGCCGCTGCCGCCGAGGAGCAGCAGCAAGTGCTCGCGGAGATCGCCGACTCGGTGCAGGCGGGCACGCCGCCGCGCGAGAACCGCCGCCGCCAGCGCACGATCGACGTCGTCTCGGCGCGCGGCAGCCTCGACTCGGTGCAGGTCGTCGTCGCACGGCCAGGGCGCCTACCTGCAGACGGGCCTGATCCAGGCGTTCGCCGCGCACCACCTCGTCTTCCAGCCGCCGCAGCGCGGTCGGCTTCGCCTCGCCGTGCTCGGCGTTCGGGCACCGCGAGCTGCTGGCCGCGCTCGAGGCCTACGGGCTGGCGCGGCTGAAGGTGGCGGCTGAGGCGCCCGAGCGGCTCCACCACGTGCTCGTGCTCACGGACGACCTCGAGGCGACGCGCGCCTTCTACTGCGACGCGCTCGGCTTCGAGGAGCGGACGAGCGGCCGCCGCTCCCGTTCCCGCGGCTTCTGGCTGACGCTCGGCGGCGAGCCGTGCGTGCACGTCGCCGACCGCGCCGACTACGCAGGCGTGCCGCGAGCGCTCGGCCTGGCCCGGCCGGCGGCCCCGTCGACCACGTCGCGTTCCGGCGCGAGGGCTACGAGGAGCTCGCCGCGCGGCTCGAGGCGGCCGGCGTCGCCGCCGTCGCGAACGAGGTGCCGGGCCTCTTCCGCCAGCTCTACGTCACCGACCCGAACGGCCTCCGGGTCGAGCTGAACGTCCCCGACCCGTGAGCGGCCTAGAACGGGAACGGCTCCGCCTTCTCCCTGGTCGTCATCCACTGCCACTCGGTCCAGAGCTCGAGTTGGCGACGCCGCCGAAATGGCCGCCGTTGCTACGAGCACCTGAAGCCGCCGAACGGCGCGGGCGGCTCCTCGTTGACCGTCTGGTCGTTGACGTGGACCATGCCGGCGTCGAGCTGCTCGGCGACCGCCGCCGCGCGCTCGGGCTGGCCCGACTGCACCGCCGCGGCGAGCCCGTACTCGGTCGCGTTCGCGAGCTCGACCGCCTCGTCGTCGTCGGTGAAGGTCGTGACCGGCGCCACCGGGCCGAAGATCTCCTCGTGAACGCCGCGCATCCCGGGGCACGCCGCGCAGCACGGTCGGCGGGTAGAACAGGCCGTCGTGGCGTTCCGCCGGCGACGACCGTGGCGCCGGCCGCGACCGTCTCGTCGACGATCCGCTTCACCCGCTCGACCTGCTTCTCGTTGATCATCGGCCCCAGCGCGACCTGCCTCGGTCGCCGGGTTGCCGACCGGAGGCGCTGAGCCCGCTCGGCCAGCGCCGCGAGGTATTCCTCGACGATGCTCTCGTGGACGAGGTGGCGGCTCGACGGCGAGGCAGATCTGGCCCTGGTGCAGGAACGAGCCCCAGGCGCCGGCCGACGAGGCCGCCTCGATGTCGGCGTCCTCGAGCACGACGAGCGGGCAGTTGCCGCCGAGCTCGAGCACCATTCGCTTCAGCTTGCGGCCGGCGGTCTCGCCGACCATGCGGCCCGTCGCCGTCGACCCGGTGAACGAGATCATCCGGACGTTCGGGTCCTCGACGAGCGCCTGCGCCGACCTCGGCGCCGCCCGGGCAGCACGTGCAGGACGCCCGCCGGCAGCCCGGCCTCCTCGAAGATGCGCGCGATCACGACGCCGCCGCTGACGCGGCGTGTTCAGGTCTCGCCTTCAGCACGACCGCGTTCCCGAGCGCGAGCGCCGGGCCGACCGAGCGCATCGCGAGCACGAGCGGGAAGTTCCAGGGGGTGATCACGCCGACGACGCCGATCGGGACCCGCCGCGCCATCGCTCGTCCGTCCCGGGGTCGGCGACGGCGAGCTCTGCTCGAGCGGGTGCGAGTCAGGGCTGCCGGCCTGCTCCAGCTGGCCGATCGACGCGCCGATCTCGACGTCGGCCTTGCCGTCGATGCCGCCGGACTCGCGGACCATCCAGCCGCTGATCTCGGCGCGGTGGCGTTCCAGCAGCTCTGGCCGGCCCGGCGCACGATCGCGATCCGCTCGCCATCGGTGTCGCCGCCCACTCGCGCTGGGCGCGCGGCGGCCGACTCGCGGCGCCGCGCGACCGCGGCGGCGTCGGCGACGCCGGCCGTCCCAGCACCTCGCCCGTGGCCGGCTCGATCGTCTCGATCGTCTGGGCGCGTCGACCCAGCCGTCGCTGAAGATCTTCCCGCGTCCAGTCCTGCTCGTCGAGGAGCTGATCCTCGACGGCCTGCTTCCGTCGTCGGTCATCAGTACGCTCTCCTTCGGGTCGGTGGTGCTTCGGCTCGGCCGCGCCCGCTGATCAGGTCCGCGGCCTTCTCGGCGATCATGATCGTCGGGGCGTTCGTGTTCGCCGCGCGTGATCGTCGGCATCACCGAGGCGTCGACGACCCGCAGGCCCTCGACGCCGTAGACGCGCAGCTCCGGGTCGACGACCGAGCCCATCGCGCACGTCGAGGTCGGGTGGTAGACGGTCTGCCCGGCGCGCCTGACGAACGCCAGGATGTCCTCGTCCGAGTCGGACGCCGGAACGCTGAACGGCGCGCGCTCGACCGCCTTCAGCGCCGGCTGCGCCGCGATCTCGAGCGCGATCCGGATGCCCGCGATCGACGCTCCGCCGGTCCTCCTCGGTGGTCGAGGAAGTTGCAGAGCACCAGCGGCTTCGAGTCCGGCAGCGGCGTGCGCAGCGTCACCCAGCCGCGGCTCGACGGCTTGACCACGACCGGGCCGAAGCAGTAGCCGTGGTCGTGCGGCGCGGTCAGCCCCTCGTCGTAGAACATCGAGCGGCGAGAAGTGGAACTCGATGTCGGGCGCCGGCGAGCTCGGGCCGGGTGCGGAAGAAGCCGCCCGCCTCGGGGATGTTCGAGGTCAGCGGCCCGCGGCCCTCGCGTCTCGAGCAGCGCGAAGTTCTCGGGCGTGAAGACGCCGAAGAGCGACTGGCTCGTCGGTGAAGTAGTTGAGCTGCGCCATGCAGGTGGTCCTGGAGGTTGCGGCCGACCGGCAGGTCCTCGCGCACCGGCGATGCCGAGCGGCTCGAGGTCCTCGGCCGGGCCGATCCCGGAGATGCATCAGCAGCACCGGCGACTGGTAGCGAGCCGGCGGACGAGGATCACCTCGCGCTCGGCGCGCACCGTCTCGCGCTCGCCGTCGCGGACGATCTCGACGCCCACCGCGCGGTGCGCCCTCGAAGACGATCCGCTCGACGAACGACGCCGCTGACGCACCTCGAGGTTCGGGCGGCCCGCGGCCGGGTGCAGGTAGGCGTCGGCGGTCGCTGCAGCGCAGCCCGTCGCGCTGCGTCAGCTGGAAGCGCCCGACGCCCTCCTGGCCGGCGCCGTTGAGGTCGGGGTTGTGCGCGTAGCCGGCCTGCGACGGCTCGCCTCGAGCATCGCCTCGATCAGCGGGTGCATCGAGCGGCTGTCGGAGATCGCCGAGCGGGCCGCCGACGCCGTGGAACTCGTCCTCGCCGCGCTCGTTGTCCTCGGCGCGCTTGAAGTAGGGCAGCACCTCGTCGTAGCTCCAGCCCTCGCAGCCGACTGCCGCCCAGTCGTCGTAGTCGGCGCGGTTGCCGCGGAGGTAGATCATCGCGTTGATCGAGCTCGAGCCGCCGATCACCGCGCCGCGCGGCAGGTAGAGCCGGCGGCCGCCGAGGCCGGGCTCCTGCTCGCCGATCAGGTCCCAGTCGAGACCCGACTTGAACAGCGCCGGGAACATCGCCGGGCATGTGGATCTCGGCGGCGGTCGTCCGGCCCGCCCGCCTCGAGCAGCGACGCACCGTCGACGTCCGGGTCCTCGCTCAGCCGCGCGGCGAGCACGCAGCCTGCCGATCCTGCGCCGACGATCACGTAGTCAGCCGCCATCGGGCACCCTCCCGTCTGGTAATTGCATGCAGCCTAAACCAGGTCTCGCCCGTGAAACCAGGGTTCCGGCGATCCGGGTGGCGCGGAATGTATGCAGCGGTATAGGTTCTCCCTGACCGATGGCCGGCGACGCGACCTGCTCGGGCTCTACTGGACGGTCTCCGGGCCCGGTCGAGGTGCACGTCGGGCGCGAGTGGAGCCTCTTCGACCTGCGCGACCGCTGCGCCCAGGCCGCGCGGGTCGGCTTCAGCGGCATCGGGATCTGGCACGCCGACCTCGAGCACGTCCTCGAGACGCGGACCCTGCCGGAGGTGCAAGCGGCTCCTCGACGACAACGGCCTCGCGCCATCTCGAGCTCGAGTTCCTGATGGAGTGGTTCCTCGACCCGGACGACGAGCGCCGCCGCGAGTCCGACCGGACGCGCGCGCTGCTCTTCGAGGCGGCCGCCGAGCTCTCGGCGCCACCACGTGAAGGTCGGCAACATCCCCGGGACGCCGTGCGAGCCTCCGCGCAGCTGACCGAGCGCTACGCCGAGCTGTGCGCCGACGCGGCGGAGCACCACGACGCGAAGATCGTCTACGAGTTCATGCCCTTCGACGTCGAACGTGCACGACCTCGACGCGGCGCTCGCCGTCGTCGAGGGCGCCGACGCGCCGAACGGCGGTCTCGCGATCGACACGTGGCACATGGCGAAGCTCGGGATCGCGCCCGACGACCTGCGCCGCATCCCGGCGCGGCACCTCGGCTGGGTCGAGCTCTCGCGACGGGCCGCTACGCGAGCATGGCCCGACCTCGTCGACGAGATCGTCAACCACCGCCGCGCTCCCCGGCGAGGGCGAGTTCCCGATCCGCGACTACGTCGCCGTCTGCCGCGAGCTCGGCTACGACGGCCCCTGGGGCGTCGAGGTGCTCTCCGAGGAGCTGCGCAACCAGCCGATCGAGCGGATCTTCGAGCGGGCGTACGACACGACGACCGCAGCAGCTCGCGGCCGAGCCGAAAGGACGCCCGGGTGTCCGAGACCTCGACCAGGAGCGCCTCATCTGGATGCTACACGCAGATGCTGCGGATCCGCGAGTTCGAGGAGCGCGTCAAGCGGACGTTCGAGGAGCACCCGGGCGTGATCCGCGGGCACACGCACCTCGCCGACGGCGCCGAGGCGTCGATCGTCGGCTCGCTCGCGGCGCTGCGCGCCGGACGACCAGCTGCTCACGACGTACCGCTGCCACGGCTACCCGATCGCGCTCGGCACCGACCCGAAGGCGATGATGGCCGAGATCTACGGCCGCAGGGACGGGCTCTGCGGCGGCTACGGCGGCTCGATGCACCTCACCGACGTCGCGCGCGGCTTCCTCGGCACCTCCGGGATCGTCGCGCAGGGCATCCCGCATGCGACCGGCGCCGCCTACGCGGCGCAGATCCGCGGCAAGGGGCAGGTCGTCCTCTGCTTCTTCGGCGACGGCGCCTCGAAGCAGGGCGCGTTCCACGAGTCGCTGAACATCGCCTCGCTCTGGAAGCTGCCGATCGTCTACGTGATGGAGAACAACGGCTACAACGTCGTCACGCGCGCCGAGCAGGAGGACGCGAACGCCGCGGCCGGCGAGCCGCTCGCGGTGAAGGCGAAGGCGTACTCAGCATGCCGCGGCGTCACCGTCGACGGCGGCGACCCGCTCGAGGTGCTACGAGACCGTCGCGCGCGGCGGTCGAGCGCGCGCGCTCCGGCGGCGGCCCGACGCTCGTCGAGTCGCACATCTACCGGCTCAGCGCGCACGGCAACATCATCGCGCCGCCCGGCGTGCCGCTCCACTTCCCGGAGCACGAGGCGATCGCCGTGTTCGGCAACGCCGAGGAGTACGAGGCGGCGAAGCGCGGCGACCCCGTGCCCGCGCTTCCGCGGCGCGGCTCGTCAGCGGACGGCACGCTCACCGGCCGAGGAGGCCGACGCGATCGCCGCGCAGGTGCGCGAGGAGATGCAGGCGGCGGTCGACTTCGGGCTCGCGAGCCCGTTCCCGGCGGCCGAAGACGCCCTCGACTACGTCTACGCCTGAGGAGGACGATGACGATGGCACACGAGCTTCCCTACATCGCCGCGATCGAGGAGGCGATCCGCGAGGAGATGGAGCGCGACGAGTCCGTCCTCTACTTCGGCCAGAACATCGCCACGACGGAGAACGACCCGTTCCTGACAGCGTTCGGCGAGCGACCGCGTCCGCGTGACGCCGATCTCCGAGACGGCCGAGATCGGCATGGCCGTCGGCGCGGCGCTCGCCGGCTACCGGCCGGTCGTCGAGCTGTACATGGCCGAGTTCATGCTCGTCGCGATGGACCAGGTCGTGAACGAGGCGCCGCGCTTCCACGACATGAGCGGCGGCCAGGTGAAGGTGCCGATCGTGCTGAAGGCCGGCTACGGGTTCACCGCCGGCTGGGCCGGCCAGCACACGGGCACGATCTACGGGATGTTCATGGGCGTGCCCGGCCTCAAGGTCGCCGTCCCCGTCGACGGCCGCCGACGCGAAGGGCCTGATGACGACCGCGATCCGCGACGACAACCCGGTCGTCTACCTCCACCACTACCTGCTCACCCTCGAGCACGGCGAGGTGCCCGACGGCGAGCACGTCGTCCCGTTCGGCGAGGCGGCGGTCCGGCGCGAGGGCGGCGACGTGACGATCGTCGGCATCGGCTGGACGCGTCGACCAGGCGCTCGGCGCGGCCGAGCAGCTGGCGGAGCAGGGGATCCAGGCGGAGGTGATCGACCCGCGCACGCTCGCGCCGCTCGACACGCGCGACGATCCTCGAGTCCGTCGAGAAGACGGGCCGCCTCGTGCTCGTCGACCAGGCGACGCGGCACGGCGTCGGCGGCGGCGGTGATCGCGGCGCGAGGTCGCGTCGAGCACGGGTTCGGCTCGCTCGAAGGCGCCGATCGGCCAGGTGACGGCGCTCGACGCGACGATCCCGTACAGCCGAGCCGATGGAGGAGTACCTCCTGCCGGACGAGGCGAAGATCGTCGCCGCGGTGCGCAGGTGCTCGGCGACGGCGCCTGTGACCGCGTGAGGCCGTACGTGGGGAAGCTCGACGGCGGCGCAGGCCGTCGAGCTGCTCCGCGTCGATGTGGCGGATCCGCGTCTTCGAGGAGCGCGTCGGGCAGCTCACGCGCGCCGAGCGAGGTCGCACGGGCTCGTCCACCTGAGCGATCGGCCAGGAGGGCGTCGCGGCCGGCGTCTGCGCGCAGCTGCGCGACGACGACGCCGTCTACTCGAGCCACCGCGCGCACGGGCACGCGCTCGCGAAGGGCGCGCCGCTCGAGCGGGTGCTCGCCGAGCTGATGGGGCGCGACGCGCGGCCTCTGCCGCGGGCTCGGCGGCTCGATGCACCTCGTCGACGCCGAGCACGGCTTCCTCGGCGCGACCGGGCGTCGTCGGCGGCAACGTCCCGCTCGCGCTCGGCAGCGCGCTCGCGGCGCGGCTGCGCGGCACGCGATGCGGTCGCGGTCGTCTTCTTCGGCGACGGCGCCGTCCAGGCGGGGCATCTTCGTCGAGTCGGTCAACCTCGCGGCGCTCTGGCGGCTGCCGCTCGATCCTCGTCTGCGAGAACAACGGCTTCGCCGAGTTCACGCCGCGCTCGGCGCACACGGTCGTCGAGCGCGTGTCGCGACGTCGTCGCGCCGTACGGGCTCGAGCGCGAGACGGTCGACGGCAACGACGTCCTCGCCGTGCGCGAGGCGTTCGGGCGCTTCCTCGCCGCGGCGCGGACGGGCGGGGGGCCGTTCCTGCTCGAGTGCCTGACGCACCGCGCTGCGCGGGCACTACGAGGGCGACCCGCAGCGCTACCGCGCAGGCGCTCGCCGAGCGCGGAGTGGCAGCGAGCTCGACCCGATCCTCCGGCTGCAGCGGCGCGGCGCTCGCGCGAGGGCTGGCTCGACGAGCGAGGCGCCGGCGCGGCTCGAGGCCGCGGCCGCGCGACGAGGTCGAGCGCGGCGGTGCGGTTCGCGCGCGAGAGCCCGTTCCCGACGGCCGTCGCTGACCGCGGAGCTGGTCTACGCGGATGACTGAGACGACGACTATCTCGGCGCGATCACCGTCGACGCTCGCGCGAGGCGATGCGCGCCGACCAGCGCGTGCTCGTGCTCGGCGAGGACGTCGCCGAGGGCGGCCCGTGGGGCGCGACCGCCGGGCTCGCCGAGGAGTTCGGCGCCGAGCGCGTCCGCAACACGCCGATCAGCGAGGCGGCGATCAGCGGGCGTCGCGATCGGCGCCGCGCAGTCGGGGCTCCGGCCGGTGCTCGAGATCATGTTCGTCGACTTCCTCACGCTCGCGCTCGACCAGCTCGTCGAACGCGGCGGCGAAGGCGCACTTCATGTCGGGCGGCCAGCTGACGGTGCCGCTCGTCGCTGCGGACGCAGGGCGGCGCCGGCCAGCGGGGCGCGCGCGCAGCACTCGCAGAGCCTCGAGGCTGGCTGACGCACGTGCCGGGGCTGAAGGTGGCGATGCCGAGCACGGCCGGCCGACGCGGCCGGCCTGCTCGCGAGCGCGATCGCCGACCCGAACCCGGTCGTCTTCGTCGAGAACAAGACGCTCTACTTCCGGCGCGGAGGAGGTGCCCGGACAGCCCGCGGCCGGTGCCGCTCGGCCGCGCGCGCGTCGTGCCGCGCCGGGCCGCGACGTCACGGTCGTCGCGCTCTCGCGGCTCGTCCACGAGGCGCTCGCCGCGGCGGAGCGAGCTCGCCGCCGAGGCGGGATCGAGGTCGAGGTGATCGACCCGCGCACGCTCGTCCCGCTCGACCTGCGAGACGATCGTCGGCTCGGTGCGGCGGACGCACCGGCTCGTCGTCGCGCACGAGGCGGTCGCGCACGGCGGCTTCGGCGCGGAGATCGCGGCGCTGCGTGCAGGAGGCGGCTTCGACGACCTCGACGCGCCGGTCGCGCGGGTCGGCGCCCCGTTCGCGCCGGTTCCCGTTCAGCCCGCCGCTCGAGGACGCGTACCTGCCCGGCCGGGCCGAGATCGTCGCCGCCGTCCGCACGGCTCTGGGCGCCGCGATGAGCGCGCCGGCCTTCGCGGTGCTCGGGCTCGGCGAGGCGGGCGGCGGCTCGCGGCCGACCTCGTCGCAGCGGGCGCCGAGGTGCGCGGCTTCGACCCGGCGCCGTCGCCGGTGCCGGGGAGTCGCGCGCGCGGCCGATCCCGCGGCGGCGGCCGCGCGGCTGCGAGGTCGTGCTCAGCGTCGACTCGCGCGGCGGTCGCTCCGCGGTGCGGCCGCGGCGGCGCTGCCGGCGCTCGCGCCGGGCGCCGTCTACGCCGACCTGAACACCGCGGCGCCGGCGCTGAAGCGCGAGCTCGCCGCGCTCGTCGAGCCCGCCGGGCGCCGCGCTTCGCCGACGTCGCCCTGCTCGGCCCGGTGCCGGCGCGCGGGCTGCGCACGCCGGCGCTCGCCTCCGGCGCCGGGCGCCGAGGCGTTCGCCGCGCTGCTCGGCCCGCTCGGGATGCCGGTCGAGGTCGTCTCCGACGAGCCCGGCGACGCCGCCGCGCTGCAAGCTCCTGCGCTCCGTCTTCATGAAGGGCCTCGCCGCCGCCGCGCTCGAGAGCCTCGACGCCGCCGACGGCGGCCGGCCACGCGGACTGGCTCGAGCGAGCAGCTCGCCGAGGCGATCGGCGCCGCGCTGCTGAGCGCCTCGCTCGAGGGCAGCCGGCGCCACGCCGCGCGGCGCGTCGAGGAGATGGACGCCGCGGCGAGCTGCTCGCGCGAGCTCGGGGTCGAGCCGCGCATCGCCGCCGCGAGCGGCGCGCCGTCGCTCGCCGACCTCGGCGCGGCTAGGGTGGCCGGTGACCGACCGGAGTCCGAGCCGACGCGAGCGTGCACGCGAGCTCGTCCGCGGCGGCTACGACCTGCACGTCCACATCGCGCCCGACGTGCTCGCCGCGGCGGATCGACGACGTGGCGCTCGCGCGCCGCTTCGCGGAGCTCGGCCTCGCCGGCTTCGCGCTCAAGTCGCACTACACCTCGACCGCCGAGCGTGCGCAGGTCGTCTCGGGCGTCGTGCCGGGCGTGCGCGTGATCGGGACGCTGACGCTCAACCGCGCGGTCGGCGGCATGAACCCGCTCGCCGTCGAGATCGCCGCCCGCGAGGGAGCGCGGATCGTCTGGATGCCGACCTTCGACTCGCCGGCCGAGACGGCGGGGCGCACCGAGCCGAAGCCGGGTGACAACGTGCCGATCTGGGCGGGGCTCCAGCACGAGCTGCGCGGCCTCGGGCTCGAGATCGACCCGGTGCGCGTGACCGCGGCGACGACGGCGCCGTGCCTCCGCGAGACGCGCGAGGTGCTCCGCGACGATCGCGCGGCACGGGCTCGTGCTCGCGACCGGCGCACCTCGGCCGCGACGACGCGTTCGCGGTCGTCGACGCGGCGTTCGCGGAGGGCGTCGAGCGCGTCGTCGTCACCCATCCGGAGTTCCCGAGCCAGAACTACTCGGTCGAGGACCAGGTCGCGCTCGCCGGCGCGCGGCTGCCTCTTCGAGCGCTGCTCTCAGCACGCCGCTGAGCGGCAAGTCGACCTGGGAGCACGTCTTCGAGGGCATCCGCGCGGTCGGCCTCGAGCGCAACGTCTTCTCGAGCGACTTCGGCAACCCCGACTACCCGCCCGTCGAGGACGGGCTCGCGCTCTGGGCCGACCGGCTGCTCGACGCCGGCTTCGGCGAGGACGAGGTGCGACGAGTGGTCGTCGACCGAACTCGCGGCGGCTGGCCGGGTGCAGCGTGAGCCGCCGCCTGCTCGTGATCGGCGCGCACTCCGCCGACTTCGTCTGGCGGGCGGGCGGCGCGATCGCCGTGACGACCGCGAACGGCGGCGTCGGCGCGCGTCCTCGCGCTCTCCTACGGCGAGCGCGGCGAGTCGGGCGAGCTCTGGAAGGAGCCGGGCCAGACCGTCGAGCGCGTGAAGGAGATCCGCCACGGCGAGGCCGAGCGCGCCGCCGCCGCGCTCGGGCGCCGACTTCCTCGCCTCGACCTCGGCGACTACCCGCTCGAGGTCGACCGCGACGGCGCTCGACGGCTCGCCGACGTGATCCGCGAGTTCGCCCCGGACGTGATCGCTCACGCACACCGACCGCGACCCGTTCAACCCCGATCACGCGGCCGCCTTCCACGCGGTCGAGCGGGCGCGCGCGCTGGCCGCCGGCGCGGGGGTGGCCGAGCGCGTTCGAGACCGTCCGAGCCGCCGGCAGCTCCTCCTCTTCGAGCCGCACCAGCCCGAGCTCTGCAACTTCACGCCGACGACGTTCGTCGACATCACGCCGGTGATCGAGCAGAAGCGCGCGGCGATGGCGGAGATGAAGGCGCAGGCGTACCTGCAGACCTACTACGGCCAGCGCGCAGAGCAGCGCGGCAACCACGCGCGCCGCTCGTCCGGCAACGCGGCGATCCGCTACGCCGAGGCGTTCCAGCGCGTGACGCCGCAGGTCGGTCGAGGAGCTGTGAGCGACCTACGCGAGCTCGCCGAGCTGGGGAGCGCGACCGTGCACGAGGCGGCCGCGCGCTCGCGCGGTCGTCGACGTCGACGCTGATCCAGCTCGTCCCCGGGCTCGCGCGGCCGCCGGCCCCGCCCGCACCGTCCGCTGCGGCGCAGGGCGACAACCTGATGGTGCACGCTGCGATCGCCGAGGCGGAGCCGGGCGAGGTGCTCGTGCTGACGATGCCCGAGCCGGCGCCGCACGCGCTCGTCGGCGAGCTGCTCGCGACCCAGGCGAAGGGGCGCGGCGTCGCGGCGCTGCTCGTCGACGCCGCCGTCCGCGACGTCGACGAGCTGCGCGAGCTCGGCCTGCCGGTCTGGGCGCGCTGGTCCGCGTCGCGGCTGCCGAGAAGGAGGTGCCGGGCACGATCGGCGAGCCGGTCGAGGTCGGCGGCGCGACGATCCGCAGGGCGACGTCGTCGTGCTCGACGCCGACGGCGCGGTCGTCGTCGAGCGCGAGCGCGTCGACGAGGTGCTGCCGGCTGCGCGGGCGCGCGCCGAGCGGGAGCGCGTGAAGCGCGCGCAGCTGCAGGCGGGCGCGCTCTCCTACGACCTCGACGGCCTGCGGGCGCTGGTGAGATCGTGCGAAGCGATGCAGCGACGTCGCCCGCATCGGCCACGCCGAGCTGCTGACGCCGAAGCCGGAGGAGAGCCTGCGCTTCTTCGTCGACGTGCTCGGGATGGAGGAGGAGGCGCGAGACGCGCAGTCCGTCTACCTGCGCGGCTGGGGCGACTACCTGCGCTACAGCCTCAAGCTGACCGAGTCGTCGCAGGCCGGGCTCGGGCACATGGCGCTGCGGGCCTGGAGCCCGGAGGCGCTCGAGCGGCGCGTCGCGGCGATCGAGGCGACGGGCCTCGGGCATCGGCTGGATCGACGGCGACGTCGGCCACGGCCCCGCCTACCGCTTCACCGACCCTGACGGGCACGTCTTCGAGCTCTACTACGAGGCCGAGCGCTACGTCGCCCCCGACCACCTGCGGCCGTCGTGGCGAAACCAGCCGCAGCGCTACGTCGGGCGGGGCGCGTGCGTGAAGCGGCTCGACCACGTCAACCTGCTCGCCGCCGACGTGCGCGCGAGCCGCGACTTCGCGCAGGAGCGTCCTCGGCTACCGCCTCTACGAGCGGATCGAGCTCGACGACGGCACCGAGACGGGCGCCTGGATGAGCCTGACGATCGCCGCGCACGAGCTGATCTACGTCGCGCGACCCCTACGGCGCGCGCGGCCGGCTGCACCACCTCGCGTTCTGGGTCGACACGCGCGAGGAGTGCCTGCGCGCGGCCGACCTGTTCGTCGACCACGGCGTCCCGATCGAGGCCGCTCCGTCGAAGCACGCGATCGCGCAGGGCTTCTTCCTCTACGGCCTCGAGCCCGGCGGCAACCGGATCGAGGTGACGACCGGCGGCTACTTCGTCTACGACCCGGACTTCGAGCCCGTCGCCTGGACGGCCGAGCCGAGCGCGCCCGCGGCCAGTTCTGGGGCGTGGAGACGATCGAGAGCTTCCACACCTACGGCACCCCCGACGTCGGATGACCGGATTGCGCGACCGGCTCGGGCACGCGTTCGTCGTCGCGGCGGAGCTCGTCACGAGCCGCGGCCTGATCACGGCGTCGAGCGGCCGGGAGCTGCAGGCGGTCGCGCGCGAGCTCGCGGCCGACCCGCGCATCGACGTGCTGTCGATCACCGACAACCCGGGCGGCCACGCGATGCTCGCGCCCGACACGCTCGGCACCGACCTCGTCGCGCGCGGCCAGGAGGTCGTGATCCACCTCGCCTGCAAGGACTGGAACCGCAACGCGCTCGAGAGCCGGGCCTGGAAGCTCGGCTCGGAGGGCTTCGACAACGTCCTCGCGCTCTCCGGCGACTATCCGGTCGCCGGGCACAAGGGACTGGCGGCGCCGGTCTTCGACATCGACTCGGTCGGGCTGATCGCGCTGCTCGCGGACATGAACGAGGGGCTGCCCGACGAGCGCCGGCCGGCGACGCGGCTCGACCGGACGGACTTCTTCCTCGGCTGCGTCGTCACGAACCACAAGCGCCACGAGCGCGAGGTGGTGCCGCAGTACCTGAAGCTGCGGAAGAAGGTCGCGGCCGGGGCGCGCTTCGTGATCAACCAGATCGGCTGGGACGTGCGCAAGGACGACGAGCTGCTCCGCTTCATCCGCCGCGACGCGCTCGACGTGCAGCCGCTCGCGAACGTCTATCTGCTCTCACGCTCGGCCGCGCGCGCGTTCCACCGCGGCACGATCCCGGGCGTCGTCGTCACGGACGAGCTGCTCGCGCTCGCCGAGCGGCACGGCGGCGAGCGCGGACAAGGGCCGCGCCTTCTTCCTCGACCTCGCGGCGAAGCACGTCGCCGTGGCGCGCGGCCTCGGCTTCGCCGGCGTGTACCTCGGCGGGCACATGCCCGCCGCGACCTTCGGCGAGATCCTCGACGCGCGCCGCCGCCTACGGAGCGGACGACTGGCGGGGCTTCGCGCGGCGAGATCCGCTTTCCGTTCCCGGACGAGTTCCTCTTCTTCGAGCCCGACCCGGACACGGGCCTCTCGTCGGACGCCCTCAGCTCCTCCTACGTGGAGTCGACGGCGCGGCGGCGCACCGACCTGCGCGTGCCGCTCCGTACCGTTTCAGCCGGCGGCTGCACGACGCCGTCTTCGCGCGAAGATGCGCCGCTGCGCCCCGCCGGCCGAGCCGTCTACCGCGGGCTCGACCGCGGGCCGCGCGTGGTGCGGCGGGCGGCGCACGGGCTCGAGCAGGCGGCGAAGGTGACGCTGTTCCGCTGTCGCGACTGCGGCGACTGCTCGCTGCCGGAGATCGCCTACGTCTGCCCCGAGTCGATGTGCGCGAAGAACCAGCGCAACGGGCCCTGCGGCGGCACCCGCGACGGCCTCTGCGAGGTCTACGACACCGAGTGCATCTGGTCGCAGGCCTACGAGCGCCGCAAGGCGTTCGGCGAGGCCGACCACTGCTCGACGGCCCGGTGGTCGTCAAGGACAACGCCCTCGCGGGGACGAGCGCGTGGGCCAACAGCTTCCTCGACCGCGACCACAATGCCCGTGCCCGTGGCGAGGAAGAGCCGGGGCGCGGCCGCTAGGGCCGCGCCCCGGACGTTTCAGACGGCCGCCTGCGTGCGCCAGCCGGCCGCGTACGACGTGCGTGCGACCTCGGCGTAGGGGCACGGGCTGACAACCGCGCGGATCTCCATCTGGCGTGCCGCTCGACGACGGGCTTCTGCGAGCCGCCGTCCTCCTCGCCCCAGACGAGCACGACCTCCGCCCCGACTCGACTCCGCGTCGACGATCGCGAGCGAGAGCATCGACCGCTCGTTGTAGCTGTAGCCCGAGAACGTCGAGACGCCGACCTGCGTCGCCGCCGTGCATGCTCGGTCGTTCGGCCAGGTCGAGTAGTTCGAGAGCGGCAGGTCGATGTACTTCACGCCGGGCCGTCCTTGGCGAAGAGCGAGCCCATCGCCTCTGCGACGTCCTCGCCGTTCCAGGCGAGGGTCACCTTGCGCCGCTGGGGGCGTCGCCGTCGCCTTGAGCGCGTCGCGCCGATGAAGTCGTGGTCGAACTTGACGAACGACGCGTACCCGAGGTCGTGCGGGGTCAGGTAGTAGTCGCTGATGTCGTCCGAGTAGTAGCTGCCGCCGAGCGACCCGGTCGCCTCGTAGCCGTCCGCGGGCAGCCACTCGCGGTATGCCTTCATGGCCTCGCCGGTGAAGACTGCCGGGAGCGGGCAGGGGATCCAGCCGGACTCGAGCGTGTTCGTCGCGTAGACGCGCGAGCCGACCTGGCGGAGGCCGTAGTCGGCTCCGGCCTCGATCAGCGCGGCGCGGACGTCATCGCCCTCGTCCCATGGGCCGAACAGCTCCATTCCCGGCGCGCCGGACATGCCGTGGTGCAGCGCCCGCACCGTGCGGCCACCGATCGTCAGTTCGCCCATGTTGAAGAACTTGATCTCCGGCAGCGAGCCGCCGTTCGCCTTGGTCAGGACGTCGAGGGCGGTCGGCCCCTGGACCTGGAAGCGGTAGACGCGCCGCTTCCCGTCGGGTTGACCGCGGTGCGCTCGTCGCGGGTGCAGGGACGTCGTAGCCGCCGGTCTCGGCGTGGTACTGCACCCAGTTGTGGACGGACGGGCGGCCGACGATCTGAACGCTGTTCTCGGCGAGACCGAAGATGATCGCGTCGCCGATCACGTAGCCGTCGGCGTTGACGGCCACAGTTGCTTGGCCTTGTTCGTCGCGCAGTTCGCGAAGCTGTTGACCGCGACGTCCGACAGCAGCCGGATCACGTCGGGCCCCTCGATGTACAGATCGGTCATGTGGTGCGACTGGTCGAACAGCGCGCTCGTCTCGCGCCAGGCGACCTGCTCGTCGCGCCAGTTCGTGAACTCCGCCGGCACCTTGGGGTACACGTACGGACCGATCTGCGAGTTCCGCACGTGGTCGACGGGGTTGCCGGCAGCTTGGAGAACGTCCTCCAGACTCCTGTGACCCATTGATTCAGCCTCCTCCGACTTCGGCGCCCGAGCCGCCTCCAACCCTAACGCCCGCGCGGCCGACCGGCGAACTTCGGCAGTAGTTTCTCCGCGGCGAGGTGCGGGCTGCCCACGATTCGCACAGGTCCCGCCTGCCCGAGGATCCCGCCATGACCCTCAGGCCGAAGACCCCCACCGATCTCACGCTCGCGCCGGTCGCAGCGGCGATCGATCTCAACTTGCAGGAGCTGCGCGACGAGAGCCCCGAGCGCGTCGTCGACGTGGTCGCGTTCACGCTCAACACCGCTCCCGCCGACACGCGCGACGGACGCGCGAAGCAGATCCTCGAGGTCGCGACCCGCGGCGTCGAGCTGCACGGCTGGACGGTGGCGATTTCGGCAGACGCGACGCGCGTCCAGCTTCGAGGCGGCTCGGTGTCGCTCGACGTCGGGTCGAGCGCCGTCATCCGCGACTACATCGAAGGCGTCTAGGCGCTTCGACGGCGTCGCGGCGCCGTGGGAACAGCCGCAGCGCGGATGTACGCTCGCGGGGTGAGCCCCTTCACGGCCATCTTCATCCCGGACGAGCTCGCGGCGGCGGTCTCCGACCGCGCGTGGGTCGCGGGGCTTCTCGCGGCCGAGCGTGCGCTCGCGCGTGCGCAGTCGCTCGCGGGCACGCTGAACAGCCGCCGACGCGGAGACGGTCGCGAAGCTCTGCGACGACCCGTCCGGGTTCGATGCGGCGGAGCTCGCCCGGCTCGGCCGCGCGTCGGGGAACCCGGTCGTCCCGCTCGTCCGGGCACTGCGCGACCGGGGCGCCGCGGCTCGCGCACCGCGGCGCGACGAGCCAGGACATCCTCGACACGGCGGCGATGCTCGTCGCGAGGGAGGCGCTGCGGCTCGTCGACGCCGAGCTCGGCCGGCTCGCCGACGCGTGCGCGCGGCTCGCGGACGAGCACCGCGGGACGGTGCTCGCGGCGCGCACGCTCCTGCAGCAGGCCGTCCCGACGACCTTCGGCTACAAGGCGGCGGGCGTGGCTGACCGGCACGCTCGACGCCCGCGACCGCGTGCGCGGCCGTCACGGAGAGCCTGCCGGCGCAGCTCGGCGGCGCCGCCGGGCACGCTCGCGGCGCTTCGGCGACGCGGGGCCGGAGGTCGCCCGCCTGTTCGCGGCCGAGCTCAGCTGCGCGAGCCGACCGTTCCGTGGCACACGCTGCGCACGCCGCTCGCCGACGTCGGCGGGCGCGCTCGCGACGGCCGCCGGCCTGCCGCGAAGATCGCGAAGGACGTCGTGCTGCTCGCGCAGACCGAGGTGGCAGAGGTCGCGGAGTCGGCGGGCGGCGGATCGTCGACGATGCCGCACAAGCAGAACCCGGTCGCGCGCGGTCGCTCGCGCGTCGCGTGCGAGCGCCACGCGCGGGCGAACTGCGGCGATCCTCTTCGAGAGCATCGTCGCCGAGCACGAGCGCGCGGCCGGGGCCTGGCATGCGGAGTGGCACGCGCTCACGACGGCGCTCGGCCGCCGACCGGCGGCGCGCCGCCGCCGCCGCGGAGCTCGCTCGAGGGGCTCGAGGTCGATGCCGAGCGCATGCGCGCGAACATCGCCGGGCGACACGCTCTCCGAGGCCGGCAGCTTCGGGCATCGACGGCGCGAGCCGGCCCGGACGAGTACCTCGGCTCGGCTGCCGCGTTCGTCGACCGTGCGCTGCGCGCCGACCGATGACGCGTGACCGTCGTCCTCTGCGGCTCGCTCGGCTCGACCGCCGCGATGTGGCGACCGCAGGCCTGCGCGCTCGTCGCGGCTCCGCGGTCGGTCGGTCGAGCATCCGGGCCACGGCGGCGCGCCGCTCGTCGACGGCCGTTCGACGTCGACGCGCTCGCCGGCGCGGCGTGCTCGACGCGGTCGACGGGCGCTTCTCGTTCGTCGGCCTCTCGCTCGGCGGCGCCGTCGGCATGCGGCTCGCCGCCGACGCGCCCGGAGCGGCTCGACCAGCTCGTGCTCGCCTGCACGTCCTCGCGCTTCGGCGATCGCCGTCGCAGCTGGCACGAACGCGCCGCGACCGTGCGCGCGCGAGGGGCTCGAGGCGATCGTCGACGCGGTCATCGGCCGCTGGTTCACGCCGCGTCGTTCCGCGACGTCGCGCGCTGCCGGGAGATGTTCCGTCCGTCGACCGCCGAGGGCTACGCACGCTGCTGCGAGGCGCTCGCCGGCTGGGACGTGCGCGAGCGACCTCGGAGCGCATCGAGGCGCCGACGCTGGTCGTCGCCGGCGCCGAGGACCCGACCGCGCCGCCGGCGCACGCCGACGCGCTCGCCGCGCGGATCCCGGGTGCGCGGCTCGCGGTGATCGACGGTGCCGCGCACCTCGCGAACGTCGAGCGGCCGGCCGCACGGCGTTCAACCGACTGCTGGAGGAGCAGCTGATGAGCGACGACGAGCGGGATGCGCGTCCGGCGCGAGGTGCTCGGCGACGAGCACGTCGACCGCGCGATCGACGACGACGACCGACTTCACGGCGCGACTTCCAGGACCTGATCACCCGGTACGCGTGGGGCGAGATCTGGGCGCGGCCGGGGCTCGACCGCCGCACGCGCAGCTGCATCACGCTGACCGCGCTGACCGCGCTCGGCCACCACGAGGAGCTCGCGCTGCACGTGCGCGCCGCGCTCCGGAACGGGCTGACGCCCGACGAGATCAAGGAGGTGCTGCTGCAGGCGGCGATCTACTGCGGCGTGCCCGCGGCGAACCGCGCGTTCGCGATCGCGCAGCGCGGTGCTCGCGAGAGACGGATGAGGACGCAGGTCGCGATCGTCGGCGCCGGGCCCGCCGGGCTGACCCTCGCGGGCTGCTGCACGCGGCCGGGCATCGACTCGGTCGTGCTCGAGGCGCGCAGCCGCGAGTACGTCGAGGCAGCGCATCCGCGCCGGCGTGCTCGAGCAGGGGACGGTCGACCTGCTCGAGCGAGCCGGGCGTCGGCCGGCGCCTGCAGCGCGAGGGGATCGTCCACGGCGGCATCCACCTGCAGTTCGACGGCGAGCGGCACCACGTGCCGATGAGCGAGCTGACCGGCGGCGCACGATCGTCGTCTACGGCCAGACCGAGGTCGTGAAGGACCTGATCGCCGGCGCGGCTCGCGCGCGGCCTGCCGCTCCTCTTCGAGGTCGGCGGGCGTCGACGGTGCACGACGCTCGAGTCGCGAGCCGCCGCGGATCCGCTTCGCGCACGACGGCGACGAGCAGCGGCTCGACTGCGACGTGATCGCCGGCTGCGACGGCTTCCACGGCGTCTGCCGCGCCGGCGATCGCCGGGCGTGCTGCGCACGTTCGAGCGCGAGTACCCGTTCGGCTGGCTCGGCATCCTCGCCGACGGCGCCGCCGTCGAGCGACGAGCTCGTCTACGCCCACCACGAGCGCGGCTTCGCCCTGCTCAGCCTGCGCTCGCCGACGCTCAGCCGCCTCTACCTCCAGTGCCGCCCGGACGAGGACCTCGCGGAGTGGCCCGACGAGCGCGATCTGGGAGGAGCTCGCGCGCGCGGACCGCGCTCGACGGGCTGGTCGCTCGAACGAAGGCCCGGTCCTCGAGAAGGGCGTCACCGGCATGCGGAGCTTCGTCGCCGAGCCGATGCAGCACGGCCGCCTCTTCCTCGCGGGCGACGCCGCGCACATCGTCCCGCCGACCGGCGCGAAGGGGCTCAACCTCGCGATCCACGACGTGCGCGTCCTCGCCGACGCGCTGATCGAGCTGGTACGCCGACGGCGGCGACGAGGAGCGCTCGACGCGTACTCGCGACGACTGCCTGCGCCGCGTCTGGCGCGCCGAGCACTTCTCGTGGTGGATGACGTCGATGCTGCACCAGCTCCCCGGCGGCGACGCGTTCGACGAGCGGCTCCAGCTCTCGCAGCTCCGCTACGTGACGACGTCGCGCGGCGGCGGCGACGAGCCTCGCCGAGAACTACGTCGGGCTGAAAGAGGTCTGAGAGATCGCTCAGGGCCCCTTTTAGAGGCCCTCACACAATGAAGCTTGTGTCGCCCGGTAGGACCATTCGACGGCTCGAGGTGTGGGCGCCGCTCGGTGGCGGCGCCCACACCTGACCCATCGCCCCCTACCATGCCGAAGCCATTTTTTCGCTCGGCTGCTACGATGCGGGCGAATTCGAGCGAGTACCGGTTGCGCGATGTGCGCTTCCTCTGCCCGTTCTTTCGTGGCTGAAGGAGGTGTTTTTATGGCAACCGGAACCGTGAAGTGGTTCAACGATGCGAAGGGGTATGGGTTCATCACCCCTGCCGACGGTGGCAAGGACGTGTTCGTCCACCATTCGTCGATCGTTGCCGAAGGTTTCAAGTCGCTCCCGGAGGGGGCGCAGGTGCAGTTCGACGCGGTCGATGGGGCGAAAGGCCCTGAGGCGAAGAGCGTCGTCACCGTCTAGCACGCACCGGGCCGCGGAGGCATCTGTCTCCGCGGCCACGGGTGCTGAAAGGAGCGTCGATGCAGGGGACGATGATCTGGTTCAACCCCGCGAAACGGCACGGGTTCATCCGCACCGACGAAGGCGAGCGGCTACGGGTGGACGACAGCGGTCTTGGGCCGGGACTGGTGCTCCAAGACGGGTGCCGCGGTACGCGGGTCGGTTTTGAGCGTGTTGGCGCGGAACTCGACGACGCGCGTGCGGTGAACGTCACGGTGCTCCCGCTGATGCCGGAACGTCGCGCCCGCTCGCGTGGTCGCCGCTGATGGGCAGACGCAGCCCGCAGTCCGCGATGAAGCGGGCGCGAGAGCAGGCCCTTCGTGAGAAGCGCGAGCTGAAACAGGCGAAGAAGGACGCTCGGACGGCTGCGCGCCTCGAGGGCACCGACCCGTACCCGTCAGAAGACCAGCCGGATGAGGAGACGGGCGAGGCCGCGGAGTGACGCGCTTCGTTGGCGCGACGGATCCGGACGCGTCGGCGAAGCTCAACTACGAGGAAACCCTGAATGCACTGCTCGGCTTGATCGGCCGACAGGTGCTCGTGCTGTTCTCGGGCGCGGAGGGACCGCCATTCATCGCCGGCGTCGTGTCCGGTCGCCTCGACCGGGGAGAGCCTGACGAACGTCTCCAGGAGATCGTGCTGCGCTCCGACCGGGAAGAGATCGAGACGATCTTCTTCCACATCGGTTCTCGGCAGAGCGGCTTCGTGGTCCGTCCCGACGAGTTCGACGGCGCGTTCTGGCGAACGGAGCGGCAGCTGATCGTCCACCTCAGGGCGCTCGCCGTGACGGTGCTCATCCGCGGCGAGCTGGGGGAGGCACTCGAGCGGTGAGCGAGGCGGCGATCCGGGACGAGCGGTCTGCGGCGCTCGACGCGTTTCTCGAAGACCGTCAGGCCGACGGCTACTCGATCGAGACACGGACGGCTCTTCAGGCGATCTTGGTGCGCCCTCGAAGTCTCTACTCCGTCAAGCGCTTGTTCGGACAGGGTGGCGACCGAGCTCGATTCGTGGTCTCGGTCGACGAGCACGGTGTCGTGACGAGTATCCGTGCCGAGCCGCGCCGGTGGTGACGGCGCGGGGGCGAGCACCTCGAGGGACGCCGGCTCGCTCGGCGCCCCCGAGGCTCTGTCGGTCGCTCTACGAGGTCGAAGCGACACCGACGAGGTGCCCTTGGGGATCGGCGAACACGCCGAAGGTGACTCCCGGGACCTCTTGCGCTGCCTGCACCGTTCGGCCGCCCAGCTGTTCTGCTTGCTCGAGCGTCGTGGCGACGTTCTCGACCCCGATGAAGAACAGCACGGCATCTTCATCGGCCTGGAGCGGGCTGATCGCGGTCGGTAGCGCGCCGTCGACGCCGGTGTCGACGAAGGTATAGCCAGGGTAGGCGCCGTCCGAATAGCGCCACCCGAAGAGCTCCGAGAAGAACCGCCTGGTCGCATCAGGGTCCGCTGATCTGATCTCGGCGTGGACGACTGGGTGAGGCATGTAACTCCTCCTTCGGTCGCGGCCGGCAGATCCGACCGTCTCCCAGACGACGAACGGGCAGGGCGCGAATCGACCGGAGCTGCGCAGACTTCTGTCTGGTGGAAGGATGCGCCGGTCATCGTCCAAGGAGGTCACGTTGAAGGACTTCAAGGAGTTTCTGCTTCGCGGCAACCTCGTAGATATGGCCGTCGGCATCGTGATCGGCGTTGCCTTCGGTGCGGTCGTGACGGCGCTCGTGGCCGACCTCGTCACTCCTCTCATCGCCGCGATCGGCGGGCAGCAAGACTTTGCGAGCCTGACGTTCAGCATCAACGGCAGCCGGTTCCTCTACGGGTCGTTCTTCAACGCGCTGATCTCGTTCGTCGTGATCGCCGCAGTCGTGTTCTTCCTGGTCGTCAGGCCGGTGAACGCGCTCATGCAGCGCTACCGGACGGAGCAGCCGGTCGACGAGACGACGCGAGAGTGCCCCCACTGTCTGAGCCAGATCCCGATCGGCGCGCGCCGCTGCGCGTTCTGCACGCAGGAGGTCGCTGCAGCCTGACCGAGTGACGGCCGGCTGACGGCGGTAGGCTGGGCCGCCGTGAGCAAGGTCCTCGTCACCGGCGGCGCTGGATTCATCGGCTCGAACCTCGTCCGCGAGCTGCTCGACCGAGGCGACGACGTCGTCGTCCTCGACAACTTCGCGACCGGCAGCCGCGCGAATCTCGACGGACTCGACGTGAAGGTGGTCGAGGGAGAGCTGCGGTCCTACGAACGCGTGCACAACGCAGTTCGCGGCGCCGAGATCGTGTTTCACCTCGGCGCACTCGGCTCCGTCCCGCGGTCTGTGCAGGACCCGCTGACCTCGAGCGCGGTCAACGTGGAGGGGACGCTCAACGTCCTGCTCGCCGCGCGCGACGAGGGAGTGCGCCGGGTCGTCTACTCGTCCAGCTCGTCGGTCTACGGCGTGCGCCGTGACCTGCCGGTGAAAGAGGACGCCCCACCCGATCCGCTCTCCCCGTACGGCGTCACGAAGCTCGCCGCCGAGCGCTTCTGCGTCGCATTCGCGCGCGTGTACGAGGGGCTCGAGACAACGGTGCTCCGCTTCTTCAACGTGTTCGGCCCGCGCCAGAGCCCGCATTCCCAGTACGCCGCGGTCGTGCCGAAGTTCATGACACGCATTGCCGCGGGCGAGCCGATCACGATCGACGGTGACGGCGAGCAGTCGCGCGACTTCACGTACATCGCGAACGTCGTCGACGCCACGATCCGTGCGGCGTATGCAGAGGGAGTCAGCGGCCGCGTCTTCAACGTCGCGTCGAGCCGGTCGGCAAGCGTGAATCATCTCGCCGAGACGATCGGCAGCATCCTCGACCGTCCGGTGCACAAGGAGCACGCACCGCCGCGCGCCGGCGACATCCGCGATTCGTGGGCGGACGTCACGGCGGCGCGCGAGGCGCTCGGCTGGGAGCCGACCGTCGGTCTCGAAGCGGGCCTGCGGCTCACGGCCGCGGCCCTGCTCGACTGACCTTACGCGGGCGCCGCAGTGCGCTGTTCGTCGCGCAGGTACTGGTGGATGAACGCGATCGCCATGCTGCCCTCGCCGACAGCGGCGGCGACGCGTTTCACGAGACCTGAGCGGACGTCCCCGCACGCGAAGACCCCGGGGACGCTCGTCTCGAGGAGGTAAGGGTCGCGTTCGCGCGGCCACTCGGCGGCAGGAACGTCGGCGCCGGTGAGGACGAAGCCACGGCGGTCGAGCGCGATCTCCGGCGGGAGCCACTCGGTTTCGGCATTCGCGCCGATGAAGATGTACACGCCCCCCGACGGCTCGCGTTCAACCGTCCCGCGGGCGTGGTCGGCAATCTCGACCTCCTCGATCGCGTCGTCGCCATGGGCCGCGACGATCTCGCTCCGGAAGCGTGCCGTCACGTTCGGGCGCGTCGCGAGCTGCCGGATCAGGTAGCTCGACATGTTCTTCTCGAGCGAGTCGCCCCGGCAGACGATCGTGACGCGCCTCGCATGGTTCGAAAAGAACATCGCGGCCTGTCCTCCCGAGTTGCCTGCACCGATGACGTGCACGTCGAGCCCGTGTGTCGCCGCGGCGTCGCTCGCCGAGGCGCCGTAGAACACGCCGCGACCGGTCAGGTCAGCGAACCCGTTGGCGTCGAGCCTGCGCCACGAGACGCCGCACGCGAGCACGATTGTTCGGCCGTGCAGCACGTCGCCGCCGTCAAGGTGGACCTGGTGCCGCCCGGCGTCGATTCGCGAGATCGCTCGTGTGACGAGGATCTCCGCGCCGAGCCTCCGCGCCTGCTGGAGCGCGCGACCCGCAAGCTCGTCGCCCGACACTCCGGCCGGGAAGCCGAGGTAGTTCTCGATCCTCGACGACGTCCCCGCCTGGCCGCCGGGCGCCTGTCGCTCGACGACGATCGTCGAGAGCCCCTCCGACGCGCCGTAGACCCCGGCGGCCAGCCCCGCCGGCCCGGCGCCGACGATGACCACGTCGTACGTCGCAGCCTCCGGCTCGGTGCCGAGCCCGAGCAGCTCGGCGACCCGGCGGAGTTGCGGCCGCACGACCGTCTTGCCGCCGATCACACGGACGGCCGGCCGGTCCTCGGGCGCCGGGACCCCGCCGCCCCAGCGCTCGTCGAGGTTCGGCGTCTCCGCCGTCAGCCACTCGAACGTCACCTGGTTGCGGTCGAGGAAGTGGCGCAGCTCGGTACAGGCCGCATCCGACCGCTCTCCGACGATGATCGCCCGCGGCGGCACCGGGTCGGATGCGAGCCCTTGCAGCCCGAGTGGGCCGCTCATCCGGTGGGCGGCCAGGCGCCCGACCTCCTTGGCGACATCGGGTGCCGACGCGGCCACAGTATGGAAGTTGCGCGGCTCGATGCGCATGACCCGCGACGGCTCGGAGGCGCGGAACCCGACCGGGAAGACCGTGCCGAGCGTGATCGGCACCTCGCCGAAAATCTCGCCGGGATCGCGCCGCCCGACGATTCGTTCGATGCCGTCGACCATCTGGACGACCTCGATGGCTCCGTCGATCAGGCCGAAGAGCGCTCGCTCCCCGCCTTGCTGCGCGGCATATTCGCCGGGCGCGAGCGTCAGATCGGCCGCTGCACGGGCGAGCTGCACGCGATCGTCCTCGGCAAGCTCGGCAAAGATGCCGATCCGGCTGACATCGTCGGGCGTGATCACGCGTCAATCATCTAGCTCGCGCGGCACCGCGTCGACCGCGAGCGTCGTTCCGCCCCGTACCAGCTGGATGTGGATCGGTGTGCCGATCGCGTCGGCGAGCATCAGGCGCTGAATGTCCTTGGGGCGTGCCACGTGCTCGCCGTCGATCGTGACCACGATGTCGCCGGGGCGCAGGCCCGCCGCAGCCGCCGGGCTCGCCTCCACCACCTCGACGATCTCGACGCCGTCGCGCACGCCGAGCTCGCGCGCGACGCGCGGCGGCAGCGGGCGCGGGCCGCCCGCGATGCCGAGGTAGGCGCGCGCGACGCGACCGTCGCGCATGAGCGCCGCGACGATCTCGCGCGTGACCGTGTTGACCGGGACGGCGAGCCCGAGCCCGATCCCGGCGACGGCAGTGTTGATCCCCACGACCCGGCCGTGGGCGTCTGCGAGCGCGCCGCCGGAGTTTCCCGGGTTGAGGGCGGCGTCCGTCTGGATGACGTCGTCGACGACGCGCATCACGGCACCCGCGCGCGTCGGGAGCGAGCGGCCGAGCGCCGAGACGACGCCGGCCGTGACCGAGCCGCCGAATCCGTGCGGGTTCCCGACCGCGACCACGAGCTGTCCGACCCGCAGGCGGCTCGCGTCCCCGAGCTGAGCCGCGACGAGCTCGCCGTCATGGGTGCGCAACACTGCTAGGTCCGACAGCGCATCGCGGCCGCGGATCTCGGCGCCGAGCACCCGTCCGTCGTCGAACGTTGCCCGAACGCGCTCGCCATCGGCGACGACGTGCGCGCTCGTGAGCAGGAATCCATCCGGCGTGATCGCGACGGCCGAGCCGCTGCCGCGTGTGCGCCCACCGCGCAGCACCTCGACAGCCGCGACCGAGGGGGCGACCCGCTCGGCGGCTTCGACGACCGCTCGCGAGTAGGCGTCGAGCGGGTCCTCCTCTTCGAACTGCTCGCTGACGAGCGCGATTCGTGCCATCCGTCGAGGGTAGCTTTCGCGGAAGGACTAGCGTTCCCCGGAGCCAAGGACGACGTACGTGGGGATCGCGAGGACGACACTTGCCGGGTCATGTGCGGTGCTGGTTGCCGCATTGCTCGCGGGCGCCCTGTCGGCGGCGTCACCAAACGAGCGGCTGCGCGAGAAGCGCCAGGAGGCCGACGCGGTCCTCGCGCAGGTGAATGCGCTCAACCAGAGCCTCGAGGCGAGCGTGGAGGCGTGGAACGGCGCGCGGTACGAGCTCGACCTCACGCGGCGGCAACTCGTCGTCGATCGGCGCCGCCTGCATGCCGCGGAGCGGCAGCGGCGCGTCGCGATCGCGCGCGTCGCCGGGCGGTTGCGCTCGTTGTACGAGAGCAACGACGACGACCAGTCGACGCTCGGGATCCTGCTCGGCAGCACGAGTGTCTCCGAGATCCTCGATCGGCTCGACGCTGCCCGCACTGTCGCCGCCGCGGACAAGGGGCTGACTGAGCGGGCAACTGCGGCGCGTAACCGATACGCGCGCGCCGAACGCGCAGCCGAAGCTGTCGTGCGTCGGCGAACGGTCGCCTTCGAGCAGCGAGACCGCGAGCGGAAGCGCATCACGGCGCTGCTCGACGAGCACAAGCGCCTGCTTGCGTCGGTGCAGTCCGAGGTCGACAAGCTCCGGGTTGAGGAGGCAGCACAGCAGGCGCGCCTCCGGGTCGAAGCACGCGCGCGGCTCGCCGCGGCGGAGCGTGCTCGCCGTGCTGAGGCTGCACGTGCGGCGGACGCGGCCCGCGCCGAAGCGGCGACGACGCCGACTCCCTCCGCGCCGCCGCCGCCGACCGTCACGGCACAGACGACGACCGCAGCCGTCACCACGATCGCCGCACCCCCGATCGCGCCCACACCCGCGGGCGCGGGGCACCCGGAGGCGGCCACGATCGCGCTCCGCTACCTCGGTGTTCCGTACCTCTGGGGCGGCGCCTCGCCGGCGACGGGCTTCGACTGCTCAGGGCTCGTCATGTACGTCTACGCGCAGCTCGGGATCTCGCTGCCGCACTACGCCGCGGCGCAGTACCAGCTCGGCGCGCCGGTCGACCGCGATCAACTGGTGCCGGGCGACCTCGTGTTCTTCGATGCGCTCGACCACGTCGGCATCTACATCGGCGGCGACCAGTTCGTGCACGCTCCGCAGACCGGCGATGTGGTCAAGATCACGCCGATGTCCGACTTTGCGTCATCTTGGGTTGGCGCCCGCCGACTGTAGCCACTGATGCCTGAGCCGCTCGCCGGCATCCGCGTCGTCGACCTCTCGCGCGTCCTCGCCGGCCCGCTCGTCGCGATGACGCTCGGCGACCTCGGGGCAGACGTGATCAAGGTGGAGTCGCCGCTCGGCGACGACACGCGGCGCTGGAAACCGCCGCAGGACGCACTCGGTCGCGCCGCGTATCACCACACTGCGAATCGCAACAAGCGCTCCATCGTCCTCGACCTGAAGGCCGAGCCCGATCTCGAGCTCGCGCGCCGGCTGTGCGAGCGCGCCGACGTCGTCGTCTCGAACTTCCTGCCAGGCACGCTCCGCCGCTTCGGCCTCGACCACGAACGGCTCGCCACCGTGAACCCCGGAGTCGTGTCTTGCGAGATCAGCGGCTTCGGCGAAGGCGCCGGGGCGGCACTGCCCGGGTACGACCCGCTCGTCCAGGCGCTCTCCGGTTTGATGTCGCTCACCGGCCCGCCCGGGACGCCGTCGAAGACCGGCGTTGCGGTGACGGACGTGGTTGCCGCGCTCTACGCGACGATCGCCGTCCTCGCCGCGCTGTATGCGCGCCGCGACACGAGCTGCGGCCAGCGCGTCACGATCGACCTCCTGCACGCGAGCCTCGCACTGCTCGCGAACCAGTCGACCGGATATCTCGCGAGCGGCGAGGTGCCGGTCGCGCTCGGCAACGTGCATCCCAGCATCGAGCCGTTCGCGACGTTTGCCGCCGCCGACGGTGAGCTGATGATCTGCGCCGGGAACGACGTGCAGTTCGCTCGGCTCGCGCAGACGGTCGGCCTGCCGGAGGAGGAGCGCTTCGCGACGAACGCGCTCCGCGTCGCGAATCGCGGCGCGCTGCGGCTGGTGCTCGAAGAGCGTCTCTCGACACGGTCACGGGCGGAGTGGGCGCCGGCGCTCGCCGCCGCAGGCGTCCCCGCCGGTCCGGTGCAGACGATCGAGGAGGCGTTCGGCCTCGCCCTGGCGCTCGGCCTCGACGTCGTCGACGAGACGGACGGCGTGCGGACGGTCGCCTTTCCCGCTCGCCTGTCGGAGACTCCGGCGACGGTCCGGCTGCGGCCGCCCGACCTCGGCGAGCACAGCGAGCGAATCAGGAGCGACTGATCGTGACTTCGACGCCTGCCTTCTTGAGCAGGCGCGAGAACGGGCAGCCCTGGTCGGCACGCTCGATGATCTCGTCCGAGATCTCGTCGCCGGAGATCGTCACGTGCGACGCGACGATCTCGTGACCCTGTCCCTCGACCTCGTCCATCACGATCGTGCACGTCACCTCGAGTCGCTCGGGCGGGGTTCCGTCGCCGGTCAACTCGCCCGCGATCGACATCGTGAGGCACCCAGCGTGCGCCGCGGCGAGCAGCTCCTCGGGGCTCGTCTTGCCCTGAGCGACCGCGATGCGTGACGGCAGGGAGAACGGGAGGTCGGTGAATGCGCCGCTGCGGCCGGTGATCGTCCCGTTGCCGCGGGCGACGTTTCCTTCCCAGACGATGTCGATCGTGCGCTCGATGTGCGGCATCGCTCAGCTCTCCTCGCTCGTGGGGACGACGGCGGCAGTGCCGTCCGGGTAGTACGCCTCGGCCGGCGAGCCCGCGGGGCGGAAGACCCCGAGCACGCGCATCTCACGCTCGCCTGTATTCGCCAGGCTGTGCACGATCGTTCTTGGCAGATGGATGCACGTGCCGGGGCGGATCGGCGCCCGCTCCCCGCCGATCTCGAGGTACCCCTCGCCCTCCAGCACGTAGATCACCTCGTCGTAGCGATGAAAATGGTCCGGCGCCCGCCCCGGCGGTATGAGGCCGATGAACTGCGTCGCCGAGGGGCACGGCGCGCCGAGCACGAACTGGCGGCCGGCGGTCGCGGTCCCCTTCTCGACCGCCTCGCAATCGACGACGGTAGGCCTCCCGGAGGGCTCGGGATCGTGAACGAGTACCGATACGGCGCGTGCGTCGCCGTCCGCGGACCACTCGGTACCGGCCGGCACGACCAGGGCCATGCCGGGTCGGAGTTCGTGCTCATCGGCACCTATTCGCGTGCGGCCGGCTCCCGACACCACGTAGAGCACCTCGTCGGCTCCGTCGTCGCGCTGGGGTCCCGCCAGATCCAGCAGCCGCTGCGTGAACACCCCGACCTCGAAGAGGCGCCCGTCGGGACGGTCGTCGGCGTGCAGCGCGTACTCCACCGCGCCAGCCTAAACGGTTGATCGAGATTTGATCATTGACACCGAAAGCGCGACGGAACATGATCGTCGCTCAGCGCTTGACCCCCCGAAACAACCTGCCCCCGGGCAAGGAGGACCTGTACATGAAGAAGGCGATCGCCCTCGCGTTCGCGGTGCTCGCCACCTCGATGGTCGCGGCGAGTGCGCAGGGCAGCCAGACCAGCGCGGCGCGCTCCACGGCGAGCTTCAACTGTAAGAAGACGATCACGCTGCCGTTCGTCACGCCGCTGACCGGCGGTGCCGGCTTTCTCGGCGCCGAGCAGATGAGCTGGGCGAAGTATGCCGTGAAGACCCTCGCTCGCGGTCTCGGCCTGAAGGTGAAGCTCGTCGGCGGCGACACGCCGGTCGAGCAAGGCGCTGCTCCTGCGCAGACGCTTGCGCAGAAGTACGTCGGCGACAAGAGCGTGCTCACGATCCTCGGCCCCTCGACCTCGGGTGGCGTTGCGGTTTCGAGCAAGACCTATTTCGCGGCCAAGCTCGCACACATCTCGCCGTCGGCGACCCGCACCGACTTCACCAAGGGCCCGTCGGCGAAGCGCGAGGCGACGGCGGCATTCTTCCGAGATGTCCCCGGTGACTACATTCAGGGGCCCTCGGACGCCAACTTCATGGTCAAGAACCTGAAGGTGAAGAAGGTCGTGATCCTGGACTTCCAGGAGCCGTACTCCCTCGGCCTCGCGGCCGGCGTGGACAACGCGCTGTCGAAGGCAGGCGTCTCGACGACGAGGCTCTCGGTGCCGAACACGACGACCGACTACTCGGCCTACGTGACGAAGGTCCCGAACGACGCCGACATCGTCTTCTTCCCGACCCAGAAGCCGGCCGACGCGCAGACGTTCGCCCAGCAGCTGATCGAGCAGGGCAAGAAGGCGAAGGTGTTCGGCGGCGACGGCTCGAACGACTCCTCGCAGTTCAAGCAGCCCGGTTCGTACGTCTCGAACTTCGCGCCGGACATCACCGGCATCCCGGCCGACGCGAAGCTCATCGCCGGTTGGAAGAAGGACAACCCCGGGAAGCCCGTCGGCTCGTTCGGGCCGCCGAGCTACGGGGCCGCCCAGATCGCGATGACGGCGATCTCGAAAGCGTGCAAGGCGGGCAACGGCTCGACGACGCGCCTCGCCGTGTTCCGTACGTTCAAGAAGGTCCAGATCAAGAACTGGATCCTGGGTGGATCGTTCAAGTGGTCGACGAAGTCGAACGACCCGCTGAACGCGAAGTTCTACATCTTCCAGATCCAGTCCAACGGCTCATACAAGCTCGTCGGCTGAGCGCCGACAGCTGACCTCGACGGGGCGGTCCGGGACCGCCGGACCGCCCCGTCGCAGGTAGAAACCCCCGGACGTGGACCAGTTCATCCAGCTCACCGTCGACGGCCTCACGCTCGGGAGCGTCTACGCGCTCATCGCGCTCGGGTACACGCTGGTCTACGGCGTCCTCAAACTCCTGAACTTCGCGCACGGCGACGTGTTCATGGTCGGGTCGTTCGTGGGCTTCGGGGTCCTGCAGGCGCTCGGTGGCCCCGCGGATCCGAAGGTGCCGATCTGGCTCGTGATCACCCTCGTGACGCTCACGGCCATGGCCGTGTGCGCCGCCCTCGGGGTCGTGATCGAGCGGTTCGCCTACCGGCCCCTGCGCGACGCGCCGCGGATCGCACCGCTGATCAGCGCGCTCGGCGTCTCGTTTTTCCTGGCGAACTCGATGCAGCTCCTGTTCGGTGCGACGCCGCGCAACTACGACCTGTTCCAGTACCACTCCGGCGCGCTGTACCTGAGGGGTTTGCACATCGCCGGCGTCACGGTTCCGCTGCTACGCATCATCACGATCGTCGCGGCGTTCGTGCTGATGGTGATCCTGTGGCTGCTTGTGAACAAGACCCGCACGGGCAAGGCGATGCGGGCGACGTCGTACGACCGCGAGGCGGCGGCGATGATGGGCATCGATATCGACCGCGTGATCGTCTTCACCTTTGTCCTCGGCTCGGCGCTCGCAGGCGCGGCGGGCGTGATGTTCGCGCTGCGCGTGCCGACGAACGTGTCGATCGGCTTCATCGCCGGGCTGAAGGGATTCATCGCGGCCGTGGTCGGCGGAATCGGCTCCATCCCCGGGGCGATGCTGGGGGGGCTGGTTCTCGGTTTCGGCGAGTCGTATGTGCAGGGCTACGTGCCCAACGGCACGCAGTGGTCGGACCTCTACGTCTTCTCGGGGCTCGTCCTGCTGATGGTGTTTCGTCACCAGGGCCTGCTCGGGCGGCCGGACATCCGGAAGGTCTGACCGATGTCGGATTCGACCCCGCACGGGTTCCATTCGACCGGCGCTGAAGGCCCGGCGATCGGCCAGGACGAGTGGGTTGCGCGGCACGCCGAGGTGCGGTTCCTGCCGGCTCGGTTCGCCGGCGTCGAGCGGCGGCTGCGCTCGGTGCCCTGGTGGGCGTGGCTCACCCTGTTCGTCGGCGCTTTCTGCCTGTTCCCGGTCGTGGAGACCGGCGGCTACGTGCGTCAGGTCGCCTTCAGCACGGTGCTCTACATGCTCCTCGCGCTCGGCCTCAACGTCGTGGTCGGCTGGGCGGGCCTGCTCGACCTGGGGTACGTCGCCTTCTACGGCATCGGCGCCTACGCATACGCGTTGCTCGACTCGCCGCACTACGGGATCCATCTGCCCACCCTCGTCTCCGTTCCGCTCGTCGTCGCCGCCGGCGCGGTCGTCGGCCTCCTGCTCGGCCTGCCGTCGTGGCGGCTGACGGGCGACTACCTCGCGATCGTCACCCTGTTCTTCCTACAGCTGTTCCAGACCGTGACGACGAACTGGCAGCACGTGACCGGCGGCCCGTTCGGGATCCTCAACGTCGACCCGTTCGGCCTGCCCGGCGGTTACAAGCTGAGACCGGAGCACAATGGGGTGTTCGCGGTCTCGTACCTGTACCTCGCACTGGCAGTCTTCGTCGTCGTCTTCGTCGCGCTGCGGTTGCTGAACAGGTCGCGGACGGGACGCGCGTGGCGGTCGCTCCGGGAAGACCCGCTGGCCGCTGAGGCGATGGGGATGCCGGTGAACTGGCTGAAGCTGATGAGCTTCTCGTGCGGAGCGGCGGTCGCCGCCCTCACGGGCACGCTGTACGCGGCGCTCTACGGGAATGTCTTCCCGCTCTCGTTCTACTTCGTGACGCTGATCACGATCTACACGATGGTGATCCTCGGCGGCTCGGGGAACCAGGCGGGCGTCGTCCTCGGCGCGCTGATCATCAGCCCGCTCCTCGAGCTGCTGCGGGATGCCGACAAGTCGCGAGTCGCGTTCTTCGTCGTTCTGGTCGGCACTCTGGCGCTGCTGAGCCGTCGCCGGCCAAGGATCGCGGTTGTCGCTGTCGCGACATTGGCGTTCGGGTTCGTGGCGCACGCGATCGCGAGTGGAATCGACTCGACCTGGGTCGCCGGCTTGCCGGACGACGGCTCGTTCGCTCAGTTCGTCCAGCACTGGGTCGTTGCGCCCTCGCATCCCGCGCGCTGGATCGCTCCCGTGACCTACGTCGGCGTCATCGCCGCGGCGCTCCTGTGCACGATGCTGCGCGGCATCGTGCGCGACCTCGCCCTCGTGCCGACGCTCTACCTGGGGGCGTTCGTGTGGGAGAACGTCATGCTGTCGAAGCCAGAGCCGACCCGGTACATCATCCTCGGCGTGATCCTGATCGTGCTGATGATCCTCCGGCCGAACGGGCTGCTCGGCGAGCGGCGCGTGGAGATCGTATGAGGTTGCTCGAGCTCCACGACGTCTCACTGTCGTTCGGGGGCCTGACGGTCGTCGATTCGCTGGACTTGCACGTCGACGAAGGCGAGATCGTGTCGGTGATCGGGCCGAACGGCGCGGGCAAGACGACGCTCTTCAACCTCGTCACCGGCATCTACCGGCCGCAGGCCGGCGACATCCACTTCGACGGCCAGAGCATCGTCGGCCTGGAGCCCCACCAGATCTGCTGCCGCGGGATCTCGCGGACGTTCCAGACGCTGCGGCTGTTCCTGAACATGTCGGTCAAAGAGAACGTGATGGCCGCCGCCTACGGCCACACCAGGGCTGGAATGGTGCGGTCGATGGTCCGAACGCCGGGAATGCGCCGCGAGGAGCGGGAGATCGAGGAGCTCGCACGGCAGCGGCTCGCGTTCTTCGGCCAGCGGCTCATGGGCTACCGCTGGGACCAGCCGGCGTACTCACTCTCGTACGCGAACCGGCGCCGGCTCGAGATCGCCCGGGCGACCGCGACCAACCCGAGGCTGCTCCTACTCGACGAGCCCGCGGCCGGGATGAACCCGACGGAGACCCACGAGATCTCGGAGCTGATCGGACAGCTGCGCGCCGAAGGCGGCTACACGATCCTCGTGATCGAGCACGACATGCACGTCGTCGAGGGGATCTCCGACCGCGTCGTCGCGCTCGACCACGGCGTCAAGA
Source organism: uncultured Thermoleophilia bacterium (assembly GCA_963785875.1). Taxonomy (GTDB): domain Bacteria; phylum Actinomycetota; class Thermoleophilia; order Gaiellales; family Gaiellaceae; genus PALSA-600. Next base: position 63,068 of record CAWAWV010000006.1, on the reverse strand, counting down.
TCGCAGAGGGCTCGTTCGAGCACGTGGCGACGAACGAGAAGGTCGTCGAGGCGTACCTCGGCCTGAACAGCATGTCGTCGAAATGAGCGCCAACGGCCAGTTGCTCGAACTGCAGAGCGTCGACACGTACTACGGGCAGATCCGCATCCTGCAGGGGCTTTCGATCCATGTCGGCGAAGGGGAGCTCGTCTGCCTACTCGGTGGCAATGCGTCGGGTAAGTCGACGACGCTGAAGACGATCCTCGGAATCGTCAAGCCGCGCGCCGGCGCTGTTCGTGCTCGCCGGCGAGGACGTGACGAGACGCCCGACGAGCTACCGCATCGCGCGCGGGATCGCGATCGTGCCCGAGAACCGCCGGCTCTTCGCGCCGATGACCGTGCTCGAGAACCTCGAGATGGGCGCCTACCTCCGGGGCGGCGGTGACAAGGCGGACTTCGACCGCGTCTACGAGCTCTTCCCGCTGCTGCACGAGCGGCGCTCCCAGCTTGCAGGGACGCTCTCGGGCGGCGAGCAGCAGATGGTGGCGATGGGGCGCGCGCTGATGTCGCGGCCGAAGCTCCTCCTGATGGACGAGCCGTCGATGGGGCTCGCGCCCATCCTCGTCGAGCGAAACTTCGAGATCATCAAGCAGGTCCACGAGTCCGGCGTCGCGATTCTCGTCGTCGAGCAGAACGCGAACGTGTCGCTCTCGATCGCCGACCGCGGCTACGTCCTCTCGACCGGACGACTGGTGCTCGAGGGAAAGGCGGCCGAGTTGCGCGAGAACGACGACCTGCGTAAGGCCTACCTTGGGCGTTAGCGACGTGCCGGTGCCGTCGCGGTTCCCGATCTTCGAGCGGCTCGTCTACGTCAACTCGTGCTCGCAAGGCGCACTGTCGGATGCGGTGCGCGCCGCGTACGGCGACTACCTGACCGGCTGGGACGAGCGGGGCGCACCGTGGGACTACTGGGTCGAGCGCACCGAGGCGGCCCGAACGTCGTTCGCGGGCCTGATCAACGCGGAGCGGGACGACGTCGCTGTGACCACGTCGCTGTCCGCGGGCGTCAGCGCGCTCGCGTCCGCAATCGACTTCACCGCAGCGCCCGAAGGTCGTGATCAGCGACTACGAGTTCCCGACGATCGGCCAGATCTGGCACGCGCAGCAGCTGCGCGGTGCGGAGGTGTCACGTCGTCCCGCCCGAGCAGGTCGACGAGGCGATCGACGAGCGCACGGCCGTCGTCTCGGTCACTGCCGTCTGCTACCGCAACGGCGCGCGGCTGCCGGTCGAGGAGATCGCGCGGATCGCCCACGACCGCGGCGCGCTGTGCCTGCTCGACGCCTACCAGGCGGTCGGGTCGTATCCCCTCGACGTGCGGGAGCTCGGCGTCGACGCGCTCGCGGCGGGGGTGCTCAAGTACCTGCTCGGCTCGGCGGGGCTCGGCTTCCTCTGGACCCGGCCCGGCCTGGCCGACGAGCTGACGCCGACGGAGACGGGCTGGTTCGCCGACCGCGACATCTTCGAGATGGCCCACACCGCGCTACTGCGCCGGCGCCGAACGCGCGCCGCTGGCAGTCGGGGACGCCGCCGGTGCCGGCGATCTACGCGGGGATCGCGGGGATCGAGTTGATGCGAGGAGATCGGGATCGCCGAGACGCGTGAGCACGTGAACGCGCTCAACGAGCGGCTGATCGCCGGCGTCGACGAGCTCGGCGGCACGGTCGTGACGCCGCGCGAGGCGGTCCGCCGCGGCGCGCTCGTGTGCATCCGCTCGACCGATGCGCCCGGCGCTCGTCACCGCGCTCGGCGACGACGGGATCGTCACCTCCGAGCGCGACTCGAACCTGCGCGTCTCACCGCACGCCTACAACACCGAGGACGACATCGACGCCGTCCTCGCTGGTCTCGCGAAACACGGACTCCTGGCGACATCCGGTGTCGGCATGTCTCCGACTGAGCCACTGTACGGTGCCTGGACACCTGTACGCAGCCTCCGCGAGCCAGCTCCCCCCGAGATCGGTTACCGACTTGCGCCGGACCGATCAGACATTTTATAAAACTCCCTGAGATGCTTCTCCGCGAGGTCGAATACGCCAAGCCGTCATCCGTCGCCGAGGCGCTCGAGGCTGCTCGCCGCGAACGACGGCGCCCGCGCCCTCGCCGGCGGGCAGACCCTCATCAACGTGATGAAGGCGCGGGCCGGTTCGCCCGACGCGCTCATCGATCTGAACGGGCTCGACGAGCTGAAGGGAATCGAGCTCGGGCCGACGGCACACTCGAGATCGGCGCGATGGCGACCTACACGGAGATCATGGCCTCGAGCGAGGCGCGCGCCCGCCCGATCCTCGGCGAGGTCTGCTCGCAGATCGCAGACGTCCAGGTGCGGAACCGAGGCACGATCGGCGGCAACGTCTGCACGAACGACCCGACGAACCACCTCCCGCCGCTCCTCGCCGCGCTCGGTGCCGAGTTCACGATCGCCGCCGCGGGCGGGGATCGCACTGTCTCGTCGGACGACTTCTTCCTCGGTGTCTACCTGACCGCGGTCGGCACAGGCGAGCTGCTGACGAAGGTGACGATTCCGCCTGGGCGTAACGATGGTTTCGCCGCCGTCACGCTAGGCGTGGATGGGACCTGCATCGCAAGCGCTGCCGCTTCGTTGAACGGCAGTGTGCGCATCGCGCTCGGGTGCGTCGACGCGGTGCCGGTCGTGCTCACGCCCGGCTCGAGCGACGCCGACGCCGTCACGCAGGCCGTGCGCGGCGCGAGCCTCGAGCCGCCGTCCGATGTCCACGCGTCGAGCGACTACCGCCGCCACCTGGCCGAGGTGCTCGCCGTTCGCGCAGTCAACGCAAGCCCGAGGAGCCGCATGAGCTCGACCGAGCGGTCGATCACCGTCACGATCAACGGCACGACCTACGAGCGCGAGGTCGAGGCGCGGAAGCTCTTGATCCACTTCGTCCGCGACGACCTCGACCTGACCGGCAGCCACATCGGCTGCGACACCGGCAACTGCGGCGCGTGCTCGCTGATCGTCGACGGCACGCTCGTGAAGAGCTGCATGATGCTCGCCGTCCAGGCCGACGGCGCAACGATCGAGTCGGTCGAGGGCCTCGCCGACGGCGACGAGCTGAACAAGCTGCAGCAGGCGTTCCGTGACCACCACGCGCTGCAATGCGGCTACTGCACGCCGGGGATGCTGATGAGCGCAACCGCGCTGCTGCGCGAGAACCCGCACCCGTCCGACGACGAGATCAAGAAGGCGCTGCAGGGCAACATCTGCCGCTGCACCGGCTACTGGAACATCTTCGAAGCCGTCAAGGCGGCGTCCGAATGAGCACGACCATTGCACCGGAGCAGGTCGAGCGGGCGCAGGAGACCTGGGCCGGGCCAGAGCGTCCCGCGCAAGGAGGACCGCCGTCTCGTCCAGGGACAGGGCGTCTTCGTCGACGACGTCAAGCGCCACGGCATGGGCTACCTGCACTTCGTCCGCTCGCCGTACGCGCACGCGCACATCACCTCGATCGACGTCTCGGCCGCCGAGGCGCATCCGGGCGTCTACGGGACGCTCACCGGCGAGGAGGTCGCCGCCCTCACCGACCCGTTCTTCCAGATCGCGTCGGTGCCCGGCGCCAACGTGAAGGACTACGCGCTCGCGGTCGGCAAGGTGCGCTACGTCGGCGAGCCGATCGTCGCAGTGGTCGCGGAGACGCGCGAAGCAGCGCGCGACGCCTCAGAGCTCGTCGAGGTCGAGTACGAGCCGCTCGACGCGATCACCGACGCACGCGACGCGCAGGCCGACGGCGTGCCGACGATCCACGAGGACGCCGGCGGCAACCTGATGTGGCACGGCCTGTACGAGTGGGGCGACCTCGACGCTGCGTTCGCCGAGGCGGACAAGATCGTGAAGATCGACGAGCTCCACTTCCACCGCTTCAACTCGACGCCGCTCGAATGCGACGGCGCGCTCGTCGAGTACAACCGCGGCACCGGCCAGTGGACGATCACGACGAACAACCAGTTCCCCGGCTTCGCGATCATCATGATGGGGCCGGCGATGCGGTGCGGGCTCGACAAGCTTCGCTTCGTCACGCAGGACATCGGCGGCGGCTTCGGCAACAAGATCACCTCGCATCCGCAGCTCGTCGCGTGCTGCCTGCTCGCGCGCAAGCTGAACCGGCCGGTCCAGTGGACGGAATGGCGCACCGACTTCCACCTGTCGATGTCGCACGGCAACGAGCGCTGGTTCCACGAGACCGAGGTGGCGGTCAAGCAGCGACGGGACGCTGCTCGGCTTCCGGACGAAGGCGCTCGACGACGCGGGCGCGTACCTGCGCTACGAGCCGCTCGGCGGCGTCATCTGGGCGCAGGTGACCCCCGGGATGTACCGCTGGCAGAACATCCGCGTCGACTTCACCCAGGTCGCGACGAACAAGGCGCCGTGTCGCCGAACCGCGGCTACTCGCGGATGCAGCACCTCTGGTTCACCGAGCGGATCATCGACATCGTCGCGCACGAGCTCGGCCTCGACCCGGTCGAGATTCGGAAACGCAACTACGTGCGAGACCGAGGACATGCCGTACACGACGCCGAACGGCTGCGTCTACGACTCGGGCGACTACGCGCGGATGCTCGACATCGCGCTCGACCTCGTCGACTACCCGTCGATCGAATCGAAGCGCGCCGACGCGAAAGCCCGCGGCAAGCTGCTCGGCCTCGGGATCGGCTCGACGCTCGACTCGGGCACGAACAACTTCGGCCAGTCGCGAATGATCAACCCGGAGCTGCAGTTCTCGGGCAACAACGAGGTGGCGACCGTCAAGCTCGACATCTTCGGCGAGATCGTCGTCACGCTCGGCACGACGCCGCAAGGCCAGGGCCACGAGACGACCGCGGCGCAGGTCGTCGCCGACATCCTCAAGTGCTCGGTCGACGACGTGTACGTGCGCGCCGGCCACGACTCGTACTGGAACTCGCACGCCGGCTTCTCGGGCACCTACGCGTCGCAGTTCGCGGTCACCGGCCTGAGCGCGGTGAAGGGCGCGACGGAAATGCTGCGCGACGAGATCTTCAAGCTCGCCGGCGCGATCTTCGGCGGCGTGCCTGCGGAGGCGCTCGAGCTGGCCGAGGGCGGCGTCGCGGATCAAGGAGAGCCCGGACGCGTTCCTGCCCTTCATGGCGTGCGGCGCGATCATCAACGCGAACAACGCGGGCCTGCCGGAGGACCTCGGCGTCACGCTCAACTGCCGCTACGTCTACCGGCCGCCGTTCGAGGTGCCCGACGTCGAGCGGAAGTACGGGAACCTGACGCTCACGTACGCCGACACAGATCCACGCGGCGGTGATCGAGATCGATCCCGAGACCGGCTCCTACGACATCGTCGACTACGCGGCCGTCGACGACTGCGGCAAGCGGATCAACCCGCAGATCGTCGAGGGGCAGGTGATGGGCGCGACGGCGCAGGCGCTCGGCGCGGCGATGCACGAGAAGTTCGCCTACGACGAGGACGGCAACCTGCTCACCCCGAACTTCTACGACTACCACGTGCCGCACGCGCTCGACATGCCGCCGCTTCAGCACCGGCTGCGTCGAGAGCGCCGTCGCCGTTCACGCCGCTCGGCACGAAGGGCATGGGCGAAGGCGGCGGCGCGGGCATCCACGCGATCTGCGCCGCGGTGCAGGACGCGCTGCGCGGCCACGGCGGCGCGATCGTCTACGACAGCTGTAACCCGTACCACCGCGTGTGGGAGATGCTCCAGCGACCCGGCGAGCGGGCGCGCGCGTCGCGGTGATGCACGCTGAACGTCTCGGGCGAGCGCACGTTCGCGGCGCCGCGCGAGGCCGTCTGGCGGTGTCCTGAACGACCCGGCGTCGATGGCGAAGACGATGCCCGGCGTCGAGAGCTTCGACGTCCACGACGCGACCGCGCTGGACCGCGAACGTCAAGATCCCGCTCGGCCTCGGCGGCCTGAGGATGAAGATCGACATGGAGAAGGTCGAGGAGCGCGAGCTGGAGTACGCTCCAGCTCGAGATCAAGGGCAACGGGCGTCGGCGCGATGATCTCGATGCAGACCTCGTTCGACCTCGCCGAGCGTCGACGGCGCGGGCACGCTGATGAACTGGGCGGCCGACGTGAAGATCGCCGGCCCGGTCGGCTCGATGGGCCAGCGGGTGCTGCAGCCGATCGTCAACCAGCAGGTAGCGCACGTGCTCTGCACGCGCTCGACCGCGAGGTCCAGGAGCGCGGTCGCGGGCGTAGCCGCGTGGCGGTCCCGTTCCGCATCGGCGTCATGCAGCTCACCATGGAGCCGCTCGAGGAGATGCTCGCGTCGGCGCGCGCGATGGACGCGGCGGCATCGACACGATCTGGCTCGCCGAGGCGTACCCGTGGTGGCGCAAGCACGGGATGGAGGCGCGCTCGTCGACGGTCGTGTCGGCGCTGATGGCGCGCGAGACGGAGCAGCTGACGATCGGCTGGGGGATCATCTCCGCGTCCACGCGCCATCCGGTGCAGGTCGCGATGGACGCGCGGGTCGTGCAGGAGGCCGCCGGGCCGGGACGCTTCATCGCTCGGGTTCGGGACGTCGAAGATCTTCCTCAACAACACGAAGCGCAGACCAAGAAGACGCTCGGGCCGATGCGCGACGCGGTCGACGATCGTGCGCGGCGTGCTCGGCGGCGAGCGCTTCGAGTACGACGGCGAGACGTGGAGCGCCGACGTGCCCGCGCTCGCAGGCCGAGGCCCACGCGCCGCGGGAGGTGCCGCCGGTCTACGTCGCCGCGACCGCGCCGAAGATGCAGGCGCTGGCGGCGAGATCGGCGACGGCTGCTGACGCCGTCGATCACGACGCCGGCGTTCGTCGCTACACGCGCGAGAACGTGCAGGCCGACATCGACCTCGGCTGCACGGTCGTCGCCTCGATCCACGCGACCGACCGCGACGCGGGCCGCGACGGCGCGCGCGAGATCGCCGGCATGTACCTCGCGAACAAGGTGCAGAACATCCAGGGCGCCGCCGACACGCTGCTCGACCTGGCCGGGATCGAGCAGGACGAGATCCGCCCGGTCGCCGAGGCGATGGAGCAGCGGCGGCCGGCTGGCCGCGAAGGAGCAGGTGACCGACGCGCTGCTCGACAAGTGCAAGCCGATCGCCGGCACGCCGGCCGACTGCATCGCGGCGATCGAGGAGTACCGGGACGCGGGCTGCACGCACGTGATGCTCGAGCTGTGGGGCGAGAACCGCCACGAGCAGATCCGCCTCTTCGCCGAGCAGGTCCTGCCGCACGTCCGATGATCGAGGTCGCGATCGACCGGACCGGCTCGTCGCGACCGGCCTCGCGGCGATCGACATGCCGAGCTTCACCGGCGACGAGCAGGCGATGGCCGAGCTGATGGCCGAGCTCTTCGAGCGAGATGGGCCTGCAGGTGCAGTGGCAGCAGGTCGAGGACGGCCGCGCCAACGTGCTCGGCACCTGGCCCGGCGCCGGCGGCGGGCCGAGCCTGATGTTCAACGGCCACATGGACACCTCGTACTCGGGCCGCGAGCCGTGGCTCGCCGGCGTGCGCGGGTTCCAGCCGAAGCGCGTTCGTCACGCGACGGCCGCCTCTACGGGCTCGGCATCTCGAACATGAAGGGCGCGCTCGCCTGCTACGTCGAGGCGGTGCGCGCGCTCCAGGACGCGGGCGTGCGGCTGCGCGGCGACGTGCTGATCGCGGCCGTCTGCGGCGAGATCGAGAAGACGCAGTACGGCGACGCGCAGGGCGCCGAGTTCCGCGGCTACGCGGCCGGCACGCGCTACCTCGTCTCGCACGGCGGCGTCGCCGACATGTGCATCCTCGGCGAGCCGACCGAGGCAAGGTCGTGCTCGGCCACTTCGGCTCGCTCTGGCTGCGCATCTCGACGCCACGGCAACTTCATCCACACCGCCTTCAGCGAGGGCAAGCGCGACCAGAACTCGATCCTGCGCATGCGCGAGGTGCTCGACGCCGTGCTCGAGTGGATCCCGACCTGGGAGGACGACCCGGCGAACGCCTACCGCGGCGCCCGGCGATCGTCAACGTCGGCGCGATCCAGGGCGGCTTCGGCTGGCGCGTCTCGCGGACGCCGCACCGCACCGATCTCTTCCTCGACGTCCGCGTGCCGCCGACGAAGCCGATGGCGGTGGCGCGCGCGCGAGGTGCTCGACATGGTGCGCGGCGCTCGCCGAGCCGCTTCCCCGACTACGGCGTCGAGGGCGAGGTCTACGTGACCGCCCCGGGCGCCGAGATCGACGAGGGCCACCCGCTCGTCGCGGCGCTCGACGCCGCGCACGAGGAGGTCTTCGGCGAGCCGCCCGGCACGCGACGTCACGCGCTGGTTCTCCGACGCCTCGGCGCTGACGCGCTACGGCATCCCGACGGTCAACTACGGGACGTCGACCGGCCTGCTCGACATCGACCTACGGCGAGAACCTCGACATCGACGGGCTCGTGAAGACGGCGCACGTCTACGCTCTCGCGGCGATGAGCGGTCTGCGGAGTCGTGATGAAGCTCGTCACCTACGACGACGGCAAGGTCGGCCGGATCGACGGCGAGGAGATCGTCGCGCCTCGACGTCCCCGACATGCGCGACGTACTTCGAGCGCGGCGGCGCCGACGACGCGCGGCGAGCGCACGCCGCTCGCGGACGCGACGCTGCGCGCGCCGATCGTGCCGAAGAAGTTCTTCCACACGGCCGGCAACTTCCGCGAGCACGAGGACGAGTCGAAGAACGTCGACTGGTCGCACGAGATCGCGCCGTGGATCGTCTTCTTCCAGAACGTCGACGCGATCGTCGGCCCCGACGAGCCGGTCGTCTACCCGGAGCACCTGACCGAGGAGCTCGACTACGAGCTCGAGCTCGCCGTCGTCCTGCGCAAGGCGGGCAAGTGGTTCTCGCCCGAGGAGGCGGCGGACTACATCGGCGGCTACGTGATCTTCAACGACATCACCGCCCGCGACATCCAGCGCGGCGAGATGCGCTCCGGCGTCTTCAGCTTCTGCAAGGCGATCGACACGTTCTGCCCGCTCGGCCCGTGGATCGTCACGCCCGACGAGATCCCCGACCCGCACGACCTGGCGATGAGCTGCGCGTCAACGGCGAGGCGCGGCAGGAGTCGCACTCGAGCCGGATGTCCGTGACGATCCCGGAGATCCTCAGCCACTTCTCGGCGCTCGGCTACAGCGCCGGCGACGTCCTCTCGACCGGCACCGTCTCCGGCGTCGCCGGCTTCAGCCGCCGGAGGCGCGCGTCGCTCTACCTGAAGCCGGGCGACGTGATCGAGGCCGAGATCGAGCGGATCGGCGTGCTGCGCAACCCGGTCATCTCGTGGCAGGAGGCGCACGGCGAGCCGGCGCCGCCGCGGATCCGCCCCTGGGGCGAGCGCGTGACCTGGCCGCGCGACGACGCGAAGCTCGACCGCGTCCGCGCGCTGATGGCCGAGCAGCGAGCTCGACGCGCTCGTCGTCCGCGCGCCCGACAACGTCCTCTACCTGACGAACTTCTGGGGGATGAAGGGCTACGACGCGTGCGTCTTCCCGCGCGAGGGCGAGCCGGTGCTGCTCTGCCTCGAGGCCTCGGCCGAGGACGCGGCGCGGACGGCCTGGACGGACGACGTGCGGCTCGTCCGCGGCTACGACCGAGACGACCCGCGGCCGCCGCCCGCGCGCACGCTCGACGCGGCGCTCGCGGCGCGCGCGCGACTACGGGCGCGTCGGGCTCGAGCTGTCGCTCGGCACGCAGGCCTCCGACCGGATGGTCGGCGAGCCGACGACCTTCACGAAGGCGCTGGTTCGACGCCTGGCCGGGCGCGGCCGACGCGACGCCGCTGCTCGCCGCGGCGCGCGCGATCAAGACCGAGCAGGAGATCGAGCGCATGCGGCTCGCGAACGAGATCTGCGCCGCCGCGATGGAGCACGTCCGCGGCGAGCTGCGGCCGGGAATGAAGGAGAGCGAGGCGGCGGCGCTCTGGCAGGGCTTCGTCCACGGCGAGGGCACGGGCTGGCGCGGCCAGGTCGAGCTCGCGCTCGGCTTCTCGCTCGTCTGGTCGGGCGCCGGGCATCCGGACGTTCACCGCGACCGGCGACCGGCCGCGTGCAGCGAGGACGAGCCGACGCTGTTCGAGATCTGGGTCTGCGCCGACGGCTACTGGTGCGACCACACGAAGCTCCTCTGCCCGGGCGAGCTGCGCGCCGACTACCGCGAGCTCGAGGCGGGGCTGCTCGAGGTCTACGCGCGCGCGATCGACCACTGCCGCCCGGGCGCGAGCCTCGCCGAGCTCGACCGCCTGATCCGCGACGGCCTCGCCGAGGCCGGCTATCCCGGGCCAGCCGACGCACCCGGTCTGCCACGGCGTCGGCGCGCGCGCGCACGAGCCGCCGTACGCCCACCAGGCGGGCGGCGGCGACGATCGAGGAGGGCATGGTGCTCGCGATCGAGCCGGGCTGCTACTGGGAGGGCGGCGGCGGCCTGCGCGTCGAGGACAACTTCCTGATCACCGCCGACGGGCGCCGAGAAGCTCTCGCCGTTCCCCGACGGAGTGGTGCCCTGTGGACGACCTGATCTGGACCGGCTCGCTGAACGACCCGTACGCGATCCGGCGGCAGCGTCGGGCTCTACGACACGACGCTGCGCGACGGCGAGCAGACCGTCGGCGTCGTGCTCGACCCGGACGCAGAAGCTCGAGATCGCGCGGCTGCTCGACGAGCTCGGCGATCGACCGGATCGAGGCCGGCTTCCCGCGCGTCTCCGACGACGACTGGCAGGCGGTCGAGCTGATCGCCGGCGCCGGCCTCAGGGCGGAGGTCTGGGGCTTCTCGCGCGCGGTGCCGGCCGACCTCGAGGCGCTCGTCGAGCTCGGCGTGCAGCTACTCGGTGATCGAGTCGCCGATCTCCGACCTGAAGCTCGATGCGATCGGCGTCTCGCGCGAGACGATGCTCGAGCGGATCGCGAGCGCGATGCGCTTCGCCGCCGAGCACGGCATCCACGCCGCGTTCTTCGGCGTCGACTCGACGCGCGCCGAGCCGCGACTTCTTCCGGCCGCGTCTACTCAGACCGCCGTCGAGGCGGGCGCGAAGGAGGTCGTCGTCGTCGACACGCTCGGGATCGCCTCGCCCGGAGGCGGTCGCGCGACCTGGTCGGGCACGACGGTCGCAGCTGCGTCGACGGGCTGCCGGTGCACTTCCACGGCCACAACGACTTCGGCGTCGCGACGGCGAGCGCGGTCGCCGCCGTGCGCGCGGGCGCCACGTGGGTGCACGGCACGATCAACGGCATGGGCGAGCGCGCCGGCAACGCGAACCTCGGCGAGGTCGCGCTGACGCTGCGCGCGCTCTACGGCGTCGAGTCGAACCTTCGCCTCGACCGCATCCGCGGCGGTCTCGGAGCGCGTGCGCGAGCTGTCGGGCTACGCGCTCGAGCCGTGGAAGCCGCGTCACCGGCGAGACGCTCTACCGGCGCGAGACCGGCGCGGTCGCTTCGCAGTTCCACGACCCGCCGTCGATCGAGCCGTACTCGTCGGAGCTGGTCGGCGCGGAGCGCGCGATCGTGCTCGGCAAGAAGAGCGGTCTCGACTCGATCCGCATCAAGGCCGACGAGCTCGGGCTCGACGTGCCCGAGGATCGCCGCGCCGAGGTGCTCGCGGCCGTGAAGAAGCTCGGCACGCGAGAAGCGCGGGCTCGTCACCGACGACGAGTTCCGGGAGATCGCAGGTGGCTGAGCACGACGCCGTCATCGTCGGCAGCGGCGTCAACGGCCTGGCCTGTGCAGCGCTGCTCGCGAAGGCCGGCTGGGATGTCTGCGTGCTCGAGCGGAACGACTGGCTCGGCGGCTGCATCCGCACCGCGGAGATCACCGCGCCCGGCTTCAGGCACGACGTGCTCAGCGCGTGGCATCCGCTCTGGGTCGGCGGCTCGGTGCACGCGCAACTCGGCGGCGACCTCGCGAAACACGGCCTCGAGTACGTCAACACCGACCTGCCGACCGCGACCGCGTTTCCCGACGGCGAGAGCGCCTTCCTCCTGCGAAACGCTGAGGGCAACGTCCAGGAGCTGGGCCGTGAATGGCAAGGCGTGCTCGACGCGTTCCTCCCGACAGCCGACTTCGCGTTCGGAGTGCTCGGCACCGAGTTGTGGTCGAAGCACGGCGCGGCGTTCGGGATGAAGATCGTGCGCCGGCTCGGCCGGGACGGCGCACGCGACTTCGCCGGACGGCTCCTCGTCTCGGCGCGCGACTGGCTCGAGTCGACGTTCGCTTCCCGCAGGGCGCACGGCGTGCTTGCTCCGTGGGTGCTCCACACGGGTCTCGGCCCCGACGCGGCCACCTCGGGCTACATGGCGCAGGTGATCGCCGTTGCAATCCAGGAGGGCGGCATGCCGATCCCGGTGGGCGGCGGCGCGAAGCTCGCGGATGCGCTCGTCGCCTACATCCGCGCGTGTGGCGGCCGGTGCGAGACCGGTGCGAACGTGGAGCGAGTTTTCGCGGGCGGCGCGCACGTCGCGGGCGGCGAACGGATCGGCGCGCGCCGCGCGGTGATCTGCAACGTCACTCCGACGCAGCTCTACGGCGAGCTGCTCGGCGGCACAGCGCCGCCGTTCCGCTACGGCCGCTCGGAGATGCAGATCCACTTCGCGCTCTCCGAGCCGCCGAAGTGGGAGGGGGACGAGCGCCTTGCGCAGACGGCGATCGTGCACCTGACTCCTGGGCTCGACGGCGTCTCGCGCGCGGTCAACGAGGCCGAGCGCGGCCTCCTGCCGGCCGAGGCGACGGTCGTCGTCGGGCAGCCGCTGACGATGGACTCGTCGCGCGCGCCGGAGGGCAAGGGCCTCCTCTGGGTGCAGCTCCAGGAGCTGCCATGGCAGGTGAAGGGCGATGCGGCGGGTGAGCTCGACGCGGGCGACGGCGTGTGGACGGCGGAGCTACGGGAGCGCTACGCAGACCGCATCCAGGCACGCATCGCGCGGCAGATCCCGAACCTCGAGAGCTCGATCGTCAAGCGTGTCGTGCTCTCGCCCGCCGACCTCTGGAGCTCGAACGTGAATCTCATTCGCGGCGACCCATATGGGGGGTCGCTCGCACTCGACCAGAGCTTTCTCTGGCGTGCACCGCACCGGACGCCGGTGAAGGGCGTCTGGCACGTGGGCGCCTCGACCCATCCCGGGCCCGGCCTCGGCGGCGGCTCGGGCGCGCTCGTCGCGCAGCAGCTGCTCGAGCCCCCGCTGCCGACGCGGATCGCCGCGCGCTTCCGCCGCTAGCCGTGGAGCCTCCATTCGGTTAAGGATTGCCCGTGGCGGATCGGGCGGTCGAGCGGCGCGTGGTGACGGTGCTCTTCGCCGACCTCGTCGGCTTCACGACCCTGTCCGAGAGGCTCGACGCAGAGGACGTTGCGTTGATCCAGGACGCCTACTTCGCCGCCGCGCGAGAGACCGTCGCGCGTCACGGCGGCGTTCTCGAGAAGTTCATCGGCGATGCGGTGATGGCTACGTTCGGCATCCCACGGGCGCGGGACGACGACGCCGAGCGCGCGGTGCGGGCCGGGCTCGCTCTCGTCTCCGCCGTCGAACGGCTAAACGTGTCGCTCGACCTCGATCCCGAGACGCTGCTCCTCCGAGTGGGAGTCAATACCGGCGAGGCGGTGGTGGGTGAGGCGAGCGCCGACCGCGGCCCGGTTACCGGAGACACTGTCAATGTGGCGGCACGCCTCCAGGCGGCCGCCGAGCCGGGGCGAGTCGTCGCCGGCGAGGTGACCGCTCTTGCGATCGCCGACGTCGCTCAGTTCGAGACGATGCCGGCGCTCGAGCTGAAAGGAAAGCGCGAGCCGTTTCGCGCCGTGCAGGTCATTGCGCTCCACGGCGAGCGCTCGCGTGAGCGGGCGCTCGGGCTGATGCGCGCCCCGACGCTCGGCCGTGACCGCGAGCTCACGCAGCTGACGGCATTGATCGGTCGAACGACCAGGCTCACGGTCGTCGCGCCGCCGGGCGTCGGCAAGTCGCGGCTACTCCGCGAGCTTGCGGACACTGCCTCCGCCGCCGGTGCGGTCGTGCTGACGGCGCGGCTACGACCCGATCTGCTTTCACCGTTCGAGCCGGTCGCGCAACTACTCGAAGCGGGCGGCGGCCGCGACGCGCTCTTGCGGCGGCTCGGCGACTCGCCGCGCGCGGAGGTCGTCGCGGACCACCTGACCACCGTCGGCAAGCCGCGGCTCGGGCCTGCGGTCGAGCAGGAGCAGCTCTTTGGTGCGTGGCTCGAAGGTCTCGATGCGCTTGTCGTCGACGCGCCCGCGGTTTGGCTCGTCGAGGATGTCCACTGGGCATCGCGTGATTTCCTCGCGTTCCTCGATTGGGCCGCCGCCGTGGCTCGACCCGAGGGCCGGTCGATCGTGTCGACGGCGCGGCCGATCTTGCTGGAGCACGACGGAGCGTGGGTCACCGCCGCCGAGGTGTTGCACCTCGAGCCGATTCCGGATACAGACGCGCGCGCCCTCGTCCAGGCGCTCGTCGGCGACGCTCTGCCCGTAGAACTTGTCGACGCGGTCGCGGACCGCTCCGGCGGCAACCCGCTCTTCATTGAGGAGCTGCTGCGCATGTGGGCGAGTGCGGGCGTGCTCGAGCAGCGAAGCGAGGTGTGGGTGCTGACCGCGACGGCCGACGAAGTGCCGCTTCCACCGACGGTGCAAGCGATCTACGCGGGACAGCTCGACGACTTGCCTGCGGGTGCGCGTACGGCAGCGCGCCGAGCCGCGGTCGCGGGCAGGCGGTTCGCGGTCGAATCGCTGCCCGTGTTGGAAGTCGATGCTCCCGAGGACGCACTCGACGTGCTTTCGCGCCGGGGTCTCGTGGCAGGCCCAGCTCGCGATCCGTCGCTCGGAGCGAGTTACGTCTATCGCCACGCGCTGCTCCGCGACGCCGGCTATGCCAGCCTGGCGCGGGCGGAGCGCGCCAGGCTGCACCTGCGACTCGCCGACTGGCTCGCTGCCCTCGACGCGTCCTCCGAGATCTCGGTTGCGGAGGTCGTGGCACGCCACTACGCGGCTGCGTTGGAAACGGCGCCGCGACTCGTGCGAGTCGTCGAAGGCAGACCGGTCGGTGAGATCCGCGCCGCGGCGGCCGATTGGTTCGAACGTGCGGCCGTCCTCGCTCGGGCGGTAGCCGCGTGGGAGACCGCTGCATCACTCGCTGGCCGTGCGGTGGAGCTCACGGCGGACGACGCGCGCTTCGACCGCGCCCGCCGCCTGCACGTCCTGGGTGAGATGACGGCGAGCGCGGCCGGTGTCGACGCGGGGTTGCCGCTCCTCGGCGAGGCGCTAGCGAGCCTGCGGGAGCTTCATGGTGAGGGCGATCCGCGGGCGCGGGCCGCGATCGCCGCCGTCGGCTGGGCCCGGGGGAACCTGCTCCGAGCCCAGACGCAGTTCGACGCCGCGTTCCAGCTGGCCGAGGAGTTGATCGCCGAGTTGGGCGAACCGGCCGACGCGCCGGTCGGGCTGTTGTTCGTCCTGCGCGGCCTCGGCGCGCTCAATGCGCGCGACGACTACGCCGCTGCACAGCGTGACTCGCAGCGAGCGCTTGCGATCGCGGAGTCGACGGGTGACGCCGCTTTGCAACTCGAGGCCACGGTGCTGAGGACGCAGGCTCAAGGCGAAGAAGGCGATCGCGACCCGTCCGCCTGGGACGACCTTGCGCGGCTCGCGAGCGAGCGCGGTCGCTGGGACCTGGCCGCGGACGCCCTCCGCGTCCGTGCTGCATTCGACTGGGACGACGATCCCGCGGCGTCGCTGCCGCTGATCGACAAGGCCGCCGAGGTCGCGCGCGTGCACGGCCTCGTCGAGCCGGCGGGCTGGATGGACTACGCCAGGACGGAAGCACTCCTCTCACTTGGCGACTGGGACGCCGCGATCGCGACCGGTCTCGATGCCGTGGCGTATGGAGAAGAGCGCAACCTCCACCGGCTCGTCGTTCGAACCTGGTTCGTGTTGCGGCCGATCGCGGTTGCACGAGGTTCCACCGATTTGCTCGAGCGGGCCTACCCCCGTTTCGCGGCGCGGCGCGGGCGGGAGCCTGATTCGTTCTACGCGCGGATCGTCACGACGGCGATGCATCTCGCGTTCGCCGACGTCGGTCTCGAGCCGAGCTTCGTGCCACCGCTCGAGCCCCGTCTGCCGGCCTTCGAGCTGGAACATGGGTCGCCGAGCTGGCTTGCGGGAGTCGAGACTGTCGTGGATGCCTGGCTTGCAGCGGGAGACCTCGACGGGGTCGACGCGGCGCTCACGCGCATGCGCGCGACGTTCGAGCGCGCTCCCCCGACGGGTCTCGCAGTCTCGACGGAGGCACTTCTGCGGGCGCGCCTGCTCGCGCTGCAAGGCGCGGTCCCTGAGGCGATCGCTGCTGCCCGGGCGGCACATGAGGTGCGTGCGCCGTGGTGGCGCGCGAAGGCGGCCCGGCTGGTTGGCGAGCTGGCAGGCGACGCCCCGGCGTTGCGCGAGGCCGAGCAGCTCGAGGCGGGCCTGGGCTTGGCACCGGTCCGCTCCGTGTCATAGCTAGGAGTCGAAGATGCCGCGGCCGGCGAGCTCGTGCTCGAAGATCACGCTCGCGAGCTCGAGGTGATCGTGGAGCGCGCCGGCGGCCGCTTCCGGGTCGTGTGCGGCACAGGCGTCGAGCAGTGCCTGGTCGTACGCGCGATGGCGCTGTTGCGGACCGTCGTTCGAGGTCAGCAGGGCCGGCCGGAAGCGCTCAGAGCGGTCCCACGCGGGCCGGATCAGCGCCACCAGCCACGGC
This sequence comes from uncultured Thermoleophilia bacterium, assembly GCA_963785875.1. Classification (GTDB taxonomy): domain Bacteria; phylum Actinomycetota; class Thermoleophilia; order Gaiellales; family Gaiellaceae; genus PALSA-600. The sequence goes on along the minus strand of CAWAWV010000006.1, from coordinate 46,299 downwards.
GACTGTGACGCCTCGTACAGCGTGAAATGGAAGTCCGTGTGTGCCCGCATCGCCTCGCGCACGTCGTCCAGGGCCGAGGCTGCGTCGAAGCGGTCGAGCTGCGCCCGCGCCGCATCTGCGATCGCGTCCGTGAAGTGCTCGGCCGCCCGGCGCACTGCGAGCGACTCGAGGGCGAGGCGGATCTGGAAGAGGTCACGCAGCTCCTCGACGTCGAAGTCGAGGACGCGAGCGCCCTGGTGCGGCACGTGCTTCGCGAGCCCGAGCGCCTCCAGCTGGCGCACCGCCTCGCGAATCGGCGAGATCGACATGCCGAGCGACCGCGCGAGCTCGTCGAGCCGGAGCGGCGTCCCCGCTGGTAGCTCACCCATGATGATCGCCTCGCGCAGCTGCTCGAGCGCATATTCCGCCATCGTGCGGTGCCGCATCGGGCCCTGGGGTGTGCCCACACGTGCCATCTGCTCAAGGCACCGTCCCATAACCCTTGATCAGATGTCAAACGGCGTGAGAGGATGACCCGGTGGAGCCGCGAGTCTCGGTCTCGCAGATCACGACGGTCCGGTCGAGCTTCGCCGACGACGTTCGCCTCTACGCCGCAGCCGGGTTCGACGGCATCGGCGTCTGGGAGCAGAAGCTCGGCGAGGACGGCGACGCGTCGGCGCTCGAGCTGCTCGAAGAGAGCGGCCTCGCGTCGGCGGCGGCTGTTCCCGCCGTCCCGTCGATCCTGCCGCTGCCGCTTCTCGGCGGGCCCGATGACCCGGCGGAGCGCGTCGACGCGTTCTGTAAGAGCCTCGAGCGGCTCGCGCCGTTCCGGCCGAGCGGGATCGTCTGCCTGACCGGCACCGGCGAGGGGCGTGACGCCGACGAGGCGCGCGACGTGGTCGTCGACGGGCTCCGGACGTTGTCGCGGGAAGCGGAGCGGCTGCGGGCTGCGGATTGCCCTCGAGCCGTACCAGCGCGACGGCGGGGAGCGCTGGTCGATCGTTTCCTCGATCCCCGAGGCGGTCCAGTTGATCGAGGAGGCAGGAGAATCTCCCGCGCTCGGGATCCAGTTCGACGCGTGGCACCTCTGGAACACGCCCACGCTCTACGACGACATCGCCGCCGAGATCGACCGCTTCGCAGGCGTGCACATCTGCGACCGGCGCGAGCCGACACGCGGCTGGGCCGACCGCGCACTGCCGGGCGAGGGCGCCGCCGACATCCCGGCGATCCTGCGCGCGCTCGACGCAGCGGGCTGGGACGGCCTGTACGACATCGAGATCTTCTCCGACGACGGCACGTTCGGGACCGCCTATCCGGATTCGTTCTGGGCGGCGCCGGCGGAGGAGACGCTCGAACGCGCACGGGCGGCGTTCGAGCGGTGCTGGTCCATGACCCTGACCCCCCAAGGAGTGGAGGAGACGACATGAGGAGACGGTCCCGCGTGGGGCTCGTTGTTGCCGTCGCCGCGATCGCGCTCGTCGCGCTCGCGGCGACAGCCGCTGCTCGGACGGCGACGCACAAGGCGTCGCCGATCACGATCGGCTGGGCGTTCGACAGCAAGGGCGCGATGGCGCCGTTCGACGGTCCGGCGCTCGCCGCCGCACAGCTGCGCGTCAAGCAGATGGAACGCGAAGGGCGGCGTGTCCGGCCGCAAGCTGCAGATCAAGACCTGCGACACGCAGGGCAACAAACCGGCGGTGGCGAAGGCGTGCGCGCTGAAGCTCTTGAGCAAGGGCGCGAACATCATCTTCACCACGTGCGACGTCGACCTGGCCGCTCCGGTGGTGCAGGAGGCGATCAACCGCGGCGTGCTCGCGATTGCGCCGTGCATCGGCACCGACCAGATGGGCCCGAAGCGCTTTGGCGCGAAGGGCAAGCTCGCGTTCAGCTTCGGCAACGTCGCGCAGGACGAGGGCTCGGCGATGGCGCAGTACGCGTACGCGAAGGGCTGGCGCAGTGCCGCCCTCGCAACAGACGGCGTGATCGTCTATTTCAAGAACGTCGTCCAGGCGTTCAAGGCGCGGTTCACGCAGCTCGGCGGCAAGATCGTCGACCAGGAGACGTACCACTCCCTCGGCGGGAACGACGTCAACAACGCCGTCAGCCGGCTGAACAACGCCAAGGCCGACGTCGTCGTCACCTCGACGGCCGGGGCGTTCGGCGCTCTCTCGACGCTGATCTCCGGCATGCGCAGCGCCGGCAACGACACGCCGGTGCTGAACTCGTGGGCCGGCGACGGCGTGTACTGGTTGCCGAAGAGCCCGCCGGTGACGAACTACTACTTCGTCACCTACGCGTCGATCTTCGGCGACGACCCGAATGCGGCCGTCAACAAGCTCGCGAAGCAGGTCAAGGCGGGCACCGGCGGCTTCATCACGGGCTCGGCGGCGATCGACGGCGTCGTCACGGCGATCCGGCGGTCGGGCGGCTCGACGAACGGCGCGACGCTCGCGGCCACCCTCCAGAAGTTCAAGGGTGTTCCGACGCTGTCGGGCAAGGTCAGCTTCTCGCAGAAGCTGCACTCGGTGTTCGGACGGCAGTACCGCGTGATCAAGATCCAGAACAACAAAGCTCGCCTGGTCGGCACGGTCGTCGCCAAGGTCGTCGCGAAGATCTAGGACGATCTTGGGGGCCGACGCGACGCAGCTCGAGTCGGAGAGGAGGCCCGGAGACGACCCTCCGGGCCTCCTCTGTGTCACGCGCTTTCGAAGGCGTGCAGGCGCTGCGCGGGGTCACGCTCGACGCTCGACCGCGGCGAGGTGGTCGGGCTGATCGGCCCGAACGGCGCCGGGAAGTCGACGCTCGTGAACGTTCTCTCAGGCTTCGACCGCCCGGATCGAGGAACGGTGGAGCTCGCGGGTCAGGATGTCACGCGCTGGTCGCCGCACCGGCGCGGCCGGAAGGGGCTGGCGCGGACGTTCCAGCATGCGCATGCGTTCCGCGAGCTGACCGTGCGTGAGAACGTCGAGGTGGCGGCGCTCGGCGTGGGAGCGGGTCCGCGCGAGGCGACGCGGCGCGCCGACGCACTGCTCGACCGCCTCGGCCTTCGCCGCTACGCCGAGGCATCTGCCGCGGCACTCGCGCACGGTGACGAGCGGCGGCTCGGCGTCGCCCGTGCGCTCGCCACCGAGCCCGCGTTCGTGCTCCTCGATGAGCCCGCCGCGGGATTGCCGGAGGCGGAGGTTCCGGACTTCGCAGCTCTCGTCCGGTCGATCGCGTCCGACCACGCCGCCGGGGTGCTGCTCATCGACCACAACATGGCGTTGATCATGGAGACGTGCGACCGCATCCAGGTCCTCGACCAGGGGACGGTCCTCGCCGAGGGCACGCCGGCCGAGATCCGCGCCAACCTCGACGTTGCCGCTGCGTACCTCGGCGAGACGCCGGTGCCCGAGGAATGACTCTGACCGTCGACAACCTCGACGTGCGCTACGGCGGTGTCCACGCCGTCCGCGCGCCTGTCGCTCACGGTCGCGCCCGGCGAGATTGTCGGCCTGATCGGCCCGAACGGCGCGGGCAAGTCGTCGACGCTCCACGCGATCATGGGGCTCGTCGCCGCGAGCGGCAGCGTGCGGCTCGGCGACCGAGAGCTCGTCGGCCTCCCTCCGGAGGACGTTGCGCGCGGTGGCCTCGCACTCGTGCCGGAGGGACGTCGCATCTTCGCGGAGCTGACGGTCGAGGAGAATCTGCGGCTCGGCCTCGCCGCCCGCCGCACGCGCGGCGGCACCGATTTCACGGCGGTCTACGAGCTCTTCCCGATCGTGTACGAGTTCCGCTCCCGGCAGGCGGGCGCGCTCTCGGGCGGCCAGCAACAACAGCTCGCGATCGCCCGGGCGCTCGTTGCGCAGCCGGACGTGCTGCTCCTCGACGAGCCGTCGCTCGGGCTCGCCCCGAGCATGGTCGACGTCGTCTTCGCGTCGCTCACGGCGATCAAGGAGCGTGGGCTCGCGGTGCTGCTCGTCGAGCAGCGCGCGCAGCGAACGGTTGCGGCCGCCGACAGGAGCCACGTTCTCGCGAACGGCGAGCTCCGGCTGACGCTCGGCCCGGCCGACGCAGGCGACACCGAGAAGCTCGTGGCTGCCTACCTCTCATGACCGTCACCTGGCAGAACCTGGCCGACGGTCTCCTCCTCGGCTCGGTCTACGCATTGATGGCCGTCGGCATCGGTCTCGTCTTCGGCGTTCTCCGCCTCGTCAACTTCGCGTACGGCCAGCTCGTGATGGCGGGCGCATTCGCGCTCGCGCTCGCGTCGCAGTGGGGTTGGCCGGTGTGGGCCGGCATCTCCCTGTGCTTTGCCGTCGTGCTCGCACTGTCGGTCGCGATGGACCGTCTCGTGTTCCGGCCGCTGCGCGGTCACTCACCGGCGGTGATGCTCGTCGCCACGTTCGCGGTCGCATTCCTGCTCCAGAGCATCGCACTGCTCTGGTTCGGCTCGCTCGGGAAGATCGCGACCTCCCTCACGTTCCTCGGCCGCTTCTGGACCATCTCGGGTGTCGACATCCGAAAGATCGCGATCGTCGCCGTGGTCGTCGCGGCGGTCTGCCTTCTCCTTCTGAGCCTACTGCTCGACCGAACGGAGATCGGCCTGCACATGCGGGCCGCGTCGATGGACTTCTCGACGGCGCGCATGCTCGGCGTTCGCGCGAACCGCGTCATCTCGCTCGCGGTGCTCATCTCCGGCGTCCTCGCCGCCGTCTGTCGCCGTCATGCTGACGGTGCAGACGCCGCTCGTGACACCCGACTTCGCGTTGCGAGACACGATCGTCGTCCTTGCCGGAGTCGTCGTCGGTGGCCTGAACCGGCCGATCCCGGCCACCCTCGGGGGCTTCGCGATCGGGTTCGCCTCTGGCGTCCTCGGCGGCGCCCTGCCGACGAACCAGAGCCAGTACCTGCCGACGTTCCTCTTCGTCGCGGTCATCCTCGTGCTGCTCGTCCGGCCGCGCGGGCTCTTCGACTTCTCGAAGACGGTAGAGCGTGTCTAGGCTCCCGCGCCACCTCGACGAGCTGCTCGGGCCGGTGGCGCTCGTGACTGCGGCTGCGCTGCTCGGCACGCTCGTCTCGATCTCGACGCAGACGTACTTCACCGACACGCTCGTCAAGGTCTCGATCGTCGTCGCGCTCTATGTCTTCATCGGCAACTCGGGTGTCCTGTCGTTCGGGCACATCAGCTTCGTCGCCCTCGGCGCGTGGACGGCCGGCGTGCTGACCGTGCCGCCGAGCGAGAAGCCGGCGATCATGCCCAACCTCGCGGGCTTCCTCCAGCATCGTCACGCCGACAACGTCGAGTCCCTCCTGCTGGCCGCGCTCGTCGGCGGGATCGCGGCACTCCTCGTGGGCATCCCGCTGATGCGCCTCTCTGGCCTCGCTGCCGGCATCGCGACGTTCGCGGTGCTCGAGATCACGCACAACCTGCTGCAGTACCAGGAGCGTGTCGGTCCCGGTTTGAACGCATTCTCGTCGGTGCCGGAGACGACCGGTCTGCGGCAGGCGGCGCTCGGGGCCGTGATCTGCATCGTGGTCGCGTTCCTCTACGCGCGCAGCCGATTCGGCCGCTTGCTGCGCGCGACGCGCGAGGATGCCGCCGCCGCCCGGGCGGTCGGTGCGTCGGTCTACCGGCAGCGCCTGATCGCCTTCACGGTCTCTGGCTTCCTCGCCGGTCTGGGCGGCGGTCTCTACGTGCACCTGCTGCCGGTGCAGGTGAACTCGGTCTACCTCGACCTCACGTTCATCACGCTCGCGATGCTGGTCGTCGGCGGCGCGACGAGCCTCTTCGGGGCCGTCGTCGGCGCGCTGGCGGTCAGCGCCCTCGACTCCTGGCTCTCCGTCGCCGAGAACGGCACGTCGGTGCTCGGCTGGCACATCGACCTGCCGCCTGGTACAGCGGAGATCGTCGTCGGGATCCTGATGGCAGCGGTCCTGATCCTGCGGCCGTCGGGCCTCACCGGCGGACGCGAGCTGCGACTGAGAGGAGTGCCATGGCGCGGGTCTGCGTCGCGGGCGCAGGCGTGATCGGAAGCCTCTTCGCCGCCCATCTCGCGCGCGTTGCCGAGGTGTCCGCGCTCACGCGGCGCGAGGAGCACGCCGAGGCACTACGGACGCATGGACTGCGAGTGAGTGGACGGGCGGACTTCACGGCTCGGCTCGAGGCAGCGACGAGCCCGGACGACCTGCCGGCGCCGGAGCTCGTGATCGTTGCGTGCAAGGGCACCGATCTGGAAGCGGTCGCTTCACGGCTCGCGGGGCACTGGCCCGACGCGACCGTGATGACAGTGCAGAACGGGATCGGCGCCGACGAGATCGTGGCCCGTCACGGCGATTGGCCGCTCCTGGTGTCCGTGACGTTCATGAGCGGCACCCGCCACGAGGACACCCACGTGCAGTACGTGCTCGACACCGCCACGTGGATCGGCCCGTCGCGCGGCACGACACGCGCCGACGCGCAGCGCGTCGCGGAGCTGATCGTCACGTCCGGTCTCAAAGCCGAAGCGTTCGAGGACCTGCGCCCCGCGCAGTGGTCGAAGCTGATCTTCAACGCGACCGTCAACACGGTGGCGGCGCTGACCGGCTTGCCGCACGACCCACACTTCGCCGCGCTCGAACGGCCCGACGACCTGGGCCACCTGGTGCAAGGGTTGATGAACGAGGGCAAAGCCGTTGCGGCAGCGGCCGGAGTCGAGCTCGGCGAGGACCCGTGGGAGATGAACGTGCTGGCGACGCAGCGTGGCAGCGCGCACTACCCGTCGATGCTCGAGGACGTCGAGGCGCACCGGCGCACAGAGATCGACATGATCACCGGCTCGCTCGTGCGCGAGGCGCACCGCATCGGCGTGCCGGTGCCGCTGCACGAGACGATGGAACGGCTGATCAAGGCGAAGGAGGACTCGTGGTCGGCGGCGTAGGCTTGACGGAGCCGCAAGGCGCGCAGGTGCCGGCTCTGCCGGCGCCGGAGCGGATAGTCATAGCGGTCATCGGGTGCGGCGCCGTGGGCTCGCTCTTCGCGGCGAACCTCGCGACGCTGGAGGACGTCGAGGTGTGGGCGTACGACCTCGCGCAGGGGCACGTCGACGCGATCAACCGCGACGGGTTGCGGCTGACGGGCGCGGGCGAGGTCACGGGCCGGGTCCGGGCGACGACCGACGCGGCCGCGCTGCCGCCATGCGACTTCGGCATCGTCGCGACCAAGGCGATGCATACCGATGCCGCGGTCGCTGCGACCGCGCATGCGTTTCGAGGCGGTTGCGTGGCGACGGTGCAGAACGGGATCGGCAACGAAGAGGTGCTCGCCCGCCACGTCGAGCGCGTCATCCGCGGCACGACGTTCCCGGCCGGAAAGATCACCGCGCCCGGCGTCGTTCAATGGGACGTGAAGGGCGACACCACGATCGGCCCGTTCGAGGAGCGGCCTGCGCCCTTCGAGCAGGTCGAGCGGCTCGCCGACGCCTGCTCGCGCGGCGGCATGCCGACGAAGGCAGTGCCGGACGCTCGCGGTCCGCAATGGCGCAAGGTGATCTTCAACGCTGCGACGAATCCGCTCGGCGCGCTCACGGGGCTCACGCACGGCCGCGTGTGCGAGCGTCCCGAGCTGCGACGGCTCGCGTCGCAGCTCGTCGACGAAGGGAAGGCCGTCGCGGCCGCGCAGGGCATCGTTCTCGACTCGGACCCCGAAGAGCTGATCGACTACGCTGCGCGACCCGACGTCGCGTACGACCACAAGGCGTCGATGCTGCAGGACGTCGAGGCGCGCCGGCAGACCGAGGTGGACTACTTGAACGGCGGCATCGCCGGGTTCGGCAAGAAGCTCGGCGTTCCGACGCCGACACACGAGACGATCTGGGCACTGGTGAAAGGGGTGGAGGCGTCGTGGTGAGGACGGAAGTTGAACGCCGGTACGCGAACGTTCGCGCGGCGATGGCGCGCGACGGCCTCGACGCGGTGATCGTCAGCGGCAACGAGTACACCGGCTTCGAAGGCGCAGTCACGTACATGTCGGGTTTCGTGATCGTCCACCGGTACGCCTACGTCCTGCTGCCGCTCGAGGGCGATCCGTCGATCGTCTTCCCGACCGAGGCGCGCTACGTCGGTGAGCACGGCACGACGTGGATCGAGGACCAGGTGTTCGTCGACAAGCCGGGCGAGTGGCTTGCCGACCGCATCAAGGGCAGGCGCGTCGGGATCTACGGATTGGACTACGTGCTGACAGTGCGCGACCACGAGGCGCTTCGCGGTGCTGCCGAGATCATCTCGTGGGACGAGCAGTTCGACCACGCACGGGCCGTGAAGAGCGAGCTCGAGCTCGAGTCGGTGCGTGACAGCGTCCGTATCAACACCGAAGGGTTCTGGACCTTCCTCGAGCACTTCGCACCGGGGAAGACGGAGCGTGAGATCCTCGCTCCCTGCGAGCGCTACTTCGTCGAGCAGGGCTGCGGCCGGCTGACGATGGACATGGTCCTGACCGGCCCGAACGGCGGCGCGCTCCCCGAGTTCAAGATCGCCGGTGACTATCGGATCGCCGCGACCGACATGGTCCTCCCCTCGCTCGAGGTCGCGGGGGCAGGCGGTCACTGGGTCGAGGTCTCGCGTGCGATCTGCCCCGGCGAGCCGAACGACGAGACGAGGCAGATGATGGACGCCTACGACGAGTACTACGAGGCAGCGCGCACCGCGCTGCGGGCCGGCGCGACGGCGCACGACGTCCACCGCGCCGTCTCGAAGGGGTTCCACGACCGCGGGTTCAAGCTCGGCCACGTCACCGGCCACTCGATCGGGATGACGATGATCGAGTGGCCGAAGATCGGGGAAGGCGACGAGACGGAGCTCGCGGCAGGCATGGTGTTCTCGATGCACCCGCACGCGATCTCGCAGGACGGCCAGTCGTGCCTCTACATGCAGGACACGTGGCTCGTGACGGCCGACGCCGGCGAGCCGCTCGCGGGGCTCGAGATGAAGATCTTCAAGGGAGATGAAAGCGACATCCGATGAGCGAGCTCGCGAAGCCCGTCCTGCCCGGGACGGCCGGGTCGGACTACGAGCGTTATCTCCGGACCGAGGAGCTGCTCGCGCTGCAGAAGACGGCGGACGAATGGGTCCACCGCGACGAGCTGTTGTTCCAATCCGTGCACCAGACCTCGGAGATCTGGCTCAAGCTCGCGTGGAACGAGATCGAGGAGGCTGCACGCCTCGTTGGCGCCGACGACATCCCCGCGGCTCTGAGGCTCCTTCGCCGCGCGAACGACTGCTTCAAGCTCGTCACGCTCGCGCTCGACATGCTCGAGCACATGTCGCCGTGGGAGTACACCGAGGTGCGCAAGGTGCTCGGTCACGGCAGCGGCTTCGACTCACCCGGCTTCAAGGAGCTACGGCGCGTCGCGAAGCCCCTCGGCGAGCAGTTCCACGCCGCGCGTGAGCGTGCAGGGCTGTCGCTCGTCGAGGTGTACACCGACGGTCGCGAGCACGAGGACCTCTACACCCTCGCCGAGCTCTGCATCGAGCTCGACGAGCGGGTGACGGTGTGGCGGGTGCGCCACTTCAAGGTCGTGCAGCGCACGATCGGCGGCGACGTGATCGGCACGCAGGGCACGCCCGTCGAGGTGATGGGGCGGCTGATCCACCATTCGTTCTTCCCCGAGCTCTGGGACGTGCGCAACGAGCTGACGCGGATGAACCTGCCGGAGTCGTAGGCTTGACGGAGACTCGTCAGCGCAGGCGGCGGCTTGGCCGGCGCCGGACACAACACAGTGATCGCGCTTGGCTGCGGGAACTTCGGCGGCGTCGGGTCGGCGCCGGAGTTCTTCGGGCAGGGGATCGCGCACGACGAGGCGTTCGCGATCATGGACCGCGCCTGGGACGCCGGGATCACCTGGTTCGACACGGGTGACGCGTACGGCGGCGGGACCAGCGAGCGCTGGATCGGCGAGTGGATCCGCGCGCGTGGCGTGCGGCCGAAGCTCACCACCAAGGTCTTCCATTCGACGACGGGCACGCCGGGCGACGAGGGGCTCGCTCCCGATCGCATCCGGCGGCAGATCCACACCTCGCTGGAGCGGCTCGGCGTCGACCGCGTCGACTACTACCTCGCGCACGCACAGGACCCGGACGTGCCGCTCGTCGAGACGGTCGCGTGCTTCGAGTCGCTGCGCGGCCGAGGGCCTGATCGGCGCGTGGGGGCTCAGCAACCACGACTTCGCCGAGATTCGCGACCTCCGGGCCCGCGCTCGTCCAGAACTCGTTCTCGCTGCTCGACCGCGCCGACGAGAAGGACGTGCTGCCGCATCTGCCCGCGCGGGGGGATCCCGTACGTTCCGTTCGGGCCGCTCGCGGGCGGCTGGCTGACGGGCAAGTACAGACGCGGCGAGGCGTATCCCGAAGGCTCGCGGATGACGCAGCGTCCGGGCGGATACGCGCACTACGACGACGACCAGGTGTTCGACGCACTGGACGCACTTTCCGGCGAGTCCGCATCCCGTGGCGTGTCGATGGCCGCGCTCGCGTTCGCCTGGGTGCTCCACCGGTGCGACGGCGCCGTGTGCGGCCCGAACCGCGCGAAGCATCTCGACCCGGTGCTCGAGGCGATGTCGATCGAGTTGAGCGGCGAGGACGCCGCGTCGGATCGGAGGATTCTTTCCATGAGCCAGGTGAGGGTGCTGGACGAGGAGGACGTGCGCCGGCTGCTGCCGATGGCGGACTGCATCGACGCCATGGCGGGGGCGCTGCGCTCGCTTGCGCGAGGCGAGGTCTTCAACCCGCTGCGGCCGGTCTTCAGGCCGCCGAACCAACCCAGCCTCATGGGCCTGATGCCGGCCCACCGCGGCGGTGCCGCGGCGTGGTGGTCCTTGAAGGCGCTGACGATCGTGCCCGGGAACAGCGCGCGGGGGCTCGATTCGCACCAGGGGTTCGTGGCGCTGTTCGACGGTGAGTCAGGCGAGCCGCGCGCGCTCATGAACGCCGGTGGCATCACCGCGATCCGCACCGCCGCCGTCTCCGGTGTGGCAACGCGTCTGCTCGCGCGCGAGGACGTGCGCACGCTCGCGATCCTCGGGTCGGGCACGCAGGCGCGCTCCCACGTCGAGGCGATGCAGGCGGTGAGGAACTTCGAACGTATCGTCGTCTGGAGCGCGAGCGGCAGGTCGCTCGACGGCGCCGAGAGCGTCGAGACAGCCGAGGAGGCGGTTCGCGCCGCGGACGTGTTGTGCACGACAACGGCGTCTCCCGAGCCGGTCGTGCAGCGGGAGTGGTTGAAGCCTGGCGTGCACATCAACGCGGTCGGCTCCAGCATCCCGACCGCACGCGAGCTGGACTCGGAGACGATGGCCGCCGCAGCGCTCTTCGTCGATCGGCGCGAGTCGACCCTGAACGAGGCGGGCGACTTCCTGATTCCGCAGCGTGAAGGCCTGATCGGCCCCGACCAGATCCGCGCCGAGCTCGGCGAGCTGTTGCTCGGGACGGCCGAAGGGCGCCGCTCCGACGACGAGATCACGCTGTTCAAGTCGCTCGGTCTGGGAGTCGAGGACCTCGCTGCCGGCGAGCTCGTCCTCCAGCGCGCCGAGGCCGAGGATGCCGGGACGGTCGTCTCGCTGTGATCCCCCTCGACGAGATCCGCCGGGCGCGTGAGGTGCTCGACGGCATCGCCGTGCGAACGCCGCTCGTCCGGCTCGACGTCGACGCAGACGCCGAGATCTGGCTGAAGCTCGAGCTGCTGCAGCCGGTCCGGTCGTTCAAGATCCGCGGTGCGGGCAACGCCGTGCTGCAGGCGAGCGACGAGGAGCTCGCGGGCGGCGTGCTCACTGCGAGCGCCGGCAACATGGCGCAGGGGCTCTCGTACATCGCGAGGCTCCGCGGCGTACAGGCGACGATCGTCGTTCCGGACCACGCGCCCCAGACGAAGGTCGACGCGATCGAGCGCTACGGCGGACGGGTGATCAAGGTGCCGTACGACGAGTGGTGGAACACGATGGTCGCCGGCAGCTACCCGGGCGTCGACGGCCTCTTCGTCCACCCGGTCGCAGACGACCGGGTGATGGCGGGCAACGGGACGATCGGGCTCGAGCTCCTCGAGCAACTCGAGGGTTTCGACGCGGTCGTCGTCCCCTACGGCGGCGGCGGGCTTGTCACGGGCATCGCGAGCGCCGTCAAGGCGAGCCGCCCGGAGGTGCGGTTCTTCTCCTCCGAGCCCGCCACCGGGGCGCCCGTCGCGGCGACGTTCGCGGCAGGTGGCACGCCGACGGCGGTCGAGTACGAGCCGTCGTTCGTCGACGGATCGGGGAGCAGGGAGCTGATCCCGCGCGTGTGGGAGCACGCTTCCGGTCTCCTCGACGGCGCGTTCGCGCCCGCGCTCGACGACGTCGCCGCGGCAGTTCGGGTGCTCGCCGAGCGAACGCGCGTGATTCCGGAGGGAGCGGGGGCGCTGGCGGTCGCCGCCGCCCTCCACAACGACGTTGGACGAAAGGTGGTGTGCGTGGTTTCGGGAGGCAACATCGACCTGTCCGTGCTGGCGCGGATCCTGAACGGAGAGACTCCGTGAACATCGACGCGGTCCGCTCGCGGTTCTCCGCGCTGCAGAACGGGTTCGCCTTCTTCGACGCCCCCGGCGGGACCCAGGTTCCGGACGAGGTCGGCCAGGCGATCGCGAATGCTCTCCGCGAAGCGTCGGGCAACCTCGGCGCGCCGTATGCGACCGGGCGCGCGGTCGAAGCGATCCTGACGCGCGCGAAGGCGGACGCCGCCCGGTTCCTCGGCGCGACGCCGGAGGAGATCTCGTTCGGCATGAACATGACGACACTCGATTTCGCGCTCTCGCGAACAGCTGCGCGCGAGTTCCGCGCGGGCGACGAGATCGTGACGACGCAGCTCGATCACGACGGCGGAGTCGCGCCGTGGGTCGAGCTCGCGGAGGACAAGGGCCTCGTCGTCCGCGTCGTCGAGGCAACCGACGCACTGACGGTCGACTACGACGACCTCGAGCGGCAGCTCTCGGACCGGACGCGCGTCGTCGCGTTCGCGATCGCGTCGAACGCGACCGGATCGGTCGCAGACGCCACGCGCATCTGCGCGCTCGCGCGCGACGCAGGCGCGATCTCCTGGATCGACGCCGTGCACTACGCGGCGCACGAGCCGCTCGACGTGGCCGCGCTCGGCTGCGACGTGCTGCTGTGCTCGCCGTACAAGTTCTGCGGGCCGCATCTCGGGATCGCATTCGTGCGCAGCGAGCTCGCCGACACGTGGCGCCCGTACAAGGCGCGTCCGTCGAAGCTGCGATTCGAGACCGGCACGCTGCCGTTCGAGCTCCTCGCCGGCTTCAGCGCGACGATCGCCTACCTCGACACGATCGGCGGGATGGTGCAGATCCGCACGTACGAGCGCGAGCTCGGCGAGCGGTTCCTCACCGGTCTCCCCGAGAACGTGTCGCTGTACGGACCGTCGACGATGGACGACCGCGTGCCGACGTTCCTGTTCAACGTCGATGGTGCTCAGGCCGACGTCGCTGCGCGCCGGCTCGCCGAGCGTGGCTTCGGCGTCTGGTCCGCCGACAACTGGTACTGCGTCTCACTTGGGCCACGTCTGCCGGAACAGTCGCTGCGCGCAGGCATCGCGCACTACAACACGGCAGCCGAAGTGGACGGACTGCTCGCAGCGTTGCGTGAGGTGTCAGACGCCTAGAGGTGTCTGACACCTTTTTTCTAACATTCCGTCTGCACTCTTCAGCGCGTGAGACGGCTGGGTCTCGTCGCGCTCGCGCTCATGCTCTTCGTGCCGGCGAGTGTGAATGCTGCGGGCAGTTCGATGCGTGCGGGTGTGTTCACCGGCTACGCGTTCGACGCATGTCGCGCGCCTTCGACGGCGTCGCTGCAGGCGTGGTCGGCGTCGCCGTACCGTGCGCTCGGCATCTACCTCGGCGGCGCGAACCGGGCGTGCAGCCAGCCGAACCTCACGCCCCAGTGGGTGCAGGAGACCACCGGCCTCGGCTGGAGCCTGCTTCCTCTGTACGTCGGCCTGCAGGCGCCGTGCGTCGGCAAGAGCGGGCTCGCGAAGCTCTCGACGACGGTCGCGACGGCCGCGTCTCAGGGTCGCGCGGCAGCCGACGACGCTGCCGTGAAGGCGCAGTCGCTCGGTCTCCCCGCCGGCAGTCCGTTGTGGTTCGACATGGAGGGCTACGCCGTCGGCAACACCGCCTGCACGGCGGCCGTGCGTGCGTTCGTCAGCTCGTGGGACGACGAGCTCCGCGCCGTCGGCTTCGTGCCGGGCATCTATGGCAGCGCCGCATCGACGATCCGCGACGTCGCGGCCCTCGCGACCCCTCCGGACCTTGCCTGGATCGCGAACTGGAACGGCGTCGAGAGCGTGTTCGGCGACCGCTATGTGAGCGACGCGATCTGGGCGAATCACCAGCGCGTCCATCAATACAAGGGAGGCCACAACGAGACCTACGGCGGCGTCAAGATCAACATCGACAGCAACATCGTCGACAGCGTGGTCGTCGGTGGTGTCGCGCCTCCGCCTCCGCCTCCGACGCCCGTCCCGGCCGGTCAGGTGAGCACCGCCGACGGCGTCGTGACCGCCAGTTGGCCCGCGGCCGCCTTCCCGGTGCCGGCGGCCGTCACCGTCAGCGCGGCGCCGCAGCCGCCCGACCCGAACGGCTACGCCGTCCAGTTGGCGGTCACCGAGACCGACAACCAGGCGCCGGTCGACGGGTTCGGTGCGCCGGTCACCGTCCACATCGCGAAGCCGGCGGCGGGCCTCATCCCGGCGTTCTCGACCGACGGGGCGGCATGGACGCCGATCGCTCCGCTCGCCTCGACGGGTCTCAGCGAGAGCCAACTGACCGGATACACGCGGGATCCGGACGGGACGTACGAGATCCAGACGCTCGTGCCCGGCTGGTTCGGCCTGATCGCCGACGTCCGTCCGCCGTCGGCGCCGACCGTCGCGGCTCGCCTTCTCCAGAGCGGCCTCTACCTCTCGTGGCAGCCCGCGACCGACGACGGCACGATCGCGTCGTATGACGTCCTGCGGAACGGCTCGCCGGTGCTGACACTGACGGCGGCCGCCCGCCGGGCCGCGGTCCGGCGGCCGGCCACCGGGGCACAAACCGTGTATCGCGTCCAGGCGACCGATGGTGCCGGGAACGCCGGTAAGACGAGCCGGCCCGTCGTCCTGCGGGAGAAGAAGCGGCCGACCGGCATCCCGCGCGCAGTGCCGCACTGGGCGTTCAGCCTCTTCGACTACCAGCGCCACCGGGGCCTGCGGCCGGCGACGGCGCCGAGGCGGCCGCCCGACTGGTACTGGCGCTGGGCGGCGTGGCGCGCGCAGCCGTACCGGCTTCGCTAGCAAGCCGCCGTCTCGTCTGCGAGCGAGATCCGCTCGACCTGTACGCCCCGAATCCGCGAGCCCCCGATTCCGGCCGGCGTGCCGAGGTCGCCGTAGACCCGGCCGGATCCCACGCCCCGGATGCGCACCTCGGCGGCTCGGCCGGGGTGCACACACACCGCGACCGGGACGTCTCGATTGTCGCCGGGGGCCACCGCGACCGCCGCCCCGGAGCCGATGCGCACGCCCAGACGCGTCGGTGTGCGCGCTGAACCGAAGCGTGACGAACCGCATCACCGAGCCGTGCTGCCGTGGGCGGGGGTAGACGCGGAGCGCCGCGGTTCGGCCCGGGACCGTGAACCCGTCGTCGTCGAGCCCTGCGGTGGCCCAGGCCGCCTGCCAGGCGGAGCCCGCGTCGATCAGCCGGACGTCGCGCGTCAGCGACACGGTGGCACCTCGGATCTGGAACCGTGTCTCGCGGTCGCTCTCCGCGACGTAGCGGGTCGGCGATGCCGACGCCCGGCCTGTCGCGCGGTCGAACGTGAGGCCCAGCCTCGGGAACGTCGACTGGATCTCGGCGAAGCGATTGCCGGGATACGCGGCGCGGGTGACCGAACGGTTCCAAAACTCGAGGTCCCACCAGAAGGCTGCAGTCGCCCAGTAATCGGCCTGGATCTGGGCGTACGGGATCATCGTCACGTCCGCGGTCGGGCCGACGGCCCGGTCGACCCAGTCGAACACGACCCCTTGAGGCACGGTGATCGGTCGTCCCGACGTGCCGTTGACGCGGACCAGCCGGTCGAACGCGTACGCCGTCTCTCCCGCGAGCGCCGCCGCTGCCGCGGCGACGAGAACGACGGCTACGAGCCGTCGCGGCGCGAGCCACCGCGCGAGCAGGAAGTTGGCAAGCAGAAGCAGCGTCGCGGCGACCAGCAAGGTCCGGCCGCCGTGCGCCCGTACGTAGTCGTGGAGGGTGGCGACCGGCATGTCCGCGTTCAGCTTGTCGAACACCGGAAGCGGCGCCAGCGCGAGCCCTGCGACGACCAGGGCGAGCGGTCCGGCGAGCGACCACCTCGGTGCGACAGTGTCGTTGACGGCGCCGACGAACCCGATGAGGAGGAGCGGTGCGCCGTAGAAGAGGTAGCGGTCTCGTGGCAAGTCGCCCCCGAACCGGAGATCGAACGACGTCACCTCGAGGAGCAGCGCGGTGACCGTGAGGACGAGTACGAGCGCGGCGGACGAACGCCGCGCATTGGCGCCGAGCCAGGCAGCGCCGAGGACCGGAGGCAGAAGCCCGAGCCCGAGAGCGAGCTGCGCGCAATGCTCGAGGAACGCGCGCGGAAAGCTGGAGCCGACAATCGTCCCCTGTGCTGCGGCGTTGTACGCCCCGAATACGTCGTGCCCGGCAAGCGTCGCGGCGATCGCTGCCACGACAGCCACCGTTCCCACGCCCGCGAGCAGTCGATGTCGCGCGATGCTCCTGCGGATGCCGCGTTCCCTGAGCGGGATCGCGACGAGAGCCACGACGACCAGGAACGCGAACTGGGTGCGTGCGACGACGGCGAGCCCGATCCCGGCGACCGCACCCGCATCCCCAAGCAGCGACGGCTTGTCGACCGCCCGCAGGAGCAGGTACACCGCCCACACGAAGGCCGGATAGGCAACGGCCTCCGAGAGGACGAACGACGCCAGCACGAGCCACGGCACGAGAACGGCCAGCGCGGCCGCAGCGTAGGCGCTCACGCGTCCGGGGAGCGTGCTTCGGGCGACGAAGTAGGCGGGGATCGCCGTCGACGTCATGAGCACCGCGTTGAGCGTGTGGGCCCGCAAGAGGAACGCGGGTACGAGGCTGTTGCCTGCGACCGATCCGAGCAGCACCGGGTACAGCTGGTTCGCCGCCGGCACGCGTACGCCGCGCAGCATCGGGAGCGGCGAACCGGTGCGGGCGACGCTGAACGCGAGCCGCTCGTAGAACAGCTCGTCGCTCATCACGAACCAGTCGACGACCCGTCGCGCCGGGACCGCGATTGCGATTGCCGCGCCGCCCCAGATCGCGAGCACGGGCAGCGCTCGTAGCGTCCGGGCGGCCACGCCGCACTTTCTACCGATTTGATGAAAAGAAATCTCGCGCTTGCGCGCGTTTGAGTCGCTCGACGGGCTCTGCGCCGAACTGCAAGGGCTTCGTAAGGAGATCGCTGCTCGGAGCGGGCTTTTCGTCGTCGTCATCTACGATCGGCGCGATGAAGGGGGTCATCGCAGTTCTGGTCGCGCTCGCGGCGTTGACCGCGGCGGCCCCCTCACCCGCACGTCCGAGCGGGGTCAAGCATGTGACGCTCGTCGGCGACTCCGTCGCCGATGCGATCCCGAACGACGACGTCGCGATGGCGATCCTTCGGCAGGGCATCGGCCTCGATCTCGAGGTAGCGCCGTGCCGGCGCGTCGAGGGTGATGGGTGTCCGATCGGGGGCGTGCGCCCGCCGAGCGTTGTGCAGCTCGTCCAGTCGCTGGGCTCGAAACTCGGCGACAACGTTGTCGTCGCGGTCGGCTACAACGACTTCGAGGATCAGTACGCGGGCAACATCGAGGACGCGATCAACGCGCTCACGGCCGCCGGCGCGAAGCGGATCTGGTGGCTGACGCTGCGCGCCGCGCGGCATCCGTACCTCACGATGAACGACGACATCGCCCAGGCGGCGGCGCGGCATTCCCAGGTCAGCGTCATCGACTGGAACGTCTATTCCCGCAGCCATCCGGACTGGTTCCAGACCGACGGTCTGCACCTGCTTCGCCCAGGCTCGGAAGCGATGGCGACGCTGATCCACAAGACGCTGCTTGCAGCGGGTGTCGCGGCGGCGCCCGCGCGCGTAACGACCACCGCGCTGCCGGTCGCACATCACGGCAAGACGTATCGCGCCCGCCTCGCCGCGGTCGCGGGGGTCGCCCCCTACCGCTGGTCTTTGCTCGAACGCGCCCCGGCGGGCATCCACCTCGCTGCGAACGGAGCCGTGACCGGCACGCCGCGCGCGAAGGCCGGGCGCTACCGGTTCGACGTGCGCGTCCGCGACGCGCTCGGATCGATGGCGACCCGTCGGCTGACGCTTCGCATCGTGGCGTAAGTTCAGGCACGTGCTCTTCCCGACCGTCACCTTCGCGGTCTTCTTCCTGATCGTTTTGCCGGTGAGCTGGTCGCTGATGCGCCACCAGCCCGTCTGGCGTGTGTTCATCCTCGCCGCCAGCTTCGTCTTCTACGGCTGGTGGGACTGGCGGTTCGTCTTCCTGCTCGTAGCTTCGATCGTCGTGAATCAGGCGCTCGCCGTCGCCATCCATCGGTCGGAGGGCGAGGCGGCGCGGAAGACGCTTCTCGGGACCGCGGTCGCGTTCGACCTCGGCCTGCTCGCCTACTTCAAGTACACGAACTTCTTCCTGAGCTCCGTCGACAACGCCCTCGGGACGTCGTGGCTCACGAACGTGACGCTTCCCGTCGGCGTCTCGTTCTTCACGTTCATGGCGATCTCGTACGTGGTCGACACGTACCGGCGCGAACTGGTGCCGACGACCCTGATGCGTTTCGCCGTCTTCCAGGCGTTCTTTCCGCACCTCGTCGCCGGCCCGATCGTGCGGGCGGGCGAGCTGCTGCCCCAGCTCGAGCGGCCGCGCGATCCTCGCCGTGTCGACACGGGCCGCGCGTTCTTCCTGATCGTCACCGGCCTCTTCCTGAAGGTGGTGGTCGCGAACCACCTCGCGACCCATCTAGTCGACGACGTCTTCGCGGCGCCGAACCGGCACTCGTCGCTCGAGGTGCTCGTCGCGGTCTACGGCTATGCGGTCCAGATCTTCGCCGACTTCTGCGGCTACACGAACATCGCGATCGGCGTCGCGCTGCTGCTCGGGTTCGAGTTCCCGCAGAACTTCGCGTCGCCCTACACGGCCGTCTCGCTGCAGGACTTCTGGCGGCGCTGGCACATGACGCTGTCGCGCTTCCTGCGCGACTATCTGTACATCCCGCTCGGCGGCAATCGCAAGGGCCGCATCTTCACCTACCGCAACTTGCTGCTGACGATGCTGCTCGGCGGGCTCTGGCACGGCGCGGCGTGGACGTTCGTCGTGTGGGGCGGGATCCACGGGCTCGGCCTCGCGGTGGAGCGTGCGACCGGGTGGCGGCCGCACACGCGAGGGCAGCAGTGGCTCGGCCGCGTGCTCACGTTCCACCTCGTCTGCTTTGCCTGGATCTTCTTCCGCGCAGACTCGTTCTCGCGTGCCGGCGACGTGATCGTGCGTCTCTGCACGGCCTGGGGTCAGCGCTCGCCGCTCGTGACGACCTCCGTCGTGCTCGCGATCGGTGTCGGCATCGTCGGGCAGTACGTCCGGCCATCGGCGGTCACGTCGCTCGTCGCCTCGTTCCAGCGACTGCCGGTCGCCGCGCAGTCTGCGTGCGTCGCGGTCGCGCTCACGCTGATCAACACGCTCGGCCCGACCGGGGTCGCGCCCTTCATCTACTTCCGGTTCTAGATGTTTGCCGCTTACAAAGGGATCGTCGTCCTCGCGCTCGCGCTTCTGCTGGCGGCGCTCCTTCAGGCTGAGGGGTTGCGCAAGCAGGCGGAGATCCAGCCGTCGGGATTCCAGCGCGGCGTCGCGCTGCGCGTCACGAAGCCGCTCGTCTCGTTCTCGCGGGCCCTTCACCTGACGACGCCGCGACACGAGCTGCAGGTGGCGATCGGCCGCGCCGACGAGGACCGCATCGACAGGCAAGTGCACCTCAATCTGCCACCGCCGGCCACGACGCCGCCGTTGAACCAGCCGAAGCCACACAAGCCTCCGACGCAGGTGAAGCCGCTCTTCACCGCTGCGCACCCGCTGCGCGTCTGGGTCGCAGGCGATTCGCTGGCGCAAGTCCCGGGTGACGCGCTCGAACGCATCGGCGGAGCTCTCGACGTGGTCGGCGTCGAGAGCAGGTTGTCGACCGGCCTTGCGCGCACCGACCTCTACAACTGGTTCACGCGCATCCAGCAGGTGCCTCGGCAGCTTCACCCCGACGTCGTCGTGTTCTCCTTCGGCGCCGACGATGCCCACGACTACATGGGCGGCGCGCACGTCGGCCCGTTCGGCAGCCCTTCCTGGGTTGCGGAGTACCGTCGCCGCGTCGACGGAGTCACGCGTGAGCTGAACGCGGACGGCATTCACGTCGTCTGGCTCGGCCTCCCGATCCCGGACGGCCCGGGCTTCAAGAAGAGCTTCCCGGTCGTGAACGCGATCCTCGAAGATGTCGCGCACTCACATGCGAAGGCCGCATCCTACGTCGACACATGGCATCGGCTCGATGACTTTCACGGGCGCTACGCCCAGTATCTCCGCGTCGACGGGA
The DNA here is from genome assembly GCA_963785875.1 of uncultured Thermoleophilia bacterium. GTDB lineage: Bacteria > Actinomycetota > Thermoleophilia > Gaiellales > Gaiellaceae > PALSA-600. Next base: position 25,655 of record CAWAWV010000006.1, on the reverse strand, counting down.
AGCTCACGCAGATACGCGCATCCGACGGCGTGCACTACACACAGGCCGGGGGAGACCTGGTGGCGGCGCAGGTCGTCGCGCAGCTGCGGGCCTGGTACCGGTTGAAGAGCTAGTCGATTGCGAGCAGGTCGACGACGAAGATGAGCGGCTCGTGCGGCTTGATCACGCCGCCCGCGCCACGCGCGCCGTACGCCAGCGCGGAGGGGATCGTGAGCCGGCGGCGCCCGCCGACCCGCATCCCGGCGACGCCCTGGTCCCAGCCGGGGATCACCTGACCCTTGCCGAGCTTGAACTCGAACGGCTGCCCACGGTTCCACGACGCGTCGAACTCCTCGCCCGTCGAGAACGAGACGCCGACGTAGTGGACGGTCACCTTCGCGCCGGCCGTCGCCTCGGCTCCGTCGCCGACGGTGAGGTCGTCGATCCCGAGCTCGAACGGAATGTCGCCTTCCGGCGGATCGATCTCCGGCCGCTCGAGCGTCACGCCGGCATCCTGCCTGAACCCCTCATGTGAACGCGCTCTCCCCGGTCAGCGCACGCCCGATCAGGAGCTTCTGGATCTGGGACGTTCCCTCGTAGAGCGTCGTCACCCTGGCGTCGCGGAGGTACTTGCCGACCGGGTACTCGTCCACGTAGCCGTAGCCGCCGTGCGCCTGGAGCGCGGCATTGGCGGCGCGCACGGCCACCTCCGAGGCGAAGTACTTGGCGTACGACGCCTCGACGGTATGCCGGTCACCGCGATCCGCGATCGCCGCGGCGCGCCAGACGAGCAGGCGCGCGGCTTCCGTCTCCACGGCGATGTCGGCGAGCAGCTCCTGAATGAGCTGGAAGCTCGCGACGCTGCGGCCGAATTGCCGCCGCTCGGTCGTGTAAGCCACCGCCGCATCGAGGCAGCCCTGCGCGATGCCGACGCACCCGGCGCCCAGGGAGATCCGGCCGTGGTCGAGCGCCGACATCGCCACCTTGAAGCCGCCGCCGATCTCGCCGAGCACGGCGTCAGGCCCCACTCGCACGCCGTCGAGGTGGAGCTCGGCGGTGTCCTGGGCGCGCAGGCCCAGCTTGCCCTTGATCGGCCGCGCCTCGAACCCGGGCGCGTTCGTCGGAACGACGAAGCAGGTGATCCCGCGCGGCCCCGCCTCTCCGGTGCGCGCGAAGACGAGCGCCCATGTCGCCCACGAGCCGAGCGTGATGAACACCTTCTGGCCGCGGAGGACGTAGCCGTCGCCGTCGCGCTCGGCACGCGTCTCGAGCGAGCCGGGATCCGATCCCGCCCCGGGCTCGGTGAGCGCGTAGCAGCCGAGCTCGGCACCGGTGGCGAGCGCGGGCAGCAGGCGCTCGCGCTGCTCGTCTGTGCCCCACCGGGCGACCGACTTCCCGTACAGGCCGTTCGAGACAGAGACGATCCCGCGCACGTTCGAGTCGGCCCGTCCGAGCTCCTCTACGAGCAGCGTGTACGAGACCATGTCGAGCGCCAGCCCGCCGTGATCCTCGGGGAGCGCAGCGCCCAGGAACCCCAGCGAGGCGAGCTTGCCGACGATCGTGCGGTCGATCGTCTCGGCGCGATCCCACTCCGCGGCGTGTGGTGCGATCTCTGCGTCGCAGAAGGCGCGGGCCGTCTGCCGCAGCAGCTGTTGCTCAGGTGAGAGCTCGAAGTCCATCCGCCGATTCAACACGGTCCCCGGCCGGTTCGGCAGCGGGTCGGGTCGTCGTGAACAGGGCGGGGGCGACGAGCGCACCGGTGACGAGGAGCGTGGCGATCGTCCGGTTCGAGGAGTTGTAGAGGTTCTCCGACAACGGGTTGGTCGAGATCCAGTAGATCATCACGAGGCCGCCGAAGGCGAACAGGAGCCACAGCGCTGCGAACGCGCCGGCGCGGAACGCACGCAGCAGGAAGGCGCCGGCCACCCCTGCGAGAGCGAGCGCGAACACGAAGCTCCAGCTGACGTTGACGATCTGGGAGAGCAGCTCTCGCACCGACGGCCAGACGCGGTTCGAGTGGTCCGAGAGGTACTTCGGGTCGAGCGCGTCCGACAGCGAGTACTCGGCGATCTTCGCGTGGTGGGTGGCGATCCAGATCCTCCAGGGAGCGTCGCAGGCCGCGATCGCGGCCGCGGCTGCGGCGAGCGGCCCCAGCCGTCGCCGCTCGCACGCGATCGCGGCCGCGATGAGGGCACACGCGGCGAAGAGCTCGCCTTCGTTCTTCGTCAGCATGCCGGCGGAGAGGAACACCGCCGCGCCGACCAGCAGCTCCCGCTCGGGGACGACGATCCAGACGGCGAGCGCCGTGACGCCGAGGGCGATGAAGAAGGCCACCGGGACGTCCGCGTAGTTGGAGCCGAGTTGCTCGAGCACGGCGGGCGCGGCCGCGATCGCGGCCAGACTGCCGGCGAGGAGCGGCTGCCAGACGTACGGCCGGAACAGGGCCCAGGCGCCGCCGAAGAACGCGATCGCAAGCCCGAGGAGCTGGATGTGGATCGCCGTGCCGTCCCACGCGCCCATGAAGTGGGCGTCCGTCGCCTCCAGGGCTGGAAGGAGCAGTGGATGCTGGAGAGCGGGAAAGCTCGGGTCGGTGAAGATTGGCGCGACCGGCCCGGAGAACGCGTAGAGGGCGCGTGCGCGCGTCGCCCAGATCACCCAGCCGTCGAATTCGACCAGCGGCTTGACCGCGTACAGAGCCGCCGCGCGTACGAGTAGGATGACGACGACCGCCAAAGCGACCGCAGTGATCGCGTCGAGGGGCGGCAGCACCATCCTTCGCCCCGCCGGCGGGTGATAGCGCCACCGCACGGCGCCGACACCCACGAGAATGGCACCGAAGACAGGCACGTTCAGCGGGACGAACACGACCGCGAGCGACGCTGCGAGCACCCCGGTCGTCGCGACACCGACGGCGTACGCGAGGAGCAGACGGTCGATCACCGGCCGGTGACGGAATCGCAGCACGGGCAGAAGGGCGTATCCCAGCCCGAGCATGAGCACGTTCGCCTCGACGACTCCGAGGATGTGGATCACGGGGCGACGCGCGAGACGAAGTACGGTTGCAGCCCGAGGCGTTCTTGCGACACGAACGGGATGTGCAGCAGGCCCGGGTCTTCGTTCCACGAGACAATGACGTTCGCGTCGGAGCGACGTGTGACCGACTTCGCCGGCAGGAGCGCATAACGGCCGACGTCCTGCACCGCCGTCGGCAGGTCGATGAAGTGACCGAGGCCGCTCGGCATCACCTGGTAGTACAGGCGGTCCCCTCGTCCGACGAAGCTCGCGTACCAGGCGAACGGGTCGGCGACGAGGCCCAGGTTCGTGATGTACAGGGTGTTGCGCTGGCTGGGCTCCATGTGGGCGTACACATCGCGATCGGCTCGCAGGCGGTGGTCGGCGTGAGCACCGGAGCGAACGGTGGATGCGAGAGCAACGCCGAGGACGCACACCGCGACCACCGCGCGCGCGGAGGTGCCGGCCGGAAGTACGAGGAAGGAACGGCTGACCAGCTTCGCGGGCAGAGGTCGAAGCCTAGTGTCGACCCCGGAAGACCCCACGCGGCGTCCGCGCTCGGGACCACAAAAAATCCTGCCGAGCCGGTGGCGCTTTCGTCCACCCAACCGACTGGCCGCTTCGGGCCCGAGAGCCTCTGGCAGTCACTCGGCGGGGCTTCGACCTACTCGCGCTCCGCACTCGACAGGAACCGCAGAGTACGACGCGGGCGCGCCTCCGCGCAAGGGGCCGCGAAGACGAAAGTCCGCTCATTCCGCGATTTATGCGAACACGTGCTCTTCGCGCTCCGCCTCCAGGTGACGCGCGACGTCCGCCCGCGCGACGATCCCGACGAGCGTGCCGTCCTCCTCGATCACCGGGAGGCGCTTCACGTCGTGCTCCGCCATCAACCCGAGAGCGTCGTCGAGCGCCTGGTCCGGATCGATCGTGACGAGATCTCGGGAGGCGATCTCTTCGACCTTCGTCAGCATCGGATCGCGGCCCTCGGCGACGACGCGGATCGTGATGTCGCGCTGGGTGATGACGCCGACCAGGCGCCCGCTGTCGACGATCGGCGCGATCCCGGTCTCCTCGCCTCTCATCAGCTTCGCGGCCTCGACGATCGAGTCGCCGACCTTGACTGTGCGAGGCTTCACGAACATGAGCTTCCTGATCTGTCCCATACCGGTGTTCTGTCCGTGAACGGCTCGGATCAAACGGTCAGGACGAGCCGCAGACGGCTCTTCTGGCGGACGAACGGACGACCTTCGTGGCCGCATTCGACGGCGACCAGCCGATCGGCTTCGCGTTCGGCTATGCCCTTCCGCGGCGACACGGGCGGCCGCGTGGACACGGTGATGTGGGACTTCTGAGCTACCGGCCGGCGACCGCGGACGACGTCGCGCTCCTGGTCGCGTGGCATGCCGACCCGGGTGTCTCGCCTTACTGGGACGACGAGACGTTCACCGACGACGAGCTGCGCGGGCGGCTCGCGCGTGAGGACGTCGACATGTGGATCCTCGAGGAGGACGGCGACCCGGTCGGGCTCCTCCAGTCCTGGTGGGACGCCGAGTCGCCGCGGCGTGGGGGGATCGACGGCTTTCTGATCCCGTCGGCGCGCGGGCGCGGGATCATGCCTGCGGTCGCGCGGCAGCTCGCCTCCGACCTGCTCGCGCAGGGCTGGGCCGAGGTGACCGTCGACCCCTACGAGTGGAACACGCGTGCGATCCGCGGCTGGGAGAAGGCCGGCTTCGTCGAGGTGTCGCGGGGACATCCCCTGGATCAGGATCACAGCGCACCCTGGGTGTTGATGCGCTTCGAAGGGGTGTCAGACACCTAAAGGTGTCTGACACCGGTTGCTAGGCTTCGAGCATGTTCCGGCTGACGACGACGCTCACGCCGTACCGCGTGCGGGCGAACGTCGCCGGACCGCACGCGGGCTAGACGGCGACCTCTTTCGCTCGATCCTTTTTCCTCCCGGAGGTGATTAGCTTGTCGTCCGTCATGAAGGTCGTCCTACCCGACAGCTCGGAGCTCGAGCTGCCCGACGGCGCGTCGGGGCTCGACGCCGCGCGTGCGATCGGGCCGAAGCTTGCCGAGCAGGCGGTGCTCGCGAAGGTGAACGGCGAGCCGCGCGACCTGCGGCTGCCGCTGCACGACGGCGACCGGATCCAGCTCCTGACGACCCGGGACGCGAACGACCCGGACGCGCTCTCCGTCCTGCGGCACTCGTCAGCGCATCTGCTCGCCGAGGCCGTGCGGCGGCTGTATCCCGGAGTGAAGATCGCGATCGGGCCGCCGATCGCGAACGGCTTCTACTACGACTTCGAGTTCCCCGAGCCGATCAGCGAAGCAGAGCTCGAGCGCATCGAAGAGGAAGTTCGCCGAGAGATCGCCGAGGGTCGGGAGTGGACCCGCGAAGTGGTAACCGGCGCGGAAGCGCTGGAGCGCTTCCGCGCCAGTGAGCCGTACAAAGTGGAGCTCGTCGGCACGGCCGAGGGCGACATTTCGCTCTACACCCAGGGCGACTTCACCGACCTCTGCCGCGGCCCGCATCTCCAGAACGCGAAGCCGATCAAGGCGTTCAAGCTGACCGGGCTCGCGGGCGCGTACTGGCGTGGCGACGAGCACAACAAGCAGCTGACCCGCATCTACGGCACCGCCTTCTACTCGCAGGCCGACCTCGACGCGTACCTCGAGCGGCTCGAGGAAGCACGGAAGCGCGATCACCGGCGGCTCGGCGTCCAGCTCGACCTCTTCCATTTCGACGAGCACTCTCCGGGATCGCCGTTCTGGCACCCGAAGGGGATGGCGATCTTCAACATCCTCGAGGACCTCCGCCGGCGTGAGAACGCGCGGCGCGGCTACGTCGAGGTGAAGACGCCGTTGATCTACGACAAGGCGCTCTGGGAGACCTCGGGCCACTGGGAGAAGTTCCGGGAGAACATGTTCCTGATCCCGCTCGGGGAGGGCCAGACCTACGCCATCAAGCCGATGAACTGCCCGGGGCACATGCTGCTCTTCGGAAGCGACCTGCGCAGCTACCGGGAGCTGCCGCTTCGGTATGCGGAGGCGGCGCCGCTGCACCGCAACGAGCTCGCCGGCGCGTTGCACGGCCTCACCAGGGTCCGGTACGTCACCCAGGACGACGCGCACATCTTCTGCACTCGCGAGCAGATTCCGGCCGAGCTCGACGGCTGTGTCGACTACGTCAGATTCCTGTTCGGTCTGTTCGGGCTCGAGGCGCGCGCCGAGTTCTCGACTCGGCCGGAGAACAAGCTCGGCACCGACGAGGAGTGGGATTTCTCGGAGGGTGAGATCCAGGCCGCGCTCGAGCGCAACGGGATCGAGTACGTGGTCGGCGCGGGGGAGGGTTCGTTCTACGGGCCGAAGATCGACCTCCATGTTGCCGATGCGCTCGGCCGGTCGTGGCAGCTCGGCACCATCCAGCTCGACCGCCAGATGCCCGCCCGATTCCGCCTCACCTACGTCGGGGCGGACAACGCGGAGCACCCGGTGTTCGTCATCCACCGTGCGATCATGGGCGCGCTCGAACGCTTTATCGGGATCCTGATCGAGCACTACGCAGGTGCCTTCCCGTTCTGGCTTGCGCCGGTGCAGATCAGGGTGATCCCGGTCGGCGAGAGCCACCGCCTCGCGGCCGCCGAACTCGCCCGCCGGCTCGAGCCGTACCGGGTCGAGATCGACGAGTCCGACGACACGGTCGGCAAGCGGATCCGGAACGCCGAGGTCGAAAAGATCCCGTTCGTGGTCGTCTTCGGGGACAAGGAGTCCGACGAGGCGCTTGCGATCCGGGAGCACGGCGGTGCGCAGGAGACGCTGTCACTGCAGGAATTCCAGGCGAAACTTGCTAACCTGAGTCCCTGGCAAGCAGGGGCGGATCCGTCTCTCACCTCCTAGCGCAAGCTTCGGGGGTTCAACCTACGCAGGTTGAAGAGATCCTCCGCCGCCGCATGCCGGCGGTTTTTTCGTACCACGAGGAGGACACAACGAGCTTGGTGAAGGACATTTGAGGCCGCGCAGGCGTTCCGGGGGGTTCGAAGCTCCCCGCAGGCCCGAGCCCCAGACGCGCATCAACGACGCGATCCGCGTCCCGCGCGTCCGCCTGATCGGAGAGGGCGGGGAGCAACTCGGGATCAAGACGACAGACGAGGCACGCGAGTACGCGTATGGCAAGAACCTCGATCTGGTCGAAGTCGCGGCGCAGGCCGACCCGCCGGTCGCGCGGGTCATGGATTACGGGAAGTACCGCTACGAGCTGGAGCAGAAGGCAAAGCTCGCGCGCAAGCACCAGACACAGATCAACGTCAAGGAGATCAAGCTCAGACCGAAGATCGGGATTCACGATTACGAGACCAAGAAGGGCCACGTCGAGCGCTTCCTCAACCAGCGCGCGAAGGTCAAGGTCACGATCATGTTCCGGGGTCGCGAGCGCGAGCATCCGGATCGCGGGCGTGACTTGCTGATGCGCCTTGCGGACGACGTGAAGGAGATCGGTCTCATCGAGACCCAGCCGCTCTTGGAAGGGCGGAACATGACGATGGTGCTCGGCCCGACGAAGAGTGCAGGAGTGAAGAGAGATGCCGAAACAGAAGACACATTCGACAGCGAAGAAGAAGTTCAAGGTGACGGCCACGGGGAAGCTGATGCGGCGCGCCCAGATGTCGGGGAAGCTCATGAACAAGTCGCCGAAGCAAAAGCGCCAGTTCAGTAAGGACCGGCCCGTCGACACCGCGGACGAGAAGACCGTCAACCGGATGCTCGGGAGGCGGTAACGCATGCCTCGCGTCAAGCGTTCGGTCCACGCGCGCAAGAAGCGCCGCAAGGTCCTCGGGGAAGCGAAGGGCTACTTCGGGCTCAAGAAGTCGAACTACACCTACGCGAAGGAGCAGGTCGAGCGCTCGCTCGCGTACGCGTACCGCGACCGCAAGGTTCGCAAGCGCGAGTTCCGGCGGCTCTGGATCATGCGCATCAATGCCGGCGCCCGCGCCAACGGGCTCTCGTACAACCGGTTCATGGCCGGCCTGAAGGCGGCGAACGTCGAGCTCGACCGCAAGGTCCTCGCCGACCTCGCGATCGCCGATCCGGCGAAGTTCGGCGAGATCGTCGAGCAGGCGAAAGCCGCACTGGCCAAATAAGCCTCCAACGGCAACGGGAGATCTTCACGCGGCAGGCCGTTTACTGCGACGGCCGCTCACCGCTGTATGCGCGTGTGTGCCGCGAGCTCGCTGACGATCTACGGGTCGCCGGCGTGGCGCCCGACCTCGCCTGGGACCTGCCGCTGCGGCTGCTCGGCGGGCTGCACTACCTGGTGCTCGGCGGCGAGGCGTCGTGGGGCCAGCTCGACACGGCGCTCGAACGGCACGGGGTCTTCCTGCGCCGGTGGTGCGCGGAACAGGAAGTGCAGACGAACGAGGTGCAGCGGTCCTGGGCGCTCCTGCCCGCGTTTCTCTCGCTCGACGACGGACGGCCGTTCGACCTGCTCGAGCTCGGCCCGTCGGCCGGGCTGAACCTCCTGTGGGACCGCTACGCGTACCGGTACTCGTCGGGGGCGTGGGGAACCGGCGAGCTCGAGCTGGCCGGCAATGACCGCCTGCCGCCTCCGGCGACGTTGTTCGAGCGGCGCGTCGAGGTTGTGCGGCGCCGCGGCGTCGACCTGAGCCCGATCGACATCACGACAGCGGAGGGCGCGCGCGTGTTGCAGGCGTTCGTCTGGCCGGACCAGGCGGGACGGCTCGAGCGTCTGCGACGGGCGATCGAGGTCGCGCGGCGCGATCCGCCGGAGCTGATCCGCGGCGACTACGTCGCCGAGCTGCCCTCGCTGTTGCGCGACCGCGTCGACGGGGCGCAGCTCGTCGTCTTCCAGACTGCGTCGACGATGTATCTCGACCGTTCCGGCGCCGAGCGCCTGCGGGCGGCGTTGAACGAGGCGGGCGGTCGCGAGCCGCTCGTCTTCGTCACGACCGGCCGCGCTCCCGACGACGACGGCTTCGCGCTCGAGGTCGAGCGCTTCCCGGATGGCGGCCCGCAGCGCGTGGCCGTGTTCGACTTCCACGGTGAATGGCTCGACTGGGGCCGGTGATCAGGCGGCCCGCAGGGTTCGGAGATAGGCCTCCACGTTGTCCCAGCTCGCTTCGATGCCGTCGTACTGCGTCATGTGGTCGCGGCCGGTCTGATCGCGGAATGCCAGCTTCCACGTCATCGTCGTGACCCCGTCGGTCTCGTGGAAATCCACCGTTTCGACGGCCTCGGCGTCGGGCCACCCCTCGAACAACCACGTCTGGACCATGCGCGTGGGCGGCTCGATCTCCAGGTAGGTCCCCGCGGAACGACATCTCCCGTCCGTCGGCGGTGACCATCACGTAGTGGTACTCCCCCCCGACGCGTAGGTCGATGTCGCAGACCGCCATCTCTTCCCCGAACGGCGGAAAGGTGTTGCGCACGTGCTCTTCTTTCGTGAAGACGTCGAAGACAAGCTCGATCGGAGCTTCGAACTCGCGCGTCATGAGAATCTCGAGGTCGCTCGGGAACTCGATCGTGTTCACTGTCACTGCGTCTCTCCTTGTCGTTGCAGCTGCATGAGGTAGTCGTCGATCCGATCGAGCCGGTCGCTCATCACCTGCTCGTACTTGGCCAGCCAGTCCCGAAACGGCGCCAGGCGTGTCGGGTCGACGCTGTAGAGGCGGCGACGCCCGTCCGCCCGTGACCTGACGAGCCCCACCTCGCTGAGCACGCGCAGGTGCTTCGAGACCTGAGGTTGCGCCAGCGAGAGGTCGGCGACGAGCACGCCGACTGCCTTTTCGCCTTCGTGGAGCGCGTCCAGGATGTCGCGCCTGTGTCGCTCGGCGATCGCGGTGAACAGGTCTGCCACGGTCCCGACATATTCCCCTAGAGGAATACGTCTGTCAATACAGTGCCGCTGTGATCGCGTCGAGGGACAACGAGCGCCTCAAGCTCATTCGCAAGCTGCACGAGAAGCGCTGGCGCGACAAGCTCGGTCTCTTCTTCGTCGAAGGCGAGGATGCAGTCGAGGCCGCGACGGTGGATCCGGTCGACCTGCTGCGGGCCGGTGACGACGTCGACCCGAAGCTCCTCGCGGAGGTCGCGAGCGCGCCGCATCCGCCGCGTGTCGTCGGCGTGTACCGGCGTTCCGACCTTCCGGCGTGGGAGGCGCGCGATGCGACGCTTGCTCTGTGGCGGCTGGCGGATCCCGGCAACGTCGGCACGCTGATCCGCACCGCCGACGCCTTCGGTGCTGCGGTGGCGCTGTCGGACGCCTGCGCCGATCCGACCTCGCCGAAAGCGCTCCGCGCGAGCGCCGGCTCGATCTGGCGTGTTCCCCTGGGCGGCTGGAACGACATCGGTGGCACGCGGATCGCCCTGGAGGCGCACGGCGGGGAACGGCTCGGCTCGCTCGATCTGAGCGGTCGCGTCACGTTCCTCCTTGGCGCGGAGCGGGAGGGTCTGCCGGCGGATGTGGAGCGGGATGTGAAGGCGACGATCCCGATCTCGGGCGCGGAGTCGTTGAACGTCGCTGCATCGGGGGCGATCGCGCTGTACGCGAAGAGGTGTCAGGCCTGACACCCGTCAGATGACCGGCAGATCCACACCGAATCCTCGCCGCCGCGCCACGGCGAACGGTCGAACCAGCCGTAGAGCGCGTCAACGGCGAAGCCCGCAGCGACGAGGAGCTGCCGCCACTCGGCGACCGAGAGCCACGCCAGCGACATCTCCGCCTCGGCGCCGTCGCTGCGGAGCCGGAGGATGAGCGTGCGCGTCACCTCGTCCCAGTCGGCGCGCTCCCAGATCCCCGGCTCGCGCTCGATGAAGCGGCCGTGCGTCTGGGCGATGTCGTCGTCGGCCGGGGTGAAGACGTCGAAGACGAACCGGCCGTGTCCCGGGGACAGTCCCCGGGACACGGCTTGCAGAGCCAGGCGCCGGTCGGCGTCGGTCTCCAGGTGGAGCAGCGAGCGGAACGGACAGATGACGAGCGGGAACCTCTCCGCGTCGTCGAGCGGCGGGTCGCGCATGTCCCCGTGCCGTAGGTCGAGCTCGACGCCCGCCAACTCGGCGCGCTCCCGCGCGACGTCGAGCATCCCGGCCGACAGGTCGACGCCGACGACGTGGACGCCCGCCGCGGCGATCGGCACCGCGATTCGCCCGGTGCCGACGCCGAGCTCGAGCACCGGCCCGCCGGAACGAACCGCCTCGTCGACGTAGAACGGCACGTCCTCGACGACGCTCCGAGACCAGGGGTCGTAGACGCGGGCGATCTTGTCGTAGGCAGACATGCCGCTATCCTTCTACTCGATGCACGCGCTGACCACGCAGCGGTTTAGCCGGCCCCGGTGCGCAACCGGGGACGCTGCGTAGCGTTCCTCCAGCCGCACCGGGGCCTGGACTGTTTGGCGGCTCTGTCGAGCCGACGCCGCCGACCCTGTTGAAGCGAAAGGAGGACACTTGGATAGGCTCGCCGCGGTGGACTGGGGCGCGTACGAACAGGAGGCGCTGAGCGCGATTGCCGACGGAGCGCTCGACGACGCGCGCGTCCGCTTCCTCGGGCGCAAGTCGGAGCTCGCGCAGGCGCTCCGCGGGGTCCGCGACCGCGAGAGCGGGATGCTCCTGAACGGGGTCCGCTCCCGTCTCGAGGCGGCGGTCGAGGAGCGCGAGCAGCAGGTGGCCCGCGCCGCCTACCACGCCGCGGCCGAGCGCGGGATCGACGTCACGATCCCGGGGGAGCCCGTGAAGCGCGGCCGGCTTCATCTGCTCACGCAGATCCGCCGCGAGATCGAGGACATCTTCCTCGGCCTGGGCTACGGGGTCTGGGACGGCCCGGAGGTCGTCACCGTCTGGGAAAACTTCGATGCGCTGACCCAGCCGCAGAACCACCCGTCACGCTCGAAATTCGAGACCTTCTACCTGGACGACGACACGATCCTGCGCACGCACACGTCGCCCGACCAGATCAAGGCGATGCTGGCGCGGACTCCGCCGATCTACATGGTCTCGCCCGGCCGCGTCTACCGCCGCGACACGCCGGACGCGACCCACTCGCCGACGTTCCAGCAGGTCGAGTGTCTCGCGGTCGATCGCGGCATCACGCTGGCCGACCTGCGCGGCACCGTGCTGCAGTTCTTCCGCGCCCTCTTCGGCCCCGAGCGCGAGGTGCGCATGCGCACGAGCCACTTCCCGTTCACCGAGCCGTCGGTCGAGTTCGACGTGACTTGCTTCCTCTGCAACGGCCAGGGCTGTGCCGTCTGCAAGCACTCGGGCTGGATCGAGATGGGCGGTGCGGGCTGGGTCGACCCGGACGTCTTCCGCAACGTGAACATCGACCCGGACGAGTGGCAGGGGTTCGCGTTCGGCTTCGGGATCGAGCGCATCGCGATGCTCCGGCACGGCCTGCCCGACTTGCGTGCCTTCTGGGAGAACGACATCCGCGTCCTGGGGCAGTTTTGATGAAGCTCCCGGTCAGCTGGCTGAAGGAGTACGTCGACCTGACGCTGCCGGTCGAGGAGCTCGCGCGCAGGCTCGTGTTCACGAGCTGCGAGGTCGACCGCATCGTGCGTCGGGGCGTTCCCGACGCCGACGGCAACCTCGCACACTTCGTCGTGGGCAAGGTGCTCGCGGCGGGGAAGCACCCGAACGCCGACAAGCTGCAGCTGACGAAGGTGGACGTCGGCGGCGGGGAGACCCGCTCGATCGTCTGCGGGGCCTGGAACTTCGGCGCCGGGGCGACCGTTGCGGTCGTCACGCCCGGCGGTGTGATGCCTGGCGGCGAGCTCCGCATCGAGAAGCGCAAGCTCCGCGGTGAGACGTCCGAGGGGATGATCCTGTCGGAGCGTGAGCTCGAGCTCGGGACCGACCACGGCGGGATCATGGTGCTGGCGGATGACCTGGAGGCCGGGACTCCGCTCGTCGACGTGCTGCCGCTCGGCGACGACGTGCTCGAGATCGAGACGCTCTACAACCGCGGCGACCTCACCTCCGTCTACGGCATCGCACGAGAGGTTGCCGCGTTGACGGGAGCCGAGCTCCGGCCTGCCCCCGGCGTCGACCCGTCGCGTGACGGAGACGAGCCGTTCGCACTCCAGGTCGACGACCCGGCGGGGTGCCCGCGGTTCATCGCGCGCGTCCTCCGCGACGTGCGCGTCGCAGATTCGCCGCTGTGGCTCAAGGCAAGGCTGATGGGCGCCGGCATGCGCCCGATCTCGAACGTCGTCGACGTCACCAACTACGTCATGCTCGCGCTCGGCAGCCCGCTGCACGCGTATGACGCCGACACGCTCCGCGGCGGCATCGTCGTGCGCCGCGCCCGCCCGGACGAAGAGCTCGTAACGCTCGACGGGACGCGCCGGAAGCTCGATCCAGCCGATCTCGTGATCGCCGATGCCGAACGTCCAATCGGCCTCGCCGGCGTGATGGGCGGCGAGGAGACGGAAGTGTCCGACCGCACGACCTCCGTCGTCCTGGAGACGGCGAACTTCGAGCCGCTGACGGTGATCAACTCGGGCGAGCGTCACCGCATGCGATCCGAGGCGCAGACGCGGTGGGAGAAAGGCGTCGACCCGGAGGCTGCCGTCCTGGCCGCGCGCTACGCCTCTCAGCTCCTCGCCGAGCTCGCGGGCGCGCGGTGGACGGGCGAGACGGAAGTCCGCGCCGAGCCGGAGCCGGTGCCGACGATTTCGTATCTGCCCGCGCGCGCGAATCGCGCGGTCGGGCTCGAGATCCCGGAGGCCGAGCAGCGCGAGCGCCTCGAGCGGCTCGGGTTCGAGGTCGCGGGCGACTGGACGGTTCGGGCCCCGACCTGGCGCGCGCGCGACGTTCGCCGCGACATCGACCTCGTCGAGGAGGTCGCGCGGTTTCGGCTCGAGGACGTGCCGCCGACGCTGCCGACCCGACAGGCGATGTTCGGCCGGCTGGCCCACGAGCAGCGCCTTCGCCGGCTTGTCGCCGACGTGCTCGTCGGTGCGGGCATGTACGAGGCGTACACCTACTCGCTGCAGCACGACGATCCCGACCCGAACGCGATCGAGCTTCCCGAGCCGCTCTCTTCCCAGCAGCGCGTCCTCCGCACGACGCTCGCAATCGGGCTGCTCGGCGCGGCGAAGCACAACCTCGACATGGGGAACGACGACATCGCGCTGTTCGAGCTGGCGCACGTCTACCTGCCGCCCGGACCGGTGCCGGAGGAGCCCTGGCGGCTGGGCGGGATCGTGCAGGGAGACTTCTCGCGTGCCAAGGGTCTCGTCGAGCTCGTCTTCGGCTCGCTGCACGTCGAGCCCGACTTCGCACGTGCCGACTTCGCGCCGGAGGTCGTCGTCGGCGCCGCGGTTCAATCCGGCTGGGTCGGGACCTACGCGCCGACGATTCCGCTCGAGGGCGAGTGGAGCGCGTTCGAGCTCGACCTCGATGAGCTGTTCGCGCTCGTCCCGGAGCGGATCGAGTACCGCGACGTCATCACGTACCCGCAGCTCCGCCAGGATCTCGCGTTCGTCGTCGACGAGACTGTTCCGGCAGGAGCGCTCATGGCAGCCGCTCGCGAGGTGGCGGGTGAGGAGCTCCGGGAGGTGCGGTTTCTCTCGGACTATCGCGGTGAGCAGATACCTGCCGGCAAGAAGTCGATCGCATTCTCTGTCGCGTTCCAGTCGGCGGAACGGACGCTCACAGACGAGGAGGCTGCGCGGATGCGCGGAGCGATCGTCGAAGTGCTCGCCGCGCGCTACGGCGCCGAGTTGCGCGCCTGACGGCGGGCGAGCTCCGCGTTCAGCTCGGCGCCGAAGAGGATCGCCCAGGCGGAGTAGTTCAGCCAGAGGAGCAACACGATTCCGCCTGCAAGCGTCCCGTACGTCTTCGAGTACGAATCGGAGAACGCCGTGTAGAGAGAGAAAAGCCCGCTGAGCGCGACCCACATCAGTGCGCCCAGCACCGAGCCTGGTGTCACCCAGCGCCACCGTCGCCGTTCGTCCGGCGCGAGGTAGTAGATCAGGGCGAAGAAGAGCAGTACCGCGACGAACGCGAGCGGCCACCGCGCGATGTTCCAGACCCACGTGAATGCGCCCCCGAGGCTCGCCTTCGCGGCGATCGCGTCGCCGAGTGTGCCGCCGAAGACGATCAGGAGCAGTGTCCCGCTGGCGACGACGACGGTCGCACCGACGAGCATCAGCGCGACAATGCGCACCTTCCAGAACGGCCTCGTCTCGTTCGTTTCGTATGCGCGGTTCACGGCTTGCACGACCGAGCCCATGGCGCCCGTGGCGGCCCAGACGGCACCGCCGATGCCCAGCAGAACGGCGACGACGGAACCGCCGCCACCCGTGTCCGCGCGGAACGAGCGGATCAGCTCGACGACGGCCTTCGGCGCGACCGGATCGAGGAAGCGCTCCAGTGCGTCGTACGCTCCGATCAGATCGAGCAGCCCGACGAGCGCGAGGACCGCGGGGAAGAACGCGAGCAGCGAGCTGTAGGCGACCTGCTTCGCGAGACCGAGGCAGTCGTCGGCCAGGAACCTTTGTCCCGTTTGCTTGAAGACCGTCGACCAGTCGGCTCGACTCAACGGCGGCGGCGCCGGGCCAGGTGGCGGGCAACGCCCATGAGCGCGGTCGCGCCCGCAGCGACCGGGACGGTCTTCTTCGCCGTACGGCTGATCGACACACGCACCTCGTCGATCGCCGCCGCAAGCTGTTTACGCTCGGCGTCGAGCTCCTTGCGAACCTCCTCCGCCGTGCGTGCCATCAGCTCGCGCTCGCCTTCCTGAACGCACGAGTAGCCAGCAGCGCGAGCAGTCCGCACAGGCAGAGCAACAGGAGCGTGACGATCAGTAGTGCGAGCCACCACGGCAGGAACGTCGCGAACGCTGCAGCGATCGTCGCGAGCGCGAAGGCGAGTGCAAAGAATGCGATGACCGCCGCGCCGACGCCGAGACCGATGCCGATCGCGAATGACGCAGCCTTCGTTTTCAGCTCGAGCGCTCTGAGCTCGACCTCGAGCTTCGCGACGGAGGTCGCGTGCTCGACGACGTTTCGGGCGGCTTCGGAGATCGGCATGTGCTCAGTCTTTCGCTCTCTGCCATTCGGGCAAACCTCTGCCCGGAAGGAGCTGTGCCCAGGGGTGCGCCTCCTCGAGTTGTCCGGCGAGCCGGAACAGCACCGCTTCCCCGGCGGGAGGACCGATCAGCTGCACGCCGACCGGCAGTCCGTCGACGACGCCGAACGGGACGCTGGCCGCCGGCTGTCCGGTCACGTTCACGAGTGGGGTGAACGGCGTCATGAGACCGCCACGCTCGAACTGCTCCCACGGATCGTCCGGCTCGAAGATCCACCCGATCGGAACGGGGAGCTTCGCGAGCGTCGGCGTCAGCACGACGTCGACGTCGTTCCAGAATGCGAGCACGCGGCGCGCGTGGAGCATCAGCGCTGAGCCCGCTCGGGCATAGTCGACACTCGACGTCTCGTGCGCGCGCTCGTACTGCGCACGGTTGATCGGCATCAGAAGCGCGGGGTCCGCGACGGGGTAGAGCGCGGGGGTCAGCTGCCAGATGCGGGCGAACGTCCAGAGGAGCGACTCGTCGCGCCACGGGGGCGTCGCTTCGACGACGTCGTGGCCGAGCTCTGCGAGCGCGTCGGCCGCCTGACGCGCCACCGCAGCGACCGCAGGCTCGACGTCGTACGGCATCGCCGGTTCGACCGTGAAAGCGATGCGCAGGCGTCCGGGGTCGCGGCCGATCTCTTCGACGAACGGCCGCTCGGGCGGCGGGGGCCAGTGCGCGTCGCCCGGCTCGTAGCCCGCGAGCACGTCGAGGAACGCTGCGGCGTCGCGGACGGTGACCGAGATTCCCGCCTGCTGC
Organism: uncultured Thermoleophilia bacterium; assembly: GCA_963785875.1. Classification (GTDB taxonomy): domain Bacteria; phylum Actinomycetota; class Thermoleophilia; order Gaiellales; family Gaiellaceae; genus PALSA-600. Next base: position 8,818 of record CAWAWV010000006.1, on the reverse strand, counting down.
GACATCTCGAGCGAGCCGCTCACGTACGGCGCGGGGGAGACGCGTCCGCGCGACGGCTTCAGTCCGAAGAGGCCGCAGCACGACGCCGGAATGCGGATCGAGCCGCCGCCGTCGGAGCCGTGCGCGAGTGGAAGGACTCCGGCGGCGACCGCGGCAGCCGCGCCGCCCGATGAGCCGCCCGGAGTCCGGGAGGTGTCCCACGGGTTGAGGCACGCGCCGTTCAGGTCGGACTCCGTCACACATGTGATCCCGAACTCGGGCGTGTTCGACTTGCCGAGGATCGTGAAGCCGGCGGCACGCATCCGCCGCACGGTCGCAGTGTCGTTCTCAGGCACATAGCCGGCGAACGCGCGCGACGAGAACGTGGTCCGGATGCCCGCGGTCTCCGTCAGGTCTTTCACGAGCATCGGGACGCCGCGGAACGGGCCGTCGGCCGGCTCCGTGAAGTCGAACGCCTCGGTGACCAGGAAGTTGAGCTCCGGGTTCGTCGACTCGATCCGGGCGATCGTCTGCTCGGCAAGCTCGCGCGCCGAGACGTGGCCGTCGCGCACTTGCGCGGCGAGGCCGAGCGCGTCGGTCACGCGAGGCGGACTTCGCCCTGGACGATCGACGCGACCTGCTCGGACGGCACGTAGCGCGTCTCGAGGAGACCGCTGCGCACCTCGAGCCCGTCGAAGATGTCGGCGTTCGAGTCGCCGGTGACGGTTTCCACCCGACCGACCTTCTCGCCGTTTGCGTCGACGACCTGCCATCCGGGCTCGATCAGGAGCCAGCTGACGGGGTCCACCGCCATCACAGCGTCTTGCCGTCGTCGAGCCAGACCGGTCCCTGCGTGCTCACGTGACGCGAGCCGGAGATGGTGCGCAGAACGGCGATGCCGCCCTGGATTCGTGCTGCGTCGCAGCGCTCGAGGCAGCGTCGCGCCATCTCCGGTGAGACTCCGTACCCCTGCACGCGCGCGCAGCGGAACCGGAGCGCGGCGCGCGCGCCGTCGCGGCGCGGGTTGCATTGGCTGCAGAACACGGACGCCGGCTCGATGAAGTCGGTCGACGTCAGGCTGAGCTCCACATACAGGTCGCTCCAGTCGCCGGGCAGGCCGGCGATCGCGCGGTCCCACGACTCTGTCAAGGTCGCGAACTCGCGTGTTGGCGTCTCCGGCTGCGCGGCTTGGGATCCAGAAAGCGAGAGCGCCCCGTTCGGCACGTTGCGCAGAAGCCGCATGAGGTTGTCGGGGCTCGTGGCGCTTCCGTCGCGCGCGACCGTGAACAGAAGCACGGTGGGAGCCGCGCGGTACGCACCTGCCGGGCCGAGCATGGCGGCAGCCCGGTCGGTGGTGGCCCGATCCTTCAGCGCGAGGCGCAACTGTGCCTCCGTCCACCCGCTCGGAAGCTCGGATCCAATCGCATTCCACTGCTCGGCGACGGTCACGAGGCTGAGCGTACACTCCCGGCACTTTGGCCAAGGTCGAGAGGACGCCTGCCGTTGGAGAGGAGTCGCTGCGCGATTTTCTGCGCGACATGCTCCTGATTCGCCGCTTCGAAGAGAAGGTCGAGGAGCGGTTCCGCGCGGGCGATCTCCCCGGGTTCCTGCACGTTGCGATCGGCCAGGAGGCCGTCGCGGTGGGCGTCTGCAGCGCGATGGAGGACGGAGACATCTTCGCGTCGACGCACCGGGCGCACGGGCACACCCTCGCGCGCGGCACGCACCCGAACGCGGTGATGGCCGAGCTCTACGGGAAGGTCGAAGGGTGCTGCCACGGGTACGGCGGCTCGATGCACCTCTATGACGTGGAGCGCGGAAACTTCGGCGCGAACGCCGTCATCGGCGGTGGATTGCCGGCCGTCACGGGCGCAGGCCTCGCCTTCAAGCTGCGCGACGAGCCGCGCGTCGCGGTCGCGTTCTTCGGCGACGGCGCCACGAACATCGGCACGTTCCACGAGTCGCTCAACCTCGCCCAGCTCTGGAAGACGAAGACGGTCTTTGTCTGCGAGAACAACCACTGGGCCGAGTCGACGCCGGGCTGGCAGCACTCGCCCGTGTGGGACGACATGTCGAAGCGCGCGCTCGCCTACGACATGCGTGCCCTGAAGGTCGACGGCCAGGACGTCGAAGCGGTGCACGAGGCTGCCCACGAGGCGCTCGAGCATGCGCGCTCCGGCGACGGCCCCGTGTTCCTCGACGTTCAGACGTACCGCATGCACGGCCACTACATCGGCGACCCGCAGGTGTATCGGACCAAGGAGGACCGCGAGGACGCGGCCGACCACGACCCGATCCCGCGGCTGCGCGACCGGCTCGGCCTCTCGGAGGACGAGTTCGAGGCGTTCGACGCCGAGGCGCACAGGATCGTCGACGAGGCACTCGAGTTCGCGCAGAACGGGACCGACCCGGCTCCCGAGGACGCGCTCAAGAACGTCTATGCCTGAAGTGACCTATCGCGAGGCTGTTCGCGACGGCGCTCGCCGCCGCGATGCGCGCCGACGAGAGCGTCTTCATCATGGGCGAGGACATCGCCGAGATGGGCGGCTCGATGGGGGTGACCCAGGGGCTGCTCGACGAGTTCGGCCCGGAGCGTGTGCGCAACACGCCGATCTCCGAGATGGCGATCGTCGGTGCGGGCATCGGCGCCGCGATGGCCGGCATGCGCCCCGTCGTCGAGATCATGTACGAGGACTTTCTCACGCTCTCGCTGGAGCAGATCGTCAACCAGGCGGCGAAGCACCGCTACATGTCGGGCGGGCAGGTGACGGTGCCGCTGACGATCCGCACGCAGGGCGGCGCCGGCTGGTCGCCGGGCGCTCAGCATGCGCAGCAGCTCGAGGCGTGGCTCGTCCACATCCCCGGGCTCAAGGTGGCATACCCGTCGACGCCCGAGGACGTTCGTGGCCTGCTCTGGACGTCGATCCACGACGACAACCCGGTCGTCTTCTTCGAGCACCGGCTGCTCTACCCCGTCAAAGGCGAGGTGCCGGAGGAGCTCGAGCCGATTCCGCTCGGCAAGGCGCGCGTGGTCCGGGAAGGCACCGATGTGACGGTGGTCGCGATCGGCCCGCTCGTGCACCGTGCGCTCGACGCGGCGAAGCAGGCGGAAGAGGATGGCATCTCGGTGGAGATCGTCGACCCCCGGACGCTGCAGCCACTCGACGAGGACACGCTCGTCGCGTCGGTCAAGAAGACGAACCGCGCCGTCGTCGCCCACGAGGCAGTGACGCGAATGGGCTTCGGCGCCGAGGTGACGGCGGTGCTGCAGCACCAGGCGTTCGACTACCTGGACGCGCCGATCGAGCGCGTCGGCGCGAGGTTCGTGCCGCTCGCGTTCGCGCCGGTGATGGAGCAGTACGTCGTCCCGGATTCGGAGGACGTGCTCGCGGCGATTCGCCGGACGGTCGGGAAGTAAGCGATGGCTTCCGAGGTCAAGCTGCCGCGGCTCGGCCAGGGGATGGAGTCCGGAACCGTCACGAGGTGGCTGAAGAACGAGGGCGATGCGGTCGAGAAGGGCGAGCCGCTCTTCGAGGTCGACACCGACAAGGTGACGCAGGAAGTTGAGAGCGACTTCGCGGGGGTGCTGTTGAAGATCGCGCTTCCCGAAGGCGAGGCGCCTGTGGGGCAAACCATTGCGTGGATCGGGGACGCTGGGGAGGAAGTCGCCGCGGCGGAGCCGGAGCCGGCGCCGAAGCCCGAAAGGGTGTCAGACACCGAAGTGTCTGACACCCCTGCCGACGCGCCGCCAGCTCCGACCACGAGCAACGGGCGTGTCAAAGCTTCCCCGCTCGCGCGTCGGCTGGCGCGCGAGCGGGGCATAGACATCTCTTCGCTCCGGGGCACAGGCCCTGACGGACGGATCGTCGCGAAGGACGTGGAAGGCGCGCAGGCGCGTCCTGCCGACGTGCTGCCGCCCGGCGACATCGAGTCCGTCCCGCTCACGAACATCCGCAAGACGATCGCGCGGCGTCTCACCGCTGCCTGGCAGGCGCCGGTGTTCCAGCTGACGGTGACCGCGGACATGACGCGCGCGAACGAGCTCGTGTCGCGCGCACGCGAGCTGAACCCGGATGTTCGGATCACCGTTACCGACCTGCTCGCGAAGGTGTGCGCACAGGCGCTCATGCGCCACCGAGATGTGAACGTCCAGTACACCGAGGATGCGCTGCTCCGCTTCCCGACAGCGAACGTCGGGATCGCCGTCGCGGCTCCGCAGGGCCTCGTGGTTCCCGTCCTCCGGAGCGTCGAGCGGCTGGCGCTCGCCGAGGTGGCGGCGGCCCGCGCCGACGTCGTCGGCCGTGCGCGCGAGAGCAAGCTCACGACCCAGGACCTCGAAGACGGCACGTTCACGATCTCGAACCTCGGCATGTTCGGGATCGAGCAGTTCGTCGCGGTGCTGAACCCGCCCCAGGCGGCGATCCTGGCGGTCGGAGCGACCATCGACACACCCGTCGCCCGGAATGGGGCAGTGGAGGTCCGGCCGGTCATGGCGATGACGCTGACCGTCGACCACCGCGCCGTCGACGGCGCCGAGGGTGCAGACTTCCTACGGACCGTGAAGCAGTTCGTGGAAGATCCCGCCCTCGCCCTGTGACTCGTACGCACGAGTTACCACGCGTCTGGTACCTCGTTCGCGACTTCGATCGAGGTCGTGACTTCTACAAGCGCCTGCTCGGATTCGACGAGACGTTCGTCGACTGGGACGACAAGTGGTCGAAGCTCGAAAAGGGGCCGATGCGGATCGCGCTCGCCGAAGGTGAGCCGACGATGGGCAGCGGGGTCGCGGCGGTCGACGTCGTCGACATCAAGTCGGCGGCGCAGCGGCTTCGTGACGAAGGCGTCGAGGTCGGCACGGTGCTCGAGCTCGCAGGCCAGATGCGGCTCGTCGACGTCTTCGACCCGGACGGCAACCGTGTGCAGCTGACCGAGGAGATGTAGGTGCCCCACCGATGACGCGGAAGGGGTCGGCGGCCGACGTCCCGTTCATGCGCTCGATGTTGGCGCACGCGTACGCGTGGCGCGTGAACGCGTTCGAGGCGGACATCCCGCTCTCGCGCTACGTCGACAACTGGGGGCGCCCCGGCGACCTTGCCGTGATCGCGCACGAGACCGGCAACCGCGTCGGCGCTGCGTGGCTGCGTGTGTTTCGCGCGTCCGAGCCGGGTTACGGATTCGTCGACGAGAACACGCCCGAGCTGTCGATCGCCGTCGTCCCGTCGAGGCGCCGCCACGGCCTCGGGCAGGAGCTGATGGACGCGCTGGTCGAAGCGGCACGCGCCGCCGGTCACGGTGGCGTCTCACTGAGCGTGGAAGCCGACTCGGCCGCCGTCGGGTTCTACGAACGGAACGGCTTCGCGCACGTCCGCGAGCAGGACGGCGGGGTCGTCATGCTGAAGCGCCTCGATTAATTTGCGTGCGGCGGTGATCGTCGGCGGGCGGATCGAGATCGAGGACCGGCCCGACCCCGCGCCGCAGGTCGGCGAGGTCTTGATCCGCGTTCGTGCCGCAGGCGTGAACGGTGCCGATCTCGGCCAACGCGCCGGCCGCTACCCGCCGCCGCCCGGCGCGACCGACGTGCCGGGGCTCGAGTGCGCCGGTGAGACCGAGGGCGGGACGCGCGTAATGGCGCTCCTCCCCGGCGGCGGTCACGCGGAGCTTGCAGTCGCTCACGAGACGCATGTCCTCACCGTGCCGGATGGGATGGGCTGGGAGGAGGCCGGCGGCTTCGTCGAGGTGTTCGCAACCGCGCACGACGCCCTCTTCACGCAGGCGCAACTCGCGGCCGGGGAGCGGCTGCTCGTGAACGGGGCGGCGGGCGGCGTCGGGATCGCCGCGGTGCAGCTCGGGCTCGCGGCCGGCGCCTGCGTCACGGCCAACGCACGCCACCATCACGACGAGCTGCGCGCGCTCGGCGCCGACACCGACGTCGACGGCGAGTACGACGTGATCCTCGAGCTGGTCGGCGGTGCCAACCTCGCGTCGAACCTCACACGGCTCGCGACCCAGGGACGCGTGGCCGTGATCGGCACCGGCGCAGGCGCGCGCGCCGAGCTCGACCTCGCGCTGCTCATGCGGAAGCGGGGCCGCATCCACGGCTCGATGCTGCGGTCGCGATCGATCGTCGAGAAGGCGCAGGTGATCGACTCGCTCGCGGCGTTCCTGGTTGGGCGCACCTTCCGCGTCCCCGTCGAGGAGACGTTCCCGCTCGCTCGGACGCAGGACGCCTACGAGCGCTTCGCGGCCGGCAACAAGTTCGGCAAGATCGTCGTCTGCCCCTAGGGCCGCGGACGCTGGCCCGGGCCGACCAGTATCGAAGAGAACAAGATGACGAGCCACTTCATGCCTCCACAGTAGAGGCGACCCCGTCCGTCCCGCGGACGATTCGCCTCCTTCCTCGGGATGATCTTTTCGGTCGCTACGATCGCCGTCATGGAATGTCGACATCGCAGTCCTCGGCGGGGGCCCCGGCGGCTACACCGCAGCGATTCGCGCCGCGCAGCTCGGCGCGAAGGTCGCATGCATCGAGAAGGAGCCCGAGCTCGGCGGAACCTGCCTGCGGGTCGGGCTGCATCCCGACCAAGGCGTGGGTGCAGACCGCGCATTTCATGCACCAGGCGCGCGACACGTTCGGCAAGCTCGGCGTGACTGTGCGCGAGCCGCGAGCTCGACTTCGGCGAAGGCGAACGAGTGGAAGGCCGCGGTCGTCAAGCAGATGACCGGCGGCGTCGCCGGCCTCTTCAAGGCCAACGGCGTCGAGTGGGTCAAGGGCTCCGGCACGTTCGCCGGCGCGAACACGATCGCGTCGAGGGTGGCGAGGACGTCACGTTCAAGAGCGCGATCGTCGCGACGGGCTCGTTCCCGCTGCGCCCGCCGATCCCGGGTCTCGACTGCGACCTCTGCGTCGACTCGACCGGCCTGCTCGCCCAGACCGAGGTTCCGCGCCGGCTCGTCATTCTCGGCGGCGGGATCATCGGCGCCGAGTTCGCGTCGATCTTCGCCGCTTCGGCTCCGAGGTGACGATCATCGAGATGCTCGACACGCTGATCCCGCAGGAGGACGCGGACGCGGCGAAGGAGCTCGCGAAGGCCTTCAGGAAGAAGGGGATCGCGCTGCAGCTCGGCAAGCAGTGCACCGGCGTCGAGCAGCACGGCAACGAGCTTCGCCGTCCACTTCGGCGACGGCGAGTCGGTCGACGCCGACCTGATGCTCGTCTCGGTCGGCCGCGCGCCGCTCGTCGAGGGCATCGGGCTCGAGGCGGCGGGCGTCCCGTTCGACCGGCGCTAGGGGATCGCGGCCGACGACCACCGGCGGACGAGCGTGCCGCACATCTACGCGGTCGGCGACTGCGCCGGCTACTGGCAGCTCGCGCACACGGCGTTCCGCGAAGGCGAGGTGGCGGCGGAGAACGCGTGCGGCCACGACGCTGTCGTCGACAACCGTGCCGTCCCGCGCCCGATCTACACCGACCCAGAGATCGCCGGTGTCGGCCTCACCGAGGCGCAGGCGCGCGAGCAGTACGGCGACGACGTCGCGGTCGGCACGTTCCCTGGGTCGCGAACGCCCGGGCGGTGATGCAGGACGAGACGACCGGCTGGGTCAAGTCGATCCACGAGACGCGCTACGGCGAGCTGCTCGGGCTGGTCATGGTCGGCCCGCACGTCACCGACCTGGTCGAGGCTGGTGTGGTCGCGATCGACGCCGAGTCGACGGTCGAGACCGTCGCCGACGGAATGGCGCCGCATCCGACGCTCTCGGAGGCGATCAAGGAAGCGGGTCTCGTCGCGCTCGGGCGAGCGATCCACCTGCCGAACCGCAAGCGCATGGCCGCGAGCGCCTAGATGAGTAGTTCCACGGCCTGAGCCGTGGCCGAGGTAGGGACCAGGAGCAGTCAGGTCGAAGTCGGCGGTGCCTTTTTGCGCCGTCGACCCAAGGGGGCCACGATGCTCGCCGACCTCGACCTGTTGCTGATTGCGGTGTTCTGTACCGCCGACGATCTCCTGCCTGAGCGGGCGAAGAACGCCAGACGGATCCTGACCGACGCGGAGGTCGTCACGCTCGCGTCGCGCAGGCGATCATGGGGATCCCCTCCGATGCGCGGTTCCTCAAGGTCGGCGCGCAAGCAGCTCGCGCACCTGTTCCCGCTGCTGCCGAACCGGCCCGGCTACCTACAAGCGCCGCGAGCGGCTCAGCGACACGATCGAGGCGCTGATCGTCGTGTTCGCGAGCGACAGCCCCGGCTTCCACGACGACCTGGTGCTGGTCGACTCGACCCCGGTCGAGTGCGCCCGCAGCATCGAGACGACCCGGCGCAGCCAGCTCGCCGACGCGGCCGACTACGGCTACTGCGCAAGCCACAGCCGCTACTTCTGGGGCTTCCGCCTGCACGGCCTGTTCGCGTTGGACGGCACCCCGCGCGCGCTCGTGCTCACCTCGCCCAAAACCACCGAACGCGACGTCTGCCTCACCCTGCTCGCAACGCTGCCAACGCGACGGGCACCTGTTCGTGATCGGCGACAAAGGCTACGCCGGCCGCGAGTTCGAACAGACGCGCCGCCGAACTCGACGCCACGATCATCCGGCCCCGCCGCAAAGACGAGCCCGGCCGACGGCCCCCACCTCGCCCCGATCCGCCAACGGATCGAGTCGATCTTCCAGACCTGCAAAGACCTGCTCACCCTCGAACGCCACGGCGCCCGCACCCTGCACGGCCTCGGCACCCGCATCAGAACACGCTTCCTCGCCCTCGCCGCCGCGATCAGCCTCAACCACCGCCTCGGCCGACCCACCACGCGCCCTCGTCGACTACACCGCCTGAACCCGTGGAACTACTCATCTA
>CAWAWV010000005.1:0-407887 GCA_963785875.1 uncultured Thermoleophilia bacterium | reverse complement strand
CGGCTGAGCAGCGGCCACGCCTACCTCTGGCACGAGCACCGCTTGCACGCACCTCGAGCCGCTCGCCCGCGGCCACCACCGGGTCAGCGTGCTCGGAACTTGGTCGGTGCCGCTGATGATCGACGGGCGCCGGCACGCGCTCCTCGGCAGGCTCATCTATCGGCCGCCCGGAGCCGTCTGGCCCTGGCTCGCCCTCGCCGGCGTGCTGGCGGCTGCGCAGCTTGCCGCGCGCGCCGCCTCACGTCGGGCGGCCGCCGGGCTGCAGTCGCCTCGGCGATCGTGGCGTCGCTTCTGATCTGGACGCTACGGATCGCGCGCGAGCTCTACGGGCGTCCCGGGGTCTCCTGGGGCGACATAGTTGAGATCGCGTTCACCTCGCTGGTTGGGATCGCCTTTCTCGCCGGGCTGCTGAACCGCGACGAGAACGTCCGCGTCTTCACCGCGTTCCTGCTCGCGTTCGGCTGCCTCTACCAGGCATGGACGATGCTGCCCGTGCTCACACATTCGGTCGTCCTCACCGTCTTCCCGAGCGGTGTTGTCCGGGCCGCGGATGCGCGGCGATCGTCGGCCTCGGCGCAGGCATGCTCGCAGTCACGATGCGCGAGCAGTTCGGCGCACGAGCGGCGGTGGCCGCGTGAATGCCTCAGCGCGGGAAGCGGAACTGCGATGCGGCGGCACGTAGCCGCCGACCTCGAGCACCAACTCGTCTCCGTCGCGCAGCAGGCGCCGCCGCGGATCGCCGGCCACACGGCGGCCGTTGAGATAGAGGCGCACGCGGCCGCGAAAGCCAAGCAGCCGCCGGCATCGAACGGCTGCCCCCAGACGCGGAAGACGCCGCCGAGCCGCGTAGTGCCGCTGAAGCGCACGACCCCGCTGGGTCGGTCGTCCAGACGGGCGCGCGGCAGCGCGCCGCGACGACACGACCGAAACGCACCCGCGCTCCACGGACGCCGATCCCCGCGGGGACGATCACCACCGTCGCAAAGCAGAACAGCTCCAGGTGCACGCGCTGACCCGCGGCCAGCGATCCGGGGCGGCAGGCGCCGTGCACCGCCGGTGGCGGGTGGTAGCGAAGACCGACGCCGATCGGGATCGGCAGCAGCGCCGCTACCACCAGCAAACGCACCACCATCAACAGGACTCACAGCCGAGGAGGTTCCGCATGCGCGGCCGCATTCTCCCCTTCGTCGTCCTCGCCGTGACCGCCGCTACGATCAGCGGTTGCGGCGGCTCCGGTTCGGGAGCCGGGCCGGCGATCACCGTGCAGGCGGCACGCACCTACCACCTGGCCGGCTTCACCCCGGCGCAGCCCGTGTCCGCGAACGTGCCGACCAGGCTCTCGTTCACGATCACGCAGCCGAACGGCAAACCGCTCACCGCCTACCGGCACGGGACAGGGCCGCACAACGGCATCCACCTGATCATCGTCCGCCGCGACCTCAGCGTGATCATCCACCGCCACCCGCCGGTCGGCGCCGACGGCGAGGCTGAGCGACACGGTCACCTTCCCTGCGCCCGGCCCCTACCGCGTCGTGATCGACGCCTACCCCAAGACGCCGGAGCGGTGCCGAGCTTCCAGCTCTTCCAGACGATTCAGGTCAAGGGCACCTACCGGCCGCAGCCGCTGCCGCCGCCAGCCAGCGAGCGGGACCGTCGACGGCTACCACTTCGCGCTGCACGGGCACCCCGCGCCTGCATGCCGTGCAGGCAGCGCTGATGGACTTCACCGTCACCGGCTCCAACGGCAAACCCGTCATCTTCATTCCCTGGTTCGGTGCGCTCGCGCACGCGATCTTCTTCCGCGCGGCTCGCTCGACTACTTCCACACCCACGTCTGCGCGCCGGGCGCCAGCGGCTGCTCCAGCGTGCTCGGCGGCGCGCGCGTCACCGGCACCTCCACCACCCCCGGACAGCTGAAGGTCGGCATGCTGCTTCCGGTCGCCGGCACCTGGCGGCTCTTCCTGCAATTCCGCCTGGATGGAAAGGTGGTGACAGCGCCATACACGCTCCACGTCTCCTGACCCTTGCCACGCTGCTCGCCCTCGCCGCCGGGCTCGCGGCCGCGCCAACCGCGCGGGCCGACGGCGATCCCGCCAGCGACTATCTGCTTGCGCAACAGGTCTTCTTGCCGTACGACGCCAAGTTCTCACAGACACAGGCGATTCAGTTCGCGCAGCTCGTGCGAGAAGCGAACAGGGCTGGGTTCAAGATCCGCGTCGCCGTGATCGCCTCGAGCTACGACCTGGGCTCCGATCACCTCGCTGTACGGCAAGCCCCGCATCTACGCCCGCTTCCTCGGCGCAGGAGCTCTCCTTCGTCTACAAGCGACGGCTGCTCGTCGTCATGAAGAACGGCTTCGGCTTCAACTGGCCGCACCACTCGTCGACTGCCGCCTATGGAACGCTGGCGAAGATCCCGATCCGCCCCGGCTCCGACGGGCTGCTGACGGCGCGCAGAAGGCGGTGCAGCGGCTCGCAGCCGCCGGCGGGGTCAAAGCTCGCACCGCCGACCACGGGTTGCGGCGCCGGCGCAGCAAGACTCGCGACGATCGGCTGATCATCATCGCCGCGGCCGCAGCGGCGATCCTCCTCGCCGCCGCAGCCACGTTCGCGCTACGACGGCGACGCCGCGAGGTCCGGTAGTGACGTGTAGAACAGCCCGGTGAGCAGCGACGCGGCCGCTCCGGAGCCGATGGCCAGCGCGGCGACCGTCCGGGTGAGGGTCGCCGGCAGTAGCGGAGAGCACGGCGCCGTGCAGGAACACCTGACCGCAGGCGAGACCGCCGATCAGCCCGAGCAGGCCGAGCCATCCCGCCGCAGCTACGCGCACCTCCGGCGGCCCCCAGACCGCGAAGCCGGCGCCCACCGGCCGCCAGCAGGAGCTCATAGACCGCTGCCACGCGCATCCCCGACGCGTTCGCCTCGAACGCGAACCCCGCGCCGCGACGATCCCGCGAGCGCCGCGACACCGCCGAGCACGATGCAAGACGTGCGCAGGCGACGCCGTCGGCGGCCGATCGCGGCGACGCCGCCAGAGCGATCCCAGCCCGAGCACCACGAGCAGCCACGGCCACAGTCTCGGCGGAGGCACGCGCCGAAGCTCACCCGTGATCCGTGCGGAGCGGCCGTCGACGAGGATCGCAACGGTCCATGCCGCCTGGTTCACGCCGCGCGACAACCGCTGCAGACGCGGGTCCCGCCAGACCGCAGTCCGCTCTCCGCGCTCGAGCAACCACCCCCTCGCGCGCTCGCTCTTCGCAACGAGTCCCGCGGCGGCCGCCGTCGGCGAGTCGAGATTCACTGCGAGCCCCGGGCATCGAGGCGCAAGACCGGCTCGCCCAGGTAGCCCAGCACGACCAGGCGATGACCGCCGCGCGCCGTCAGGTGAAGCGCGCGGTCGCCCTCCGACACCGACACCGCGAACGCAGCTTGCGCCGACGGCTGCGGACTGAGCACGCGGACACGAACGTCGACCGCCAGCGTCCCGATCCGCACATGTGCGCTCGCCACGCCGGGTGCGCACAGCGCGATCAACGAGGCGCCGGCAACGACCAGCCGACGCGCACCGATGCTACGACGCCGACGACGACAGCTTGGCCAGCGTCGCCCGCAGGTCGCCCGACCGGAACGGCCACAGGAACAGCGCACGCTCGAAGCCGCGACCGTCGATCACATAGGCCGCCTCGGTGTGCGAGATCTCGTGCACCGTCACCCCCGCGATCCGCTTCGTCGTCACCTGCACGCCGATCTGGTAACGGCGCCACACCGAGGCGAGTTGTCGAGGACGACCGACTGCCCATCGCCACTGCGGCACGAGCCGCCATTTCGCCACGTCCTGAGCAGGTTCTTCCGCGCGTTGCCGTAGACGTTCACGCTCACCGCCACGATCGCGGGCCGCTGCGCCGCCGGCATCCCACGCACCAGCTCGTTCAATTGCTTCGCCTCCAGCGGGCAGAAGTTCCGCAAAGCGGATCGATGAACGTCACGATCACCGACCGGCCGCGATAGGCGTTCAGCGACACGGTTCCGCCGTGCTGGTCGACCAGGGAGAAGCCGGGGGCACGACGCTTCCCGGCGGCCCAACTGACCGGCGGCGGTGTGGCGGCACTCGCGACATCGCCGCTCTTCGCCGCCGCCGGCGAACGATCAGTCAGGTTCAGCAGCAGGAGCAGCGCGGCGAGCACGACCACGACAGCCAAGGCCGCCCAGGCGGCCCAACCGAACCGACGCCACGAACGCACGAAAGAGGCGCCGAGGAAGAGCTCTCCGACACAACCACGCGGAGTATGCCTCGATCTAGTGCGCCTGGCAGTCCGGGACAGATGCCCTCGAGCTCGCTCGAGGCTCGACCCCGAAGACATCCCGCCGCGCATCCACATAGCGGTTGCCGAACCCCGAACTCGCGGAGAGCGACGAACGCGACGTATGAAGCACGCGGTGTCCCCCTCTCCACGAGCGAAGAGGGGGACACCGATCACTGCAGCTAGCCGTTGTGGGTGAGCAGATCTGCATCGGCACGACGCCGCCTGCTGTGTCACCGGCGTGGCCGAGGAAGCCGAGGTGCCAGTTGTCCTCGATCGTCGACAGCAGCGAGTAGTGGTTGTAGGGGACGTTGCTGACGTAGCCGCGCGGCCCGTTCGTCGTGACCACGATCGCCGGCGCCAGTCCGCCCCCGTAGTGGAAGTCACCGTCCTGGCCGTGCCAGACGTTGCCGTCCGGCAGGCCCGCAGAGTTCAGGAACTGGAACCCGTCCGGCAGGATCGGCGAGTCGCAGCACCAGGCTGCCGACTCCCAGCCGTCGGTTGCGCTGTTGCCGGTGAAGTCGTTCTCGTCGGCAATCACAAAGATCGCCGAGTTCCCGGTCCACGCCTTCGAGCTCATGATCGTCGTGACCGCCTCTTGCACGAACGCGTCTGCCTTCTGCTTCAGCGAAGCGTCGTTCGGATCGTCCTTCGTCGAGCCGTACGGGCAGGGCGTCCCATCCCGAGTGTCCGCGGCGACCGTGATAAAGACGCCGCCGTGCATGTCGTGGCACTGGTTGGGAACAATGAACGAAAAGTCGGCTGCACTACCCGAGCCCAGATCGGAACGCAGGTCGGTGTATGGCTTGATGTGCGCCAGGCGCGCCGCGTTGTTGCGGATGTCGTCCATCAACACAAACGGATTGTGCTTGTTCACATACAACGCCGCGTTCGCGGGATACTGGAAACCCGTGAAGCCGACCGATGGCAACGACTCCATATACGCATTCCAGCTGCGCCCACTCGACTCGAGCTGATCGACCAGATTCGTCACGTTGAAGGTGTGTGTCGGCTGGTCGTCGTTGATGCCCTGGTTCGAGCCGGTGATCATCGCGACGTAATTCGGCTCGCTCGGATGCGTAACGCCGTAGTAGTTCGCGGCCGTCCCGTAGGTCGTCGCAAGCGACGTGATAAACGGCGCATTCAGATCGCCGATCACGCTCGTCTTCGAATGGTTCTCGAGCACGATCACAAAGACATGCTTCAGATGCGCGTGAGCGCTGTTCGGCGAAGACGCCGACACCGCCGCGCTGACCGCAAGCGCCGCGACTGCCACTGCGAGCAAACTGGCTAGCCGTCTCATTCCTCTCCTCCCCTTGAGTGCCGCGTCAGTGCCGAGACTCGATGTGTCTCGGCCCGCAGCCGAAAATGTTCCCGCTCCGGCCGACGCACAGCTTGATTTCCGCTGGACTACCCCGTCGAGCAGACTAAAAACTGCACGAGTCCCTGCGACTAAGGAAGACGCCACTTATAGAGGCCCTCACATAATGGGGCTGGGCGAGATCTGGCCCCCTCCCTGCAGAGAGGGGGCCAGCCCGTACGCAGTGACGTCGCGGCCTCCGTCCGTGTGCCGAGCCCTCAGCTGCGAAGGCAGAGCCAGAGGTCGTTTCGGGGGTTGTAGGTGTACTCGCCCCCTGGTTGCTGGGGGCACGGCGGCGTTCCGCGCTCGTAGATGTCGGGCCTGAGCAGGTGCTGGGTGCCGATGAAGGCACCCGTCGCGTACTCGAAGGCCAGGAACTCGTAGGACGGGGCTCGGCTCTCGAAGCCGGGCGTTCCGGGAAGCGGCGGCAGGCCGACGCCGGGCGGAACGCACAGCATTTGTGTCGGAAAGAGCAGCGGCTGGATGCAGGTCCAGCCGGCCGCCGACAGCCGGCTCGGCGTGATCCTCTCTGCCTTCGCCGTGACGGCGGTCGCGCCCGCAGCACCCAGCGCTGCGATCAACGCAATCAGCACAGTCCGTCTCCAGATACTGATGTGGCTTCTCATCGCCTTCTCCTTTCGTTCTTGAGCTTTCAGGTCACCGTTGCGGCTTGATGCGCAGCACTCGGCCGCTGTCGTCGCGCACCCACAGCGATCCGAAGCCGACGGCCAGCCGCACGGGCAGTCCTCGCAAACCCAACCTCCCGACGACCCGCCCCGTTTTCGGGTTGACCCGCACGATCTGCCTCGTCCCGAGGTCGGCCGAACTCTCGCGACGACGGTGTTCGTCGCGAACGCGCCTCGTTGTCTTCATGTTTCCCTCCGTCGTCGCGGGCTTGCGTCTACACGCGGCGATCGAAGCACCCACCGGAACTCGTGCCTTCGGGGATCACCCTGGGATCGGCGCCGGTCGAGGGAAAACCCTGAGCCGACGGAGGAGCGTCAGCTCGTCGGCCGGATCCGCAGCACGCGGCCGTTGTCGTCGTTGACCCAGATCGAGCCGAACCCGACGCCGAGGCGAACGGGCGTCCCGCCGACATGAAGCCTCGCGATCAGCCGACGAGTGTGCGGGTCGATCCGGTCGAGATTGCCCGAGTCGATGACGGCGGTCCAAATGGAACCGAACGCGAGCGCGAGCCCGACCGGATGCGGCTCACCCACCGTTGCCGTCAGTGTGTTCGTGCGGGCGTCGATCCGTCCGACATCGTCGGCGCAAGCACCGCCCGCCGACCAGACGCCAGTCCGGTCGGCGGCCAGGGATGCGCACGGCGAGTACGGGAGCTTGAGCGTTGCGACGACCTCGTTCGTCGTCGGATCGATACGAACGATCTCGTTCGCGTTCGGGACGGCGACCCAGAGCTTGCCGCCGGTCACAGTCAGGTTCATGTGCAAAGCGCAGCAAGCACCTTTCGGGCCGACCCGGATCGTCGCCACAACCCGGTTTGTGGCCGGGTCGATGCGCGAGACACTTGGGCCGCCGTTGTTGGCGACCCAAACGGCGCCGGGCGAGACAGCGATTCCGTCCGGTTGCGGACCGACACGGATTCTCGCTGTCACCTTGTTCGTGGCCGGGTCGATGCGCACGAGCGTGTCGTTCGAAGGTTCGGTCAGCCAGACGGCGCCGTCGCCGGCGGCCGCCGCTTGGGGTGGAGAGACCTTGATGCGTGCGACAACGGCATTCCGTGCCGGGTCGATCCGCATCAGCGTCGACTCCCAGTCGCTCATCGCCCAGACGGCGCCCTCGCCGACCGTCAAGGCCCCTCCTCCCAGAGGGGCCGGGGCGCCGCGCCCCAGCCGGATGCGGGCGACGACCCTGCCGCCGCGCGGTAGCACGCGTATGCTCGCAGGCCCCGTCTGGCCACTGCTTGCGATGACGGCCCGTGGCGCAGCGGTCGTCGACGACGCGCTCACTCGCGCAAGCGTGCTCGAGGCGAAGCTGGCCACCCAGACGGAACCTCCTGCGGGCGCGACCGCGAGACCTGGCGCGGCCTTGGCGGGTGGGGCGACGCGGATCGGACGGCCGGCTTCCTTCTTCGAGCGCACATCGATCCGGCTGACGGTTCCGCGAACCGAATCGCCGACGAACAGGTAGTGGGTGGCCCGCGCCAGCCACGCCGGTGCGCCGCCGACTCGAATCGGTTTCCCGACCGGTTGACCCGTTCGGGGATTGAGGCGGCCGAGTTCTGCTCGGTCGCGGTCGACGAACCAGACGCTCCCCGCAGCGACCGTGATCCCAACCGGGAAGCCGCCAACCCGGACGGGCGTGATCTTGTAGCTCACCGGGTCGACGCGAAGAACCTCGCCCGCATCGGACGCCGTTACCCACACGTAGCCGCCGCCGACTGCAAGCCCGAGCGCTCGTCCCGGCGATAGCGGCAGCGGAGGCGCCTCCGGCAGCAGCGTGAGCGGATCGAGGCGGAGGAGGGCGGCGGGCGAAACCTGCAACACCCACAGATCCGTCCCGTCGTCTGCGAGCGGTCCCACCAGCGTCGAAACCGGTCTCCGTGCAAGCACACGGCCGCTCTGCCAGTCGAGCGTGACGACGAAACTGGGGCCGGATCCGCTGCCACCGACGTGCTCAACGGAGGCGAAGAGCCTATTGCCGACATGCGCCAGGTAGGAAGCCTGCCCGCCGAGGAGGATTCTCCGCTCGATCGTGCCGGAGGCGAGATCGAGACGCAGGAGCGGTCGATCGCTCACGGGGGTATGCGTTCCCGTCAGCGCCAGCCAAAGAGCATTGCGTCCCGCGGCCACCCACCCTGGGTGACCCGGGACACGCAGCGTCGCCGTCACCCCGCGTGTTGTCACCTTCTCGCTCGAGCGGTGCGTGATGAGCCACACCGAGCCACCGATCGCAGCAACCACGGACGCGACAACGACCGTGAGCCGGAACCTCATCCCTCCATGATCCATCGCGCGGCTCGGGGATTCCACCGAACTCGCTCGATCCCAGGGAAAACCCTGAGCCGCCGCGGGAAGGGTGTGCGACGATTCGAGGTGTGCCGAAGCGCGTGCTGATCGTCGACGATCACCAGCCGTTTCGGGCCGTCGCGCGAGAGCTGTTGGAGAGCGCCGGCTACATCGTCACCGGCGAAGCCGCGGACGCAGCGGAAGCCCTGGCCGCGGTTGCTGCTGACTCCCCTGATGCCGTGCTCCTCGACGTGCAGCTCCCGGATCGTGACGGGTTCGCGGTCGCGATGGCGCTCGCGGCTGCAGACGGGCCTGCAGTCGTGCTCATCTCGTCGCGCGACGCGGACGACTATGGTCGGCGGGTCGCGGCCTGCGGGGCGCGCGGTTTCATCCCGAAGTCGAAGCTCTCCGCGGCGACGGTCGCGGCGCTGCTCGAGTGATGGCGTCGAACGCTGTCACGGCTTTGCCGAGTCGCGACGCGATCCGAGACCCTGTGCTGCTCTTGCCGCTCGCTGTGGCGGCCGGCCTGGCAGTGGGATGGCTTGGCGTGCACGAGCAAGTCGCCGGGGACGCGCATCGCCGCCGACCTGGCGCTTTCGTGGGCGCTGATGGCGGCGTCGCTCGTCGTTCTGGAGCGGCCGCGCTGGCGGCGAGCGAGCTGGCTGCTCGCCGCGACGGCGTTCGCCCTTCTGGGTGCGGACCTCGAGTGGGCGAGCTCGCACGCGCTGTGGACGCTCGGGTTTCTGCTCGAGGGGTTGTGGGCGGCGTTCCTCGTTCAGCTCGTCCTGACGTTCCCCGAAGGCCGTCCGTGGTCGCGCCTGGCCCGCATCGCGCTCCTCGCCGCCTACGCACTGACGTTGGGCGGGCAGCTCGTCGGCGGGCTGGTGGCTCCGGAGACGCGCGACCTGCTGTCGCTCACCTCCCAGCCGAGTGTCGCGCATGCGATCGACCGAGCGCAGGAGATCGTCGGCGTTGGCGTCGCTCTCGGGGTGCTCTTCCTCGTCCTGCAACGGGTGCGCGCGTTGGGCCGCCCGGCACGACGCGCACAGGCGCCGCTTCTTCTTGCGGCGGCGATCACGGCTCTCGCCGGTCTTGTGTGGCTGGGCTGGGTGATCGCGCACTGACGCGCGCGTGCCGACGCTCGAGACGATCGCTCGCGCCTTCGCCATGACGATTCCGGTTGGGCATCGTCGTCGGAATCGGCTGGTCGCGGCTGCGCCGACCGCAAGCGTCCGAGCTCGTCGTCGAGCTGCGAACCGAGGCGGCGGCCACGATGCGCGAGCGGCTTGCGCGGGCACTCGGCGACCCCACGCTCGAAGTCGCGTACCGGCTCGGCAACGGCCGTTATGTCGACGCCGCCGGTCGGCCGATCGACGCTGCCACACGGAAGCGAACCGTGCCCTCACGACGGTGACCGCGGGCGGCGAAGAGATCGCCGTCGCTCGTTCACGATCCGGCGTTGCTCGACGAGCCGGCGCTCGTGGAATCGGTTCGTGCGACCGCGGCGCTCGTGCTCGAGAACGAGCGCCTCGCGGCAGAGGTGCGGTCGCAGCTCGCGGAGGTGCGCGCCTCGCGGGGCCGGATCGTCGCGGCCGCCGACGCCGAGCGGCGCCGCATCGAACGCAACCTCCACGACGGCGCGCAGCAGCGGCTCGTCACACTTTCCGTCGCGCTCGGTCTCGAAGCTTCCCGCGCCGGCGCCGCCGCAGCCGACGTCCTCTCGCGCGCACAGGACGAGGTCGAGCAGGCGATCGCCGAGCTCCGCGAGCTCGCCAGCGGAATCCACCCGACCCTGCTGCGCGACGAGGGCCTCGAGGCCGCCGTCGAGGCGCTGGCGCGGCGAACGCCGTTGCCGGTGACAGTGCGGAGCAGTGCGCGCGATCGCCTGCCGGACCCGTCGAGCTCGCTGCCTACTTCGTCGTCTCCGAGGCGCTCACGAACGTCGTCAAGCACGCCTCGGCGACCGAGGCATCGGTGCTGCTCGAACGCGAAGCGGCGAGGCTCCGCGTGACTGTGGCAGACGACGGCGTCGGCGGCGCACGCATCAAGCCCGAGTCGGGCCTCGCCGGTCTACGCGACCGCCTCGAGGCGCTCGACGCAACATTGTCGATCAAAAGCGAAGCGGGCCGCGGTACGACCGTTACGCCCACTTTCCATGCGCGTCGTAATCGCCGACGACGCGACCGCTCATCCGCGAGGGAGTCGCCCGCCTGCTCACCGAAAACGGCATCGAGGTCGTCGACTCAGGTCGGCGACGCAGATGCCCTGCTACGGAGCGTGCGCGACCTACGACCCGGACGTCGCTCTCGTCGACATCCGGATGCCTCCGACGCATACGGACGAAGGACTTCGCGCGGCCCGCGAAATCCGTTCGCGCTACCCCGGCACCGCCGTCCTCGTCCTCTCGCAACACCTCGAGCCCGACTATGCGCTGCAACTCGTCGAAGCCAAACCCGAGCGCGTCGGCTATCTGATGAAGGAACGGGTCGGTCGCGATCGACCAGCTGCTCGACGCCTTACAACGCGTCGCAGCGGGCGAGTGCGTCGTCGACAGGAGCGTCGTCGACGACCTACTCGCACGACGCCGCCGCGTCGATCCGATCGAAGAGCTCACGCCGCGCGAGCGCGAGATCCTCGCGCTGATGGCCGAGGGTCGCTCGAACCAGGGAATCTCTCGCGCACTCTGGCTCAGCCCGAAGACGGTCGAGACGCACATCAGAGGCGCCTTCGCAAAGCTCGGGATCCCGGCGGCGCCGGAGGACAATCGCCGCGTGCTCGCCGTCCTCGCCTACCTGCAGCGATAGCAATGGAAAGCCGCCGGTTCGCTACACGCTCATGCTCGCCGGAAGCGAGCGCCCACTCGACGAGGCACAGGTTCGGGAGTTCGTTCGTCGAGACGTCCGGCACCACCAGCACGGACGCTCAACGCGGTCCAAGACGCTCAGCCGAGCGGCGGCAGGCGCCCGGGGATCGGCGTCCCGTTGACGATCGAGGTGGTCGTTTGCCCGTGCACGAGGAAACGGTCGAGCAGACCGCCCAGTTCGTCGATCGAGTGCAGGTGGACCTCGAGGTAGAAGCAGTCTTCGCCGGTGATGCGATGGCATTCGCCGATCTCCGGGATCTGCGCGGCGAGCTCAGGGATCCTCGGCAGCTGGCCCGGCGACGGCTTGATCCGCACGATCGCTGTGAGCTCGTAGCCGAGCTTTTGCAGGTCGACGTCGGCCCGATAGCCCGTGATGATCCCACTCTGCTCGAGCCGCTTCACCCGCTCGGCGACAGCAGGCGGGGAGAGGCTGACCCGGCGCCCAAGCTCGGCGAGCGAGACGCGCCCGTCCTCGATCAGCTCGCCGATGATCCTACGGTCGATGTGGTCGATTCGCTGAGTATATGACGCTGTAGACGTCGTAACTGCGTTCTTCATTCCCCAAGCAGAGGGCAATTCCGTCGATTCGGTCTGTCCATTTCCGGCGTTCGCGGCGAGAATGCCGTCATCGCCGAGCAGGGTCAAATCCGGCTGCGCGCGGAGGCGATTCCGCCTCAGGGCTACTTCGTCGGCAGCGCGATCTTCCACTACCTCGGCCCGTCGTTCGCGGTGCTGTTATTCGTGCGCGTCGAGCCGCTCGGGGTCGCCTGGCTGCGGATCGCCAGCGCCGCGACGGTGTTCGTGGTGTGGCGGCGGCCCTGGCGCGGGCTCCGCCGCCTCGACCGGGATGGCTGGCTGCTGATCGGCGGGCTGGGGGCGGTGTTCGCCGTGATGAACGTGTGTTTCTACCTCGCGATCGACCGGCTTCCTCTCGCGATGGTGGCCGCAGTGGAGTTCATCGGACCGGTCCTGCTCGCGCTGCTGGGCGCCCGGATTCCGCGGAACGTGCTGGCGGTGGCGGCTGCCGCGGGCGGCGTCTATCTCCTCACTCACATACGCATTGTCGGCGACCCGGTCGGGACGGGATTCGCGTTTGCGAACGCAGTCGCTGTTCACCGCGTACATCATCCTCGCGCATCGAGTTTCGCGCCGGCAAGGGCTGGGCGGTGTGGACGGGCTGGCCGCGGCGATGCTGCTCGCTTTCGTCGTCGTCTCGCCGATCGGGTTCGGGAACGCGGCGCGCGCCTTTGGCGATCCGGTCGCCCTGACGGCCGGAGCCGGCGTGGGGATCTCGTCGTCCGTGATCCCGTATGTGTTCGACCAACTGGCGATGGCAAGGCTGCCACGGGCAACCTATGCGCTCTTCGTTGCGGTGCTGCCGGCAACCGCGACTGCGATCGGCGTCGTCGTCTTGCAGCAGATCCCGGGTTGGGCTGACCTCGGCGGAATCGCGCTGGTCATGCTTGGCATCGCCCTGCACCGTCCGGGCGCCACCGGCAAGCGCACGGCCGACCCTCGATGATCAGCTTCCAGAGCTGCGAAACGCGCCGCGACGCACACCAGCACCAGAAAGGCCACCGGCGCGGGCATGATCCGCGATCGTGTCGCGCACCGTCTCCGCGAGAGGCCGAGTCGCGAAGCCAAGCTCACGCTCGGCTTTGCGGGGCGAGGCGAACCACCAGTGACCCGCGGCCCGCACCTCGTCGGGCGACACGAGCCAGGGCGCGAGCCGGGCGACCGACCGAGCCGCGGCTGCCGGGAGTCGCACCGTCCGCCGGTGACATCCCGCCAGCTCCGAGACCAGCGAGAAGAACTCGTCCCAGCTCAGGTTTCCCTCCTCGCGCGCAAAGATCGTCCTCTCCCCTGCGCGACCACGGCTGGCGAGGGCGATCAGGCCCGCGGCGACGTCGCGAGCGTCAACGAACGCCAGCCCGCCTGGTGTTGTGAACCGCAACCTGCCGGCGAGGTACGCCGTGACCGGCCAGGTCGAGACCCGATTTCGATCGCCGGGGCCCAGCAGGAAGCCCGGGTTCGCAATCACGACGTCGAGGCCGCGCGAGGCAGCGTCGAGCGCCGCCAGTTCGCCCGCCCGCTTCGTCGCGGCGTAGACAAGGTTCGCGGCGAGGGGCGAGACCACGCGCTCCTCGTCCGCACGCTCGCCGGGATGCGCGACCGGCCCGAGGGCCGCGATGCTCGAGACGTGCACGACGCGCGTGCCGTGCCCGACTGCCGCGAGCAGTGTGCGGACGCCGTCGACGTTCGTCCTGCGAAGGCGTTCCTCGTCTCGTCGTCGGTGCGAGACGACACCCGCGAGGTGGTAGACGCGCTCGCAGCCGGACACGGCGCGGCGCACATCTTCACCAGCCGTGATGTCGCCGCGCACAACCTCGATTCCACGCCGCACCAACAACTCGGCATCCGTGCCTTCGCGGACGAGCGCACGGACCTCCGCGCCTTCGCTTACGAGCAGGTCGACGAGGTGGAGCCCGAGGAAGCCGGTCGCACCGGTGACAAGCGTCGTCACATCACATCATCGGCACCTGCCGTTGCAGGTGCGGCTCGATCCGGTCGAGGATCTCCGTGAGGCTCTCTCCGGTGGCGGTGATCCCGTGGTTTCGGAGACCAACCACCGTCCGGCCCGGATCGGGGGCGGTCGCGACGAGTCCGGCTACCGCCTCGGCAAGCTCGGCCGTCCCGCACGGGTAGTTGATGTCGGTGCCCGCGATGCCGTCGACCCACGCATGGATGTGCAGGATCGCTCCGACCCGCGGATTCTCCTGGTAGATCATCCAGTGCTCGATCGCGTCGACGGAGACGCGCCGTGGCTCGGCCTCCGGCGGAACGCTGAGCAGCATCCGTCCCGCGTCGGCGTCGTACCCCGAGACGAGCAGGATGTTCTCGCCCGGCCGATCGAGTTGCGATTTGTCGACACCGCTTGCGCTCATCCAGAAGCGGTTCTCGTCCTGGCGGGCCGAGAGGTTGCCGTACGAGAGCCCGCCAATCGAGTAGAGACGCATGATGTGGCGCAGGTCACGCGGGCTCACGAGCTCGGAGACCGGGAACGGCGCCGGCAAGAGGCCAAGCCGGTCGAGGCGTCGCCCGACAGCCGCGATCTCGTCGGTCAGGCGATCGCCATCCCACAGCTCGGGCTCGAGGTCGCGTCGGAACTCGTTGTCGATGACGAGCCGCGACGTGGCGAGCGGCGTCAGGCGCTCGATCACGGCGGCCGCCAGGTTGCCGTCGTCTGGGACGCGGTAGTGCCCGCGCTCCATCGTGGTGAACAGCACACCGTGGCCCGGCACGTAACAGAGGCTGATGTTCGCGAGGGCGCGCACCAGCATCGGGTACGTCTCGAGTAGACCGTCGGACGGCGGCCGTGGCAGCGACCAGAGAGCGGCGACGAACGTCCCTCTCGCTTTGCGGCGAAACGGCCGCGGCTTCGCAGGATCGACCAGGTTGATGACGATGCTCGCATCGGCGGGGGCGCTGGCAGGAGCGAAACCCGCGCCGATGAGCGCCGACTCGACGGCCTTCAGTAGCTCCTCAAGCTCGGGCGTGGGCGAGCCGACGAACGCAAAACTGGTCGGGGCCCGGCCTGAATCATGCGCAGACGAAACTCGCTCGATCGTCGCCATCACTCGCCGTCTCCTTCGTGCTTTTCCGGATCACGGGCGCAGTGACCAACCACCGCCCGAGGTTCACTCGAACGTACTCGCCACTCTGTGTGCCGCCATCCGCGGGCACGCGCACTCACGCCTGCGGCTCTCTACTGATTCGCCTCCGAGTTGCAGTCCGCTCACGAACGACTTGAGCCGCTGTAGGGCAGACCCGCCGGAATCAGCTTGGTGCAAATCTCCGCGGCGCTCTTGAACCGGGGAGAGTCCTGGTCGATGCTCGACGGGACGTTGGCCTGGACGCTGTTGTTCTGGAATGTCGGGTCGGGGAAGTCGGGATAACCATGTGAGCGCATGCAGGCTGCGGCCTTGAGGTAGTCGGCCCGATCGGCTGCAGTGATCGTCGGCCCGCGGGGCGGGCCGCTCGGGAGCAGGTGATGACAGGCACCATCCTCGACGGCTCGGACCTGGGACGCGCTGTACCCGGTTTGCCGCAGCTTCGACTTGTCGAACACTCCGCCGCTCGAGGGGTCGGGCCATCTTCGGCAACCCGTGGGAACGCAGGCAGCGGGCGAAGGCGAGCGCGGTGTTCGGTGTTCCTGTTGCAGCAGTCGTGGAGGAGCTCCCCGCGCCCGGAGAGCCTCCGCCGCCGCAGCCGGCCGCGAGCAGCGAGATCGCGGCAACCCCGACGGCCGAAGCGACGCGCATGCTCATACGGTTCGCAGCGCCTCGGTCGGGGACATCCGGGCTGCGCGGATCGCGGGCAAGAGGCCGGCGAGAGCTCCGATGAGGATCGCGGCGCCGAGGCCACCTGCCCAGGCGGTCGTCGGAATAGCGATCTGCCAGTGCTTGGTGGCGGCGTAGACGGCGGTCGAGACGACGCCGGCGCTGACGCCGACGGCGCCGCCGATCAGAGCGAGCAGGATTGCCTCGGCGAGGAACTGTGTCCGGATGTTCCGCTTCGTGGCGCCGAGCGCCCGGCGCAGCCCGATCTCGGAGCGCCGCTCGAGGACGCCGATCAGCATGATGTTCGCCACACCGACGGCGCCGACGAGGAGCGAGACTGCGCCGAGGCCGAGGAAGAGGCTGTTGAGGGCGCCCTGAGCCTCGGCGCGGGCGGTGAGCGCGGCCGACGGCTGGCTGACGTCGACCTCGTTCGGCGCCTCGGGGTTGGCGGTCGCGCCGAGCACCGACTGGACGGCCGCGGTCTGGCTGGTGACGCTCCGGACGTAGACGGTGGTCGCGTGGCCGTCGAAGCCGAGGTAGCGCTCGGCGGCGGGGAAGCCGACGAGCACGCTCGCGTCGATCTCGGGAGCGAGCGCGGCCGAGTCGAGGATGCCGGCGAGGTAGAACCACATGCCGCCCAGCCAGATCCGCTCGCCCGGGTAGAGACGGTCGATGCCGAGCCGTTGCGCTGCGGCGTAGCCCAGCACGGCGACCGGCTCCCGGGCGGTGGCGGCGTTCAGGTAGCTGCCGGCGGCGACGGTCGCTCCGACGGTCTGCGGCAAGCCGAGGCTCGCCGCCTGGACGGAGAGGGCGTTGGTGTTGACCGCCGGGATGAGCGGGCTGCGGTAGACGTTGGCGCTCGTCGAGCCGGTGTATTGGACCTGCTGGACGGGGCCGATGCGGGCGATCATCCCGGGCGCGGCCAGCGGCAGCTCGGCGGTCTGCGCCGAAGAAGGTCTGGCCGTTGGTGACGGTGAGCAGGTTGGTGCCGAGCTTGTCGATCTCGGCGAGCAGGCCCGCCTGGCTGGACGAGGAGAGGCCGAGGACGGCGACGATCGCGGCGACGCCGATCGCGATCCCGAGCGCCGAGAGCGCCGCTCGGACGCGGCGGGTGCGGAGGCCGACGCTCGCGACGCGGGCGAGATCGGAGAGCCGCAGCCGCGGTGGCTCGGGCGCGCCGGGAGGCGCGCGGAACCTGGAGCGACGTCACGGGCGATTGACGAGCGCGAACGCGGCCCGTCTCGAGCCGGCGCGCACGGTGACGGCGTAGCCGCCGGCGTCGCGGTTGGCGGTGAAGGTCGGGCGCGATCGCGATCCCCTTGGCGTTCGTGCGGACGCGGACGATGCGAACCGAGTGCTTGCCGCCGATGCGCTCCGAACGTGAACCGCCACCCGGGCCGTGGCGCGGGGCGGTGAAGCGGACGATGGCGCCGGAGACGGGGTTGCCGTTCTTGTCGGTGACGGTGACGGCGAGCCGGATCGGGAGCGGCGAGCCGACCGTGGTCGAGATCCCGTCGGCGGCGCCGGTGGCGATGTGCTCCGGGTTGGCGCGGCCCGGTTCTCGGAGCGTGTAGCTGACCGGCCTGCTGCCGGCGAGGGTTGCGGTCGCTTTGAAGCTGCCCGCGATGCTGTTCGCGGTCAGCGCCGGGCGCGGTGGCGATGCCGGCGCTGTTCGTCGTCGCGGTTGCCTGGCTCGTTCCGTCAGGGAAGCCGGCGCTGGCGTTGTTGCTCGCCTTGCCGATCGTGAAGGTGACGGTGACGCCGGCGACCGGCTTGCCGTCGGCGCCGCGGACGCGCACGCTCAGCCGTGCGCGAGTAGCGGTGCTCGACGGTCGCGCTGCGAACGGGGTCGCGCGGTGACGAGTCTGGCGGCCAGGTTGTGGAGCGTGTAGGTGAGGGGCGTGGTCGGAGCCGGCGGCGGCGGCGGTTGCGGTGAAGGCGCCGGGTGTGGCGTTGGCGAGGATGGGCGGCGTCGTCGCCGGCCGTCCGCATCGGTGAGCACGGTCGCCGGCTGCGCCGCCGAGGAAGCTCGCCCCGGCCGCGGCTCCGCCCGCTCCCGCCGCACCGCCGTTCGCGGCTGCAGCACCGAGCGTGAAGGTGACGCTCGCCCCTCGATCGGCTGACCGTCCGGGTCGAGCAGCCGCGCAGTCGACGGCCTCGGGTAACGGCTGTCGATGGTCGCGCTCTGCGTCGTCGGGCCGGCCGCGCCGAGCGTCGAGGCGGCGGCGTGGTTGTCGAGGCTGTAGCTCGCGACGGCCGTGACGCCGTCGGTCGAGGCGACCGCGGTGAAGCGGCCGGGGCTGCCGTTCGCCTGGAGCGGCGGCGAGGTCGCGAGCCCGTTCGAGTCGGTCGTCGCCGTCGCCTGCCCACCGCCGAGGAAGCCGGCGCCGGCGCCGGTCGGCCCGGGGACGATCGAGAAGCTCACCGCCGCCCCCTGCACCGGGTTGCCGTTGGCGTCGACGACCCGCGCCTGCAGCGGTTGCCCGTACCGGCTGTTCACCGCGGCCGCCTGCGGAGTGCCGCCGGTGGGCGTGATCGAGGCGGCGAGCCCGGCGGCGGTGTTGGACAGGTCGAGCTGGACGGTGCCGAAGTCGGAGTGGGCGTCGACCGTGTAGCTGCCGGCGGTGAAGTTCGCCGTGAAGGCGGGTGCGGTCGCGATGCCCTGTGCGTTCGTGCCGACGACCGCTTCGCGCGAGCCGCTGCCGGCGAAGCTGCCGCTCGGGCCGCTGCCGGGCGCGTCGAACGTGACGTCGTCACCGGCCAGGTTGCCGGTGAGCGGGCAGCCGTTCGTGTTCGCGAGCTGGACCTGCAGGTTCTGCGCGAACTGCCTCCCGAGCTGCGCCTGCTGGCCGCTGCCGCCCGCGAGCACGAGCTCGTTGGGCGGGTTCGTCGCCGGGCAGGCACCGCTCGCTGCCGCCGGCGCCGGCGCCCGAGGCCGGCGAGTGCCACCGCCGCCGCCAGCCCGACCGAGCAGAAGTACGCGTTTCATGCTGCCTCCCCCCGTTCGCGGTCGGAGACGATGCGCCCGTCCAGGAGCGAGATCCGACGTGGGAAGTGGGCTGCGATCTCGTGCTCGTGGGTGATGACGACGATCGTCGCCCCTTCCGCGTTGAGCTCGTCGATCAGGCGCCATGATCGCCTGGCCGGTCGCGCTGTCGAGGTTGCCGGTCGGCTCGTCGGCCAGCACGATCGCCGGCCGCCCGACGAGCGCGCGCGCGATCGCCACCCGCTGCCGCTCACCGCCCGAGAGCTGCGTCGGCCGCGCGGCCAGACGCTCGCCCAGCCCGACTCTGGCCAACGCCTCGGCGGCTCGTTCCCGTCGCTCGTGGACAGCGACTCCCGCATAGAGAAGCCCGTCGGCGACGTTCTCCAGCACCGTCGAGTGCTCGGAGAGGAAGAACTGCTGGAACACGAACCCGATCCGGGTCGCCCGCACCGCCGCCAGCTCCCGATCCGACAGGTCCTCGACGTCGAGACCGGTGACCGAGACGCGGCCCGAGCTCGGCCGCTCCAGCGTCCCCATCACGTGCAGCAGCGTCGACTTGCCGGACCCGGACGGGCCGACGATCGCGACGAGCTCACCGGCGGCGATCCGGAAGCCGACGCCCTGCAGCGCGTGCACGGGCGGGTCCGACCCGTAACTCTTGGTCACCGCGTCGAGCTCGAGCACCGGCTCCGCCCGCGTCGAGAGGGCCGGCTGGACGTGCGAGCGTCGGGGCTTCGCTGCTCATCAGGACGCCGGCACCACCACGCGCTGACCGGCCCGCAGGCTCGGGACCGCTCACCTGCACGAGCCCCTCCGCGTCGTCGAAGAGCCCCAGCGTGACCGCCGCCAGATGCGCGAGCGCCGCCCGACGCCGGCGACCTCGACCGCATAGCCGCCGCCGGCGAGTGCGAGCAGCGCGTTCACCGGCACCACCAGCACGTTGTCGACGCTGCCGGTGATGATCGAGACACTGACGGGAGCCTGGTCGAGGCTGCCGGCGGCTGCCTCGTGCAGCAGGCGCACGTCGACCTCGATCGTCGGCGTGCTCGAGCCGCCGTTGCCCTGGTCGCTCGACGGGATCGTCGCGACCTTGCCGACCTTCGAGACGACGGCCGGGGCGGTCGAGTTGTCCGGCAGCGTCACGATCACCCGGTCGCCGACCTTGATCTGCGACTGGTGGGCCGCGTCGAGCTGGATCGCGACCTGATGGCGCGTCGAGGTGACCGAGAGCACCGCCGATCCCGACTGCCCCTGGCCGCCGGTCTGCACCGGCTGACCGAGCGTCGGGGTCACGCTCGTCACCCGCACGGGCCCCGGGGAGAACGCGACGGCCCCGAGCAGCAAGGTCCCCGTCTGCC
This sequence comes from uncultured Thermoleophilia bacterium, assembly GCA_963785875.1. Taxonomy (GTDB): domain Bacteria; phylum Actinomycetota; class Thermoleophilia; order Gaiellales; family Gaiellaceae; genus PALSA-600. The sequence continues at coordinate 387,711 of CAWAWV010000005.1, read as the reverse complement.
CCAGCCCATGCGCCGCCTGGAACGCCGTCACCGCGTGCTCGGTCGCCGCCGTGAAGCGCGCGCCGGCGAGGCCGTGCCCGTAGCCGAGCGCGTCCAGGTTCCGGTTCAGCTGCGCCACGTCCGTCCCCGGCGCCATGCCGGGCCGGAACGCCCGCCAGGCGGCCACCGACCCGTACATGAGCAGTGTCGGCTCGCCGTCGATCGCGTAGAGCGGCTGCCCGCGCCGGATGACTGCGCCCGCCTCCGGCAGCATCGTGTAGGCGGCGCCGGAGTCGTAGACGACCGCCGAGGACTGCTCCGCCGCCAGGCTCTGCTCGGCACCACCCAGGCTCGTCTGCGCCGAGGCGACCTGGCCCTGATCGCCGGTCAGCTTCTGGCCGGCAGCTCGTCAGCGCCGCCTCGTCGGCCGCCACCGCCTGGGCCGCGGACGCGCACGGGGAAACGGCGCCGCCGCTGCCTGCGCTGCCGGTACCGCCGCCGGTGCTCTGGGCGGCGTTCGTCGCCGGCGCAGTCGCTCTCTTCCTTCAGTCGATCGGCGGCGAGCTGGGACTGCGCCTGCGTGCGCGCCTCGCGGTCGGCCGCCAGCGTGGCCTGCGCGCTCGCGAGCGCCTGCCGTGCGGCTGCAAGTGCCTGCTCGGCCTGGCGGATGCTCGACGGTGCGGTTCCCGCAGGCAGGCTCACCGTCGACGAGTCGGCGTAGCCGAGCGTGCCGTCCACCTGTGTCTGCGCGGTCAGGCTCTGCCGTGTCACCGTCTGCAGCGAGGTCGCCGTGCCGTTGTCGGATGCCCCGCTCGCGGCAGGCGAGTTGCCCGCGAACGGGTCCGTGACCGCGACCACGACACCGGCGGCAACCAGCAACAGCGTCACCGCGGCGAGCAACCGGGGTCTCGGCCGCGACGGCCGCAGCGTCGACAGGCGGCCGGTCGCCATCACTTGCCCGCGGACGCGGTCCCGCCGGTCTTCATGCCTTTGAACGGCAGCTTGCCCTGGCACGCTTGCTGGGCAGCCTGGAACTGCGGGTTGTCCGGGCTGAGTTCGCTGCCCGATCCACTCCTGAGTCGCAGGCCGCCGTTCGTCGGGTCGGGGAAGTCCTTGATCCCGTGCGCGCGCATGCATTTGGAGAAGGCGAGCAGCTGCTGCTGGTTCTTCGCCAGCTGCTGCGGCGTCGGCTGGCCGCCGTTCGGTAAGAGCTTCTGGCAGGCGCTCCGAGCCGACTGGAACGTCGGCGAGTTCGGGTCGATCCCCTGACCCGAGCCGAACTGGATCACTCCCTGGCCATTCGGGTCGGGGAAGTTGGTCACCCCGTGCTTGCGCATACAGGACGAGAACTTCGCGCCCTGCGCCGCGTTGCCCACGTTCATCGCGATGCTGAAGTGCGCGCCGGCGGGGACGTTGAGCTTGCCTCCGGGCCTCGCGCCGCCGCCTTGTGTGGTCGACGTCGTCGTCGTCGAGGCGGTCGTGTCGGAGGCGATGCTCGCGACCCCGGGCGAGCCCCCGCCGCCACCACAGCCGGCCGCGAGGAGCGCGAATGCACCGGCCGAGACGGCGGTCGTGAGGATGAGTGGTCTGGCGGCAGCGCATGCTCGGTAGAGATAGCGCCGAGCCGGTAACAGTGGGGGTACAGGAGCTGTTACCTACGTGTAACCGGCGGTGAGGCATCCTTGAGTTGCAGGGGCAGAGGAGAGAGCCTGGATGCGCGTGCTCATCGTCGAGGACCACAGGGAGCTCGCCGCCACGATCGCGGTCGGGCTCCGCCGTGAGGGCATGGCCGTCGACATCGCGTTCGACGGCGAGGATGCCTTGCGGCACGCCGCCGGAGACAGCTACGACGTGATCCTGCTCGACCGCGACCTGCCCAAGATCCACGGCGACGACGTCTGCCGCGCCCTCGTCGCGCGCGGATCGCGCTCGCGCGTGCTGATGCTGACCGCCGCCGACACGATCGAAGACCGCGTCGACGGCCTCGGCCTCGGCGCCGACGACTACCTTCCCAAGCCGTTCGCCTTCGCCGAGCTGGTCGCGCGGGTCCGCGCCCTCTCCCGCCGCCATCCCGTCGCCCACTCGCCCGTCCTCGCACGCGGCGATCTCCGCCTCGACACGGTGCAGCGCGTCGCCAGCCGCGGCGGCCGCCGGCTCTCGCTCAGCCCGAAGGAGCTCACCGTGCTCGAGCTGCTGCTCGCCGCCGACGGCGCCCCCGTCTCCGCCCGCCACCTCGTCGCCCGCGGCTGGGACGAGTACATCGATCCGGACGGCAGTGTCGTCAAGGTCACGATCAGCCGGCTGCGGCGCAAGCTCGGCGACCCGCCCCTGATCGAGACCGTCCCGCACACGCGGCTACCGGATCGCTCAATGAGGACCGCGCTCTCAACCCGGCTCACCAGCCGCTGGCTGCGCGCGCGTCTTCCCGCCCGAACCATCCGGCTGCGGCTCACGCTCGTCTACGGCGGGCTCTTCCTCTGCTCGGGCGCCGCCTTGCTCGCCGTCAACTACGTCACTCGTCCGCCACGAGTACACCGGCAGGTTCTTCATCAGCTCCGGCCGACAGGCAGTGGTCGCTGTCCAAAGCAGGCAACAACGTGAAGGTGGGGCCCGATATCGGTCTCGGCGTGCCGATCGGCCCGAATGCGGTCGTGACCAGCACGAAGCTCGCGACCGCCGCGGCGCAAGGACAGTCGGACGCGGCCCGGAACCAGTTGCTCATCGACTCCGCGATCGCGCTCGCGATCATGGCCGTGCTCTCGATCTGGCTCGGCTGGGTGATCGCCGGCCGCGCCCTGCGTCCGCTGCGCACGATCACCAACGCCGCTCGCGAGATCTCCGCCAGCAACCTCCACCGCCGGCTCGCTCTCGAGGGGCCCGACGACGAGCTCAAGCAGCTCGGCACCACGTTCGATGGACTGCTCGCACGTCTCGAAGCGTCCTTCGACGCGCAGCGGCAGTTCGTCGCCAACGCCTCGCACGAACTGCGCACCCCGCTCACGCTCGAACGCACCCTGCTCGAGCTCGCGCTCAGCGACCCCGACCCGAGCATCGACTCCTACCGGCACACCTGCGAGCAACTGCTCGCCGTCGGCGAGCAACAGGAACGCCTGATCGAAGCCCTGCTCACGCTCTCCCGCAGCCAGCGCGGCCTCGGCAGCCACCAGCCCGTCGACCTCGCCGCGATCTCCGCCACTGCCGCGAGGGCCGCAAGCCACGACGGACTCGTCTTCGACGAGAACCTCCGACCGGCCCAGACGACGGGCGATCCTCGTCTCGTCGAACGGCTCGTCGCGAACCTCATCTCGAACGCGATCCGCCACAACACCGCGGGCGGTCGCGTCGAGCTGACAACCGAGAGCAGGGACGGCCGAGCTCTTCTCACCGTCGCCAATGACGGTCGAATGATTCCCGGCCGGCGAGCTCGAGCGGATCTTCGAGCCGTTCCAGCGACTCGACACCGCGCGTACCGCAGATGCGAACGGGCTCGGCCTCGGCCTCTCGATCGTCAAGGCGATCGCCGACGCCCACGACGCCGTCATCACGACCCGTTCCCCGCGCCGACGGCGGCCTGCGGATCGAGGTCAGCTTTCCCGCAGGCGCTCCGACCTGAGTGGCTCGCGACGCTCATCCCCCGTGTGTCCGCGCGTACGCGTTGTAGGCGGAGTTCGAGGGCATGTACGGCGGCCGGTAGCGCCCGCAGGCTCGGTTCGCTGCCTCGAACTTCGGGGAGCCCTGGTCGATGCCGACGGTGGCCGGGTCGGGTATGCGGCCGTCGCTGGCGGGGTCGGGGAAGTTCGGGACGCCGTGGACGCGCACGCACCGCGAGAACTCGAGCCCCTGCGCCTTCGCCTGCTGCAGTTGGGCGGAGCTCGGTCCGCCTGCCGCCGTTCGGGAGCAGGTGATTGCAGGCTCTCTGGGCCGCCTGGACCTGAGAACTGCCGGCGCCGAGTTGCTGCAGACCGAGCTTGGACTTGTCGAACGCACCGCTGCTGTTCGGGTCGGGCCAGTTCGGCACGCGATGTGAGCGCATGCAAGTGGCGAAGGCAACCGCGCTGTTCTGGCGCGCCGACGCTGCCGGCGTGTGGTTCGAGGCGCCGCATGCCGCCGCCAGCAGCGCCAGCCCGGCCGCGGCGACAACGACGGTCGCGACCAGCCGCCAAGACGGTTGCGAAGCGCCCTTCATGGAGACAGATCCGACTTGCACGCCTGGTAGGCGGCCGCGAACCTGGGGCTGTTCACGTCGACGCCGGATCCCGGCCCGATGTCGAGGTGTCCGCGGCTGTCGGGGTCGGGCATGTTCGAGACTCCGTGCGCGCGAATGCAGCGGGCGTAGTTCAACATGACGCCCCTGTACTGCTGCACCTGGGCCGACGTCGGCCGGCCACCGTTCGGGACCAGGTGAATACAGGCGCCCTGAGCGGCCTGGAACACCGTGTCGGCGACTCCGAGTTGCTGCGGGGTCTTCTTCGGGAGCAGTCCACCGCTGCCTGGGTCGGGGTATGCCGGAATCCCGTGGGAGCGCATGCACCGCGAGAAGGTGATCGCCGCGGTCCCTCCGTCCGTGGGGCTCGTCGGCGAGCCGCCGCACGCTGCCGCCAGCAGGGCCAGACCCGCCGCACCGGTGACAGCACCCGCCCGACTCATGGCAGGCCGAGAGCCTTCCGCCCCTGCTTCTCGCAGTTCGTCTCCGCCGCCTGGAACCGCGACGAGTGGATGTCGATCCCGGGCGGGATCTGCTCACCGGAGGCGGTCGGGTCGGGGAAGGAGGGAAACCCATGCCTCCGCAGGCACTGGGCGACCTTCAGGGCGAACGCGAACTTCTGCTGCCGCTGCTGCGGCGTCCCGGTGCCGCCCCTCGGGAGCAGGTGCTTGCAGGTCCTGCTTGCGACTGTCGAGACTTGCTTCGAGACACCGGCGTGGAACGAAGGGAAGTTCCCCTGCGCGTCGGGGTCGGGGAAGGTCGGCACGCCGTGCGCGCGCATGCACCGCGAAAAGGCGAGCGCCGCGTCCTCCGGCGTCGATCCCGCGGATGAGGCAGCCGCGGTCGTCGCAGAGGGCGTCGTCGTGCCGACCGCCGCCACGCCGGTGCTCGACGAGCCACCGCATGCGGACGCGAGCAGCGACAGCCCAGCCACGAGCGGGAACGACCGAGGAGCAGCGCACGCGTCGAGGCATGCGTCGATGGTCGCTCGGCCCGATAACAGCCCAGGGAGCCGGCGATGAAAATTCGATGAAAGCGCGCTCGCAGGGCGCTGGGCCGTGCACCGGTTTGGGCGACACTGCGTCGCGTGAGCGGCGCTGACGAAACGGGGCGTCGATCCTGGTCGTCGAGGACGACGAGCAGATCGCGGAGCTGATGCGCGACTTCCTGGAGGCGGAGGGCTTCCGGGTGCGGCATGCCGGAAGCGGCCGCGAGACGACCGAGCAGCTCGTGCAGGGCCGTCCCGACCTGGTGCTGCTGGACGTGATGCTGCCCGACGAGTCGGGCTTCGAGATCTGCCGCCGCCTGCGCCGTGACTCGACCGTGCCGGTGCTGTTTCTGAGCGCCCGCGACAGCGACGCCGACAAGATCCGCGGGCTCGGTCTCGGCGGCGACGACTACATCGTCAAGTCCGCCACCCCGGCAGAGGTGGTCGCCCGCGTCAAGGCGGTGCTGCGGCGCGCCTCCCCGGCCAGCGGGCTGCGGACGCTTCGCTTCGGCGAGCTCGAGGTCGACCTGGCCGCACACGAGGTCAGCTGCGAGGGACGGGCGAGTCGAGCTGACCGCACGCGAGTTCGACCTGCTGCGCGTGCTCGTCGAGCATCCGCGGCAGGTGTTCAGCCGCGACCAGCTGTTCGAGCTCGTCTGGGGCTCGTTCGGCGACCGCAGCGCGGTCGCGGTGTACGTCGGTCGCCTGCGGCAGAAGATCGAGCCCGACCCGGCCAGCCCGCGCTACATCGTCACCGTCTGGGGCGCCGGCTACCGGCTCGATCCGGCAGCAGATGAGACGACCGCCGATCCGCATCCGGACGTTCATCCTCGGCACCGTCCTCGTCCTGCTGCTCGCTGCCGCCGCTGGCCGGCGGCGCGGCCTGGCTGATCGAACGCGATCGCCAGCAGACGGACGTCCAGAGAGCGGCTGAACACCGCCGTCGCCTACCTCGACCTCCCATCGCGCCGGGATACGAGAACCGGCCTCTCGTTCAGGGATTCGCGCGCCTGCTCGACCGGCTCGACCTGCTCGCGCAACTGATCATCGTCACGGACTCACCGCCCGGGAAGCGCCAGCTCTACGTCAGCCCGGCCCTCAGCCCGGCCGTCCAGAAGCAGGCAGCCCGCCGAGCTGAAGGCCGGCGTGCCCGACGCAGACGCCCCCGAGCGCCCCGGGCACGCGAAAACACCGTGGGCCGATGACGGCCAGCGGCTCATCCCGGCCGGCACGCGAAGTCGCCGGCCACCCTCGTCGCCGACCTCTACTATCCGCCCCGTCTCCCGTGCCGACCCGGGCGCTCGTCGCGCTCGTCAGCGGAATCGCTCGTCCTGCTCGCCGGGCTCGCGGTCGCGGTCTGGCTCGCCGGCCGCTGGATGGTCGCGCCGCTCGCCAGGCTGAGCGCGCAGGTCGACAAGGTCGCCGGAGGCGACCTGACGATCGCCGTCCCGCGCAGCCGGATCGGCGAGATCGCGAACATCGCGCAGGCGGTCGAGGGCATGACAGCCGCGCTCGGCGAGACGCGCGCAACGACGAGCCGAAGCGGACGAGGCGAGACGGTTCCTCGTCACCAGCGTCGCCCACGACCTGCGCACGCCGCTCTTCGCGCTGCGCGGACACCTGCAGGCGATCGGCTCCCGGCTGGGCGACCCGGCGCGTCCACCTCGAGCGAGCCGAAGCGAGAGCCGACGCGCTCGAGCGACTGGTCGGCAACCTCTTCGCCTACACGCGCGACGACTACGCGCAACCGGCGCCGCAGCTCGAAGCCGTCGCCGGTCGCCGACCTGCTCCAAGAGGTCACCGCCGGGCTCGAGCACACGACCCGCCTTCGCGACAACACCTTCGACCTCGACGGCGACCAAGCGCTCGAAGTCATCGTCGACCGCGACCGCTTCAAACGCGCGCTCACCAACATCCTCGACAACGCACTCCGCTACAGCCCGGCGGGCGCCCCGATCCATCTGAGCTGGGCCGCCGATTGATCGAGTCGAGCCGTCCAGATCACGGTCAAGACCACGGACCCGGAATCGACTCCAACCTCCTCCCGCATGTCTTCGAACCCGGCATCCGCGGAGCCTCACCGGCGGCACCGGCACGCCCCGACGGCGGAGCCGGGCTCGGCCTCACGATCGCGAAGCGCCTCCTCGAACACCAGCACGCCACCCTCACCGCCGGTAACCAACCGGCCGGAGGCGCATCGATCACCGTCACGCTCCAACGAGCACCCCGCTCCAATTCGTCCTGAAGCGCAGGCAAGCCACCGGCACGGCGTGCAGCCGTCGCTAGGCTCGAGGTCGTCGCCGAGCTCAGATTTGCACGAGTGAGATTTCTCGCCTGATGGGCCCGCCTTGGTTCCGCCGGCGCCGGGTCGGCTTGGGTTGGCGACCGATCAGGTGGCAGGGCTGGCTCGTCACCGTCCTCGCCGTCGCGCTCGGCGTCGGCGCTCTGACGATCCTGCGTGGCTCGTCGGCGCGCGTTCCGATCGTCATCCTGATCGTTACCGCATATGCCGTCGTCGCACTTGCGACCGGCGGCGCCACGCGTGTCGAGGCAGCTGCTGCGGAGGATCAGCCGACTGACGACGAGGCCGAGATCGGCGTGGGCGTCGAGCAGCGGCTCGCGCTTCGGGCGCTCACCTCAGCGCGGGTGTCGCCGAGCTCGCCGGGCGAGCCGGCGCTGGTCGTCGAGCATCTCACGAAGCGGTTCGGTGAGCGGGTCGCGGTCGATGATGTCTCCTTCAGCGTCGCTGCCGGTGAGGTGTTCGGCTTCCTCGGCCCGAACGGCGCCGGCAAGACCACCACCGTCCGCATGCTCGCCACTCTGATCGCCCCTACCTCGGGCACAGCCCATGTGGCGGGCCTGCTACTCGACCCGACAAACGGCGTCGCGATCCGCAAGCGGATCGCGGTAATGACCGAGAACCCCGGCCTCTACCTTCGCCTCAGCGTGGCCGAAAATCTCGAATTCTTTGCCGGGCTCTACGAACTCGCACAACCGAAGGCTCGGATCGGGCAGGCGCTGGCGGCGGTCAACCTCGCGAGCCGGGCGAACGATCCCTGCGCCAGCCTCTCGAAAGGACTCCGCCAACGCGTCGCACTCGCACGCACTCTGCTCAGCGACCCGGCGGTCGTCTTTCTCGACGAACCGACCTCCGGTCTCGACCCGGTCGCATCCCGCGAGGTGCACGAGCTGATCGACGGCCTGCGCGACCACGGCGTCACCGTCTTTCTCACCACCCACCGGCTCGAGGAAGCCGAACGTCTCTGCGACCGCGTCGCCATCCTCAACACCACCCTGCGCACCATCGGTCGACCAGACGAGCTCCGCGACCGGCTCTTCACCAAGACGCTCGTCGTGCGAACTGTGGCGCCGCTCGCCTCACCGGAAGCCGTGTTTGCGATTGCCGGCGTCGACGGCTGGCGTGCCGACGACACCACCCGGTACGTGCTGACCGTCAGCGACGCCCGCGTGGCGGCCCCGGCAGTGACGCGGGCACTCGTTGCCGCCGGTGCAGACCTGCTCTCACTCGCCGAGGCGCATCACTCGCTCGAGGACATCTACCTCGAACTCATCGACGACGACGTCGAGGCGGCAACGTGAGCCGAAACCGAATCCTCTCGGTCGTGCGCAAAGAGGTGCGCGAGTTCCGGCGCAACCGCTTCGTCATCGGAACGATGGCCGTGCTGCCGTTCGTCTTCCTGATCACGCCGATGCTCACCATCTTCAAGATTCCCGACTCCGCCTCCGGCCCTCAAGTCAAGGCCGCCGTCGGCGCGATCTCTCTCCTGATGCTGATCATCCCGATCGTCATCCCACCCGTCATTGCGGCGTATTCAGTCGTCGGCGAGCGTGATCAAGGAACCCTCGAACCGGTTCTCACCGCCCCTGTCCGCGCGTCCGAGCTGCTGCTAGGAAAAGCCGTCGCCGCGTTCCTGCCATCCGTCGTGATCGCCTACGCCATCTATCTCGTCGTCTTGATCAGCGTTCGGTTCGGCGCCGCCCACGTCGTCAGAGCGGTCGTCTTCCACCCGCCGCAACTGCTCGCCCAGATCCTCTTCACCCCACTGCTTGCACTCTGGTCGATCTGGGTCGGCATCGGCATCTCCACCCGCGCCAGCGACGTGCGCGTCGCCCAACAGCTCGCGACCGTCGCCGGCCTGCCGCTCCTCGCCTTCACCTCCCTCCTCTCGTTCCAGCTGATCAAACCCTCCGTCCCGCTCGCGATCGGACTCGCCTTTGCTCTGCTCGTCGCCGATGTCATCGCGTGGCGCATCGTCTCCCGCCTCTTCGACCGGGAGCGCCTGGTCACTGGTCACCGCCGCACAGACGCATCAGTACGCACCTAAGAGCAGCATCTACGCGACCTGGCCTCCCCTCAGGACCCGTACCTCGTCATCGTTCGTAACGGACGGTCGCGAGCGAGCGGTTCTTGCCGGCGTCGGTGATCGTGATCGTCCCGCGGGCGCCCGCGTAGCGGCCGGTGCCGCCCGCGATCGAATAGGTCGCGGATTTGTCCATCAGGTCGATGGCGCCCTCGGCCGTGAGCGTTCCTTGGCCCAGTGCAGCCGTCCAGTGGAAGAACACGTACGGCTTGTGGAGGTTGACGCCGAAGCCGTTGACGACTCCGACGCGTTTCCCGTCAAGTGACTTCAAGGACTGTTGCGACGTGTAGATGTCTCCAGGGCCGCCGTTGTCCTTCTTGCCGACGTCGGCGAACGAGCTCCAGGTCTCGCTCGTGTAGTAGCGCTCCACGACCCAGCCGGGCGTCGCCGCCGACGAGCTCGTCGTGGACGCAATCGCAGCCGCCGCGAAAGCAGCTGCCGGAACAAGCGCACTGATCAGTTTCATCGTGTCTCCTGAGCCTGGTTGTCTGTCTGGGTGGAGTCAGGCTGCGAAGTAGGCGCAGAACGCCGCCGTGTCGTTATCGAGGGTGTCGTGCTGCCCCGCTTCGATGATCGGAGTGCCGGGGTTGCGGGCGTCGACGATGAAGTGCCCGACCTCGAGCAGGACCGGCCCCTCACCCGGTAGCTCGACGCCGATGAGATGGCCGGCGATGTCGATCAGGAACGGCTGCGCGGGATCCACGAAGCGGGTGAAATGGTCGTCGCTGGTGAGCGTCCTGCCGTTTGCAGCGAACGTCAGGGTGCGATCGATGTGGGTGATCAGCGTCCCGTCCGGCTTCGTGATCGTCGTCAGCTTGAAGACGTCGCTCCGGTAGACCGGGAAGCTGCAGTAGCCGCTGTTCACCGGCGCTGTCTGCCCGTGGATGACACTGGGCGGCTCGGCAGACGCCGCGGGCGCACACATCAGCAGAACGATGGTGCTGAGGATGAAGATCGGGAAACGCGGCATCAGGTTTCTCCTTTTCGATCGAGAGCTGCCGGACGGGCTCGATCGAACCAGCCCCCCGGGCTCACGGCTTCGGGGATCACCCTGAGTCGGCGGAGATCGAGGGAAAACCCTGACCGCGCTCGCCGTCGACCGTTCCTGGTGCCGGGGTTCGTTGCCGTGGATCTGCCGTAGCCGGTACCTGGCGCCGTGGTCGACCGGTGATGCGGTCGACCAGGGCGTCGGCGGCCGCGAGACCCGCAGCGATCCGGTCGTGGCCGGGCTGGCCCAACACGACCCCGGTGATCGTCGTCCGCTTGCCGTCGACCCAGCGGATCGCCCGGAAGGCGAAGCAGCCGCCGGCCGCGCTGTCCGAGCCGGTCTTGACACCGACGAACCCGTCGTGGCCGAGCAACGTGTTCGTGTTGTGCACGGTGCCGGCGACCGGCAGCGTCGCGCTCGGTGTGGCGACGATGCCGGCGAACACCGGCAGGCGCATGGCCCGATCGACAACACGCACCTGGTCGGCGGCGGTCGACACGGTTGCGTCGTCGTAGCCGCTCGGGTCGGTGTAGCGGGTGTGGGTCATGCCCAGCGACCGCGCGGTGGCATTCATCCGGGCGATGAACCTCTCCTCCGAGCCGGCGTCCCAGCGCGCCAGCACCGCGGCGACGTTGTTCGCCGACGGCAGCAGCAGCGCCTGCAGCGCCTGCCGTTCGGTCAATTGCTCTCCGGCGGCGATGGGCACGACCGACTCCTCCTGTCGGCGCCGGCGGTCGGTGTCGGCAACGTCGGCGTCGGTGAGCGTGATCGTCGGGCCGTCCTCGCCGCGCCGGAGCGGGTGGTCACCGAGCACGAGATAGGCCGTCATCACCTTCGCGATGCTGGCGATTGCGGCCGCGTGCTGGTTCGGGCCTGCTTGGATCTGCGACTGTCCTCCCTGGATGAACGCGGCTTGGCCATCTGCCGGCCAGACCGTGCTGGGCAGAGCTTCGCCAACCGCACCACGCTGCTCATTGCGAACGCCGTCGCTAGATGACGGGGCCGTCGAGGACGAGGACGCCACGTGGTAGCCGAGGGACGCGGCGATCGCCACGACGACGACCAGCAGACCGGCGGCGCGGATCCTGCGAATCCGAACCCGACGGGTTCGTGCTCGCTTGTTGTAACGCATGCCGCCATTCAAGGCAGCGTCGTGTTGCCACCCCGTATCCGGTTTTCGATACGCCGACGAAACGCGCCCGCTCTAGCATCGGAGCATGCGTGTGCTGATCGTCGAGGACGAGCCCTACATGGCGGAAGCCATCCGCGACGGCCTACGGCTGGAAGCGATCGCTGCAGACATTGCGGGTGACGGTGACACTGCGCTGCAGCTGCTGAGCGTCAACGCCTACGACATCGCCGTCCTCGACCGAGACATCCCCGGGCCCTACCGGCGACGAGATCGCCGAACACATCGTCGCCTCCGGCAGCGGCACGCCGATCCTCATGCTCACCGCTGCCGACCGCCTCCACGACAAGGCCACCGGGTTCGAGCTCGGCGCCGACGACTACCTCACGAAGCCGTTCGAGCTCCGCGAGCTCGTGCTCCGGCTCAGAGCACTCGACCGCAGGCGTGCACACAACAGGCCACCGGTGCGAGAGATCGCAGGTCTCCGGCTGGATCCGTTCCGCCGAGAGGTCTACCGCGACGGCCGCTACGTCGCGCTGACCAGGAAGCAGTTCGCAGTGCTCGAAGTCCTCGTCGCTGTCGAAGGCGGTGTCGTCAGCGCCGAAGAGCTCCTGGCGCAAGCGTGGGACGAGAACGCAGACCCGTTCACCAACGCCGTCCGCATCACCGTCTCGGGACTGCGCAAACGGCTCGGCGAACCCTGGCTCATCGCCACCGTGCCCGGCGTCGGGTACCGCATCGACACTGACCCAGACACCGCGGGGGAGGGAGAAAAGCGTGGATAGACCGCCCGGTTTGAGCGTTCGCCTCAAGCTCACCCTCAGCTACGCCGGCTTCCTCATGCTCGCAGGTGCTGTGCTGCTCGCCGCCGGGTACTTCTCCCTTTCGCGCGGTGTGCACCCCGGTGTGATCTTCATGGTGCGCAGCCACGCCGACCTCCTGCGCGATTTCGCCCCGATCGCGGCCGTCGTGATGGCGTTCCTCCTGGTGTTCGGTCTCGTCGGAGGGTGGCTCCTCGCCGGCCGCATGCTCGCCCCCCTGACGCACATCACAGACGCCGCACGGATGGCCGCGAACGGATCGCTCGCCCACCGAATCCAGTTGCCGGGCCGCAGCGACGAGTTCCGCGAGCTCGCCGACGCCTTCGACACCATGCTCGCGCGGCTCGAAGCTCACCTCGCCGAACAGCAGAGATTCGCAGCCAACGCCTCCCACGAACTGCGCACGCCACTGGCGATCACGCAGACACTTCTCGACGTCGCCCGCAAGGATTCGAACCGCGACACCGGCGAGCTCGTCGACCGCCTCCACGCCGTCAACACCCGGGCGATCGAGCTCACCGAAGCGTTGCTCCTGCTCAGCCGCGCCGACCGACGGTCCTTCACCCAGGAGCACATCGACCTCTCCCTCATCGCAGAAGAAGCCTCCGAAACACTCCTCCCTCTCGCAGAAAAGCGCGGCGTCACCATCGAGACCTCCGGCGACCTGAGCGCCACCACCGGCTCACACGCGCTCCTGCTGCAGCTGACTTCGAACCTCGTGCACAACGCGATCGTCCACAACCTGCCCGAACAGGGCACCGTCTGGGTCACGACCAGTGTTCATCCCAAGAGTGCGGTGCTCACCGTCGAGAACACCGGCGAGAAGCTCACCCCACAGCTGGTCGCCACGCTTGCCGAGCCGTTTCTGCGCGGCACCGAACGCATCCGCACCGACCACGCAGGTGTCGGCCTCGGCCTGGCCATCGTCAAGAGCATCACCCAAGCACACGACGGAAGGCTCACCCTCACCCCCCGGGCGGTCGGCGGGCTGCGCGTCACAGTGCAACTTCCCGGAGCGCCACCTCACACCCCTGCTCCGCGTACGAGCTGATTTGCGAGCGCTGGGCCGCGCTGTACGGAGCTGGGTCAGGCTCGACATAGACCGGGAGCGCAGCGCTACGCTCGCTCGATGGCAGCTCCCGCCACCCCCGCGCTGTCGGCCTCCCAGCTGGCGACGCTTGCGGCTCTGGGCGAAGAGCGCACGGCAGCTGTCGGCGACGTCCTGTTCCGGGTGGGAGATGCGACGTATCCATTCATCGCCATCCGCGAGGGCGAGGTGGCGATCCTCGACGCTGCGGGCAACGAGATCATCCGCCACGGCGCCCCGAGCTTCCTCGGCGAGTTGAACCTCCTCTCGGGGCAGACGGTATTTCTGACCGCGATCGTCACGCAGCCGCTGCGCTACGTCGCGGTCGACCGCGACGCGCTGCGGGGGCTGCTGTTCGAGGACGGCCCGCTCAGCGATCTCGTGCTTTCGGCGTTCATTGCTCGGCGGGAGGCGCTGCAACGGATACAAGGGATCGGGCTCGAGATCGTCGGACCGCGTTCGTCCGAGGCGACGATGCGGATGCTCGACTTCGTTCGCGCGAACCGGCTCCCGTTCACCTGGACACGAGGCCTCGCCGCCGGACGGAACCGAGCCTCCGCTCGTGCGGCTGCCCGGCGGCGCCGAGCTGCACCACCCGTCGCGGGGCGAGGTGCTGCGCGCGCTCGGCGTCGGCCGCGAGCTGACGCCGCGCGAGGAGGTCGACCTGCTCGTCGTCGGCGGTGGCCCTGCAGGTCTCGCCGCCGCCGTCTACGGAGCCTCGGAAGGGCTCGACACGCTGATCGTCGAGAGCACCGCGCTCGGTGGTCAGGCCGGATCGTCGCGCCGGATCGAGAACTACCTCGGCTTCCCGGCCGGCATCACCGGCACCGAGCTGACCAGCCGCGCCGTCAGCCAGGCACGCAAGTTCGGAGCACGGCCCGCGACGCCGTACCGCGCGGTCGCGCTCGAGCCCGGCGACGGACGACACGTCGTCCGACTCGAAGAAGAGCACGAGATCGCCGCGCGCGCCGTCGTGCTCGCAACCGGCGCCGACTACCGGCGACTGCCGCTCGACGGCCTGACCGACTACGAAGGGCTGAGCGTCTTCTACGCCGCCGGGCCACCCGAGGCGCAGCTTTGCGGCGCAGCCCGGGTCGCCGTCGTCGGCGGCGGCAACTCCGCCGGGCAGGCCGCCGTCTGGCTCGCACGCGGAGGAGCGCTCGTGACGTTGCTCCATCGCCGCGCCGACCTGCGCGAGACGATGTCCGACTACCTGATCCGCGAGCTCGAGCGCTACGGCGTCGCGGTGCGCGACCGCAGCGAGATCGCCGCCCTCCACGGAACGGGACGGGCCGGCTCGAAGCGGTCACGCTCAAGAGCGGCGAGCGTCTGCCGTTCGCCTTCCTCTTCTTCTTCCTCGGCGCGCAACCGTGCACGGAGTGGCTCGACGACGCCGTCGCGCGCGCCGCCGACGGCTTCATCCTCACCGGCGACGCCGCCGGCGCCGACCACCTGCTCGAGACGAGCGTGCCCGGCATCTTCGCCGCCGGCGACGTTCGCTCCGGCTCGACCAAGCGCTGCGCCGCCGCCGTCGGCGAAGGATCGATGGCCGTGCAGTTCGTCCACGAGCACCTCGCGGCTTCTGCCGTTCGAGTCGGATGAGCGAGCGCTGCACCCACCTCGACCAGATCGCGCTGCGCGAGCTCCCCGCCTCCGTCGACGGCTGCGAGGACTGCCTGCGCGACGGCGGCAAGTGGCTGCACCTGCGGATCTGCCTCACCTGCGGCCACGTCGGCTGCTGCGACGACTCGCCCAACCGCCACGCGACCGCGCACCACCACGTCGACGTCGCACCCGATCATCCGCTCGCTCGAGCCAGGCGAGGACTGGAGCTGGTGCTACCTCGACGAGATCCCATTCGTCCTCGACGACCTTCGCGGCACGACCCGGATCCCGCCCTCCCCTCTCCTGTGCTGACTGCTGACCGCAGCTCCTACGAGCGCGCGTACTCCTCAGCAGCCTGAGGCTGAAATTCGTAGCCGACGAACCGTTCGTCGCCGACGATCTCCGCGTCGTGGCCGGGCTCGATCACGTACGCCTCGCCGGCCCCGATCTCGAGCGTGGTTCCGTCGTCATGAGTCACGCGCATCCTTCCTGACTGGACAACGCCGAGATGCCTGTGCTGGCAGCTGTCCGTCCCGGCAGCCGGCTTCACGCACTGGGACCAACTCCACCCAGGTTCCATCGTGAAGCGAGCGGCGGTCGTGCCGCCTAGATGCACGACGTCCACCTGGGTCTTGTCGGGAGTCCGACGCTCGTCCGGCGAGCCAAAATCACGCTTCTCGACACCGGCCATGCCACCCTCCTCTGTCGCAGTGCCGCCACTATTTCACCCTGTAGGCGGTGACGACGCTATTTGCGGCGACTACGGCCGCACGCGCCCGCCGGCGCCCTTTCCTGGAAAGACGCACGCTGCTAGAGTCGCGCGCGCCGGGCCCAGGCGATGCGCGCGGCGAATTTAAGCGCGGGGCCACAGCAACCGGCGCCGCGAAGGTCCACCCTCAGCAAAGCGGGTTGGAGCACGTTTCTGCCGACCCGAGACCGTGGTCGGCGATCTGTGTCGACGTCTTGCTGGAGGCTGAAAACTGGAACTGCAACGCTCACGGTGTCTAAGGGCTCCCGAGCAAAGCGGCGGTATCGGAGCCCTTCGCACCTTTCAGAGCGCGCCTGGCGCGCTCATTCCCGAGCGGGCGCTCCTGCCGCTCACCGCGCGATTGCCCCGCCCGGGCTGCTGGACGCCCCGGCGGGGCCTTCGCCGCGCCGACGAGGACTCCCGAGAGTATCCCTCGCGCTCGACCTCCGCAGCGTGACGGGCACCAAGCAGTTGCGCGTGTTGATCGCGAACGAGAAGCGCGATCGGCTCGAGCTGCTCGCGCAGGTCGTGATCGGCCTGGGGCACGACGTGATCGCCCGCGAGATCTACGTGAAGGAAGTTGGCCCGGTCACGGCCAGGGAGCGTCCCGACGTCGCCCTCGTCGGCCTCGGGTCGAGCTCGGAGCATGCGCTCGATCTGATCTCGGAGATCGTGCGCGAGGCGTCCTGCCCGGTGATCGCCATGCTTCACGCAGACGATCCCGCCTACGTCCACGAGGCCGCCAAGCGCGGCGTCTTCGCCTACATCATCGACGGCACCCCCGACGAGCTGCAGAGCGCGATCGACATCACCCTGCAACGCTTCGCGGAGTACCACAACCTGCAGGGAGCATTCGGCCGCCGCGCCCTGATCGAGCAAGCCAAGGGCATCCTGATGGCCCGCCACTCGATCAACGCCGACCGTGCCTTCGAGATGCTGCGCGACCACTCCCAGCACAACGGCCGCAAGCTCAGCGACATCGCCACTGCCATCGTCGAAAGCCACCTGCTGCTGGTGCCGGCGCCCGCGACCGAGCGGCCGGACTAGCGGCGCCGGTGCATCGCGCGGCGACCAGGGAGGCGGCCGCGATCCGTCGTCGGTGTTTGCCGAAGAAGGATCGCGGCTACACTGCTACCTAGCGCGTTGGCTCGAGCTGTTGAAGCCGCCGAGGCTCTTAGCACGTTCCTCTCCGACTGTGACCCACTGGCCTGACCGCCGCAGTGCGCTCATTCGAGGGTACTGCCCTGTAGGGAGAAACAGAAGGAGCATCACATGCATGTCAAGAAACGCTGGACGCTGCTCGGCACCCTCGTCGGGACCGGCGCGACGCTCGCAGCCGTCGTCAGCATCGGTGCCGGCGCTGGGACGGCGGCCACGGCGGCCGCGCCGCAGAACACCTCGCCGCCCACGATCACCGGTACCGCCCAGGAAGGGCAGAAGCTCGTCGGCCACCGGGGCACCTGGAGCGGAAAGCCGACCGACTACAACGACTTCTGGGTGCGCTGCGACAAGAACGGTGGTAGCTGCGCGAACATCAGCGGCGCCAACAACCGAAACGGCTACCTGCTCAAGAGCGTCGACGTCGGAAACACGATCCGCTTCAAGGTGAAGGCGAAGAACGCGGACGGCAGCAGCCGTCGAGTCCTCCGTGCCGACCGCCGTCGTCACGCCGGCCACGGTCCGCCGCCGCCCTCACGAACGGCTGCGGCAAGAAGGGCGGAACGATCCCGATCGCGAGCATCACCCCGCCCGCGCACCTGACGATCGACCAGACACAGGTCAGCCCGAGCTCGATCACCTACTGCACCCGCTCGATCACCGGCCCGCTTCCACGTTGCCGCCTGCAGCGGCTCCGTCGAAGGTGCGCTCGTCTACGTGACCGCCGTGCCGTTCGGCCAGTTCGCGATCCCGAACGAGCAGGCCACCGGCTCCGACGGCTGGGCGACGCTGCAGTTCACCGCGCTCGCCGGCTTCCCGGTCGAGCAATAAGCAACAGCTGCTCGTGATCTTCGTGCGCGCCCGCAAGGCCGGAGAGGACACGCTCGGCGGCATCTCCGCCCGCCGGCTCGTCTCCTTCCACGTCACACGCGGCTGAGTTGAAGCAGTGCGGGCGCCGGGCGACAAGCCCGGCGCCCGCACTCCTACGCGAACGAGTCGTCGCGAACGATGATTCGCTCGCCCTCGATGCGGACGACTGCACTCCAAGGAATGGTCTGGTGGGTGTCGTGACCGCGGATACCGAGATGTTCCAGCCAACCGCCCCGCCCGACACAGAGGCCGGTGACGCGTAGCTTCGTCGCCGTGAGCTCGCCGCGGAGGTCGTGACAGCGGCCGAGCGAGCGGCCGGACTCGGTGACCACCTTGCGTCGCAGCAGCGAGGAGAGTGTTCTCATCTGCCGGCGCCCGGGATCTTGTCGAGATAGGGGCGTAGGCGGTCGTCGGCCGGCCCGAGCCCGAGCTCTCTTGCCTCGCGCTTGAGCTCGACGGCCGAGTCGACCTTGTGCACGTCGCTCCAGTCGACGCGCGACCCGGCGGCCGCCGCCGACCCAGCTCGGCGAGCGTCCCGATCCGGCCGCGCGCTGCGGCCCAGTACCCGGGACCGACGAGGATCGCAACGACCTCCGGTCGCCTCCCGACGCCGCCTTCGATCGCGAGGTCGTCGACGTTGCCGCAGCGGCGCCCGTTCTTGTCGAGCAGCTGCCGGTCGAGCACGCGCAGGCCGATGTCGAGCTCGTCGCGGCTCAATTCTGGCCCACGTTCGTCAGGAGCATCAACGGGACGGCTGTGAGCGCAACGACCATGATCACCGACCAGATAGAACAGGCCGAGCGTGTTCGCGAGCCGGCCGTTGCCGTAGCGGCCCATGTAGCGTCTGGTCGTTCGCGACCAGCAGGATCGGGATGTAGGTCAGCGGCAGCGCGACGACGGAGAAGATGACCGCGTATTCGGTCAGCATCACCGGGTCGACGCCGGTCATGACGATCGCAAGCGCCAGCACGAGCAGGACGAGCCACGTGAGCTGTGAAGCGCGGAGCGCCGCGCGGGTGCCGATAGCGCCCCCACTCCCAGCCGCAGAACTGCGCCAGGTTGTACGCACCGGCGAAAACGGTGTCGATCGACGCGCCGCCGACCGCGAACAGGATCCCGGCCAGTGCGAGCAGCAGGCCGATCCTGCCCGAGCGGGCTCTCGGCGCCGAGAGCGATCGTGCCGAGGTGCTCCGGCGAGATGCCGTGGCCGAGGAAGAGCGCGCCGCCGGTGATCATCAGCGCGAAGGAGAGGAGCCGCCGAGCCCGTAACCGATGATCGCGTTCGCGCGGTTCAGCCCGAGGTCCTTCGGCGCCCAGCTGCTCCTCGACGCCCCCGGAGGAATAGAAGTAGACCTCGTAGGGCGTCATCGCCGCGCCGAGCAGCCCGATCACGAAGTACGCGTAGAGCAGCTTGTTGTTCTGAGCGAGGTGCGGGACGAATCCCGTTGCCGACCTTGCCCCAGTCGGGTCCGAGCTTCACCGCGGCGACCGCGAACACGAGCATGCAGAGCCCGCCGTAGCCGAAGATCCGCTCGAGCCACTCGAAGGACGTCACCCAGATGATCACGGCCAGGCGACGATCGCGAGGACGAGCAGCCAGCGGTAGGGCAAGCCGGAGAGCAGCTTGCAAGCTGATCGCGACGCCGCCGACCTCGGCGGCGAGCGTCATCAGGTTGACGACCTCGCTCGCGACGAGCGCGCCCAACGCGGCCTTGAAGCCCACCCGCTCGCGAATCGCGTCGAACACCGCCTTGCCCGGAGACGGCGGCAACGCGGCCGCACATCTCCGAGTAGACGATGATCCCGACCACGCCGATCACCACCACCCACAACGAGCTGGTAGCCGAAGGTGGCGCCGGCCGCGACGTTGAAGACGAGATCGCCGATGTCGACGAAGCCGCCGATCGCCGCGAGGATCCCGAGCGCCAGCCCAAACACCTTGCTCATGGGCACCCGCCCATCTGCACGAGCTCACGTGCCACGGACTTGCCGACCGCGCGGTCGCCCGGATGGTCGTGCAGCCGCTGCAGCGTCGCTGCGAGCACGGCCGCGTCCCTCGCCTTGCGTCGCACCTTCTGCTCGATTGCCGGCACGGTCTTTCGTCGTGAGAGTGCGTCCGCGAAGTTCGAGGACTGGATACGCAGTTCCTCGGCCTGCTCACGCGCGAAGTACGTCGTCGTCCGACCGCGCGCCACGTCGTCCGCGAGCAAAGCGCCCTCGCACGCGATCGAGTCGATCGTCGCTGAGTCGTTGGTCAGGGCATGCCGGTCGACCGTGCCGCCGTTACACCCGGCGAGCGCGAAGACGACAGCGAGGACCGCCGGCGCGCACGACCTGCCGCGGCTCGTGAACGCGCTCACGAACCCACAACGGATACGGGCGCCCTCGTGGATACGCCGTCTACGCCGCTCGGTCGTTCTTCGTGGCGCGAATCACGAGCGCGAGCTACCGTTCCGCCGGTAGATGGGAGGCGAAATTGATCGCGGCGGAACGAGGCAGGCCGGGCTCGACGCCTTCCTGGCGGAGAGAGTCGCCGAGGGATTCGCGGTGGAGACTCGCACCGGAACCCACGCGATCATCTTCCGGCGCCCCAAAGGGCTACGGCGCTTCCGGAGTACGGACGATCCTGGGCGTTTTGTCGTCGAGGTCGACGAGGATGGCAAGGCCACGATGAGGCCGGCCGAGCCTCGGCGCTCGTAGGTCCGACGACCCGAAGAACCTCCGAGGGCGCGTACAATTCTCGTTCCGTGTCGACACCGGCAGGCGATCTCCAGCATCTGCGGATCCTGATCGCGAACGAGAAGCGCGATCGGCTCGAGCTGCTCGCAGCGGTAGTGATCGGGCTCGGGCACGACGTCATCGCGCGTGAGATCGTCGTCACGGAGGTCGGCGCGGTCACCGCCAGGGAGCACCCCGACGTCGCGCTGGTCGGGCTCGGCTCGAGCTCGGACCACGCGCTCGAGCTGATCTCCGAGATCGTCCGCGAAGCGTCGTGTCCGGTGATCGCGATCCTGCACGCGGATGACCCCGCCTACGTCCGCGAAGCCGCCAAACGCGGCGTGTTCGCCTACATCATCGACGGAACCCCCGACGAGCTGCAAAGCGCGATCGACATCACGCTCCAGCGCTTCACCGAGTATCAAAACCTCCAAGGAGCCTTCGGACGCCGCGCCGTGATCGAACAGGCAAAGGGCATCCTCATGGCCCGACACGCGATCAGCGCCAACACCGCCTTCGAGCGACTCCGCGACCACTCCCAACACAACGGTCGCAAGCTCAGCGACGTCGCAGCCGCGGTCGTCGAGAGCCACCTCCTGCTCCTACCTGCACAACCCCCACAACCACCGCCGCCAGAGATCGATCCCGAGCTGTAGCCCGCAGAAACCCGGTGCTATCCTGCGTCGTGGCGCCATAGAGACCGGCGCCGGCGATCCTCCCACAGCCAAGCGGGTTGGAGCTGCACCAGGCCGACCTCAACGACAGGTCGGCATCGAGGCTTCGACTCCGGAGGATTGATGGCCACCCTGATCGTGTTGCTCGCAGTCGCCGCATTCGTGTTGCTCGTCGTCGCGCGCACGATTCGGATCGTGCCGCAGGCACGAGCGGGCGTGATCGAGCGGTTCGGGCGCTACCAGCGAACACTAGGCCCTGGCCTCGCGCTCGTGGTGCCGTTCGTCGACCGGCTCCGGCCGCTCCTCGACCTGCGCGAACAGGTCGTCTCCTTCCCGCCCCAACCGGTGATCACCGAGGACAACCTGGTCGTCAACATCGACACCGTCATCTACTTCCAGGTCACCGACCCCAAAGCTGCGTCGTATGAGATCGCCAACTACATCCAGGCGATCGAGCAGCTGACAGTCACGACGCTGCGCAACGTGATCGGCGGGATCGCGCTCGAGAAGACGCTGACCTCGCGTGACCACATCAACACGCAGCTACGCGGCGTCCTCGACGAAGCGACCGGCAAATGGGGAATCCGCGTCAACCGCGTCGAGCTGAAGGCGATCGACCCACCGGCGTCGATCCAGGAGTCGATGGAGAAGCAGATGCGCGCCGACCGTGAGAAGCGCGCAACCGTCCTCAACGCCGAAGGCGTGAAGCAGGCGCAGATCCTGGAGGCGGAGGGCGCGAAGCAGAGTGCGATCCTGCGAGCCGAGGGCGATCGGCAATCGGCAATCGTTCGCTCCGAAGGAGAAGCGAAGGCGATCGAGACGGTGTTCGCCGCAATTCATGCCGGCGACGTCGATCCCAAGCTGCTCGCGTACCAGTACCTGCAGATGCTCCCGCAGATCGCACAAGGCGACTCCAACAAGATCTGGCTGATCCCCACGGAGTTCTCGCACGCACTGGCGCGCTTCGAGGCGGAGTTCGCCTCCGCCGACGCCAACGGCAAGGCAGACGCGCCTCATTTGAGCGACCGGCCTCGGCGATGATGCGGCGCGCACCGGTGGCGGTTGGGCGGCGACCCCTGAACCATCTCCCCGAATTGGGATCGCCGCTCCGATCGCCTCATCTCGCGCCGGCAGCATCCGCGAAGCCGTCGCGAGAGTCGCGCGCGAAGCAGCGTAGCGGTAGCGACCTCGAAGCCGGACGCCCGCGTCTCCGGGGCGTCTCGCATCAGATTGCGTTCTTCGCCGCCGTTCCTGCTGCGGTCGCCGTCACGCTGACGACGCACGGCGGCGTCGCCCGCGCGGCAGGAGCCTCGTTCGCGTTGAGCGTGGCCGCGATGTTCGGTGTCAGCAGCGTCTTTCATCGGGGTTCGTGGACACCCGCCGCTTCGCGCCGCCTGGGCCGTCTCGACCACGCGATGATCTACGGGCTGATCGCCGGAACGTACGCGCCGATCGGGCTGCTCGTCCTGCATCGCGGCTGGCGCGTGCCGATCCTCGCCACAGTGTGGGGTTGCGCGTGCCTTGCAGCGCTCGTCAAGCTCGTGTGGGCGAGGCCACCGACGTGGCTCGCGCCTGCGATGAGCATCGGGCTCGGCTGGACCGCCGTGCTCGTGCTCCCACAGATCGTCGACGGCATCGGGCTCGTCGCCACCCTGTTGCTCCTTGCCGGTGGCCTCGCCTACACCGTCGGAGCAATCGTGTACGTGCGCCAACGCCCCAACCCCGCACCAACGACCTTCGGCTACCACGAGCTGTTCCATGCGCTCGTGATCGTCGCGGTCGCCTGCCAGTACTCGACGATCGTCTTCTACGTCCTCCCGCAGGCATGACGATCGGTCGGACGAGAAGCGCCGCGTGGCGCCGGACGCGAGTCGGAGCGGGCATCGCCTTCTCCGTCGTGATCGTCGTCGCCTGCTTTCTCACCGCGCGTCGGCTCACGACGACCGGCTGGCCGCTGGAACGGGCGAACGTCGCGCTCGTCCTCACGGCCTCGGCCGCCTACCTGACGAGCTTCTTCCTGCGAGCCCTCGGGTGGCAGCGCCTCTTCCCTGGGGATAGGCCCGATCGCAGCCGCTGCCTCGCCGCGTGCGGGGCCGCTGCCGCCAGCGGCGTCGTGCTGCCGTTCCGGCTCGACTACGTCGTCAAGATCTGGACGCTGCGGAGGCTCGGCGGTGTGCGGCTCGGACTCGACACGGTCGGACTCTCGATCCTCTCGCTCGGAATGGTCGATGCCGTCGCAATGCTGCCCCTCGCGGTCTGCGCACTCGCCACGAGCGACGCGATCTTCCGCGCGCCCCTCATCGTGGTGCTGCTCTTCTGCGTCGGCTGCATCACCGCCCTCGTCCTCGGGCCTCGGCTCGTGAGCCTGCCGTTCGTCGATCGCTCCGACCGAGTCGAACGATCGTTCAGACGCGTCGGCGATCACGTCGGGGTCTCCCGGTCGACGTTCGTCGCCTTCGGCTTCCTGTTCGGCTGCTGGACGACACGAGCGCTCGGATGCGCGCTGCTCCTGAGCGCGCTCGGCGCCGGGTTCTCGCCGACGCTCGCGCTCGTCGTGATCTGCCTGGCGGCGGCGACCTCGATCCTGCCGATCACCGCCGGCGGCGCAATCGTCAACATCGGCACGACATCGGTCGTGTTGCTCGGCCTCGGCGTGACACAGCAAGCGGCGATCAACTTCTCGCTCGCGTCCGGCATGCTGCTCACGCTCAGCGCGCTCGCAGCCGCTGTCGTCGGCGCGGCCGGGTCGACTCTGCTGACCGTGCAGCGTCGGCACCTCGCTCATGCAACGCCCGCCTAGGAGGCCGTTCCGCGCGCAGGCGCAGGCGCTCGCGATACTCGGCACGACGCTGTCGCTGCCGGGAGCGTCAGCGCTCGCACGCATCGGCAAGCAGCCGGTGCCCCGCGAAGGCACCGTCGCCGGGATCGCGTCGACGGTCGTCCGGCCAGCCGGCCGGCCACCTTGGCCGGCGCTCGTGTTCATGAACGGCGCGACGCCCGACGGCCGAAGCCACCCGACGGTGCACCGTCTCGGCCTCGCGCTCGCACGGGCGGGCGTCTGCGTCTTCATCCCCGACCTTGCCGGCGTCGCCGGCGGGGAGCTGTCGCCGGGAACGCTCGCGCAGTCCGTCGCCGTCTCGGAGGCGGCGTCGCGATCGCCCGAAACGGCCGGGGGACGAGTCGCTCTCGCCGGAGTCTCCGTCGGCGGAACGCTCGCGCTCCTGGCGGCGGCCGACGCTCGGCTTCAGCAGCGAGTCTCGGTCGTCGCCTGTGTCGCGCCCTTCGGTGATCTCGCCGAGGTGATGCGCCTCGCGACGACCGGCACCTACCGCGACGGCGAACGACTCGAACACCATGCGGCACCGCCGTACCTGCGCGTCGGCCTCGCCCGCTCGCTCGCCGCGACCCTCGCCGTCACCCAGGCGACCACGGATCTCTGCCGTGAGCTGCGGGCGCTAGACCACGAGTCGAGCAGTCCGATCGAGCTCCCCGAGTCAGCCTTTCGCCGGGCGGGAGCCGAGGCCGAACGCCTCTACGACCTGCTCGCAAACACCGACCCCACACGGTTCGACGGTCTCTACGCCGCACTGCCCGCTCACGTCCGCGCGGCCGCCGCTTCGCTATCACCCCTCCACGTGGCGCCGCGCCTTCACGCACCGGTGGAGATCGCGACCGCGCCGCAGGACAAGTATTTCCCGGCGTCCGAAGCGCAGGCGCTCGCCGCGGCCTCACCGCAGGTGCGAGTCACCGTAACGTCGCTGCTGGCCCACGCAACACCGCGCCTCGACGCGCGGAATATCGTCGAATTGCACCGGCTCTATGCGTTCTTCGTCCGGGCGTTCAGAGCCGCCACGAACGGCCCTCCGCTACACTCGACGGTGGAGCAGACGTGAAGCGATCCGAGTGGCGCCTTAGCCCGGACGCGCAGTTCGATCTCACGCCTCCGTCAATGCGGCAGCCGCCGCGGATCGAAGGTTTGGCATGGCCAAACGGATCGAGCAGTCCCGTAGACACGGTCACTACGACCCACGGTGGACCGGGCCGGTGCTTGCTGTGAGCGCGAGCCCACTTCCGGAGGATGAGCCCGAGGAGCCGACCCGCACCCCGCCCACGCTTACCCTCGTTGGCGGCACCGACGTCACGCCCAAGCCCCTCGACCCACTCGCAACCCCGCGAACCTAGAGCGTGCGGACCGCGATCGTCTCCACGTACCCGCCGCGTGCCTGCGGGATCGGCGCGTTTGCGGCCGACCTGCGAGCGCGCTCCTCGGCACGGACACGCTCGAAGTGGCGGATCTCGTCGCGGTCGTGCACGAGCCGTCGAGCCCGCAGCGGCGCGGCCTGCTCGCGACGATCGCCCAGGCGGTCCGCGGCGACTACGTCCGCACGGCACGGATGCTGGGGCGGCTCGACGTCGATGTCGTGCTGCTCCAGCACGAGTACGGGATCTTCGGCGGCCGTGACGGCGAGTACGTCCTCTCGTTCGCGCGGGAGCTCGCTCAGCCGCTCGTCGTGACGCTGCACACGGTGCTCTCGGAGCCGACGCCGCACCAGGCGGAGGTGCTCACGGAGCTGTGCGGCGAGGCAGAGCTCGTGATCGTGATGACCGACACGGCGCTGCGACTGCTCGTCGACTCGGGCGCGTGCCCCGAGGAGAAGGTCCGCGTCGTCCCGCACGGAGCGCCGGCACGGCTCATCGCGCGCGCAGCGCGCGCACGCGAGGACGGCCGGAGCCGCTCGTCCGGTGGCAGCGACGGCTTCCGGCTCTCGACGTTCGGTCTCATCTCGGCCGGCAAGGGCCTCGAGACCGTGATCGAGGCTCTGCCGGCGATGGTCGAGCGGCATCCGGAGCTCGTCTACACGATCGCCGGCCGCACGCACCCCGACGTCGAGCGCCGCGAGGGCGAGCGCTACCGGCTGATGCTCGAGCGGTCGTGCCTTCGAGCTCGGCCTCGGAACACACGTCGAGTTCGACGATCGGTTCCTCTCCGATCGACGAGCTCTCGGACCTGCTCGCGCACGACCGACGTCTTCCTGACGCCGTACGCGAGCCGGGAGCAGATCGCCTCCGGCGCGCTGACGTTCGCGATCGCCGCCGGCTGCGCGGTCGTCTCGACGCCGTACTGGTACGCGCAGGACATGCTCGCCTCGGGCGCCGGGCGCCTCGTGCCGTTCGGCGACTCCGACGCGCTCGCCGACGCGGTCTGCAGCTACCTCGACCACCCGGACGGGCTCGCGGCTGCACGCGCCGAGGCCCGCCGGATCGGCTCGACGCTCGCGTGGCCGGCCGTCGCCGAGGCGACCGCTGCCGTGCTGGCAGAGGCGAGCGCGCTCGCGCCGCGGCGCCGGCCCGCGGGCGTCGCCGACCTGCACCTGACGAGCCTGCGCACCGACCATCTGCTCACGCTCGTCGACGACGTCGGCATCGTGCAGCACGCCCACGGGATCATCCCCAACCGCGACAGCGGCTACTGCGTCGACGACGTCGCCCGGCTCGCGGTCGTCTCGCTCGCGCTCGCAGAGCCGCGGCGACGAGCGGCTCTGGACGCGCGATCCTCTACCGCGTCGCTCGCCTTCCTGCACGCGGCCGCCGGCGAGCGGCGGGATGCGCAACTTCATGGGCTACGACCGTCGCTGGCTCGACGAGCCGCACGTCGGCGACCACGTCGGCCGCTCGATCTGGGCGCTCGGCGACATCCTCGCCACCGCGTGGATCCCGGCCGTCGTTCGGCCCGGCGGGCGACCTGCTCGACCGGCTCGTCGGCACGCTCGTCGGGCGACGTCTCGCTGCGAACGGCCGCGTACACGGTGCTCGGGCTCTCACGCCTCGACTCGGATCGGCTCGAGCCGGCCGCGCAGGCGCTGCTCGAGCGGCTCGTCGAGCAGCTCGCCGACGCCTACGAACGCAGCGCGTCCGACGACTGGTGCTGGTTCGAGGACGCGCTCACCTACGACAACGCACGCCTCTCGCAGGCGCTCATCTCCGGCGGCAACGCGCTCGGCCGCGCCGACCTCGCCGAGCGCGCACTCGACTCGCTGCGCTGGCTCGGCGACGAGTGCGGCCTCGACGGACGACGAGCTCCGGCTGCCCGGGCACCGCGGACGGCGCAGGGACGAGCCGGCGCCCGGGGCCGGCGACGAGCAGCCGCTCGACGCCGCGGCCCTCGTCGAGGCCGAGCTGACCGCCTTCGCGATCACGCATCGGGTCGAGCACGGACGTCGCGCGACGCAAGGCGTTCGAATGGTTCCTCGGCCGCAACCGCCTGCAGAAGCCGCTCTACGACTTCGCGACCGGCGGCTGCAGCGACGGGCTCGGGAAGCGAGTCGCTGAACGACAACGAAGGCGCCGAGTCGACGCTCGCCTTCCATCAGGCGGCGCTCCTCCTCGACGCTGCCGGTGTTCGCGCCGGCGCGGGCGAACTCACGCTCGCAGCTCGCGGCTCGCATGAACGCAAGCGAGCTGTTCGAGCGCCACCCGAGCAACCCGATCCTGACCGCCGCGGACTGGCCGTATCGAGGTGAACGCCGTCTTCAACCCGGCCGCCGCCGAGGTCGACGGGCGAGACAGTGCTCCTCGCGCGCGTCGAAGACCGCAGAGGGATCTCGCACCTCACGGTCGCACGTTCGGCGAACGGCGTCGACGGCTGGACGGTCGACCGCGAGCCGCTGCTCGCACCCGACGAAGACACGGCGAGCGAGCAGTGGGGATTCGAGGACGCGCGCGTCGTCTGGGTCGACGAGCTCGACCGCTGGGTGATCACCTGCACGGCGTACGGCCCGGCCGGCCCCGCCGTCTTCCTCGCCACGACGGAGGACTTCACCACGCGTCGAGCGCTACGGCGTCGTCCGGCATCCCGAGGACAAGAACGCCGCCCTCCTGCCCCACCGGATCGACGGGCGCTGGGTGCTTCTCCACCGCCCGAAGACCCAATTCGGCGGCGGCCACGGCGAGATCCTCCTCTCGCGCTCGCGACGATCTCGTCAGCTGGAGCGCGCCCGAGCAGGTGCTCCAGCCGCGCGCAGGCGCCTGGTGGGACTCGCTGCGCATCGGCATCGGCCCGCCGCCGATCCGCACCGAGCACGGCTGGCTGCTCATCTACCACGGCGTCAAGGAGACCGTCGCCGGCGACATCTACCGGGTCGGCCTCGCCCTGCTCGACCTCGACGAGCCGACGCGGGTCCTGCGCCGGCTCCCGACTGGATCCTCGCCCCGCTCGAGCCGTACGAGCGAACGGGCGACGTGCCGAACGTCGTGTTCCCGTGCGGGCTCGTCCACGACGAGGTGAGCGACGAGGTTCGGCTGTACTACGGCGCCGCAGACAGCTCGATCTGTCTCGCCACTGCGCGCCTCGCAGACCTTGCTCGACGCGGTGCTCGCCGCGCCGGCCTAGGATCGTCGGTAGCGGCTGTACAGCCGAGGCAGCTGTCGCCCCGGGTCGCGCACGAAGTCGTCCGGGCCGATGTCGATCCAGCTGTCGTCGCTGCCCGCATCGCGGCGCGTAGCCCCAGCGAACGCCGCGATCGCTGCGACAACTGGTTTCGGCGAGCCGTCGGCACGCCAGAGCCCGAACGACCGCTCGTGTGTGGCGAGATCCAGGGGCGGGCTCGACCAACGCGCGCGCTCGTAGTCGGAGTAGCACCAGAGCATCGCGCCGAGACAGCCCGCATCGCGTAGCGCCTCGAGAGCCGACGCCGTGTAGACCGCGGCCGCGTTCTCATCGGCGAGGCGAGGATCTCGCGCCGCCGAGCGCGCGCGACGGGTGGGGAGCCCGAACTCGCTGAACAACACCTCTTTGCCGTTCCCGAGCCAGCGGGTCACACGGGCGAGGAAGGGAAGCAGCTGCTCGTCGAGAGGTCCCTCGCCGTCCGATCCCCCGAGCGCCCAGGTGGGAATCCAGTTCACGCTGCTCATGTGACCCGTGAAGAGCGTGGGGATGAGCGCGAGCCCTGACCCGCCCGCAAGATCGGCGACAGTGACGAGCCGGTCGAGCATCGTTCGATCGACGTCGTTCGGGGCCGGCTGGAAGTCCTCCCACGTCAGGAACACCCGCACGGAGTCGAGACCGCACGCGGCGATGCGGGCGAAGTCGTTCGCGACCTCGGACGGGTCGAACTGCGACCACCAGCTCATCGCCGTTCGCGCCGGCCAGTAGTTGACGCCGAGCCGGAACCGGTCGCTCACACGACCCGGCGGTAGAGCGCCACGTACTCATCGACCATCCGCTCGACGCCGAAGCGCCTCTCGACCGACGCGCGCACTGACCCTCGGTTCAGCGTCGTTGACCCGCGAACGGCTGCGACCGCTTCGTCGACGGTGTCGACGAGGAACCCGTTCTCGCCATCGCGAATGATCTCCGCCATCGAGCCACGGCGCCGAGCGACGACCGGTGTGCCGCACGCCATCGCCTCGATGACGCTGAACCCGAACGGCTCATCGAAGTCGATCAGATGAAGCAGCGCTGTTGCACCGCCGAGCACCGCCGCACGGCGGTCGCGGTCGACGGGGCCGACGAAGCTCACTTGTGAGCCGTCCACTCGTGGCTCCACGAGCCGCTCGAAGTAGTCGCGATCCTGGATGATCCCCGCGATCAACAAAGGCATGCCGGCTCGCTCGGCGACGTCGATCGCCTCGGCGGTCCCCTTGTCCGGATGGATCCGCCCGAAGAACAAGAGGTAGGCACCGTCACCGGGGCCGAGATCGAATTCGCCGAGGTCGATCCCGTGGTGGATCGTCGCCGCATAGTCGAGCCGGTCGTGCCGGTCCGCGTCACTGATCGCGACGTAGTGGCCGATGTCGTTGTAGCGCTCGTAGACGGGCAGGATCTGCTCTGACGAAAAGCCGTGGATCGTCGTAACGACCGGCGTCTCCACAAGACGGCTGAAGCTCAGCGGCAGGAAATCGAAGCCGTTGTGGATCAGGTCGAACTCACCGGCCCGTTCGAACGCAGTCGCAATGTGCAACGCCTCCCAGACCTTCGCGTCAACGGTCGCATCCTCCGCATAGCCGACCGGCGCGGTCCCAACGAGGCGCGCACGGGTGATCGAGTCGGCGGTCGCGAACAGTGTCACGTCGAAACCGCGGGCAACGAGCCCCTCCGTCAGGAGCGACGCGAACTGCTCCCACGGGCCATAGTGGCGTGGCGGCACGCGCCACGCGATCGGCGCGAGCACAGCGATGCGCAAGTCTGCGCCCGCCGGCCGCGCCGCTACTTGCCGCGTGAGGTCTTCTTCTTCGGCTTCGGCTTGCCCGTGGGCTCTTTACCCGCCGCGGCCGCGCGTGCCTTCTGCTTCTTCGTTGCCACGATTCTCCGATCGTCGTTAGCAGCCACCGTACTAGCTTCCGATCGCGTTGGTAAGGAGCGGGCCGTCAGATCGCGTCGGCGGCTCGTCGGATCAGCGCCCGGCCCACTCGCGTTCGGCCTCTGCCTCCATGCGCTCGAGGCGCTCGTAGTAGTCGGGGTATTCCTTCATGTGCGCAAGCGCGATCTTTCCGGTCACGATCGGGTCGTCGCCCGTCACGTCGGTCTGCGGATCGTGTGACCCATGCTCGAGCTCGACGTCCATGCCATGACGGAACTGCTCGAGGTCGAAGCGACCCCAGTCGACTCCGATCTCGTCACCGACACGCTTAGCCTCTTCAGTCGTGACCCGCCTGGTCTCTGGCATGTCATACCTCCTGACTGCTGTTGGGTACAGTCGTTTCGCGCCGGAGCTGCCGGCCTGATGCTGCCGACGCCGGCATCACGGGCCGAGCCGGAACGGCGGGTACTCGTCGGTCACCAGGATGAACGCGTAGCCGGCGACGCGGTTCGTCCAGCGGAAGACACCGAGGACGAAGTCGAACAGCCCGCGCGGGTAACGGCCGGTGAAGAGAATCGCGAACCACGCGATCACCACTGACACCACCGCCGCGATCCAGAGGAAGACGAGCACGACGTAGTGTGGAATCGCGAGCAGCCACTTGACGAGCGGCAGCCACCGGTTCAGCCCGTGCTTCGCGTCCGGATAGGGGAAGTCGAGCGCCACACTCTGCCGCTCGTCGGTCGAGGGGTAGTGGTCGTCCATGAGGGCGACGTAGACCCCGATCCGGTTCGAGAACCGGAGCAGCTCGATGTTCCAGTCGAACCACCAGCGCGGATACTTCTGCCGGAACAGGATCATCAGCAGCGGCGCCAGGAACAGCAGCCCTCCGGTCCCGCCGGCGATCCGCCAGCCGTGCTCGCCGGCGGCGGCACTGCCCTCGTGGCCGCCGAGGGCGGCGGCGACGATCACGATCGGGATCGCGAAGATCAGCCTGAACGCGGTGTTGAGCCGGTTCAGTTTCCGATCGGGGTAGTCGACGGAGAACCGCACGGGATATCCCGTTTCACTCGACGTCATTGCTCCCACCTCCCAGTCTGGGTCAGCCGCTCGGCTGTCCGACGAGTTGCCGAAGTGATGATGCTTGCCGGTTCAGACTGTTACAGACCACCTCGCAGAGTGCGAAGACCCCGTCGTCCTCGATCCGGTAGTAGACGAAGTTCCCCCGCTTCGTGCGCGCGAGGATGCCGTTGCGCCGCAGGACGCCGAGGTGCTTGGAGACGTTCTGCTGCGTCGAGCCGGTTCGATCGGTCAACTCCTGAACGGTCGCCTCGCCCTCGCGGAGATGCTCGAGCAGCCTGATCCGGGTCGGCTCGCCGAGCACCCTGAAGCGTTCGGCGATCAGCGCAACGAGCTCGTCGGCGAGTGGATGCGACGGAGTCGCCTCCAACCTCCGAGCCGCGAGGTGGAGACCCGGCCACTCGGCCCCCACCTGTGCTCCGGTCACGTCACGCATGCGTTGGGTGCGCGTCGTGGTGGAACGGGTGCCAGCTCCTGATCGTGCCTTCGAAGAGGCCGAAGCCTGCGAGCAGAACGAGCAGGACGCCCGGTGCGACGAAGAAGAAGGTGAACAGTCGAAAGTCAGGCAGGCTGTTGACCTGCCGATAGTTGTCGACGTTGGCCTGCATCGTCGTCACGAGTGGCTTGTAGTGCGCAAGCCCCGCAGGGACCTGCGAGAAGATGTCGACGTTCTGCTGCATCGTCCCGAGCAGGCCGCCGAAGTCGCGCTGCATTGCCGGGAGGTTCTGCAGCATCGCCGCCATCGCGGGTAGCTGCGTGGCCATCATCGCCCTCACTTGCGCCGGCGTCATGTGCATCGCCTGTGCGAGCAGGGGCACGAGCTTCGCGGTGTCGGACTGCACACCCGAGAAGCCCTTCAGGTAGCCCTGGAAGACTGCGAGGTTCTTCGCGCTCATCATCGGCGTCACCGCGCCGAGCGGTACGAACACCTGGTTGTAGTAACCCGAAGTGAGCTGGACTTGAGAGGGCTGCATGATCGGCTGGAAGCCGTTCATCATCCTCTCGCCCGCTGCGGCCTTTCCGGGCAGCCCGATGGCGAACGGAGCGATCACGAGCGCCAACCCGACGACCAGCACCGCCCACAGCAGCTTGCGGTTCATCGTTGCCTCCTTTGTCGCTCCGATCCTCCGGCGCGTGTCCCGGTGCGCCATCCGCAGCGGTGCGGATCCGGCTTCGGACAACTACTCAGGGGAGTAGTTGTCCGCATGCGCTTCCGCGCGTGCCCGGATTTCGCCCGTTCGCGTCGCGCGCACGCTGTCGGCAATGAGTCTCACCGCGACCGCGCGTTCGATCCCCGGGACCCTTCGGCAGGAGGTGCTGATCGACCATCAGCATCGTCTGATCACCGATGAGCCGCCGCAGGTCGGCGGCGACGGTAGCGGGCCGGCTCCGCACGAGCTGTTCCCCGCGGCGCTGGCGGCGTGCATCTCGACGACCCTCGTCATGTACGCGAGGACCAAGGGATGGGAGCTCGGCGAGGTAACAGTCGACGTCGACTACGACAACCACGCGACCCCGCGCCAATTCGCGATCGCGATCAAGGTCGGTGGCGACGTCACCGACGACCAGTTGAAGCGCCTCGAGAAGGTGGCAAGCGCCTGTCCGTTGCGCCGTTCCCTCGCCGCCGGCTTCGAGTTCGACGAACACATCGAGCTTCCTGATCACGCGGCAGCAGGAGCGAGAGCATGAGCAAGAAGCAGATCGTGATTCTCGGCGCCGGGACGGGCGGCACGATGACGGCGAACCGACTCCGCCGCCTCTTCGACGCGGACGAGGCAGCGATTCACGTCGTCGACCGCGACGACCGGCACGTCTACCAGCCCGGACTGCTCTTCGTTCCCTTCGGACTGGCGTCGCTCGAGGAGATCGTGCGGCCGCGCCGGCGGCAACTCCGAAACGGGATCCACTTCCACGAGGCAGAAGTCGCGTGGGTCGAGGTCGATCGCGACGAGATCGTGCTGATGGACGGCAACGTCCTCCCCTATGACGTGCTGGTCGTCGCCTCCGGCGCCCGCCTGCAGCCCGAGGAGACCGAGGGCCTCACCGGCCCCGGCTGGAACGAGCGCGTCTTCACGTTCTACGACCCCGAAGGTGCCGACGGGCTCCGCCGAGCGCTCGAGCACTTCGACGGCGGACGACTGGTCGTCAACCTCGTCGACATGCCGATCAAGTGCCCGGTCGCGCCGCTCGAGTTCGCGTTTCTGGCCGACTGGCACCTTCGCGAGCGTGGCATCCGCAACCGGACCGAGCTCGTCTACTCGACACCGCTCGACAGCGCGTTCACCAAGCCGACCTGTGCCGAGCACCTTTCCTTCCTCCTCGACGGAAAGGAGATCGAGCTCGTCACCGAGTTCAGCGCAGGCGAGGTCGACGGTGCAAACGGCACGGTCACCTCGTTCGACGGCCGCAAGCTCGACTTCGACCTGCTCGTCACCGTCCCCTTGCACGGCGGCGCCGCCTTCGTCGAACGCACACCCGGACTTGGCGACGCGCTTGGTTTTGTCGCGACCGACAAAGAGACGCTGCAGGCGACGGTGAAGCCGAACGTCTTCGCACTCGGAGACGCGACCGACGTGCCGACCTCGAAGGCCGGCTCCGTCGCACACTTTGAAGCCGAGGTCCTGAGCGAGAACATCGCCCGCTACTTCGCCGGCCAAGAGCTCGAGCGCGCCTTCGACGGGCATGCCAACTGCTTCATCGAGACCGGCTTCCACAAAGCGCTGCTGATCGACTTCAACTACGAGACCGAGCCGCTGCCCGGCCACTTCCCCACCGCCTTCGGCCTGCCGCTGCTGCGCGAATCACGTCTCAACCACCTCGGGAAGCTCGCCTTCCAGTGGGTCTACTGGCACGCGCTCCTGCCCGGCCGGGAGATTCCCGGCATCGGGCCCGCCATGCCTACCGCCGGCAAGAAGCGACCCCCCGTTCCTGTCTGAGGAAAGGAGAACGACATGACCACAACCCTGATTGCAGACGCGCCGGTCGACGTCGATGCCGAAGGCTTTCTCGTCGACCCGGAGCAGTGGAACGAACGGATCGCCGAGGCGATCGCCGCACAGAACGGCATCGCCGAAGTGACCGAGCGCCACTGGCTCGTCGTCCGCTTCATGCGCGACCGCTACCTCGCCACCGGCAACGCTCCCTCGATCCGGTCGCTGGGCAAGGAGTCGGGCGTCCCGATCAAGGAGCTCTACCAACTCTTCCCCAAGGGCCCGGCCAAGCTCGCCGCGAAGATCGGCGGAATCCCGAAGCCCAAGGGCTGCATCTAGGAGGAACGACGATGACCGAACTCCTCGAACACACTGAACTGCTCACCGCCGGGCCGGCGACGATCGAGAAGGTCTCGATCGTCGTCTCGAAGGGCTCGCTCGAAGGCGTCTACCCAGGGCTGATCATGGCCAACGGCGCCCGGATGGAGGGCATCGAGGCTGACCTCTTCTTCACCTTCTTCGGCCTCGACGCGATCCGCAAGGACCGGATCGAGAAGATCAAGGTCGCGACCGTCGGCAACCCGGGGATGCACATGGCGACCTGGATCGGCGCCGTCCCCGGCTTCTCCGCCCTCGCCACCCGAATGATGAAGCGCCAGATGGAGAAGATCGACATCCCGCCCATCCCCGAGTTCGTCGAGCTCGTCCACGACTCGGGCGTGCACCTCTACGCGTGCAAGGCGAGCGTCGACATGTTCGGGCTGACGATCGACGACTTCGTGCCGCAGGTCGAGGACATCATCAGCGTGGGTGAGTTCTACGCGAAGGCGGCCGGCGGGCAGATCATCTTCACGTAACCCCCGAATTTCGGCCGAGCGCCTTCGCAACCCTCAGGGCCGCGCGTCCGCGCCAGAGCGAGGGAGCGTACGTTCGGCTTCCCTCGCTCGGCCGGCGCTACTTCTTGTCCTTCTTCGCCTGGCGCTTCTCCTTGAGCGTCTTCTGGGCGGGCTTCTTCGACATGCTCTTCTTCGAGTTCTTGTCCTTCGACGCCATCATGACCTCCTGTCGCTGACGAACTCGGGCACACGCTACGCGCGATCGGTCACGACTTCACCGATGAAGACGCGCCCGCCGTCTGCGCTTCGCACGACCCGGATCTTCGAGCTGCCTTCGTCGATCGTCACGATCTCGCCGATCGACGGTGCCACCCTCGCGCTGAAGGCGTGCGGAACACCGGAAATGACGAGTGTGAACACAGGCAGCATGGCGTTGACGTTACACCCACGATGGGCTGGACGCCGCGCCTCATCCTGTTCGCCGACCGGCCACGAACACGACGTGAACGGGGAAGTCGTCGATGCGCGCCGGTTCGGGGAGGCCGTGCTTCTCGCGCAGCCTGCGAACCGCGTCGTTCGCGACGAACGCGTCGAAGACATCTTTCGTCGGGCACGTGTCGACGAGGACGATCCCGTCGGCCGCGCGTAGGCAGAGATGAAGCTGCATGTTGGCGGGCGGGATCTCGGCCACCATCGCGTCGTAGCCGCGCAGGAGCTCGTCGGGGTCGCCGCTGAACTTCCAGATCGATGCGTGCATCAACCCATTCTCGGCGCTGGGCCTGATCTGTTATAGTGAACCTTATGGTTCAGTATCAAGAAACGGTCGACCGCGCCTTCGCAGCGCTCGCCGACCCGACCCGCCGCGCCGTGCTCCAACGGCTCGGCGTCGGGAGCGCCACGATCAGCGAGCTCGCCGAGCCCTTCGGCATGTCGCTCACCGGGATGAAGAAGCACATCCAGCTGCTCGAGGAAGCGGAGCTCGTGACGACGGAGAAGATCGGCCGCGTGCGCAGGTGCATGCTGGCGCCCTACGCGTTCGAAGGGATCACCACGTGGCTTCAGCGGCTCGACCGCTTTGCAGAAGTCGTCGAACGAACAAGAGGAGCGACATGAACACCACCACCGTCACCAAGCCGAACGAGCTCGAGATCCGGGTCGAGCGCATCTTCGATGCACCGCGAGCGCACGTCTTTTCCGTCTGGACGAATCCGGACCTGATCCCCGAATGGTGGGGCGCCGGCACGGTCGTCGAGGAGCTGGACGTCCGGCCGGGCGGCAGGTACCGCTTCAAGACGGCGGTCGGCGTCGTCGAGGGCGAGTTCCGCGAGGTCGAAGCGCCCGAGCGGCTCGTGCAGACGTTTCAGAACCATCTGCAGACGCTCGAGTTCGAGGATCTGGGCGAGCAGACCAAATTGACGCAGACAATGCGCTTCGCCACGACCGAGGAGCGCGACACGACGATGAACTACGGGGTCGAGGAAGGCGCGAAGGGCGGCTTCGAGCGCATCGATGCCGTGCTGGCCCGCCTCGCGGGCAGGGAGGAGGTTCGCAATGGCTGAGAAGAAGGGATTCACCGCCGAGGAGAAGGCGGCGATGAGAGCACGCGCCCGCGAGCTGAAGGAAAAGACGGACGGCGAGACCGCGGTGCGCGACGCGATCAAGGCGATGTCGCCGCAGGACCGCGCGCTCGCGAAGCGAATCGACGAGCTCGTCACGGCCGCCGCGCCGGGCCTGACACCGAAGACCTGGTACGGGATGCCCGCCTACGCCAGGGACGGCAAGGTCGTCGTCTTCTTCCGCAACGCGGAGAAGTTCAAGGAGCGCTACGCGATGCTCGGCTTCAACGACAGCGCGAAGCTCGACGCCGGCTCGATGTGGCCGATCGCCTTCGCACTGACGAAGCTGACCGCCGCCGACGAGAAGGAGATCACTGCGCTCGTCAAGAAGGCCGCTAGCTGATCCCGCGCGCCTACCGCGTCCTGCTCCGAGAGCGCCGCACACGGCGGCTGCTCTCGGGGCTGGGCGTCTCGTCCCTCGGCGACGGAATGAGCACCGTCACGATTGCGTGGCTTGCCGTACGGACGGCGCCGGCCGGCGAGCTCGGCCTGTTCGTCGGGCTCGCCGTCGCCGCCTACACCCTGCCGGGCGCGGTCGGCGCGCTCGCGCTCGGGAGGTACCTCCGCCGGCGTCCCGCGCGAACCCTCGTTCTCGCCCACTGCCTCCTGCGCACGGGCTTCCTCGGCACGATCGTGGTGCTCACGGCGGCGGCGGCGCTCTCGCCTGCCGCCTATGTCGCGCTGCTCGCCGGTTCGTCGCTCCTCGCAAGCTGGGGGACTGCGGGCGAGTACACGATGCTCGCCGAGCTCGGCGGCGCAGAGGGACGCCTCGCCGCCAACTCGCTCGCGAGCGCCCAGGTCTGGCTCGCGACGATCCTCGGGCCGGCGATCGCCGGCCTCGCGCTTTCAACGATCGCACCCGGCTGGCTGCTCGCGTTCGACGCAGCGTCGTTCGCGTTCCTCGGCGTCCAGGCTTGGCGAACGCACACCGCCGCTCCGACGACCGAGCAGCCGGTCGACACGCACGCAGCCGAATCCGGCTTCCGCCTCCTGCGCCGCAACGACCTGCTCGGACTGATCGCCCTTACCTGGCTGTTCTTCTTCCTCTACGGGCCGGTCGAGGACGCACTGCCGGTGTACGTCGCCCACGATCTGCACGCGCACGCCAGACTGCTCGGCGCCTACTGGACGAGCTTCGGCGCCGGCGCTCTCGCGTCGACCCTCCTCGTGGGGATGCTCCACAGCCACGCCACCCGGCGGACCGTTCTGCTGATCGTCGCCGGCTGGGGCGTGTGCCTCATCCCGTTCGCGTTCGCGCCAACCGCGGTCACGCTCGCATGCTTCGCCGTGGGCGGCATCGTCTACGGCCCGTTCACGCCGCTCACGTATGCGCTCTTCCAGTCGATCACGACGACCGCGAACCTGCCGAGCGTGCTCGCCGCCCGTAGTGCCGCCCTGATCGTCGCCGCACCGCTCGGCACCGCGATCGGCGGCCCGCTCGTGGCTGCGATCGGCGCCAAGTGGACGCTCACTGCGTCCGGCCTCGCAACGGTGCTGCTCGCCGCGATCGCAACGCCGATCTGGCGTCAGGCCGGATACTCGTCCTTCCGCCACGCGCGGACCTCCGACGGCTGAGGCTTCGGCGTGCGTTCGAGCAGGAAGCTGAAGTACGGCGCGACGAACGGATCGGGAGCCATCACCGTGTACGTGTGGTAGACGGTTCCGTTGTCGCGGGCGAAGGCGATCCACGTCGGACCTTCGCGGAGACCGTCCTTGAGCTCGGCGCCGACCTGCTCCGCCCAGTCCTGAAGCCAGTCGGGCGGGTTGTCGATCATCTCCTTCACCTCGGGAATCTGCTGCGCCTGGCCCTCGGTGAGGGCCAGGCCGAAGTCGAACGGGAAGTCGGTGTTATAGGTGGAGACGTACGGAAACTCCCAGCCCATCCGCTGCTTGTACGCGGTCAGCCGCTCGATCGGCGCCCGCGAGAAACAGATGAGCGTCACGTCGCGGTGGTTCAGGTGGACGAGCGAGCCGTCCAGCCCGTCGCCCAGGCTGGTGCACCCGGGGCAGGCGCCGAGCGTGTACTCGGGCCCGAACATGATGTTGTAGGCGAGGAGCTGAGTTCGCCCCTCGAAGAGCTCGGCCAGCGTCTTCGTCCCTTCCTCGGTGTCGAAGACGTAGTCCTTCTCGACCGGCACCCAGGGGAGCTCGAGACGCTTCTGCTTGACCACCTCGTTCTGCTCCGCCTGCTCGGCTTCGAGCTTGGCGAGCTCGTCGCGGGCCGCCTGCCATTCTTCACGCGTTCCGATCTTGTGCTCAGGCATTCTCATTCCCCCTTTGCGGACTCGAACCCGAAGCTTCCCAGGTTCACGGAACACGAGACCCGAAGCGCTCTGCAAAATCATCGGTGAAAGGAGAACCTGATGACCGATCACGAAGTCGTAGGCCGCGAGGAGTGGACTGCCGCCCGCGACGCCCTGCTCACGCGGGA
This sequence comes from uncultured Thermoleophilia bacterium, assembly GCA_963785875.1. Taxonomy (GTDB): domain Bacteria; phylum Actinomycetota; class Thermoleophilia; order Gaiellales; family Gaiellaceae; genus PALSA-600. The sequence goes on along the minus strand of CAWAWV010000005.1, from coordinate 348,168 downwards.
AAAGGAGCACACCCGCCTGGGCGACGAACTGGCGCGGCAGCGACGCGAGCTTCCGTGGCTGCGCGTCGAGAAGGAGTACCGCTTCGACACCGAGGATGGGCCGTGCACGCTCGCCGAGCTCTTCGCAGGGCGGACTCAGCTGCTCGTCTACCACTTCATGTTCGGGCCGAGCTACGAGGCCGGCTGCCCGACCTGTTCGTCGATGGCCGACACCGTCGACGGGGCACTTCCCCACCTGCATGCACGCGACGTGACGATGACGTTCGTCTCGCAGGCGCCGATCGAGAAGTTGAAGGCGTACAAACAACGGATGGGCTGGAACATGCCGTGGGCGTCGTCTGCGAACACCGACTTCAACGTCGACTTCGGCCACTCACGCAGCGTGGAGCAGACACGTGAGGCGTTCGCGCCGATGCTGGAAGCGGGAACCCCGCCGGTGGTCGAGTACAACGCGAGGTCGAGCGGCACCGATGTCGTCGGCTACCTCACCGAAGGCCCCGGGGTCACTGCGTTCGTTCTCGACGACGGCGCGGTGTACCAGACCTATACGGCGACCGCACGCGGCGTCGAGTTCCTCATGGGCTACTACGGAATCCTCGACCGGGCGCCGAAGGGACGCGACGAAAGCGCGTCCCAGGTGTGGCTTCGCCGCCACGACGAATACTAGGAGCGCGCACATGCAGATAACCCGGAACAGCCTCGAGACCGGCCGCGGGCCGAGCGACTGGTTCACAGGCACCGTGTACCTCGACACGGTCGCTACGCCGGCAGGCAGCTCGCGCCTGAGCGCCGTCAGCGTCCACTTCACGCCCGGCTCGCGCACGGCCTGGCACACGCATCCGAACGGCCAGACGATCTACGTCCTCGAAGGAATCGGCCGTGCGCAGCGCCGAGGCGGCCCGGTCGAGGTCATCCTGCCCGGCGACCGCGTCTTCTTCGAGCCCGGGGAGGAGCACTGGCACGGCGCTGCGCCCGACCGCTTCATGACCCATCTGGCGCTCCTCGACGTGGACGAAGGCGGGAACAACGCCACCTGGGGCGAACACGTCACCGACGACGAGTACCTCCCCTCCGACGCCAACTGACGTCAAAGACTGGCGTCGGCGGCCGGAACGGACGACAATCAGGCTTGGCAGCCTGAGGAGGGCACATGATCGGAAGTCACGCGGTGGTGGAAGACGAGGCGATCGCCACCGTTGTCCGGCTCTACATCGAGGGCGCGGCGAGCGGTGACGCCGCCAAGCTGAGGGCGGCATTCCACGAGGACGCGCGGATGTTCGGGTCGCTCGGCGGGACGCGCTACGACGTCCCGATCGCCGAGATGATCGAGATGGAAACCACCTCGCCCTTGAACAGCGACGGCAGGTACACGGCGCACATCACGTCGATCGCGCAGGCGGGCGATGTGGCCACCGCGACGGTCGAGGAAGACGGCTGCTGGGGCACCGTCTCGTTCACGAGCTTCCTCTCGCTCGCCAAGATCGAGGGCCGGTGGCAGATCGTCGGCAAGGTCTTCGCGCACGTCTCGGGCGCACTCCCGCCGTCGTAGCCGCCGGCCCAAAGTGAGGGCATCCCGACGCTGCACACGATGTTCAAGATGTAGGTCGTGGAGGCACCGACGTTCGCCGACGTCCTGGAAGCGCGCTCGCGGATCGCGCCGTACCTGCGCCCGACGCCGCTGCGCGAATACCCGCCGCTCGGCCGCCTGGTCGGCGCAACCGTCTTCGTCAAGCACGAGAACCATCTTCCGACCGGCGCGTTCAAGGTGCGCGGCGGGATCAACCTCGTCTCGCAGCTCAGCCCAGCCGAGCGCGAGCGCGGCGTCGTCGCGTCGTCGACCGGGAACCACGGCCAGTCGATCGCTCACGGCGCGCGGCTCTTCGGGGTGAAGGCGACGATCTGCGTCCCGGAAGGCGCGAACCCGGTGAAGGTCGGCGCGATGCGCGACCTCGGCGCCGAGGTCATCACCCACGGCTCCGACTTCGACGAGTCCCGCGAGCACGCCGAGCAGCTCACCGGCGAGCACGGCTTCCGCTACATCCATTCGGGGAACGAGCCGCTGCTGATCGCCGGCGTCGGCACCGCGATACTCGAGATCCTCGAAGACGAGCCGCGCCTCGACACGATCATCGTCCCGGTCGGCGGCGGCAGCGGCGCCGCCGGCGCGTGCATCGTCGCGAAGACGCTCGACCCGTCGATCCGCGTGATCGGCGTGCAGTCGGACTCAGCCCCCGCCGCCTACCGCTCGTGGCGCGAGCGGGAGCTGCTCGAAGACGAGATGAAGACGTTCGCCGAGGGGCTCGCGACGCGCGTCGCCTTCGAGCTCCCACAACGGATCATGTGGGAGCTCCTCGACGACTTCGTCCTCGTCACCGACGACGAGATCCGCGCGGCGCAGCGCCTGATGATCGAGTCGACCCGGAACCTGATCGAGGCCGCAGGCGCATCACCGCTCGCGGCCGCGATCCGCCTCCGCGACACGCTCGCCGGCCAGCGCGTCGCGCTGATCGCAAGCGGCGGGAACGCGAGCCCAGACCAGCTGCGCGAGCTGCTCTCACTTCCGCCGGTCGACCGCCCGCTGGAGTGACGCCTTGCTCATCTTCGAGCGGCCCTCGATCCCCATGTGCCTCGCCTCTTCGTAGAGCTGGTCGCGCGTCCGTCCCTTCGGACGGTTCGTCCCCGAGCGCAGGCCGCCGCGCCGACCGGACGAGATGTCGCCGGTCGACGTCCGCGACCGCTCGCGCGACTCACCCGCGCGTGCGCGTTCCTTGTTGACCGTGCGAGCGGCGATCTCTTCCGCCCGATCCTCCGACCGCCCCTGCTCGAGCTGGCTCTCCTTGATGTGCTCGTACTGACGGGCTCGCTTCGTGCCTTTCTTCACCCCGCGTGGCGGCATGACAGACCCCCTGTGTTCGCTTGCCCGAGGTGGTACCGCCGCGGGCGAGAGCGGAAACGTGTCAGTTAGCGCCGACGGAACAGCCGCGCGAAGTTGACGGCGTACCCCCAGCCGAACGCCCGCGGGGTGAAGACGCGGGGATCCTCGGGGTTCCACCAGCGCGACTTCAAGCGGGCGACCGTCGGCCGGCGCCAGTCGTAGGGGATACCGAGGAAGCGACCCGTGCGCGCCACGCCCAAGAGCGTAGCTCTAGTACGAGCGTGGCAGGTCGAGCACGTGCTCGCCGAGGTACGCGAGGATCAGGTTGTTCGACACCGGTGCGATCGAGTAGAGCCGGGTCTCGCGAAACTTTCGCTCGACGTCGAAGTCGGCGGCGAAGCCGAACCCGCCGTGCGTGTCGAGACAGGCGTTCGCGGCGAGCCACGACGCCTCGGACGCGAGCAGCTTCGCCATGTTCGCCTCGGCCCCGCAGTCCGCGCCTTCGTCGAAGAGCGCCGCCGCTTCCCGGCGGACGAGATCGGCGGCGTGGACGGCGGCATGCGCGCGAGCGATCGGGAACTGCACGCCCTGGTTGGCCCCGATCGGGCGGCCGAAGACGACGCGCTCCGAGGCGTAGCGAGCCGCCTGCTCGACGAACCAGCGACCGTCCCCGACACACTCGGCGGCGATCAGGATCCGTTCCGCGTTCATCCCGTCCAGGATCTGCCGGAAGCCGCTTCCCTCGACACCGACGAGTGCGTCGGCCGGGAGCTCCACGCCGTCGAAGAACACCTCGGTCGTCGCGTGGTTCAGCATCGTCCGGATCGGCCGGATCGTCATCGTCCCGGCCGCCACGGCCGCGCGGATGTCGACGATGAAGGTCGAGAGGCCCTCGGTCCGTTTCTCGACCGCATCGAGCGGAGTCGTGCGCGCGAGCAACAGCATCAGGTCGGAGTGCAGCGCGCGCGAGGTCCAGATCTTCTGACCGCGGACGACGTAGCCCGAGCCGGTCCGCTCGGCGGTCGTCTCGATGCGCGTCGTGTCGCTGCCGGCAGTCGGCTCGGTCACGCCGAACGCCTGCAGGCGAAGCGTCCCGGCAGCGATCTGCGGCAGCCACCGCTCTTTCTGCTCGGCGGAGCCGTGCCGCAGGATCGTGCCCATCGTGTACATCTGCGCGTGGCAGGCGGCCGCATTGCCGCCCGAGGCGTTGATCTCCTCGAGGACGACGCTCGCCTCGGTCAGTCCGAGGCCGGCACCGCCGAACGCCTGGGGAACGAGCACACCGAGCCAGCCGCCCGCCGTCAGCGCCGCGACGAGCTCCTGCGGGTAGCCGTCCGGCTCGAGAGCGCGCCAGTACTCGCCGGGGAAGTGCGAGCACAGCTCCGCCACCGCCGCGCGGATGTCGGCGTGATCGCTCACGCGGCCTCGGTCTCGGGGACGAGCGGCGCCGGAGCCGTCGTCCAGATCAATACGCGGAAGATCCCCGCGAGCGCGTACCCGGCGAGCAGCGCGAACATCAGCGTGCCGAGCCCGGCGTGCCCGCCGAGCAGGATGCCGGCGGCGAGCACGACCAGCTCGATCGTCGTGCGCACCGTCGCGATCCCGATCCCGGTCCGGCGGTGGAGGCCGGTCATCCAGCCGTCGCGCGGCCCCGGCCCGAGGTTCGCGGTGAGGTAGAGCGCACCGCCGATCGCGACGACGAGGACGCCGAACGCCGCCTGGGGAAGCTGGTAGCGGAACTGGTGCGGATGCGGGAGCACGCGCGTCATCACGTCGAGCACGAGGCCGATCACGACGACGTTCGCAACCGTGCCGAGGCCCGGCCGCTGGCGGAGCGGGATCCACCCGACGAGGACGAGCGCGCTGACCACGATCGTCGCGCCGCCGATGTCGAGCGGCGTCTTCGACGCGACCCCTTGCGCCAGCACGGTCCACGGGGCGTTGCCGAGGCCGGCCGCGACGATCGCTCCTTCCCCGACCCCGAACAGCGACACACCCACGAGCAGCACGAAGGCGGTCGCGGGGCGCGGCCGCCACTGCGTCCCGACAGCGCTCCACGGGAGCCGCGGCACGGTCGGCGAGGGGCGCAGGTAGGCGAGCAGCGAGCGCACACCTCGAGCTTCGCACGCGCATGTGTCCTAGGGTGGCCTGAAATCGTCAAGGAGGAACGATGAGATCGTTTTTCTCATGCGCACTCGTTGCTGCATTCCTCTCATTGGTCGCACCGTCCGACCCGGCGTCGGCCCCGCCCGTCTCGAGCTTCAGCGCCCGCGTCGATAACCCGTGGTTGCCGCTGCTACCCGGAACTCGCTACGTCTACAGCGGCGTGAAGGACGGGAAGCGCGCCCGCGACGTCGTGGTCGTCACGCACGCGACCCGGGCGATCAACGGGGTTCGCTGCGTCGCGGTCGACGACCGGCTCACTCTCAACGGCCGGCTCGAGGAGCGCACTACCGACTGGTACAGCCAGGACGCCCGCGGCAACGTGTGGTACTTCGGCGAGCGGACGGCCGAGCTCGACGCCCACGGCCGCGTCACGAGTACCGAAGGCAGCTGGACGGCGGGTGTCGCCGGCGCGCAAGCGGGAATCTTCATGCCCGCGCACCCGCGCGTCGGCCAATCGGGGCGGCAGGAGTACTACAAGGGGCACGCGGAGGATCACTTCAAGGTGATCGGCCTCTTCAACACGGTGAGCCCGCGCGGCGCCGCAAAAGCGCTGCTCACCGAGGAGACGACGCCGCTCGAGCCGGGGACGGTCGACCACAAGCTGTACGTGCGCGGCATCGGCACGGTCCTCGAGCAGACCGAGCGCGGCGGGGACGAGCGCAACGAGCTCGTCTCGGTGACACGCATGCCGTAGCCGACACGCGTTTCGCGTTCGCCCGCGCGAGTAGAAGAAGCCGATGGCCGAGCGTGAACGTGTCAAGGCGGCGATCGACGCCTCTGTCGAACGGGCGGCGAAGCTCCTCGACGAGTTGCCGAAAGGCGACGTCGAGACCCGGCTCACAATCCTGATCGAAGGGTGGGGCCGCGCCCTCGCAGCCGGGCTCGAGGAATTGGCGATTGCTGTTGCCGATCTGCGCCGTGAGCCGTCGACCGACGACGCGAGCGCCCAGCCCCCACGAGCGACGCCACCCGCCAAAGCTGCCGACGCCGCGTCGAGCGACGAGGAAGCACGCGGCGGCGGCGTGCGCGGCGAGGACGAACTGCGAGCGGAGGCCGCTCGCTCACGTCAGGAGACAGCCGCGCTGCGGGAAGAGAGCTCGGCGTAGCTCGCCCGCCAAAACCGTAAGTCATACGCTTCGCAGACCGTGAGCGACGGCGTTCGCCTCAGCAGCGGCGCAGCGATGCGCGTGCAGGGACCGGCGAATGCCGCGGCCGTCGTCTGCGTGAACGGCGGCCAGGCGCGCGCGGTCGAGGGAACCTGGAGCGCGTCGCTCGAGTGGCTCGTCGGCCGACTCGCACCGCAGTTTCCGCAGCTTCGCTTCGCGGAGATCAGGTACAGGGTCAAGTCGTGGAACCGCTTCGACTGGTGCGTCGACGATGCGCGCGCGGCGGTGGCGGAGCTCGACGCCGAGCGCACGCTCCTGCTCGGCTTCTCGATGGGCGGCGCCGTCGCGATCTCGGTCGCCGACGACCCGCGGGTCACGGGGGTGCTCGGCCTCGCGCCGTGGATCCCCGACCGGCTCTCGGTCGAGCCTCTCCGCGGACGCCGGCTCGACGTCCTGCACGGCTCGCTCGACCGTCCGCTGCCGGGCATCCCCGGCGTCTCGCCGGCCAACTCGCGGCGCGGGTTCGCGCGCGCGCAGGCGCTCGGCGTTCCCGGGACGTACACGCTGCTCCGCGGTGCGGTGCACCCGATCGCGGTCCGCGCAGGGCGACCCATCCCGCTTCCGAAGGCAGGCGCCTGGGCGCGCCACGTGGCGGCTCAGCTCGATGGTTCTCGGCGTCCGACGCCCGTTAAGCGAAGGCGCCTCGGGCTCGGGCCGGCGGCTCCACGGGCGCCGCAGCCATCACCGGGATTACGACCGCGCGATTTCGAGCGCGTTTCGCCTCGATCACTGCATCCTCGGCCACGGTGAGGAGCGCCTGAGTTGCCAGAGTAATGCTCGTTTCCGCAGCACCGGCAGGAAGGACCGCCACGCCGATCGAAGCGGTCACGTGCGCTAGCGCAGAGGGCATCGCCTCCTCATCCGCGAACCTCCGCCTACTAATCGCGGCGACCATCGCAGTTGCGGTCTCGGTGGCCTGATCAAACTCAACCGGGAGTAGGACGGCGAACTCGTCGCCACCGATCCGAAAGACAAGATCTTCGCGACCGACAGCGGCGGTGATCGCGTCGGCTGCACCAGCAAGCACGCGGTCACCGACGGCGTGGCCGAAGAGGTCGTTGAGCTCCTTCAGGTTGTCGAGGTCGACGAGAAGGAGGGCGAGCGAAGTGTCGTGCTCGAGGGATCTCTCGACCTCACGTGGCAGTACGAGGTCCACGAGCGCCTGACGATTGAGCAGCCCGGTCACTGCATCGACGTGGGTCGCGAGCACGTTGGTTCGCGGGTGTTCGTAAGTTGAATCGACGCACGCAGTGTCACGCAGCTCTTTGGCTTGTTTGAGCGCGCGGTTTGCCCGTTGAAGGGTTACCGACGAGTTAGCGCTGCCGTCGAGCATTGCCGCCCCGACCGAGCACGTGACGGGCACGGTCACGTCGCCGATCGTCACCGGCGTATCGCGGACGATTCTTCGTGCTTTCTCCGCCAGGACTGAGATTGCAGCCGGCTCGAGATTGGGAGCGAGCACGATCAACTCCTCTCCTCCCCATCGGCCGACCACATCGCCCGCACGCAACTCGGCAACCAGACGATGTGACAGCTCCCGCAGCACCAGGTCGCCGCCTGCAAGATCATACGTCTGATTGATCCAGTGGAAGCGATCGAAGTCGAGGAGAAGCAGTCCTGTGTTTCCTCCGCCGCGAGCGATCCGCGCGTGCTCGTGCACAAGCGCCTCCTCCGACCCGCGCCGGTTGAGGAGCCCGGTCAAAGCGTCGCGACGAGCCCGCTCACGCTCACTCGACAACTCACGCCTGTACTCGTCCCGGCCGCGCTGCGCGACCCAAATGACCCCAAGGAGCGCTGCGATCGTCACGAGCACGAGCACGGGATCGTCGCCGTAGCTCTTGGCCAGCAAAGCGATCAGCGGAGTCGCCGCCACGAACTCGACCAGGAACAGCAGTCCCGCTACCCCCTTGAGAAGCGTCCGAAGGCCCGGGATCGAGCGGGCGCGATGCACGCCAGCGAGCGCTGCGAGGGTCACTGCCTGTGCAGCCCCGAGCGTGGCGGCAACCCGTAGCGGAATGGGTAGCGCCGTCTGCCCGACCACGCCTGCGACGAGACCAACAAGCGCCGCTTCCGAGACCCAGAAGAGATTCGCCCGCTTGTCGCCATACCGGTGAGCGGCGGCGACCGCCGTCGCGACCGCTGTGATGGGCCCACCGATCACGCCCGCCGCAACCACGACTGCGCAACCCGGGGTGTAGCGCTCACGCTCTCCCGGCATCGAACCGAAGCGAATCCTCGACGCGAGGTACCCGAGAGCGGCAAAGGCGGCCACGGTGACGATCGAGGCGCCGTCGCCCTCGTGACGCGCGATCGCCAGGCCAAGCGGAACGACGACCACGGCGACCGCCGCCGTCGTGACAGCAAGGAGAGTTGAGCGCCGCTCAACACCCGGACCAAACGATGAACCTAGCCGCCGCAGCTTCGACACCTCGTCGAAGAGTGTGATCGAAAGCTCGATTTGACCTCCCCCGATCGAGGGACGCTTATTGCGGATCACGTTCCTCCGCTGACCCTTCGACGCTGAGAACGATGTAAGAGAACGGTCGGACTTCGTTAAGACCGCCGCAAGACCCGGGTGTGAGCGTGGGGCCGTCACGTCCACGTCCCTCTGAAGAAGGAGAAACGTTCATGCGCAGATCTGCGCAACTTGTCGTCGCCCTTGCGGGCCTCGCGCTCGCCGCTGTGGCGGCCACGATCTCACCCGCCGCTGCGAGTGCCGCCTCGGGCGTCGTCGGTCACGTCTATCGTCAATGACAACACCGCGACGACAACACCGTCGCGGGCTTCGACCGCCACGCCGACGGAACGCTCACGCCCATTCCCGGTTCGCCGTTCACGACGGGCGGCGCCGGCACCGGCAGCGGCATCGGCTCCCAGGGCGCGCTCCAGGCGAGCGCCGACGGGCGCTACCTGCTCGCGGCCGACGCCGGCAGCAACGAGATCTCCGTGCTCCGCATCAAGCCGAACGGAAGTCTCATGCAGGCAGGAACCGTCCCGTCAGGCGGCAACGAGCCGGTGAGCATCGCCGTGAACGGCAACCTCGTGTACGTCGCGAACGCCGGCGACGGCGGCAGCAACTACACCGGCTTCACGCTCAACGCCGGCGGGCATCTCCGCCCGCTCGCCGGTTCGACTGTCGCGGTCCCCGACGGCTCGTCCCTGGGCGACGTGCTGTTCAACGGCGACGGCACGCGGCTCGTCGGCGTCCGCGTGAACACCTCGCTGATCGACAGCTTCGCCGTCGATGCGTCGGGACGGCTCACCGCGGCGCCGGGCTCGCCCTACACCGCGCAGGGCCTCGGCCCGTTCGGCAGCGAGTTCAGGCCGACGGACACCACGCAGCTCTATGTCTCGAACGCGCACGACGGCGGCGGCAACGGCACCGTATCGGCGTTCGACGTCGCGGCCGACGGCTCGCTCACCTCGATCGGCGCTTCGCCGTACCCCGATCTCCAGACAGCGCCGTGCTGGGTCGAGATCAGCCATGACGGGCAGTTCCTGTTCGCCGTCAACACCGCGTCGAGCAGCATCTCCAGCTACTCGATCGCGGCGGACGGCACGCTGACGCTGCTCGGCAGCACGTCGTTCACGGGCAGTGGGGCGTTCGACGCCCGGCTCTCGCCGGACGGCTCGACGCTCTTCCTCGTCGAGGACGGAGCGAATGCGGTCGCCGCATTCGCGGTCGACGGCGGCAGCCTCACCGAGCTGGCATCGTCACCAACACCGCTCCCGGACGGTGCAGCGCCGTTCGGCATCGTCGTCAACTAACCGGGTTGTCCGGGGACAGTCCCCGGGACGTGGCCGCGCGAGGCCCGTCCTGGGGACTGTCCCCCAGCGCGCTGAACGTGCGCCGGGCGTGCCAGACTCCCCAGCCGATCAGGACGAGCACGAGCGGCGAGCCGGTGAGCACCGAGACGACGACGAACCCGCCGACGCCCGCCGAGAGCAGCGCCCACAGCCGGAGCGCGGCGCGGGCCAGGTAGAAGGCGCCCCACACCGCCGACTGCAGTGAGAACTCGCGCCGGAACGCGTCGCTCGCACGGAACCAGGCCGGGAAGGGGTACCACGCCCCGGCGAACACGCCGATCAACGGCCGGCGAACCGCGATCGAGACGAAGCAGCCGAGCCCCCACAGCGCGTTCAAGAGCACCGGTTGCGCGAGATAGACGGTCGTGCTGTGGGATGCAAGCCCGACGACCGCCTGGACGACGACGAACGCCGCCCCAACCGCCACCAGGGTCACGTCGCGCCCGCGGCGGACGAGGACGGCGGCGAGCGCCAGGGACACGACCGTTGCCGCAATGACTCCCGCGCCGAGCCCGGCCACGCGCCACGCGCCGTAGAAGACCAGAACCGGAAGCACCGCCTCGGCGGCGAACTGCGGCAGGCCGCGGCCGAGGATCGACCGCCAGGTCGGATCCGGGAGATCGGCTAAGCGGCCCGGCGCAAGCGGCGCTCCTGCTGCTCGCACCATTCGATTCCCCAGTCGCAGTAGTCGAGTGCCCACCGGTAGACGAGGTCGACGAACGGCGGGTCCGGCCCGGTGCCGTCGTCGAGCGAGCGCAGATACCCGAGCATCTGCCGGTACCCCTCCCGCCGCGCGGCGAGCAGGCCGAGCGCGTCGTCGCGCGGCAGCGTGTCGGCGAAGAAGAGGCGGAGCAGCGACTCGTCGCGCAGCTCGATCCGTGTCTCCGTCCCGCCGAGCCACGCGCGCAGCTCCCGCCGTCCCGCCGCGGTGATGCTGTAGACACGCCGCGAGCGCGCGCCGCGTGACCCGTCGGCGCCTTCGATCCAGCCGGCGGCCTCGAGCCGCTTCAGCTCCGGATAGATCTGGCCGTAGCTCGCCGCCCAGAAGTGACGGATCGTCCGGTCGACTGCCGCTTTGATGTCGTAGCCGCACCGCGGCCCGCGCGCCAGTAGCCCGAGCACCGCCCACGTGACTGCCGTCGGCTCCATGTATCGGAATGATATATCTTCGAGAGGTATCCCGCAAGGTGCGAAGGAATCGGCGCCGCGCGGAGTCAAAGAGGAAGACGCTGTCCAGAAAGGGGTCTGAACTCATGCTTCGTCTCAGCTCGATCGTCGCCGCTGTGGCGGCGGTCCTCGTTCTCGCACTCCCCGTCGAGGCGTCCGCCCCGCCGGTCGGGCCGCTCCCGAAGGGACCGGTCACGACTGTCCGCACGCCGAAGGGCACGCTCGTCTCGGTCGCGCTCCCGCACCTCAAAAGGCTGTCGTGGCGCCTCGCCCGGCAGATCGATTCGCGCGTCCTCGTCCAGGTCGGGGAAGGCGACATCGGCCAGACGGTCGTCATCACCTACCGCGCGAAGGCCGCCGGCCACACGAAGGTGATCTACGCCGCCACGCGCGGCGAGACGGCCACCGCGCACGCAGCACGCACCTTCGACGTGACGGTGACCCGCTGAACGCGACCCAGCAAGAGTTCGCGGAGCTCGTCCGGCAGCACGACGCCGACCTGCGCGCATTGGCGTTTCGCCTGCTCGGAGATCGCGATCGCATGGACGACGCGCTCCAAGAGACCTACCTCCGCGCGTTCCGTGCTCTCCCACGCTTCCGCGGAGAGGCCGCGCTCGCGACCTGGCTCTACCGGATCGCGTACAACGCATGCCTCGACGAGCTCCGCAACACCCGTCGGGTCGTCCCGCTGGACAGCGTCCGCGAACGGGTCGACCCTCGCCCCGGCGCAGCGGAGACGATCCCGGCGCGGCAGGAGCTCGCCGTCGCGCTCGCAGCACTCCCACCCGCCGACCGGGCTGCCGTGCTGCTGGTCGACGCGCAGGGCTTCGACTACCGGAGCGCCGCAGAGGTGCTGGGCATCCCCGAGGGAACGATCGCGTCACGACTGAGCCGTGCGCGCGCCCACCTTCGCCGCTTTCTCGACGACCAGCTGGAAGGAGCGTCCGAACGATGAGCAACGACACCTCCCGTGACGAGCGCCTCGGCGCCGCCCTGCGCGAGCTCGACGTGCCCGAGCACCGGCCGGAGTTCCACCGGGAGCTGCGCCGCCGGCTCGCGGCGGAGGACGCCGTTCGCCGTCCCAGGGCGCGCTGGGGGCTCCGGGCGGGAGCGGTGGCGGCGGTGGCGGCGATCGCCCTCGTTGCGATCGGCATCCCGCGCATGCATCGGACCCCGAGCGTCGCAGGCCCCGACACGGCAACCGCCGCGGTCGTCAAGGCTCACCTCCGCAAGGCGCTCATCGAGATGCGCAACCTGAGCGGCGTGCTCGTCGCCGACGGGCCTGCGCAGGGAGCGACGGCGCGCTGGACCTTCGCGCTCGACGCGGCAGGCGATGTCCGCCTCGAGGGGCCCGCCGCCGGCGAGGTGATCACCTACGACGCCGCGACGGGGATCGCACGTTCCGCGCAGCACAGCGCGAGTCTCGGCGCCAGCACGGTGTTCTACGCGGAGCGCGACGGCGTCGCGCCCGGGCCGCCCGACCAGGGGCCGCCGACGTGGATCCTCCCGGACGAGCTCTCCGCCTATGTGCGCGCCGCGCTCGCGGCCGGCGATCCCGCCGTCCATGAGCTCACGTACGAAGGCAGGCCGGCGTGGCGGCTCGACGTTGCGACGATCCCGAACCAGATCGCGCCCGAGCTCTCCGGCGACAACCTCGAGGTCACCGTCGACCAGACGACCGGCATGCCGGTGCGCGTCGTCGAGCGCAAGAACGGCGCGCTGCTCCGCGAGCTTCGCATCGAGCAGCTCGCGGTCGACACGACCCTTCCCGCCGACACGTTCAGGCTCACGTTCCCCGCGGGCGCAGAGGTGATGAGAAGCGACGACGGCTTCCACCGCGTCACGCTCGCCCAGGCCGAAGCAGCGGCCGGGTACGCGCCGCTCGTTCCAGGGAGCGTGCCCGCCGGGTACCGGTTGGCGCAGGTCGCGGTCGCCCGCGAGAGCGCGCCGACCGGCAAGGAGGGCGGCAACCCGCCGTCGCGCATGGTCGTCTCGCTCTCCTACCGGCGCGGGATCGACCAGTTCCTGGTTACGACGAGACTGCGCGGCCCGGGAGCGTGGGGCGATCCGCTCGCGAGCCCGGAGGGCTTCGTCGACCATCCGGAAAGCGTCGTGGCCGGCGACCTGCAGGCAAAGATCGTCGTCTCGCCGCACGCGACCCCGCACCTGTGGGCGCTGACGAAGAATCTCGTCGTCACGGTCGGGGGCGACCTAAGCCGCGAGGAGCTGCTTCGCGCCGCCGCGTCGTTGCGGTGATGTGGCCGGTGACGTTGCGCGCTTCCTGGGTCGCGAGCACCAAGCGATGCAAGGACGCAGGTCTCGTTCATAGCGGCGCTATGGACGAGGCCGAGGACGCAGCCGGCGTAGGCTTGACGGAGCCGGCCAGAAGCGCAGGCGGTGGCTTTGCCGCCGCCGGAGCGGGAGCAGCGCGCCGCGTGCTCGCGGGCCAGGGAGCCTGCGAGCGTTGCCGGTCGCATCACTAACTGTCGAAGGGCGCGGCGAGCACGCGCTCTGCGAAGGCCGGGGTGGCGACCAAGGGCTGAAGGTGGCACCACGGCTTCGCCGCGGCCTGCTGCTCGACGAGCTCGATGAACTGCTGCTTGAACCCGTCGCGCGGCGCTGCGGCAACGACTTCGTCGACGGTCGCGTGGTCGAAGTCCGCGAGCCGCCAGCCGCCGACGTCGACCGACGTGCCGTACGCGAGCAGCAGCGACTCGACCTCGTCCTCGTTCTCTGGGCCGTTCCAGTGGTCGCGGATCGCGTGTGCTGCGCGGTCGGCCCGCGCGCCGTCCCACCCGACGGTGACGAGCAGCTCCTGTGCAGCGGCTGCGCCGTCTGCCTCGAAGTCGTTGCCGCGGTCGTGAGACGGCATCAGCCCGATGTCGTGGAGCAGCGCAGCGACGTAGAGGGTCTCGCTCTCGAACGGGCGCGCCTCGGAGAGGCCGAGCAGCGCGCCCCACGCGTAGGAGCGGACGCCGTGGTTGACGAGCGCCCGCGGCTGTGCCGACGTGGCGAGCTCCTCGGCCGCGCGCGCCGCGGCGCTGTCGGGGATCGTGAGCCGCTCGAGGTCGTGCCGGTCGAGGCGCGCACCGTCGATGCTCACGCCGCGCGAGGCGAGCCGCGTCACGAGCCGGCGCAGGCCTTCGTTCGTCATCGGTGTCGTTCTACCGATCGCAGCCCACCCGGTGTCGCCCCACGTCGCTGTTCCGAGGTGGTCGACCCAGAAGAGCGCGTCGCGAACCTTGGCGGGCCGCATTTGATTCACGGTAGGCGCGCCGCGATGGCGCAAGTACGAGATCGACGCACCGAACCTATGCAGGTTCGGCATCTCCCATAGCGTTGGCCCCATGCGCACGCGCCGCCAGGAGCTCCTTTCGGGCGCGCTGGTGCTGACCGGACGGGCCGGCCGGGCGCTCGCGTCGCACATCGAGGTGCGTCTTGGCGGCGCGACACGCGCGCGCGTGGTCATCGTCCTCGCCTGCGTGCTGGGCTTGAGCGGCGCCGACACGGCGACGGTGGGCGCGTCGGCGACCGAGCTCCGCAGCGGGCTCGGGATCACGAACACGGACATCGGCCTGCTCGTGACGGTGACGGCGCTCGTCGCCGCGGTCGCGACGATGCCGTTCGGCGTGCTCGCCGACCGCGTGCGCCGCACCTGGACGCTCGGCGCTGCGATCGCGCTCTGGAGCATCGCCATGTTCTGGAGCGCGATCGTGTCGAGCTTCGACGAGCTGCTTCTGTCCCGTCTGTTTCTCGGCGCGGTGACAGCAGCCGCCGGCCCGCTCGTCGCGTCGCTCGTCGGCGACTACTTCCCGGCGGCGGAGCGCGGCCGCATCTACGGCTTCATCCTCGCCGGCGAGCTGCTCGGGGCCGGCTTCGGCTTCGCCGTCACCGGAGACATCGCGACGCTCTCGTGGCGCGCGGCGTTCGTCGTGCTCGCCCTCCCCGCCCTCGCGCTCGCGTGGTTCGTCGTCAAGCTGCCGGAGCCGCGGCGCGGCGGGACCGCGCCCCTCCAGAGCATCCATGCGCCACCCGTCGATCCGGGGCGCACCGACGACGATCGGCCGAGCGACGCGCATCAGCTCGCACGCGAGCATGGCATCGAGCCCGATCCCGCTCTCGTGCTCCCGCATGGTCACCAGGAGATCGGCTTCGCGGCCGCGGTCAGGCACGTGCTGCGCGTGCGCACGAATCTCGTCCTGATCGCTGCCAGCGCGTGCGGCTACTACTTCCTCGCCGGCGTGCAGACGTTCGGCTCCGAGTTCGCGAAGGAGCAGTACCGGATCAACCAGGCGTTCGCGAACGTCCTGCTCCTGCTCGTCGGCGTCGGCGCGGTGCTCGGCGTGCTTGCCGGCGGCCTCCTCGGCGACTGGCTCGTGCGGCGGCGCTTCCTGAACGGACGCATTCTGATCAGCGTGATTGCTGCGACCGGCGCGACCGTGCTGTTCGTGCCGGCGCTCTTCGTCCGCACCGCGTTCGGCGCGCTTCCGTATCTGGCGCTCGCCGCGTTTGCACTCTCGGCGCAGAACCCGCCGCTCGATGCCGCGCGGCTCGACATCATGCCGGCGCAGCTCTGGGGCCGCGCGGAGGCGATCCGGACGGTGTTGCGCGCGCTCGCCGTGGCGCTCGCACCGCTCCTCTTCGGGGTCGTCTCGGACCACGTGTTCGGCGGCGGCCGCACCGGGCTCCAGTGGACGTTCGTCGTCATGCTGTTGCCGCTGGCGGGGAGCGCGGCGCTGCTGTATCGCGGGCTCGGCACCTATCCGCGCGACGTCGCGACCGCGGCGGCGTCGGCCGACGCGGCCGACGAGTGGAGCTGGGACGAATAGCGTTCCGCCCATTGGTGTGCATCGAGGTCGCGCGGCAGCACGCCGCCGACGCGGCGGCCGCGCCGGAATGCGTCGGCGACGAACCGGCGGTATGCGGGTAAGTCGCTCGCCGCGACGAGCGGCCGCGCGCGCCGTGTGACGACGAGCAGGCCGGCGTCGCACCTGGGCGGCGGGTCGAACGCAGACGCGAGCAGCTTGCGCTCGACACGGAACTCGCGGAAGGCGCCCCAGAGGATGCCGCTGACGCTGCTCGGCGCCGGCAGCCCGCGTTTGACGGCGACGCCCCATTCGACGATGAGGTCCGCACGCTCGAGCGGCAGGGCGGGATCGTCGAGCAGCCGGTGCAGCAGGTCGTTCGTGTGCGCGAAGGGAATGTTCGCGACAACCCGGAACGGTTCGTCGGGAAACGCGACCCGTAGTGCATCCCCTTCGACGACGGTGACGTTCGGCCAGCGGCCACGCAGGCTGCCGGCGAGCTGCGGGTCGAGCTCGATCGCGACGACGTGCCGCGCGACGCGCGCGAGTTCGGCGGTCAGACGGCCCGTGCCGGCGCCGATGTCGACGACGAGGTCGGAGCGGCGCACGTCGGCGCCGGCGACGATCGCCGCGGCGATCCGGCTGCGAAGGAAGTGGCGGCTACGCGGACGGGGCGGCCGCGCGGTTGCGCGCCGACCTGCCACGGATGACCTGCGTCACGAACGACATCGACCGCATCATACGGCGGGAGCCGGCGCGGGGTCGCCGGTCGCGGCGGGCGGCTTCACGCCGAGCCAGTGGAAGATCGGCGGAGCGGAGTCGGGAACGCGCGGGTTCGGGATCGGCGCAACCGCCGACGCTGCGGCCTCCCCGAATCGCTCGGCGAGCAGAATCGCTCCCTTGATGCTGTCCACACCCCACATTTGTGCCTTTCAAGCCGATCTCCTCCACGGTCGAAGGCCTGGCTCCGCCCAGCCGTTCGGCGGGCGCCTTCGACCTAGCTCAGGTACTGAGAGAGACCCAGCCCGAGAAGCATGGCGACCGCCGCCACGAACGCCGCTGTCCGTCGGTCAGGGTTGGAGTAGAGCCGCTGGATGGCGCCGGGAGCGTGCCGCGCCGGAACTAGCGCACTACCGCCCAGGGCGATCCCGCAGGAAACAAGGAAGATCGTTAGCAGCGTCGCGGCCAGCGACTTCGACGAACTTCCTGTCCCGGCGGGTGCGACCGTGCGTCGCTCGGTCGACTTCGCGTCAGGAGCCCTCGCGTCCTTCGTTGCCGCCGAGACGACGGGTGCCTGGTTGCCGCCGAATAAGGCGGGATGGCGGTGAACCCATTGAGTGTAGGAAATCCCTCTCGCCTTGAAATACGCCTGCAGCTGCAATGCCGTCGGGAACACCCGACCGTCCCAGACGATGCCCTGTGGTTGACCGATCGGGCGCTCGTCCACACCGGTCTTCATGCTTTGAACTACTCGGAGCCACGTGAACGCAAGCGCGGCTACGACCACGAGCCCGACCGCCACCGCCAGTGAGCGGGAGAGCAGCCGGCGAGTACCGTGCGCGTAGGTCGCTCCGATGCTTAAGTGTGGCACGACCTGGCTGTGCCCGCCACAGCCGAGAGATGCGAGGTGCGCCCGAGTCACACCATCTACTTGGTGGCCGGAACATCTCAGCGATTGTGTCCGGCAGCAGGTTCAGATCTGGGTTCAGACCGCGTCCCCCAGGTCGGTACGCCCAAAGCCGTCTCCTATCAGAATCCTTCGCACGCTCAGAGCTCGCGCTCGGTTCGCACTACCCGTGAGAAGCGCGGGTGCGATGGTTTCATCGCGAGCGAGGAAGAGCACGTAGAGCGGGTGGTGCTCTTCGTCGTCGAGGCGTTTGGCGTGCTCGTGGTTCAGCTCGTGGGGTTCCCGCTTGTGTACTACACCGCGCGACGCGGCGGCCTCGGAAAGCTCTGAAGGGCAGGGGCCAAGCTAGCGTCTACTCCCGGGAGCTGGTCGATGATCGGGAAGAAGGTGTTCGCGATCTGTGCAGGCACATCGAACTTCCGGCAGGACTGCGGCATGCTCAGGCTTTCGAACGGTGCGACTGTCTCGTCTTCGACTTCAAAGACGAGCGTCGGCCAGGACTCAGCATTCCCGGCGGTCGGGTTATCGGTGAAGACAACGGCCTCGGGCGAGTAGAAGCCGTGTCGGCGGATGGTCGCGGATGCTGCCGAGCGATGGTAGAGCCGCATGTGACAACAATCTCATTCTCAGCGGATGGCACATGCGGGCCACTCCATCCGCTCCTCGCGGCGGCGCAACACCACGCCGCCGCCCTCCAACGAGCAGCCCGCAGCGAAACCACACGGAGGTCCTGAAATGACTGGCGCAAAAGATCTTGCAGTCGATCGGCGATCGCTCATCATCACGTGAATGGAGTGCCGCTCACACCTGATTTCGTCAGCACCGTACTAGGCTGTCACGTCAATGAAGGGGGAATGCGTTGGTCTTCTGGATCATCATTGTCGCTTTGCTTCTGTTCGCCGGCGCGATGGTAATGCGCACTCGGACACGGCGTCGCTGACGTATTTGGGTGCTGCTTCAGGGGCGATACGGGGCCGAGGGATCGTCCCGTTACGGCTGCCGGGTTGTCAGCTGTAGCCCTGGCTCAACTCCTCGCCGCCCTGCTTCGCCAGCGGACAGCTCAATCGCAACCTTTGCACCCCGCTGGCCACGCAAACGCCACTTCGGCACCTCCGAGGCGACGGCAATAACGCGCAGGTCCCTGTCGCAGAAAATGACGTCGACTGGGAAGCGCATGAAGAATGTGTGGACGGACCCGCACGGGCGCAGCAGCATCCCTTCTCCCGGCGGCAACTCCGAGCGTCCGAGCAGGCCGCGGAGGCGACGGGCGGCATTTGTTGCCATCACGCACCGTTCGCACACGACACCGCCGCTCTCGAGCTCGATCTGAACGATCTCGGCCACGCGGCCACTCTCGCACGCAAGCCGGTCGGCGCAAACCGCCCGCGACGTCACGCGCGTATAGGCCACCGTGACCGAATTCGACGAAAGGAAGAAGATGCGCCCCCATGTCGCCGCTGCCATCGCGGCCGCTGCAGCCCTCACCGTGCTCGCCATCGCAGCCTCCGCGATGGCCGGCTCGCAGGCGAAGCACCCGAAACTGATCGGTGTGGTCGGCAAGAACGACGCCTTCAAGATCACGCTCACGTCCAACGGCAAGGTCGCGAAGAAGCTCAAGGCCGGCACTTACACGGTCGTCATCCAGGACGACTCGACGATCCACAACTACGAGCTCGACGGCCCGCACGGGAAGTCATGGACGTTCACGTCCGTCGGCTTCAAGGGAACGAAGACGTTCACGCTGAAGCTCGCGAAAGGGAAGTACAAAGCGTACTGCTCCCCGCACGAGTCGTTCATGTTCCAGCGCTTCACCGTCGTTTGACGCGCAGCATGCGCGGGGGATGGCCGGGGCTATCCTCCGCGCGACCGCGCTGCTAATCTGAGCCAGCCGGCTCGTCTCCCAACAGCAAAGGAGGGCCGATGATGATTGATCAATTCGAATCGCCCGCCCTCCCGTTCGGCCCGGCCGCGCGCTAGACGCGCGCACCTCTCCAGAGACGTCCACCGAACGCGACGCGCGGGCTTCCGGCCCCTGTCACATTCGCGAAAGGACGCTAGTGAGAAGAGCACGTCGCAAGACGAGCGTTCCCCCTCGGCCGAGGGTGAGCGCACGGGTGAACGAGGAGATCGGCGCGCGCGAACTGCGCGTCGTCGACGAGGAAGGAACACAGATCGGCGTGATGACACGCGCCGATGCGCTCGCGCACGCCGAGTCGCTGGGGCTCGACCTCGTCGAGGTCGCAGCCGACGCCGACCCGCCCGTGTGCCGGGTGATCGACTACGGCCGCTGGCGCTACGAAGAGGAACGCCGCCTGCGCACCGCCCAGCGAAACCAGCAACACGGCGGCCCGAAGGAGGTACGGCTCCGGCCGCGCATCTCGACCCACGACTACGCGTGGAAGCGAGACCAGGCGCTCGAGTTCCTCCGCGGCCGCGACTCCGTGAAGGTCGTCGTCTTCTTCCGCGGACGGGAGCGCGAGCACCCCGAGGCGGGCCGGAAGCTCCTCGCACGCCTCGCGGAAGACGTCCGCGACGTCGGGCAGATGCAGGGCCGCGAGAGCTTCGAGGGGCGAACGATGACGGTGATCCTCGCGCCGAACGGAGCGACCGGGTGACGCGGGAGCGTCGAGCGCTCACGCTGGCGCACCTCGTCGTCGCGACGATCGAAGCCGAGGCGCCCGGCCAGCGCAAGCTGCGCCGCTCGCACCTCCGCTGTGCGGCGGAGCAGCCCGACGAGGAGCTCGCGCGCGAGCTCGGGGTGCTCGAGCTCGTCGAGGTCGCGCGAGACGCACATCTCGCCGACCTCGACGCCGACGACGGCCTCGCCGCGCTGTGCGTGCCGTGGCAGGACGTCGTAGCGGAGGCGGTCGACGTGCTCGACCGCCGACCGCGCACCTGCCCGCGCTGCGGCGCGCGGCTCTCACGCCGGCGGCCGGTGTGCGGACGCTGCCGCTCTCCCGTTCCGCGTTAGATGGCTGATTCCGAAGTCGTCGCACCCGCAGCTGGGGGCCTGCACGCGGCGCATTGCGTCCGCCTCGCCCGGCGCCAAGGCCCACCGGCCTTGACCCCGGTCGAGTCGGACACACTGCTTGGTGCAGGCCCTCCCCGCGGGCACGGTACTTCGGAATCAACCATCTAAACCTGAACGCCCATCGCAACGGCGCCGACGTAGCCGGCGCCGTTGCGTGTCAGGCTCAGCATCCCGCGGTTGCCGCCGTTCCGGAAGATCGCGTCGCTCGCGTTCAGCGTGTCGGGCCGCGCGCCGTGACGACGGTACGGCGACTTCTTGTACACCGCGTTCGTAACCGCGGCCGGGAAGAAGAGCTGCCCGGTGTGAACGACGTTCCCGCCGACGTGCACCTTCACATGGATGTGAACGGCGCGGCCGGGATACCAGCCGGGATAGATCGTCTCGAAGGTCGCAACGCCGCGGGCGTTCGTGCGCTGGCCGCCGCGAAGGAAGTTCGTGCCCGGGTTGTTCGCGATCGCGCCCGAGTAGGCCCCGTTCGCGTCGCAGTGCCAGATCTCGACGACCGCGTCCTTGATCGGCTTGCACGTCGCGACGTTGAGCACGGAGAGCCGCAGAAGAAGCGGTGCGCCCGCCTTGCCTCCGATCACGTTCCGGCGCAGCTTCTCGCCCGACACGTAGTACGGCCCCTCGGTCAGCTCCGGCGTCAGCACGCAGGCGACCGCACCCGAGGATACGGCGAGCGGCCCGGCGCCGTGGCCTCCTGGAGCTTCCACGCGCCGCCGCCGGCCGCGCCGGCGGCGAGCCCTAGGAGGCGGATCAGCGAGGCGCGACGGGTGAAGCGGCTGGACATGCGGTCACCCTACGGGCGCAAACTCAGAGCCGCCTTAAGACCTGAACCTGGTTCCGGCTTCGCCGGCAACCAGGTTCGTCAAGGGTCGGGCGGGCCGCCCGGCTTCGCCGGCAACCAGGATCGTCCTCGACTACTCAGAGCTCGGTCGTCGGCGCAGGGCGGCCGTAGTGGAAGCCTTGGCCGTTCTGCACGCCGAGCTCGTGCACGACCGCGTCCTGCGCCGGCCGCTCGATCCCTTCGGCGACGAGCCGCGCACCGACCGCCGTGCCGAACCCCACGATCGCATGCAACAGCGCCTTCCCGGCCTCGTCCTCGTCGACGCCCGCGGTGAAGCTGCGGTCGATCTTCACGATGTCGATCGGCAGCCGCTGCAGGTAGACCAGCGACCCGTAGCCGGTGCCGAAGTCGTCGAGTGCGATCTTGATTCCCTTCGCGCGGAGCGATGCGAGGCGCACGTCGACGTCGCTCGTGTCGATCAGGACGCTCTCCGTGATCTCGAGCACCAGCCGCTCCGGGGGGAGCTCCGACGCCTCGAGCGCCTCCTCGACGTGCGAGACGAACTCCGGGTGTTGCAGCTGCCGGGCCGACACGTTGACGGCGATCTCGATCGCACGGCCCTCGCCACGCGCGAGCTTCGCCGCGTACAGGCACGCCTCGCGGAGGACCCAGCGGCCGACCGGAACGATCAGCCCTGAGCCCTCGGCGAGCGGGATGAACTCGTCCGGCGGCAAGAGGCCGAGCTCCGGGTGCTGCCAGCGAATGAGCGCCTCGTAGCCCTCAATCTCGCCGGTCGCGAGCGACACGATCGGCTGGTAGTGGAGCCGCAGCTGCTCGCGGTCGAGCGCATCGCCGAGCTCGCCGATGCGGCGGAAGCGAATGACCGCCGCCTTGTCGAGCTCCGGGTCGTAGAAAGCGAAGCCGAAGCCGGGCTGCGACTTCGAGCGGTACATCGCCGCGTCCGCCTCCTTCAGCAGCTCGGCGGGGTCGTCGCCGACCGAGATGCCGATCGACGTCTCGACCGAGAGCCGCCGCCCCTCGATCTCGATCGGCTGCGCGAGGGTCTCGTGGATCCGCTGCGCGACGATCGACACGTCCGCAGGATCGACGACGCGCTCGACGATCACCGCGAACTCGTCGCCGCCGAGCCGCGCCGCGGTGTCGGCGGCACGGATCGCGCCCTGCAGGCGGTCGCCGAGCGCGCGTAGCACCGCGTCGCCGATGTGATGCCCGAACCGGTCGTTCACGCCCTTGAAGCCGTCGACATCCGCGAACAGGATCGCCGTCTTCTCGTGCGGCGAGCGGACGGCCGCGACCGCGCGCCCCAGACGATCGTTGAAATGCGTGCGGTTCGCGAGCCCCGTCAGCGGGTCGTAGAGCGCCTGCCGGCGGAGCTGCTCCTCCGCCTCGCGCTCGGGTGAGATGTCGAGCAGATACCCCTGCAGGTAGAGCGGGACACCGTCGTCGTCCGTGACGACCACGCCGGCGTCCCGAATCCACACGTAGTGACCGTCGCGCGCCTTCAGCCGGTACTCGATGCTGAGCGGCACGTGCGTCGAATGCGTGTGCTCGTGCGCTTCGAGCACACGCTGGCGGTCCTCCGGGTGCAGGAGCTTGACGAAGAGGTCGGCGTCGTCGCGCCACTCCTCGACGGAGTAGCCGAGCAGCCCCTCGATCTGGCGGCTCGTGAAGATGTTCGAGCTCGACGCATCCAGCGCGTCCACATAGATGACGAGCGGCAGCTGTTCCACGAGCGTGCGGTAGCGACGGTCGAGCTCGCGGCGCTCGCCGACAGCCGCCTCGCGCTCGAACACGATGCTGGCGATGCCCGCAGCCATCTCGACCACCTCGAGCTCCCGCTCGGTCGGCCGGCGCGGCACCCGGTAGTAGAGGGCGAATGTCCCGAGCACCTCGCTCTGCGCGTCGAGGATCGGCGTCGACCAGCAGGCCCGGAGGCCGTGCTCGGCCGCGAGCTCGCGGTAGCCAACCCAGAGCGGATCGGTGGCGATGTCCTCGACGACCACGGTGCGCCCCAGCGCGGCGGCCGTGCCGCACGAGCCGGCCGTGGGCGCGATCTCGGCACCGTCCACCCCGGCGTTGTACGAGTCGGGGAGGCGCGGCGCGACGAGTGTCTGCAGCGTCCGGGTCTCGCGGTCGACGAGCAACACCGACGCGATCGCCCCGGGCGCATGAGACTCGATCAGGTCGACGAGGAGCTCGAGCACCGCGCGCGGATCGGCACCGGCAGCCGCCTCCATCAGCAGCTCGCGCTGCATCTGCAGGAGCGTCAGAACGTGATCCGACGGATCGTGCGCACGCGCAAGCGAAGCCACGGTGCATGCATCGGTGCGAGGGCGGAAGCGCTCGTCACCCGGAAGGGGGACGCGTCAGGGCCTGAGGCTCACCTCAAGGTCGGCGTCGGCACGACCGATAGAAAGGTTGAACCGTATCGTCGTCTGGCCCGTAGTCGTTTCAACTAGACAGTGATAATTCTCGCTCTTCTCCTCATACTCCTGGTGGTCGCGGCTGCTCTCGACACCGCGTCCGGCGTGGTTCGCGCCGTCAACGGCCGCGGCTCGACGCGCCGCTAGCTGCCTCGAGCTCAGGAAGGCTCTGGAACAGCGAGCGGCGGGCGGAGTGGCGAAACGCTTGGCCCGGCGAGCCCGGCGGCCGCGTAAGCAGCCGCCGCGTCGAGTGTCTCGTTGACGAGAAGTGCTTCAGCAAGAGCGTCGAGGCGCTCCCGGTGCTCACCGAGCAATGCGAGCACATCGGCATACGCCTCGTCCCCGATGCGTTTCACTTCCGCGTCGAGGGTGGCAAGGCTCTGTGGCGACGCGTCGCCGCGGTTGTCGATGTCGAGCACGGTCATCATCCCGACCGCCGGACTCATGCCCCAGCGGCCGACCATGTACCGAGCGAGCCGGGTGAGTTGCTCGAGGTCGGACTCGGCCCCGCTTGTGAGACCGCCGAAGACGAGCTCCTCGGCGGCCCGACCGGCAAGAAGCACACGGATCGCTGCGTTCAACTCCGAGTCCACGTAGCTGAACCGATCGCTTTCGGGGCCTGCGAGAGTGACACCGAGCGCACTTCCGCGGGGGATGATCGACACCTTACGAATGGGATCAGCGTCGGGAGTCAGCATCCCGGCTAGCGCGTGGCCTGCTTCGTGGTACGCGGTTCTGCGGCGCAGGTCCTCGGTGAGCATCACCTTCCGCTCCGCGCCGAGCAGAATCTTGTCGAGTGCCTCGAGGAAGTGCCCGCTGTTCACTTCGTCGTCGTGCTCGCGAGCAGCGGTAAGAGCCGCCTCATTGACCAGATTGGCGAGATCGGCACCGGCCATTCCGGGCGTGCGAGCGGCGAGTTCGTCGAGATCGACGTCCTCGGCCAGCGGGACGTTCCGGCTGTGGACTTCAAGGATCAGACGCCGTCCCGCGCGATCCGGTGAGCTGACCGCGATTCGCCGGTCGAAGCGCCCTGGCCGAAGGAGCGCCTTGTCGAGCACGTCCGGGCGATTGGTTGCGGCGATCACGATCAGGTCGGTGGACGGGGTGAAGCCGTCCATCTCCGTCAAGATCTGGTTGAGGGTCTGCTCGCGCTCCTCGCTTCCGCCCGAGATGCCCCCGGTGCCGCTCCGCGAACGGCCGATCGCGTCGAGCTCGTCGATGAACACGATCGCCGGCGATGCCTCCTTCGCCTTCTTGAACAAATCGCGGACCCGCGAGGCGCCGATCCCGACAACGGCTTCGACGAACTCGGACGCCGACAGCGAGAAGAAGGGCACCCCCGCCTCCCCGGCAACCGCCCGCGCGAGCAAGGTCTTGCCCGTCCCCGGCGCCCCGCTGAGGAGCACACCGCGCGGGATCCGCCCTCCCAGGCGCCGGTATCGCTCGGGGTTGCGCAGAAAGTCGACGATCTCGAACAGCTCGGCCTTCGCATCATCGATCCCTGCGACCTGCGCGAACGTCGTCGAGTCAGCCGAGGGTTCGTAACGCTCGGCGCGGGAGCGCCCGAGGCCGCCCGCGAGCCGCCACCGGTCATCTTCCGGAAGAGCCAGAACAGCAGCAACAGAAGGGCCATCGTCGGGACGACGCCAAGCACGAGGCGCTCCCACCATGGAGCTGCCTTGTCGAGCGGCTCTGCGTTGACTGAGACGCCGTGCTGCTCGAGCAACCGGTCAAGCTGAGCGGTGTCAGCGAACGACGGGATCTCGGTCGAGAACTTGCGCGCTGAAGGCCCTGTCGGCGTCACCCGCTCTGGCACCTTCAGACGACCCTGTATCGGCCGTTCCGATCGAGGTGATCGAGCCGACGTTCCCGTCGCGAATCTGCTGTAGGAAGAAGGGGCTGTAAGGCACCCGCACCCGGTTCTCACGGAAGGCATTGTTGGCCGCCCAAATGTTGAAGATCAGCAGAACCGGGATGCCGACGGCGTAGACGATGTACCTGGTCTTACGGCTCGGCAGCGTGATGCGGAATCGACGCACTGTTCTCCTCGGGCGGGCGACCGGTCAGAGCCGGATCAGTCTCGTGGATCGCTCGGACACCGGCGCTGTTATCGATTGTCGCAAGTCGCCTCACCCTCTGCCCGCCGTGGCGCGAGCGACCGCAATCACGACGTGGTCGCTCGTGTAGACGACTCGCACATCCGGCCGGATCGCGTCGAGCGCCAGGCCGTCGGTGTCCGGGTCAAGCACGAATACCTGAGCGCTTGCCTGTGTCCAGCGAAGAGCGCCTCCGTAACGGAACAACGCGATCCGCTCGATCTCCTTGCTGGTCAGGAGCGAGTAGCGCACGTCGGCAAAGACGGAACCGGCAAGTTCAGGCCGTTTCCAAAGGAGCCAGTCGGCAAGGCGCGCCGACGCCCAGATCGTACGATGCGGCGTGCCCGCGGTGGCCACCGCGGCTCTGTTCGCGGCGACATTCGGATAGAACGTCGACTGGGTCGAATGGAGCCCGATGAAGGACAGCGGCAGGGCGAGCATGAGGAGCAGGCCGACGATCGCGGAGACATCGCGCACGCTGCGCCGGCGGATCGACGTCGCTCCAAGACCACGCGGCGCAAGCGCGACGGCCGCCAGACAGAGCCACGACCAGTTGCGAACTGCGGTGAGAGCGGCCAGCATCACGAGACCGACGACGACCCACTCAAACCGGTTGAGCACTGACGGCCTTCTGCCGTAGATCCAGACGCCGCCGAGAACCAGGACGAAGATCGGGATCGCGATCGGTTTGGCTGCTGTTGGAGCCCACTGCGCGAGGTACCGTCCGAACGTCGGGTTGAAAGTAGTTCGACCGTAGTAGTGGGGGAGACCCGAGGCGTACGGGGTCGCGAAAACGGCCCCCCATGGGGCGATCGCCGCCACCCAGCCGAGCGTGCTCCTGCGCGCCCGTGTGAGTTCGGCGATTCCGCGGGCGCTGACGAGGGCCGCACCGAGAACAACCGAACCGTGGAGATTTGCCCAAACCACCAGGACTGCGAGGGCCGCGACGACGTGACGCGATCGAAGCGATGTTGATTGCGTCGTCAGCGCGATCAACAGGACCCAGAGCGGATAGCAGAACGATTGCGGACGGACGGACGAGGCGGTTGCGACGAGTGGCAGGCACGCGATCAGGGAAACAGCGCCGATGAATGGCTCGCTCGCACCGCGCCGGTGAGCGAACAAGACCGCGCCGACGAATGTACCGAGCACGAGTGCCGCCTGTGAAGCCTCGACGAGCCAGACACCGCCGAGACGATTGAGCCCGTAGAGAGCAAGTTGAGCGAGCCATTGCTGGTCGACCCACCGCCGTCCGTGCCCCAGCACCGTCAGGCCGTCGTGCCACGGAAGCCCGTGCTGCACAATCAACCGTCCACTCACGAGAGCGAGCCAACCGTCGGCCGTCATCATTCGCCCGACCTGAGTAGCCAGTAATCCGCAGAGAATGCCCGAGGCAAGCAGGACCAGTGCGTTGCTCCGCGCCCTCGCCACGCAGCGACCTTACGCCCGGCGTCGGCCGGTCAGCGACTTGTCTCGAGCGCGCGAACCACGAAGAGCATCGCGAACCCGACTGCCAGAAATACGCACACGCCGGTGGGCAGCACGACGAGCGCGGCAGCCGCCGCCGGCCCGAGTGTGCGCGTCATCAGCTCGACGAGAGGAGGGGCGGCGATGCCGCAAGCCAGGGCCGCCGCGGCCCAAGCCCACGCTGCACCCAAGGAGTGTGGAACGAGGCGCGGGACGCAAAGGGCGAGCCAGGCGGCGAGGGTCGCTGCGCCCACGGTGAGGACGAGCATGTATGCGTCTGCCGACACCCCGAGGGCATCGGCACGACCGCCTCACTCCTTTAGTCCGTGCGGCCCCCGTTCAGCCGCCGAAGCCAAAGCCGTTGCCGAGGCCTTTGGCGAGCGCATACAGCGCAGGGCCGAGCACGACGATCAGCATCGCCGGGAGGATCAAGAACGTAAGCGGAAAGAGCAGCTTGATCGGCGCTTTCTGGGCCCGCTCCTCCGCACGCTGCCGGCGCCGCTTTCGCATGTCGAGCGCCAGATCGCGCAGGATCTTCCCGATCGACACGCCGAGAGTCTCTCCTTGGACGATCGCCAGCACAAAGGCGCGCATCGACTGGCTGCGGTTGCAGCGGGCGAGCATATTCTCCAGCGCCTCCTGGATCGTCAGGCCCATCGGCTGTTCGCGAAGGGTCAGGCGCAGCTCTTGCCCGAGAGGATCACGTACGCGGCGCGCGCTCAGACTGGAGGGCGCTTCCGAAACCGACTCCCGCTTCGATCGTCGTCACGAGAAGGTCGACGAGCTCGGGGATCTCGTAGTCGATTCGATCGGTCCGGTGACGGATCGTGCGCTGGAGCAGCGTCGAAGGCAGCACGTAACCAAGCGCTGCTGCAGCGGCGACAAGCGACACCTTGACGAAGGAAAGGCCGCCCGGCGCGAGGAGCAGCAGCAGAACAACCGGCACGACAACCGAAGTGAGCACGCGGTAGCCGAGGTAGTGGGTAACCGTCGTGCGGTAGTAGCCGGCCGCATTCAGCATGAATCGCAGCTGGCGCTGCTTCTCGGCTGGCATGCGCCCCTCGACCATGATTCCGAGCTTCGTCGCAATCCCAGCCGTAGTGAATCGCGGCCTGTGAACCGGCCGCGACGCCGAGCCAACGAAGCCATAGGCGGCGATCTGAGTCATGAGCTCGCTGTTCCGGCCCCGTCCAGAGAAGAGCGCGCGGAGCAGGAGCAGCGCCGAGATACCGAGTAGCGCGATCGCAAAGAGAAGCAGCAGGAACATGATTACACCTCGATCTTGACGATTCGTTCAATGACCAGGGAGCCCATGATCACGAGAGCTCCCGCGAAGGCGAACAGAATCTGGCCGCCGGTGGTGCGCAGCAGCGGCGCAAAGATCGATGGATTGATCCCCCAGAACGCGAGGCCGGTGGCGATCGGAAGCGCAGTGAGAATCCAGCGAGCCATCCGACCCTGGGCGGTGAGAGTCTGAACGAGGCGCCGGAGATCGGCCCGCTCGCGGATCGTCGAGACGACGACGTCGAGCATCTCGGCCGCGTTGCCGCCGGTCGTCCGCTGGAGCTCGGCCAGCAATGCCACCTGCTCGAGATCGCGGCTTTCCATCCGGGCGCCGACCTTACGGATCGCCTCGTCCATCGGCATCCGAGCTGCTCGTCGGTGACCGCGCGCCCGAGCTCGCTCTTCGACGGCTCGTCAGCGTTGTCTACGCAGGCACGAACGCGCCGGTGAAGCTATGCCCGGCGCGGAGTGCCGATGCGAGCACCTGCAGGTTCGGAGGAAGCTGTTCGGCGAAGGCATCTCGCACCTTGCGGACCTTCCGATCAATCAGGGACTTCGTGATCAACGGAACGCCGAACCCGAAGAGCGCGAACGGCACCGAGATCAGGGCGACCACGAACACCGCCAGCACCGTTCCGATCGCCGTCAGGCCGATGACCGTCCCAGGCGTCATATCGATTCGTCCAATATCGAGCTTCTCCGCGAGACCACGTGACCTCTTGGCCAGCAGCGCAGAACTCGAAGCTGCGGCTGCGCGGGTCCGCTGTCGCCACTCGCGCCGCTCCTCTTCGCTCGGTTCGTCCGACAGCGGCCCGCCGCCCGAGAACGCGAGAACGCGCTCAACGACTCTCGAGCGAGCCGCCTCCAGGCTGTTGCGCACGACGAATAGCGCCACAGCCGCGACGATCAGCGCGAGGAGCAATGCCGAGAAGGGATTCAGGAGTAGCCGTGTCCAAATCGAGCGATGGAACGGCGCCAGCCCGGAGGGCGTCGGAGCGGTGTACGCCTGATGCGCAACGCCGACGCCATCGATCGTGATTTGCACCGAGACCGGCACCTTCGGCGCGGCCGCGGACTTGTACTGCAAGAGGTATTCGCTCGCGAGCCGCGAGCTGAGCGCACCGTAGACGCGAACGAGATCCTTGGCGGACGAGCTGACGAAGCTGCCGCCAGTCCGCGCTGCGACCGAACTGAGCGTCGCCGCGTCGAACGCGCCGGACTTGAGACCCACGGTAAAGACGCGAACGTGCTGGTCATTCGCCGCCTGAATCGCGCGCGCGAGGGTTGCCCGGCTGCCTACGTCCGCCCCGTCCGAAAGAAGCACGATCGTCCCGGTGGCGAACTTCTCGGCCTTGAGCAGGGCGAGCGACTGCGTGATCGCGTCGTAGATCCTCGTCCCATACGAGAGCTTGGGAGCAGACCTCAGAGCAGCGCTGAGCTTCACGCCCGAACCGGTCGGTCGCTGGAGGATCGAGACGCCGCCGTTGAAGGCGACGATCCCAACAGCCGCAGTGGGACCGCGATGGCTCACGAATTGCCGGGCGGCCTTCACCGCCGCCGCCTCGGGCTCGCCCTTCATGCTGTCGCTCGCGTCAATCGCGAGAATCGCGCCATAACGCAGCCCGCTCGTCGAGAGCGGAGTGAAGTCGAAGTCGCCGATCCCGAGTCCGTTCTCCGCCACCGTCACCTGGTCATGACCGACCGCCGCGTCACGCGGCAGGTCGAGCACATAACCGCGCTCCGGGAAGGGAAGCCGGCCGATCGGCGTCGCCACGATCTTCCCAGGGGTCGGCGCGGCGGCCGCGCTACTAACACCGAGCAGGACAGCGAGGAGGAGTGACAGGGTGAGGGCTCGTCTGACCACGTCGACTACCTCCCCCAAGCCCGCTGGTCCACCCGGTCGCCGTTGATGCCGAACATCGTCGTAGCCGCATCGCCGAAGATGTCGTCCGGCAACTCGAGACCGTGTCGCTGGAACTTCCGCAGGAAGGTCGGCCGAAGCCCAGTCGACTGGATCTGCCCGAGGATGTTGCCGTCCGCATCGATCTCTTCCATCCGAAACTCGTAGAGACCCTGGAGGGTGATCATGTCGCCTTCCATTCGCTGCACCTCGGTGATCTCCGGTGACGCGGCGCGTGACCCGTCGTCGAGCCGCTCGAGCTGAACGATCAGATCGAGCGCCGATGAGACGTGATGGCGGATTGCGCGGAGCGGCAACTCGTAGCCGGCCATAAGCACCATCGTCTCGAGTCGGTTCAGAGCGTCGCGCGGCGAGTTCGCATGAATCGTCGAGAGCGATCCCTCGTGGCCGGTGTTCATCGCCTGAAGCATGTCGAGCGCCTCGGCGCCGCGAACCTCGCCGACGATGATGCGATCCGGCCGCATGCGCAGTGCGTTGCGGACGAGGTCGCGGATCGTGATCTCCCCTTCGCCCTCGATGTTCTTCGGCCGCGACTCGAGGCGTACGGTGTGCCGCTGCTTCAGCTGGAGCTCCGCCGCATCCTCGATCGTGACGATCCGGTCGCGCTCCGGGATCGCCTGCCGAGAGCGCATTCAGCATCGTCGTCTTACCGGTGCCTGTGCCGCCGGAGACGAGAATGTTCAGTTCTGCCTGGATGCAGGCCGCGAGGAAGTCGACGTGCCTCCTCGCGACAGTGTCCCGATCACGATCAGCTCGTCGAGATCGAACCGCTCGGCCGCGAATCGCCGGATCGTGAGAAGCGGGCCTGACAGTGAAAGCGGCGAGATGATCGCGTTAACACGCGAGCCGTCCGGCAGGCGCGCGTCGACCATCGGCGACGACTCGTCGATGCGCCGACCGACCTGACCGACCATCTTGTTGATGATGCGCCGCAGCTGAGCCTCGTCCGTGAACTGGAGCGGCGTCTGCGCAGATCCTGCCGTCGCGCTCGATCCAGATCTGCTCGATGACCGTTGACCATGATTTCCGAGATCGATCGCGTCGCCGATCAGCTGCTCGAGCGGTCCGTAGCCGAAGATGTCATCGCCAATCTCGCGCGAGAGCCGCTCGCGGTCGCCGCGCGAGAGCTGCGGCTCCTGCTGGAGCTGCTCGCGGATCTCCGCCATGACGCGGCCGCGCGCCTCTTCGGAGTCAGCGACGTCGAAGCAGCTGCGGGCCGAGCTCGCTGACGAGCGCGAGGTGAATCCGGTTCTTGACTTCGACGAACGGGTCGCGGCTACCGCGTAGCGCCGCCGCAGTCCCAGCCGCCGAGATCCGTTCGTGCAGTTCCATGTCAGCTCCTTCTCCGGAGTAGTGAGCGACGGCGCGTAGGCTCGGAGCCAATCGCGTCGTACGCGGGCGCGGTGGGCGACAACGGCTGCGACGCCGAGGTAGTGGTGGGCGAGTGCCGCGAACGATCGCGGCCGGCCCCGACCGCTCGGTCGGCTTCGAAGATCGTCTTTCCCGACGTCAGCGCGCGCGGCATCGGCCCGGTCGCTCGGAACGAGCACGTTCGGGCAGCTTGCCGAGTAGGCTGTAGACGTCATCGACATCGAGATTCCGACGCTCGAGTCAGCCCGGTTTAGGACGAGCGTGACGTCGTCCGCCTCGTAGCCCATCTGCCGCGAGCGTCTCGAAGCCGATCTTCGTGTCCTTGAGCGAGAGCGCGTCGAGCATTCCGACCATGCAGAGGTGCGACGCCGCGTCGATCGTCGCGATCACCTCGGGCGAGAACGCCGGCGGAGTGTCGACGATGACGAAGTCGTAGCCCGTTCGAGCGACCGTGTACAGACCTGTCGCAGGAACGGCATCGTGATCGCGGCGGCCTGCTCGGGCCGCGTCGGCGCGAGCAGCGCACTGGCGCCCGTCGGAGTGCCGCATGCGAAACCCGTCGATCTTCTCTGCGTCGAGGCTTCCGCCGGTAGTGACGAGGTCGTAGATCGTCTTGCTCAGGGCGGCAGCCCGAGCGCAAGACCGATGTCCCCGAACTGCAGGTCGATGTCGATGACGACCGGCCGCGCGCCGGCTGCCGCGAGCGCGACGGCAAGGTTGCAGGCGGTCAGCGTCTTGCCGGTGCCGCCCTTCGGCCCGAGGACCGTGATGAGCGCCCCGCGGGGCCGCTCGGGCCGCCGAGGCCACGACGCCGCGCGATCGATCTTCTGCGAGCTCGAACGCGAGCTGGTCGGGCGGCTGCGGCAGGACGATCAGATCGTCGGCCCCGGCCCTGAACGCGGGGTCCATGAAGCCGTTCGGGTTTCCCTCGTACAGCGCGACGATCTGCCGACTCGGGCCGCCGCTCGCCATTCGCCGATGACGCGCAGACCCCGCCTCCGAGTGCGTCGAGCAACCGACGAGCACGACGTCTGGGCGCGGTCTCGCCGAGGAGCTGGCCGCCGCGGACACGCGCGTCGCGAAGCGAGGCACGAAGCGAATCGACGTCGGCGGACGGCAGAGCCGCACGCATCGCGCTTTCGGCCAGGCTGTCGTCGCTGAAGACGAGGAACGTCTGCGCCCGAGGCTCACCGGCGCCCGCCGAGCGAGTTGTAGGATGGTCTGAGGCTTGACGCCCGAGCAGCAGTGTCTCGAGCGTCACGAGGGTCGGCGGGGATGCCTTCGCGCCCGCCGCCGGCCGGATGGCAAGCCAGAGCTTGCCGTTGTCCGACGCGAAGGCAAGCTTCGCCGCCTGAGCATCGGTCACCTTGAAGTCGATGTTCGCGGAGCCGTCCGCCGTCTTCTTGGCATGTCGAGCAACGTCGACGTTCGGCATGATCATCCGGATCACCGCACGCGGCTGCAGCGCCGTGAGATCGGCGTGCCGTTCGCGGCGAGCGGGATGACGTTGAAGACCGCGTAGATGTCGACGTGGTCGCCGGCCTGCAGGTCGCCAGCGTTCCGTGAGCCGAGTCGAACGGGACGTGAGATCGCCCGCTGGTGCTTCGTCGAGCGTCGACGCGACGTTTGCCGTCGCCGGACGCGAAGTCGGCTCGCCGTAGCTGGGAGCCCGGGTAGATGTCGCGCACTGCGACCTTGTCGCGCAGGCTTGAGCCGCGTCGCTGAACGCGCCGTTCGAGCAGCTGGCTCTGACGGATCGTCGTCGCCGTGTAGAAGCCCTGCGTCGCGATGACCGCCCCGGCGGTGCCCTTCGGAATCGCCTGCTTCGCGACGAGCACCGTGACCGGCGCCCCCTCTGCCTTGACACTGTTGCGGTACCGCTGGACGTAGACGAGGACCAGCACGCCGGCGAGCGCCGCGGCGAGACCGGCCACGAGCGTCATGCCCCAGCGGGTCTGCATGAGCCTCTGTGCGTATGCCATCTTCGATCTCTCCTTCTCTTCTTAGCGCACCAGAACCGGAACGCACGGTGTGATTTGCGTCGGATCGCAGATCAGTCCGCTCGGGATCTGATCCAGCGTCGCGTACTTGATGAAGTAACCCCAGATGTTTCCGCCCTGCGGCTCGTTGCCGGGAAACGGCCAGGCGTCGCCACATTTGTTGCCCGACCAGCCCATGACGTAGAACGCGGCGAAGTTGACGACCGGCACCTGGGTCTTACCCTGCGCGTTGTAGGCAGAGAAGTCCGTCAACATCATCACGATGACGCGCTTGTCACCTTGCTGGGTGTAGTCGGGCCAGTTGTTTGCGGGACAACCTTGGAAGCGTTGGTCCATCGCCTTGAGGACGGTGTTGCCGAGGTTTCCGGTCTTGGT
Organism: uncultured Thermoleophilia bacterium; assembly: GCA_963785875.1. Lineage (GTDB taxonomy): Bacteria > Actinomycetota > Thermoleophilia > Gaiellales > Gaiellaceae > PALSA-600. The sequence continues at coordinate 313,779 of CAWAWV010000005.1, read as the reverse complement.
CGGCACGCAGTCCGCAGGACCGGAAGGCGGTGCAGGGTCAGGACAGATCTGGCTGTCGTTGATCTGGTACGGCGTCTGGCAGCCGTTGATGATCGCCTGATCGAACTTGTTGTTGCCGGGACCGTCGCACTCGACCGCGGTGGTGCGACTGCCCGTGTGCGTGAGCCGTAGCACCTGCTCCACCGGGGGGTTCACGACGCCCAGGCTTCCCTGAAGTTCGACGTCGAGCGAGACGTTGTTGATCCCAGGGTTAAGCGAGTACGCCGAAGCGCCGCCCTGGGCAACCGTCATCAGCTTGACCGCCCCGTCGGCATCTTCGGTCGAGCTCGTGAACCGCATAACGGGGCTGCCGTTGTCGAATGCCCCTTTGCACCTGTTGCCGCCAGTCGTGCGGCAGGTGTTGCCGCCCTGTGTGCCTGCGTGCTCCGCCCAGCTCATCGTCACGGGGAACGAGGCATTCGAACCCGTAGAGTCGATGGTCAGGTTCGCGTTGCCCGCGCTCGGCACCCAGAGCCACGTTTTCGTCGCTGCGTCGTAGGAGCCGGCCTGCGGCGAGAGCGTGATCGTGTTGCCGTTGATAGTCGCAGTGAGCGTCGCGAGCACTCCGCCTGCCGCCAATGCATTCGTCGGGTTCGTAGCTCCTGTCCCGAAGTCGACACGTGCGCTCACGCCGACACTGCACGTCGTGACGCCATCCGCACTACTAACGAACGGGGAGGCACCGAACTGGGCCGGCAGCGCGCCGCTACAGCTGTTCGACGGGATCACCTGGCGAAGAATGGGAGCGTTCGGCTGCGTGGCGTTGGCAGCAGCGCCCGAGTAATCGCGGACGAACTCGGCCCCGAGGGCGCTGCTGTTCCCGTCGAAGCACGCCCAGTTGTCGTTACCGGCCGTGCCGGCGCAGCTGCTCATGATCGCGCCCATACCGACACGAATTCCGATCCGCACGCCGCCGGCGGTACTCCCTTGGGAGACCGCCGCGGCCGGAAGATTCGGTGAGGCGGCTCCCGTCCAAGGGTTCAGGTTGTTTGCGGGGGCGCCCTTGGTCAGCTGGTAGGTGCAGGACGTGCCCGTGACGCGCGTCCCGCCACACCCGGAGAGCTCATTGCCGTTCGCCTCGTTGACGAAAGTCACAGCGACGAACTTCGGAGAGACATCGGGAATCGCGAGCGGGAAGGCGCCTTTAAATTGCCGGATCGATTGGGCCTCGACCCGCGCGTGTGCATGGATGGTCGCGCCGGGGAAGATCGACATCAGCGCGGGAATATTCGAGTCTTGCAGCTTGACGTCGAGCTGCATGTTGGTGCACTCGTCCCCCGTGTTCGTGTCGTCGCTCTGCGACCCGTCCGGGTAGGACTTGCTGTGGAAGACATAGTCGCCGGTGCCGCCGCCGAACTGCGTGTTCAGCGGCGCGCCGGCAACGGTGCTGGCAAATCCCATGTAGTGCTTCGCCATCTCCTCGATGTTCGCGTTGGCCTGAGCCGGCGTGAAGTTGCTGGGGTCGAAACATTGGCCGAACAGTTGACCGCCGGCCAGCGCAGCGGCGTCGGCACGCACCTGCGCGTGGCGCCGGTGCTGGAACCAGTCCCCGACCTGAAGCACGAAACCCGCAAGCAGCGCGAACGCGACGACGATGATGCCCGCGACGACGATCATGCTCCCGTCCTCGCACCCGACTGTCCGGGCGATTTGGCGCCTCAACACGTGCTCGTCCCCGCTGCGAAGGTAGGCGTCTGCTCGAGGCGCATGGACGCGGTTACCGCGAGTGGGAGCGTCGCGCCGCCCCAGTAGGGAATCAGCTTGTAGCTCTCTTTCACCTGAACGCTCACCCCGTCACCCGCCGTGGGCGTCGCTTTCGTGAACGTGACGATCACCGTCTTGCCCGTCGACGAACTGTCGGTTGCGAGCTTCGGGCACAAGAAACCGCCTGGGGACGTAGCACCCCCAGGGAATCCGTCGACCGTCGCGTAGCGCGCACCTTCGTTGGCAAGATGTGTGAGCGAGATCCACATGTAGATAACCCGGCCGAACTGCAAGAGCACGACCACTAGCGCAGCGAGGATCGGCAGAACGAGTGCGAACTCGATCACCGCTTGGCCGCGCTCGCCACGGCTGCACCTGGACTGAAAGAAGGAGGAGCCCCGCCGAGGCGAGGCTCCTCCTGTGTCCGGTACCGGGGTTTCCCCGCGGCAGCGGCTGACATGAAGCTGGGTCAACCGCCAGTCCTTCCTGTCCTAGAAGGAGCCCGGAAGCGCGCCGATATCCGCCCCGACCTTACCGATGAAGTCGGAAATGACGGTGTGCAGCGACACCAGAACGGCGGCGAGCGCGACAGCGACGAACGCAAGGACGATGCCGTACTCGGTCACGCCCTGACCCTCCTGGCGCTTGACGAGGTCCGACAGATTGGTCGTGAGAACCCGACCGATGATGAGCGAGAACCGCTCCGACATGGAAATACCCTCCCGTTGGTGGTTTCGGGGCCGCAATGCCCAGGCGGTCACCCCGTCGTTACACCTGGATCAAGGCGTTTTTTTGGCTTTGCTTCCACTGTCGAAAGTCCAGGTTAGGTAGGGCTTGTGGCTAGCTCACCTACCAAAACCTCCGCCGAAGCGCGGCATTCACCCGCACCGCCGAACCTCCACGCAAGTTGCGGAGGAATCAGCGCCCGCGAGGAGACCGCTGGGCGAGCGAGGCGAGCAGTGCGGCGGCGGGACGGTGATTCCGCGCCCAGGTCTCGTAGTCGCGAGCCTCGCGTGCGAGCTCCACTCGAAACACGCGTTCGCTCTGAAACACCTTCCGGTGCCAGACGATCGCGTTCGGAGTCGGCACGTCGGCAACAGGAACCGGAGTTGCGCGGGAAAGTTCACGCGCGAACAGCGCCCAGACGAGGACGCCCGCGACCGCTGCTGCTAGAGCGATAAGCCAGAGGGTCAGTGGGACGACCCGCAGCTGGTGGCGGACCGACGCGACCACCTCTCCATCGTGCATTAGTAGCGAACCGATGTCCATAGGACGTTCGGCCGGTTCTTCGTCCCCACCGGAAGGGCTGGTCGCGACCCGACCGCTGGTCGGTGGCGAGGGGCGGGACTTTGGTCAAGCGTGCGGAGGGCGAGAGAACTGTGCGCGGCATGACGTCGCGCACGAACCGAGAGGAAGGGTCGTGAGGCGGAACAGAGGTCGTTATCTCGTCGGTATCGTGACGTTGGCGCTCGCTCTCGGAGGCGGCGCGCACGGTGCCGCAAGGGCGGCCGGTCAGCCCCACGCGTTGACGCCGGCGGCAAGCAAGCGTGTTTCGTCCCTGCCTTTCTTTGGCTGGACCGCGGTGCGCGGCGCGGACCATTACGAGTTCCAGCTCGCCGCAGACTCGGGCTTCAATTCGCCAGTGCTCGGCTCGGACGGGCACTTCACGACGGGCAGCACGCGCGCGTCGATCAAGAAGACCCTGCCGAACGGCACGTACTGGTGGCGCGTCCGCGCGATCACAGTCACAGGTGGCGTCGGCAGCTGGTCAACACCTCGCAAGATTGTGAAGGCATGGAGGTTTGCTCCGAAGCTGGTCCACCGTCGAACGGAGCGAACATGACGTACCCGAAGCCGCTGATCCTCTCGTGGGCGCCGGTGCCGGGCGCAGCGACGTATCAAGTCTCTATCGCAACGGACTCCAGGCTGGGCTCGCTTATCGGGAGCAATCCGATCTCGAAACTGCCGGGCTTTCGCTTGCGCCTTCCGTCAACCTTCATCTCGGCGAATACTTCTGGGCGGTCACGCCCGTCGACGCAGAGGGCAACGTGGGAGTCCGATCGTCCGTGCGGTCGTTCACTTGGGCCTGGCCAAAGGCGCCAAGCAACCTCGCCGTACGCGATCTGATCGGCCCCGACGAGGTGATGGACAACGCGTTCGGCTCGCCCTTGATACGGCCCTATTTCTTCCGCAGGTGAGCTGGGCCCCCGTGCCTGGCGCAACTCACTACGAAGTCGAGATCAACTCCGACAAACAGTGGGCGACAAGTTCCCGCGTTTGTTGCGAGGACAAGATTCTCGGACCGGTCTTCACGCCGAGAGTAACGCTGCCGAACAACCGCTACTACTGGCGTGTCCGGGCGTTCGATGCGGATGGCAACGTCGGCAAATGGGTGCCAGAGGGCGACGCATCGGATCAGACGTCATTCGTAAAGCCCTTCGACAACGTCTGCTTTCAGGAACTTACCCAGAACTGCGTGCCGTTCCCGGACACCGAGTGTCCAAGGCGCTTGCGTCATCAGGATTGGAATGGCGCCGTTGTCACCGCACGGCGGCACGTCTACGCCTGTCGTGGTCTGGGATCCCGGTGCCCGGAGCATCCAGCTACCAATACACGCTCGCTCCCTACGCATCCGGCGTGTGTAACTGGGGCGATTTCTCCATGCACGAAACGGCATTGCGGCCGGACGCCAGCGTGGACGCCTACCCTGCGAAGAGCAACAACCGTTCCCGGGCAGCCCCTCGATCTGGGAACTCGTCAGGGACTCGTCGTCGGGCAGCACTACTGCTTCAGTTGCGGGCACAGACGGACACCGCTCTGACCACACGACACGTGTCTACGGCGATCTGACAATGCTTACGGACGCTTCACGTACGCTGGACGCGCGGTCGGTGGCGTGGCTGGGCTTGGGACGTCCGACTTCGCGACGCCTACCCAAGAATCGTCACTGCGCGCGATGCCTTACTTCACGTGGCATCCAGTGGGCGGCGCCGTGGGTTACTACTTCCTGCTGGCCAAGGATCAGTCATTTACCGATCTCGTCGACTACGCATATTCGCCGATCGCGGCCTACGCACCGATGCACGGCACCGGACCGAGACCTACGAGGACGAGACGACAACCTACTACTGGGCTGTAATCCCAGATTACAGGGCCGACTACCGGATCTTTCGACCCTTTGAGCACTCCGCGCGGACACTTTCAAAAGCACATCCCGCCGGCGAACAGCACGTTACGCTCCAGTCGCCTCAGCCGACGTTACGTGGAACCCGGTCGTGGGGGCCCGAAAGTACGACGTCGAAGTGTCGACCGACAAGAACTTCGGGAAGCGCTCGAACATGCGACGACTGATTCGACGTCCTACACCGCGAGCGTTGCCTATCCCGCTGGCAAGATTCTGTATTGGCGCGTTCGGGCTGAAGACGAGAACGGGGTCGGCCTTTCTTGGGGTAAAAATGCTTTCCCCTACCGTCTAGCCGCGCCGTCTCTGGCCGGCATTCGAAACGCTAGAACTGGGGACACGATCCCAACGTGGCGGTGGAACCCAGTGCGCGGAGCGATCTCATACGACCTCCATGCAGATCTGCCGAACGGCAGCCATCGTGACTTCACCGGGCTTCTAAGCACCGCGTTCACCGCCACCGACATGGACGGCACGGGCATCTTCCATTGGCAGGTGCGCGCGAACTTCCCAAGCTCCAGCAGGACTGGAGACGGGCCGTACTCAGCGTCCCAGCCGTTTGCGCGCACGATCAAACCGCCGAACGCCGCGCATGCGATCGGAGCGAGTAACTCGCTGGTCCTCCTCTGGAACACGAAAGTCGCGGCCAAGCAGTACAAGGTTCAGATCGCAAGCAAGCCCGATTTCAGCTCTACGGTGGAACAAGTCACTACTGACAATCCGGTCTATGCGCCGCGACTTACGGCTCGTATTCGTACGGCAAGGGCGGAGTGTTCTATTGGCGCGTTGCAGCGGTCGACGCGCGAGGCAATAGCGGCGACTACACGAAGACGAAAACCTTCCGCCTGCCGAGGAAGAAATGACAGTCAACGCGGAACTCCAAGCGAGCCTGCTCCGCGACCGTCCGGTCGAGCACGTTGGCCAACTGCTGACGACCGCCAAGGATGAGATCGGCAAAGCCGTCGTCGGCCAGCACGACGCGATCGAGGCCATCCTCATCGCGATCCTCGCGCGTGGGCACATCCTCCTCGAAGGGCCGCCCGGCACCGCGAAGACGTTGCTCGCCCGGGGAATCGCTCGCGCAGTCGGCGGGTATTTCCAGCGCGTTCAGTTCACACCCGAGACGTTGCCGAGCGAGATCCTCGGCGAAGTCATTCGCAAGAACGGGACCGAGAACTTCGAGCGTGGCCCGATCTTCACGAACGTTTTCCTCGCCGACGAGATCAACCGCGGCCCGGCGCGCACGCAAGCCGCGCTCCTCGAGGCGATGCAGGAGCGTCATGTGACCATGAAAGGGCGGACGTATTGGATCGACTCGCCCTTCATCGTCATCGCGACGCAAAACCCCTACGAGCATCACGGGGTCTTCCCGCTCGCCGAGTCGCAGCTCGATCGCTTCCTCGTCAAGCTCGAGGTCAGCTACGGGACCGAGGCTGACGAGACGTCGATGCTCCAGCTTCGCCACAGGGGAATCGTCACCGACGTGATCGGCGACATCTTCCCGTTCCTCGCGAACGGCGGGCTTCTCCAGGTACAAGAAGTTGCCGACGCGACGCTTGCGGATGACACGGTGACTCAACGCATCGCCACCATTGTGCGTGCGACCCGCGAGGTACCGGGCGTCGAGCTCGGCGCGAGCCCGCGTGCGGCGATTCACCTACTCGCAGCCGCAAAGGCACGGGCGACGCTGCACGGGCGTCGAGCGGCAATGCCCGCCGACGTCGACGCGATGGCGATGCTCGTACTGCCGCACCGAATCGTTGCAGAGAACCCAAGGGGAGTCGTCGCACAAGCGCTCAGCCGACCGTGAACGCGGTCGCCGGACCTTCGCGTCGCAACGCGCTCCGGCGGGTCGAGTGGGTCCTCGACGAATCACCTCTCAGCAGATCGCAGCGCGCAACGCGCGCGCGCCTCGTCATCGGCGGTCTGTTCCTCGCTTATGGGCTCCTGCTCGTCGCCCTGAATGCGGTCCACGGGACTGTCGGGTATGCGCCCTTCATCTTCCTGGTGCTCGCCCTTCCGATCTTGTTCAACCGACTTGGGCGGATCGGGCGCTACTTCCTTCCAGTGGTCCTCGGCCTTTTTGCATACGGAAGTGCCGCAGCGTACGTCGACAAGTACAAGCTCACCGTTCACTACTCAATGCAGATCGACATCGATCGTTGGCTTGGTGGAGGCACGCTCCCGACGATCTGGCTCCAACAGCACCTCTACAACGGACACACGCGCGTGCTCGAGTCGGCCTGCGTCGCCTTCTACGCCGGGCACTTCATGATTCCCCTCGCCCTCGGTGTAGCGCTAGCCCTCACGAACCGTTCCGAGGATTTCAAGTTCCTGATGTTCAGCATGTTGACCGTGTCGGTTCTCGCAGCCTGCACGTTCCTCGTCGCACCGACTGCGCCACCCTGGCTGGCCGAACAACACGGCTATCTCACCGGGGTCCACGAGCTTCTCAAGCAGAGCCTCCGCGATCTGCACCTCTCAGCGCTCGCAGAGATCGAAGGAGATGCAACCAAGTACGACGTGACCGCCGCACTGCCGTCACTCCACACGGCGTACCCGTTTATCTGCCTCGTAGCGGCTGCACAGGCCCGCCTGTCCCGCCCTCTGACCGCCGCACTCGCAATCAACTTTTTTGGTGTCGTGTTCTCAATTGTTTACCTTGGCGAGCATTACGTGATCGACGTTGTGGCGGGTGTTGGGTACGCCGCCGTCGCACTGCTCGTCGTCCGCGCGGCGCTCCAAGGCGCACTCGAGGCCCATTCCGCGACGGGCAGCCCACAGCGGGCCGAGGAAGCTCGCGCGCCGACAACGTGACGGCCACGCCGCTGGCCAGCGGCACGCGCTCTGCGTGCACTCCACTGATCAAGGTTTCGTTGGACCCGCCATTCGGCCGTTCAACGCGGCGCTGGTTCAAGGGGGCTGCCAGGTCGAATAAGCGACGGCCTGCGCCTGCGCCACCACCAGGCTGCCGCGACGCCCCCGATGAGCCCTGCGAGTGCAACGAGCGCCCAGGGGCTGACGACGACGACGCGCTTCGTGAGCACGAGCTGCTTCGTCTCGGAGGCGGTCCGCCCTGGGTACGTCACGCGGGTCGTCACGGTGACGACTCCGACCGGCCAGCGGGGCTTGCCGCTGACCGCCATCGAGCGTGAGCGCCCGACGGGCAGGAGCGACGGCCCGAGCCGCGCTTGCAGGAGCGAGCCGCCGGGCGACGAGGTCGTGTCGTTCTCGCCCCAAAGCGTGACCGCCGCCTTGCCCGTGTTCGTCACCCGCACGCTCCCGTCGGCGCGTGAGCCGAGAACCAACGACGGTAGATGCAAGCGACCCGCGAGCCTGCGCAGCCGCGGGCCGGGCACGTCGAGCGTCAGGAACGAGCCGATCTGGTTCACCACCCTGATCGAGCCGCCCGACGTCGCGACCGGCGTGACGAGGAATCCGACGAAGTACAGGTCGGGGCTCAGTCGCCGGGGCACACCGACGGTGAGCCTCACGTCGCGCCAGCCCTGAGCCGGGATCCAAACCGGGCCGCGCGGGAAGCGCACGCGCCCCGCCCAGCGCGGGTCCTGGCCTGCTCCGATCGCCACCTTGCCGTCGTCACCGAGCGCGAGAGCCCTGCCACGGATCAGGACGGAGACGGCGGAGTCGTTCGGGTTGACGACGCGGATGAGCGTGTGCACTTGCCCGCCCGCCGTCGCGGGCACCGGATCGGCCGGGACGGAGACGGCCAGCGCACGCTGACCGCCAACGGCTCTTGCCGGCCCTCCTGCGACGGCGGTGCTCACGACAGCCAAAGCCGTCGCGAGCACCACCGCGACCCCTGCGAACCTCACGTCAGTTGTAGTTCGGCGTCACCGTGTACGTGACGGTGTCCGAGTACACGCCGGACGCGGACGCGTAGTTGATCGCGACGCGGTTCGCGATCGAGATCGTGTCCGCCGTCGCACCAGTGCTGCCGCTGCGCGTCGCGATCGTCTCGCCGCCGGAGGTGTACCCGGCGTACTTCGAACCGGAGAACGCCGCGTCGATCGTGGCGCCCGTGCCCGTCACCGTGTAGCCCCACATTGGAGCGCCCGGCCACGCGACCGAGGTCGCCTTCCCTGTCGACACCTTCGGGATCACCGGGTTGCCGGTGCCGCTGCTCTGCAGCCCCGATGCTGTGTCGGCGACCGCGAGGGTGTAGCCCGAGTTCGCGTTCGTCTGCACCGTAAGCCCGACCGTCGCCGACTGATCGGCGAGCGCGGGAAGGCTCGGATCCAGGTCGAGCTCGAACGCGGTCGTGTCGACGGCGAACGTCAGGCTCTTCGCCAGGTTCACCGTGACGGCCGTGTTGTTCGCCGCGAGAGTGACGGCCGGCGTCGTCCCGCTGTCGATCGTCGCGGGCGCCGAGGTTCGCGTCGTGATCGTCGTCGTGTAGCTCGCCCGCCGTGGAGGTGTTCGTCAGGCCGCCGAGCTCGATGTAGATGGGGATGTTCGCCGGAATCGCGACGGCAGTCGTCACCGTGTAGGTGATCGTCTGGCCGGCCAACGCGACGGTGCCCGCGCCGATCCCGTAGGCACGGATGATCGTCGGTGTGCCGGCAAGCCCGGCGCCGGAGACCGCGAAAGTGATCGACTTGATCGTCCCTGTTGTCGTCGTCTTGAACGAGTACGCGTAGGAGACGCCCGTGGCGCCGACCTGGTTGTTCGAGACGGTCCAGCTCATGTTCGTGAGCGTCGCTGCGCTCGCCGAGGACGCCATGAGCGCGAGCAGCAGCGCGGCGAGCAGCGCTGCACCGGCGAGGAGTGGCGCCAACCGTCTCCGGGGCCGCATCTGCGCCCAGTTCGGCCTGCGTGCGTTCATATCCTTCCTTTCTGGGAGACGGCCGGCGGAGGAGACCGCCGGAAAACAGTAGGTCGTCTTCCCTATCGGGGCTGCGTGGCGGGCCAGTCACCCCCGAACGAGGGATCCGACGCTCACCCGACCACCGAAAACACGGGAGTGTTCCGCTCAAGCCGCGACGAGCTCCGGCCGATCTCCCGTCTTGAATGAGTGAGATGGCGTCCGGACGCGATCCCGGCCCGGCTGCTCTTCGAGCGGACAGACCGGTTCGTCTGCACCCTGGACCTCCAGGGGCGGTTCACGGCGATCAATCCCACCGGGACCGCGATCAGTGGCTACGCCGCCGAGGAGCTGATCGGCCGGGTCGCCATCGACCTGATCGCGCCGGAGCAGCGCGAGAGGCGGCACGGCGCTTCGCGCAGCGCCTGGCGGGAGAGGCCAGCGCCGCGACCGAATCGGTGCTCCTGCGCCGCGACGGCACACGCATCCCGTTCTCGATCGCCTCGACGCTCATCGAGGAAGACGGCAAGGCGATCGGCGTGCCTCGGGATCGTCAGCGACGTCTCCGAGCGCAACCGAACGAGCGAGGCGCTGCTCGAAAGCGAGCGGCGCTTCCACGACTCGTTCGTGTCGGCCTCGATCGGCATGGCGCTCGTCGCGCCGGACGGCCGCTTCATGGAGATCAACCGCGCCTTCTGCGAGCTCCTCGGCTACGCGCCGAGACCATGACTCGCGGAGACCTTCCAGCAGATCACACACCCCGACGACCTCGCGCTCGACCTCGACTATGTGCGGCGGACGCTCGACGGCGACTCGACTCGTACCAGATGGAGAAGCGCTACATCCGCGCGGACGGCAGCGCGTCTGGGTGTTGCTCAGCGTCACTCTCGTACGCGCCGCCGACGGCACGCCGCTGCACTTCGTCGCGCACGCGCAGGACATCGACGCGCGCAAACGCGCCGACGAGCGCTTCTTCGCCGCCGAACGGCGTTACCGCACACTCGTCGAGCAGCTCCCGCTCGTGATGTACATCCGACCGCTCGACCTGACACAGCCGAACATCTACGTCAGCCCGCAGGTCGAGTCGATGCTCGGATATCCCGCCGAGGCGTGGCTGACGGACGCAGACCTCCTCACGCGCATCGTCCACCCCGACGACCGCGGGCGCGTGCTCGGCGAGGCGGCGCGGGTTCGCGGCCGCGGGCTCCCCGTTCACGACGAGTACCGGTACGTGAAGTCCGACGGCAGCACCGTGTGGGTGCAAGACGAGACCCACCTCGTGCTCGACGAGCAGGGCGAGCCGCTCTACGTCCAGGGATTCTTGCAAGACATCACCGAGCGAAAGCTCACCGAAGCGGAGCGCGACCGCTTGCGCGACGAGCTCATCCAGGCGCAACGGCTCGAGGCGCTCGGCCGCCTCGCCGGCGGCGTCGCGCACGACTTCAACAACATGCTGACGGCGATCCACGGATACGCCGAGCTGCTCGCCGCCGACCCGAACGCGTCCGCCACCACGCGCGAGACCGCCGCCCGCATCGTCCATGCTGCCGACCAGGCGGCCAACCTTCCGCGCCAGCTGCTTGCATTCGGTCGTAACCAGGTCCTCGAACCGGCGATCGTCAACCTGAACGACGTCGTGGCGTCGACCGGTGGACTCCTCCGGCACGTGATCTCCGGGGCGATCACGGTCGAGCTCTCGACAACGCGACCAACCCCTGGTCGTTCGCGGACCGCAGCCAGCTCGAACACGCGCTCGTCAACCTCGCGCTCAACGCAAGTGACGCGATGCCGGGCGGCGGCCGCCTCGAAGTGACGACGGCGAACGCGACGATCGACGAGACCGATGCCGTCGAGCAAGACGCGAGGCCCGGGTCCTACGTCGTGATTCGCGTCGCCGACACCGGAACCGGGATGGATGACGAGACGCGCAGTCGCGCATTCGAGCCGTTCTTCACCACGAAGCGCGAGGCGGAAGGATCGGGGCTCGGGCTTTCGAGCGTCTACGGAACGGTCGCGCAGAGCGGCGGCTTCGTGCTCCTCGAGACCGCCGTCGGAGCAGGATCGACGTTCTCGCTGTACCTCCCCGTCGCGTCCGCCCCGCTGCGCGCCAAGGCCCGTACGATCCTGCTCGCGGAGGACGAAGAGATCGTCCGCGACCTCACTGAGCAGATCCTCGCGAGCGCCGGCTACGAGGTGATCACAGCCGGCGACGGCGCCGAGGCCCTCGTGCTCTATCGCGAGCACCGGGACACCATCGCAGGCGTCGTCACGGATCTCGTCATGCCGAGCCTCGGCGGCCGAGGCCTCGCGCGTGAGATCCGCGCGCTCGACGCCGACCTGCCGATCGTCTTCATCTCGGGGCATCACGAGGAGACGCCCGAGACGCTCCAGCTGGGCGGCGGCGCCGCCCTCCTGCAGAAGCCCTTCTCGCTCGCCGAGTTGATCGAGACGGTCGGCCGGCTCGTCGGCGACGAGCAGTCAGAAGCGCAACCGGTGGTCGCCCCGCACGACCGCCCGCCGACCTGCGTTCTCGCAGACGACCATCCGGCAGTGCTCGACTCCGTCTCCCGGTTCCTCGAATCGCGAGGCGTCCGGGTTGCGCAGGCGCGCGACGGCGAGGCTGCGCTCGCAACGATCCAAGCGGTCCAGCCCGACGTTGCGATCGTCGACGTCGCGATGTCGCCGCTCTCGGGTATCGACGTGGCACGCCGCGTGCCGGAGGTAAGCCCCGAGACGCGCGTGATCCTCTACACGGGCCACAACGACCGCGCGCTCCTCGACCGGGCGCTCGACGCGGGCGCGCGCGGGTTCGTCCTCAAGGAAGGGTCGCTCGAGTCGCTCGAAGAGGCCGTCCACGTCGTCGCGGGCGGCGGGACGTGGGTCGACCCCGGCCTCGCTCGCGCGGTCGCTTCTCCGGCGACCGTCTCGACTCTGCCGCCGCTGACGCCGCGCGAGCGCGAGATCCTCGGCCTCGTCGCGGACGGGCTCACGAACGACAAGGTCGCCGCCACGCTCGACATCTCACCGGAGACCGTCCAGTCTCACGTGCGTCACGCGATGGTGAAGCTCGAAGCGGACACGAGGACGGAGGCCGTCGCAACGGCACTCCGCCACTCGCTCATCTCGTAGGGCGTAGAGGGTCTTACTGCGGCTGCGGAACGATGCGGATGTACGGCTTCGGCTCGTCCCACTGCCGAAGAGCTCCTTGGCCTCGTCGTTGGAGACCGAGCCGGCGATGATCACGTCCTCGCCGTGCTTCCAGTTGACCGGCGTCGAGACCTTGTGGTTCGCGGTCAGCTGCAGCGAGTCGATCACCCGCAGCACCTCGTCGAAGTTGCGGCCGGTCGTCATCGGGTAGACGAGGACCAGCTTGATCTTCTTGTCCGGCCCGATCACGAACACGTTGCGCACCGTCTGGTTGTCGGCCGCCGTCCGGTCGGCCGGATCGCCCGAGACGTCGGCGCCGAGCATCCCGTACGCCTTCGAGACCGCGAAGTCGGTGTCGCCGATGATCGGGTAGTTGGGCGCGTGACCCTGGGTCTCCTCGATGTCCTTCGCCCAGCCCGCATGCTTGTCGGTCGGGTCGACGATGAGCCCGATGATCTTCACGCCGCGCCTGTCGAACTCCGGCTTGATCTTCGCCATGTAGCCGAGCTCGGTCGTGCAGACCGGCGTGAAGTCCTTCGGGTGCGAGAAGAGCACCGCCCACGAGTCGCCGATCCAGTCGTGGAAGCCGATGCGTCCCCTCCGTCGTCTCCGCCTCGAAATCCGGTGCGGTATCGCCGATCGTCAATGCCATGCAAAGCCTCCTCTGGGGGTTCAGAGCACGTCCTATCTACCACCAAACGCGCGACGGCGCGTCCATCTTCCGTAGCCTGCCGCGCTATGACCAACGCGACCCTGCAGACGAACCACGGCACGATCGAGCTCGAGCTGTTCGACGCCGACGCGCCGAAGACCGTGGAGAACTTCCGAAGCTCGCCGGCGACGGGCTTCTACGACGGCGTCGTCTTCCACCGCGTGATCCCGGACTTCATGATCCAGGGCGGCGACCCGACCGGCACCGGGCTCGGGCGGCCCCGGCTACACCGTTCGAGGACGAGTTCAACGACCATCCGGTCGAGCGCGGCGCGCTGGCGATGGCGAACGCCGGCCCGAACACGAACGGCAGGCAGTTCTTCATCGTCACCGCCGACGCGTGCCCGTGGCTCGACGGCAAGCACACCGTCTTCGGCCGCGTCAGCTCCGGCATGGACGTCGTCGACGCGATCTCGAAGCTCGACACCGGCCCCGGCGACCGCCCGCGCGACGAGGTGCGCATCGAGGGGATCACACTCGGCTAGCCTGGGCTCGTGGCCGAGGACGAGCACGGGGAGACGACCGACGTCGTCTGCCCGCACTGCAAGAAGACGTTCACGGCAAGCTTGATGGCGGGCGAGGCCGAGCGCTACCGCGGGTACAAGTGCCCGCACTGCCGGCTGTTCGTGCCGGCGGCGCGCGCCGGCGCGTAAAGACCTGAACCTGGTTCCCTGCGGGGAACCAGGTTCTTCACTGAGGAGAGACCAACTCGGTTGCCGCCGAAGGCGGAACCGAGTTGATGTCTTTGCGCGTCACCTGACCCGGAGCCGGAGGCTGAAGAGACGCTGCTTCGGCGACCAGACGCGGAGGAGCGCGCCCCGCTTGAGGCGAATCGTGCGCACGAGGACACCCTGGTTGTTCGTGAGCCGGCTGCGCCCGACGGCTTCCCACGCGTTCTTGTGGAGCACCTGGAGCTGGTACCGCTTCCGCCCCGGCTTTCCGTCGCGGATCTGGCCCCACACCACCGTCTCGAACCCGCTTCGCTTCATCTCCGCGAACGGCAGCCTGAACCCGTTCAGCGAGGGCTTCGGCTTGTCGTCGATATAGACGAGCCCGGTCTGGAAGCGGCTGAGCTGAGGCTCGTCGCGATAGAGGTACTGGATCAGCATCGTGACGCGCGCGAGACGCCACGCGCGCATCGCCGCGAGGCTGAGGAGCGTCGCCTGCTTCCGCGGCGAGACCCCCAGGAACTCGTCCGGCGGGTTCGTCTGATAGCCGTACTCGGTCAGCCAGACCGGCTTCGGCCCCCAATACCGCCTGACCAGAATCAGAAGCTTCGGCAGCGTCGCCATCGTGATCGTCGGGCAGAAGCGACAGCCGTGACCCGACGGCGTCTCGCCCGGCCGCAAGGGGTACGGATTGTGGGCGTACGCATCCAGCTTCGCGTGGGCGCGCGCCATGCCGCGAAGCCAGGTCACAGGCGCGACGCCGCCCAACCCGCCACGCGGCGCCGTCACGCCGCCCCCGACCTGCGCGTGCCGAAGCACGGCGTGGATCCCCTCGTACCCGGGGTTGAGCAGATGCTCGACGTAGATCGCCGCCTTCGTCGGCCGGAGCCACAGCGGGTGGTTCGGCTCGTTCCAGATCAGCCAGTAGCGAACCCACGGATAGCGCGACGCGACGGCACGCGCGAAGGCGCGAAAGTCCCGCGGACGTGGCGGCGCATAGTTCGGCGCTCGCCCCCCGTTCGCCCAGGCGGGCGTCCCGAGCAGCGTGACCACGGGCGTCAACCCGTGGCGGCGGATCCCACGCAGCACGCGGTCGGGCCGTCGCCAGTCGTACGCACGGTCGCGCGGCGAGCTCGGATCCTTCGGCCGCTGCCGGGCGATGTCGTTCCAATGGAGCGTGAAGCGGACGAACGGCACGCCGAGCCGCTTGAGCGTCGACAGCCGCTGGTTGAGCGTCCCCGAGCCGAACTCGAGCCACGCGTCGTCCTGGATCCCGTACCTGATGCCGTTCGACGCGCGAGCCGAGCGCGCGAAGCCGCATGCCAAAGCGGCGAGCAGCACCGCGACGAGAAGAAGCCGACCCCCTGACGTTCCCATGGACGCCGCAACTTTCTCATGCGGACGCCCCTGGGATCGATTCAATGGAGTGACCCGGCGCCTCGCTCGTAAGTTGGCGCGGGTTGCCGTCGCGAGTGGCGCGGCGGTAGAGCCGCAATTACGGGAGGCGCCGGTATGGCCGAGGGTACGTGGGTCGGGTTGGATGTGCACGCGCGCAAGGTGGTCGCGGGCGTGCTCGATGCGGCGAGCGGGTGAGCTGCGGAGTCTGCGGGCGCCGACGCTGCCGGCGGAGACGGTCGAGTGGCTGCAGCAGTTCGCCGGCGCCGGTGCGGGTCGCCTATGAGGCCGGCCCGACCGGGTACGGGCTCGCGCGTGCGTGCGCGGCGGCCGGGATCGCGTGCACGGTGGCGGCGCCGTCGAAGATCCCGCGGGCGCCGGCGGACCGGGTCAAGACCGACCGTCGCGACGCGGAGCGGCTGGCGCGGCTGCTGCGGCTCGGCGAGCTGGTCGCGGTGCGGGTGCCGGAGCCGCACGAGGAGGCGGCCCGCGATCTGGTGCGGGCGCGCGAGGACGCGCGTGGCGAGCTGATGCGGGCGCGGCATCGGCTCTCGAAGCTGCTGTTGCGGCACGGGCTGGTCTACGACGCGAGCGGCGTGGACGCTCGCCCACGACGCCTGGCTGCGCCGGCAGCGTTTCGAGAGCCGGCCGCTGCAGCTCGCGCTTCGAGGAGTCGTATGCGGCGGCGTGCAGGCGAAGGCGCGCCGCGACGCGCTCGACCAGGCGATCGCCGAGCTCGCCGCCGAGCCGCCGTTCGCTGAGATCGTCGGCCGGCTCTGCTGCCTGCGCGGCGTCGTCGACGCTGACCGCGCTCGCGCTGACGGTCGAGCTCGGCGACTGGACGCGCTTCCGGCCGCAGTCGCTCGGGCCGTTTCTCGGCCTGACGCCGAGCGAGGACTCGACGCGGCGAGCGGCGCCGGCTCGGCGCGATCACCAAGACCGGCAACACGCACGCCCGCCGGCTGCTGGTCGAGGCCGCCTGGCACCAGCGGCGGCCGCTGCGCGAGAGCGCGACGCTCGAGCGGCGCCGCAAGGGCAGCCCGCCGCCGTGCGCGCCCGCGCCGACCAAAGCGCCCGCCGCCTGCACCAACGCTGGCACGCGCTCGAGCGGCGCGGCAAGCGGCGCACGATCGTCGCCGTCGCCGTCGCGCGCGAGCTCGCCGGCCACTGCTGGGCACTCGCGACGATGTAGCGCGCGCCACCGACAACGGCTCGGCGAGGAGAGCGCAGCGGCGCAACGGCACGCGAGGAGCGACCCGCGGTTCAGCTACGAGCCGCCCATACGGGCGACGCTCGACTCTAGAGAGCGGCACCGCTCCTCACACTCGCACACCCGGTCATGCGGTCCCGACCCGCGCATATCAGCCGCGACACGACGCGTCGACGACTGCCGCTGCGCTCTCCCCGCCGAAAAAGAAGGCCCGCAAACGCGGGCCTTCAAGCCGTGCAACTTGACAAACCTCACTCCATATCAGCTGTCCCGCCTACGGAGGTTGTGAACGGTTGAGGTTCTATCCGGCCCTCCTTTGAGGCTGTGGGTCTTCCCGGACTCCACGCCCAAAGGAGGGCTCGGATGTATCTGCACGCTAACGCCAAGCTCGGACTGGCTGGTCGGCTCGCGCTGGTGCGTGCCGTCGAGGATGGGTTGTCGCTCAAGCAGGCGGCGGTTGCCTTCAGTGTGTCGCCGGCAACGGCGCATCGCTGGTGGCACCGCTGGTTGGATGGCGGTCGAAGACCTGAGGCGTTGCTTGATCGTTCGAGTCGTCCGCACCGCTCGCCGCGGCAGCTCGCGCCCGAGCTCGAGCGGCTGATCTGCGCCTGTCGGCGCAGGACCGGCTGGGGACCGCGTCTGGTCGCTGGCGCGACTGGCTTTGCTCACTCGACTGTCTGGAAGGTGCTTAAGCGAGCTGGGATCTCGCGGCGTCCCCGAGCGGTCAAGGAGCCGGCCAACAGCTACGAGTGGCCCTGCCCCGGCGATCTGCTGCACATGGACGTCTCCAAGTACGCGCGCTTCTTGCGCCCGGACACCGAGTCACCGGCGACCGCTCGCAGCGCTCACGTAACTGGACGAGCCCGCAGACACGCGTCGGCTACGACTTCGCGCACGCGATCGTCGACGACCACTCGAGGCTCGCCTACGTCGAGCTCCACGACGACGAGAAAGCAGAGACGGTGACCGGCTTCGTCGAACGGGCACTCACCTTCTTCGCCGAGCACGACATCGCTGCGAAACGCCTGATGACCGATAACGGCTTCAGCTACGTCAAGAACCGCTCACTACGCGAACTGCTCACCAAGCGCGGCATCCGGCATCTCACCACGCAGCCCTACCGACCCCGCACCAACGGGAAAGTGGAACGCTTCCACCAGACGATGGCCCGCGAATGGGCCTACGGACTCGCCTACCGCACACATCGACACCGCAACGCCGCCCTGCCACACTGGCTCGAGCGACTACAACCACCGGCGACCCCACAGCTCAATCGGCGACCGGCCACCAATCAGCCGCGTTCACAACGTCCGTGGGTAGGACAGCTAGCCCCAGGTCGCGCCCTGCCAGCCGGCGCCCGACCACGTGTTCGCGCTCCAGGTCGAGCCCGACCAGCTGCTCGCGCTCCAGCTCGAGCCGCTCCACGTGTTGGCGCTCCAGCTCGAAGCCGACCAGCTCGACGCCGACCAGCTCGAAGCAGACCAGGTGCTCGCGAGCCAGTTCACGCCCGACCAGCTCGAGCCGCTCCAGGTGGAGGCGTTCCAGGTCCCGCCCGACCAGCTCGACGCCGACGCCTCGAGCGCCGCGATCGCCGCCGAGTCGAACGGCTTGCCGAAGATGTCCTGCTCGCCCGAGAGCACGCTTCCGTCGGGCGCAGTCAGGTGATCGGTCCCGCGGGCCTGCTCGAGCGAGCCCGTTCCCTTGTCGTCGAGCGACGCCGGGCCGGCGGACGGCAGAGGCGCCGCGAGCGCCGCGGCCAGGTTCAGCTCGCCGTCGCCCTGCGCCTGCGACTTCTCGCCCCTCAGGTACGTCGCCGTTCCCATCAGGAGCTGCTTCACCTGGTCGGGGGTCGCGTCGGGGTAGCGCTGCAGGACGAGCGCCGCCGCACCCGAGACGAGCGCCGCCGACTGCGAGGTACCCGAACCGCGGAAGTAGCGCGAGTCGAGATAGCCCTCCGGGTGGTTGACGTCGATGTAGCTGTTCGGGACACGCAACCCCTGCAGGTGCGCACCCGCGGTGACGAGGTCGACGCCGCGCGTGGCGCCGCGCTTCGGCCAGGGGGAGAACGACGGCACCTGGTCGTCGGACATCGTCAGGGTGCCCATCGTGTCGATGCTGCCGACCGCGAGGAGCGACGAGTCGTACGCCGGGTCGGCGAGCGCGGGAGCGTTCCGCTGCGACTGGAACCCATAGTTGCCGCCCGCGGCGACAACGACGATGCCGCGCTTCCAGGCCTGCTCAGCCGCGTAGGCGAGCGGGTCGGTCGTCGGGTCCTGCAGCGAGTTCGTGCCGTACGAAAGGTTGATCACCCGGATGTTGAGCCCCGGGTCGTGCGCGTGCTGGACGACCCAGTCGATCGCCGCGATCACCTGCGAGACGTCGACGGCGCCGTCGGCCGCGCCCACCTTCAGCGACACGAGTCGCGCATCCGGCGCCATGCCGCGGTACGTCGGATCATTGGCCGCGATCAGCCCGGCCACGAAGGTGCCGTGCCCGTACGCATCGAGATACCGGAGCGTCGGATTCTGCGAATCGAGCGACAGATCGGGGCCGTTCACGAGCTTGCCCGGAGTGTTGAGACCTGCGACCGGCGCGACGCCGCTGTCGATCAGCGCCACGTCGACACCCTTCCCGGTGTAGCCCGCGTTCCACCACGCTTGCGCGCCGGTGCCGAGCGTCACATTGGCCAGCGCATACGGGTCGGTGTCCGGCGAATACGCCGCGCCCCACGAGACGCCGACGAACAAGGTGACGAGCACGGTGGTGACAAGAGCTACCACCACCTTGGGCGCAATCGCCCGCTTCCTCCTGCCGCAGTTTCCCATCTCCCTCTCTCCCGTCAAATCGCTCGGTCGCGATGCCGGCTCACTGTGGGGCGGCACCGCGACCTGGGCCTCCCGAGAAAGGGGGATGTCCTCACGATCCCTCGACCCAGTGAACTCGCGGACCGGCCCGGCACGCCGTTCCCCCCGTTCGGGGGACGCCCGGCCGGCCTCTTGCTCCGATGACAAGCGAGCGGCCCCCGACCCGGCTTCGGTACTTCGTCGGGCCGACGGACACATGACCCTGGCAGACCAGCTGATCGGCCCCACCCTGCGGCGCCTCTTCGAGGGGCCGCAGCGCGTCTGGCTCTTCATCGCCGGCGTGGGTGCCGTGAACGTCGCCGTCTGGACCGTCGACCTCGGCTCGTTCGAGCACTCCGGGTTCTTGCCGGGCGTCTCCCTCACCTGGTGGCAGCTCGCGCCGGCCTTCTACCTCGCCGAGGTCTTCGTCGTCCACATGCAGTTCCGCAAGCAGGCGCACACGCTCTCGCTGTCGGAGGTCGGCCTCGCTCTGGGCCTCTTCTTCGCCTCGCCGGCGAACCTCCTCGCCGCCCACGTCGTCGGAGCCGCTGCGGCGCTGGTCATCAACCGGCGCCAGCGCGCGATCAAGCTCGCCTTCAACCTGGCGGAACTGCCCCTCTGTACCGGCGTGGCGGTGTTCGTCTTCCAGTCGCTCGCGCCGACCGGCGAGGCCGGACCGCGCGTCTGGGCGGTGACGATGGTCGCCGCCGCGGCGGCTCATGTGCTCGGCATCCTCCTCGTCTCGGCGGTGATCGCCGTCGCCGAGAAACGGGTCTCGGCGCCCCAGCTGCCGCAGACGCTGCTCATCTCGCTCGTCGGGGCGTTTGCGACCACCTGTCTCGGCCTCGCCGCGGTCGTCCTGATCAACCGGGATCCCTGGAGCGGCCTCCTGCTCGTCGCGCCGGTCCTCGCCTGCGGCTTCGCGTTCCGGGGGTACATGGCGCAGCGCGAGCAGCGGGAGCACGTCGAGTTTCTGTACGAGTCGATGCGCGCGACGCAGGGAGCGCCGGAGTTCGGCCAGGCCGTCGGCCAGCTGCTCGGCTCGGCCAGGCGACTCCTGCGGGCCGAGTACGCGGAGATCCTCCTGCTGCCGCCGGATCCGGGCGGCGCGCCGATCCGCAGCGTCTCAGCCGACGGCAGCGAGGTGCTGATGCAGACCGACGAGCGGCGAGCAGCGGGCGACGAGCTGGCGCTCAGCACCGCCGGAACAGGACGGCCGGCGCTGCTCGGGCGGCGGCGCGAGCCTCACCACCTCGACGGCGTGCTCGCCTCGCGCAACTTGAGCGACGCGATCGTCGGCGCCCTCCGCGGCGAGAACGGGCCGTTCGGCCTGCTGATCGTCGGCGACCGGGTCGGCGACGTCACCACCTTCGGCGGCCAGGACGTCGACCTGTTCGAGACGTTCGCCGGCCATGCGAGCATCCTGCTCGAGAACGGCCGGCTGGAGCACTCGCTGGCCCAGGTGACCGAGCTGAAAGAAGAGCTCAAGCACCAGGCCTACCACGACGCGCTCACCGGTCTGCCGAATCGTTTCCACTTCGTCGAGAGCCTCGCCGAGTGCCTCGCGGCACTCGAGCCGGAGGACCGGGTCGCGGTCCTGTACGTCGACCTCGACGGCTTCAAGTCGGTGAACGACAGCTGGGGCCACCACACCGGGGACGACCTGCTCGGCCAGGTCGGGGCGCGCATCCAGGACGTCGTCCGCGCCGGCGACCTGCCGGGACGGCTGGGCGGCGACGAGTTCGGCGTCCTCATCCACGGCGCCGATCAGGACGCGGCGGAGCACGCCGCCCGACGACTCGGCGAGGCGCTCATCGCGCCGTTCGCACTCGAGACCGGCGAGGCGAGCATTCACGCAAGCATCGGGATCGCCCTCTCGGGACCAGAGGCGGCAACCGCGCAGGACCTGATCCGGAACGCCGACCTCGCCATGTACACGGCGAAGCAGCTCGAGCGCCAGCCGTACGCGGTCTACGAGCCGCGGCTCCACGGACGTCTGCGCGAAGAGCGGCGACTGGCCCTCGACCTCGAGTCCGCCGTCCGGCGCGGCGAGATCGACGTGATGTACCAGCCGATCGTCTCGCTCGCGGACGGGGGCATCCACGCGTTCGAGGCGCTCGTCCGCTGGCGCCACCCGGAGCGCGGGCTGCTGCTGCCGTCCGACTTCATCGGCACCGCCGAGACGACCGGTCTGATCGTCGAGATCGGCATGAACGTGGCCGAGCAGGCGCTTCCGTTCGCCCGCACCTGGCCCGCGGTCGGCGGCGACGGCGCCCCCATCGGGCTCTGGATGAACTTCGGGCCCGCCGAGCTCGCGAACGAGCGCCTGATCCCGGACCTCGCAGTGGCGCTTGCGAAGGCCGGTCTGGACGCGGATCGGCTGACGATCGAGATCACCGAATCCGGCCTGCTCCCGAACGAGCAGACGGCGCTCGCCTCGATGCACAAGCTCCGCGAGCTCGGCGTGCACCTTTCGATCGACGACTTCGGCACGGGCTACTCGTCGCTGAGCCGGCTGAGCGAGTTCCCGATCGAGCTGCTGAAGATCCCGAAGCCGTTCGTGACGCGCCTGGTCGGCGAGCAGGGTGACGAGCTGTTCGTGGACGCGATCCTGCGGCTCGCGGAATCGCTCGACCTCGTCACGGTCTCCGAGGGAGTGGAGCAGGTGGCGCAGCTGCAACGGCTGCTGCAGCTCGGGTGCGCGCTCGCCCAGGGCTTCCTGTTCAGCCGCCCGCTCGCCGAGCCGGACGTGCTCGAGCTCCTCGCCGAGCCGGGCCGGTACCGGAGTCTCGTCGCCCGCGCACACGCCGCGGCGTTCGCGAAGCGCCAGCTTGTCGACGTCTCGAGCGACGCCGACACGGCCTGGCGCCGTACCACGCTCGCCCGCGTCGGCTAGACGCAGTCGCGGAGTGCCTGCGCCTCGGGCAGGCACTCGAGTTTCTTCAGCGTGTTGTTCTCGATCTGCCGGATGCGCTCGCGCGTGACGCCGAACGCCTTGCCGACCTCCTCGAGCGTGCACGGCTGTCCGCCGGTGAGACCGAAGCGAAGCTCGATCACCTGGCGCTCACGCTCCGGGAGCGCGTTCAGCGCGTTCTCGATGTCGGAGCGGCGAAGCGTCAGGGACGCTGCCTCGTCGGGCGTCTCGGTGTTCTCGTCCTCGACGAAGTCGCCGAGCTCCGAGTCCTCCTCTTCGCCGATCGGCTTCTCCAGCGAGACGGGGTGCTGCGCCATCCGAAGGATCTCGCGCACCTCCTCGGTCGTCATCTCGAGCTCCTCGGCGATCTCCTCCGGCCGCGGCTCTCGGCCGAGGCGCTGCACGAGCTGGCGCTCGATGTGCACGACCTTGTTCAGCTTCTCGACCATGTGCACGGGGATGCGGATCGTGCGGGCCTTGTCGGCGATCGCCCGCGTCACGGCCTGGCGGATCCACCAGGTCGCGTATGTCGAGAACTTGTAGCCCTTGCGGTAGTCGAACTTCTCGACCGCCCGGATGAGCCCGAGCGACCCTTCCTGGATCAGGTCGAGGAACGAGAGGCCGCGCCCGAGATACCCCTTCGCGATCGAGACGACGAGGCGGAGGTTCGCCTCGATCATCTGGGTCTTCGCGATCATGTCGCCGCGCTCGATCCGCTTCGCCAGATACACCTCCTGGTCGGCGGTGAGCAGCGGCACCTTGCCGATCTCGCGCAGGTAGAGCCGCAGCGAGTCGAGCGACGGCTCGACAGTCAGGTCGAGCTTCGGCGCCTTGACCTCTTCTTCGACAAGCGGCTGCTCGTGTGGGAGCCGCTTGTGCTCCTCGCCTTCGACAAGCTCGACGCCGTGGTCGATCAGGTACGTCGTGAAGTCTTCGACTTGCTCCTTGGTTAGCTCGACTTCCTCGATCCCTTTGACGATCTCGTCGTAGGTGAGGAACCCCTTCTCCTGTCCTGACGCAACGAGTTTCTGCAGCTCTTCGACGTCGGGCAGAGCAATGTCGACAGTGAGCACCTGAGCACGACCTCCGGCTACGCGTGGGCTGACGGGGAACAACCGAAACGCAACGAGCCGGCACTGCACGATTCCGGCTTCACCCTCTGACGCAGCGGACTCTACCTCAGGTTTTGCCGAAAAGGGGTGATTTTTTCTTCGGGACGCGAACTCCTTCTTCCGAGATCGGCGATACCGTTCGTCCGTGGTCGCGTTGATCGCCGCACTTGCCCTGATTGGGCCGCCGAAGGCGACGATCTCGACGGCGTCCTCGACGGTGCCGCTCGCGATCTCGTCCTGGTGTTGGAGCAGGCGGTGCGGCGCGCCGTTTGCGCCGGCGAAGAAGGCGGCGGCAGCGGCGCGCGGGTCACTTGTGACCGTGCGGCTCGCGTTCGCGCCGAGGCACGTGCGGGTCGCGATCGCTGGGAAGCAGGTCGCGGCGGCGACGAGCGGCCGCCTCGTCAGCTGGCAGGCTGCGCGCGGCGGCGGCGTCACCGTGCACGCGACCGGCCCGCGAGGCTGGGTCACCTACGTCGGGCGGCTGAAGGTCTCGTAGAAAAAAGTGAAGACGGCGCCGCCGCAGGCGCCGTCTTCTGTTGGGTCACTGTTGCCCCCATCCCCCGGAGGCCCCGCCGCATCGGGCCCGCCAGAGGTCTTTCGGAGCATGAACGAATGAAGCCGCTTGATCTATCACCGAATCGGTGGTTCACCGCGCTGCTTGACTAGGGTGGCGCCGTGGCCTTGACGTTCGCCGATCGCCTGCGCGAAGGGCCGCCGATCGTGGCGGACGGCGGCACGGGCGTCCTGCTCTCGGCCGCCGTTCCCGGCCTGCGGGTGCCGGAGGAGGCGAACATCCGTGCGCCCGACGCGGTCATCTCGGTGCACGTCAGCTTCATCAACGCGGGCGCCGACCTGATCGAGACGAACTCGTTCGGCGCGAACCGGCGCAAGCTCGCCCACCACCAGCTCGAGGACGACCTCGAGCGGATCAACGGAGCGGCGGTGAAGCTGGCCCGGGACGCGCGCGAGATCACCGGCCGTGAGGTGCTGATCGGGGCGGCGATCGGGCCGTCCGGCGCGCACGACCCGGAGCCGTTCGCCGAGCAGGCGCGGATCCTCGAAGGCCGCGGCGCCGACCTGTTCATCGTCGAGACGTTCTACGACCTCGACGAGCTCGAGGTCGCGATCGGCGCGGTGCGCTCGGTGTCGCGGCTGCCGATCGTGGCGCTGATGAGCTTCGACAGCGATGCGGTCACGATCGGCGGCGTCTCTGCGCGCGCGGCGGCCGACCGGCTGCGCGCGCTCGGCGTCGAGGCGTTCGGCGCGAACCACGGGCGCGGGCCGGCGGCGGCGCTCGCCGCGCTCACGGAGATGTCCGCACCCGGCTCGGCGCTGGCCGCGCTTCCCAACGTCGGCCTGGCGACGTTCAGCGGCGCGCGGCTCGCATTCCCGCATGCGACGCCCGAGTACTTCGGCGAGTTCGCGGCGCGTGCGCGAGCGCTCGGTGCGCGGGTGATCGGCGGCTGCTGCGGGACGACGCCGGCGCAGATCGCGGCGATCCGCGCCGCAGTCGACGACAACCGCGAGGCGGGTCCCGCGCCGCGCGCGCGGGAGCGCTCGCTGGAGCCGCTGCCGGTTGCCGCGGCGGAGCCCACCGAGCTCGAGCGGCTGCTCGCGGCAGGCGAGTTCGTCGTCTCCGTCCAGGTCGACCCGCCGCTCGGCGGCTCGGTGCAGGGGCTCGTCGACGCCGCCGCGGCGGTGCGCGAATCCGGGCTCGCCCAGGTCGTCGACGTGAACGACAACCCGCGGGCGCGGGCGCGAATGAGCGGGATGATGGCGTCGGTCGCGATCCAGCGGCGGGCGGGGATCGAGGTCGTCCCGCATTTGACGCCACGAGACTCGACGATTGCGGGGCTCGAGTCGCTGCTGCTCGGCGCCCATGCGGAGGGTGTGCGAAACGTGCTCGCGGTGACGGGCGACGCGCCCGAGCAGGGCGACTACCCGGGCTCGGGCGCGGTCTACGACGTCGACGCGATCGGGCTCGTCGAGCTGATGACGCGCCTGAACGCGGGTGTCGACTTCCACGGGCGCGCGATCGACGCGCCGACGTCGTTCTTCCCGGGCGTCGCCGTCAATCCGACGGCGGACGACCTCGAGCTGGAGGCGGAGCGGTTCCGCCTGAAGGTCGAGGCGGGCGCGCGCTTCGCGATGACCCAGGTGCTGTTCGACCTGTCGTACCTCGAGGCGTTTCTCGAGCGCGTCGGCGGCTCGCCGATCCCGCTGCTCGTCGGGGTGTGGCCGATCCGCTCGCTCGATCTCGCGGTGCGCGTGCACAACGAGACGCCGGGCATCGTCGTCCCCGACCATGTGCAGGAGGCCTACCGCGCGGCCGGCCCGGAAGCCGCCGCGTTCGGCGTCGAGCTCGTGCGCGAGCTGATCGAGGGCGCACGGTCGCTGGCGGCGGGCGTGTACGTCGTGGCGCCGTTCCGGCGGCCGCTCGGCGTGCTGGACGTCCTAGCCACATGAACCGGTGGA
Organism: uncultured Thermoleophilia bacterium; assembly: GCA_963785875.1. GTDB lineage: Bacteria > Actinomycetota > Thermoleophilia > Gaiellales > Gaiellaceae > PALSA-600. Next base: position 287,558 of record CAWAWV010000005.1, on the reverse strand, counting down.
CACCGGACGCTTCGCCTGCGCGAGGTCGCGCCTGACGGGCGCGGCCGGGATGCCGTAGCCGGCACGGGCGCCGATTCGCGCCGCGAAGACGGTCAGCTCGACCTCGCCGGCCGCGTTCACCGCCGGGCCGCCTGAGTTGCCGTGCCGCACGAGCCCGCTCACGGCGGTCACCTCGCGCAGCGTGCCTTTGACGAGCACGTCGGCGGTCGCACCGACGCGACCCGGGCGCGCGTCGAACGGCCCGTTCTCGGGGAAGCCGAGGATCGCGACCGAGTCGCCGTCGTGCGGGTCGGCGAGCGGAAGCGCCGGCGCCCTGAGACCGGGCACGCGCAGGATCGCAACGTCGTTCGCGCGGTCGACGACGAGCGGCGTCGCCGAATGACCCTGCGCGCGGATACCCGCTGCGCCCGCGACGACATGCGCAGCCGTGACGACGACATGCGGCTTCACCACCCAGCCGCTGCCTTCGACGCCGAACCCGCACGCGGTCGCAGTGATGCGGACGACGCTCGGGCGTGCGCCGCGAACACGCGCCGACTGCAGCGCGCGCGTGTCGGGCGGCTCCGACGGAGGCGCCGGCCCCGCGATCGACGGGAACGGGTCGATCCGGTTGAACGCCCGGAGAACCGAGCGCGGCGGCGCGATCCTGTTCAGCCGCTGCACGATCCCCGAGCCGAGCACCTCGTTACGAATCTTCGGCTGGCCCGGAAGCTGCGTCGCGACCGCCGCCAGGACCCAGACGACGACGAAGCCGATCGCGGCTCCCGCAAGCAGGCCGCCGAGCGAGTCGAGCATGCGCAGCGGTGGGACGACGAACAGCGCCTTGCGAAGCGACGCACCCGCGAACGACGCGGCCGTCTGGACGATCATGGCGCCGACGGTCGCCCCGACGAGCGCAGCGAGCGGTGTATACGGCGAGCTCGAGCCGTTGTGCAGGAGATGCGGCGCAAGACGAGCGCCGATGACCGCCCCGGCCGCGAGGCCCGCGAGCGAGAGCGCCGTGGCAATCAGCCCGCGCCGAAGCCCGCCGAAAGCCGACAACGCGGCGATCCCGAGCGCGATCCAGTCGACCCGCGTCACGCCCGGGAGCGTAGAGACGGCGTCGGCGCAGCTACACTGCCCGCCGATCGGGGGCGTAGTTCAGTTGGTTAGAACGCCGGCCTGTCACGCCGGAGGTCGCGGGTTCGAGTCCCGTCGCTCCCGTTCACGAAACCATCGCCGCCTTCGCCAGTTTGGGTCCGGGCGCGCGCGAATCGGGCGACGCGGCGAGCAGCTCCGAGATGCCGGCCGCCGGCTGTGGGCGGCCGAGATAAAACCCTTGCGCGGCGTCGCACCCCAGATTGCGGAGGTATGCGAGCTGGAGCTCGTTCTCGACCCCCTCGGCGATCACGGTCATGCCGAGCGTCTTGCCGAGCGTCAAGACCGCTCGTGTGACCGGAGCATCGTCGTCCTGCTTTCGGATCGCGCCGATGAAATAGCCGTCGATCTTCAAGGCCACGAACGGGAAACGCTTGAGCGAGGAGAGCGCTGAGTAGCCGCTGCCGAAGTCGTCGAGGACGAGACGGATTTCGAGCTTCGCAAGCTCCTCAAGGCTCTGGATGACCTGTGCGTCATGGTCGTTGATGAAGACGCGCTCAGTGAGCTCGAGTGCGATGCTCTCGGCGGTCAGCCCGTGCTCGGCAAGGGTGTTGGCGACGAAGGGGACGAACTCGGGCTGGGCGAGCTCGCGCGGCGAGACGTTGACGAAGAGACCGAGGGGAAGCGATCCTCGATGCTGTCGGCGCCAGAGGTGAGCCTGCCTTGCAGCTTCACCGAGGACGAACTGGCCCAGTGGGACGATGAGCCCGTTCTCCTCCGCCAGCGAGATGAACTCGCCGGGCTGAACCCATCCCCACTCCCGGTGATGCCATCGGACGAGCGCCTCGACCGCAAGAATCCGTCCGTCCGCGAGGGAGACGATCGGCTGGTAGTGGACCTCGAGCTCGTGCGCTCGCAGCGCATCGTCGAGTTCCTGGCTGAGGGCGACGTGGCGTAGAAGCTCGGCTCGCACCGCAGCGTCGAAGAACTCGATCCCGGCCTTGCCCGCGTTCTTCGCGCGATACATCGCAGTGTCGGCGTCGCGGAGCAGATCGCTCGGCGCCGACGAACCGGTTGCGAGCGCGATCCCCAAGCTTCCTGTCATGCGACGTTCCGTATCGGCAACCTTGAACGGCTCGTCGAACGCCGTCTGAACGCGCTTGGCAAGTGCAACGATCTCGTGGTCGCCTCGACCGTTTTCGACAACGAGCGCGAATTCGTCGCCTCCGAGACGCGCGACGGTCTCGCTTCCTCGCACGATCGAGCGCAGCCTGCCCGCGAGCGCGACCAGCAGCTCGTCACCCGCGGCGTGCCCAAGGCTGTCGTTGACGAGCTTGAAGTCGTCGACGTCGACCAGCATGACGGCGATCTCGGACTTCGCGCGCGCTGCCCGCGCGAGCGCCTGGCTCACCCGGTCGAGCAGCAGCTCGCGATTGGGGAGCCCAGTCAGCGCGTCGTGAAAGACGTGGTGACGAAGCTTCTCTTGCAGGCTATGTCGCTCGGTCGTGTCCCGTGCGATCGCCTCCAAGTGACCGGAGCCTCCGTTCGCCGCGACGAGCCGCCCCGTGACCTCGACGAACACCTGCCGTCCCGACTTCCCCACCAACTCGAGCTCGATCGCCTCATCCGCATCGTTGCCGAGGCGCTGGGTGAGGATCTCCCGTGCCCGATCACGATCCGGACCGGCGATCAGATCGAAGAGGTTCATGCTCAGGAGCTCCTCATGGCCGTAGCCGCTGATTCGCTCCGCCGCGTTGTTCACCGAGGTGAAGTTGCCGTTCGGGTCGGCGGTGAAGATCGCATCGAGCGCCCGCTCGACCATGTCTCGGTAGCGCTGCTGGCTCTCCTCGAGCAGCTCGGATGCAAGGACCACACTCTCGAAGGCGAGAGCGACCTGCGAGGCGAGCGTCTCGAGCGCGTCCTTCACCACGCGGGGCAGCGGTCGCCGGCTCCTGATGACGATCGCTCCGTTGGTTCTGTCGAGGACTTGGAATGGAAAACACTCGGTGATGTCGGCTCCGCGTCCGACTGAATCTCCACCACCCGGTGAAGCGACCCTGCGTCCGTTGTGGTGCAGTTCGGCCGTCGAGTCTTCGGTTGCGGTGAGCGCCGAGGCGGCGTCGACGCCGATCTGGGCGACATCGTGCTCGTCTCGCGCGACCACGAGCGCAGCGGCCGCAGCCCGAAGTGCCGCCTGGCGGTCGAGAGCCTTCTCGTGACGTGTGACGACAAACGCCATCCTCAGGACAGCGAGGACAATGACTGCGATCGTGGCAAGCGAGGAAACCACCAGATCGGCGGTATCTGCACCGTTTCCAGCCGATGCGTCGTAGATCACGAGCGCGGGTACCGTCGTCGCCACGACGACCAGCAGCGCGAGCCGCCGGCGGGTGAGCGGTTGCTCTGCCCTGTCCGCCGGCTCGGTGAGCTCGACCACGGTCGGGTGACTCGCGGCTCCCCCCCAGAAGAGATACGCGCCGATCAGGAGAAGGTCGGAGACCGATCCGTCCGAGTACCACCCGTGCAGCGACCCGAGCCCGTAGAACGTGTCCCCCACCAGCTGCAACACCAGTGCTCCCAGGACGAGCGCGCCTGCGCGCGAGCGAAACGGAGCGGCGAAGATGAGCCTCACGGCGACGGCCAAGAGGAGGATGTCCAGCATCGGATACGCCGTCGAGACGATCTCCTCGAGCGGAGTCTGGCCCGAGCCGCTCAAGGGGCGGATCATGAATTCCCAGAAGAGGTCGGCGACGACCGCGGTCACGATTCCTGCCTCGATCAAGCTGGTCGAGTCGAGGCCGACCGTGCGACGGCGTGTCATCTGCACGAGAGCTGCGGCCATCACCGGATAGCTCGCCAGGTATAGGACGTCAGCGATCGACGGATACGGCGTCGCCCTCCCGAGCACGTCGTACATGAGGTAGACGACGTCGCCGCTGCCAGAAAGTCCCAGGGCGACGGCGAGCACGAGCCACGTTCTCCTGGGAGCGGCTTCGAGGCGACGGGTTCCAACCACCACCATCGCGACCGCTGCGAGCGGGAATAGGAGGTACCAGGCGTCGTACTCGATGCCCGTCCCGCGGACGAACGGATAGGCGGCGAGCGCCGCAACAACGGCCGCCGCGGTCGCCACCCTCATGCGGGAGACGCCGTTCTCAACGAACGTTGCTCGCGAGCCTTGTCCTGGTACAGCTGTGCATCCGCCCGAGCAAGAACGTCGACGACGTCGGAGTCCACGAGCGCGATACCGACCGACACGCCGACCGGTATCGACGTGCCGTCGAACGCCACAGGATGTTGGAGAACTCGCTGGATGCGGCGCGCCGCCTGTTCAGCACCGTCCATCCCGTCCACCGGCTTGAGGAGGACCGCAAATTCGTCGCCGCCGATTCGCGCGGCAACGTCGCCCTTCCGAAGGCTCGCGGCGAGCCGGCCGGCGACGGCGACGAGCACCGCGTCGCCTGCCGCGTGGCCGAGCGTGTCATTGGTCTCCTTGAACCGATCGAGGTCGAGAAACATGACGGCGGCGCGCTCAGCCGATCGCTCGTGCCGGGCCGAGGCCTGATCGAGCTGCCACATGAACAGGCGGCGGTTCGGGAGGCTCGTGAGCGGATCGTGCGTCGCGAGGTGTTCGAATGCCGCCTCCACCTTGCGTCGCTCGGCAATCGACGCGGAGACGACGAAGCCGACGAACGCTACGGTCACGATGAACGACTGCAGGGCGAGCGCGCGCACTTCGATGCTCTGGACCCGCGACAGCGGGCCGAGCCCGTTCGCGGTCAGAATCGTTCCGGTGATGGAGAAGCCAACGCTCGCGATCGCCACCAGCCGAAGTTCGTGGCGGATCGCGATCAGCACGATCGGCAGGAGCACGAGGATCTCGACCGGCTGCTTGGTCGCGCCGAACACGACGAGCGAGACGGCTACGACGAGGCCCACTTCTGCAAGCCCCCCGATCCGTCGGCGCGCCGACATGGGCGCGGAGGGTCGGGCGAACGAGAGGAGGAGCGGAACGACGATGAAAATCCCTGTCGCATCGCCGAGCCACCAAGAGCGCCATGCGTGGAACAACGAGCCCCCGTACGTCCAGAACGAGACGGCGCCCCCGATGATCCCGCCGAGGGCGGCTCCCCCGAGCGCTGCTGCGCCGAGCGCAACGAAGTCACGATGCGTACCGCCCGACGGCCGCCCGCGAGCGATCCGCACGAAGATCAGCGCCACGCACACAGACTCGACGAGGTCTGCGACACCCCAGCTGAGCGCCGTCAGCGCCGGAACCCCCTGCGCGGTGTCCGCAGCGAGCTCCGCGGGCATGACCCCCGCCAGAACCCACGGACGCAGCCTCGAGGGCAGCAGAACGAGCAGCGCCACGACGAAGCCGTTCGGAGGCCAGTAAGGCGAAATTCCGTTCGACGTGTTCACGAGCTGGTAGCCCCCGAACGCGAGCACGACGAAGCCCGCAACGGTGCCGAGAAGCACGAGGACCGGCCCGCCGAGGCGATCCGCGGCGACCCGGCGCAGGAAACCGGTAACGCGGGCGGCGGCCATCTAGCGGCTGAACACCATGAGAAGGAAGAGGTCGTACGTCGCGATCACGGTCGCGGCGAGGCTGAGGACGCCGACGAGTACCGCCTCCGCGTCACGCGCTCTCTGGGGACGGGTCATCTCACCACCGATGCCCGCCGACCGGCGACGAGGTCGATCGCAACCACCGATTGGCGCACCAGTATCAGCACGACGAGAGCGAGGGCGGTCAGCCAGGCGACACGATCGAGGTGGCGGCCGAGGTTGATCTCGACGGCGACGAGAATCAACGCGCCGAGGAGAGGTGCGAAGGGTGCGAGGACGGCCGTCGGCGACCGTGTCGCCAAGGAGGCTACGAGACGTTCGACGGGTCGGCGGTCCGCCGAAAGCGCGCCGAGGGCAATCCCCACGTATCCGGCAAACCAGCCGATGTCGATCAGGTTTCCGGTGGTGTAGCGCTCGACCTCGGCGAAATATCCATAGCCCACGTCGGACAACGTGATCGCGAGCAAGCCGAAGAGGAGACACCACAGGTCGACTCGCACGCCGCGGGTCTGGCCGCGGATCACGAGCGCGATCAGAAAGACGACGACAACGTCACCCACCGGGTATGCCAGCGCAACGATGCCGGCCAGAGTCGTCAGGTCTGTCGAGCGCCACAGCGAGCCGAGCTCCACGATCCAGAGCACGAAGAAGAGGGCCGCCCCAATCTCGAGCCCGTCGAGGACCGACCTCGTCTTGTCGGCCGCACTCCGACGCCATTCGGGGTGCACGAGGAGGGCCGCGGCTGCCACGGGCATCGCCGTCAGGTATCCGACGTCGGCCCAGGAGAGCACCGGCGCCTCGCCGAGAACAAGGTCATCGAGCGCCCAGATCAGCTCGCCTGCAGACCACGCGGCGCTCGCTCCAGCGAGCAGACACCAGAAGAGCCGCAGTGGCGGTTCAGCGCGTCTGGCGGCGCGGACGCACAACACCGCTGCCCCGAGCGCGGCTGCCGCGGTTGCGAGGTCGTCGACGTAGCGAACCACGAGCTCGCCGCCGACCCCGGTCCCGACCCAGGTCGCGAAGGTTCCGACCACAAACGCTGCGATCCCGAATCTCAGGCGCGGTCGTATGTCCCGATGACGCAACATCGCGATCGGTGTCGGCGCCGAACACGTTTGCCCGCCGCGTAGATGACCGCAAACGCGCTTCGGGAAAGCAGCTGAGCATCGCTTGAAGGCGCAGGCCGCAGGAGTGGCGAGTTCGAGTGTCCGGCCACACGGAAACCGCACCCCGCGCAGTCGGGCAGCAGTCGGGCAGCAAACGTCGCCGGACCGCACGAGATCACTAGGCAAGGGCACGCCGGCAGGGAGGGCCTCAGACCGCCTAACTGAGCCAAATAGAGCGATGAGTGCGCAGACGCGCTTTCATCGTTTCGGCCTGTCACGCCGGAGGTCGCGGGTTCGAGTCCCGTCGCTCCCGTCTTCGCCACCCCGCCGCTTGGTGGAGGATATGCGTTCTCTCCCGCCGCCCACACCCGGGCAGGAGAATGCACCTGTGGCAATCCCGGACCACGTGCTGGATGCGGTGACTCGCTTCTGCGAGGAACGTACTCCGGCATAGTTGCGCAACAAGCTCCGGCTCGAGTGCTCGGCTGCGTGGGAGCTCGGTCACGATCGTCGAGCGGCGGGCGCCGTGGCACCCGAGCCTCGGCACGGACTGGACGACCTCGCCGATTGCCCAGCTTCGACGCGATACGCGAGGAGTTTGGTCGCTCCACTCGCGCGGCAGCGACGAGCGCTGGCGCGTCTACGAAGACGTCAAACCAAGTACGGACGTCCAGCCGCTCCTTGCCGCGATCGACGCCGATCCAACCGGGATCTTCTGGGGCTGAGCTGTCGTTGGACCGCTACCCGGCGTAGATCGCCGGGCGGTAGCGAGGCTCGGGAATCGGCTTGCCTGCTGCACGTGCTGCAGCCAGCCAGGCTTCCTTCGCCTTCTCCACCTCTGCAAGCGCCGCCTCCGCGGTGGCGCCGAATGCCGAGCACGCGTCCAGATCGGGAATATCGGCGATGTAGCCACCGTCTTCATCGCTGTTGAACACGTTGATGTGGTAGTCGCTCACCGACGGTTCTCCATACGCAAAGCGTACGCTCGATCACGGCATCCTGATCCGGCAGCCGGCCACGATCGCGGATACTGCTAGAGGAGGCGATGTCGGCCGTTGACCTTTATTGGCTGCCGCTCGGCGCCGGGGGGCATTCGGTGCGGCTGAACGGGCTCGTGTTCGAAGCGCTTGCGGCGCGCCTGCAGCATCGGGACCGCGCCGATCTCTACCACTCGGCACTCGAAGTACATGTGCCCGAGGGCCGGTTCGTGATCGAGCAGGCGCCGGCATGGGGCACACGCGGAGAGCGAGGGGTCGTCGCCGGAGGCCCGGTCGGCATCGGCGCCGCCGGCCGCTTCCGGCTCTTCCGCTACGAGCTCCGTCGCTGGCGGGACGGCGTCATCCCGGACGTTGCCGAGGCGGTCGAGAGCCCGCAGCGCCTGAGCGAGGACACTGCGAAGGCACGACGGCTGCTCGAATTGGTGCCGGAAATGCCCACGCCGGTCTGGGGCCGGGACGAACTGCGGACCGGGGAGATGTGGAACTCGAACTCGTTCATCTCTTGGCTGATCGCGCGGAGCGACCTCGACGTCGACTCGGTTCGCCTCCCACGAGGCGGGCGTGCCCCCGGCTGGCACGCCGGCATCGTGTTGGCGAAGCGGCAGCTGGACGAGAAGGCTCGGCCGCGGTCGACGTCCGAGCCCGGCGCCGCGTAGGACCGCTCCTTTGGACGAAGGAGCTCCGCGAGACGCACCACATGGACGCCGCAATCGTCACCCACCTGCCTTTGCGATCGTCCTGTCCTGACAGGACCGAACCACGTCGAACGTCCGCGAGTTCGTGTCGAGGCGCGTCGGCTGCTACACGTTCGTCCCCGCCCTGCAGGCGATGAGCCTCGCCGTGCGCTGACCGGGCGCTCGGACCACCCGTCCGAGGCATGTCATCGGCTGGCCGGCGGTGGGAGAATCGGCCGGCAGCCAGCCGTCGGGAACGCCGCCGCCTCGAACGCTCTTTGCGGCGAGGCAGTTGAGGAGCGCCGTCCCCGCGGGCCAGCCGAGCCATGAACAAGGGAGAGGACGTGGCGCGTTGACGTCGGAGCCGGTCGCCTCCGAAACGCCTCCGGAGCAACGCAGCCTGCTCGCGATCCTGCTCGGGATCGTCACCTCGCGCGACTTCGCCCGGCGCCTGATGACCGGCGCCGTCGGCGCCGCCGCACTCGGCTGGCTCGGCCCGAAAGGAGCTTTCGCCGGGCTGGTGCTTTCGCAGTTGCTCGGGGACGCGATCAAGGAGCTCGTCACGAGTCGGAGCTGGAGCGTGCGCAGGCTGTGGTTCGTAACCGCGCTCGCGCTGCTATTCGACCGCTTGCGACACCGAATCATGGCGCCCCGCACGACTCCGGTTGCGACGCCACTCGTGTCGACGCTCGCCGCAACGGTCGTCGTCGTCGGCGCCTTCACGGCCGTCGACGCCGCCCGCGGGCAGTCGCTGCTCGCCCACCGGCACACGACCTTCTTTGGCGGCGCGCATCGAGCGACACCGCCGAGCGTGCGGCTGCCCGACGGCCGCGTGGTCACGAGCTCCGCGCGGCTGACGTTCCGCGACGTTCGCGTCGGCGGCAGCTCCCGGCCTGAGTCGCTTCTCCTGTCGAGCGGCTCGCACGAGCTGCGCCGCCTGCGCATCGACACATCCCCGGCAACCTTCCGCGTCGAGAGCGGCTGCCCCCGCCGCCTGCCCCCGCGCTCGAGCTGCAGCGTCGGCATCGTCTTCCAGCCCGACCAGCAAGGTCGAGCCGAAGGCCGGTTGACGATCTCGTTCGTCGACGACCCGGAGCTGACGCTCGCGCTCGAAGGAACGGCGGTGAAGCTCGAGGGGGCAGCGCTCGAACCGCCCAGACTGAGCTTCAGGAGAACGAGCGTCGGCTCGACCGCGCTCGCGGAGACCGTCACACTTCACGCAGGCAACCTCCCGCTGCCCATCGCCGCGATCGCGACCGGGTCGAAGGAGTTCACAGTGGCGGCGAACGGCTGCCCGGATCAGCTACCTGCCGGGAGCGCATGCAGGATCCGCGTCGTCTTCGCCCCGATCGCCATCGGCGTCCGGACTGCAAAGCTGACGGTCGTGCGCCGTGACGGCGGCCGCCCGCTGACGGCGGCGTTCACCGGCACGGCCGTCCGCATGCCGACGGGGGCGACGCTCTCACCGGCGCACGCCGACTTCGGCAGCGTCCAGGTCGGCTCCAGCTCAACGCCGGTGACGTTCACGCTCGCTGCCGGATCGTCCGCGTTCGGGATCGGCGCATTGACGGCCTCAGCCAACTTCCAGATCGGTGCGAGCTCGTGCTCCGGGCGGCTCGCTCCCGGAAGCACCTGCACGATCCAGGTGACTTTCGCGCCCGCTGCCGTCGACGGCCATGACGGCATGCTCGCGGTGGCGCGGGCGGCCGGCGCACCGCTCATGGCCGGTCTGCGCGGCGTCGGCGTGCCGCCGGCAGCGCTGAAGCTCGCACCGACGCATGCGGACTTCGGCACGGTGCAGCTCGGCACACGCTCGCAGCCGACCCAGTTCACCCTTACGGCCGGCTCGACGGCACTGACGGACATCACGATCGCAACCGACCAGGCTGATTACGTTGTCGACGGCACCACCTGCGGCGCCCAGCTCGCGGCGCACGACACGTGCACGATCGGCGTCGTCTTCGCGCCGAGCCGCGCCGGCCTCCGGAGCGGGACGCTCACGGTCGAGCGCTCCGGCGGCGCACCGCTCACTGCACCGCTCACCGGCACCGCCGTTGCGGTCGACCCGAAGCTGACACCGGATCACGTCGATTTCGGCGGCGTCGACATCGGCACACACACTGCTCCCACCTACCTCACGCTCGCTGCCGGCACGAGCGCGGTTCCGATCGCCGACATCGGCACCTCAGCGAAGGACTACAGCATCACCGCGAACAACTGCCCGGCGCGGCTCGACGCGGGTGAAAGTTGCACGATCGGCGTCACGTTCGCCCCGGTCGCCGAAGGCGAGCGGCTCGGCACGCTCGTCGTCACGAGGAGCGACAGCGGGCCGCAGCTGAGCGCGGCCCTGGGCGGAATCGGCGTCTCGGTCGCACCGACGCTCGCTCCCGCCAAGCTCGACTTCGGAAGCCTGCTCGTCGGTGCGAGGTCCGCGACGACCGCCTTCACGCTCAGCGCGGGAACCTCGCCGTTCCCATTCAGCGGTGTCACGACGCGATCGAAGGACTTCCGGATCGCCGCGAACACCTGCACCGGCACGCTCAACGCGTCGAGCAGCTGCACGATCAGCGTCGTCTTCGCACCGGTCTCCAACGGCAATCGAAGCGCGACGCTCACAGTGGTGCGCAGTGACGGCGCGCCGCCACTCACCGCGACGCTCGCCGGCGCCGGCCTCGCGCCGTACGTCGTCCTCTCGCCGACGAGCGTCGACTTCGGCAGCGTCTGCACCGACTGCGGAACGCGGTCGCCGATTCAAAAGGTCACGGTCGCGAACACGGGGAATGCCACGCTCACCATTCGCGGCATCACGAGCTCCGATCCGAGACACTTCACCGTCGCGAATGGGTCGTGTGGGAAGACACTCGCGCCGGGCGACGCATGCGTCTTCTCTGTGACGTTCGTCGCGTCCTCCGGCTCGTGGCAGGCGACGGTCACCCTGGATGCCGATGGGCGCGGGCAGCACGGCCTCGCCGTCAGCGGAGCAGGAGTCGTCGGCTAAGGCAAGCGAGTAGCTTTCTGCCGCAGATGGGGCGAATGGCCGAGAGGTTGCGGTGGGCGGTTGTCGGTCTGCTCGCGGCGGTCGTGCTCGTCTGTTGTGGGCTGCCGACATTCCGACTCGGCCTCGGCGGGTTCGGCGCCTGTTGCAGTCGCCGCAGGGACACCAGCCCGGCTTCCAGCTGTCAGGCGGACGGTACGGCTACCGAGCGCACCCCCACGCGGCGTGGTGGCCGCTGCTTGGCGCCGGCATCGCCCTGGGGCTACTTGGGGGTCTTGCGGCGGCGCGGCTCATCCTCAACCCGTGGCCCGCAATGGGCGTCGTAGTCGTGGCCGCATTTGCGGTCTTTGTCTTGCTCTTCCTCCAGGCCCTCGGCAGGTCGAACTGAACTTGACGCGCCGTCGGCGGGTGCGAATGGTCCCGGTAGATGAACACCAGCTGGCTGGTGCAGCAGCGCCGTTCGAGACCAGTGCCGCAGCTGCGAGCACGACCCCGAGTGCACGGCGCGTCATCGGTCGTCGCGCCCGGCCGTGAGTTCTCGTTGGGCGCCCTCGGGCCGGACCGACGCCCGCACGACGACGACCGGGCAGGGCGCGTGGTGTGCGACTTGCTGGCTGACGGAGCCGAGCAGCAGCCCCTTGAAGCCGCCAACGCCGCGCGAGCCGACGACGAGCAGCTCCGCGTCCTCGGCCGCCGCGATCAGCGCAGCGGCAGGCGGGCCCTCGCACACGACCTGCGCGATCTCGACTTCCGCCTCGAGTGCCGCCTGCTTGACCGTCACCTCGAGCAACTTGCGCGCTCCCTCGCGGAAGGGCTCGAAGTCGACATCGAGCAGGTGAATCGCCTGATGCGTCGTCGAAACGTGCGGGAGGCTCCACGCGTGCACCGCTACGACCTTTGCGTTGCGAAGCCGCCCCTCGTCGACCGCCCAGCGCAATGCGTCGACCGAATGCTCAGACCCGTCAACACCGACGACGATCGTCTTCATCGCGCCCCTTTCGACATCCACCGTCGCAACGACCACAGGAGCGCGCATCGGGCCCGCCCGCGGTGTCCGTGGGGCGAACTACGGACGCTTACGAGCGTGCCACTGCCCCGACCGGTGGACGAGAGCGTGATCGAGGTCATGCCCTGCTTCGCAACCAACGTCCGAGCAGCTTCTTCGCCTCGCCGGCCCAGAGAACGACGCTCGCGAGGCCGACGCAGATCAGCCACTCCTCGAGCCCGAGCGGCGCCGTGTCGAAAGGATCGTTGAGGAACGGCAGCTGCACGACCGCGACCTGGAGCAGAGCAGAGAGCGCGATCGCACCCCACAGCAGCCGGTTTGTGAACAGCCGGTGCAGAGCGCTCGTGCGGTCGGAACGCGCGTTGAAGCAGTTGAAAAGCTGCGCGAACACCAGCGTCGTGAACGCCATCGTCCGCGCCTCCTCGATGTTGCCGGAGTCGCCGACGATCCCGCCCGGCAGGCGGAGGTCGAGCGCGAGCAGTGTCACCACCGCCATGACCGCGCCGACCCAGACGATCCCGACCCACATCTCGGCGTCGATCACGCGGTCTGTCAGCCCGCGTGGCCGGCGCCTCATGATGTCGTCGGGCGGCGCGTCCATGCCGAGCGCGAGCGCTGGCGCGCTGTCGGTAAGCAGGTTGATCCAGAGGATCTGCGTCGCGAGAAGCGGCACGGCGATCGCCTCGCCGGTGTCTTCGAGGCCGAGCACGCCGGCGAACGCGACGCCGAAGAACATCGTGAAGACCTCGCCGATGTTCGACGAGAGCAGGAAACGCAGGAACTTGCGAATGTTCGCGAAGATGCCGCGGCCCTCGCGGATGGCGTTGACGATCGTGGCGAAGTTGTCGTCGGCGAGGATCATGTCCGCCGCCTCCTTGGCGACGCCGGTGCCGGTGACGCCCATCGCGACGCCGATGTCCGCTGCCTTGAGCGCTGGCGCGTCGTTGACGCCGTCGCCGGTCATCGCAACGATCCACCCGTCCGCATGAAGCGCGTCGATGATTCGCAGCTTGTGCTCCGGCGAGACGCGCGCGTAGACAGACACCTCCTCCACCGCGGCTGCGTGGGCGTCGTCGTCGATCGTCTCGAGCTCAGCCCCGGTCACGACGCGCGAGCCGGCGGTGGCGATGCCAAGGTCGGCTGCGATCCGCGCCGCGGTGTGGGGGTGATCGCCGGTGATCATCAGCACGCGCACGCCCGCGGCGTGCGCGTGCGCGATCGCGGCCCTGGCCTCCGGCCGCGGTGGGTCGATGATCCCAACGAGCCCGAGGTAGACGAGCTCGCGCTCGACCGACTCGTCTTCCGGGGGCCGCTCGTCCGCCGGCAGCGGCCGGAACGCAACCGCGAGCGTTCGCAGCGCCAGGTCGGCGAGCCGCTCGACCGTCGCGAGGATCTCGCTCCGGCGGAGATCGGTCAGCGTCTGCACCTCGCCGCGAAGCCGCTCCTCCGTGCAGCGTTCGAGCAGCACGTCCGGCGCGCCCTTGGTGACGACTGCAAGACCCAACTCTCCGGCGGCGTCGAACTGGAACGTGCTCATCAGCTTGCGCTCCGACGTGAACGGGACCTCACCAACGCGCTCAAACCGCGCCCGGGCTTGCTGCAGTCCATCGACCTTGGCCTCGGCAACCAAGAACGCGGCCTCCGTGGGATCGCCCTGGATGGTCCACTCGCCATTTTCCTTACGCAGGACGGCGTCGTTCGCGAGGCTGCCGGCCGCGAGCACCGCGCGGACCTCTTCCAGCAGCACCGGGTCGTCGAGCGAGCGTCCGTGGACGCGCAACTCGCCCTCGGGCCGATAGCCAGTTCCACTCACGTCGACCTCGCCCGAGCCGGTGACGATCTTCTCGATCGTCATCTCGTTCTTCGTCAGCGTGCCCGTCTTGTCCGAGCAGATCACCGACGCCGAGCCGAGCGTCTCAACCGACGAGAGCTTCTTGACGATCGCCCGGCGCCTGGCCATCCGTTGCACGCCGAGCGCGAGCACCACCGACAGCACCGCCGGAAGCCCCTCCGGCACCGCGGCGACCGCGAGCGCGACGCCGATCAGCAGCACCGAGACGACGTCAGAGGCCGTTCGGAGGTCGGCCGTGAAGAGGATCGCCGTCACGACCACGACCGCGATCACGATCACCGCTATCCCGAGCATGCGCCCGATCTGGTCGACCTCCCGCTGCAGCGGCGTTCTCTGCGCCTCCACCCGGCCGAGCAGGCGGGCGACGTTCCCCATCTCGGTCGCCATCCCGGTCGCCGTCACCACGGCACGGCCACGCCCGCGTGCCACCGCGGTGCCGCTGAAGACCATGTTTAGCCGGTCGCCGAGCGCCACCTCGCCGGCAACCGCATCGACCTGCTTCAGGACCGCTTCGCTCTCCCCGGTCAGCGACGCCTCCGCGACCGTCAGCGAAGCCACCTCCAGCAGCCGCCCGTCCGCGGCGACCGCGTCGCCCTCCGCAAGTGTCAACACGTCGCCCGGGACCACCTCAGCCGCCGGGATTCGCTCCTCGCGGCCGTCGCGCACAACCCCCGCCGTCGCCGCCGCCATCCGCTGCAGCGCCGCCACCGCTTGCTCGGCACGCGCTTCCTGCACGTAGCCGAGAGCGGCGTTCGCGACGACGATCGCCGCAATGACGATCGCGTCGAACGGCGCCTGTTGCCCGCCCTCGAGCACCCACGCCACCAGCGAAACCACGACTGCTGCAAGCAGGAGGTAGATGAGTGGATCGGCGAACTGGCCGAGCAACTTTCGCCACGCTGCCACCCGTGGCGCCGCCTCGAGCCGATTCGGCCCGAACCGCGTTAGCCGCTCAGCCGCCTCCGTCGCGGCCAACCCGCGACGCGCATCAACGCCCATCGCCGCCGCGACTTCATCCGCCTCCGAGCACCACGCCTCGCTCGAACCTGGCTCAGCCACCGACGACCGAGTGACTAGCAACCAACGGCGGCCGCCGTGCTCGTGCCGTTCACGAGCCCGAGGCAATGCTCCGTCACACGCTGCAGGCGCCGCGCAGCTCTTGACGAGATCACGTCGCAGACGAAGTCCCAGTGCAGCGAGACAAGGTCACCGGGCTGCGGGCAGTCGACGAACGCCAGCCCTTCGTCTCGCCAGCGAACGTGGCGCGGCTCGAGCTCGCCGAGCACGAGCCGCGCGCCGTCCCACCGCAGGCCATGCGCGAGCACCTCGAGCGTGTCGCCGTCGCGAGCGCGCACGACCGCCGGTGTCGTCCGGCACTGGTCGAGGACGTGCAGCGGCTCGCCCGAGATCCCCCTGCGCAGCAGCCCGAGCCACGGATAGACCGCGAAGACGTGGAAGCAATGGTGCGGGACAGCGCCGCGCCGACACCGCCCCGACCACCGTCTCGTACGCGCGGCCGAGCCGCCCGCCGAAGCGGTCCTCGACGTGCCTCGCGAGCGTGGCCGGACGCACCTGTTCGAGCAGCGTGTTCCCGACCCAGTACGCCTCGACGACACGCGGGTCGAGCGGGTCCTCGATCCGGTTCGCGTCCGCGATCAGCGTCAGGTACGGCCAGGCACCGTCGAACGTGCGCGCGAGCTCGGCGAGCCCGCCGTCGGACTCGCCCGCCTCGCCGTACTGGAGCAGCGTGCGCGGCGAGTCGGCGCCGCACAGTCCGAGCGCGTTCGGCGGGTAGGCGTAGCGCGCGAAGAGCAGCGGCCCGGCCGCCTCGCTCATGCAGGCACCTCGCCGGCCGGCCGGCGCACAGCCGTCCACGCGATCAGGCCGGAGCCGACGGCGACCGCGGCCGTTCCCAGCACGCTCACGGAAGCGCCGTCCGCGGCACCGGAGAGCAGCGCGGTGACGACGGCGCCGAACACGAGCACGGCGGTGACGTCGACCGCCTGGGCACGGGCGAGCGCCGCGTACCAGGTCGCGACGTACGCCGTCAGAAGCAGCCCCGTGAGCACGACCCAGCGCCACTGCTCCCCGCTCAGCCCGGTCAGCTGGCCCATCTTGCCGCTCGCCGCGACCCACCCCACGAGCAGCACGCCGCCGAGCGCCATGCGTGCGGCACGCGAACGCCGGCGCCGGGATTTCGGCGAGGAATCGCTTGACGAACACGATCTCGACCGACCAGAGGAGGGTCGCAGCGAGGATCATCGCCTCGCCGGTTCCGAACGCGACCGTCCCGAGCTGACCGGCGAGCCAGGCCTGGCCGCCGACCAGGAGCACGATCGCGAGCGCATGCGGCGTCCGGAAGCGCTCATGCAGCAGCGGCACGGCGAGCAGCGCGACCCAGACGACGAGCGTCTTCTGGATGAACGCCGCCTGCGTCGCCTCGGAGCGCGCGAGCCCTTCGAAGAAGAGGACGAACGGGACGCTCCCGCCGATGACGGCGACGGCGAGGTACGCGAGCCAGCGTCGCGGCGCGAGCGATGCGCGCGAGCGCGCCGGAGCGCGGATGCCGGCCGCGAGCGCCAGCAGGAGAACGCCGGCGATCGCGTTCTTCGCCGTCGTGTAGACGGTGGCGTCGCCGAAGTGCTTGACGGCGCGTCCGTTGACGTAGATCGAGACGCCGCTGATGATCGCGGTCACGAACGCCAGCGCGATTCCGGTCGCGCGGGTTGTCATCGCAGCACCTCCTCGCAGCCGCAGCGCTCGCGGGCGGCCTCGGGATCGAGCACCTCGACGGGGATGCCGAGATGCACCAGGACATGAGAGCCCGGCTGAGCTTCGGGCAGGAACGAGAGCGTGACGACCGAGCCGTCGTCGAGGCGGCCGACACGCGCACCGCCGTCGTCCCAGGCCTCGTCGAGGATCGCGATCGACCCGACGCACATCAGCGCTCGACCTCGACCGTCTCCAGCACGACGCCGGCCGCGCGCGCGTCGTGGATGTCGGTCTCGAGGACCGCGTCGACCATCGCGCCCTCGGCGAGCGTGCCGCGGGAGGCATCGACGAAGTGCTCGCGGAAGTGCTCGGCGGTGAAGTGCGAGAGTGCGCCGAGCCGAACGAGACGCGCGTCACGCGTACCGCACCGTCGGCGCGGGCGACCTCCTCGATCTTGCGCATCACGTCTTCCATCAGCGCCTTCTCGTGCATCAGGCGGCGTCCTCGTGCAGAAGGCGAACGTCCTCGAGCACGGCGGCGACGGCGCGCTCGACGGCAGCCGCGACCGGAGCGGTCAACCCTTCCCCGGCGTCGAACGACGTTCCCTCGATCCCGTAGACGAGCACGCGTTGCGGCAGCACACCGAGCGCACGCGACAGCTCGATCGCCTCGCCGACGCCGAACGCGTGTGTCGACGAGCGCAGGAACTGGACCGGCAGCGGTTCGTCACTGGCGTCGAAGCGGTGCAGCGCTCCCGGCCGGCCGTGCGGCCCGACCGCGTCGACGACGAGCGCGGTCGCCGCACCCTCCCACGCGTCGATCAGCCTGGTCGGCTCCTGCTCGCAGGCGGCTAGCTCGAAGTCGGCGGGCAGCCGGCCCCGCAGCCGTTCGGCGACCGCGAGCCCGGCGCCGTCGTCGCCGCGGTAGCCGTTGCCGATGCCGAGCACCACGTGCCGCACGCTCATCTCCGCTCGACCTCGAGCTGGAGGAAGTGGGTGGCGCACGAGATGCACGGGTCGTAGTTCCGGATCGTCTGCTCGCAGAGGGTGCGGAGCTCGTCGTCCTCCAGGTCTGCGTAGCGCGAGACGACGGCTCGAAGATCGTCCTCGATCGCAGTCTGATTCTGCGACGTCGGCGGCACGATCTTCGCGTCGAGGATCGTCCCTTCGCCGTCGATGCGATAGCGGTGGAACAGCAGCCCGCGGGGAGCCTCGCTGGCGCCGAACCCCATGCCCGCGACCGGCTCGACCGTCACGGCAGGCTCGTCCGGCTGCTCGTACTCGTCGATGATCCGCAGCGCCTCGTCGCAGGCGTAGACGAGCTCGACGCTTCGCACGACGATGCTGCGGAACGGATCCCGGCACGGCGCTTCGAGACCCACCTCGCGTGCCGCCTCGAGCGCGAGCGGCGACAGCTGCTCGTGGTTGAGAGCGAAGCGCGCGAGCGGGCCGCAGAGATAGGTGCCGCGCTCGCGCAGGTGGGAGTGGAAGGCGTTCGAGCGTTCGACGTGCTCCTCCTCGAAGTGCTCGTCGTACTCGGCGACCGCGATGTCGAGGCCTGCGTCGGAGCGGATCCGGCCGCGCTCGATCGCGTACTCGTCGGGGTGCGAGAGTGCGACCAGCTCGCACTCGACCTGCCGCTCGGGGAACTCGAAGCCGGCCGTCCAGCGAACGGTCTCGAGCGCCGCCTCGCGCGCCCGCTCGAGCGGCTCGACCAGCGTCCGCAGCTCGCGCCGGGACGGTGCGCGGTAGAAGCCCCCGACCCGCACGTTGATCGGGTGGATCTCGCGGCCGCCCACGACCGTCATCAGCTCGTTGCCGGTCTTCTTGAGCGCGAGCCCGCGCTCACGGCCTCCGGCGCGTCGCGCGCGAGCTCGACGGCGCTCTCGTACCCGAGGAAGTCGGGCGCGTGGAGCATGTAGACGTGCAGCGCGTGGCTCTCGATCCACTCGCCGCAGTAGAGGAGTCGGCGCAGCATCCTGAGCGGGTCCGGCACCTCCACGCCGCAGAGGCTCTCGAGCGCGTTGACCGCGCTCGTCTGGTAGGCGACCGGGCAGATGCCGCAGATGCGCGCGGTGATGTCGGGCGTCTCGAGGAACGATCGACCGCGAAGCAGCGCCTCGAAGAAGCGCGGCGGCTCGAAGATCCGCAGCTCGACGTGCTCGACGCGGCCGTTCTCGAGCCGCACGGTCATCGCGCCCTCGCCCTCGACGCGTGCGAGGTAGTCCGTCTTGATCGTGCGCCGCTCAGCCACCGGTCGCCGCCTCGCGAAACGGCTCCGCGCTCGCGTTGAAGGTGGAGAACACACGCTCGACGTTGCGGTCGTTCATCCCGAGCCTGCGCAGCAGCGGCACGAGCGCCTCGGTGTTCGGGGTCTCCATCGGCCCGAAGCAGCCGTAACAGCCGCGGTTGAACGACGGGCAGAGGGCGCCGCACCCGGAGTGCGTGACCGGGCCAAGGCAGGGCGTGCCGTGCGCGACGACGACGCAGGTCAGCCCGCGGCGCTTGCACTCCGTGCAGACGCTGGTCGACGGGATCGCCGGGCGGCGCCCGTGCACGAACGAAATGACGACTTCGAGCAGCTGCCGCTTGTTGATCGGACAGCCGTGCAGCTCGAAGTCGACGGGGACGTGCGCAGCGATCGGGGTGGACGTGGCGAGCGTCGAGATGTACTCCGGCGAGGCGTAGACGGCGGAGACGAACTCGTCGACGTTCGGCGAAGTTCTTGAGCGCCTGAACGCCGCCGGCGGTCGCGCAGGCGCCGATCGTGACCAGGGCCTTCGACGCCTGGCGCACCTCGAGGATCCGCTCGGCGTCGTGCGCGGTCGTGATCGATCCCTCCACCAGCGACAGGTCGTACGGCCCTTCGACGACCCTGCTCGTCGCCTCGCGGAAGTCGGCGAGCTCGACTGCGCCGGCGAGGGCGAGCAGCTCATCCTCGAGATCGAGCAGCGAGAGCTGACACCCGTCACACGACGCGAACTTCCAGACGGCGAGCTTCGGCCTGTCGCTCACAGCTCACGCACCTTCAGCCACGGGTCGACGTCCGCCCACGAATACACGGGGCCGTCACGGCAGATCAGGGTCGGACCGAGCTGGCAGTGGCCGCACAGCCCGATGCCGCAGTCCATGTGCCGCTCCATCGAGACGATGATGCGCGTGGCGGAGACGCCCGCGTCGAGCAGCGCGCGAGCGGCGAAGAGCATCATGATCTCCGGCCCGCACACGAATGCCGTCGTCTCGGCCGGGCGGAACGACGCGCCGCCGAGCAGCTTCGTGACGACGCCGACGTTGCCCGACCAGTCTGCGCCCGCGGTGTCGACCGTGGCCGCAACGTCGATCTGCGCGCGCCACTGCTCAAGCTGACCCGTGTACAGCAGGTCGGCGGGCGTTCGCGCGCCGTAGAGAACGCTGACCGTGCCGAACCGCTCACGGAGCTCGAGCGCGCGCAGGACGGCGGGGCGAAGCGGCGCGAGACCGATCCCGCCCGCGATCACGACGAGGTCCTGCCCCACGGCGGCATCGACAGGCCAGTCGTTGCCGAACGGCCCGCGCAGACCGAGGACCGCGCCGTGCTCGGAGCCGCAGATCGCTCTCGACACGGCGCCGACCGCACGCACGGTCAGGACCACCGGGCCCGGCCGGTTCGGCGGGCCGCTCACGGAGATCGGCACCTCGCCGAACCCGAACGCGGTCACCATCATGAATTGCCCAGGCGAAATGGCCGGGCCGGTGCCGGAGACAGGCTCGAGCGTGAGCGTCCACGTGTCGGCGGTGTTCTGCTCTCGCTCCGACACGCGGAAGGCGAGCGGGACCATCGGCCCCACGTGCGGACGATCAGCGACTGTCGCCATAGACGTCGAGGAGCCGGACGCGCGCGGATTGGAGCCGTTCGATCGCGACCTGCGCGAACCGCCCCATCAGCTTGTACCCGAGCGCCGGATCGTCGTCACATTTTCCGCGGAGGCACACGCCGTCGAAGGCGGTTGCCCTGACCGCCGAGAGCGCGCGCGCGTCGAAATGCCACCGGTAGGGCGGGAACAACCAAGACCAGCCGAGCACCTCGCCCGCACCGAGCGTCTCGATCACGACCGGCCCCCGCGCCGGAACGAACAGCTCGAGCGCGACACTGCCCTGGCGGATCACGAGGAACGTGTCCGCCAGCTGACCCTCCCGGAAAAGCGTGTCGCCCGGCGCGAAGTGGACGTTCCCGGCGCAGCCGGCGAGCAGCGTCAACGTGGCGTCGTCGAGCCCTTCGAACAGGGGCACATCCGCCAGCACTCTCTCAAGCGAGCGCATCGGCTTCCTCCGTGGCCCTGATCGCAGCGACCTCCTCCGTGATGTCGATGCCGACCGGGCACCAGGTGATGCAACGGCCGCAACCGACGCAGCCCGACGAGCCGAACTGGTCGTGCCAGGTGCCGAGCTTGTGCGTCATCCACTGCCGGTACCGCGAGACGCCTGTGGGTCGGATGCTGCCGCCGTGGATGTACGAGTAGTCGACCGAGAAGCAGGTGTCCCAGACGCGCCAGCGCTCGACTTCCGTGCCGGCGAGATCGGTCTCGTCCTCGACGGCGGAGCAGAAGCAGGTCGGGCAGACGAGCGTGCAGTTGCCGCACGTGAGGCAGCGCTTGGCAACGTCTTCCCAGCGCGGATGCTCGAGGTTGCGGGCGAGCAGGTCGCGCAGGTCGAACGTCTCCATCGTGCGTCCCATCCGCTCGGCCGCGGACGCAACCGAAGTCTCGGCGGCGCCGAGATCCAGCTCGGCGGCGGGCCGCCCGGGCAGCTCAGCCAGGACCTCCGCCCCACGCTCGCTGCCGGCCTCGACGAGGAAGCGATGCTCCCCGTCGAGCAGTTCGGTGAGCACGAGGTCGTAGCCGCTCTCGGCCTTCGGGCCGGTGCCCATCGAGGTGCAGAAGCACGTTCCGCCCGGCTCGAAGCAGTTGACGGCGACGAGGAACACACCCTCGCGGCGCGCCTCGTAGTCGCTGTCGACATGGCGCCCCCCGAGGAAGACGCGGTCCTGGATCTCGATCGCGTGCAGCTCGCACGCGCGAACGCCGACGAACGCCAACGGGCGCTCGTCCTTCGGCTCTTCTTCGATCTCGGGCCCGGCCGAGCCGTTCAGACGGGCGCGCCAGAGGCGGACTCGCGACGGGAAGAGGTAGCGCTTCCAGGAGTGCGCTCCGACCGCATAGCCGAACCGGGCGTCGTCAGGGCGCCGCTCGAGCCGGTACGTCCCGGCCTCCTGGCGATCGGTCCAGCCGATCGGAAGCTCGGCCGGGGACTCGAGCTCCTCGTAGACGATCGCGCCGTCCTGGACCGTCGGCCCGACGACCGCGAAGCCACGTCTGCGCAGAGCCTCGAACAGCTCGTCGAGCGCTCCTGCAGGAACGACAGTTCGCTTCGTCTCGGTCGTCTGCACCTTCCTTCGCCTGGACTTTTGCAGATGCCCTTGGCCAGGACCTCGGTAGTTGACCACAGGCCGCTGCAGAGGGAATTGCTCAGGTGACGCTGCAGGCGATCACGATCTTGGTGTCGACGATTCGGACGAGCCCGAGCGTCGTCGCCTGGCGAATCCGGGCGGCCCAGGTGAACGGCTGGACGCGTGATCCAATTCGAGCGGCGTAAGCCAGCGGCTTGACACCCGCGGGCGTCGTGGTCATCCGCACCCACACGTTCTGACCGACTTTCGCCTTGCGACCGGGCACGACGAGCTCGAGCTCGCAGGTCCGCGCCCCGTGGGACGGCGCGAAGACGTGGTCGTGCGCGCCGAAGCCGTGGGTCTTCGCATCTGCCAGCGGATGCAACGGCTTGCGGGCGTTCACGGGCGAGATCACGTACAGCGGCGAGGGATAGGTCGAGGTCGCGGTCGCCGGGCCGGTGCTCAGGTGGTGCCTGACCCCGTTCACCCAGACGCCGTCACCGGGACCAGCGGCGGTCGCCACGCCGGCGATCAGGAAGAGCGTGAGAGTCGCGGCGGCAATCGAACGGCGGAGCATGGCTCTCCTCTCAGCGGTGGATCGAAGACGTCCACCAGATTAAGTAGGGTATGACCCTAGTGAATTCGAAGGCGAGAACGCAAGGGCCGCCGTCCCTACAACGCGCCGGCACGGGAAGCGGCCGCTGCCCGGACGCGAGGGGCTGTCGTCCGCGCAGCCGTCGACCTCTTCACCGTTCGCGGGTGGGCCGGGACGACGATGGCCCGCGTCGCCGAGGCGGCCGACGTGTCCCAGAAGACCGTCGAGGCGGTCTACGGCACCAAGGCGGCGCTGCTCGCGGCGGCTGTCGAGTTCGCGATTCGCGGCGACCTCTCGCCGGTGGGAATGCCGAGCAGGAGCAGCGTGCGGCGCATGGAGGACGCGGCGGATGCAGCGGCGATGCTCAGGCTCCACGCCGCCCATCTGCGTGCGATCCACGGCCGTTCTGCCGGTATCGCCTGGACGGTCGAGCAGGCCGCCGCGACCGACCGGAACGTCGCGCGCCTCTGGGAGCAGATGAACGACAACCGGCGGTTCGCCGTCGACTGGGCGACGTCAACCCTGCTCGAGAAGCCGGGCCGGCGTCGAGGCCTCCGCCGGCAGGAGACGAAGGCATCGTTCTGGGTCGCCCTCAACTGGGGCACCTACCGAACGCTGACGCAGGACGCGGGCCTCGACGCCGAGCAGTTCGAGAGCTGGCTGAACGCGCTCTACCGGACGACGTTCCTGCCCTGAGCCGGATGAAACGTACGTACATCAAGCGCTCGCAGGCGCCGCCGACCGGCTCGTCGGGAGGGTGGATGCCGCGGTCGACCACAAGGCGGTGGTGTTGCGCGTGCACCGGATCCACGAGGACGTGAAGTTCACGCTTGCGATGACGAAGGCCGTGAGCGCCGAGCTCGACGACCTGTCGGCGTGGCTCGGCTTCAGTCGCCGTGAGCCGGTCGACGACCGCGAGCAGATCGGTGGGCTACGGCGCGTCGAGCAACTGGGCGCGGATCACCATCTTCCGCGCCTGCTCCTTCGTCAGCCGGTGCACCGGCCGAAGGCTATGCGCTCGGCCGACGCTCGACGACGAGTCGAAGTCCGAGCGCATGCCATCCCGCCGCCGCGAGAACGAAGCCGAGAACGATGGCGGCGGCGACCTCGACGCCGCGCGGCCACGGCCAGCCGAGCGCAGCCGCAAGCCCATGCCGAGATCCGCCGACGGTCAACCTGACCGGCGTGACCGCCGCCGCCCCGATCGTCACCGACTTCGACCGGCCGGCGGAGGCGGATGCAACGACGTCCGAGACGTACGTCCCTGACTGCGCGGTCCGCGGAACACGCACCGTGACCGCGACCCGCGCGTCGCGCCCGGCGGCGAGCCGCACCGTCTTCGAGCCGAGGGAGGCCCACGACGCGACGAAGTGTGGAGCCGCTCTGCTGCGAAAGCCGTTGCACACGCAGGGCATAGGTGGTCGTCCGGTCGCCGGTGTTCGCAACGACGAAGTCCGGGCGCAACCGATAGGTACGGCCGGCGAGGACCTTCCCCTCTGCCGTCAGCGGCGTCCGTCCGACGCCGACGCCGATCCCGGCGACCGCCGGTGATGCGACGAGGAGAAGGGCGACCGCTGCGGCGACCCGCCCTACGGCAAGGCGGTCCACGTGATCGAGGTCGAGAACGCCGAGGCGGGCGTGGTCGACGACGCGGGGCCGATGAGCTCAAACGACTCGGACTCGGTCTGGTTCGGGCTCGCGACGCAGTCCGAGCCGAGGAAGTTCAGGTCGCAGGACGGCGAGTTCCCGAGGAACCCGTTCAGGAATACCTGGTTGCCGACCAGATCGATCTCCGAGTACTGGTCGGCGCCCGGGGCGCCACCGGTGTCGGTGCAGGACGGTGCACCGGCGGTGCCGCCGCAGAGCGTCCAACTCGTGCCGACGCCGTTCGCCGGCACGGCATCGGCGCCGTTCACCTCGACATGACCGCCGACGTTCCCCATCGTTACCGTCACGTTCGAGCTCGAAGTGCACGTGCCGTTCGGGAACGACAGCGGGTTCTGGGTCGTGCAGTAGTCGAAGGACGTGGGGCTCACGGTGAGTGACAGCGTGCTCGAGCCGACATTGATCGTTGCCGAGACGGAGCCGTCGCCCAGAGCGGATGCGGGCAGCGCGCCGAGACCGGCCACCAATACGAGTGCGGCGAGCGCCGGAGCGACGCCGGGGCTGCGGCGCTTGCGCGTGACGCGGACTCGCACCATGCGACGCACCGTAGGGCACCCCGTGCCACAGACAAAGTGGGGAACTCCCTACGAAATCGCCGCGCTCGCCGGCCCGGAGAGCGCCTGTGGATTAGCTGTGGAAAGCGCCTCAGTCCGGGGAATCTGTTTGTGGACGGAGCCGCTGGCGAAGCCGCTGGGCAAGCGTCACCGGCAGGTCATCGCCCTCCGGCGGATAGAGCCTGTGATCCCACACGAGCACGTGCAAGCGCTCGATCTCCTCGATCAACAGGACGATCGCGCGGCCGGCCGCGGACACCTCGAGCCGCGGGTCCTGCTGGAGGCCCGCACCCCATCGCCGCAGCTGCTCGAGCTCGTCCGCCTTGAGCCCAGCTTGCTCCACCGGCTCACGATACTCCGGGCCGCGCGCTCGCGCACGTCTTCAGGTGGCGCGGGCCGCCGCGCGTATTCGCGGGTCGAGCCAGCCGTACAGGATGTCGACGAGCAGGTTCAACGCCATGATCGCGAGCGCAAGGAAGAGAACGCTGCCGGCCGTGAGAGGGAGATCACGTTGTTGCGCGCCCCGACGCAGCATTCCGCCGAGGCCAGGCAAGTCGAACACCGACTCGATGAACACGACACCGCCGAGCGACGTCGCGGCCTGCACGCCGACCATCGTCACGAGTGGCAGCGTCACGTTCCGCAGCAGATGCGCACGCAAGACGCGCCCACTGCCGGCACCTTTCGCCACCGCCGTGCGCACGTATTCCTCGTTCAGCTCCTCGATGACGAGCGCACGGATCATCATCGTGAAGAGCGCCGCGTTGACCACGCCGAAAGTGATCCACGGCAGGATCAGATGCGTCGCCCACCGCGCGAGACCGTCGCACCCCGTCGAGAGGTTGTTGACGCTGCAGTAGCCATGCGCCGGCAGCATGTTCAGCTTGTGGCCGAAGACGTAGCTCAGGACGAGACCGAGCAGCACCGGGTGAATCGAAAGGCCGACGATGACGGCGAGCGACGCGCCTCGGTCGAGCAGCGAGCGCGGCCGGAGCGCCGCCAGCATTCCGAGCGGAATCGCGATCAGCAACCAGACCACGAGGCCGCCGGCGACCAGCGAGAGCGTCACCGGCGCCGCCCGGACGAGCCGCGTCGTCACCCGCTCGCGTGTCCCGTAGGAGCGGCCCAGGTCGCCGTGGCGGACGAACTGCCAGACGTAGTGGGCGTACTCCCCCGTCACTCCGCCGTGCAACCGGAACTGCGGTAGGCGCCCGCCGCGCGAACCGCGAGTCGTTCCTCGGCATCACGAAGAACGCGACGAACACGAGCAGCGTGACCGCAAAGAACAGGAGGACGCTCGACGCGATCCGCGCGGCCACGAAGCTCCCCATCGGCCGACACTACCCAGCTTCCGGGCGAGCGGTTCGCCGCGTCTACGATGACCGTCGATGAGCACCGCCGCCGAGACCCGTAGCGCGCTCGTCGAGGACCTGATCGGCCGGTTCCCCGACACGCCGCCGGAAGCGGTCCTCAAGGAGGATCTCCTCCGCACCGGGATCGCGTTCGACGAGTCTGCGCTGACCGACAACCTCGAGGGCGAGGTCAAGCCGAAGTCGTACTTCATCTTCTCGTTCGACCAGAAGCCGCTTGCCGAGCTCGGCGCGGCGGCGACGCGGCGGCCGCCGGAAGAGATCGCCTTGACCGGCGGGCCGTATGCGTTGCGGCGGACGATCGTCTCGGTGCGCGTCAACCCGGATTCGCCGTACGGCGTCGCGCGGGACGACGACGGCGGGCTCGTCCTCTCGCTCGAGGGCCGGCTGCTCGCGGACGTCGCGCTGCCGCCGATGCCCGAGTACTACCGCCACCTGCTCGGCAACGGGAAGACGGTGATGGAAACCGCACCGACGATCCAATGGGGATACCTCATCTACCTGACCGTGCTGCGCCTCTGTCAGTACTTCGGGGCGCACGAGGAGTGCAAGTTCTGCGACATCAATCACAACTGGCGGCAGCACCGGAAGGCGGGCCGTCCGTACACGGGCGTGAAGCCGGTCGAGGATGTGCTCGAGGCGCTGGCGCTGATCGACCGCTTCGACACGGATCGCGTGTCGACGGCGTACACGCTGACCGGCGGGTCGGTCACATCGACGGTCGACGGGCTCGCCGAGGCCGACTTCTACGGCCGCTACGCCGAGGCGATCGAGTCGCGGTTCCCGGGCCGCTGGATCGGCAAGGTCGTCGCGCAGGCGCTGCCGAAGGCGGACGTGCAGCGCTTCAAGGATTACGGCATCTCGATCTACCACCCGAACTACGAGGTGTGGGACAAGCGCCTCTTCTCGATCATCTCGCCGGGTAAGGAGCGGTACGTCGGGCGCGAGGAGTGGCATCGCCGGATCTTCGACGCGGCCGACGTGTTCGGGCCGTCGCACGTGATCCCGAACTTCGTCGCCGGCGTCGAGATGGCACAGCCGTTCGGGTTCGAGACGGTCGACGAGGCGATCGAGTCGACGACCGAGGGCCTCGACCACTTCATGTCGCGCGGGATCACGCCCAGGTTCACCACGTGGTGCCCGGAGCCGACGACGCCGCTCGGCCGCGACAACCCGAACGGCGCGCCACTCGAGTACCACGTGCGCCTCCTCGGCGCGTATCGGGAAGCCCTCGCCCGGCACGGCCTGACGGCCCCGCCGGGCTACGGCCCGGCCGGCCCTGGGAACGCGGTCTTTTCAGTCTCGCTCTTTCATGGATACATTGACGCCGTGAGCCTGCACGAGATCTCGGCTCGAATCGAGGAGGGCGGGCGCATTACGACCGCCGAGGCGGCGACGCTCTGGCGCCACGCGCCGGACGAGGAGCTGCGGCGGCTCGCGGGGGTCGTGCGTGCCCGCTACCACGAGCCGGACCGCGCCACCTACATGGTGATGCGGATCATCAACTACACGAACGTGTGTGTTGCTCAGTGCGACTACTGCGCGTTCTATGTGCTCCCGAACGAGGAAGGCGGATACGTCCTCTCGCGCGAAGACGTTTTCGCGAAGATCGACGAGCTGCTCGAGGTGGGCGGCGACCTCGTCGGGTTCAACGGCGGCTTCAACCCGAAGCTGCCGCTCGACTACTACTGCGACCTGTTCGCGTCGGTGCGCGAGCGCTACGGCGACCGCGTCGAGTTTTATGCGCTCACGATTGCGGAGTTCGTGTTCCTCGCGGATCGCGCAGGCCTGTCGTTCGAGGATGCGGCGGTGCGCCTGCGCGATGCGGGCGTCCACTGGGTAACGGGCGGCGGCAGCGAGATCCTCACCGAGGACTTCCGCGCGCGGCACGCGAAGTTCAAGTACACGGTCGCCGACTACTTCGAGGCGCAGAAGGCGATCGTCGAAGCGGGCCTGAAGACGACCGCCACGATGGTGATCGGGTTCGACGAGACACTCGACGAGCGGCTCGAGCATCTGCAGCGCACCCGCGACTTCCAGGACGAGACGGGCGGGCTCTTCTCGTTCCTGTGCTGGACGTACAAGCCGTACGGGACAGCGTTCGGAGGCCGGGAGGTCGAGCCGCGGGAGTACTGGCGGCACATCGCGCTCGCGCGAATCTTCCTCGACAACGTCGCGCACGTGCGCACGTCGGTGCTGACGCAGAACGAGGACGCGTTCCGCGCGCTCGACTACGGCGCAGACGATTTCGACCTGCCGATCGAGGACGAGGTGACGCAGAAAGCCGGCGCGCGCATCGAGCTCGACCTCGAAGCGCTGCTCGACATCCCGCGCGAACTCGGCTACGAGGTCGAGTACCGCCGGGCCGAGCGCCCGGCGCTTCTGGCCTAGTCCGTCACGGCCCGCGTCTGAGCTTGCTCTGAGCCGCGTCTGACGCGGCTCAGACGCCCGCGCGCTGCACGCGGTCGCGGGAGACGTCCGCCGGGGACGCGGCTCCGACCAGCTTCAGCGCGAGCAGGATCTCCTCGCGCAGGAGCTCGAGGACGTGCCGCGCGCCGGCTTCGCCGTCGGCGGCGAGGCCCCACAGCGGCGCGCGGCCGGCAAGCACCGCCTCCGCCCCGAGCGCAAGCGCCTTCACAACGTCCGTGCCGCGGCGCACCCCGCCGTCGACCAGGACCGGCACCCGCCCCGCGACCGCCTCCACCACCTCCGGCAACGCGTCGATCGTCGCCGACACGCCGTCGAGTTGCCGCCCGCCGTGGTTCGACACGACGATCCCCGCGGCGCCGTGCTCGCACGCGAGCAACGCATCCTCGCGCGTGAGCACGCCCTTGACGAGCACGGGCAGGCCCGCTTCCTGCGCGAGCGCCTCGACGTCCCGCCACGTCACCGTCTGCGAGACCCACGAAAACGTCTGGGCCGGCGTCACCCCGCCCTGACCGAGCGAGACGACCTCGATCTCCGGCGGGATCGTGAACCCGGTGCGAAAATCGCGCTCGCGCCGCCCGAGCACCGGCGTGTCGACCGTCAGGACGAGCGCGGTGAAGCCGCTGTCCACCGCCTGCCGCACGAGCTCACGAGTGACACCTTCGTCGGTGAACACATAGAGCTGGAACCAGCGCATCGCACCTGTCTCCGCGATCTCTGCGGGTGTCGACGTCGACATCGTGGAGAGACACATCACCGTGCCGGCCGCCGCCGCGGCGCGCGCCATGCCGATCTCGCCTTCCGGATGCGCCACACGCTGGAACGCGACGGGAGCGACGATCAGCGGCATGGCAAGCTCGTGTCCGAGCACCGTCGTCGCCGCAGAGCACCGCGAGACGTCGGCGAGAACGCGCGGCCGAAGCTGCCAGCGCGTGAACGCCTCGACGTTCCACCGCAGCGTCAGCTCGTCGCCGGCGCCGCCCGCGTAGTACCCGTACGCGTCCGCGTCGAGACGCTCCGCGGCGAGCGCCTCATAGTCCCAGACGTTCAGCGGCTCGCTCACCGACGAAGATTGAACCACCCACCGCGGGGCGGCGGAGCGGGCTCCTCGCCGAGCGCGCGGGCCCCCTCCAGCAGGTCGGCCGGGGTCAGGCGCTGCAACTCTTCGTGATCGAGTGCCTCGACGTCGCCGGCTGCGAGCCGCAATGACTGCGCGTTCAACGCCTGTTCGAACAGCGTCCGCGCGAACCGCGCGTTCCCAAACGACTCGCTGCGCTCGGCGTTCGCAAAGATCCCGAGCAGCGCCTCCTCGGCGTCCTCGCCGAGCGAGTACGAGTGCTCTGCGGCGAAGCGACCGAAGATCGCGACGAGCTCGTCCGACGAGTAGTCGGGGAAGTCGATCTCACGCGAGAAACGCGACCGCAGGCCCGGGTTCGACTCGAGAAACCGCCGCATCAGCCGCGGATACCCGGCCACGATCACGACGAGGCGGTGGCGATGATCCTCCATCCGCTTGAGCAGCGTCTCGATCGCCTCATCGCCGAAGTCGAGCCGATCGACGTCGCGAGCGAGCGCGTACGCCTCGTCGACGAAGAGGACGCCGTCGAGCGCGCGCCGCACGACGCGCTCCGTCTTGATCGCCGTCAGCCCGACGTACTGCCCGACAAGTCCCGCGCGGTCGACCTCGACGAGCTGCCCGCGCTTCAGGAGACCCATCGACCGGTACATCTGCGCGAGCAGCCGCGCGACCGTCGTCTTCCCCGTGCCCGGGTTGCCGAGAAAGACGAGGTGCTGCGTGGTCGCGACCTCGGGCAGGCCCGCCTCCTTGCGGCGAGCCTGGACGCGGAGGAAGGCGACCAGCGCCCGCACCTGCTCCTTGACCGATTCGAGCCCCGGCAGCGCGTCGAGCTCCTCCAGCAGCTCCTCGAGCGGCCGCGCCGGGTCCTGGCGCCGGAGCACGTCGAGATCGAGCTCCTCGCCGATCTGGGCGCGGAGCTGCTCGCCGAGCGCCTTCAGCCCCTCGAGGGGATTCGCGGGCACAGGCGCACGCTACCCGTTCACAGCTATGCTTAAGGTGCTTAATGGTTCGCGTGGTTAACGATCCCGTCGCTGTCGCCAATCGGCTTCGCCCGATCCTGCTGCGGCTGGCGCGCGCGCTTCGCCGCGAGATTCACTCGCTCGGCGTCACCGGCGGACAGGTCAGCCTCCTCGCACAGGTCAAGCACAACCCCGGCATCACCGCGTCCGAGCTCGCCGAACGCGAGCGCGTCTCGGCCCCAGCCATGTCGGGCCACCTCGGTCGCCTCGAGGCAGCGAACCTGATCGAGCGACGGCGGGCGGCTGATCGGCGGCGCATCGGCCTGTTCCTGACGGCCGAGGGCGCGAGGGTGCTGCGGTCCGTCCAGAGCAAACGCACCGCCTGGCTGTCAGCCCGGCTCAACCGGCTCGAACCTGACGACCGCGACCGCATCGAGGACGCCCTCGATGCCCTGGAGAAGCTGATGGAAGAGTGACGCTGCTTCGGATTGCGTCGCGCCGCACGTTCGCCTCACTGAGAAACCACCGAAACTACCGCCTCTTCTTCGTCGGCCAGCTCACATCGGTCGCCGGAACATGGATGCAGAACATCGGGCTTGCGTGGGTCGTCATCGAGCTCACCCCCAACTCGCGAGGCCTCGCCGTCGGCCTCCTGACGGTTTGCCGGTTCGGCCCGTTCACGCTGCTCGGCCTGTTCGCCGGCGTCGTCACCGACCGATTCGACAACCGCCGCACGGTGATCGTGACGCAGACCGTGCAGATGTCGCTCTCCGCCGTGCTCGCGACGCTGACGCTGCTCGGGCACATTCAGCTGTGGGAGGTCTACGCGATCGCTGCGCTAACCGGAACCGCGATCGTGTTCGACGCACCGTCGCGACAGAACCTCACGTTCCAGATGGTCGGGAAGGACGCGCTTCCGAACGCCGTCGCACTCAACTCGAGCCTGTTCAACCTCGCGCGGATCTTCGGTCCCGCGGTCGCGGGCGTCGTGATCGCGGCGGTTGGCACCGGCTGGTGCTTCGTAGTCAACACCGCGAGCTTCCTCGCGGTGCTCGCCGCGCTGCTCGCGATGCGCGTCGGGGAGCTCTATCCGCTCAAGGGCAGGCGGCGGCCGACGGTCTGGCGCGGCACGCGCGAGGGACTCGCGTATGCACGCCGCAACCTCACGGTGCACGTGACGCTGGGGATGATGGTCGTGTTCGCGTCGATCTGCTTCAACTTCAACATCCTGCTGCCTCTGCTCGCCAAGAACACGCTCGACGCAGGCCCACGGACGTTCGGGATCATCTCCGCCGCGTTCGGCGGCGGCGCGCTGGTCGGCGCGCTCTCTGCGGCCCTGGTCGCGAACGCGCGCTGGCGGACGATGCTGCTCGGCGCGGGCGGCTTCGGCATCTGCGAGCTGCTGATCGCACCGGTCCGCGGCGTCGTCGCCGCGTCGGTCCTGCTCTTCGTCTGCGGAGTGTTCTTCACGAGCTTCACCGCAAACTCGAACGCGTCAATCCAGCTCGCGAGCCCGGACCACCTCCGCGGCCGCGTGCTCGGGCTCTACTACTACGCCTGGAACGGACTCGCGCCGCTCGGCGCCGTCCTCGTGGGCTGGCTCTGCGACCGCGGCGGCACCGAGCTCGCCTTTGCGGTCGGCGGCGTGGGCGCGATCGGGATGACCCTGTACGGAGCGGCGGCGATCAAGCACGGAACGAGCGGCCCGGGCCGATCGGATCCACCCGCACGCGACCGGCTTTCGCAGTCACGTCCCACGCCTTTCCGAACGCCCGTACGCCCGTAAGGCGCGCGTCGCCCAGCCACTCAGGCAGCTGAGGCGCAGCCGTCCCGAGCTCACGCGCCGTTGCGTCCGGGTCGAGGCCGAGCAGCACGTTCAGGAGAAGCACGACAGCGCCGGCGCCCCACGCCTGCGGATGCGCGGCGACCGGGTGGGCGACCGGGAACGGCGAATCCCGCCGCGGGATGCCCGCGAACGCCTCCGGCAACGAGCCGCCGAACCAGGCAGACGCCTCGAGCAGGCTGCGCGCCAACCGCCACGCCTCCTCCCACCGGCCGCAACGGGCAAGACCCTGGGCGGCGAGCGACGTGTCGTGCGGCCAGACCGTCCCGGTGTGGTAGCCGAGCGGGTTGTATGCCGCGTCGCCGGCCGCCATCGTGCGCACGCCCCAGCCGGTCCACAGCTCGTCTCCGAGCAGGGCCCCGACGACTTTCTCGACGCGGTGCTCCGGGACGATGCCGCTCCAGAGAAGATGGCCGAGGTTCGAGCAGAGCGCGTCGACAGGTCGCTTCTCGCCGTCGAGCGCAAGCGCGTAGTAGCCGCCACGGCGATCCAGCCAGTACGCGGAGTCGAACCGGTCCTGTAGCGCAGCCGCCTCCCGCTCGAGGCGTTCCGCGAGCTCCGGCTCCGCCCACGGCCCTCGTGCGAGCTCGGCGAGTCGCCGCTTGGCGTCGTACGCGTAGCCCTGCACCTCGCAGGGCGCGATCGGCGGCTCGGCCATGCGGCCGTCGGCGAACCGCTGCGAGTCGTAGGAGTCCTTCCACGACTGGTTCGGGAGGCCGCGCGGCGTGCGGCGTTCGTACTCGAGGAAGCCGTCTCCGTCTCGGTCGCCGTACTCGTCGAGCCAGGCGAGGGCGCGGAGCGCCGGCTCGCGGAACTGCGACGCGAGTCGAGCATCACCTGTCCACCGCCACACCTCGGAGACGAGAACGAGGAACAGCGGCGTCGCATCGAGACTCCCGTAGTAGCGCTCGAACCAGCCACGAGCCGCGCGGCCCTGCCGCACCTCGTGGACGATCTTCCCCGGCTCGGCGTCGATTGACGGATCGTCCGCGTTTGCCTGCAGCGCGCTCAGCGCCTCGAGCGTCGCGACCGCGGTCTCCGGGCCGAGCAGCAGCGTCTGCAGCGAGGCGATGATCGAGTCGCGGCCGAAGAGCGTCATGAACCACGGCGCACCTGCCGCCAAAGCGCCATTGTCGAGCCGGAGCGCGGCGAGGTCATTCGTCGACTGCGCGTAGGCACGCGCGAGATCGACGCGGTAGCTGCACAGGCGCGGCAGGCCGCTCTGCCACGCGGCCAGCGCGCGCTCGGGGTCGCGCGGCGGAGCCCTCGGGACGGGCGCCACCTCGAGGCGAAGCTCGTGTCGCCCGCGCGGGCCGAGCTCGACCCCCCAAGCGAGCATGCCGGCCTCGACCACGGCCGGCTCCGAGAGCGCCACCGTCGTCCGTGTCTCCCCGCCCTCAGTGTCGGAGACCACTACCTCGCCGCCCGCCGCCTGAAGCGTCCCGATGGACGGGAGCGCGAGCCCGGCAACGGGCGGCACGCCGTCGAGGGCGTGCTCCTTCACCGTGATCGCGTCCGCGAAGTCGGCCGCGAGCTCGACGGTCACGGTCGCGCTCACCGGCTCGGGAGAGACGCTCTCGAGCACGATCCGCTCCTCGAGGTCTCCGTCTACGCGGCGGCTTCGCCGCACGAGGAGCGCCCCCGCGCGCCCGTACACGACGGCGGCGTAGTGGTCGACGACGCGAGACGTGAGGAGCTCCGGCCGCTCACCGTCGATTCGCAGCACGAGCCGCGAGAGGTGCCGGGTGTCCGCGGAGTAGAAGCCCTCGATCCCGTCTGCGACGTCGCCCCGGTCGTCGGAGACACAGAAGGCCGAGCCGGCGAGCACCGTCAGCGCCACGGTGGCATCATGCCCACCCGTTCCACGTTAAGCTCGCACCGTCTACCGGCGGAGGGATGGCCTTGGCGACGATCGAGTTCGACGACGTCCAGAAGATCTACGACGACGGCACGCAAGCCGTGTTCGACCTCAACCTGCGGATCGAGGACGGCGAGCTGATGGTTCTGGTCGGCCCGTCCGGCTGCGGAAAGACGACCGCACTGCGGATGGTCGCCGGCCTCGAGGAGATCACCGACGGCGATCTCCTGATCGGCGACCAAGTCGTGAATGACCTGACGCCGAAGGAACGCAACATCGCGATGGTCTTCCAGAGCTACGCGCTCTACCCGCACATGACGGTCGAGGACAACCTGGCCTTCAGCCTTCGCCTCCACAAGATGCCGAAGCACGAGATCAAGGAGCGCGTCCAGAACGCGGCGGAGGTCCTGCAGATCGAGCAGTTCCTGAAGCGGAAGCCCAAGGCTCTGTCCGGAGGGCAGCGCCAGCGTGTCGCCATGGGCCGCGCGCTCGTGCGCGAGCCCTCGGCGTTCCTGATGGACGAGCCGCTCTCGAACCTCGACGCCAAGCTCCGCGTCCAGATGCGGGCGGAGATCCACCAGCTGCAGCGGCGGCTCGACGTGACGACCATCTACGTCACGCACGACCAGGTGGAGGCGATGACTATGGGCGACCGCGTCGCGGTCATGAACGGCGGACGCCTGCTGCAGGTCGACACGCCGCAGGTGCTCTACAGCCAGCCGGTCAACGAGTTCGTGGCCGGCTTCATCGGCTCGCCCGCGATCAATCTCGTCGAGGCGCAGCTCGAGCAGCCGAACGGCCACCTGTCTGTCAGCTTCGGCGAGCACCGCCTGAACGTCGACGACCGTGCCGCACGAAACCGTTCGCGGCTGAACGACTACGTCGGCAAGACGATCATCCTCGGTATCCGGCCGGAGGACTTCGAGGACGCGAGCCTGGAGCCGGACGTGCCGAGCGACCGGCGTGTGAAGGTCGAGGTCGACCTGCTGGAGCCGCTCGGCGCCGAGGTGATGCTCTACTTCAGCACTGCCGCAACAGGCGTCGTCTCCAGTGCCGCAGCGGCGGACGTGGGCGAGGACGCGGCCGTCCAATTCGGGGGCGGCGGCGGGGCCGACAACAGGTCACGCATGTGCGCACGTGTCAGCCCGCACACGCGCATCGCTCTGGGTCAGAGCGCGGAGCTCACGGTCGACACGAGCCGGCTCTACTTCTTCGACCCGCAGACGCGGGACGCCGTCTAGCCCTTGACCGCGCCGGCGGTGAGGCCGGCGATGATGCGCCGTTGCAGGACGAGGACGAGCAGGATCAGCGGCATCGTGATGATCACGGTCGCGGCCATGATCTGGCCCCAGGGAACCGCGAAGGCGCTGCCGGTCTTCGATACGAAGGACGTGATCGCGAGCGGCACGGTGTAGTGGTTCGGCGACTGGATGAACGACAGCGCGTACAGGTACTCGTTCCAGGCGGAGATGAACGCGAGCAGGCCGGTCGTGACGAGGCCCGGAGCGATCAGGGGCAGCAGCACCTTCCAGAAGACCTGCAACGGCGTCGCCCCGTCGACGTAGGCCGCCTCCTCGAGGTCGGCGGGCAGCGCCCGCATGAAACTCGTCAACACCCAGATCGTGAACGGGAGCGTGAAGATCAGATACGAGAAGATCAGCGCGCCGAGCTTGTCGTAGAGATGGAACCTCGAGATCGTCGTGTAGAGGGCGCCGAGGATCGCGATCTGCGGGAAGATCGTCATCGACAGCATCAGGTACATCACGAAGGAGCGGCCGTGGAACTTGAAGCGGCCGAGAGCGAATGCTGCGGACGCGCCGATCGCCAGCGAGAGCAGCGTGACCGAGCCCGCGACGATCGCCGAGTTGAGGAGCGCGTCAGTGAAGAAGTTCGCGCTCAGCGCACCCCGGTAGTTCGCCAGGGTCGGATGCGACGGGAAGTACTTGATCGGCGTCTGGAAGAGATTCACTTCGGGCGTGAACGACGAGCGGACGACCCAGTAGAACGGGAACAGGCAGTAGAAGAAGATCGCGGCGATCAGTAGGTAGAACGGAGCCCGGAGAAGCACGCGCCCGTAGTGGTTCTTGCGCAGCCTGCGGACCCGGCTGACGGGCCGCGCGGCGGGCCGTGCTGCTGCGTCAGCGGTCGTGCTCATCCCGCTCATGCCGTTTCTCCGCTCGCCCTGTTGACCGTCATGTAGATGACCACGAAGATCGCGATGATCAGGAAGATGACAACGCTGATCGCCGCGCCATACCCGACGTGGCCGTCGCCGACGATCGTGCTCTGGTCGTAGATGGCCATCGTCTGCGTGTCGGTGCGGTTGCCGAAGAAGACGTAGAAGACGTCGAAGACCCGCAGCGCGTCGAGCGTGCGGAAGATCAGCGTGACGAGGATCGCCGGTTTGAGCAGCGGCAGCGTGATCTTCCAGAACTGCTGAAGGACGTTCGCGCCGTCGACTCTGGCGGCCTCGTAGAGATCCTGGGGAATCACCTGCAGGCCCGCGAGGAGGAGCAGCGCGACGAACGGCGTCGTCTTCCAGATGTCGACCGCACAGACCGAGGCGAGCGCCGTCGATGGGTCGGCGATCCAGGCGTGGGAGTGCGAGATCAGGTGAGCTCTCACACCCAGGTCGTTCACGACGCCGAACGTGTCGTCGAGCATCCACTTCCACATCTGCGCCGCGACGACCGTCGGGATCGCCCACGGGACGAGCATGACCGCGCGCATCATGCCGCGGCCTTTGAAGTTCGAGTTCACGACTAGTGCGATGACAAGCCCCAGGCCGAACTCGAACGTCACCGTGATCGCCGAGAACTCGATCGTCTTCCAGATCGAGTTGCGGAACAGCGTGTCGTGCCACAACTGCCTGTAGTTCGCGAGGCCCACCCACTTGGTCGGCGTGAGAGCGAGAAACTCCTGGTCCGTGAAGCTCTGATAGATGGTCTTCGCGAGCGGATACATCGCGACGAGCGCAACGACCGCGAGCGACGGCAGGAGCAGCAGCCACGCGAGCCGCGTCTGGCGGCGCTCGAGCTTCGTCCGCCTGCTGCGGCGGCGGCGTGGCGGGACTGGTGTCGCTACGGATGTCATCGGACGCGGTCGAGGAAGAGCGGGGGAGGATGACGGATGCCATCCTCCCCCGGTTTCAGTTCAGCCTGCGAGTACTACTTCACAAGCCTCTGGAGCTGGGACTGGAGGCCCGGCAGCACGCTGCCCGCCGACGCTCCGTTGAGGATCCGGTTGACGGCCTGGTAGATGTCCTTCGAGCCCTCGTTGTACTTGACGCCGAGGACGGTCGAGGGGCGGGTCGCCCGCGCCGCGTTCGCGGTCGCGGGGTTGAGGTACGGCGCCGCCTTCCTGACCTGCGGGTCCTTGGCGAGCGAGGGGATCGTCGGCACGTTCGAGTTCGTGATCGTGTCGAACTTCTCGACCGCCTTGCTCGTCATGTAGCGGACGAACTCGATCGCCGCGTCCTGATGCTTCGAGTACTTCGACACGGCGAGCTGCCAGCCACCGACCGTAGCAACGCCCGCATGGCCCGGGCCATGCGGCAGCGGGGCGACGGCGAACTTGCCCTTGACCTTCGAGCCCGTCGCCTCGCCGAGCGAGTACGCGTACGGCCAGTTGCGCATGAAGGCGGCGTTTCCGTCGATGAAGGCGGTATGGGTCTCGCCTTCCTGGTAGGTCGTGACGCCGCGCGGCGTCGTCACGCCGATGTTCTTGCGGAACAGGTCGAGGACGTACCGAGCCTGCGCGTTGTTGATCGTGACCTTGCCGTTCGGATTGATGAAGGTGCCTCCGCCCGACGACGCGATCCACTCGAGGGCGTCACAGGTCAGGCCCTCGTAGGCATTGCCCTGGAAGACGAACCCGGAGAAGTTCGGGTTCGTCGCCTGCTCCCCGTCCGAGATCTTCTTGGCCATCACGAAGAGCGAGTTCCAGGTCGCCGGCGGCTTGGAGTAGCCGTACTTCTTCAGCAGGTCGGTGCGGTAGTACAGCATCCCGAAGTCGCCGAACCACGGCATCGCCACGAGCTTCCCGTCCACGGTGTCGCTCTTGACGATCCCGGCGGCGTGGATCTTCGCCTGAGCGCCGAGCTTCGGCTTCAGGTCGACGAGGAACGGCGCGAACGCGCCCGGCCACACGACGTCGATCATCGCGACGTCGATCGACGAGGAGTGTGACGAGAACGCCCGCGCGAGCTGCGAGTACGACGCGTCGGACGCAGCCGGATGCGGAACGACCTTCACCTTGATCCCCGTGTCCTTCGAGAACTCTTTCGCCAGCGCCGCGTCGCGCTGATGTCCTCCGCCGACGGAGTCGCCGACGAACGTGATCGACTGGCCGCCGTACTTCGCCTTGATGGCGGCTGCGTTCGCCACCTTCGGAGCTGCCATCGCCGCGCTCTTTGTCGCCTTCGCCGTACCGGCGGTGGCAACCGCCAGTGCGACGAGCAGCGACAGGAGAGAGGCGACCCCTGCCATGAGCAACACACGAGATCTCACGTGGCTCACTTTCCTTTCTTGTACGCGACCCCGAGAGGCCGTCTGGAAGAGGGGGGGTTTTTCGCGAGCCTAACAGCCTGCGAGCGAACCGGCGGCAAGCACCGCGCGGTACCGTCAACAGCACCGATGCCTGCTTCGTTCCAGCTCGTCGCGCGCACGGGGCACCCGAGCTTCCTCGACCTGCCTTGGGACGCCCCGCTCGACAAGTGGGACTCGCCGCGCTTCGTCGACCTGATCCGCGGCATCAGCCGCCACGTCGTGCGGTTCGTCGAGTACGACGGCACCCTTTACGCGCTCAAGGAGCTGCCGGAGACGGCCCGCGCGGCGCGAGTGGACGCTGCTCCGCCGCCTCGAGGGACAGGGGCTACCGGTCGTCGAAGCGGTCGGGATCGTGACGGCGCGCGGCGGTGATCTCGACGCGATCCTGATCACGAAGCATCTCGAGTACTCCCTTCCCTACCGCGCCCTCTTCTCTGGCGCCGCGATCCCCGACCTGCGTACGCACCTTCTGAACGCGCTCGCGGAGCTGCTCGCGCGGCTCCACCTCCGCGGCTTCTTCTGGGGCGACTGCTCGCTGTCGAACGCACTCTTCCGCCGCGACGCCGGAGCGCTCTCCGCCTACCTCGTCGACGCAGAGACCGGCGAGCTGCACGGGCAGTTGTCCGACGGGCAGCGGGCGTACGACCTGGACATCGCGCAGACGAACATCGTCGGCGAGCTGCTCGACGTCGACGCGGAGGTCGGACTGCCGCCGGATCTCGACCCGGACGAGACGGGAGCAGAAGTCGTTGCGCGCTACACCGCGCTCTGGCACGAACTGACCCGCGAGGAAACGTTCGGCCCCGGCGAGCGGTACAAGCTCGACGAGCGACTGCACCGGCTGAACGACCTCGGCTTCGACGTCGAAGAAGTTCAGCTGGACGCGACCCCGGGCGGGTACAGGCTGCGGCTGGACCCGCACGTAGTCGAGCCCGGCCACCACCGGCACCGGCTGCTTCGCCTCACCGGTCTCGACGCACAGGAGAACCAGGCGCGCCGGATGCTGAACGACATCGCGCGCTTCCGCGAAGCAGAAGAGCGGAAACAGAAGCGGACGATTCCCGAGTCCGTGGTCGCCTCCCGTTGGCGCCAGGAGGTGTTCGAGCCGACGATCGCCGCGGTCCCGGAGGAGCTGTGGGCGGCGCTGCCAGCGGCCGAGGTCTTCCACCAAGTGCTCGAGCACCGGTGGTTCCTCTCGGAGCGGGCTGCCAAGGACGTCGGCATCGACGAGGCGGTGCGCTCCTATGTCGAGGGCGAACTGCCGTCGCGGCGGCCCGAACGAGTCGTCCTCGAGCTTCCGGACCCCGACTAGGTCCGGAGCGGGAGGCGCAGTGCCTCCCGCTCACAGGTCCCGGGCTGCGTCATTACGCGGCACGCCGCAGCGTGCGACGCTGGACGACGGACGCCTGGCGGGCGCTCATCGCGATCCGCCGTGCACCCTTCGGCCGGGGAACCGGCTTCGTGGCCAGGACGGAGATGTGATGGATCGCGTACGTGGGCATTGCACCTCCTCTCATGTATGGAAGGCTAGGCACGCGCGGGCGCCCGATCATCGGTCGCGCTGACGACCCGTAGTCGTCCGAAAGGAGGATCCGATCGACGCATATCGCACGCCGGATTCCCAGTTCGTGAACCTGCCGGGGTGGAACTTCGAACCGCGCTACCTCGACCAGGACGGCCTCCGCATGCACTACATCGAGGCCGGCGCCGGCGATCCGGTGCTGCTGCTCCACGGCGAGCCCACGTGGTCGTACCTCTACCGGAAGGTGATCGGCGGGCTCGCCGGCGGATCGCGCTGTCTCGCGCCGGACTACTTCGGCTTCGGCCGCTCGGACAAGCCGACCGATGCGGGTTGGTACTCCTACGACGCGCACGCCCGCTCGATCGAACGCTTCGTGGCGGAGCTCGACCTGCGCGACCTGACCGTCGTTGTTCAGGACTGGGGCGGGCCGATCGGCTTCCGCCTGTGCGTCGAGCAGCCTGAGCGGGTGGCGCGGCTCGTGGTGCTGAACACCGGCATCGGCGCCCGCGCGCCGAACGAGGCCTGGCTTCGGTTCCAGGCAATGATGCGCCGCGTCGGCACGGACATCGAAGCCGGACGGCTCGTGCGGCAGACACTCGTGCAGCCCGTGGCCGACGAGGTGATCACAGCCTACGACGCGCCGTTCCCGGTGCCGGCGTCACGCGTCGGGGTCGTCCAATTCCCCGAGCTCGTCGCGACGTCGTCCGACCATCCGTCGGCTCCCGCGATGCTCGACGTCCGTGAGCGGTTGCGGTCGTTCGAGCAGCCGGCGCTCGTGCTGTTTGGCGACAGCGACGCGATCTTCTCCCGCCGGGCCGCCGAGGTGATGGCGGAGCTGCTGCCCAACGCCGAGCTCGACCCACCGCTCGAAGGCGCAGGGCACTTCCTGCAGGAGGACCGCGGCGAGGCCGTTGGCCGCCGCATCGCCGAGTGGCTGGGTCCTGAGCTAGATGAGCCCGACGCGGGTCGCATGCGTCGCCGCGCCGACGCGGGTCGACTGAGCCAGCTTGCGCAAGATGTTCGCGATGTGACGATGAACGGTGTGCTCGCTGAGCACCAGGGTCGACGCGATCTCGCGGTTCGACATGCCGGTCGCGACCAGCCGCAGCACCTCGGTCTCCCGCGACGTGAGCGGTGACCCATCGTCGACCTCGGCCGGAGCGGCGTCGTGCAGGAAGCCGGCGAGCGCACGGAACAGCTCCCGCTGGTCGTCCTTCCACGGCACGTGTGCGTCGCCGCCGAGGGGAACGAAGCGGGCGTTCGGAAGCAGCGACGCCAGCTCGCGCCCGCGTGAGATCGGCACCGTGCGATCTCCGCGCCTGTGCAGCACGAGCGCCGGCACCGCGACCTGGGGAACGACGTCCCGCAGGTCGGCGGTCAAGTCCAGCTCGAGGAAGATCGAGGCTGCTTCGGCCGTGGCCGCCTTGCGCTGCATACGCGTGTACTTCTGGATCTCGTCTCCGCCCGCGTGCGGGTCGAACAGGCTCGCGAACATCTGCGCGGCGAGGCCCCAGTTGATCCGCGTGAAGTGGATGAGCGAGTCGCGGACAGCCTCGGGGATGTCGCTGCGGATCGCGTAGGCGCCGAAGTAGACGATGCGCTCGACCTTGATCGGGTCGCGTACGGCGAGTTGCGACGCAGCGAGGCAGCAGCACGAGGACGCGAACACCGCGGCCCGGCCGCCGACGGCGTCGATCACCGCCTCGACCTGCCGGCTCTCGGACTCGATTGTGGGGCGCGGCTCGAGCACCCGGTCGCTGAGCCCGCACCCGAGCCGGTCGAACCGCACGACCTGGTGGGTGCGTGCGAGCTCGAGGTAGAAGGGGCGCTGGTCGGCGTCCGCCCATTCCTCCTCGAGGTGCGACACCCAGCGCGGGCCGACCACGATCGGCGGCCCCTCGCCGTAGGTCGAGTAGGCGAGCCGGCGGCCGTCGACGTCGAGGTACCGGATCTCCTGCTCCATGGCCAGACAGCGTAATGGCCTGGTCGGGCCATCTTGCAAAGATGGCCCTTGAGGATGATGCGCAGGGCCATGCCGCGCAGGCACCCTGGATGGATGCACAGCGAGTGGAGCAACGGCGTGATCCTCCGGCCGATGATGGACGCGGGCTACACGGCGTGGCGGGACGGCGAGCGGCTCGGCATCGGGCAGCTCGTCGAGGACACGATCGAAGTGGAGACCGCCGACCCGCGGGTGCGCGAGCTGCTGCACCAGCGGCTCGCAGCCGACGCGCGCGCCGCCGGGATTCACCTTAAGGTTGCGGTATGCGCGTCAGCCTCCTCACCCTCGGCGTCGCGGATCTCGCGCGCGCTCGGGCGTTCTACGAGGCACTCGGCTGGCGAACCGGCGCCGGACCAGACGACGCCGTCGTCTTCTTCGACACAGGCGGCCTGATCGTCTCGCTCTGGTCGCGCGAGTCGCTGGCAGAGGACTCGGGCGTGGAGGACGGCGGCGGCTGGGGCGGCGTGACGCTCGCCAACAACGTGGGCTCGCCGGCGGCGGTGGACGCGGTGATCGAGGACGCTCGCGCTGCCGGGGCGCGGATCGCGCGCGAGCCTGGCGAGACGTTCTGGGGCGGGTATTCAGGGGTGTTCGTCGATCCCGACGGTCATCCGTGGGAGGTCGCACACAACC
This sequence comes from uncultured Thermoleophilia bacterium, assembly GCA_963785875.1. Taxonomy (GTDB): domain Bacteria; phylum Actinomycetota; class Thermoleophilia; order Gaiellales; family Gaiellaceae; genus PALSA-600. The sequence goes on along the minus strand of CAWAWV010000005.1, from coordinate 244,092 downwards.
CGCACTGGACGTTGCGCGACGACGGGACTGTCAGCCTCGGCTGAGATACTCCGACCATGGCGCACTCGGTCGGGCTGAAGATCGACCACGAGCTGCCGGTCGGGAACGTCGACATCAAGGTGATCGTCATGGAGGACGGCGAGCGCCTCGGCCAGCTGAAGGTCAGCCGCGGGTCGATCGACTGGAAGCCGGGGAAGGCGAAGCGGACGTGGCAGCTCGAATGGGAGCGGTTCGACCAGCTGATGCGCGAGTTCGGCCACCCGCCGCGCTAGACGATGAGGCATTCCCAGGGGAGAAGTTGCCGGCCGTTCCAGAGCCGGCGCGCGGCGGTCATGTTGATGACGCAGGTCTTGTCGCCGCGCCTGTACGCCCAAACCCAGCGGTTCGTGCTGTCGAGCGTCTCGTAGCTCTCGTCGGTGAACGACTTGCGCTCGCGAATCAGCTTGCGGGCCCAGTTGAGGATCGAGCTCGGGTCGTCTTCCTGATCCTCGACGTTGCGTGACGTGTCGTCGAGCGGAAGCCATGGGTCCTGCCATTCGCGGCCGTCGCGCGTCCAGGGCATCGGTGTGCGCTCGTAGTCGCGGGACGGGCTCGCCAGATCGAGGAGGCGGTCGTCGGGGACGTCGCCGTCCTCCAGGCCGATCTCGTCGCCCTGGTAGAGGATCGCCACGCCCGGGAGCGTGAGCAGCAGGAAGAGCCCAGCCTTGTGCTTGTCGGCATTCCCGTGCGCCCAGCGGGTCGCCATGCGCGAATGGTCGTGATTGGAGCCGAACCAGCATGCTCGGCGGTTGGCGGGCAGCGCGGCGAGCGTGCGCTCGACGATCGGACGGAGCTCCGCGAGCGTGAACTCGGCGTTCTGGAAATCGAAGTTCTGCGCGAGGTCGAGGTGCTGCCAGTACGGGGCCAGTTCGGCCAGCGGCAGGTAGCTCTCCCCCATCAGCACCGGCTTCGGGTCGTACTCGGCAGCAACCTGCTGCCAGCGCGCGAACACGTCGTGCACCTCGGGCCGGTTGCGCATGTGCTCGTCGCCGTCACGCAGCTCGCGATCCTTGACGATCCCGTGCGCGACATCGATGCGGAGCCCGCGCACACCGCGGTCGAACCAGAAGCGGAGCACGCGATCGAACTCGTCACGGACGTCCGGATTCCACCAGTCGAGGTCGGGCTGCTGAGGAGCGAACTGATGGAGGTAGTAGCGCTTCCGCTTCGCGTCGTAGTGCCAGGCGGAGCCGCCGGTGAAGACCGACGTCCAGTCGTTCGGAATGTGATCCGACCAGACGTAGTACTCCGGACGGTCGGTGAACCACGCGTGCTTGTCCGAGGTGTGGTTCGGAACGAGGTCGAGCCAGACGTCGATCCCGTGTTCGCGCGCCTCGGCGATCAGCGCGTCGTAGTCGGCGAGCGTGCCGTAGTCGGAGTGGACGTCGACGTAGTCGGCGACGTCGTAGCCCCAGTCGACATTCGGGCTCGGGTGGATAGGCGAGAGCCAGAGCGCATCGACGCCGAGCGACGCGAGATGACCGAGCCGCGCACGGACACCTCCGAACGACCGGACGTAGACCTGGTAGAGCGTCAGCTGATCGTCCAGGCGTCGCCCGAAGAAACGAGCGCCTGCAGGTCGCCGTCGCCGTTCGCATTCTGAAGCTGCGCCTGAACGAGCTCATCGTAGGAGTCGCGCTCCACGTCGCGGAACACGCCGAGCGGGATCGCGCCGTCCTGCTCCCAGCTGAGCTGCGCGAGCGCGAACGCGGTGGCGAAGTCGCTCTCGTCGTGGGTGATGCCAGAGGAGGCGAACTCCTTGCCCTGCTCGAGGTACGTGCGGGCGTCCTTGTCCTCGCGGATGTACTCGAACTCGCCGTCGTTGTAGATGTTGCAGTTCTGGAAGACCTCAACGAACGCGGTGCCTCGATGGGCAGCCGCGCGCCGGAGCACGCCGGTCAGGCCGGGCTTGTCGATGTCGAGCGCACGTGCGACGAACGTCGCGCCCGCGCCGAGCGCAAGCGCGAGCGGGTTGAACGGATAGTCGACGCTCCCCACCGGCGTCGAGCCCGTCACCTTCCCCTGACCCGACGTCGGCGAGTACTGACCCTTCGTCAGCCCGTAGATCCGGTTGTTGAAGAGCAGGATCTTCACGTTCACGTTGCGGCGCAGCGCATGGATCAGGTGGTTGCCGCCGATCGAGAGCGCGTCACCGTCGCCCGTCACCACCCAGACCGAGAGGTCGGGGCGCGACACCGCGAGCCCGGTCGCGATCGCGGGCGCGCGGCCGTGGATGGAGTGCATGCCGTAGGTCTGCATGTAGTACGGGAAGCGTGCTGCGCAGCCGATCCCGGAGATGAACACGATGTTCTCGCGCGGGATGCCGAGCTCGGGCATGAACGCCTGCACGGCAGCGAGGATCGCGTAGTCGCCGCAGCCGGGGCACCAGCGGACCTCCTGGTCGGACTTGAAGTCCTTCACCGTCAGCTTCGGCTCAGCCGCCATGCGCACCCCCAACGGTCTGGATCGCATCCGCGATCTCGCCCGCCTTGAACGGCTTGCCGGTGACGCGGTTGTAGCCGACGGCGTCGACCAGATAGCGGGCGCGCACGAGCTGCAGCAGGTGCCCGGAGTTCATCTCGGGTACGAGCACCCGGTCGTAGCTGCGCAACACGTCGCCGAGATTGGCGGGGAACGGGCTCAACCACCGGAGATGCGCGTGGGCGACCTTCGCTCCGATCGCGCGCACACGGCGGACGCCGGCATGCACGGGCCCGTAGGTGCCGCCCCACGACAGCACCAGCACGTCCGCGCCCTCCTGATGGTCGACGTGCTGGTCGGGAACCGTGATGCCGGCCACCTTCTGCGCGCGCAGCTGGGTCATCAGGTCGTGGTTCTCCGCGTCGTACGCGACGTTGCCCGTCTCGTTCTGCTTCTCGAGCCCGCCGATGCGATGTTCGAGGCCGGGCGTGCCGGGAATCGCCCATGGCCGGGCGAGCGTCTCGGAGTCGCGCTTGTACGGCAGGAACTCGCCGCCGTCTCGCCTGCGCGAACTCGACGCTGGATCGGCTCGAGCTCGCCGATCTCGGGGATCAGCCAGGGCTCGGTGCCGTTGGCGAGGTACGCATCCGACAGCAGATAGACAGGCGTGCGGTATGTGAGCGCGACGCGCGCCGCCTCGATCGCGGCGTAGAAGCACTCGCCTGGTGTCGCTGCGGCGAGCACCGGCACCGGCGACTCGCCGTTCCGGCCGAAGAGCACCATCAGCAGATCCGCCTGCTCGGGCTTCGTGGGCATTCCGGTCGACGGCCCTGCGCGCTGTACGTCGATGATCACGAGCGGCAGCTCGAGCGTCACCGCCAGCCCGACCGTCTCCGACTTCAGGACGACGCCGGGCCCGGCGGACGTCGTCACGCCAAGCGCCACCGCCGAACGACGCGCCGAGCGCCGCACCCACGGCCGCGATCTCGTCCTCGGCCTGGAACGTCCGGACGCCGAACGCCTTGTGGCGCGCGAGCTCCTCGAGGATCGACGACGCGGGCGTGATCGGGTACGCCCCGAGGAACAGATCGAGGCCCGACAGCTTCGACGCTGCGATCAGCCCGTACGACAGCGCGGTGTTGCCGGTGATCTGCCGGTAGCGGCCGGGTGGCAGCTTCGCGGGCTTCACCTCGTACTGGACGGCGAACGCCTCGGACGTCTCGCCGAAGTGGTAGCCGGTGTTGAACGCCTTCAGGTTCGCGTCCGCGATCTCCGGGCGCTTCGCGAACTTCGTCGTGATGAACGTCGTCGTCGACTCCGTCTCGCGACCGTAGAGCCACGACATCAGCCCGAGCGCGAACATGTTCTTCGCGCGCTCGGCTTCGCGGGCGGTCACTCCCTCGACCTCCTTCAGCGCGCCGACCGTGAGCGATGTGAGCGGCACGGCGTGCAGCTGGAAGTCCTCGAGCGAACCGTCCTCGAGCGGGTTCGTCGCGATAGCCGGCCTTCTTCAGGTTGCGATCGGTGAACGCGTCGGTGTCGAGGATCAACGTCGCACCCTTGGGGAGGTCGTGGAGGTTCGTCTTCAGCGCCGCAGGGTTCATCGCCACGAGCACGTCCGGCCGGTCGCCGGGTGTGAGGATGTCGTGATCCGCGAAGTGGAGCTGGAAACCCGACACGCCGGGCAGCGAGCCGGCGGGCGCGCGGATCTCGGCCGGGAAGTCCGGGAACGTTGCGAGGTCGTTTCCCGACAGCGCCGTCTCGGAGGTGAAGCGCCCTCCCGTCAGCTGCATGCCGTCGCCGGAGTCCCCGGCGAACCGGATTACGACCGATTCGAGCTCGATGACCGGCTTTGCCACTGTCGATTCGACAGTAGCACCGGGGGCCGATCCTCACGGCCGAGCGTGGCGACGAGGTCGGCGACCCCGTAGAGGCCGACGTACGCGAGCGCCAGGAACCCGCCGCCCGCGGCGATGAAGAAGTAGAGATGGGCGTGCGCGAGCGGGTTGTCGAGCCCCTGCCACATCGTCCACGCGACGAGGCGTGGCCGCGTCACGACGTCCCAGCTGTTGAAGCGGTGGATGCGGCCGAGATACACACCGATGCTCGCCAGGAAGAGCGCGCCAAGGGCGACGAGCCAGCCCGCAAGAGCGCCTGCTTTCCGCGTGACGACGATCTGCACCAGCAGAAGCGACGCGAACCCGAGCGCGAGCGCGGTGAACGCGAACGACGCGAGGATCAGCGAATCGACGAGCCGGTGCCGGTCGCCGAGGTGGACGAAGTCCGTGAGCATGTACGGCGCGTTCGGCAGGAAGACGAGCCAGGCCGCGCCGAGCGCGAGCAGCTCCGCAAGGGCGTGCCGTCGACGGAACGCGACGTAGAGGAGGAGTGCGAAGACGAGCGGCAGCCACGCGAGGCCGAGGTTCCACAGCGAGATAGCGGAAACCGCCCGGCCCGTAGGCGTGCCGCCGCGCGGCGACGAGGACGACGCACCAGACCGACGCCGCGAAGAGCGCGACGACCGGCAGCCAGACGCGGGCGCGCATGCTTGCAGAGTAGGCGAAGTGGTCAGGCCGGGACGGCCTGCACGCCTGCGAGCTTCCCGTCCCGCATGGCGACGCGGCGCGGGGCGCGCGCGGCCAGCGTCGCGTCGTGCGTCGCGACGATGATCGTCGAGCCGTGCTCGGCGGCGAGGTTCGCGAGGAGCTCGATGATCTCTCCCCCGGTCGCCGTGTCGAGGTTGCCGGTCGGCTCGTCCGCGAGCACGACGCGCGGCTCGACCGAGAGCGCGCGGGCGATCGCGACCCGCTGCTGCTCGCCGCCCGAGAGATGCGCCGGCAGATGGTCGGCCCGCTCCGCGAGCCCCACCTCGACCGAGCAGTTCGAGCGCGCGCTCCCGCGTGCCACCGGTCGGCGCGAGCTTCGCCTCGACGTTCTCGAGCGCGGTCAGCGTCGGGATCAGGTTGAACTGCTGGAAGACGAAGCCGAACGAGCGCAGGCGGAGCTCGGCGAGCGCGGAGTCGGGCTGCTGCACGAGGTCGCGGCCGTCGAAGGTCACCGTTCCCGCGCTCGGACGGTCGAGCGCGCCGAGGATCTGCAGGAGCGTCGTCTTGCCGGAGCCGCTCGGCCCCTCGAGCGCGACGAACTCTCCCGGCTGGATCTCGAGGCTCACGTCGTCGAGCGCACGGACGGTGGTCGGGCCGCGCTGGAAGTAGCGCGCGACGTTACTCAGCTCGTAGAGCGGCGCGTCAACTACTTCCATCTGCCTCAGCGCGTCGGCCGGCCGCAGCCGGGCCGCACGGAGAGCGCCGGCCGTCCCCGCGATCAGCCCCCCAAGGAGAGCCAACCCAAAGCCGATCGCGAGGACGGACATCCCCACCGGCGCAGTCGAGCGACACGTTCTGTGTCGCGGTTCGAACGGTGCTGACGCCCAGGTTCGCGAGGTCGCTGCCGGTCGTCGAGCTCGCCGTCAGCGACGGGCCGAACGCGTCGACCGCGAGCGCCACGGCGACCCCGAGCCCGATCCCGAAGATGCCGCCGAGGATTCCCGCGGCGAGCGATTCGCCGGCGATCTGGCGAACGACCATCCGCTGCGTCCAGCCGAGCGCCTTCAGCGTGCCGAGCTCGCGGACGCGCTTGCCGACCGACGAGAGCGCGAGCAGTGCTGCGAGCAGGAACGCGGCGGCGGCAGCGACGATCGAGAGCGCGAGCCCGAGGTCGTGCGAGAGGTTCGACGCGTCGACGAGTGAGCCGCTGATCTTGTCGGCGACGTCCTTCGAGCTCGCGACCTGCGCCTGCGGCAGCGCCTGCTGGATCTCCTGCTTCACGCGCGACGACATCGCTCGACGAGCTCGCGTGGACGAGGATCACGTTGGCGAGGTTCTTCTCGCTCGCCAGCGTCTGCAGCTGCTTGAGCGGCAGGTAGACGTCGGCGCTCTGGCCGCCGAGCGGCGGGCTGACGAGCCCGACGACCGTGAACGAGGTGCCGTTCAGGTTCAGCTTCGAGCCGACCTTGAGCGAATGTTTTGCGGCGTAGGTCGTCGCGACGAGCGCCTCCTTGCCGCCGGCCGGGGCGAGGAAGCGGCCCTTCGTCACCTGCGCGGAGGTGACGACGCCCATCGACGGGCTCGTCTGGTCGACGCCGCCGATCGTGTACGCGCTCGTCGAGATGTTCGTCTGCGGCGGGTTCAGCACCTGCTTGAGGGTCTGGCTCGGCGCGGTAAAGCGCGTGCGGAACCGGCGTAGCGACGCGGGCAGGCACTGCTGGAACGCCTGGCGGTTCGCAGGGCTGCCCTGGTTCTGGCCGCCGCCGCCGAGCCGCCGCCGCCGAAGCCTCCGACCGCCGTTGGCGAGCGCTGGCCGCCGAGCGTGACGCCGAGCTTCTGCAGGCAGGCCTGCATCTGCAGCGAAATCCTTGGCGCTCGGACGCGGCAGGTTCCGCTGGATCTGGAACGTCTTCGCCTGCGTCTTCAACGTCGCGACGATCTTCGGAACGACGCCCTCCTGATGCTCGGCGAGGAGCGTCAGCCCGGTGGTCGTCTTCTGCGACCCCGTCGAGCGACGCGATCTGCGCTGCGGCGCTCTGCTGGAACGTGAGCTGCGTGCCGGGCAGGAAGAAGTCGTGCACGAAATGCGTGCCCGGCTTACCGAGCTTCGAGAGGTCGGTGAGGACCGAGAGGTTCGACTGGATCAGGTCGCGGTTCCGCCGCCGCCGCGGCCGCCGCCGTCGCCGCCGAAGCCCTGATCCTGTTGCTGCTGCGGCTGCAGCGTCACGGTCAGGTCGGTGCCGATGCCGGCAAGCGGGTCGAGCGTCTTGTGCTGCGCGCGGTCGAGCCCCTTCGAGAGGCTCGCGATCGCGACGACGAGCGCGACGCCGAGACCGAGGCCGACGAGCGTGACGATCGTGCGCGCCCGCCGCCGGACGAGCTCGTTGCGGAGGTACCGCAAATAGAACATCGGCTTCTCATCGAACCAGCGTGACCTGAGAGATGCATAAGAAACGTCGCGGGGCGGCTCGTGGCCGCCCCGCGCACACCTACTGGTACGAACGCTCGGTCGTCAGACCGCGACGAGCTCTTGCTCGGCGCGCAGCCAGTTCTCCGTGGGGTTTCCGCCCTCTTCGAGATGGATGAAGTACGCACGCGTCGCGACGTGCTCCCAGCTGAGCACGATCTGCTCCGTCGTCTCCGCCTTCTTCGTGCGGCGCGTGGTGGTCGCCTTCTTAGCTGCCGGCTTCTTCGTCGCGGCGGCCTCGGTGGCCTTACGTGGCATTGCTGACCTCCTTCGGTCGTCGCCTGGTTGCCCTCACCCCTTCGATCGGGGCGAGGGCAACCCTGCTGTACGACCCGTAAGAGGGGTCTTACCCCTGGCCGGGGCTCGGGGCGTACTCGCCCAGGAAGCCGGCGCCGATGATCTGCTGGTCGACCGCCGCCTGGCCGATGTAGCACTCCCACGCCGTGCCCGCACTTGTGAGCGAGCGGCAGCCGCCGTTCACGTGCTTCGACGCGTCGACCGTCGGCTCGACCGTTCCCTTGCCAGTCGGACACCTCCGGGGCCGGCGCCTTCGCGAGCACGCAGTGGTACTCGACGCCGTCCTTCACCGTGGTGCACGTCGGCTCGGTGCCGGCAAGCGAGAGCGTCCCCGCGGGCAGGCTCGTCGCGACCTCGTCGTTCGAGATCAACTTCGCGCCCGCAAAGGCTGCTGCCGGAACCAACACCGCAGCCGCGAGGGCAGCTGCGACGACGCGCCGCCGTGGACGTCTACGTCTCGCCGAGATCCTGCCGCGTCGCCGCCTCGAGCGCATCGCCCAGCCGGTCGTACCTCGTCTGCTCCATCACACTGCCTCCCGTTCGTCTCGGATGAGCCGCTGCCTGAGGCGACCAAGTCCTCGCGCGACGCGGACGCGTGCCGCGCCCTCCGACGTGGCGAGGTCTGCCGCGACTACGTCGTACGGCAGACCGTCGATCACGCGAAGCTCAACGGCGTCACGCTCTCCGGCCGGCAGCTCGGCCAGCGCCTCGTCGAGCCCGTCGAGCCAGACCTCGTCCGGCTCGGCCGTCGCACGGGGCTCGTCGAGCCGCTCGAGGAGCCCGATCCGCTCGCACGCGGCCAGCTCGATCCGCCTGCGACGTACGGACTGCGCGAGCAGGTTCCTGGCGATGCCGTAGAGCCACGGCCCCGCCGACCCGCCCGCGCGGTCGCGGAAGCGCCGCCGCGCAAGCCACGCTTGGGCGAACGTCTCCGCCGTCAGGTCGTGCGCCGCATGCGGATCGTGCGTGCGGCGCAGGTGGTAGCCGTGCACCGGGCCGGCGTAGCGGTCGTACAACTCGCGGAACGCGGCGGCATCGGTTCTCGCCGCCCTGATCAGCTCGGCGTCGGTCTTCATTCCACCTCCATCGTCGCCTCTCCAAAGGAGATGGTGCGAGGCGCCGTGGTTGTTACGCGGCGACCGACTCCGGATCGCCCGGCGCGGTCATGACCTCGCTCGGTTGGGTGCCGGCGCGAAGCGGCACTTCGCGCAGGAACCACGTGAGCAGGAACGCGAGCAGCGAAATGCCGGCGGCGGTGAGGAACACCGGATGCAACGCGGCCGCGAACGCATCCTGGAAGGCGACATGCGCCCGTGGCGGCAGCTGCTTGATCCCGGCAGGATTGATCGTCTTCGGGACCTGCGTGCCGCTCGGCAGCCGGTGCGCCAGCTCGACGTGCACGCGGCTCGCGAAGATCGTCCCGAACAGCGCCACGCCGATCGAGCCGCCGATCTGACGGAACATCGTCGACCCGCTCGTCGCGACGCCCATCACCGAGCGGTCGACCGCGTTCTGCACCGCGAGCACGAGCACCTGCATGACCATGCCGAGCCCGAGGCCGAGCACGACTGCGAAACCGGCGGCAACCCAGACGCTCGTGCCGACCTCGAGCCGCGAGAGCAGGAGCATCGCGACCGCCACCAGCGCCGTACCGACGATCGGGAACACGCGGTAGCGCCCGAGCTTCGTGATCAGTTGCCCGCTCACGATCGACGTGACGAGGACGCCCGCCATCAGCGGCACGAGCTGCAGACCCGACGCGGTCGGGCTCGAGCCCTTCGTCACCTGCAGGTAGAGCGGCAGATACGTGATCGCGCCGAAGAGCGCGAAGCCGACGATGAAGCCGATTGCGCTCGTGAGCGAGAACGTGTGGTTGCGGAAGAGCGAGAGCGGCAGGATCGGTTCCGCCGCTCGACCCTCGACGAAGACGAACGCAGGCGTGAGGACGATGCTCGCGACGATCAGGCCGATCACCTTCGGCGACCCCCACGCCCACGTCGTCCCGCCGAGGCTCGTGAAGAGGACGATCGAGGCGAGCGAGCCGGCCAGCAGCGCGGCGCCGAGGTAGTCCATCGCGTGGCGCGTGTGCACCTCGCGGGTATGGAACGCCACCGCGATCACCGACAGCGCGATCGCGCCCACCGGCAGGTTGACGTAGAAGATCCAGCGCCACGAGAGGTTGTCGACGAAGAAGCCGCCGAGCAGCGGCCCGACGACTGTCGAGACGCCGAACACCGCGCCGAAATAGCCCTGATAGCGCCCGCGCTCGCGAGGCGGGATGATGTCGCCGACCACGGCGAGCGTGACGACCATGAGGCCGCCGGCGCCGAGACCTTGCAACGTCCGGAACGCGATCAGCTGCGCCATCGACTGCGCGAGACCACAGAGCACAGACCCGACCAGGAACACCACGATCGCCGACTGCAGCACCAGCTTGCGCCCGTACAGGTCGCCGAGCTTCCCGTACAGCGGCCCGGTGATCGTCGCGGCGAGCAGGTACGCCGTCACGACCCATGACAGGTGCGAGATCCCGCCGAGGTCGCCCACGATCGTCGGCAGCGCGGTCGAGACGATCGTCTGGTCGAGCGCCGCCAGGAGCAGCACGAAGAGAAGCGCGGTGAAGATCAGGCGGACCCGCGGCTCGTCGTGCGGCATTCCCGCAGAATACCACACAAGACGCAACTATTTCATTGTGCAATGATTTAGGTTCATGGGCGCCGCTTCGGACACTGAGGCACTGCTTCACGAGCTGGGCCAGCTCATCCGCCAGTTGACGCGCCTGGTCGGCGGCGCCGACGACGGGCCGCCGATGACGGCGTCACAGCGAATTGCGCTCGTCGAGCTCGGCGAGGAGGGACCGCTCCGGCTGAGCGACCTCGCCAAGCGCATCGGCACGAGCACCCCCACGGCCAGCCGGGCGGTGGACGCACTCGAGACGCTTCGGCCTCGTCAAGCGCGCGCCCGAGTCGAGCGACCGCCGCGCTCTCAGCATCGACGTGACGGCGCGAGGACGCGCCTTGCTCGACGACCGGCTCACCCGAGCCGCACGCGCGTTCCGGCCGGCCGAGGCAACGCTGTCCGCTGCCGACCGCCGCGAACTGCTCGCGCTCCTGCGCCGGATGACGGACGCCCTTCGCGACGCGTCGTAGGAGGGCAGCCGTCAGCCCATCCTCGTGCTTGAGCGCCGACTCGCGACGCTGCGCGTCGGCGAGCGAGAGCGACCCCGTGCACACACGGTGGTTCAGGTCGTTCTCGATCCTGTCGACCGCAGAGGCGCGCGGGTACGGCTCCGGCCAGAGGTTGCGTGGATCGACCGGGTCACCGCCCAGCTCGAGGCTGATCAGGTGGTCCTCTTGGAACGCCGACGGAGGGCCGCGGAGCCTGTACTGGCGGAGCGCCTTTCGCCTTGAGGGCGTTCGTGTACGACACAGGCGGCCGGACGGTCCGGGTCCAGCCGTGCCGGCAGATCGTCGACGCGATGTTCGCCTGCGTGACCGCGGGATTGAGGACGCCCGGCGTGACCAGCCAGCTCGCACGCACGACTGCGCGCCCGGGACCGCCACCGGAGCAGCGCGGCAGCGCGGTCGCCGCAACAGCGGCTGCGGCAAGGAACAGCACGATCTCGACGACCGAAAGACGCATCTGTTCGAGGGTACGAATGGCGTGCGCGGCCGCAAGTGTCCATTCGCGATTGGCACGAAGTCGTCACACTCTCGAGCGGCATGCAGTACACCTCGCGCCCCGAGCTCTACGACCTCGAGTACTCGTTCAAGGACTACGCGGGCGAAGCGGCGACGATCGAGCGAATCGTCCACGAGCGAAGCCCGGACGCGAGAACGCTCCTCGACGTCGCCTGCGGCACCGGCAAGCACCTCGAGCACCTGCGTGCGGCGTTCGAATGCGAGGGAATGGACCTCGACGACGGACTGCTGCGTGTCGCCCGCGACCGCGTGCCCGGTGTGCCGCTGCACCAGGGCGACATGCGCGACTTCGAGCTCGGCCGGCAGTTCGACGTGATCACGTGCCTCTTCAGTGCGATCGGGTTCGTCGGCGGCCCCGACGGGCTCGCCGCGACCGCGCAACACGTTCGCGAAGCATCTGAGCCCGGGCGGGCTCGCGCTCGTCGAGCCGTGGCTCACGCCCGAGGCTTGGATCCTCAACCGGCCACATCTCCTTACCTACGAGGCGCCGGAGCTGGTGCTCGCGCGCGCAACGGTCAGCGGCCTCCGCGACGAGCGTGTCTCCACGACGGAGATGCACTACGTCGTCGCGACACCCGACGGCGTCGAGCACTTCGTCGAGCACCACGACCTCTACCTCTTCACGAACGACGAGATGCGAAGCGCTTTCGAGGCTGCCGGGCTCGCCGCGGAGCACGACCCCGACGGCCTGATCGGCCGCGGGCTCTGGATCTGCTCGCGTTAAGTCGACGTCGCCGGCTGCCGCCCACACGACGACGGCGATCCACGGGACACCGATCACGTCCGTCTGTAGACCGAGCACGAGCACCGCGGCGAACGCCGCTCCGAGCCAGGGGTGGCGTCGAGAACGCCGCGCAGAAGTGAGAGCGACCAGACGATGAAGACGAGCCCGCCGAGGAGCCCGGTCTCGACCCCGAGCTCCGTGTAGGTCGACTCGCCGGCCTTGATCGTCACGTTCGTCCGAAGCGCGGTGACGCCGGCGTTGCCGAGCCCGAATCCCCACGGCTGCTTCAGCACCGTCTTCGCGCCGTCACGCAGGCTCGTCAGGTGCTCGCTGGTCGACGACTCGCCGGCTGCGGTGGGATCGTGCGACACGGTCGGGCTCTGCGAGCCGTTCCGCTCCTGCACCACTCGCTCCGCAGCAGTGAAGTGTGTCCTGCGGCGCGAAGTGGTCGTAGCCCCTGACGAACGCAAACGCGATCAGCACGACCACCGCCGCCCAGCCGAGGAACTGCACACGACGGCGGACGAGCGCGAGCACGACGAGGCCCGCGGCGAGCGCGATCACCGCAGCGCGCGTGTGCGTCCACAGGATCGCGGCGAACAGCAATGCGCCGAGCGGAAGTCCCCAGCGGCGCCGGAGTGGGATGAAGAACATCGCCACCACGAGCAGAGTAGGCGGTCGCAAGCGGGGAGAGGAACGTGGACGTGAGCCGACGGAACACCACGTTCTCGCCCGCGTTGTAGACGAAGTTCTGGGGCAGGTGGGAAAGGCCGAGCCCGTAGTCGAGGCCGAGCTGGTGCTGGTACCAGCCGGCCGACAGCCGCCACCACGAGAGCGGGACCGCGTAGACGTCGACCAGCCCGAACGCCGCGACGAACGCGGCCGTCGCGAGCACGACCTGACAGAGCCGTGCCCGCTCCTTGTCTGTCAGCCGGAGCCCGCGGCCGAGGAAGTAGGCGCCGACGATCAGCAGGTCGTGGCGAAGCGCGTAGCGCAACGCCCTTGTGCGTCGCGCCGCCGCCGAGCACCGACTGCGGAATGAGCGCGTACACGACGACGAACAGTGCGAACGCGAGTGCGAGCACGTCCGGCAGGCTCGAGCGTGAGAACGGCAGCGCGCGTCGCTCCGCGACGACGAGAACGAGCGCCGCGAGGAGCAGCACTTCCTTCCAGGCGGAGATCGCTGTCGAAGCGCCGCCGCGCACGCCCGCGCGCCAGAGCATCGCCATCACGATGTTGTGGAGCGCGAGGCCGACGACGAGCGCGTAGAGCGCCCACACGGGGCGTCGCCACGTCATGCGGGGCCGACGGCGACGAGCGTCATGCCGCGATTCAGTACACGCACCGGGTAAGGAAAGAGCGACGCGAACGCCTTCGGCCCGAGCGGGTCGAGCACGTCGTCGAACTGGGATCACGCGCGCGCGGGCCGAGGCGGGCAGCCAGTGGACGAACGGCAGCAGCGTGTGCACCTCGAGCGGAAACCACCTGTTCGGCGTCGTGACGAAGACGCGGCGGGCGACGCGGCAGAGCTCGTGCACGAAGCGCCGCTGGCCGTCACGGCCGCCCGCGACGTGCTCGACGACCGCGTTCGAGAAGCCGAGATCGAAGGCGCCGTCCGAGAACGGCAGGTCCCGGCCGTCGGCGCGCACGGCCCGCACCTGCGGGAACGCGGCGGCGAACCGGTCGAGCTCCGTGTGCCCGACGGCGGTGATCCGGTCGGGCCATGGGTACATCGCCTCGAAGAAGTTGTCGCTCGACCCCCCGCCGAACGGCGCGTCGGTGACGCCGACGTCGACCACGGTCGTCTCCGGGCCCGGGCGCGAGCAGATCGAGGAACAGGCGCAGCTTCCGCTCGCGGCTTCGCAGCGACACCTGCGATGCGACCCGGCGCAGCATCGGCTGAGCGTAGCCCTAGACTCGGATCGTGGTCCGCGCCGAGCTCCGCCCGAAGGGGCCGTATTCCCTGCGCCTCTCCGGCCGCCACGGGAGCGACGCCACGAGGGTCGTCGTCGACGGCACATACCGCGCGACGATCCGGGTCGACGACCGGGTCGAGCGCGTGCACGCGGCGCAGCGGCCGGACGGCACGATCGTCGTTGCCGCCGAGAGCGAGGCCGGCATCGACCACGTGCGGTTCGCGCTCGGGCTCGATGACGACCACTCGGAGTTCCTACGGCTCTTCGCCGACGATCCGCTCCTCGCAGGGAGCGTCCGACAGCTGCGCGGGCTGCGGCCGATGCGAACGGGCACCGTCGCGCAGGCACTGCTGCGCGCGGTCGCAGGACAGCTGATTCAGGCGAGCCGCGCGCGTCAGATCGAGCGGACGATCGTGCGCGCAACGACGGCGGAGCTGGGCGGGCTGCATGCGCCGCCGACATGCGCCGAGCTTGGGCGCTACTCGCCGGCGCAGCTCGCGCGGCTCGGTCTCGGCGCGCGCCGCGCGGGAGCCTTGATCAGGCTGTGCAGAACGCTCGAGCTCGAGCGGCTGAAGGCGCAGCCGACAGCCAAGATCGTCTCGCGCCTGACCCGTGAGCGCGGCCTCGGGCCATGGTCGGTCGGGCTCGTCTGCCTGGAGGGCCTCGGCCGGTACGAGTACGGCCTCTACCGCGACCTCGGACTGGCGAAGCTCGCGTCGGCGCTGTGGGGCCGCTGGGTCGAGCCCGAGGAGAGCGACGAGCTACTGGCTCCGTACGGCGACTGGTCCGGGCTCGCGAGCGTGTACCTCCTCACAGGCTACGCGCGAGGTCTCGTACCCTTGCCTCTTGCAGCCTGACCTGCACATCGTCGGTGACCCCGCCGCCGCGGTCGGCGAGCTGCTCGCCGAGCAGGCGCGGCGCGGCGGCTCGATCGTCCTCACCGGCGGGTCGTCGCCGGCAGGCGCCTACCGGCGCGCAGCCGAGCTCCAGCCCGACTGGAGCAGCGTCACGCTCTGGTGGGGCGATGAGCGCTGCGTGCCACCCGACGACGATCGGTCGAACTATCGCCTCGCGAAGGAGACGCTGCTCGACCGTCTGCAGACGCCGCCGCGGGCGGTCCACCGAATTCGCGGTGAGGCATCGCCGGCCGAGGCCGCGGCCGAGCTCGACACTGCGCTCGCGAACACGACGCTCGACTTCCTGCTGCTCGGGCTCGGCCCTGACGGGCACATGGCATCGCTCTTCCCCGGTTCGCCGCAGCTCGACGTCACCGACCGGCGCGCGACCGACGGCCCGGCCGGATTGGAGCCGTGGGTCCACCGCGTGACGCTGACGGTGCCCTCGATTCAGTCGGCAACCCGGGTCGTCTTCCTCGTCACCGGTGCTGCGAAGGCGGATGCCGTCGCGCGGGCGTTTGGTGGCGAGATCACCCGAGACGTGCCCGCCAGCCTCGCCCGGCTCGCGCCGAGCCGTCGAGGTCTTCCTGGACGCTGCCGCGGGGAATAGGCTGAATGGAGGATGACGACGCCTCAGCCCCATTCGAGCCCGCCTGGGGTCCTCGAGCTCGACCGGCCGGAGCAGCTGAAGGCGCTCGGCCACCCTCTGCGGCTCAAGGTGCTGCAGGCGCTCGGTCAGTCGGATGAGGCGCTCACGAACCGCGAGCTCGCCGCCCGGCTCGCGGTCGATCCGGGCCACCTGCACTTTCACGTGCGGATGCTGCACCGCGCCGGGCTGATCGAGCGTGCGGAGGCGGCGGGACGCGAGAAGCCGTACCGTGCGGTCGCCAAGCACCTGAAGGTCGGCAGCGCGATCCGCGCCGCCGGCGGCGCGAGCGAGTTGCAGGCGGCGCAGCTGCGCGAGCTCGAGCGCGGGTTCGAGACGCACGCGGCGCAGGGGAACTTCCGGAGCGCGCAGGTGCACACCCGGCTCGCCCCCGACACCGTGCGCGACCTCCTGCGCCGTCTCGTCGACGAGCTGACGGAGCTCGAGGACGAGACCGAGCCGCTGCAGACGGTCACGTTCGCGTTCCACCCGGCGATCGAGCAGGGCGAGACCGACTAGTACACCCGTCCGCAAGTTATGGCCGGTTCCCGGCGGTGTCTCGCCGCCCGTGGCCGCGTCCTCGGTCGTCCCGGTAGCAACCGCTACCGGGACTCCCTGCGTCCTTGCCACGAACGACGAGCCAGTCGCCGGATAACCAACCGAACTTACGGACGGGTGTACTAGCTCGCCACGTCGGCCGTGACGACGACGACACGGCTGAAGCTGGTGCCGTCGATCTGGAACCCGTAGCACCCCTTCGCGAGGATGCGCACGCCGGACGGGATGCCGCGCGAGCCCTTCGGTTGGTCGGCCCAGCTGACCGTGTCGTACGGCTCGACCCTGAGCTCGCCGTTCGGACGTCGCTGCCCGTTGAACCCCACGGGGTTCGGGCCGTCGAGCTGGCGCCCTCGAATCAGGAAGCGGCCGCGATAGCTCGGAAGCGCGAACCAGAAGACCTTCTCTCCGTACCACTTGCTGCCGTACTGCTCGTCCCGTGTCGCCCAGATGAAGCTGGACGGGAGCGCCGGGTAGACCGGCCCGCGTCCGATCCCGGAACCGCCGAAGATGTGCGTGCGGCTCCAGGTGATGCGCCGGTCGACCTTGCTCACCGGGCACGCCGCGCCGGCGGCGAGGCGCGGCAGATGCAACGGCCGGCGAAGCGCACTCCAACCGTCCCCTCCCCCGGCGGGGCGAGGAAGGGCAAGCCCGCTGGCGACGGCGACGACCGCCGCGGCGACGGCGTAGCGTCCGGCCACTGCACCCGGAAGTCTAGCCCCGGCGCTCCGGGCTCTCACGGCATGGGCAGGACATCCGAGACCGGCAGCTCGAGCTCGATCCCGCGGCGGCGGGCGAGCAGGTCGAGCACGAGCGCCGTGTCGGCGACGCGCGCGTCCTCGAGAAAGGCCGTTCGCGTCTCGAAGCTCTCCACGACCGACTCGATCGCCTCGGCGTAACCGACGACGTCCGCGGCGGAGACGTACGCGAGCACGTCGGCGACGTCGTGCGGGAAGTCGTCCCGTTCCCGGAGGGAGTCGGCGACATGGCGCGCCTCCACCCACCGTCCGAGCGCAAGCAGCGCCAGTGCAGCTGCATAGCGGCCGATCGGCGACTCGACGCTTTCGGCGCCGAGCGCGAGCGTCCAGCCCGCATGGTCCTCGACGGCCGCCTCGTCGCCGGCGAGCAGGGACGCCTTCAGCGCGCCGATCGGGCGCCCCCACGATTCGCCGCCCTGCCAGCTGTCGCGCCAGCACGCGGCCGCACGGCCGAGCCACTCGGCCGCTTCGGGGTCTCCCACCATGACCAGCCCGAGGCCGGCGGCGTACGCGAGATTCCCTCGGCGAACGCGGGAGCGCTCGTCCAGCTCACCGTGCTGCTCGGCGAAACGCGATTGCCGTTCGCGGACGAAGGGAATCCAATCCACCTGGCTACGTTGTACTTGATGAACGAATGACGACACGCTTCCACGGACTCACCTTCCTCACCGATCCCGGACGCGTCTTCGCGCCTCGCCCCACGACCGAGAAGCTCGTCGATGCGGCACTCGAGCGCATCGGCGTGGGACCGGCCCGGATCGCCGACATCGGCACCGGCTCCGGCGCGATCGCGATCACGCTCGCGCTCCGCGCGCCGACGGTCGAGGTGTGGGCGACCGACACCTGTGCCAATGCGCTCCGCCTCGCGTCACGGAACGCGGCACGTCTCGGCGCGCAGGTGCATCTCGTGCACGGCGATCTGCTCGAGGGGATCCCGCACAACCTCGACCTGATCGTCGCGAACCTGCCCTACCTCTCTCCCGACACGGCGGGCTACGAGGACGAGCCGGCGAAGGCCGTCTTCTCGACCGGTGACGGGCTCGACCACTACCGCCGCCTGCTCGCCGCTGCGGCCGACCACCTGTCGGACACAGGTGGAATCGTGATCCAGTTCGACGGCGAGGTGCTCGAGGCCGAGCGGAGCGAGCTGCCGTGGCTGCGCTCACGGCTCGAGTCGATGGTCGCCGCGGCGGCCTAGCACCGCACTCACGCTCACGTGGTCGTGGAACTCGGCGTCGCCGAACGTCGCACGGACCCGGCGTTCGAATTCCGCCCGCTTTGCCCCGAGCCGCTCCGGTGACGCCACCGACGTCGAGTAGGCGAGGCCGATCAGCGACTCCGCCGTCCACGTTCGGTCCACCTCCACGTCGAGCTCCTCGACGTCCGAGAACGGCGAGCCGGCGAGCAGCTCGCGGTAGCGCTTGCGCGGGGCCTTCGGCGACTCTTCGCCGAGCAGCTCGGTGGCGATCGCAACGACACGCGACTGTGCGTCGCTCTGGGTGATCGAGTCGCCGAGCAGCGCGAGCTGGTCGGTCAGCAGCGGGAGCAGGGCGAACATGACCTCGGCGTCGAACCAGTGGAACGAGCGCCCCGCGGTGACGAGGTCGAAGCGCCCCCACGACGGATCGAGGTCCTCGGCGCGACCGAGCACGGTACGGACGTTCGCCGCGTCGATCTGCGCCAGCATCTCCGGCTCGACGTCGACCGCCACGACCTCGCCGACGTGGCTCGCAACCGCGGCGGCGACATGCCCCGGACCGGCACCGAGATCGAGGACGCGCGAGCGCCGAACGAGCCCGGCAGCCTGGACGAGCCGCTCGATCAGCTCGGGCGGGTACCGTGGCCGGTACTGGGCGTACCAGGGGGCTGTTGATTCGAAGCGACCCATTCGTCCTCCTGATCGGCTATTGTGCGGGTGCGCCACGCGAACGGGAAACGACCCCGCTGGCGCGACCCTTTGAGGAATCGGCACCCCAGGCGTGTCGAACCGCATTGTCAGAATCCACCACGTACTCTCCGAGCGAGTCGGAGGCAGCGTCGGCCATGAGGGCCGACGCGCTCCGCGCCGAAGCATGGGCGGGCGAGCCCTTCCTCCGGACCGACGAGGACCCGGAGTCGGTCCTCGCACCCGGCACCGCGCGCAGACGCGCCCTCGACGACGCCTTCGCCGAGATCGACTCCGGCCTGAAGACGCCGTCGAGCGAGTGGAAAGTGCGCTACGCCCTCATGCTCGGGCTCGAGCGGGTCCTCTCCGAGCGGCCGCCGAGGCTCGCCTCCGGCACAGAGCTCCGCCGGCACCAGGTCGACGCGCTCGCCGGCATGCTCACGGAGCTGATCGCGGCCGTACAGAAGAGCGAGAACGGGAACGGCCACGCGAACGGCAACGGCGACGACGCCGCCGATGAGGACGACGAGCCGGAGGACGAGCTCGGGCTCGTAGCCGACGGCGACGACGAAGAGCCGCAGCCCATCGTCGAGGAAGACCCCGGCGCGGTGCGCCGGTACCGCTTCCGCCACCCAACGGCATCCGGCAAGACGATCGCCGCCGCAGGGTTCGTCGAGTCCGCGCGCACCGAGGGCGTCCTCATCCTCACGCACCGCCGGCTGCTCGTCGATCAGTTCCGGCGCGAGCTGACCGAGCACGGCTACGGCGACCGGCTGACCGAGGCGATCCTCGACGGCAACACGGCGAAGCACCCGCCGGCGCCGATCACCATCCAGACCTACGCCTGGTTCGCGCGCCACGTCCGCGAGATCGCGCGCACCGCGTACCAGCTCGTCATCTGCGACGAGGCGCACACGGCGCTCGGAGAGAAGACATCGGCAGCGATCCGCTCGCTCGACGAGCCGGTCTACATCGGCATGACCGCAACCGAAGAGCTGATCGCGAAGCAGGTGTCCGACGTGTTCCCGGCGTCGGTCGACGACCTGCCGCTGGCGGATGCAGCGCGGCGCGGTCTGATCGCGCCGCTTCGCTGTCTTCGCGTCCCGCCGGTCGCAGCGATCAACCAGGTGCCGATCGTCGGCGGCGACTTCGAGGAACGCGCGCTTGCCCAGGCACTCGACCACGAGGCGCTCAACATGGCCGCCGCAACGCTCTACCGCGAGCGCTTCGGCGACACGCCGGGCGTCGTGTACGCGGCCGGCGTCGACCACGCCTACAACCTCGCGACCGCGTTCCGCGCGGCTGGGATCAAGGCGGAAGCGGTGTCGGGACGCACGCCGCCCGTCAAGCTGGCGGAGATCCTCGCGGCCTACGAGCGCGGGGAGATCGACGTCCTGATCAACGCGATGCTGCTGGCCGAAGGTTGGAACTCTCCGCGCGCGACCGTGATCATGCACCTTGCGCCGACCGCATCGAAGCGCGTCTACCAGCAGCGCATCGGCCGCATCATGCGCATCCACCCGCGCAAGGAGGCGGGCATCGTCGTCGACTTCACACCGAAGGCCGCGACGCACAATGAGCGCGTCGTCTCGCTCCACTCGCTGCTCGACGCGGACTTCTACCGCGAAGGCGCGCGGGTAACGCCGGCACCGCGTCGCCGCATGCAGCGTCGGGCACGACGCCGGCTTACCCCGGCGTCCTGGCTCGTTCCCGTCACGCCCGACGTGCTGCGCCGCAAGATGGTGATCGCGCGCGAATGGCAGCGCGTCGACCCGAAATTCCTCGACCAGGACGAGCAGGAGTTCTGGGGCGAGATCGCCGGCCGGCAGCTGCGCTTCGACGAGCGCGCGGCGTTTGTCGAGAAACTCACGGCACGCGGCGCATCGAAGCGTGCAATGGAGACGTTCCTCTCCACCTGCGCCGCCCAGAATCCGAACCGGCGGCTGCGGCTGATCGCGCTCGCCGACCGCGTCTCGATGCGCGTCGAGCGCGCCGACTTCGACGACCTGGTGACGCTCGTCTCGCAGGCCCCGCCGTGGGAGAAGGACCGGGCCGCCGGCGTGCGAATCCTGCTGCGCGCGATCGCCGAGGCGAAGCCCGACGCGCCCGACCAGATCCTCGCCCGCTGGACGTGGCGGCTTTCACGCGCAGTTCGCAAGCAGCTGGACCGCAAGGCTTCGCAGGAGTACCCGGACGCCAAGCGCTTGCTCGGTGCGCTTGCCAACTCGCGCGGGCACCGGCACGAAGAGAACGCGGCCAAGCTCGTCAACGCGGCGCTCGAGATGCCACGCGAAGTGGGTGCCGCGCTGCTCGCATCGGCGGAGGGCTACACGCCGCGCTCAACGCAGCTGCTCGAAGCGGCTCGGGAGCGGCTCGGCACGATCAACGAAGTCGCCGGCTGGATCGCGGATAGCCTCCCGCAGCCGAAAACCGGCCCGTCACGCACGCGGCGGCGCAGGCGTCGCAAGAAGAAGGTCGCGGAAGGCACGGCGCCCGAGACACAGGCAGCCACGCCCGCCGAGGGCGAGGCGCGCGCCACCGACGGCGACGAGCAGCCCGCGCCGAAGAAGCGGCGCCGCCGGCGCAAGAAGCCGACCGACGCCGGCCCGTCCGCCGAAGCGAACGAGCCGGCCGAGACGGTCACCGAGGACGCGGCTTAGGCAACCACCGGGCAGTTGACGACGAGTGTCGTCCGCTTGGTCGTCAAGAGCCCCTTCACCTTCGCGCGCTGCACGTCGGCGGCCGAGCGCAGGAGCGTCCTGTGTGCTCCCGCCCGCCACCGGACGGCGATGATCGTCCAGAGCGGCGGGTAGTCGGTCTGCCCCGGCGCGACGTTCTCGAGTGCGATGTTGTGCTGGCCGGAGACACCGTTCATCGGCGCGTAGAGCGGCGCCGTCGCGTTGCCGGCCTTCACCTTCACCGGGCCATCGTCGTAGTAGTGGATCACGTGCCCGTTCGAGAAGCCTGCGATGCGCTTCTGTCCGAAGCCGAGCACCGGGCAGTTGACGACGGTCGTCGTCTTCGCGACCCTGACTTCGCCCGCCTTCTCGGCCGCCGTGACGTCGGCGGCGGAGCGCAGGAGCCGCGGAGTCGCCGAGCTCTTCCACGTCACCGTGCTCACCCGCCAGAGCGGCGAATAGTCGGGGCGCCCCGGGACGGTGTCGATGACGTTGTGCTGGCCGGACGGCCCGTTCGTGATCGACCAGATCGGAGCGAGTCTGTTCCCTGCTTTCAACTTGATCGGCCCGAAGTCGAAGTAGTGGATCACCTTCCCCCGGTAGAAACCGGCGGTCGGCGTCTTCTTTCCCATCCGGTCCATCGCACCGGCCGACGCCGCTCCCAAGAGGGCGGCCCCCACGACGAGCACGCTCGTCACCCGCAACAGCTTTCTCACGCGTTCCTCCAATCTGGGTGTCGTGTCCTGCGGTAGGTAACGGAGGAACCGTTGCGCGAGTCTTTCGTCCTAGTTACGAGTCCCTGAACATCAAGAGTTAATGCGCACGAAACCGATTTCGACCCACAATGACCCCATGTCGACCGTGCTCGTCGTCGACGACGAACCGATCGTTCGGGACGTCGTCGTCCGCTATCTGCGCCGCGACGGCCTCAAGACCCTCGAGGCCGGAACCGGCGAGGAGGCGATGCGGCTGCTCGAGCGGGAGCTGCCGTCACTCGTCGTCCTCGACGTGATGCTCCCGGGCACAGACGGGCTCGAGCTGTGCCGGCACATCCGTGCGAGCTCGGACCTCCCGATCGTTCTCCTCACCGCGCGCGGCGACGAAGCGGATCGAATCGTGGGGCTGGAGCTCGGCGCCGACGACTACGTCACGAAGCCGTTCTCGCCGCGCGAGCTCGCGGTCCGCGTGCGGAACCTCCTCCGCCGTGCCGCGCCGATTCGGGCAGAGACCCCCGAGCTCATCCGGTTCGGCTCGGTCGAGGTCGACGGCGCAGCCCGCGAAGTGCGGCGCGGCGGCGAGCCGCTCAAGCTGACGCTGAAGGAGTTCGACCTGCTCTGGTTCCTGGTGTCGCATCCGCGCCGCGTGTTCTCGCGCGACCAGCTGATGGACCGCGTCTGGGGCTACACGTCGGCGCTCGATACCGGCACGATCACGGTGCACGTCCGCCGCCTTCGCGAGAAGATCGAGACCGCGCCTTCGCACCCGCGGCACCTCGAAACCGTGTGGGGCGTCGGCTACCGGTTCACGCCGTGACCGCGTTCGCGGGGATCACGATCTCGGCCTCGCTCGCCGCGAGCGCCCTCGTCGCGATCGGCGTGCGGCGGCTGCCCACGGTCCGGCTGCAGCTGGCAGCACTCGCGCTCTACGCGGCTGCGGTGCCGCTCGCGACGGTCACTGCGGGCGGGATGGTGATGATGAAGATGCACGAGGATCTCGGTGTTCTCTATATCGGAGCGGCATGCGGAGCGACCGCGCTCGTCGTCGCGTTCCTGCTCGGCCGCTCGGTCGCAGGCCGCATCGACGGGCTGGTCGTGACCGCCGGCGAGCTCGCGTCGGGCGATCTCACGGCACGCGCGCCGCAGGATGGTCCGGCGGAGCTCGCGCGGCTCGGCGTGTCGCTGAACGAGATGGCTGCCTCGCTCGAGGAAGTGTTCGATGCGCGCAGGGAGCTCGTTGCGTGGGCCAGCCACGACTTGCGCACCCCGGTGGCGGCGATCCGGGCGATGCTCGAGGCGATCGAGGACGGGGTCGCCGCCGCCGACGAGTATGTGCCGGTGCTCCGCGAGCAGACGATCGCGCTCGGCGAGGTGATCGACGACCTCTTCGAGCTGGCGCGAATCGACGCTGGCGTGCTCTCGTTGGAGCTGGAGCGGTTGTCGGTCGGGGAGGTCGTGGCGAGCTGTGTCCGCGCGCTCGAAGCAGACGCACAAGCCCGTCACGTGTCGCTCCGGGCGCGCCTCGACGGCGAGCTACCGGCAGTCGCGGGTGCGCCGGAGCACCTCCGACGTGTGCTCTGGAACCTGCTCGCAAACGCGCTGCGCCACACGCCGTCCGACGGCTCGGTCGTCGTGTTCGCCGAGCCGGTCGGCGACGAGGTGCACATCGGCGTCGAGGACTCGGGGGCCGGCCTGACCGCCGAAGCAGAGCGGCGGATGTTCGAGCGCTTCTGGCGTGGCGACCCCGCCCGGTCGCGCACGGACGCGAACGCCGGGCTGGGCCTCGCGATCGCGCGCGGGCTCGTGGAAGCGCAGGGCGGTCGCATCTGGGCGGAGAACCGGCGCGGCGGCGGTGCACGCGTCGCATTCGCGCTGCCCGCAGCGGGAGAGGTTGCGTAGCCGGTGCTTCTCCTGCTCGTAATCGGGTTCCTCGCAGGCGTCGTGACGGCGATCTCCCCGTGCGTCCTGCCCGTGCTGCCGATCCTGCTGGCGAGCGGTGCCTCCGGCCGGAGCCCGATCCGCGTGATCGCGGGCATCGTCCTGAGCTTCAGCGTGTTCACGCTGTTCGCAACCTGGATCCTCGACAAGCTCGGCCTGCCGCAGGACACCCTCCGGAACCTCGCGATCGTGTCCCTCTTCGTGCTCGCAGCCATACTGCTCGTGCCGCGGGCAGCACTGATCGTCGAGCGCCCGCTCGCCGCCTTCTCGCGCATCCGCCCGCAGGGGGCCGAAGGCGGCGGCTTCCTCTTCGGCGCGACGCTCGGCCTCGTGTTCGTCCCGTGCGCAGGGCCGGTGCTCGCAACGGTGACGGTCGTCGCGGCGAACAACAGCGTCGGCCTGCGCGCAATCCTGCTCACGCTCACCTACGCCTTCGGCGCCGCCGTGCCGATGCTGGCGATCGCGTACGGCGGACGCGAGGCAGCCGCACACCTCCGCCGGCACGCGCAGACAGTGCGCCGCGCCTCCGGAGCCGTCGTCGCGCTCGTCGCGCTCGGCCTCGTCTTCCACGTCGACGACAACCTGGCAACGTTGACGCCGGGCTACACCACGTTCCTGCAGAACAAGATCGAGGACAACTCGACGGCGAAGCGCGAACTGGCGAAGGTGCGCGGCGGCGGCACCGCGCTGGCCGCGGTCCACAAGACGGTCAACGGACTACCGGACTACGGCCAGGCGCCGCAGCTGCACCTCGACGGCGCGTGGATCAACTCGCGCCCGCTGACGCTCGCGCAACTGCGCGGCAAGGTGGTGCTGATCGACTTCTGGACGTACTCGTGCATCAACTGCCTGCGCACGCTGCCGCATCTGAAGTCGTGGTATGCGACCTACCACGACAAGGGACTCGTGATCGTCGGCGTCCACACACCCGAGTTCGCGTTCGAGCACGTCACCTCGAACGTACGCTCGGCGGTGAAGCGGCTCGGCATCAGCTATCCGGTCATGCAGGACAACCGCTACAAGACCTGGGACAACTACGCCAACCAGTACTGGCCGGCCGAATACCTGATCGACAAGCAGGGTCACGTCCGCCACACCCACTTCGGCGAAGGCGAGTACGACCAGACCGAGTCGCTGATCCGCCGCCTGCTCGGCGCTAGCGGGACACACGCACGCCACATCGCCGACGCGACCCCGGCCGGGCTGCTGACGCCCGAGAGCTACCTGGGCTACGCAAGGCTCACCAACTACGCGGGTCGCAATCCCGTGCCGGACAAGTTCGCGGAGTACGCGTTCCCGGACTCGCTCCTCGCGAACACGCTCGCCTATGACGGCTCGTGGCGCGTCGGCGCACAGGCGATCACCGCCGGGAAGAACGCACGTCTCCGCCTCCGGTTCGAAGCGTCAGACGTGTACCTCGTCGCCGGGGGAAACGGCACCGTGCAGACGTTCGTCAACGGCAAGCCCACCGGGTCGATCCGGGTCGACGCGCAGCGGCTCTACACCGTGCGGACCGGCCAGCCGACCGCGGCGCTCCTCGAGCTGCGCTTCTCGCCCGGAGTCCAGGCGTACTCGTTCACCTTCGGGTGAACGGGCCTTCCCAGCTTCTACTCAGGATGCCGCTCTGTGTGTGAATCGCGCCGGGAGGTGCACCGGTGCGTGTGTGCTCCGGACTGAGCCGAGGAGTCGCCTGACCCGCTGGGGATGCAGAGCGCGCCAGTGGGTGTCGCAGTAGCCCAGCCCACTCTTCTCGGTCATCGTGACTGGAGCGCGACACATGGCGCACTCGCACAAGGCGTCCCTACGCTCGACGGTATTGGCTGTCTGTCCCATTTCATCCTCCTCGGACGTCGCCTAGCCTCCAGCGTCGAGCACTCGTGGCGACGCGGCATCGGCGCTATCGCGGATAGCCGATTCGGACAAGCCGCAGTCTGGGACGCCGCGCTACTGGTCGCGGGCGACGTCGCCGCCGTCGCCGTCGTCGTCACGCCGCTGGTCCTCCTCGCGCAGGAAGCGGGTGAGCTCCGCCGCGAGCGCGTCGCCGGACGGGAGATCCTTCTCCTCGGCGAGCTCGTCGACGCGGCGCTCGAGCTCCTGCACGTATGCCGCGGTCTCCTCGTCGCTCGCAACCGCCTCGCTCACCTGCTGCGCGTAGGCATCCGCCGCCTCGTCGAGCTCGTTCGTGTCGACATCGGCGCCGAGCAGGTCGGCGAGGCGGTCGACGAGCGCCTTGGCGGCGCGTGGTGACGGCGTGAGCGACACATAGTGGGGCACCGCAGCCCACAGGCTCGCCGACTTCAGGCCCGCGCGTGCACACGC
The DNA here is from genome assembly GCA_963785875.1 of uncultured Thermoleophilia bacterium. Taxonomy (GTDB): domain Bacteria; phylum Actinomycetota; class Thermoleophilia; order Gaiellales; family Gaiellaceae; genus PALSA-600. The sequence continues at coordinate 217,590 of CAWAWV010000005.1, read as the reverse complement.
GTCGTGGAGCACGCCGACCATGCCGGTCGGCCCTTCGTAACGCGATGCCTGCAGGCCGAGCTTGTCGATCAGCTCCGGATCGGTCGCACTCCCCGTCACGGGCGCCGGCCGCGTGTGCGGCACGTCCGCGAGCAGCGACCCCAGCGTGATCACCAGCTCGACGTTCAGGTCGCGCGCAAGTCCCGTGACGAGCTCACCGAACGTGCGCCACCGAAGATTCGGCTCGACACCCAGCATGATCACCGCGTCGCGACCCGCACCGGGCAGCGGCGCGTGCATGAAGGAGTTCTCCGGCCAGTCGATGCGCCGCGTGTAGCCCTCTTCGAGGGAGACGGTGGGCCGGGTCGCCTGGAAGTCGTAGAAATTCTCCGGATCGATCGACGCGAACTCGACCGCGGCCCACGCGCGTGCCAGATATGCGCCTGCGAGCGACGCGCCCTGGCCACCGTCGTTCCAGCCACGGAACGCTGCGATCAGCACTGGGCGGTCGAGGCTCGGATGAGAATCGACGCGAAGCTCCGACATCAAGGCATCCTACGCGGGCGCCAAAGGCTGAAGACGAACGACGTGACGGCCGCCCACACCGTCGCCGCCACGGTCACGTGCACGAGCACGAGCCACCACGGAAGGTGCGTTCGGTACTGCACCTCGCCGATCGTCATCTGCACCGCGAGCACACCGAGCACCACGAGTGCGCCGCGGACCTGCTGCGCCCGCGCGCGCACCAGATACGCGAGAACGAGCGCGAACGAGATCCCGAACACCGCCGTCGCACGCACGTGCCAGTACACCGCAGGCTCGAACGACCAGAGGCGGCGTACGACCGTGCTGCCCGGATGCGGGCCTGCGGCGGTCGCGAGCGTCCCCGAGAACAGAAGGACACAGGCGGCGGAGCCGACGATCAGCCCGGTCCACGGCACCCAGCGCGGTAGCGTGCTCTTCTCCCGCGGGCGTGACAGTGCAGCGAGCACCACCGCGAGTGCGAGCACCACCATGGAGACGAGAAAGTGCGAAAGCACCCACCACGGATTCAGGTGGTAGTGAACCGTCAACGCGCCGAGCGGCGCCTGCGCTAGCGTGCCGAAGAAGATGAGCGCCGCGAGCCGCCGGCGCCCGCGCGCAAAGATCCAGGTCGCGAGCGTCGTCAGGATCGTCAGGAATGCGATCACGCGGTTCCCGAACTCGATGTAGCTGTGACCGCTCTTCGGCTCGAAGTGGTGCGGCGTGCAGCCCGGCCAATGCTCGCACCCGAGCCCCGACCCGGTGAGCCGCACCGTGGCGCCGGTGGCAACGATCAGGACGAGGGCGACCGCGTTCGCGAGCACGAGCCTCCGGACCGCGGCGGGGGAAAGCGAGAAGCCCCGCAGGCGCGAAACCGGCTGGGCGCCGACGTCCATCGCGCCCACTGTATCCGCCTTCGTGCTCCGGCTAGCGCTACGCGAGCTGGAGCCCGACCCCGTCCTCCACGCGCCCGACGCGCGCGAGGAAGAGCCCTGCCGCAGCGAACTGCGCCTCGAGCGACATCCCTTTGTCCGCCGGAAGCGACACGAGTAAACCGCCCGCGGTCTGCGGGTCGTAGGCGAGCTCGACGAGCTCGGGTGCGACGCCGTTCACCTCGAGGGCGGCGTAGGCGCGGTTGTTACGCGTGCCTGCGGTCGTGACGCCGGCACGCGCCGCCTCGAGCGCCCCGTCGAGCGCGGGCAGGCGCTCGGCTTCGAGCACGATCCGCACACTGCTGCGCTCGGCCATCTCGTGGGCATGGCCGGCGAGCCCGAAGCCCGTCACGTCAGTGACGGCGTTCGGCGCGAGGGCGCGTAGGACATCGGCCGCGTCGCGGTTCAGCGTTCGCATCCAGCGCACCGCTTCCGCGGCGTCGGCCAGTCCGCGCTTCGCGCCGCCGAGCACGAGCGCGGTGCCGAGCGGCTTCGTGAGGTAGAGCGCGTCGCCGGGGCGAGCGCCGGCCTTCGGCCAGATGCCGTCCAGTGCGACCGTGCCGACGACCGCGAGCCCGTACTTCGGCTCGCTGTCGCGGATCGTGTGGCCGCCCGCGAGGATCGCGCCCGCAGCCCGCACCTGCCGATCGGCACCGTGGAAGATCGCACGCACCACGTCGGTCGGGAGCTCCTCCGGCAGAGCGGCGACCGAGAGCGCGAGCAACGGCCGGCCGCCCATCGCGAAGACGTCATTCAGCGCATTCGTCGCCGCGATCGTCCCGAAGTCGTCCGGGTCGTCGACGATCGGCGGGAAGAAGTCGATCGTGAAGACGAGCGCCCGCTCGTCGTCGAGCCGGTAGACAGCCGCATCGTCGGCCGGGTCCAGCCCGACGAGGAGGTTCTCGGCTTCGGCGGGGACGAACCCACGCAGCAACTCCTCGAGTCGCGCCGCCGAGTACTTCGCGGCACAGCCACCTGCGGTCGCGAGATCGGTGAGCTTCACAGCCCCACCCTAGATACACGACGACGGCGGCCCGAGAGCCGCCGTCGCTGGGAGAGGGAACGTCGTACTGGTCGTTGTCTTCGCCCCGACGCCGGCAACTCCTTTACCGTTGAGCCATGCCCAGCGCGCTCGTCACCGGCGGCTCCTCCGGGATCGGCTTCGCGATCGCGCGGATGCTGCGCGACGAGGGGTACGCGCTGACGCTCGCATCGCGCACACGCGAGAAGGTCGAAGCGGCAGCGGCCGAGCTCGGCGCGCTCGCGGTCACGGCGAACATGGGCTTGGAGGAGGATTGCGTGCGCGTCGTCGCCGAGCACCGCGAGCGACACGGCGGGCTGGACGTGCTCGTCAACTCCGCGGGGATCGGGATCGCCGGAACCGTCGAAGCGCTGCAGACGAAGCACATCGACCTCCAGCTCGGCATCAACCTGCGCGGGCTGCTGCTCGTCTCGCGCGAGGCGATTCCGCTCCTCCGTGCGAGCAAGGGCTGGATCGTCAACCTCGCGTCGATCGCCGGCACGGCGCCGACGCCGGGGCTCACCGTCTACGGCGCGACGAAGGCGGCGGTGATCGCGCTCACGCGGTCGCAGAACCTCGAGCTCGATGACGCCGGCGTTCGCGCTGTTGCGATCTGCCCCGGGTTCGTCGACACCGCCATGGCGGAATGGTCGGGGCTCGCGACCGAGGAGATGATCACGCCAGACGACTGCGCCGAGGTCGTGCGCATGTGCCTGCGCCTGTCGCCGAATGCACGGATCCCGCAGGTCGTGATCGAGCGCGTCGGCTCGCGCGACCTCGTCGGGTGAAGGTCTTCACCGTCGCAGAGCGGGCCGACCTCGCCGAGCCTGCCTGGGACGCGACCCGAGACACGTTCCCCGAGTACAACAACCACGGCGACGTCCTGAACCGATACTGGGGACGACTGACCGAGGAGCGGCCGGAGTTTCAGTTCCACGTCGTCGGCGACGACGGCGAGATCCTGGCCCGCGCCCGCTCACTTCCGGTGAGATGGAACGGAACGATCGAGGACCTCCCGGCCGGGATCGACGGCGCGATCGCCCGCGGCCTCGACGAGGAAGCGGCGAACGTGCTCTGTGCGATGGTGATCCAGATCCCGCGGGGCCTGCAGGGCCGCGGCCTCAGCGCCGCCGCTCTCGGTGCGATGGCCGACCTCGCGCGGGCACACGGCCTCGAGTCGCTGATCGCACCGGTGCGGCCGAGCTGGAAGGAGCGCTACCCGCTGATTCCGATCGAGCGGTATGCCGAGTGGCGGCGCGACGACGGGCGCCTGTTCGACCCCTGGCTGCGCGTGCACGAGCGCGCCGGAGCAGTGGTGCTGCGACCCGAACCGGAGTCTCTTCGCATCACCGGCACCACGGCCGAGTGGGAAGAGTGGGTCGGCATGCGGTTCCCCGAGGACGGGGCCTACACCTTTCCCGGCGGCCTCGCACCGCTCACGATCCACGACGGCGTCGGCAGCTACTGGGAGCCAAACGTCTGGATGAAGCATTCCCTCTAGCCGCAGCGGCTACCGTCCAGCCATGCTTCGCGTGTTTCCGGTACTGCTGCTCGCAGCCGTTCTCGCGGGGTGCGGCAGCTCGAACGCCGCGAAGACGACGACCGCGCCGAAGCAGCGCTTCGCCGGCGGCGCGCTGACCCCGCCGCGCACCGCGCCGCCGATCGCTCTCCACGACGTGGACGGAACACGCGTCACCCTCGCCGGAGACCGCGGCCGCTACGTGCTCGTCACGTTCATCTACACGCACTGCCCCGACGTCTGCCCGCTGATCACCCAGAACCTGAACGCCGCGCTGCGAGCGATCGGGCCGAGCGCACGCCAGAAGGTGCGCGTCCTCGCAGTGAGTGTCGACCCTGCGGGCGACACGCCTCGCGCGGTACGCGCCTACATCCGCGAGAAGCACCTGCTCCCGCAGTTCCAATACCTGACCGGCACGCGGGCCGAGCTACGCCGCGTCTGGAAGGCCTGGCATGTGCTCGCGGTCGCGTCCAAGCCCGATCTCGTCGACCACGTCGCCTACACGGCGCTCATCGACACGAACGGAAAGGAACGAGTGCTGTACGACGCCTCAGTCCACGCCACGCAGGTTGTGCACGACCTGCGGGTCCTGATGGGCTAGAGGCCTTCGGATGCAGTGCCGGCTCCCCACCTGGCACGCATTCGGTCGGCTGGGCCGTTGGATCTAGATCGGGCCGTCCCACAGGCCGTGGACGCCGTGATGGCCGAAACGGGCCCCGAGCAGCGAGAGCGCGGCGAGCAACGCGAGCATGACCAGCGGATACCGCCGAAGCAGAATCGAGAGCTTGGTTGCCACAGTGAGGAACACCTCCTTCCCTTAGAACCTGAAGTCCTGAAGCGCCTCGGCTGCGCGGCGGTACAGCACCGCCGCGCGACGCTCCTCTCCCCGCCGCGTCGCCAGGTCTCCCTGAGCGATCCACGCGGCAGCACGGTGCGACGCCGAGGACAACCGGGCGAATGCGTCCTCGGATTCGGCGAACGCCGTCTCGGCTTCGTCGAACCGGTCCTGCTCGAGCAGCGCCCGCCCGAGCACGAGCCGGGCGTTGCCGACCTCGTCGAGCATGTCCTCGCGCTCGCCGATGATCTCGAGCGCGTGTCGTGCCTGCTCTTCCGCACGCTTCACGTCACCCGTGCGCAGGTGAACCTGGGCGAGCGAGGAGACGGCCGTTGCCGCGTCCTCGGTGCGGTCGACCTCGAGCGCGATCGCGTATGCCTGCTTGAAGCGCTCGATCGCGTCGTCGGGGCTGCCGAGCAGGAAATCCATCGCGCCGAGGTTGTTCAGGAGCCGGCCCACGTTCCCGCGGTCGGCGATCTCCTCGTAGTGCGCCTTCGCCTTCTCGGCGTACGCCCGGGCAAGCACCCAGTGCCCATCGCGCTCGGCGAGCATCGACGCCTGGAAGTAGACCGGTGCGAGCGCCCGCGCGTCGCGGAGCGCCTCGGCAAGCTCGAGCGCGCGCTCGACGTCCTCGCGCGAGGCCTCGTAGTCGCGCTGCCGGCGGTAGCACCGCGAGCGCCACGCAAAGACGTTCAACTTCAGCTCGTCGCACGGAAGGCCGGATCGCTCCGCCAGCGACAGTGCCTCGTCGAACAGCCCGACCGCGGTCGAGATGCTCGAAAGCTTGTACCGGCAGACGCCGAGGCGATAGAGAACGTCAGCGCGGTCGACGTCGGTGAACGTCTCGCTCTCGACGAGCGCGCGCGACTCGGCGAGCAGGGCAAGGCCCTCCTTCACGTTGCCGGTCTGCGCATGCGCCATCGCCTCACCGTTCAGGGCGCGGACCCGAAGCTCGGCCGCGCCGGTGCCGAGCACGGCCGGCAACGCCCGCGCGTACTCCGCGATCGCCTCGTCGAACCGGTGCTCGTGCGAGAGCGCGTCGGCGCGGGCCAGGATCGCCTCGGCCTTGGCCCGCTCGTCCGCGGAGACGCCGCTCGCCAGGAAGCCCGCGTCCACGCCGAGGCGCAGTGCGAGCCACTCGACCGTATCGGTCGTCGGGCGCGTCTTCCCGCGCTCGATCTGCGAGATGTACTCCTTCGAGAACCGGTCGCCGGCGAGGTCGGTCTGCGTCAACCCGGCCGCGACGCGCAACTGGCGCAGGCGCTCGCCAAGCCGCGGGATCCGCGGAACGGCAGGCGCACGGGTGAAGCTCGCTGCGGCGCGAGAGGACATCGGTCTAGCCCAGCATGCCGAACGCTTGACCGATCCGCAATCCCCCCAAAAGGACAGTCCCTCAAAAGGGGGATAAGTACAGGGAAAATCGCGTCAACAAACAAAGTTGAGAATCACTTGACCAAGCTACTTGACAGAAGGAGACGAGGCTCGTACAGTGAGCGCACCTTGCACCGAGGCTTACGCTCAGGTGTGGGGGGAGGAGCGCATGGAGGCATACGACCGACGCGTCTGGGCCGCAGAGCCGTGTCGGGATGAAGCCCAACCGGCGCCCGCCTGACCAGGGAGAGCCCCGGGTGCCGCAGCCGGGGCTTTCTCACGTCTGGGCCCATGCCCAGACATGAGAAAGAAACTCGGTTGCCGCGAAGCGGAACCGAGTTGAAGACCTGAAAGACATGAACCTGGTTCCGGGCTACGCCCGGGAACCAGGTTCACCCATCATCCACGCTCGCCGCGCGTCGCGAACGCGCTCCAGGTCGTCGCCGAGCAGGCCGCCGAGGCGGCCGTCGATCGTCGCGAGCAGGCCGCCGGCGACGAAGATCCACGCCTCGGCGACGGGATCGCGATCCGCGTGGATGAGCCCGCGGCGCTGGCCGTCGCGGATCACCTCGGCAAAGAAGTCGTGGACCTCCCGGGACCTGCTTGCGGACCGCGACGGCGATCACTCTGTCCTCCGACGCCTCGTTCAGCGCCTGGATCCACAGGTCGATGACGCGGATCTTCCTGCCGCGGACCATGTACGCGTCGGCGATCGCACCGAGCGACTTCTCCGGATCGCCGGCGATCGCTTCCTCGCAGATCCCGCGGAAGCTGCGCCACGCCTCGTCGAGGCACGCGAGGTAAAGGTCGCGCTTCGAGCCGAAGTGCCGGTAGAGGATCGGCTCCGAGATGCCCGCCTCGCGCGCGATCTCGGCGGTCGTCGCTCCGCGGTAACTCGTCCGGGAGAAGACGCGGCAGGCGGTGTCGAGCACCGCCTGCCGCCGAGCTTCGGCTGTCAACCGCTTCGCAGTCTGCGTCATACCGCCTCGACCGCGGCCTCGGGCGCGTGGTGCGGATGCTCGATCTTGCGAACGGCCAGCACCGCCACGGCCGCACCGACGAGGCACAGGAGCGCTCCGACTTTCAGCGCGTCGTGGAACCCTGTCAGGAAGTCGGAGCCCGCCGCGACGATCGCGCCCATCACGGCGATCCCGAGCGACCCGCCCACCTGGCGCGCCGAGTTCAGGACGGCGGAGCCGACGCCCGCCTTGTCCACCGCCACCGCGCTCATCGCCGCGGCGGTGACCGGCGTCATCGTGGCGCCCATGCCGATGCCGCCGATCAGAAGCCCCGGCAGGATCGCCCAGAAGCTCTCGTTCGCGCCGAGCTGCGAGTAGTAGAAGAGCATCACCGCGAGCAAGGTCATGCCGAACCCGACCAGCCAGCGCGAACCGACCTTGTCCGTCAGTGCTCCCGCGCGCGGCGCGATCAGGATGATCAGCAGCGTCATCGGCAGGAAGCTCGCGCCGGCCTCGACCGGCGAGTAGCCGAGGACGTTCTGCATGTACAGCGAGACATAGAAGAACGTCCCGAACATCGCGAGCCCGACGAAGAGCATCGAGGCATTCGCGCCCGAGAACGTCCGGTTCTTGAACAGCGCCAGCTCGAGCATCGGCGCCCGCTGGTGGCGCTCGAGCAGGAGAAAGGCGACCAGCATGACCGCCGCCACGGCGAACGCGCCGAGGATCCGGCCCGAGCTCCAGCCGTAGTTGTTCGCCTCGATGAACGCGTAGGTCAGCGAGAAGAGGCCGATTGCCGAGGTGATCAGCCCCGGCAGGTCGAGGCGCTGCTCGTGCGAGGTGTCGCGCGACTCGTCGATGAAGAGCGGGATCGCAAGCAGGCCGGCGATCCCGACCGGCACGTTGATGAAGAAGATCCAGTTCCAGTTGACGTGCTCGGTGAGAAGGCCGCCGACGAGCGGCCCGATCGCGAGCGCCATCCCGGAGACACCGGCCCAGATGCCGATCGCCTTGCCGCGCTCGCGCGGCGGGAACGTCGCGGTGATGATCGACAGCGTCGCGGGGTTCATCAGCGCACCGCCGAGGCCCTGGACGACGCGCGCGCCGATCAGGAAGCCGCCGTTCGGCGCGAGACCGCAGGCCAGGCTCGCGCCGGTGAAGACCGCGAGACCGACCATGAAGATCAGGCGGCGACCGACGTAGTCCGCGAGCTTTCCGCCGGTGAGCATGAACGCCGCAAAGGTCAGCGCGTATCCGGCGACCACCCACTCGAGCTCGGACAGCGACATGTGCAGCGACCGCCGCATCGACGGCAGCGCGACGTTCACGACGGTGTTGTCGAGCATGATCATGAAGAGGCCCACCGACACCGCGGCGAGCGTCCACCACTTCTTGTTCTCCGGCGTCACGAGACGCGCTCTCATCCGATCACCTTCCCCGAAAGTTAGTGGACGCTAAGTTACCAAGGGTCTAGGGGCAGCCCGCAAGTAGGCTTGTCGCGTGGCGGAGGTGGTCTGGACGCCTGACGAGGCGACGATCGAGCGTGCGAACGCGACGCGCCTCCTGCGTCGCTCGGAGGCGGCGAGCTGGGCCGAGCTGCAACGGCGTTCTTGGCAAGAGCCGGAGTGGTTCTGGCCGCTCTGCGTCGAGGACGTGGGGCTCGAGTTCTCGACGCCGTGGGAACGGGTCGTCGACGACTCGCGCGGCCCGGAGTGGGCGACCTGGTTCGTCGGCTCGACCGTGTCGATCGCGCGCAACTGCGTCCACCGCTGGGCGGAGCGCCGGCCGGACGCCGTCGCCGCCGTCGGGCTCGGCGAGGACGGCTCACGTCGCACGCTGACCTTCGCCGAGCTGTCCCGGGACGTGACACGCCTCGCCGAGCACCTCGTCGCGCTGGGGGTCGAGCCGGGCGACCGCGTCGCGATCTTCCTGCCGATGTCGCCCGACGTCGCCGTCGCCTCGCACGCGATCGCGCACATCGGCGCGATCCAGGTGCCGATCTTTTCCGGCTTCGCAGCGCCCGCCGTGGCGCAGCGGCTCGAGGCGAGCGAGGCGAAGGTCGCGATCACGCAGCGCGAGTCGTCGCGGCGCGGGAAGCCGGTGCCGATGCTCGCGATCCTCGAGGAGGCGAAGCGCGCCGCAGGCTCGGCGGCGACGATCGTGCTCGCGCCGTTCGAGCTCGACGCGCATCCCGGCGAACTGCCGCCGCTCGAAGTCGACAGCGAGCACCCGTACCTCCTCACGTACACATCGGGCACGACCGGGAAGCCGAAAGGGGTCGTGCACGTGCAAGGCGGCTTCCTCGTCTCGATCGCCCGCGAGGTCGCCTACCAGGCCGACGTGCACGAGGGGGACGTCGTCCACTTCGCCACGGACATGGGCTGGATCATGGGCCCGTGGACGGTGGTCGGCACCGGCGCTCTCGGCGGCACGATCGTCTTCGCGGAGGGCGCACCGGACTGGCCGACGCCGCAGCGCCTCTGGGAGACCGTGGAGCAGGAGCGGGTGACCGCACTCGGCCTCTCGCCGACGCTGGCGCGCGCGCTGCTCCCGCACAGTGAGCCGACGAGCGACCTGTCGTCACTGCGCACGTTCGTGACGACGGGCGAGCCGTGGAACCCCGGGCCGTACGCGTGGCTCTTCGAGAAGGTCGGCGGCTCACGCATCCCCATCATCAACTGCACCGGCGGCACCGAGGTCGGCGCCTGTTTCCTGTCGCCGACGCCGATCGCACCGATCAAGGCGTGCTCGGTCGGCGGCCCCGCGCTCGGCATGGCCATGGACGTCGTCGCCGACGACGGCACCTCGCTCATCCGCACCGGCGAGGTCGGCGAGCTCGTCTGTCGCGCGCCGTTTCCGGGTATGACGCGCGGCTTCTGGCGCGACCCCGACAAGTTCATCGAGACGTACTGGTCGCGCTTTCCCGGCGTGTGGGTGCACGGCGACTGGGCGTCGGTCGACGAGGACGGCTTCTGGTTCCTGCACGGCCGCTCCGACGACACGATGAACATCGCGGGCAAGCGCATCGGTCCCGCCGAGCTCGAGTCGGCCGCGGTCGGTCATCCCGCGGTACGCGAGGCGGCAGCGATCGGCGTGCCGCACGAGGTGAAGGGCGAGACGGCGTGGATCTTCTGCTGCCTGCTGCCGGGCGCAGAGGCGACCGAAGCCGAGGTCGCAGCACACGTCGCTGCCGAGCTCGGCAAGGCGTTCAAGCCGGACCGCGTCTTCTTCGTCGACGCGCTACCGAAGACGCGGTCGGCGAAGATCGTTCGCCGGGCGGTGAAGGCGACGGCGCTCGGGACCGATCCAGGCGACCTGTCGTCGTTGGAAAACCCGGAATCCCTCGATCAGATCGGAGCGGCAATTGCCTGAAGGAACAGCGGTCATCACCGGCGGCGGACGCGGCATCGGCGCGTCGATCGCACGCTCGCTCGCGGACGACGGCTGGTCGGTCGTCGTGTCGGCGCGCTCGCGCGACCAGATCGACGCGGTCGCGGCGGAGACCGGCGGCCGTGCGGTGCCGATGGACGTCACCTCGAGCGCCTCGGTGGCGGAGGCGTTCGGCGAGATCGGCCACGTCGACCTGCTCGTCGCGAACGCGGGCATCGGCGGCGAAGCCGACTTCTGGCGCACGTTCGAGGTGAACGTGCTCGGCGTCCACCTCTGCTGTGAGGCCGCGCTCGCTGCGGGTTGCTCGCGGATCGTGATCACCGGCAGCGGCGCGTCGTACCTGCCCGGCGCGTCCAACACCTCGTACACCTCGTCGAAAGCGGCCGTCTGCCGCTACGGCGAGACGCTGAACAACCGTCTCGAGATCCCAGTGTTCGTGATCAGCCCCGGGCTCGTGCAGACGGAGATGACGTCGTCGTTCCCGACCGACGCGCCCTGGACGCCGCCCGAGCTGGCACCGGAGCTCGTGCGCAAGCTCGCGACCGGACGCTACGACGAGCTCGCGGGCCGGTACATCCACGCCGAGCACGACGACGTCGACGATCTCCTGGCACGCGTCGACGAGATCCGCGACCACGACCTGAACGCGATCCGACTGCGCCGGTGAAGACGCTCGTCTGCTTCGGCGACTCGAACACGTGGGGGTACGTGCCGGGGTCGGACGGCGAGCGGTTCCCACGCGACGTGCGCTGGCCTCATCAGCTGCAACGCCTGCTCGGCGACGAGTGGGAGGTGATCGCAGAAGGGCTGAACGGCCGCACCGCAACGGTCGACCGGCCCGACTCGGAGGGCAGGAACGGCTTGCCGTATCTCCTCCCATGCCTGCACTCGCACGCACCGGTCGACCTCGTCGTCATGTTCCTCGGCACGAACGACGTCAACTTCGTCGATGACGACCGGGTCGCGCGGTGCGTCGGGCGGCTCGTCGAGATCGTGCGGCGGTGCGACTCCGATGTGCTCGTCGTCTGCCCGCCGCCGTTCGCCGGTCATTCGCTCGGGCCTTCGTTCGCAGCCGAGCTCGACTGCCCGCTGCTCGACCTCGAAGGCATCGCGGCGTACCCAGTCGTGAACGGCGACGTCGAGCACCTCGACGCAGACGGGCATGCGGCGGTGGCCGGGGCGATCGCCGAACATCTGCGGTCGTGAGTCGCGTCTTCACGACGCGTCGCCGCATCAGCCTCTCGCACACCGACGCGAACGGGCGGCTGCGGCTCGACGCGATCGCGGGCTACCTGCAGGACGTCGCGTCCGAGGACTGGCTCGACGCGGGTTTCGACCACGACTCGCACGTGTGGGTCGTGCGCCGGACCGAGCTCGAGGTGCGCGAGTCGTTCCAGCCCGAGGATGCGGTCGAGCTCCGCACGTGGTGCAGCGGTGTCGCCGGCTCGTCGGCGGCGCGCCGCTATTCGCTGACGGGTGCCGGCGGCGGGCGCGTCGAGGCCGAGAGCATCTGGATCCACCTCGACCATGACCTGCGGCCGAAGCGGCTCGACGAGCGGTTCCTCGCGACCTACGGCACGTCGGCAGCGGGACGGCGGGCGCCGACGCGCTTCACGCTCCCGCCACCGCCTCGGACGACCGGCGCGCCGTGGGCGTTCCGCTCGACCGACGTCGACCGGCTCGGGCATGTCAACAATGCCGCCTACTGGGTGCCGCTCGAGGAACGGTGGGTGGCACGGCTCGGCGGCAGTGTCCGCGCGATCCTCGAGTACCGGCAGCCGGTCGACCTCGGCGAGCGGATCGAGCTGGTCGAGGAGGGAACCGCGGTCTGGCTCGTCGCGGGCGGCGAGGTGCGGTCAGCCGCGCGGCTCGATCCAGAGGGCGCGCCCGAGTCCGAGCAGCTCGCCTGACGCCGCGAAGAGCGCGGTGATGGCGCCGTGCTTCCGCCCGTCGCTGCCCGCGTGCCGGGCGACGACGACACACTCTTCCCCCGCCTCGGGCACGCGATCGACCCGCGCGGCGAGCCGGCCGAGGACGACAGTCCCGCGTCCGGGGACGCCGGTCGCGTAGGCGCCGGGGCAGTCGAGCGCGGCCCAGACGAACTCCGGGCCGACCGTGTCGTCGCGCGGCGTCCAGGGGGCTGCGTATGTGGTGCGGCCGGGCACCTGGCCGGCGTGGATGTGGAGCGCGTCGTCGCCGCGTGCGTGCCCGCAGACGAAGCACTGCGGGAACGGCGAGTCGAGGTCGGGCGCGGCTGCCGCGACGGCGTCGCCGAGCGCGACCGGGTCCGGCGCGGAGACACCGAGCTCGACCTCGCGGACGTCTGCGATCACCGAGTCGCCGGCGAGGATCCGCTCCCCGGCGAGCTCCAGCGGCGTCTCGAGCGGCGGGGGCAGCCGAAGCGTCACCTCGACGACGTCGCCGCCGTGCTCGCAGGCGAACAGCCCGGCCGAGTACCCGCCGTTCCCCGATTCGTCAGGGCCGCGGAATCGGCGGTCGATCACGATGGCCATACTGAGAGAGTCGCACACGGTGGTGCTTCGTCGACCGGGTGCGATCGGCGAGTGCGCGACACGAGCCTCCATCGTGTGCGACCCTCCACAGTATGCGGGCGAACAGGTTGCGTCTGTGGTTGATAGGTGTCCTCGTGGTCGCGGCGATCGTGAGCGTCGTCGCAAACAAGGCGAGCTCACCGTGGCTCGGCTGGCTCAGCTTCGTGTTCTTCCTGTGCGGGATCGTCATGTATGTCACGTGGCGCCGCACCGCCCTCGCAGAGCGCCGTGCTAGAGTTTTCGACCGAGAGGCGAAAACCGATGAGACTGGCGCTCGCTCAGATCAATAGCGTCGTCGGCGACGTCGACGGAAACGCGGCCCGCATCGTCGAATGGCTCGGGCGCGCCCGCGACGCGAACGCCGACCTCGTCCTGTTCCCGGAGCTCTGTGTGACCGGCTATCCCGCGGAGGACCTGCTCCTCCGCCCCGGGTTCGTGCGTGCGGCGAGGCACGCGGTCGAGCAGATCGCCGAAGCGACCCACGGAGTGACCGCGCTCGTCGGCGCGCCTCACCTCGACACCGACCTCTTCAACGCGTGCTTCGTGCTCGCGCACGGCGAGGTGCGGTGCGTCTACCGCAAGCGCTACTTGCCGAACTACGGCGTCTTCGACGAGGACCGCTACTTCGCGCCCGGCAGCGATCTCTATCTCCTTCGCTTCGGCGACGTGCTCGTCGGCCCGACGATCTGCGAAGACGTCTGGCAGCCCGGGCCGCCCGCGACGGACCTCGCGCTCGCAGGGGCGCAGCTGATCGCGAACATCTCCGCATCGCCGTTCCACGTGGGCAAGGACCGTGAACGTGAGGAGATGCTGAAGGTGCGCGCGCGCGACAACTCGTGCTTCTTCGCACTCTGCAACGCCGTCGGTGGACAGGACGAGCTGATCTTCGACGGCCATTCGGTAGTCCTCGACGACGAGGGAGAGGTCCTCGCACGCGGCGCCGGCTTCGAGGAGGAGCTGCTCGTCGTCGACGTCGACCCGGTCGCGGCGATCGGCCGGCGGCTTCGGGACGTGCGGCGGCGTTCGCTCGCCCGGGGGTGGGAGCGCATCGAGGCGACGACGATCGAGCTCGCGCCGCTGCGCGAGCAGGCCGAGGCCGCGCATCCAGTGCCGGCCGAGCAGCTCGGCGAGCTCGAGCAGATGCGCCTCGCGCTCGAGCTCGGCCTGCGCGACTACGTCGGGAAGAACGGCTTCACCGACGTCGTGATCGCGATCTCCGGCGGGATCGACTCCGCGCTCACCGCCGCACTCTGCGTCGAGGCGCTCGGCCCTGAGCGGGTGCACGGCGTCTCGATGCCGTCGCGCTATTCCTCAGAGGGGACGCGCGCCGATGCGCGGCGGCTCGCCGAGGTGCTCGGGATCGAGTTCCGCGAGGTCGCGATCGAACCGGTCGTCGAGGCGTTCACGGCGGCGCTCGCGCCGTCGTTCGAGGGCCGTGCCGCGGACCTGACCGAGGAGAACCTCCAGGCGCGGATCCGCGGCACGCTCCTGATGGCACTCTCGAACAAGTTCGGGTGGCTCGTGATCGCCACCGGCAACAAGTCGGAGCTGTCGGTCGGCTACTCGACGCTCTACGGCGACCTTGCCGGCGGCTTCGCGCTGATCAAGGACGTCTACAAGACCGACGTGTTCCGGCTCTGCAAGTGGCTCAACGAGCGCGCCGGTCGCGAGCTGATCCCCACCTCGATCATCGAGCGCGCGCCGAGCGCAGAGCTTCGCGCCGAGCAGCTCGACGAGGACTCGCTGCCGCCGTACCCGAAGCTCGACGCGGTGCTGGAGGCGTTCGTCGAGCTCGACCGGTCGCGCGAAGAGCTGTCGCAAGACGGCTTCGATCCAGACGTCGTCGAGCGCGCGCTCGCGATGGTCGACCGCGCGGAGTACAAGCGGCGACAAGCGCCGCCCGGCGTCAAGCTGCGGCCGAAGGCACGCCGATCACAAACCGTGGCCGGGCTGAGCTGATCCGGGCTCGAGCCGATCGCCGACTCGCCGGAGCGGAACCGAGTCTGAGCGACCAGCGCAAGACATGAACCGGTTCCGCCTGCGGCGGCAACCAGGTCGTCAGACGAGCCGCGGCACAACCAGGTTCGTCGGACAAGCCGCGGCACAACCAGTTCGTCAGACAGCCGCGCCAACACGACGCCGAGCACAGGCAGCGTGAGCGTCAGCGAGTAACTGATCCACCCGACCACCACGAGCGTCGGCCGCGACGGCTGATCGCCGCCGGCGCGCGCTTCCGCCTGGACACGCGGGCCGTAGACGAAGTTGTGCAGGTACGAGGCGGCGAGAAGCGCGACGAACACCGCTGCCTTCACGGCGAGCACGACCTCGAAAGACGTCGTCGATTCCCAGTCCCGCGCGGCGAGCACGACACCGGTGACCGCGGCGACCAGCAACGCGCCGTAGCCGATCGGGCGCCAGCGCAGGCCCAGCTCCTTCATCGCGCGCCCGCGCGGCTCGCCTTCGAGCGTGCGGATCGCCGGCACGCCGACGAAGACGAGTGCGGTCGAGCCGCCGAACCAGACGCCGGCTGCGAGCAGATGGACTGTGACAAGGACAGCGGTCATGCGATCAGCCTACGCACGCGCTCCGGCAGGTCGGACGGGGCGAACTGCTCGTCCGAGCACTCCAGCTCGTCCAAGCTCCACCAGCGGACGCCCACGACCCCTTCGGCTTCGAGGTCGATCGTCGCCCTCGGCTCGTGGTCGCCGACGCGCACGAGGTAGGTGGTGTTCCGCTGCCGGTACAGCTGCTTCGCCCACGCGAATTCGCCGAGATGCTCGAAGAGCTTCGGGCCGGGCTGGAAGTCTTGGAGACCGATCTCCTCTCGCAACTCCCGCCGGAGCGCCGCCTCGTGTGACTCGCCGGGATCGATGCCGCCTCCCGGAGTTCCCCACCAGTTCTCGTCGCCCACCGGCCGGCGGTACTGGACGAGCAGAACCCGGCCGGCGGCGTCGATGACGAGGGCGCGCACGGCGTCGCGCTCGACCGGCGTCAGCCAGGCGTGGAGCGTGCGGAACCACTCGAGGCGCTCCGCGTAGGGCACGGTTGCGTTCGCCGGCGACGTGGACGGGAGTACGAAGAGCCCCGTCCGACCGATGACCCGGATCTGCGGCCCGAGCGCGGGCCGCTCGCTCCAGATTCCGCGGTATGCCTCCTTCCCGACGAACGCCAAGACACGCGGCGCGATCGTGCGAATGCGTTCCTCGAATGCAATGCGGTCGAAGTCGCCGCGGCGCAGGTCGCCCGAGCCCGGGGTCGTCCGGTATGCGGCGTTCGTCAGCCCGTAGCCGAGCTCGGGTAGCGCGTGCTGCTCCTGCGGATCGTAGAGCCGCCGGGTGAAGCCCGCGTCGTGCAGGAGCCGCCAGAAGTCGTTCCGCGGGTTCGCGAAGTGCGCAGCCGCCGCCGCTGACACCCGCCCCGGGTTGATCCCGCAGAAGACGCAGGCGAGGCCGGCGGTGAGGACGTCGGGAACCGAGCTAGGTGTTTCGGCCACGCGGCCGACAGCGTGGCACGCGCTGCGTCCACGTGGCGGTACAAACCCATGAGCTCGGAAGCGGCGCGACCGGGCGCCGTCCCAGAGCGACCGACGGCCGACGGTGCGCAGCCCAGGTCCGGCAGGTACGTGTCATGCGGCCTCCATCCCGCGCTCGTCGAGGCGCTCCTCGAAGAGGACGCGCAGGTCTTCGCCCCGGATCGTGGTCCTGCGAACCGGCCGCGGCAGGAGACGCACCTGGCTCACCTGCTCGGTCGCGTGCCCCCCGTAGCACCGGGCGTAGCACTCCGCCTCGGACAGCGACCTGAGCCTCATGGCCCGCACCCTAGGACCCGGACCGGACGGATACGTTTCAGGCGTGGTGGTGACCGCCAAGACCTTCGACTACGCCGTCGAGCTCGACGGCGGTGGCCGTCTCACGATCCCCGGCGGCGGTCAGTTCGTGCCACCCGAGGGCTGGTCGGCCGACCACCTTCTGCTCGCCGCGCTCGTCCGCTGCTCGGTCGACAGCTTCGTCTACCACGCCCACAGGGCCGGGCACGAGGTTGCTGCGACCGGCTCGGGACAGGGCACGATCACGAAGACGGATGACGACGGCCGCTACCGGTTCGTCGCGATCGGCGTGCGTCTCGACGTGCAGCTCACACCGCGAGCGAGCGACCCCAGCGACCTGACGATGAAGGCCGAGCGTGACTGCTTCGTCGGCGCATCGTTGACCGTCACCCCGGAGTACGAATGGCACGTGTCCTGACGACGGCGGACGTGGTGCGCGCGCGGTTCACCGCGCTCCGGCGCGACCTCACGTTCTTCGACGCCCCGGGCGGCACGCAGGTGCCGGACTCGGTGATCGACGCGATCGGCGACTACCTGCGCGAGGCGAACGCCAACCTCGGCGGCCCGTTCGAGACGTCACGACGCTCCGACGCGCTGATCGCGAGAGCGCACGCGGCCGCCGGCGCCTTTGTCAACGCAACCGCCGACGAGGTCGCGTTCGGCGCGAACATGACGACGCTCAACTTCGCGCTGTCACGCGCCGCAGCGCGCGACTGGCGCGAAGGCGACAAGATCGTCTGCACGCAACTCGACCACGACGGCAACATCTCGCCCTGGCTCGAACTGGCGCACGATCGCGGCCTCGTGGTGCAGTTCGCGCGCGTCGACGACGACTGTCGCATCGATCTCGAGCATCTGCGCTCCCTCGTGAACGAGCGCACGCGCGTCGTCGCGTATCCGTGGGCCGCGAACGCCGTCGGCACGGTTACGCCCGTCGCCGAGATCGCGCGGATCGCACACGACGCCGGCGCGCTCGCCTGGGTCGACGCCGTCCACTACGGCCCGCACGGACCGATCGACGTCGAGGCAGCCGGCGCTGACGTGCTCCTCTGCTCGCCGTACAAGTTCTACGGGCCGCACCTCGGGCTCGCGTTCGGGCGCCGTGAGCTGCTGGAGTCGTGGCGGCCGTACAAGGTGCGTCCCGCCGACATGTTCCCGGTCGGGAACCGGTACGAGACCGGGACCCTCGCCCACGAGCTGCTCGCAGGGTTCGTGGCGGCCGTGGACTACCTCGATGACGTCGGCTGGGACTTCGTCATCGAGCACGAGAGCGAGCTGGGGCAGCAGTTCCTCGACGGGCTTCCGGACGGTTGGACGCTCCACGGGATCCCGTCGATGGACGGGCGTGTTCCGACGTTCGCGATCACGCACGCGTCGCTCTCGCCGCAGGAGGCGGCGACCCGCCTCGGCGAACGCGGCTTCGCCGTCTGGTACGGCAACTACTACGCGGTCGAGATCATGAAGCGGCTCGGGCTCCCCGAGGGCGCCGTGCGCATCGGGATCGTGCACTACAACACCGTTAAGGAAGTCGAACGCCTGCTGGACGCTCTCGCCGGTGTCACCGGTTGAACACACCGACGCGAGCGATCACGATCGGTGGATGGACGCTGCGGCGATCGTCGGACGCGAACGCGAGCTCGTCGAAGTCGACGCGTTCATCGGCGGAGCTGACCCGCACCAGACGCTCGTCCTCGTAGGCGCACCGGGAATCGGCAAGACGACATTGTGGGAGGCCGCACTCGCACGCGCATCCGCTGCAGGCATCCGCGTGCTCTCAACCCGAGGCGGTGCAGCGGAGGCGAGGCTGTCGCTGACGGGCCTCTTCGACCTGATCGAGCCCGTCGCGGACGAGGTTCTGCCGAAGCTCCCGGAACCTCAGCGCTCGGCTCTCGAGGTCACACTCCTCCGCTCCGTGGCCCAGGGACGGCGGCCGGGGCCCCGCACACTCGCGACCGCGCTCCTGAACGCACTCCGCACGCTTGCGACCTCGGAGCCGTTGCTCATCGCCGTCGAGGACGCGCAGTGGGTCGACGAATCGTCCCAGGAGGCGCTGGCGTTCGCGATCCGCCGGCTCGCAGGCGCAGAGGTGCGGGTGCTGGTCACGGCACGAACGGGGGCACGCTCGGCCGTTGCGGACGCAGCGGAGCGGGCGGGCGCCTTGCGCCTCGAGCTCGCCGGCCTGAGCCTCGGCGCAACGCGCAGGCTGCTCGCCGAGCGACTCGCGATCACCTTGCCGCGGCGCGTCTTGATCGCCGTCCACACCGCGTCGCGGGGGAACCCGCTCTTTGCGCTCGAGATCGGCCGTCAGCTTGCGGAGCGTGGACCGACAACTGTCAGCGAGCCGCTGCCGATCCCGGAAGACCTCCCTTCGCTCGTCGGCGGACGGGTGGCCGCGCTTCCCGACAACACACGCGAACTGCTGCTCGCAGCCGCTCTGAGCGCGCAATCGCAGGCCGAGCCGCTCCGCAAGCTGTTCGGTCGAGGTCTGAAAGAAGACGTCGAGCCGGCCGAACGTGAAGGGGTCGCATTCCTGCGCGACGAGCGGGTTGTCTTCGCGCATCCACTCCACGCAGCCGCAGTCGTCGCCGCTGCGACGACGGCCGAGCGGCGTCGAATGCACGGGCGTCTGGCCGAGGTCGCCGACGCACTCGAAGAGCGCGGCCGTCACCTCGCGCTCTCGGTCGAAGGACGCGACGAGCGCGCGGCGGCGACGATCCACGCAGCCGCCCGCGAGGCACTCTCGCGTGGCGCGATCACGGCCGCCACCGAATTGGCGGAGCTGGCGGTCGCGCTCGGGGGCAAGGACTCCGCGGAGCAGCCGCAGCGGCTACTCGATCTCGCCGCCTTTCTTCGTCTCGCCGGCGAGCCGGCGCGTGGCCACGAGGTGCTTGCCGACGCTGCAGGATGGGCTGGGTGGCCGCCCTCGCTGGAAGCCCGGGGGCGTGGCCAGTTGCTGCTCGCGACCTACTGGGCGAACGGGGCGACCGCCGCCGTCGACCTCGGCGAAGCAATGCTTCAGCACGATCGCCTCCCCGATGAGGTGCGGGCAGCAGTCAACACTTACCTCGGCGGCTGCTGCGAGTTCGACCTCGCCCGGTCGTCGCGCCACGTGGCCACTGCTCTCGCGCTCCTCGAGCGCCCTGGGATAGACCCCGACCCGGGCACACTCGCGCACGCGCTCGCCATCCGCGTCCGGAACGGCGTCTTGCTGGGCGAAGGCCTCGACTCGACGCTGCTCGCGCGCGTGGCCACGCTCGACGGGCAACTGCCGCCCGAGCGATTCGCGACGGAGGCGATGTCGCCGTATCTGGCGGTCTTGCACAAGCATGTCGACGACCTCACCACGTCTCGGGAACGTCTCCGGTCGTTGCTCGATGAAGCGGTCGAGACCGGGAACGACGTCGGCGAGATGGTCGCGCGCATGCATCTCGCGCTCACCGAGCTGTGGGCCGGCGATCTCGCTGCCGCGGCGGGTCAGCTCGACGCGGTCGACGACCTGGTCGACGAGCACGGGTCACGGAACGTCTTCGTTCTTTCAGGGCGCGCGCTCGTGGCAGCCCACCAGGGTGACGTCGCCGTCGTTCGCGGCGTCGCGGCGCTGCTCGAGGCAGAGCACGGAGCGGCGGGAGCCGAGGTGTACGGCATCTACCTGGCCGCGGGCGTCGGCCTGCTCGAGCTGTCGCTCGGAGAGACCGAGCGCGCCGATGCAATCTTTCGCGAGCTGCTCGAGGTGCTCGACGCGGGCGGTCATCGCGAGCCAGGCATCTTCCGGGTGCACGCCAATGCGGGCGAAGCGGCAGTCGGCGTCGGCGACCTCGAGCGAGCGGATGCGATCGCCGGTCGCCTCGCAGCGCATGCCGATCGCACCGGGCACGGCTGGAGCCGCGCGTCAAGCGAGCGCGTGCTGGCGCTGGTCGCGGCCGCGCGAGGCGACGCCGACACCGCCCTCGACCACGCGGAGCGTGCCCGCGACGGCTACGAGGGGATCGGCATGCCGCTCGAGCGGGCGCGCGCCGTGCTCGTCATGGGGCTCATCGAGCGACGAGCCCGCCGGCGCGCACGAGCGCGGCGGCTCCTCGACGAGGCGGCCGACGAGTTCGACCGGCTCGGCGCCAAGCTCTGGGCAGACCGGGCGCGCGCGGAGCTCGGTCGCGTGAGCGGGCGCGCGCCGCGGGCTGCGCGCGAGCTCACACCGGCCGAGTCGCGGGTCGTCGAGCTCGCAGCCGACGGGCTGCCGAACAAGGAGATCGCAAGGCGGCTGTTCGTGACGGTCCACACGGTCGAGCTGCATCTGTCACATGCCTACGCGAAGCTCGGGGTCCGGTCGCGCGCGCAGCTGGCGGCACATCGCGCGTCGGCCAAAGATTGAAGGTTCTCGGTATTTCGCGTCGCCGGCCTCGTCCGTAGCGTCGAGCCAATGGCTGAGTTCCTCGTCGAGCTCTACGTCGCCCGCTCGGACGGAGGCACGATCGCGGAGCGAGCCGAACGGGCACACGCCGCGGCGGACGCGGTCTCTCGCGCCGGCGCCCGGGTGCGCTGCGTGAGCTCCATCTTCGTGCCCGAGGACGAGACTTGCTTTCTCCTCTACGAAGCCGAAACCCTCGAGGACGTGCAGGAAGCCGCAACGCGCGCGGGGCTCGTGTTCGAGCGAGTTGCTCGGGCCCACGCGATGGGCGCCGCCAAACTTTGAGGGTTTCCGTTGTTTCGCCGCCGACGATCCGGACGTAGCTTCGGACGCGACGCAGTTCCCCGGAGCGAAGGAGGAGAGAGATGAACGGGAAAGTCTTGGCGGCCGTGATCGGCGCGGTCGCGACACTGCTCGCGACCGCCGCCGCCGCGACCGCAGGAAACGGCGGCCTCAGCGACGCACGCGCGGGAACCGCACAGTTCCACCGGCTCGACGCGGCAAACGCGGCGGGCTACGCGGTCGAGGTGATCGACGTCAACAACTTCGCGTGCATCGACGATCCGAACGGGACCGGAGGCATGGGCATCCACTTCCTGAACCCGAGCCTGCTCGACGGTGAGGTCGACGCGGCGACTCCAGAGCTCGTCATCTACGAGCCGACCAAGAACGGCGGCATGCGGCTCGTCGCCGTCGAGTACCTCACCCTCAAGGCGGTGTGGGACGCGGCTCACGGCGGTCCCAACGCGGCGCCTCCTTCACTCTTCGGCACGCCGTTCGAGCTCGTGCCTGCAGGCAACCGGTACGGGCTGCCCGACTTCTACGAGCTGCATGCGTGGATCTGGAAGGAGAACCCGCTTGGGATGAACAACGACTGGAACCCGGCGGTCACCTGCGCGGCCGCGTAGTCGGGGTTCAGCCGGGGTAGGGCTCGCCGGCGGCTTCGGCCCACGGCGAGCCCGCCGTCCGGCGAATTGGATCGGGGTCGATCCCGCGGGCCTCCGCGACGGCGAGCGTCAAAAGGTGAAAGCGGACGATGTCGACGACCGGATGCTCGGTCGGCACGAGGTCGACGCGGCAGCCGAGCGTCTCGAGCGCCTTGGCCGTCTCCGCCGCACGCTCCTCAGCGCGGCCCTCGCCCTGGAGCACGTACGCGCGCTCCGATCCGTCGACCGCGGCGAGATGACCGTGCAGGATCGTCTCCGTCTGGTACGCGGTCGCGTCGACCCACGCACCTTCGCGCAGCTTGAGTGCAGCCTCCTGCGCGGTCGGCCAGTCGCGGCCGGCGCCGACGATCAGCACACGCGCCTCCTCGAACGGCTCAACCGTCTGCTGCAGTGCCTGCTCGACCGCCGCCGGCAACTCGGAGATGTCGTCGCCGTGCAGCGCCGCGATCGCCGCGACCGCCGACGTATAGCTCGCCGTGTGGCACCACGACCGCTCGATCTCCGGCGTGCACACGATCACCTCGTCGACGAGCTCGGCGAACTCGGATTCCGGATTGCCGGTGACGAGCCACACGTCGCCGCCGAACATGCGCTCGGCCTCCATCGTCAGCGCCGTCCCGCCTTCGTGCGAGACGCAAACCATGATGTCGGCACGCGGCGGGCGCAGCACCGCCTCCAGCGCCTGCACCGCCCAGCCTCCGGTCTGCGCCGCGTGGAACGAGGTGCCGCAGCCCGTGTGGACGACCACGGCCTCGTCGGGAAGCCTCTTGTCGGTCGGCACCCGACGCAGCCAGTCCGGCTGCGCCTCCACCGCGCGTCTCGTCTCGCCTGCCATGAGTGTGTCTATACCATCGCCGCGGTGCCCGTCCGCGCGTTTCTCTTCGATTTCGACGGGCTGATCCTCGATACCGAGACCGCTTCGCGGGCCGGCTGGCAGTGGCTCTACGAGGAGCTCGGCCACGAGCTGCCGTCCGAGAAGTGGGCGCTCATGGTGGGCACCGTGGACGGCTGGGACATCTGGGGCCACCTCGAGGAGCTCGTCGGCGAGCCGCTCGACCGCGAGGATCTGAACCGTCGGCGGTACGCGCACGAGGTGACGCTGCTCGACGCGGAGGAGCTGCGCCCGGGGATCGCCGACTACCTGGCATTCGCCGAAGAGCGTGGCCTGAAGCGCGCGATCGTCTCGAGCGCGTCTCGGCGGTGGGTGGACATGCACCTCGAGCGGCTCGAGCGCGCGGTCGGCTGGGATGCGATCGTTACCGCCGACCATGATTCGGAGCGCGCCAAACCACGGCCGACGCTCTACCTCGAGGCCCTCGACGCGCTCGGTGTGGCGGCCGGCGAGGCCGTCGCGTTCGAGGATTCGCCGAACGGCGCCGCGGCGGCGAAGGCCGCAGGCGTCTACGTCGTCGGGATCCCGAACGCGGTCACCGCCGACCTCGGCCTCGACGCGTCCGCCGACCTCGTGCTCGACTCGCTCGCCGACCTTGCTCCTGCCGACCTCGTCGCAAGGTTCGCGAAATGACCTGGTCAATCCGCGAGCACGTGCGCTTCCGCGACTGCGACGCGATGGGGCACGTGAACAACGCCGTCTTCTCGACGTACCTCGAGCAGGCGCGGATCGCGATCCTGGGTGGGCTCGACCCGTTCATCCTCGCGCGCGTCGAGATCGACTTCCGCGCGGAGCTGCACGCCGGCGAGGAGATCGAAGTTCGCAGCCGCTGCACCCGGATTGGAACGAAGAGCTTCGAGCTCGAGCACGAGATCTGGGCCGGCGACCGGCTGGTCGCCGATGCGAAGAGCGTGCTCGTCGGCTACGACTATGCAGCGGCGGCGAGCGTTCCCCTGACCGACGACCAGCGACGAAGATTGGAGAATGAATGAGCGTGTACGAGCGCCATACCTTGTCGAACGGGCTGCGCGTGCTCACCGCGCCGCTCGGCCACGCGCAATCGGTCGCGTGCTACGTGATGCTCGCCGCGGGATCACGATACGAGAACGCGTCGAACCGCGGAATCGCGCACTTCGCGGAGCACATGTTCTTCAAGGGGACGGAGCGGCGCCCGACCGCGCGCGACATCGCCATGGAGGTCGACTCGATCGGCGGCGAGTTCAACGCGTTCACGTCGAAGGAGTACACGGGCTACTACATCCGCTGCGCGGGGGAGCGGCGCGACCAGGCGTTCGACGTGCTCGTCGACATGCTCCGCAACTCGAAGTTCGACTCGGAGGAGCTCGAGCGCGAGAAGGGCGTGATCATCGAGGAGATGAACATGTACGTCGACACGCCACGCGACTACATCGGCTCGGTGTACGAGGAGCTCTTGTTCGGGTCGAACCCGCTCGGGTGGGAGACGCTCGGGACGAAGGCGACGATCGAGAGCGCCTCGCGCGACACGTTCCTCGACTACCTCGGTGAGTGGTACACGCCGTCGCGAATGGTGATCGGCTGCGCGGGAGCGGTCGGCGACGACATCCTCTCCATGCTCGAAGGGCTCGTCGGCGACATCCCCGCCGGGGAGACGGGCGCGCCGGTACCGGCTACGATCGACGACACCAAGGAACCGCAGGTACGCGTGCACCGGAAGGACTCCGACCAGGCGAACGTCGCCGTCGGCGTCCCGTCGTACCCGGTCGGCCACCCCGACCGATACGTGCTGCAGCTTCTCGGAACGGTGCTCGGCACCGGGATGTCATCGCGGCTCTTCCTCGAGGTGCGGGAGCGGCGCGGCCTCGCGTACTACGTGTTCGCCTTCAACAACTCGTTCACGGACGCGGGCACGCTCTACGCGCAGGCGGGTGTCGACCTGAAGCGCACAGAGGAGGCGGTGAAGGTGATCGCGGACGAGTTCCAGAAGCTCGCCGACGAGGCTGTGCCGGCAGAGGAGCTCGAGAAGGCGCGGTCGCTCGCGAAAGGTCGGTTCGTGCTGCAGACAGAGAGCCCGACGGGCCTGCTCGTCTCCGGCCTTCGGCGTGAGGTGCTCGAAGGCGAGGCGGCCGAGCCGACAGAGATCCTCGCCGGCCTCGACGCCGTGACGGCCGAGGACGTGCAGCGGGTCGCGCAGGACGTGATCGGCGGCTCGGGCCTGCGCTGCGCCGTGATCGGGCCGTTCGACGACGAGGCGGCGTTCGCGGCGTTGTTGTAGCCAGTCCGCCAGGTGTCAGACACCCAGATACCGCCTGACGCCGCGGAAGTCCGAGGTGCGCACTGGGACGATCCGCACCTCGCTGCGCGAGTTGGGTGACTCGATCATCTTCCCGCCGCCGATGTACATCGCGACATGCCCGACGATCGGATGCTCGTAGAAGAGGAGATCGCCGGGAAGCATCCGCGCCAGCGGTACCGGCCGGCCGGCGGTGAACTGCGCGTCGGCATCACGCGGGATCGTGATGCCGTGCGTCCGATACGCGGCCCACGTCAGGCCGGAGCAGTCGTAGCCCCAGCGTGAGAGCCCGCCCCACAGGTAGTGCAGGCCGAGGAACCGCCTCGCCGTCTCGACGATGTCTGAACGCGTCACCGGCAGCTTCCGCGTCGCCACTGCCGGCACGAGGCCCGGCGGGACCTGCGACCCGAAGCCGACCTGCATCCCGTTCGGCAGCCGCGCCACCTTCGCCGTCACGACGAGCGGCGCCGAGAACGCCGGGCCGAGCTGCCACGAGCGCACCCACCCCGGGTAGCCGCGCGCGTCGAGCGGCGACGGCTGGTCCGGGACGGCGATCTTCGTCCAGCCACCCGCCCGCGCGAGCACACGGACCCGCTCGCCGTAGAGCACCTGCGTCGGCATGTGCCCGACGAGCGCAAGCCGCTGCGACACGGTGACCGCGCGCGTCGGCCAGAGATGCGGATCGAGCGGGAGATGACCCGCGTCCGGCGCCTCCCAGACGTTCGCAACCGGGACCCGCACGGTCGCAGCCTGCGCGGGCGCAGCGAGAGCGAGCGCCGCGGCGAGTGCCGCGAGAGGAATCAGTCCTCCTTTCCCGCCTCCGCCTGGCCGCGGGTGCGAATCTCCTCCACGACCGTCGGGTCGGCGAGCGTGGTCGTGTCCCCGAGCGGCCGGTGCTCCGCGACGTCACGGAGCAGGCGGCGCATGATCTTGCCGCTCCGAGTCTTCGGGAGCTCCGGCGTGAACACGATGTTCGCCGGCTTCGCGATCGGCCCGATCTTCTGCGCGACGTGGTTGCGCAACTCCTCGAGCTTCTCAACCGACCCGTCCACACCGCCCTTCAGCGTCACGAACGCGACGATCGCCTGGCCCGTCGTCGCGTCGTTCCGGGCGGCGACGGCCGCCTCTGCCACCTCGAAGTGATCGACGAGGGCCGACTCGACCTCGATCGTCGAGATGCGATGTCCGGACACGTTCATCACGTCGTCGACGCGGCCGAGCAGCCAGAAGTCGCCGTCCTCGTCGACCCGCGCGCCGTCACCGGCGAAGTAGATGCCGTCGTACCTCGACCAGTACGTCTCGCGGTACCGCGCATCGTCGCCGTAGATCCCGCGCAGCATCGACGGCCACGGCCGTTTGAGGACGAGGTAGCCGCCGCCGCCCGGGCCGACCTCGTCGCCGGCCTCGTTGTACACCCCCGCCTCGACCCCCGGGAACGGCCGCGTCGCCGAGCCGGGCTTCGTCGTCGTCACCCCCGGCAGCGGCGTGATCAGGATCATCCCTGTCTCGGTCTGCCACCACGTGTCGACGATCGGGCACCGCTCACCGCCGATGTTCTCGTGGTACCAGATCCACGCCTCCGGGTTGATCGGCTCGCCCACCGACCCGAGCAGCCGCAGCGACGACAGATCGTGCTTGGCGGCGTGCTCCGGCCCCCATTTCATGTGCGAACGGATCGCGGTCGGCGCCGTGTAGAGGATCGTCACGCCGTAGCGCTCGATGATCGACCACCACCGGTCCTTGGCCGGGAAATCGGGCGTGCCCTCGTACATGACCGAGGTCGCGCCGTTGCAGAGAGGCCCGTAGACGATGTAGCTGTGCCCGGTGATCCAGCCGACGTCGGCGGCGCACCAGTACACGTCCGAGTCCGGCTTCAGGTCGAACACGTAGTAGTGCGTCGTCGCCGCACCGACGAGATAGCCGCCGGTCGTGTGCGCGATCCCCTTCGGCTTCGCGGTCGTGCCGCTCGTGTACATGAGGAAAAGCAGATCCTCGGCGTCCATCGGCTCCGGCGGGCACGACGCCGGATCGTCCGAGCCGCGCACGTCGTGGTACCAGTGGTCGCGTCCGTCCGTCATCGGCACGTCGTTGCCGGTCCTCCGGACGACGACGCACGTCTTGACACCAGGCGCGTCCGACAGCGCGTCGTCGGCGATCCGCTTCAGCGGCACAGTCGTGCCGCGCCGCCACGCCTCGTCTTGCGTGATCAGCAGCTCGCAGCCCATGTCGTTCATCCGGCCGGAGAGCGAGTCCGCCGAGAAGCCGCCGAACACGACCGTGTGCGGCGCTCCCAGGCGCGTGCACGCGAGCATCGCGACCGGGAGCTCCGGGACCATGCCCAGGTAGATCGCGACCGCGGTGCCCTTCCCCACACCCAGCTCCTTGAGCGCGTTCGCGAACGCGACCACCTCGTGCTGGAGGTCGTCGTAGGTGATGTCCCGCCGCTCGCCGTCGGGCTCGCCCTCCCAGTGGAACGCGACCTTCGTGCCGCGTCCCTGCTCGACGTGACGATCGACGCAGTTGTACGAGACGTTCAACTTGCCGCCGAGGTACCACTTCGCGTACGGCGGCTCCCACTCGAACAACGTCGAGTACGGCTCGAACCACGAGACCCGTTCGGCCGCGTTACGCGCCCAGAAAGACTCGAAGTCCTCCTCGTAGATGGCAGGCTTGGCGTTCGCCTGCGCCGCGAAGTCCGCCGAAGGCGGATACCGCCGCTCCTCCAGGAACAGCGTGTCGATCGTCACGGCTCGAGGTCGTACGGATAGCTGGTCAGGTTCTCGGCGCCGTCGCGCGTGACCAGCACGAGGTCCTCGAGCCGGACGCCGCCGTAGCCCTGCCGGTAGAGGCCCGGCTCGACCGTGACGACGTCACCGGCCCGAAGCGGCGACTCGACGGTCAGCCCGAGCCCCGGCTCCTCGTGCACCTCGAGCCCGACCCCGTGGCCGAGGCCGTGGAAGAACCCGTCGACGAGCGGGACGCCGTCCTCCTTCGTGCGCGGCGTCTGCTCTCCCGCCGCCTCGAAGATCTCGCAGGTGCCGTCGAAGATGTCCTTTCCGCTCACGCCCCCCTTGATCTCCGAGATCGCGCGGTCGAGCGCCTCCTTGCAGAGCCGGTGCCACGTCCGCACGTCGTCCGCGACGTCGCCGACGACGAACGTGCGGGTCATGTCGCAGTAGACGAACGACTCGTTGTCGCGCGGCCAGATGTCGACGACGACCGGGACGCCGGCGTGGATCGGGCCTGAGCCCATGTCGTGTCCGACGGCGCCCTGTGCGCCGGGCGCGACGATGAAGTCGTCGCAGCTCGTTCCGTGCTCGGCGAACACGACGCTCATCGCGCCCTTCACCTCCTCGACGGTCAGCCCGCCGTTTGCGACGCGTGTCCGAAGCAGCTCACGCGCCGTGTCCATCGCCGCGTCGGCGGCGCGCTGCGCCCGCCGCATCCCGTCGAGCTCCGCCTGCGTCTTCACCCGGCGGCGATCGTGGAAGTGGTCGCGGTCGACGGTGAGCTCGATGCCGTTCGCACGCAGGTGGTCGGCCAGCCACAGTGGAAACGTCTCGGGCACGACCGCGCTCGTGATGCCGATGGCCTTCGTTCCTCGCAGCGCGAGCTCGGCGCGCATCTCCGGCAGGGTAAGACCGGACTTGCGCAGCTCGTCGATCCCGAGCTCGTCCAGCAGATGCAGCTCGTAGAGCCCCAGTTCGGCGAGCCGGGCCGCTTCCATCGAGTGGGTGACGATGTGCTTCTCCCCGTCCTTCTCGGCGTACAGGATCGGGTCGGGCACGCCGAGCGGCACCTCGTGGCGCAGCTCGGGCGAGCGGAACGTGTCGGCATACACGAGGGCGTCTGGCATGCGCCGGACCTTATCTAGAGTGCACCCGTGGAAGCGCGCGCCAGGGCGCTCGAACTCGTCGAGCAGTGGCACCAGGAGCTAAGGCGGCTCTTGCCTGCCGGAGCCGACATCTTCGACGCCCACCTTCACCTCGGTCATGACCTCGACGGCATGGTCGGCGACTACGACCAGCTGATCGAGCTGATGGATGCGTACGACATCTCGCGAGCCTTCATGTTCTGCCTCGACGAGCCCGACCGGCATCCCTCGTTCAGCGCCGCAAACGACCGCACGCTCGCGTTCGGGCAGCGGTCGAACGGCCGGCTGATCCCGTTCGTGCGCCTCGATCTCAACGAGTCGCCGATCGAGGAGGCGCGGCGCTGCCTCGACGCCGGCGCGAAGGGAATCAAGCTCCACCCGCGCGCGCAGAAGTTCGTCGCGACCGACGAGCGGCTTGGACCCGTGTTCGAGCTCGCCGCCGAGCGGCGCGTACCGATCCTGATCCACGCCGGCCGCGGGCTGCCGCCGATCGCCGCGGGTCTGCGCGGCCTCGTCGAGCGCTATCCGGAGACGACGCTCATCCTCGCCCACGCCGGAATCGCCGACCTGCAAGCACTCGCGGGCTGCATGCGGGGGCGCAAAGGCGTCTTCTTCGACACGTCGACCTGGAGCCCGATCGACCTGCTCGACTTCTACCGGCAGATCCCGCCCGAGCAAGTGGTCTACGCGAGCGACTATCCGTACGGGCAGCAGCCGTCATCGCTTCTGCTCTCGGTCAAGACGGCCCGCTACGCCGGCTACGACGACGCCCAGTTGCGCACGATGCTGGCCGGGAACGCGAACGCACTCGCCGACGGCACAGAGCTGCCGGAACCAACCGAGCCGATGGGGCGCGACACACTTGCGATGCCGCTCCAGCTCGCGCGGATCCACCAGTACCTCTCGATGGCGACGCCGCTCCTCTGGTCGCGCCAGCCCGACCAGGCCGGCGTGCTCGGGCTCGCGATCAACACCTGCGCCGAGCGAAACGGGCACGGCGAGGAGGTCGACCGGATCCGCGAGCTGCTCGAAGCAGCGCGCGACCTCTGGGAGACCGTGCCGGGGATCGAGGAGGAGGTGGAGGCGCGGCTGATGATGCGCCTCACCCATCGGCTCGTCCACATGGCGCAGATCGAGGCGATCACGTGCAGCTGACGGTCAACGACCATCGGTACGAGGTGCACGCCGAGGTCGGGACGACGCTCGCCGAGGCGCTCCGCGAGGAGCTCTCGCTGACCGGCACCAAGATTGCCTGCGGCGAGGGCCACTGCGGCGCGTGCACCGTGCTCGTCGACGACGAGCCGGTGCTGTCGTGCATCACGCTCGTCCACACGGTCGAGGGCGCGCGCGTGACGACGATCGAGGGCCTGCGCGAGCACCCGATGATCGACGCGTTCGTGCGCACCGACGCGCTCCAGTGCGGGTTCTGCACTCCCGGGCAGATCGTGAGCGCTGTCGCGCTGGTGGCATCGACGCCGGCGCCGACGACCGAGGAGATTCGACACGCCATGGCGGGGAACCTGTGCCGCTGCGGCGCGTACCCGAAGATCGAGGAGGCGATTCGCACGTGGCAAGGCTGATCCGCACCGAGAAAGAGGTCGAGGGCCGGTACGAGGAAGTCTGGATCGTCGTCGAGGAAGACTCCCTCGACCAGTGGCCCGCGGGCCCCCGCGAGATCGTCGGCCGCGCGGCGACGCGCGTCGACGGCCGCGAGCGCGCGACCGGGCAAGCGGTCTTCACTGCCGACCTCCAGAAGCCGGGAATGCTGCACGCCGCGGTCCTGCGCTCGCCGTATCCGAACGCACGCGTGGCGAGCATCGACCTCGCGCCGGCGCTCGCGTTCCCGGGCGTCCATGCCGCGATCGGGCCGGGCGACATCGAGCAGCTGACGGGCGATTGCTCGTACCAGGGGCAAGCGATCGCGGCGGTGTGCGCGGACACGCTCGCGCAGGCACGCGCGGCGCTTCGCGCGATCGCCTGCGACTTCGAGGTGCTCGACCCGCTACTCGACCCCGACGAGGCGGTACGGCAGGGATCGCTGCTCGGCGATCCGCGCGAGCGCTCGCGCGGCGACTACAAGCAGGGGCTCGCCGACGCCGACGTGATCGTCGAGGCGGAGTTCCGCACGCAGGTCGTCCTCCACAACTCGATGGAGACCCACCAGGCCGTCGTCGAATGGATCGGCGACGGCGTCGAGGTCCACATCTCGACGCAGTACATCTGGGGCATCCGCGACGCGGTCGCCGACGGTCTCGGGCTACCGGCCGACAAGGTGCGCGTCATCTGTCGCTACATGGGCGGTGGCTTCGGGTCGAAGAACGGCCCGGACGACTACACGTTCATCGCCGCCGAGCTCGCCAAGCGGACACAGCGGCCCGTGAAATGCGCGCTGACACGGCGCGAGGAGAACACCGCCGCGGGGAACCGCAACGCGACGATTCAGCGGCTGACGGTCGGCGCGCGGAGCGACGGGACCCTGACGGCGCTCGGCGGCGAGTTCGTGAACGCTGTCGGCTGGAGCGGCTGGTCGTCCGGCACCGAGGGGCCGATGCAGATGCTCTACGCGTGCCCGAACGTGAAGACGACGACGTACGGCGCAAAGCTGAACCTGCCGCCGATGAAGGCGTTCCGCGCGCCGGGGTTCGTGGAGGGGACGTTCGGCCTCGAAGCGCTGCTGGACGAGCTCGCCACGAAGCTCGATCTCGACCCACTCGAGTTGCGCCGGCGCAACCACACCGAGGTCGATGAAGTCGAGGAGCGCCCGTACAGCAGCAAGAACCTGCTCGAGTGCTACCGCCGTGCAGAGCCGCATTGGGAGCGGCGCCACGAGGTGCGCGCGCGGTCGACAGCCACCGTCAAGCGCGGCGTCGGGATGGCCTCGCAGATCTGGTACGGCGGCGGCGGGCCACCGAGCTACGCGTGGATCCGTGTCGGCTCCGACGGCCGCGCCACGGTCGTGACGGCGATGCAGGACATCGGCACCGGCACGCGGACGGCGATGGCGCAGATCGCGGCCGAAGAGCTCGGGATCCCGCTCGAGCACGTCACCGTCTCGCTCGGCGACTCGGACCGCGGGCCGTACGCGACGCTGAGCGCAGGCTCGTCCACGACGCCGTCGGTCGGGCCGGCGGTGCGCGCGGCGGCGGCCGACGCGCGCGAGCAGATCGAGGAGATCGCGGAGCAACGCGGGCTGAAGGGCGCGCCGGTCCACGAGATCGTCGACGTGCTCGAGGATGCGCAGATCCTCGGCAAGGGCGCGCGCGGCCCGAACCCGACCGGCATGCAGGTGCTGACATTCGGCGTGCAGGTCGCCGAGGTCGCCGTCGACATCGAGACCGGCGAGGTGTGGGTCGAGCGGATCGCAGCGATCCACGACGTCGGCCGGGTGATCAACCCGCTCGGCGCGTCGAGCCAGATCGAGGGCGGGATCATCCAGGGAATCGGTCACACGCTCTCCGAAGAGCGGCTGCACGATCCGGCGACGGGGCGCCTGCTGACGACGACGCTCGACGCGTACAAGCTGCCGACGATCGCGGACGTGCCGGAGATCGTCAGCGAGCTGATCGACGAGCCGGACGCGCACCTGACGAACCTCGGTTCGAAAGGGCTGGGAGAGCCGCCGATCATCCCGACCGCGGCAGCGATCGCGAATGCGATCCGCGACGCGACGGGAGCCGACGTGCGGCAGCTCCCGATCTCGCGCGAGGAGATGCTGCGGGCACTGCGCGAGGCAGAGACGAAGCAGAAGGAGAAGGTTGGAGCTCCGGCGGGCGTCTAGCGTCGAGGACGTCCGCGACGGCGAGCTGTTGCTGGCCGGCGGCACCGAGCTCGTTCCCCTGCTCCGCTCGGGCCTTGTCCAGGGACAGTCCCTGGTCATGGTCGGGTCGGTCGTGCCTCGCGCGGTCAGTGCCGGGCGCATCGGGGCCGGCGCTCCGCTGGCGCAGCTCGAGTGCGACCCCGAGATCCCGGACGTCCTGCGCGAGGCGTGCCGGCTGGCCGCGAGCCCGCAGCTCCGCAACATGGGCTCGCTCGCCGGCAACCTGCTGCAGTCGACGCGCTGCTGGTACTGGCGGCTCAACTGGCCGTGCCGCCTGCACGGCGGTGACGAGTGCTTCGCGCGCGACGGCGAGCACCGCGAGCACGCCATCTTCGCCAACGACTTCTGCGCGTCTGCGCATCCGTCCGACGTCGCGGCCGCGCTCCTCGCCCTCGACGCGAGAGTGCTAACGACTGCCCGCGAGCTGCCGCTCGCCGACCTCTACCGGCTGCCGACGGAGGACGACCGTCGGACGACGACGCTCGCGCCCGGTGAGGTGATCCTCGAAGTGACCTTCGAGGAGTGCGAGCAGAGCGTGTACCTGAAGGCAATGGAGCGGAAGCGGTGGGCGTTCCCGCTCGTCGGTGTTGCTGCGGTCCGGAGTGGCGCAGGGACACGCGTCGCGCTCGCGGGCGTGGCGCCGATCCCGTGGCTCCTCGCGGGTGACAGTCTCGACGACGCGACCCCGCTGCCGCGGAACGCCTACAAGGTCGACATCGCTCGCGCGCTCCTGCAGCGCGCACGCGCGACGATCGGCGCATGAAGCTCGCCGTTCTCCTCGTCGCGGTCGTCCTGCTGACCGCCTGCGGCGCGAAGAAGGTCAAGGTCGTGTCGCTCGGGACGACGAACGCGACGACGACCATCGACTCCGACGGCTGCCACCCGATCAAGACGCCGGATCCGGAGAAGCGACGCGCGCCGAAGCCCACAACCTCACTCGACGCGTCGAAGACCTACGACGTGACGCTCGGAACGAACTGCGGCAGCCTCACGATCAGGCTCGACGTGAAGGACTCCCCGAAGACGACGGCGTCGTTCGTCAGCCTCGTGCGCCGCCACTACTTCATCCACACGATCTTCCACCGGATCATCCCCGGCTTCGTGATCCAGGGCGGCGACCCGACCGGCTCCGGCTCCGAAGGCCCCGGCTACACGACGGTCGAGGCACCGCCGGCCTCGACCAAGTACACCGAGGGCGTCGTCGCGATGGCGAAGACGCAGACGGAGGCGCCGGGAACGGCCGGTAGCCAGTTCTTCGTGGTGATCGGCCCGGACGCCGCGTCGCTGACGCCGGATTACGCGCTGCTCGGCAAGGTGACCGCCGGGCTGGACGTCGCGAAGCGGATCGGGGACTTCGGCGACCCGAGCACCGGGGAGCCGCTCCGGCTGATCGAGATCGAGAAGGCGACCGTCCACGTCAGCTGACGGCGTCGCAGCGATCGTGCTCGCCGCGGGGGCATCGACGAGGTACGGCGGTGTCAAGCAGCACGACCTCCTGCCGGCGGTGCTCGCTGCACTGCGAGCGACGTCGATCGACGAGGTGATCGTCGTCGAGGGCGCGCACCCGCTCTCGGTCCCCGGCGTTCGCGTGATCTGCTGCCCGGACTGGGAGCGCGGCCCGGGCGCGTCCCTTCGCTGCGGCCTCGGCGCGCTCGGGCCGGACGTCCGCCGCGCGGTGATCGTCCTCGCCGACGGGCCTGAGCTCGATCCCCGTGCCGTCGACCGCCTCGCAGCCGGCACAGCGCCGTTCGCGGCTGCGTCATACGACGGCACACGCGACCACCCTGTCGCACTCGCGCGCGCCCGCTTCGGCGACGTTCCGGACGAGGGTCTCCGCGCGCTCGAGCCGGTCCTCGTCGACTGTTCCGACCTGCGTTCGCCCGGCGACGTCGACGTGCGCTAGGGGATACAGCGCACGAGGTCGCGGGGCACGCCGAGCGAGCAGCTCGGCGGGTCGGAGCCGTGGAAGACGACCCGCCAACCGGCGCTGCGCTTCCTCAGGATCCAGTCGCCGTTGCTCGCGTAGCGAAGGCACGGCAGACGGAGCGCGTTCAGGTAGACGGGCGAGACCAGCGCGAAGCGACCGTTCCGCGACACCGCCGTGTCGAGCCACACGCACCCCACGGGGACGTTGCGTAGAGACGCGGGAAGCGCCTTCGTGATCGCAGCACGCTCTCCAAGCTTCGGCGGCCGCTTCGAGAGGCCCGGATCGGCCGCGACCAGCGCCGCCGCGACGACCGCGAGCAGGACAAACGCACGCCGCATCGAGCCGATCGTACGTCAGATACTGCACCGAGGTCGGGCGGCCTACAGAGGCGTGCGCAGCGCCGCGAGCTTGGCCTTCAGCTCCGCCGACATCGGCTCGCTGACCGCGACGCGCACGTAGTGGCGAAGCCGCTCCTCGAACTTGTACCGCTTCGCGCACCAGCTGCAGCCGTCGAGGTGGCGTTGTGCTGCCGCGACCTCTTCCTCGGAGAGCGAGCCGTCGAGGAACGGCTGCATCATCTCCTCGCATCTTTCACACGGATCGTCGATGGGCGTTCACGCCACTGCCTTGTCCGCGAGGTTCTTCTTGAGGATACGCCTGCCGCGGTGCAAACGCGACATCACGGTCCCCATCGGGATGTCGAGAATCTGGGCGGCGTCTGCGTAGGAGAACTCGCCGATGTCGACCAGGACGATCACGTCGCGGAAGTCGTGCGGGACGTCGGCGAGCGCGTCGACGATCGAGTCCTGCGAGAGCCGCTCGAGCACGCGCTCCTCGTCGGGGTTCTCGTCCGGCATCTGCGACGCGAGCTTGTCGTAGAGGAAGTAGTCGCCCGCCTCGCTGTCGAGCGACGTCGTCTGCGGAGCTCGCTGCTGGCGCCGGCCGCGGTCGATGTTCAGGTTCGTGAGGATCCGGAAGAGCCAGGCGCGCAGGTTCGTGCCCGGCGTGTACTGCCGCCAGGAGCGGAACGCGCGCTCGTAGGTCTGCTGCACGAGGTCCTCTGCCTCTTCGCGGGAGCCGACGAGCCTGCGAGCCACGCGATAGACCTGGTCGCTCAACTCCAGCGCCTCCTCCTCGAAGCGAACGCGATCCCTCGCGTCGCGGGCGAGTCTCCGGGTGTCGGAGGTCGTCGGTGGGCTGTCGCTCATCCGGCCAACCACCCTAGCAATGGCCTAAACGACGTTTGCCCGCACCGGATTCCCGCAATAGTGCGTTGAGAGAGCGAGAAAGCCCGCGAACCGGGAGGTCCCCCATGGAAGGCCAGACCGTTTTCACGAGCGACGACCACAAGCTCGGAACCGTCGTTGCGGAGAGCGACGGCTTTGTCGTCGTCGAGTCCGGTCACATGTTCAAATCCCGCCACGCCATCCCAGTCGACTTTCTCCACGAGCACGAGGACGTCGTTCGCGCAACCGTCGGCAAGGACGTCGTCCACGATTCACCCAAGGTCGACGGAGAGGCCTTCGACCCGTACGCCGTGAAGATGCACTACGGCTTGGTCGAGGTGAACGGCTAAGCGAAAAGTTGCTCGCGGAACCCGCCGCGCGCCATCTGCTCGACGAGCGCATCCCGCGTGGTGCGCTCGTCGTCGTAGGAGAGCAGCACCTGACCCATCAGATTGGCGTTCGCGAACTCCAGCCCTTCGGCACCCTCGAGCGTCTTCCCGAGCCGCATCACGCACTTCTCGCAGCGGATGCCGCTGACCTGGATCGTCTCCGAGACGACTGCCACGCCGTCAGGCTAGCGATCGGGTGACGAGCTGCGCGGCGGCCTCGCGCGCAGTGCGCGCCTCGAGCTGCCGGTCTGCCTCGCAACACGCCGGGTCGATGCGCGCGAGCGCCTCCGCGGCGCCGAGGCGCTCGGCCGCCGGCCGCACGCGCTCGAGGAGCTCAACGGCGAGCTCGGTCGCGGTCGGGAACGAGAGGCCGTCCGGATGGATGAGGTTCGCGCGCGGACCGAAACGCGCCGCCGCCCAACGGTTCTGCACGTAGTCGGCTCGCGGCGTGCCGCCCGGCAGCCCCTCGTCGAGCGCCGTCGCGCACATCGCCTGGATCAGCGCTGCGAACGCCACCGACAGCCGCACGTCCGTCGGCTGGTCGGGCACGCGCACCTCGAGCGTGCCGAGCTTCGGATGCGGACGCACGTCCCACCAGGTGCGCGTGTAGTCCTCCATCACGCCGATCGCAACAAGCCGCTCCACCCATGCCTCCCACTCGCCGTAGGAGGTGAACGCCGGCGGCGCGCCGCCGCGCGGCAACTCCGCAAGGATCGGTGCACGGTTCGACGCCATGCCCGTCAGCTCACCGGCGAACCACGGCGAGTTCGCAGACAGCGCGAGCACGACCGCGAGCCACGGCAGGATTGCGTCGAGGCAGCGCCAGCAGTCGTCGGCGGACGGCATCCCGACGTGGACGTGCAGGCCCTGCACGCCCTGCCGCCGGACGGAGATGCCGCCGTAGCCGACGAACGTGATGTAGCGCTCCTCCTTCACGATCGGCTGCGTTTTCCGGCCGGGCGAACGGATGCGTGCCGGAGGCGGCGACGGCGAGCCCTTCACGCTCCGCCGCACGCGCCGCAGCGGACCTCAGGACGGCAAGCGCCTCGTCGATCTCGCCGACGTTCGCGCAGACGCCGGTGTTCGTCTCGAACACGGACGCGAAGAGCTCGGTCTTCAGTCGCC
Organism: uncultured Thermoleophilia bacterium; assembly: GCA_963785875.1. Lineage (GTDB taxonomy): Bacteria > Actinomycetota > Thermoleophilia > Gaiellales > Gaiellaceae > PALSA-600. Next base: position 179,810 of record CAWAWV010000005.1, on the reverse strand, counting down.
CCGGCAGGTCGACGCCCTCGACGCCGCGCAGGATCCGGTCGACTGCCGCGACCTGCTCGTGCGTCTCCGCGTCGAGGATCATCAGCTCCTCCTCGACACCGAGCGAGAACGGCGCGCTCTCGCCGAAGTGCCTCTCGATCACGCGGTCTTGACGCCGTGCACCGGCCGGCCGGCCGCGATCCACGCGTAATACGACGCGCTCGGGCCGTACTCGGAGCGGTAGCCGGTCACGCGCGGGTTACGACCGACGTCGCGCGCGCGGGCCGCGTGACGGAGGAGATTCGGGTCGTCGAGCTCCTGCCACACGAGGATCAGGTGCGCCGCCGTCATGAACTCCGCGATGAAGGTGCACCCGTTGGCGGGGCACGGAAACGGGTCGGTCCTGACGCAGAACCAGCCGTCGTGATCGCCGTCGTCGTCCTGCCAGAGCTCCTCTTCCTCCTCGACGATCGTGTGCTCGAGGACGATGTGCCCGCGCTCCATCGGCACAAGGTAGCGACGGAGCGAGGACGCGCTCCGCAGCCGAACTGGAAGGCCGGCCGTGCCCGGGCAGGCAAGACGGGCTCCGGCCGGCCTTCCGCTTCGGCTACGGGCCTGGACGTGTTCCCAGTTTGGCGGTGACGCGTCCTCTTCGAGTTGTCGTGATAGAGCTCGATCTTCACCGAGTCTCCAGGGCTCTTCCGCTGCACCGCCGCATAGAGCTGGTCGTACGTGCGCACAGGCCGGCCGTCGACCTTCGTGATGATGTCGCCGCCGACCTTGTAGCTCTCGCCCTCGACGACGACCGACGTCGTGCCCCCCTTGATACCCGCCTTGGCTGCGCCGCTGCCCTTGCTGACGTCCCGGACAAGCAATCCGCTCGACGTCGGAAGGTTGAAGAGCCTCTGCAGCTGCGGCGTCACCGCCGCGGCGCTCAGCCCGAGGAATGCGTGCTCTGCCTTGCCGCTCGCGATGATCTGGCCGGCGATGTCGCGCACCGTGTTGACGGGGATCGCGAAGCCGATGCCGACGTTCCCCTGATTCTGATCGCTTCCCGTCTGGATCTGCGACGTGACGCCGATCACACGCCCGGCGGCATCGATCAGCGGGCCGCCCGAGTTGCCGTGGTTGATCGCCGCGTCGGTCTGGATGGCGCTGTCGATCGGCACGCCGTTCGGCGCGAAGATCTGCCGCTGCACGGCGCTGACGACACCGGTGGTGAGCGTCCGCGTGAGCCCGAACGGGTTTCCGATCGCGTAGACCGCGTCACCGACGGTGGCCGCGTCGGAGTTGCCGAGCGGAAGCGGTGTCAACGCGCGCGCGTGTGCGTCGATCTTCAGCACAGCGATGTCGGTCGACCGGTCTTTGCCGACCACCGTCGCGGGCAGCTGATCCTGGCCGGAGAACGACACCTGCACCTTCTGCGCCCCTGGATCACGTGGAAGTTCGTGATGACGTGTCCGGCACGATCGAGGACGAAGCCCGAGCCGAGCGACTTCGTCGTCTGCGGCGTCGACGGGAAGAGGTTGAGCGGATCGGGCGCCGACTGCGTCACGCTCGTCGCTGTGATCTGGACGACGCCGGGGCCGTCCTGCCGGTAGATCGCCTCGGGCGTCAGCCCCTTGGACGAGCTCGGCGCCCCGTTGGTTGCCGCCGGCTGCGCAGACGTTACGACCTGCTCGACAGTGGTGTGGTCGCCGAGCTTCCCGAAGAGCGCCGCGCCGCCGAGCGCCAGGCCGGCGCCGACCAGGGCGACGACCAGGAGCTCGACGGCTCGGAAGGAGAGGAAGCGGGTACGTCCCACCACGGTCGTTATAGCCCGCGCACCTAAGAATCAGCATTGCAGGAGGATTAAGACCTGTGAAGGATTCGTTCCTCCTCGACCCTGACGTGATCTACCTGAACCACGGCTCCTTCAGGGCGTGCCCGCGACCCGTGTTCGACGTCTATCAACGACGAGGCCGATCTCGCTGCACTCACCTGCGCCGTTGAGTCTCGAGCCCTCACTCAGGCAGAATCAAGCGATGGCGGACTCGTACCAGGTAGCGGCTGCCTTCCGAGCCGAGCTGCGGCGCTTCCTGCGGCGCAGCGAGGACTACTCGCGCGCGTTCGGGATCACCCCGCGGCAGCATCTGCTGCTGCTTCAGATCGCGGGCGCTCCGGACGCCACATCGACCGTCTCCGATCTCGTCAACACGCTGTCGCTGACCCAGAGCGCCGTGACCGAGCTCGTGCAGCGAGCGGAGCTGGCGGGGCTCGTCTCCCGGGCACCGTCGCGCGAGGATGGGCGCGTCGTTCATCTCTCGCTGACCTCGCTCGGCTCGGAGAAGCTCGCCGCGGTGCACAACGCACTCGGTGCGGAGCGGGCGCAGCTGCGCCGCGTGTTCGAGGATCTGACCGGCTAGAGCTCGCGCGTCTCGAGCCGTTCTTCGCCGTCGCGCGTCACGCGGTAGGCGGCGGTGCCCGCCCGGCACGTCACGATCTCGCGCAGCTCGGTCCCGACGTAGTGCAACGCGACGCCGTCGTCGGCGGCGATCCCAGCGGGCAGCCCAGCGGCGATGAGCTCGGCGTACCGCGGACGCCTGCGCTCCTCGCCGTCGTAGTGCGGGCAGGCGCTGCCCGGCAGGAAGCCAAGGCATTCCAGGCCCGCGAGCTCGGGGCCGAACGAATCGGTGATGCCGGCCTCGAACCAGCAGATCATCCCGGCGCTCGCTCCCCACAGGACGATCCCTCTCTCCCACGCTTCTCGCAGCAGCGCGTCGATCCCGTGGGCGCGCCAGATCGCAAGCAGGTTCGCCGTGTTGCCGCCGCTCACGCAGATCGCGTCCTGCTCGAGGATCAGGTTCCGCAGCTCGTTTGGCGGCCACGGGAACGTGAGGAGGTGCGATGTCTCGGCGCGTCCGCGGAAACGGTCGTAGAACCCGACGACGCCTTCTGCGGAGTACACCGAATCCGCAAGCGCGGTCGGTATGTACAGCAGCTTCGGGCGGTCCTTGCCGGTCAGGCCGAGGACGTAGTCGTGCAACAGGTCGGTCTGTTCAGGGGTGTCGCCGCCGCCGCCGAGGCCGACGATGTGTCGATCCATCGTCATGCGATTCGAAGTTGTATCGCATAAAGAGGTCGTCGGGCCAGAGCCCCCTGTTCTGCTTCAATCGAGGCATGGTCTCGCCGTCCAAGCTCACCGTCGGCGACAGGTCGTACGAAATCCATCGCCTCGACCGAGCTACAGGCCTCCTACGACGTCGCACGGCTCCCGTACACCCTGCGGGTGCTGCTCGAGAACGTGCTCCGAACCGGCGCCGAGCAAGACGTCGATGCAGTCGCCCGATGGGATGCGAGGGCCGAGCCGGCGAACGAGATCTCGTTCGCCCCGTCGCGTGTCCTGCTCCAGGACCTGACCGGTGTGCCCGCCGTGGTCGATCTCGCGGCGATGCGGGACGCGATGGCCGACCTCGGCGGCGACCCGGAGAAGATCAACCCGCTGATCCCGGCCGAGCTCGTGATCGACCACTCCGTCCAGGTCGACGCGTTCGCGTCGCGCCTCGCGTTCGGGCGGAACGTCGAGCTCGAGTTCGAGCGGAACCGTGAGCGCTACCTGTTCCTGCGCTGGGGGCAGACCGCCTTCGACGGCTTCAAGGTCGTGCCGCCCGGCACCGGCATCTGCCATCAAGTAAATCTCGAGTACCTCGCCCGCGTCGTCGAAGACCGTGACGGCGCGGCGTTCCCCGACACGCTGGTCGGCACCGACTCGCACACGACGATGGTGAACGGGCTCGGCGTGCTCGGCTGGGGCGTCGGCGGGATCGAGGCCGAGGCTGCGATGCTCGGCCAGCCGCTGTCGATGCTCGTGCCGCAGGTCGTCGGCTTCAAGCTCTCCGGGGCGTTGCCGGAGGGCGCGACGGCGACCGACCTCGTCCTGACGGTCACCGAGATCCTCCGCAGGACGGGGGTCGTCGGGAAGTTCGTCGAGTACTTCGGCGACGGCGTCACGTCGCTGCCGCTGGCCGACCGCGCGACGATCGGGAACATGTCGCCCGAGTACGGGGCAACATGCGGGTTCTTCCCCGTCGACCAGGTCACGCTCGACTACCTCCGTCTTACTGGACGATCCGCTGCTCGGATCGAATTGGTGGAGGAGTACTGCAAGGAGAACCTGCTCTGGCACGACCCGTCGGAGCACTCGACGTACTCGCAGATCGTCGAGCTCGACCTCGGCGACGTCGAGCCGTCGATCGCAGGCCCGCGCCGGCCGCAGGACCGCGTGCCGCTGGCGTCGGCGAAGCACGCGTTCATCGACACACTCGGCACGTTCGGCGTCGACTACGCGAATGGGACGAACGACCGTGCGGTCGCCGACACGTTCCCTGCGTCGGACCCGACGCAGGAGCAGCAGCCGGGAGGCGAACCGCTCCCCGACGGCGCTCCCGTCGCGACCGGCGTGCGACCCGAGCACCGGCACACGCCGGTTGCCGGCACCGACTACGAGCTCGACCACGGCTCGGTCGTGATCGCCGCGATCACCTCGTGCACGAACACTTCGAACCCGCAGGTGATGGTCGCCGCCGGCCTGCTCGCGCGGAACGCGCTCGAGCGCGGCCTCCAGCGCAAGCCGTGGGTCAAGTCGTCGCTCGCGCCCGGTTCGAAGGTGGTCACCCGTTACTACCAGCAGGCGGGGCTGCAAGAGCACCTCGACGCGCTCGGCTTCAACACCGTCGGCTACGGCTGCACGACGTGCATCGGCAACTCCGGCCCGCTCGCCGAAGAGATCTCCGCGGCCATCACCGACGGAGACCTCGTCGTGTGCTCGGTGCTCTCCGGCAACCGGAACTTCGAGGCGCGTATCCATCCCGAGGTGAAGGCGAACTACCTCGCGTCCCCCCGCTCGTCGTCGCGTACGCACTCGCGGGTCGCATGGACATCGACTTCGAGAACGAGCCGATCGACGGTGACGTCTTCCTGCGCGATATCTGGCCGAGCTCTCGGGAGATCGGCGAGACGATCGCGAGCTCGGTGCGCTCGGAGCAGTTCGCCGCGACCTACGAGGACGTCTTCACCGGCGACGACACCTGGCGCTCCCTCCCGGTTCCAACTGGAGAGCTATTCCGGTGGCAGCAGGACTCGACCTACGTGCGCTTGCCGCCGTACTTCGACGGGATGACGCACGAGCCGGAGCGCGGTCGGCGACGTCGAAGGCGCGCGCTGCCTCGTGTGGCTCGGCGACTCGGTCACCACCGACCACATCTCGCCTGCCGGCTCGATCAAGCCGGACTCACCGGCAGGTGCCTATCTCGTCGAGCACGGCGTCGAACGCAAGGATTTCAACTCCTACGGGGCGCGCCGCGGCAACCACGAGGTGATGGTGCGGGGAACGTTCGCGAACGTCCGCCTTCGCAACAAGCTCGTGCCCGAGTCGGAGGGGACGTGGACGGTGCACGTCCCGTCGGGCGACGAGATGACGATCTACGACGCATCGCTGCGCTATCTGACCGAGGGAACCCCGCTCGTCGTCCTCGCCGGCAAGGAGTACGGCTCGGGCTCGTCACGCGACTGGGCGGCGAAGGGGCCGAACCTGCTCGGCGTCAAAGCGGTGATCGCCGAGTCGTACGAACGGATCCATCGCTCCAACCTCCTGATGATGGGCGTGCTGCCCTTGCAGTTCATGGACGGCGAGTCGCCCGAGTCGCTGGGACTGACCGGCCGGGAGACGTTCTCGGTGCTCGGAGTCGACAACGCCGAGGCGCACGACGTGACCGTGCGCGCGGACGACCAGGAGTTCCGTGCGCGGCTGAGGCTCGACACCCCGCGCGAGCGCGAGTACCTGCGGCACGGCGGGATCCTCCAGTACGTGCTGCGCCGGTTGCTCGCCCAGTAGGAGCAGGTAGTGTCTAGGCAATGCCTAGGCAGAACTACAGCGCGACCGAGGCCGCCCGCAGGCTCGGGATCAGCCTCGACACGCTCCGCCGCTGGGACCGCGACGGCCTGATCCAGACCGAGCGCGATTCGCGGAACCGCCGCACGGTGCCCGCGACGGAGCTCGACCGGCTGCGCGCCGAGGAGCGCGCGCACGGGATCAGCGCGCGCAACCGCTTCGTCGGGACCGTGACGGAGGTGAAGACAGACGGGCTGATGGCGCAGGTCGAGCTCGTCGTCACGGAGCCGGCCCGCATCGTCGCACTCGTAACCCGCGACGCGGTCGACGAGCTCGCGCTGAAGCCTGGGATGAGCATCACCGCCATCGTCAAGTCGACGTCGGTGATGGTGGAGAACTGATGAGGCGTCTGCTCGGGGTCGCGGCGCTCTTGATCGCGGTCGCCGCGGGAACGGCTTCGACGGCTGGGCACACGACCCTGACGGTGTACGCCGCCTCGTCGCTGACCGATGTGCTGCCGAAGGTCGATCGGGCCGAGCGCTACTCCTTCGGCGGCTCGAACACGCTCGCCGCGCAGATCACACAAGGAGCGCCGGCAGACGTCTTCGCAGCCGCCAACCTGACGTTGCCCGAGCACCTGTACGCGAAGGGACTTGTCACGAGGCCCTTTGTGCTCACCCACAACACGCTCGTGCTGATCGTCCCGCGCGCGAACCCCGCTCGCATCCACTCGGTGACCGATCTCCGCAAGCCCGACGTCAAGATCGTGATCGCAGGCTCGGCCGTTCCCGTTGGCGCGTACACGCTGCAAGTGCTGAAGACGATGCGGATGACAGACCTGCTCGACAACGTCGTGAGCCGCGAATCCGACGTCCGCAGCGTGCTCGCCAAGGTTGCGCTCGGAGAAGCGGACGCAGGATTCGTCTACGCAACAGACGCGCGTACCGTGCCCGGCAAGGTGACCGTGTTGCGGCTTCCCGTCTGGGCGCGTCCAAGCGTCGCGTATGGGATCGCGGTCGTGACCGCGAGCAAGCATCGCGCAGCTGCGGCCGCGTACCTGAAGCTGCTGCTCGGGAGGCGTGCGCAGACGGCGTTCCGCGCGTACGGGTTCCTGCCACGCCGGACGCCGGGATGAGGCGCACGGCGTTCTTCGCGGTTGTCTTCAGCGCCACCCTCACCACCCTCTGCTTCCTCGTCCTCCCGATCGTCGCGATCTTCACGCACGTCTCGCCGTTCACACTCGCAGCGCAGCTCGGGAATCCCGTCGTCGACGACGCTCTCGTCGTGAGCGCCAAGACGACGCTCGCCGCACAGGCGCTCGTGCTCCTGCTCGGCACTCCCACTGCGTACCTCCTCGCGACGCGGCGCTTCCGCGGCCGCTCGCTGGTGGTGACGGCGGTCGAGCTGCCGCTCGTGCTGCCGCCGGCAGTGGCGGGCATCGGGCTGCTCGTCACGTTCGGCCGCGTCGGGCTGCTGCACACGGCGATCCCGTTCACGCAGACGGCGGTCACGCTTGCGGTCGCGTTCGTCTCTGGGCCTCTGTACGTGCGCGCGGCGATCGCAGCCTTCGAGGCTGTCGACCCGACCCTCGTCGACGCCGCCCGGACGCTCGGTGCCGGTCCCGCTCGCATCTTCTTCCGCATCGCATTGCCACTCGCGGGAGGCGGCCTCGCCGCGGGCGAAGCCCTCGCGTTCGCACGCGGCCTCGGCGAGTTCGGGGCGACGATCATGTTCGCCGGGTCGCTCCAACGAGTCACGCAGACGCTGCCGCTCGCGATCTACGCCGAATTCGACGTGAACTTCGACGTCACACTTGCAATCAGCGGTGTGCTGGTACTCGTCAGCGCCGCCCTACTCATCGCCCTCAAGCTCGCAACGTCGTGGACGCTCTCACTGCAGACCTCCGGGTTCCGCTTCGCGCCTTCGACGTCGAGCTGACGCTCGAGGTCGAGGGAACGGTCGCGCTCGTCGGCCCATCCGGTGCCGGCAAGAGCACCGTGCTGCGAGCGGTCGCGGGCCTCGTCCGGCCCGCGTCGGGGCGAATCGCCCTCGGCGGGGAGGTCTGGTTCGACGAGCACACCTGGCGCCGTCCGGAGGAACGGCCCGTCGGAATGATGTTCCAGCACTATGCGCTCTTCCCCCATCTGACCGTCCGGCAGAACGTGCTGTTCGGCGCACACGCGGACGTCGCGCCGCTGCTCGAGCGCTTCGGACTGACCAGGCTCGCCGACGCCCGGCCCGAGTCGCTCTCCGGGGGCGAGCAGCAACGCGTCGCGCTCGCCCGAGCCCTGGCGCGTGCGCCGCGGCTGCTGCTCCTCGACGAGCCGCTCGCGGCGCTCGACGCGCACACCCGCGCCGCCGTGCGCAGCGAGCTTCGGGACGTGCTGCGGACGTCCGCGCTGCCCGCGCTCGTCGTCACGCACGACTTCGAGGACGCAGCAACCCTCGCCGACCTCGTCGGCGTCGTCGTCGACGGCCGGCTCAGGCAGCTCGCGTCGCCGGCCGCCCTCCTCGCCCGCCCCGCAGACGCGTTCGTCGGCTCGCTCACCGGCGCCAACCTGCTGCGCGGACGAGCGCACGCCGCCGGCGGGGGCAGCCTGACCGTGCTGCAACTCGAGGGCGGCGGGGTCGTCTACTCGACCGATGCCGTCGAGGGGGCGGCCGCTGCCGTCGTGTATCCGTGGGACGTCACCCTCGCCCGCGCAGCGCCCGACGACTCGGCGCAGAACCATCTCGTCGCCGAGGTGGGAAGTGTCTCGCGGATCGGCAATCGCGTCCGCGTCGCCGTCGGCCCGCTGACCGCTGAGGTCACGGCCGAGTCGGCGGATCGACTGGCCGTGCGCGAGGGAGAGCGGCTGGTGGCGACGTGGAAGGCAACTGCAACACGGCTGGTTGCGCTCTAGCTACGGTGCGCCCACCGGGGTGCCCTGTCCGGGGCTGAGATCACACCCGTCGAACCTGATCCGGGTCATGCCGGCGAAGGGAGCTCACGTGGCCGACACCGAGACACCGAGCTGGGGCATCGAGCCCGTTCCCGAGCGTCTGCGTGTCCTCGGGATCCTGGACGGGTTCCTGCTCTGGGCGAACCTGTCGGTCTCGCTGCTCGTGATCGTGGCCGGTGCGTTCCTCGTGCTGCCGGCGGACGAGTTCGGGCTCGCGCTCTCGCTGCCGGAGGCGATCGCGGCGATCGTCGCCGCCGCGTTCGTGGGGAACCTGCTCCTTGCGCTCGGGGGCCTGATCGGCGCCGACGCGCGGGTGCCGACGATGGTGCTCATGCGCGCACCGCTCGGGCGGCGCGGGTCGTACCTGCCGACCGGGTTGAACGTCCTGCAGTGCCTCGGGTGGTCGGTCTTCGAGCTGATCGTGATCGCGACCGGGGCGAGTGCGCTCTCGCAGCAGGTGCTCGGCTTCGGCGGCGTCGCATTCTGGAAGATTCTCTTCGGCATCGTCGCAACCGTGCTCGCGTTTCTCGGACCGGTCGGGTTCGTTCGCCGCTACGTGCGCAAGTTCGCAGTGTGGATTGTGATCGTGTCGCTCTTCTACCTCGCGTGGTGGTCGCTGCACGGTCAGCATCCGGTAGCCCTCTGGCACCGCAACGGCGCGCACGCGTTCTGGCCCGGCTTCGACCTCGTGCTCGCGTCGATCATCAGCTGGACGCCGCTCGTCGCCGACTACACGCGTTTCTCCCGCTCGCGCTCGACCGGCTTCCTGGGCGCGGGCCTCGGGTACTTCGTGCCGACGATCCCGCTGTTCGCCCTCGGCGCGGTCATTGCGATGTCCCGCCACATCAGCGAAGCGCCCGCCCTCCTGACCGCGATCGCCGCGGGAGGCGCCGCAAGCGTCCTTGCGCTCCTCGCACTGACCGTCGACGAGAGCGACGAGGCGTTCGCGAACGTCTACTCGGGCGCCGTCAGCCTGCAGAACCTGCTGCCCGCCGTGCCACAGCGGCTGCTCGTGGGCGGGTTCGCGGCCGTGGCGACCATCGGCGCACTGCTCGTCGACCTGCGGAATTACCAGCCGTTTCTCTACCTGCTCGGCTCGTTCTTCGTGCCGCTCTTCGCTGTGCTCCTCGCCGACTGGCTCCTGCACGGTCGCCACTACGACAGGGACTCGATCTTTCGGGCGCCCGAGCTGCGGCCGGAGATGCTCGTCGCGTGGCTCGCGGGCTTCTGCCTCTATCAGTGGCTCTCGCCTCAGGGGCCGGCCTGGTGGACGCGGCTCGTCGCGCACCTCCATCCACACGCCTCGCCGTGGGGCGGTGCGTCGTTGCCGAGCTTCGCGGCGGCATTCGTGCTGGCCGTCGTCGCCACGCGGTTTTGGAGGCGCGCGGCGGTCTCCCTCGCCCGGTCGGCGTAAATCACTCAAACTCGGGCGATGATCGGCCTGCTCGGGAACCTGTCGCAGGACGTCCTCCCGGGCAGGCCACCGCACGTCGGCGGCGGGCCCTACCACGGCGCGCGGGCTCTGCAACGCCTCCGGGTGCCGGCGCGGATCGTCGCCCGCTGCGCAGCTACGGATCGCGACCGGTTGCTGCCGCCGCTCGTACGCCTCGGGACCCCCGTCCGCTACGTGCCGGGGAGCTCGACGGCGGCATTCGCGTTCTCGTACAACGGCGACCGGCGAACGATGGCCGTCGACGCGATCGGCGACACCTGGCATCCCGGCGACGTTCCCGAGTTGCGGTCGCGCTGGATCCACATCGCGCCGCTCTCGCGCGCCGAGTGGCCCGCCGCGACCGTGAAGTCACTTGCCCGCCGCCATCGCGTGTCGTTCGACGGACAGGGCCTCGTCCGCGCGCCGCACACCGGGCCACTCGAGCTCAACGACGACTTCGACCGGGAGATCCTCCGGTACATCTCGGTGCTGAAGCTGGCCGACGAGGAGGCCGAGGTGGTAGGAGACGTTTACGCGCTCGGCGTCCGCGAGGTCGTCGTCACCCACGGCTCCGGCGGCTCGACCGTGTACTGCGGCGGCGGCTCCGAGCATGTGCGCGCGCATCCGCTCGACCGTGACCCGACCGGCGCCGGCGACGCGTTCGCGACCGCGTACATCGTCGGGCGGAACGCGGGTTTCGCCCCTGTCGGTGCCGCACGGCGCGCGACCGCGGTCGTCGCGTCACTGCTGCGGTGATCGCGCTCGTCGCAACCGCTGCCGGGACGTTCGCGGTCGATCTGGACGACGGATCCGTCGTCGGCGTAGACGCGTTCGAACCAGGCCTCGAGCCCGAGCTCAATCTGCCGCGGGTCGTCGCGGCCGCCGCAGCCGGCCCGACCGTCGCCGCCGTCGTCGACGCGAAACCGCCGCTTCTACTCTCCTACGACGCCGGCGCGACGTGGCGTGCGTCCGGCCGCGGCCTGCCTCCCGGCCGTGCCGTCGCAATCGCTTCCGACGACCCCGACACGATCGTGTACGCCGCCCGCAACCGTCTCTACCTTTCACGCGACGGCGGCGTGTTCTGGACGGCGGTCACCGGCGAGCTGCCCGAGATCACAGCTGTCGCGCTGTGATGGGCTAGAAGCCGAACTCGCCGCGCGCGACCAGCACCGCTGAGCCGCCGACCTCGACGCGGTCGATGCGGTCGCCCTCGCCTTCGGCCGTCGCGTACAGCGTCGAGGGCCGGTCGATCTCCGCCCCCTGGCTGATCTCGATCTCGTCGCCGAACCGGATCCGTCCGTGCCGGGCGAGGTGGATCGCGAGCGGCCCGGCGGCGGAGCCCGTCGCAGGGTCCTCGACGACGCCGTGGTTCGGCGCGAACATCCGCGTCTTCCACCGGTTTCCTTCGACGTGCGCGAAGCAGTTGACACCGTCCTGGGTAGCCGCGGCCAAAGCCCCGATGTCCGGGGACAGTCCCTGGACAGCGCCCGGCGAGCCCAGCTCGACGTAGACATGGCCTGGGCCGAGGTCGTAGCGCTCCACGGGTAACCCCGAACGTTCGCTGCCGAGAGCAGCCAGGATCGGCGCCGGATCCGGGACGCCTTCCCACACCGGGACCGGCTGCTCCATCCGCCCGAAGACGATCTTCGGGCCTTCGCGCTCGAGCTCGACCGGGACGATGCCCGCTCCGGTCTCGAGCCGGATCACGATCTTCTGGAGCGGCCCTCCCAGCACGAACGCGCTCCCGAGCGTCGGGTGGCCGGCGAACGGGAGCTCGACGGCGGGGGTGAAGATCCGGATCCTGACGTCGGCTTCGTCGGTCGTCGCCGGCAGCACGAACACCGTCTCCGAGAAGTTCATCTCCCGGGCGAGCGACTGCATGTCGACGTCGCTCAGGTCGCGCGCGTCGGTGAAGACGGCGAGTTGGTTGCCGGTCAGCGGCTCGTCGGTGAAGACGTCTGCGACCACGTAGCGGAAACGCCGCACGGCTCGAGGCTACCGATCGGACCTTGTGTGCCGACCACCCGATATCAGAGAATCGGGGCGACAGGGGTCACCGAACGTCTCCCCCCTAAGGAGGTGTGGTGGAAAGCCACGGACACCACGACGACGACTCGAGGCTCCTGCACAAGCTCGGGTACGCGCAGGTGCTGTACCGCGAGATGGGCGGTTTCTCGAACTTCGCGATCTCGTTCACGATCATCTCGATCCTCGCAGGCTGCCTCACGTCGTACTTCATCGCGTTCAACTCCGGCGGCCCGGTCGCGATCACGTGGGGCTGGCTGATCGTCGGCTTCTTCGTCCTCCTCGTCGCCCTGGCGATGGGCGAAGTCGCGTCCGCGATGCCGACCGCCGGCGCGATCTACTACTGGTCGTCCAAGCTCGGCTCCCCAATCTGGGGCTGGTTCTCCGGCTGGTTCAACCTCATCGGCCAGATCGGAGTGACCGCGGCGATCGATTACGGCGCCGCGGTGTTCTGGACGGCGCTCCTCAATCTCTGGTTCCCGGGGAGCATCGGCACCGACACGCACACGGTGTTCGTGACCTTCAGTGTGATTGTTTTCCTGCACCTCTTGCTCAACCTGAACGGTGTGCGACTCCTCGCGCTGATCAACTCGATCTCCGCGTGGTGGCACATGGTCGGCGTCGCGGTGATCGTGCTCGTCCTGATCGTCGTCCCCGACCATCATCAGTCGGCGTCGTTCGTCTTCACGAAGACGATCAACGAGTCAGGGTTCAGCGGTCACAACTTCTCGAGCCTCACGTTCTGGTTCGTGTTCGGGATCGGACTGCTGATGGCGCAATACACGTACACCGGCTACGACGCATCGGCGCACATGAGCGAGGAGACTCGGAAGGCTTCGCGTGCGGCGGCACTCGGCGTCGTGATGTCGGTCGTCATGTCGATCATCTTCGGCTGGATCCTTCTGCTCGCCGTGACGTTCGCGGTGCCGGACGTCCAGGGAACGATCGGTGCGGGTGCGTTCGACGTGACGTACATCTGGCAGAACTCGATGAGCAAGACGTGGGCCGAATTCCTGCTCGTCATTGCCTGCGTCGCCCAGTTCTTCTGTGGGCTCGCATCGCTGACGGCCGCATCGCGGATGATGTTCGCGTTCTCCCGCGACGGCGCGGTCCCCGGACGGGCGTTGTGGCGGAAGGTCAGCCGCACCCACCGTGTGCCGACGAACGCGGTGATGGCGATCGCCGTGCTCTCGTGGGCGCTGATGGTTCCGACGCTCGCGAACGGCGCGGTCGGGTACCTCGTCGGCACCTCGGTCGCCGTCATCGGCCTCTACATCGCCTACTCGGTGCCGATCTATCTGCGCTGGCGAGCCGGTGACCGGTTCGAGGCGGGCGCCTGGACGCTGGGAAAGCACTACCGGTGGATCAACCCGATCGCGTGTCTGTGGATCCTGCTGATCTGCATCCTGTTCCTCATGCCGACCGTCCCCGCGGGCATCCCGTGGAACGACGGCTTCGACTGGAACGTCGTGAACTACGCTCCATTGACGGTCGGCGGGGTTCTGCTCGCCGTCGGGATCTGGTGGGTCGTTTCGGCGCACAAGTGGTTCAAAGGTCCGGTCGTGCAGGGCTCCGAACAAGAGCTCGAGCGGATCGAGGCCGAGTACGACACCCCGCCGCCGAGCCCGACTCCTACCTCTGCGTAGGATCGACGTCGTTCACGATTGGAGGGAGTCGGCGCGGGCCGGCTCCCTCCACGAAGGAGGCATTCGTCTTGCTCACGCTCGAGGAACTGCGCGCCGATCCGACGATCGACACGGTGATCATGGCGTTCACCGACATGCAAGGAAGGCTGCTCGGCAAGCGGCTCCACCGCGACTTCTTCCTCGAGCAGGTCGACCACGGGCACGGCACGGAGGGGTGCAACTACCTGCTCGCGCTCGACATGGAGATGGAGCCGACTCCGGGCTACGAGATCGCGTCGTGGGAGCGCGGCTACGGCGACTTCGAGCTCGCCCCCGATCTCACCACGTTGCGGCGCCTGCCGTGGCTGGAGGCGACGGCACTCGTGTTGTGCGACGTTCTCTGGCTCGACGGGGCCCCGGTGCGGCCGTCGCCCAGGCAGGTGCTGCGCGCGCAGCTCGACCGGGCGTCGGCGCTCGGCTTCGACGTGATGGTCGGCTCGGAGCTCGAGTTCTACTTGCTGCGCGAGACCTACGCGGAGGCGCACCACAAGGGCTACCGCGACCTGACGCCGTCGGTGCCGTACATCCTCGACTACCACATCCTTGCGAGCACCTACGACGAGCCGCTGCTGCGCCAGATCCGGAACGGCATGCAGGGCGCCGGCATCCGCGTCGAGACGTCGAAAGGCGAGGCCTGGCCCGGCCAGCAGGAGATCAACTTCCGCTACGACGACGCGCTGACGATGGCCGACAACCACGTCGTCTACAAGAACGGCGCAAAGGAGATCGCGCATCTCAACGGATGCTCGATCACCTTCATGGCGAAACCGTCACATGAGTGGATCGGGTCGTCGTGCCACATCCATTCGTCGCTCTGGCGAGGCGGCGCGCCGGCGTTCGCGTCGGACGACGTGCTGTTCGGCCGGTATCTCGCCGGTCAGATCGCGTGCGCGCGGGAGCTCGCCGTGTTCTTCGCGCCGAACATCAACTCGTACAAGCGCTATGCGGCAGGGTCGTGGGCTCCGACGACGCTCGCGTGGGGGCTCGACAACAGAACGTGCGGCTTCCGGATCGTCGGCTCCGGCGCCGCTCGTCGGGTCGAGTGCCGGATCCCGGGCGGGGACGTCAACCCGTACCTGGCGTTCGCGGCGACGATCGCGGCGGGTATCCACGGGCTCGAGAACGAGCTCGAGCTGCCTCCGGCGTTCGAGGGGAATGCGTACGAGTCGTCGGTTGAGCGGTTCCCGTCGACGCTGCGGGAGGCTGTGTCTGCGTTGGAGGGCGGCTCGGTCGCGCGCGGCGCGTTCGGCGACGGCGTCGTCGATCATTATCTGAACTACGCGCGCACCGAACAGGCGCTGTTCGATCGGGTAGTCACCGACTGGGAGAGGGCGAGGCTGTACGAGCGTGGCTGAGCTCCGGCCGGTGATCGGGATCACGACGTATCTCGTGCCGGCGGCGTGGGGTGCGTGGAACCTGGAGGCGGCGCTCGTGCCGGCCGACTACGTGCGCGCGGTGTCGGCGGCCGGCGGTGCGCCGCTGCTCGTCCCGCCGGGGTCGTCGCTGCCCGAGACGCTGGGCGCCGTCGACGGGCTCGTGTTCTCCGGTGGCTCGGATCTCGATCCTGAGCTGTACGCCGCAGACGCGCACACGGAGACGAGCGGCGTGGTTCGCGAGCGGGACGACTTCGAGCTCGAGCTGATGCGCGCGGCCCTGGAGCTGGACGTGCCGGTGCTCGCGATCTGTCGGGGCTCGCAGGTGTTGAACGTCGCGCTCGGCGGCGACCTGGAACAGCACGTGCCCGACCGGGTCGGGACGGAGCTGCATCGCGAGGTCCCCGGGGTGTTCTCGGAGCATGACGTCGAGGTGGAGGCCGGAACGCGACTCGCGTCGATCCTCGGCGACCGGCATGACGTGAAGTCGCACCACCACCAGGGCTTCGGTGCCCTGGGGGCGAGGCTGCAAGAAGCCGCCCGTGCGCCGGACGGGACACTCGAGGCGGTGGAAGACCCGTCGCGCCGCTTCGCCCTCGGCGTCCTGTGGCACCCCGAAGCCGGCGACGACCGCGCGCTCTTCGAGGCGCTGGTCGTCGAGGCCAGGGCGTTTCGGGCTTCGCGGCGTTAACCGCCGCCAAACGAAGGTGTCAAAAGCGTTACGAAGTACGCCCGCTCAGCAGGTCATCGCGCGCCGGCGCGTAGCCTCGGAGGATGCCACGGCGGCCCGCCATTGATCCGCAAGGGATGTACCACGTCGGGTCCCGCGGCACGTACGGGCGCACGCTTTTCCGTACGCCGGGTGAGCATCAATTGTTTCTCGAGCTCTATGACAGAGCGGCGAGGAAGTACGGCTGGCAGACACTGGCGTGGACACTCATGAAGAACCACCACCATTTCGTAGTCGAGCTCACGCGCGGCGGCCTATCCGAAGGAATGCGCGAGCTGCACGGCGGCTACTCACGAAGGATTCACGCTGCATACGGACAGACTCGCAAGGGTCATCTGTTTCGGCACGCTTTCTTCGCCAAGCCACTTACAGACGAGCGCGCCGTGATCGGTGCGTGCGCGTACGTCGATCTCAATCCGTCCAAGAATCGCGTACGGCCCGGCCCGAGAAAGGGCGACTGGTGCAGCTACGCCGCGACCCTCGGGCTCGAGAAGCTTCGTCCGTTCCATCGACCCGAGAGGCTCCTTCGGCTGCTCGGCACGGACAAGGCCCGCTCGCGGATCGTGTATCGCGAACTCACGTACGAGATGCACGCGCGCCGCGAGCCGAATCTTCGCCAAACGACGGTGTCCAAACCGAGACGTGATTAGATCAGCGGCGTGACCGTCACCGTCATCAATCCGGCGACTGAGGAGACGATTGCGACCCTCGAGTCGGCTGGAGTTGCCGAGACCGACGCGGCCGTGGCGGCGGCCAAGCAGGCGTTTCCGGCTTGGCGGGCGGTTTCGCCCACCGACCGTGGGCGGCTGCTCCGTCGGCTCGCAACCCTTGTCGAGGAGCACCACGAGGAGCTCGCCCGCGTCGAATCCGCCAACGTCGGCAAGCCGATCAGCGGCGCCCGCGGCGAGGTCGGCATGGTCGCCGACGTCTTCCACTTCTACGCCGGCGCCGTCGACAAGCGCCACGGCGAGACCATCCCCGTCGCCGGCGGCATCGACATGACCTTCCGAGAACCACTCGGCGTCGTCGGCCTCATCGTCCCCTGGAACTTCCCGCTCAACATCTCCTCCTGGAAGCTCGGGCCCGCGCTCGCCTGCGGCAACACCATCGTCCTCAAGCCGGCCGAGCTCACACCGCTCTCAGCGCTCCGCCTCGCCGAGCTCGCACTCGAGGCCGGCATCCCCGAAGGAGTCCTGAACGTCGTCGTCGGCAAAGGGTCCGTCGTCGGCCAGCGGCTCGTCGAGCACCCCGATGTCGCCAAGATCGGCTTCACCGGCAGCACCGAAGTCGGCCGCGGCGTCATGGAAGGCGCCGCCGCGACGATCAAACGCGTCACGCTCGAGCTCGGAGGCAAGTCCGCAAACGTCGTGTTCGCCGACGCCGACCTGGAGAAGGCCGCCGCAGCCGCCCCCTACGCAGTCTTCGACAACGCCGGCCAGGACTGCTGCGCACGCTCCCGCATCCTCGTCGAGAAGAGCGCCTACGACCGCTTCGCCGACCTGCTCGTCGACGCGGCACGCAACGTAAAGGTCGGCGACCCAAGAGACGACGCGACCGAGATGGGACCGCTCATCTCCGCGAGCCACCGCGAAACGGTCGCGAGCTTCGTCGAGGCGACACCGATGTTCCAGGGCGACACCCCCAACGGCACCGGCTACTGGTTCCCGTGCACCCTCGTCGAGGCGACCAACGACGACCGGGTCGCACGGGACGAAGTGTTCGGACCCGTCGCAGCATTGATTCCGTTCGACGACGAAGCCGACGCGATTCGCCTCGCGAACGACACGCCGTACGGCCTCTCCGGATCGATCTGGACACAGAACGGCGCGCGTGCACTCCGCGTCGCGCGGGCGCTCGACACGGGCGTGCTGAGCATCAACTCGAACTCGAGCGTGCGCGTCTCGACACCGTTCGGAGGCTTCAAGCAATCGGGGTTCGGCCGTGAGCTCGGCCTGCACGCGCTCGACAGCTACTCGGAAGTAAAGAACGTCTACTACTCGACGGACGGCTGATGGGTCGTCTCGACGGGAAGGTGTGCGTGATCACGGGCGCAGGCGGCGGAATGGGCCGCGATGCCGCACAGCTCTTCACACAAGAAGGCGCGCAGGTGTGCGCAGCGGACGTCGACGCGAACGCGGCCGCTGAGACTGTTGCGAGCTGCGCCGAAGGCACCGCGTTCGTGCAGCAGGTCGACGTCGCCGACGAGATGAGTGTCGCCGCCATGATGAGCGCGACGAAGGACCGCTTCGGCGGCATCGACGTCCTCTACAACAACGCCGGCATCTCCCCCGCCGACGACGCCTCCGTGCTCGACACCAGCACCGAAGCCTGGGACCGCGTGCAAGCCGTCAACACCAAAGGCGTCTTTCTGTGCTGCAAGCACGGCATCCCCCACCTGCTCGAACGCGGCGCCGGCAGCGTGATCAACGTCGCGAGCTTCGTCGCGATCGTCGGCGCGGCGACGAGCCAGATCTCGTACACGGCGTCGAAGGGCGCGGTGCTGAGCATGACGCGCGAGCTCGCGGTCCAGTTCGCGCGACAAGGTGTGCGCGTGAACGCACTCTGCCCCGGCCCGGTCGAGACGCCGCTCCTGCTCCGCATCTTCGGCGACGATCCCGCAGCGCTCGACCGCCGCCGCAACCATTGGCCGACCGGCAGGCTCGCGAAGGCACGCGAGGTCGTGAACGGCGCGCTGTTCCTCGCCTCCGACGAGTCGTCGTACGTCACCGGCGCGACGTTCCTCGTCGACGGCGGGCTCACCGCCGCCTACGTCACTCCCGAATGAACGTCGGTCGAGCTCAAGGGCGACGTCGAGCGATTGGCGGTCCTGGGCGAGGTCGCGTCGCGTCTACGCTAGCCGCGTGCGCCTCTTCCTCGTCCGTCACGCCGAAGCCGCGCCGGGTCAGCCGGACGAGCTGCGCGCCCTGACGGCCGCGGGCCGCGACGCCGCGCGCGCTCTCGGCGAGCGGCTCGCCGCCGAACAGCCGGCGGCCGTCGTTTCGAGCCCGCTGCTTCGAGCGCGCGAGACCGCAGATCTGATCGCGCGCGCGTGCAACCTCCGCCCGACCACCGACGAGCGGCTCGCGCCGGGCGCGACCGTCGAGACGCTCCGCGACGCGGCGGCGGACAAGGGCGACACCGTCGTCGCGATCGCGCATCAACCGGACTGCAGCGAGATCGTCTTCGCGCTGACCGAGCGCGACGTGAGCTTCCGGCCGGCCGGGGTCGCGGAGCTCGAGCTGTGACGGCGGTCTCGGTCTCGGGCCTCCGCAAGAACTACGGCGACTACGAAGCAGTCCGCGGAATCGACTTCACGATCGAACGCGGCGAGGTGTTCGGCCTGCTCGGCCCGAACGGCGCCGGCAAGACGACAACGATCGAGATCCTCGAGGGGTACCGCGCCCGCGACGGCGGCACCGTCGAGGTGCTCGGTTCGGACCCGGAGCAGAGCGGCACGCAGTGGCGCGAGCGCATCGGCGTCATGCTCCAGTCGTCCTCCCTCTATCCGAACCTGACCGTCCGCGAGAGTCTCGCGACGTTCGCCGGCTACTACGCGAGCCCCCGCGATCCGCGGGAGGTGATCGAGATCGTCGAGCTGACGGAGAAGGCGAACGCGCGCGTGCGCACACTGTCCGGCGGCCAGCAGCGGCGGCTCGACCTCGGGCTCGCCCTGGTTGGCAATCCGGAACTGCTCTTCCTCGACGAACCGACCACCGGATTCGATCCTGGCGCGCGCCGCACCGCCTGGCAGACGATCTCCAACCTGCGCGCGCTCGGGACGACGATCCTGCTGACCACCCACTACCTCGACGAGGCCGAGCAGCTTGCCGATCGCGTCGCGGTACTCAGGAACGGCGAGATCATTCGCGAAGGCACGCCCGCCGACCTGCGCGGCGGCGACGTCGAGACGGAGATCCGCTACAGCCGAAACGGTGACGCGGTCGTCGAGCGCACGCGCGACCCGACGCGCCGCCTGAACGAACTGACCGCCGAGGCGCTGGCGCGAGGCGAGGAGCTCGACGGGCTCGAGGTGCGCCGACCGACGCTCGAGGACGTGTACCTGGAGCTGACCGGCGAATGAGATTGTTCGTGCACGAGCTCCAGACGGAACAGCTCCTCTTCTGGCGGAACCGAGAGGCGGCCTTCTTCACGTTCTTCCTGCCGATCATCTTCTTCCTCGTCTTCGGCTCGATCTACGGCAACGACCGCATCTCGGGCCATCCGCGGCGCCGCGTACCTCGAAGCGGGGATGATCGGGTACGGCGTCGCATCGACCGCGTTCGCGGGGCTCGCGATCACGATGGTGATCCGGCGCGAGAGCGGCGTGCTGAAACGGATCCGCGCAACGCCGCTGCCGCCTGCGATCTACCTCGTCGCTGTGCTCGTCTCCACGTTCGTGACGTTCTTGATCGAGGCGGGGCTGATCATCGTGCTCGGCCGGGTGCTCTTCTCGGTCGCCCTTCCGGACCGGCCGCTCTCACTGCTCGCCGAGCTCGCGATCGGCGCGGGTGCGTTCGCTGCACTCGGGCTCGCGCTGACCGGGGCGGTCCGCTCGGCCGAAGGCTCCTCGGCGGTCGTCAACTTCGTCTACCTGCCGATGGCGATCATCTCCGGCACGTTCTTCTCGCCCGCGAAGTACCCGGGGTTTCTGCGTGCGATCGCAGATGTCCTGCCGCTGACCTATTTCACGAAGCTCACCCGAGATGTGATGGTGCGCCACCACCATCTCTGGACTGACACGGGCTCGCTCGGCATCGTTCTTCTCTGGGGCGCAATCGGCGCTGTTGCTGCGATCCGGGGCTTCCGCTGGCAGCCGCGTGAGCGCTGACGTAACCCGCGTCCAGGCAGCGACGTTGTACACCTGGTGAACGAGCCAACGCTCGCATTCGTGACCGACGGTGAGGTTCGCGTGAACTTCGGCATCTTCGCCGGGCGAGAGGCGACGCCCGCCGAGATCGACCGGCTTGCCGAATGGCTGCTCGATGAAGTCGGCGAGGTGTCGATCGTCTCGGAGGAGCGACATGAGATCGACACGCACGGCGAGGCCGTCGTCCACCAGGTGCGCATCAAGGCCGACGGCGGCCCGGCCGTCGAGCAGCGGATCCTCGAACGAGCCGAGTACTGGGCGCGACTGTGCGTGGCCGAGCGCCACGCCGACATCACAGACGGCGCGTGACTTCGTCGAGCGTCCGGTCGGCCTGACGCCTCGCGACCGCTTCACCGCCGGCCCCGGCGAGCTTCCCGAGGAGACCCGCAAGGCGGAGCTCGGTTCGCCAGTGCATCACGGTCGCGTCGCCGTCGGCGACAAGGTCGAACGTCGAGGTGACGTCCGCGCCGCCGCCGTGTGCGTGCAACCTCGCGTGCTCGGGCGGCCGCCGGTCGAGTACCTCGAACCGGATCGTGACCGCCGGCGCGAGCGGCAACGGCGGCTTCACCTTCGCTAGCCAATGATCGGCGTCGACGACCTCGTGCGACCTCACAGCCGGGATCGCCGCGGCGATGACGCCGGGGGTCGTCAGGAGCTCGAAGACGCGCGCAGGCGGTGCCGCAAACCGGCGTTCTCCCTCGACGAGGGTCACGCGCGGCAAGGTAGCTCAGCGCGTCAATGTGACCTTGTGCAAGCCGAGCGGCGTGTCGAGATCGATGCCACGGAGCAGCGCGAGCCGGAGCGCCGCGAGCTGGCCCGGCACGACGGCGACGAGCGGCGAAAGCCACTCGGGGACGCGCGTCCAGAGCGGCAGCGCCGCGTCCGCGCGGGCCAGTGCGCGATCGTCG
Source organism: uncultured Thermoleophilia bacterium (assembly GCA_963785875.1). Lineage (GTDB taxonomy): Bacteria > Actinomycetota > Thermoleophilia > Gaiellales > Gaiellaceae > PALSA-600. Next base: position 158,000 of record CAWAWV010000005.1, on the reverse strand, counting down.
TCGGAGACGACGATGAGACGCGCACCCCGCTCCTTGAGCGCATCCAGGGCGGTTGCCATCGACTCGAATGCCGGCCCGCGTGGCGCCACGGCGATCACCGGCCAGCCCGAGCCGACCGCCGCGATCGGCCCGTGCATGAGATCGGCTGCGGAGTACGCCTCGAACAGGAGCCCCGAGAGCTCGCGGATCTTCAGCGCGATCTCGAACGCGGTCGCGTAGTTGACGCCGCGCGCGACGACGGTTCCACCCTGCAGCTCGCCAAGCCGGTCGAGGCGTTGCGCGTCGTCCCACGAGCGCTCGACCTGGAGCGCGACGTGAGCCGGGATGCGCTCGAGCTCGTCAAGCGCCTCGCCGTCACCGGTCGAGACGGCGAACAGGAGCGCGATCGCGCCGAGTGAGTTCAGATACGTCTTCGTCGCAGCGACGGCGAGCTCGTCGCCCGCTTCGAGCGCGAGGACCTCGTCGGCCGCGGCCGCGAGCGGCGAGGCGACGTCGTTCGTGATCGCGACGGTCGGCCGTCCCTGCCGTTTCGCCTCCTCGAGTACCTCCTTCACGTCCGGTGACCGGCCCGACTGCGAGATCCCGAGGACGAGCGCGCCGTCCAGGCGCGGCGGCTGCCCGTACAGGGTGTAGAGCGAGGGGGTCGCGAAGGCAACGGGCACACGGTGCGCGCGGCCGAGGACGTACTGCGCGTAGCGCGCGGCATTCGACGAGCTGCCGCGTGAGGCGATCAGCACGTATCCGACGTCGCTGCGTTGGAGCAGCGCGGCGATCCGCTCGGCACTTCCTCGCTGCGTCTCGAGCAGGCGCTCGAGCGCCGCAGGCTGCTCACGCAACTCGCGCTCGAGGTGCGTCGTCACAGCGGCGAGAGCAGCTCCTCGACCGCTTCGAGCGACGCGCGGCCGCCGCCCAGCGACGAGACGTACCCACGCGCTGCGCTCGGATGCCAGACCGGCAGGCCGACCTCGACGACCACCGCACCGGGACGGTCGACCGCCTCCATCCAGGGATGGCGGTGCACGTCGCGGACGACGTAGACGTCAGCGTCCGGGATCGGCTCGCCCTCGCGGACGATCCGCGTCGCAAGCGCGTGCTCTGCCTCACCCGCGGCGATATTGGCGACCGGGCGCAGCTCGACGATCGCAGGGTCGCCGGCGAACGAAATATCACCTTCGGCATGCACGGCCCGCCTCGCGGCGCCGAGAGCGGCCGACCGGTCGACGGCGGCAGCGCGCGGCGTCGCCCGCCGGGCGAGCTCCGCGACACGCGCGCTCGCCTCCTCGAGGCGGTCCGTCGACACGCGACCGTCGAGCGTGGCGACGATCCGCTGCGCCTCGGACTCGCCGAGATCGTGACCCACGATGAGCGCGTCGGCACCTGCCTCGACGGCGAGCACGGCAGCGTCGGCGACGTCGTGCCGCCCGCTCAGGCCCTTCATCTCGAGCGCGTCGGCGACAATCGCGCCCTCGAACGCGAGCTCGCTGCGAAGGAGGTCGTGCAGCACCATCCGGTCGAGGGTCGCGGCGTCCGCGTTCACCTTGATGTGCGCGGTCATGATCGACGCGACGTCGGCGGCGATCGCCGCGCGAAACGGCTCGAGCCCGGCCTCGAGCGGCCCGACCAGCGCCGGAAGCGCGAGGTGCGAGTCCTCGACGGTCGAGCCATGACCGGGGAAATGCTTCGCGCATGCGGCAACCCCGACCCGCTGCGTCCCGCGCACCGCTGCGGCGACGTGCCGGGCGACGAGCCCGGGATCGGAGCCGAACGAGCGGACGCCGATGACCGGGTTGGCGGGCACGTTGACGTCGGCGACCGGTGCGAAGTTCCAGTTGACACCAGCAGCAGCGAGATCGGACGCGATCGCCGCCGCCACCTCCTCCGTGAGCACCGGCTCGTCGAGCGCGCCGAGGGCAGCCGCGGAGGGGTACGAACTGCCCTCGCGCCACTCGAGCCGGGTCACATCACCGCCTTCCTCGTCGATTGCGAGCAGCACGTCCTCCCGCTCTGCTCGAAGCGACGCAGCGAGCGCCGGCAGGTCGTCGACGTTGTACGCAAACAGAACGATCCCCCGCCCCCCGTCCGCCAGGAACCGACGGATCCAGTCGGGCGGATCCGAGCCCGGGAAGCTCGGCAGCACGAGCGCCGCCCCCAGGCTCATCCGCGCACGGCCCCCGCGGTGAGCCCGAACGCGATGCGGCGCTGCACGAGCAGGAAGAAGACGACCACCGGGACGGCCGTCAGCGTCGACGCGGCCATCAACGCACCCCAGTCGGTGTGCCTGCTCGTGCCGTAGAAGTACGACAGCCACACAGTGACCGTCTGCTTGCCCTGGTCGTTCAGCAGGATGCGCGCGAAGATGTACTCGTTCCAGGTCGTGATGAACGCGAACACCGACGTCGCGACGAGGCCGGGCCCCATCAACGGCAGCAGGATCTTCAGGAAGACGCCCACGCGCGTCGAGCCGTCGACCATTGCCGCCTCCTCGAGCTCCTTTGGGATCCCGAGCAGGAACCCGCGCAGAGTCCACACCGAGAACGGAAGCACGAACGTCATGTACGTGACGATCACGCCGCTCAGCGTGTTCACCTGGTGATAGCGCGCCAGCACGACATACAGCGGGATGATGAGGCCCGCCTGCGGCAGCATCTGGATCCCGATCACGAGCAGGACGAACAACTTGCGGCCGCTGAAGCCGAAGCGCGCGAGCGCGATCGCGGCGAGGAACGCGAGCACGATCGAGAGCGCGACCGTGACGCAGACGATGATCAGGCTGTTCTTCACGTCCGTCCAGAAGAACGGCCGGTGGATCGCGTCGGTGAAGTGCGACAACGTCGGGTGGAGCGGCAGCCACGTCGGCGTCAGGCTGATGATCTGGTCGTTCGGCTTGAACGCCGTCGAGATCATCCAGAACACCGGGAACACGATCACGATGAAGACGGCGATGCCGACCGCATCCCAACCGAGCTGGCGCCTTCTCACGTCTCGACTCCGAGCCGCACCATGCGCCGCACATAGACGACGCTGAGCGCGCCGACGATCACCAGCATCAGGAGCGAGATCGCCGCGCCGCGGCCGTAGTCGCTCTTGAAGTAGCCCTCCTCGAACAGGTAGATGCTCATCAGGAAGTTGCCCGGCGTGATCTTCGACTGCCCGATCAACAGGTACGGCTGCGTGAAGACGCCGAAGTCCCAGATGATCGAGAGGCTGGTGAGGATCAGCAGGATCGGGCGGAGGATCGGCAGCGTGATGTCGCGGAACTTCATCCACGCGCCCGCGCCGTCGACCGAGGCCGCCTCGAGCAGGTCGCCCGGAACCTGCGCAAGGCCCGCGTAGAGCGTGATCGCGACGAACGGCAGCGCACCCCAGACGATCAAGAGCGTGACCATCGAGAGCTGGGAGAACGTTGACGCGTACCAGTCGTGTTGCTCGAAGCTGCCGAGATGGAGCTGTGTCAGCGCATAGTTGACGACACCGTTCTCGAAGTTCGTCATCCAGTACCACACCTGGACGGCGACGACGACCGGCATCGACCAGACGAGAACGAGCCCGGAGCTCAAGAGCAGGCGCACGTACTTGCTGACGCGCGTGAGAAGCAACGCTACGAGCAGCCCGAGCACGATCGTCAGCGCGACATTCGCGGCGGTGAAGACAACGGTGCGGACGAGCGTGTGCCAGAAGATCTGGTCGTGGAGGACCGAGCGGTAGTTCGCGAGCCCGACCCCGACGCCCTTGTGCCTGATCAACTCGAACAGCCCGTACTGCTGGAGCGAGAGCCGGACGAGGAAGTAGAGCGGGTAGCCGAGGATCACCGCGATCGTGACGACAACCGGCGCGATCAGTGCGTATGGGACGGCGATGCGTCCCCAGAGACGGCGGCGCCGCCGGGACGTGAGGGGGAACGTCCCGGCGGCGGTTGCCGTACTGGTGCCTTCGCTCAAGCTACGACTGGTTGAGCACCGAAGCGATGTTGTCGCTCGCCGACTGCGCCGCCTGCTTCACGGTCAGCCTGCCGGTGAGGATCTGCGCCAGCATGTTGCGGAGGATGTTGCCGTTCTCGACGTCGACCCAGTGCTTCGCCGTCGGGACGAACCAGCTTCGAGCGGCGGCGCGCTCGTTGATGCTGTTCCCGAGCAGGTTGGTCGCGTTCGGGATGTTGCCCTTGGCCTGCAGGGTCTTCTCCGAGCTCGATGACGTGAAGTCCTTGAGCCAGTCGGTCGCGAGCGCCTTGTTGCCGCTCGTGATCGGGACGGCGAGGTCAGACCCGCCGAGGAAGCCGGGCATCGGGGTGCCGGCCACATGGCCCGGCATCACGAATTGGGACGTCGCGCCCTTGTACTTCGTGCCGACGCAGCAGGTGTACCAACTCGGCCCGATCATCGAGGCCGCCTGGCCCTGGGCGTAGACGTCGTAGGGGTTCGGATGCGCCTCGTCGGTTGTCTTCGACGCGCGCGATGCCGCCGCGAAGAAGTTCTTGTAGGCGGTCAGGCCGGCGATCGACTTCTTCGAGGCGAGCAGGCCCTTCCACTTGGCGCTCACCTGCGTGGCGATGCCGCCGCCGTAGTCGAACACGAAGCCCATCGCGAAGTACCAGTCGGTGCCCGCGATGTAGACAGGCGAGAAGCCCTTCTTCCCATTCTTCGCCATCAGCTTCTTCGCGTCCGCGGTGTACTGACCGACGGACTTCGGCAGCTTCGAGATGCCCGCCTTCTTGAACAGGTCGGAGCGGTACGTGACGACGCGCGACCCGGCGTAGTACGGGACGCCGTAGGTCTTGCCCTTGAAGACGCCTGACGCGGCAAGGCCCTTCAGCCAGCTGCCCGCGTTGTCGAACCCGCTCTTGGCGGAGCTGAGGTCGGCGAACGCGCCGGCCGCCATGTATTTCGTCATCTCGGTGTTGCCCATCTCGATCACGTCGGGCCCGCCGCCGCCCGCGAGGGTGGCGTCGAATTTCTGGAGATGGTCGCCCCAGCTCTGGTACTGCACGTTCACGGTCATGCCGGGATGGTCGGACTGAAACTTCTGATTGACCGATGCGACGAGATCGGCCCAACCCGACTGCGCGTCCGTCTGCAGCCACACGGTGATGCTCGAAGCGTTCGCCTTCTTCGTCGCGCCCGACGTCGTGGCCGCGACGGCCGCTGCAACGACGGTGACGAGCAAGAGGGCGGCGATGCTGCGTCTCTTCATCTGGAAGCCTCCGGGGGTCCACTCAGTTGGTACTGACCACTTGCCATCGGTCCCGATGCTCGCACAACGTTCACCGAAAAGTCAAGACCAATTTGCCAACTGGTCTAGTCCGATGCCGGCAGCCGGCTGCAGCGCCCGGCCGCCGACGCCGATCTCGGTAACCAAGCGGTAGCGATCTCCGCGGTAGGTGGAGCTCGTGTACTCGACCACGTCGCCGGCGGTCGAGCGGGTGACGCGCTCGAACAGCAGTGCCGGTGAATGGAGTGGCACGCCGAGCGCGGCGGACTCCTCGTCATTCGTCACCGTCGGCTCGACGGTCTGCGTGCCGCCGACGATTGCGACTTCCCAGCGGCTCGCGAGCAGATCATAGAACGAATGCTCCTCGAGGTCGGACGCCGTGAGCCCTGGAACGAGCGACGAGCGGACGTGCAGCAACTCGATCGCCATCGGTTCCCCGTCCGCGAGGCGAAGGCGCTTCACCGCGACCACCGGCTCTGACGGCGACACATGCAGGATGCGGCCGAGGCGCGCACCGGCCGGGATCGTCCGAAGCTCGATCGTGCGGCTTGCCGGCGTGAGCCCGCGGGCTCGCATGTCGTCGCTGAACGACGTGATGTCAATGCCCTTCGCCACCTTCGGCTCTGCGACGAACGTCCCCGCGCCCCGGCGTCGGACGAGGTAGCCCTCGCGCACGAGCTCGTCGAGCGCCGCGCGCACCGTGAGACGCGAGACGGAAAGATCGATGCCGAGCTGCCGCTCGGATGGAATCGCATCGCCCACGCCGAGCTCCTCGATCAACTCGAGCACCGCCTCTCGCGTCTCACGCTGCTTGCTCATGCTTCCGCTCCGGCGAGCGCCGGCTTCGGCGTGCCGGCGAGCCGCGCACCGGTGCCGGCGTCGAAGTAGTGAAACCGCTCGACATCGACGCCGAGCGTCACAGTCTCGCCGACGCGGATCGGCGTGCCGGCGTCAACCCGCGCGGTGAAGAGGGAACGGTCGGCGTTCAAGAACCCCTCGTCGGAAGCCGATTCGAGCACCTCTGCGGTGATCGGCGGCGCGTCGACGTGGAAGAAGAGGTGCGTCTCCGAGCCCAGGTCCTCGACCACCTCGACCCGGACCTCGATCGTCGGAAGAGCCCCGTCCCCGACGCGAAACACCTCGGGACGGATGCCGAGCACAACGCGCTCATGCAGTGGCAGGCGCGAGACCGGCAGCGTGAACTGGCCGAACCGAAGGGTGTCGCGGCCGGGGAACGCCTCGACCAGGTTCATCGCCGGCGAACCGATGAAGGCAGCGATGAAGAGGTCGCTCGGGCGGGCGTACAGCTCCTGTGGGCTGTCGCACTGCAGGATGCGGCCGTCGCGCATGACCGCGACCCGCTGGCCGAGCGTCATCGCCTCGGTCTGGTCGTGTGTGACGTAGACGGTCGTGACGCCGAGCCGCTGATGCAGCTGCGCGAGCGAGGCGCGCATGCCGACACGAAGCTTGGCGTCGAGATTCGAAAGCGGCTCGTCGAGCAGAAAAGCCTGCGGCTGCCGGACGATTGCGCGGCCCATCGCGACGCGCTGCCGCTGCCCGCCCGAGAGCTGCGCCGGCCGCCGGTCGAGCAGGTCAGCGAGGCCGAGTAGCTCGGCGACGTCGGCGACGCGGCGTGTGATCTCGTCCTTCGGCGTTCGCCGGGCGCGTAGCCCGTAGCCCAGATTCTGACGCACGGTCATGTGCGGATAGAGCGCGTAGCTCTGGAAGACCATTGCGATGTCGCGCGACCTCGGCGCGAGATCGGTGACGTCCCGGTCGCCGATCGCGATCGTGCCACCGGTCACATCCTCGAGCCCGGCGAGTAGCCGGAGCAGCGTCGACTTGCCGCAGCCCGACGGGCCGACGAGCACCAGGAACTCGCCGTCGCCGACTTCCAGGGAAACGTCGTCGACGGCCTTGACCGCCCCGAACGCCTTCGTCACCCGCTCGAGCGTGATCGCCGCCACGACCCGATGGTATAGACCAGCTCGGCCGGAAACAAGCAGAGCGGGAGCAAGTTTTCTGCAACTGGTATTGACCAACTCCAGGGACCACTTCTAGACTGGTGCGATGCCGGGACGGTTGGGAGTCGAAGCTGCGCTCGTCGACGGGGTGCTCGTCGCCGGGGACGTCGAGGTCGCCGACGGCCGGATCGCCGCGGTCGGGCTCGGCGGCAGACGCGGCCGCGGCTTCGCCGTGCCGGGGTTCGTCGACCTGCAGGTGAACGGCTTCGGCGGCGTCGACTTCCTCGATGCGGACGCCGCCGGGTACCGCCGCGCGGGCGACGCGCTGCTCGAGACCGGCGTCACCGCGTACCTGCCGACGCTGATCACGAGCCCCGAGGAACAAGTGCTCGCAGCAATGGGCGAAGTTCCGGTCGGCGACACGGCGCGCCCCCGGATCCTCGGCATGCACCTCGAGGGCCCGTTCCTTTCGCCGAACAGGCTCGGCACCCACGAGGCGTCGTCGCGCCGCGACCCCGACCTGTCGCTGCTCGAGCGGCTGCTCGACGCCGGCCCCGTGCGCCTGATGACGCTCGCACCAGAGCTCGTCGGCGCCGGCGCGCTGATCGATGCGCTGCTCGCGCGCGGCGTTGTCGTATCGCTCGGTCACACCGACGCAACCGTCGCGCAGGCGAACGCGGCGTTCGACGCCGGCGCGCGCGGAGTCACCCATCTCTTCAACGCGATGCGGCCGCTGCTGCACCGCGACCCCGGCATCGTCGGGGCGGCGCTCGCGCGGGACGACGTTTACGTCTCGATCATTCTCGACGGCATCCATCTCGCCCCCGAGACCGCGCGCACGGTGTGGAAGGCGGCGCGCGAGCGCACGGTGCTCGTCTCGGACGCGATCGCCGCGGCCCCGCGCGGGGACGGCCCTTCGACGCTCGGCGAGCTCGACCTCCAGGTGCACGAAGGCGCGGTGCGCGGGCCGGACGGCGTGCTGGCGGGCAGCATCCTGACCATGATCGAGGCCGTCCGGAACCTCCACGAGCTCGGCGCGCCGATCGAGGATGCGGTCGGAGCGGCGACGCTCGCCCCCGCCAGGCTGCTGGGCGAGCCGGAGCTCGGCCGCATCGACGTCGGGCTTCCTGCCGACGTCGTCGTGCTGAACGACCGCATCGAGATCGAGCGGGTGGTGGTCGCAGGCGTCGACCACGTCCTAGCTTGAGCGGGACGGTCCCGCCCCGCCGATGGCAGCGAGCTGAGAGGACGCTGGCGCAGGTCACGTTCTAGGATTCGGCGCGTGAGGGTTGCGCTCGTGGCAGCGGCGGTCGCGCTTGTGGGGGTAGGAGCCGCAAGCTCCTCGACGCCGAGGAAGGGCTGCACCCCGGCGCAAACAACGGCTTTGGTCAAGCGCTTCCTCTCGGCTTTCAACCGCGGCGACCGAGCCGCCCTGAACAACAAGGTCTGGGGCGGCAAGTTCTACTTCAACTGGTATGCGGTCACCAGCGACCCCGGCTTGCGCGTCGACGTTGAGGCACGCCGCAGAGACACCCTGATGGACTATTTCGCTGCGCGTCACGCAAACGACGAACGACTCGTGCTCACGAAGCTCAAGCTGAACGGCATCACAGCTGGCGCTTATCGCAACTTCGAGTTCCGCCTACTGCGAAGCTCCAACGACCAGCCCGGCGGTCAGGCGCGCTATGCAGGCAAGGGAGCGTCAAGCTGCGCGACCGGACGCCTCACCACGTGGGCGATGGGGACGGCGGGCTAGCGGAACCCGCCCGCCGCTCAGGTGCGGAGCGGAAAGCTTGCACAAGCTGCGTGCCGATCCCGCGAGGCTGGAACGACCCGCGCGTCTTCGGGTCGATCAGGAACGCGTGGTCGCACCCATCCCAGGCGACGTTGGCGAATCCGACGAGTTCACCGTCGATGCTCCTCGCGGTGACCCACCCGAGGCTGTGCTGTTGAACAGCTCGGCGTCATCCAGCGGCCCGCGCCAAGCAAAGGACAAGCTCGCCACGCTGCGATCGCCCGCTCCGCCGCCCACGGTGCCGTCGCTATCGCGACCCTCAGGCTTCGCTCCGGACCCCTGGCGCAGTCGACCAGGCCGACGCGCCCGCGCCCGATCAGTTGCCGACGGCCGGGTCGGCCCCGAACTCGCGAACCTCCTGTGCGCAGCGGCACGCGGCGGCGATCTTGGTGGCCCACCTCAGCGCCTCCTCGCGTGACGGCACCTCGATGATCGTGACGCCGGCGATGTACGCCTTGTTCTCCGTGCCGTCGGTCACCGTCCCGTCGGGGGCAACCACGCTCGGGCTTACCTCGTCATGGGGATACACACCCCCGGCGAACACCCATACCCCGGCCTTCTGTGCCTCCCGGATCACCGCGTGCGCAGCGTCGCCCACGGCAGGTCCCTCCTCATCGGGGATGTGGTCCATCGCGCCGTCATCGAACGAGATCAGATACCTCGGCATCTCACGACTCCTCTCTTGACCGCCTGCTCCGGCTCACCCAGCTACGGACACGCGCCGGAAGAGACTGACAGCCCGGCGAGAACTCATCGGCTGAGACAGAGCAGCCAGGTTGCCCGTACGGGACTGACCCTCGCGCGGAGCTCGCATGACGTCGGGCGCTCAACTCGTGGAGATCAAGTCCGTTCTGCGCCGGGGTCTGACAGCGGTCGGCCTCTTGGGCCGCACTCTGCGCAGGGGAAGCGGACCTGGCGGGGTTGCATCTCCCCCGTTCGTACGTTCACGTTGGCCTGAACCCTCGCGAGGACGGCGCCGACGTCCGTGCGCATCAGGACCACTCTTCTGAGTGGAACCGCCGTGGGTTGAGGCGTGGGTGGCGTCGAGGACGAACGTACTCCGATCAAGACAACCCCCATGACAGCGACCGCCGACACCGTCGCCAGCGCGATCAGACGGGTCGTCGTCAGTCCTGCGGCCAACCTGCCAACGCGGCCCAGCGCACCGCTGCGCAGATCACCGAGCAGCTGCTCGGCCAACGCGGATGCCGGCCCGAGCCGGTCAATCGTCAACCGCTCCGCGTCGGACCGTGCCACGCCGCGCTTCGCCTCTGCGGCAATCGCCGACGCGAAGTGCTCGCGCACCTCCGCCACGAACCGACGGCGACACCCAACGGGCAACGAACGCCGCAACTCTCGGAGGTACGCCTCCGCATCACTCATGAAGCCTCCAATACGAGACCGACGGTGCGCACAAGGTCATTCCAACCCTGGCGCTCATTGCTCAACTGCTCCCGCCCCCGTTTGGTGAGCCGATAGACGCGCTTGCGGCGCGCACCATCCGCGCGCCAGGACTGGTGGCGCAACCGGCCGCTTCCAGCCGGCGCAGAGCCGGATACACACTGCCCTCGCCAAGATCGAGTGCGCCGGCGCTCTGTGCTCGCAGCCACTCGATCAGCGCGTACCCGTGCTGTTCTCTCCGAGCCAGGGCTGCCAAGAGGAGTAGCTCCAGGTGCCCACGAAGCGCATCACCCTCCATACATTGACAGCCTATGCCTCGACAGGCATAGCTGTCAAGACGCTGCGCCACTCTCACTGAGGGTCAACGCGACGAACTGGCGGACCGCACGACGAGCGCCGCAGCTCCCGCGACGAGCGGCACCGCGAGGAACCAGCCGGAGAAGACGCCGAGCACCACGATCAGGGCAAACGTGAGCGCCGCCAACACGCGCGTCCGGCCGTTCAGGATGCGGACGGCGGAGAGGAGCGCGAGCACGTACACCCCGATGAAGCACGCGGAGGTGGCGCGAATGAGGGCGTCCGTGCTGCTGAAGCCGGCGACGAGTGCGCCGAGCAGCACGACGCCCGCGATCGCGAGCATCAGAAGCGGCCGGCGCGGGACGCTTCGGTGCGCGTCACGCGCGAGCGAGCGCGGCAACGCGCCTTCGAGCGCAAGCGACGCGATCAGCTTCGACGAGCCGGAGATGTAGACGTTCATCGTCCCCATCGTCAGCGCGACCGCCAGGACCGCGGTCGCATCGCGGCCGACCCGGCCGAAGCCCACCGAGATCAGGTCGGCCAGCGGGACGCGCGAGTGCGTTCCCGATGTCACTGCGATCGTCGCCGTTGCGAGCCCGCAGTAGAGAACGGTGACGACCACAAACGCGAGCGCCATCGAGCGCGGCAGGTCACGATCCGGCCGGCGGAAGTCGCCTGCGAGCTGCGCTCCTGCCTCCCAGCCGACGAAGAGCCAGACGAGGATGTTCGCGGCCGTGCCGACCGCCCACCAGCCGTGCGGCGCGAACGGGTGCCAGTTGTCGCCGCCGCGCGACGGAAGCGCAATCGCGATCGCCGACGCGATCACGACGACGAGCACGGACGCGAGCGCGAGCTGAAAGCCGGACGACACACGCAGGCCGAACGCGTTCGCCGCGAGCACGCTCCCGAACATGCCGAGGCCGACCGCGGCGGCGACCGGCGTCCCCGAGCCTGTGAGGTCGGCGACGTAGTACCCGCCGATCAGCGCGACGGCCGGCCCACCACAGAGAACGGCGGCGACGAACCAGCCGCCGGTGACGGCAGCCGCGGCATCGCCGAGTCCTTCGCGGACGTACGCCGTGACGCCCCCGGCGACCGGATGGCGCACACCGAGCGCGGCGAACGTCGCGGCGAGCGGCGCCGAGAAGACGAGCAGCGCGATCCAGGCGACGATCGACGCCGGTCCGGCGGCGTCGACCGCAAGCGCGGGCACGAGAAGCACGCCGGGGCCGATCAGCGCGCCGACATACAACGCAGCGCCACGCGGGACGTCGAGACTAGGTTGCGCGGGATGTTCCGTCACGGGTTCCGGGCGATGATGCCGCTCTGGCTCGGAGTCGCGCCGTTCGCGTTCGCGTACGCGGTGCTCGCGCGCAACACCGGACTGTCGCTCGTCGAGACGCAGGCGCTGTCCGTGCTCGTGTTCGCGGGGAGCGCGCAGGTGAGCGCCGTCGGCCTCCTGGGGCGCGGCGCAGGTGGGCTCGAGGTCGTGCTGACGACGTTCCTGTTGAACGTGCGCCACGTGTTGTACGGGATGTCCCTCGGGCGGGTCGTGCCGATGACGCGCCGCGAGCGCGTCGTCGGCGCATACCTGCTGACCGACGAGGCGTACGGCGTTTCGGTCGCGCACGGTGCACGGTCGTTCCGCTTCGTGCTCGGCGCCGAGGTGAGCCTCTTTCTCGTGTGGAACGCCATGACGCTGGTGGGTGGACTGGCCGGCGGTGCCATTCCCGATCCAGAACGTCTCGGCGTCGATTTCGTGTTCCCGGTCGCGTTCGTCGCGATCCTGGTGCCGCTGCTCCGGCTGCGGGTCGACGTCGCCGTCGCCGTCGCCGCCGGCGCTTCCGCCTGGCTCCTTGCCAAGGTGCTGCCGGGAGGCGTGCCGGTCCTCGGCGCCGGAGTCTCCGGCGCGCTCCTCGGAGCGTGGCTCTCCCGATGAGTTTCTGGGCGACGTGTGCGGGGATGCTCGCGGTGACCTTCGGGTCGCGACTCGCCGGTCTGCTCGTGCGGATGCGGCTGCCTCCGTTCTGGCTGCGCTTCCTGCATTTTGTCCCAATCGCGGTGTTCGCTGCGCTCGTGACGCCGGCGCTGCAGGGCTCGCGCGGCGAAGGCGGGATCAGGGCCGCCGCCGCGGCGCTCGCGGGAGTCGCCGCGTGGCGGACCCGCCAGCTCGCGCTCGCGATCGCGGTCGGCATGGCGGCGTTCTGGCTGCTGCGGCTGGTTTAGATGCGGATCGTCTTCGAATGGCCGAGCACCTGCCCGGCCGCGTCGAGCGCGACCGCCCGCCCGTACTTGTCGCCGGGAGTCGTGCGAAGCGCGGTCTCGAAGCCGTGCCGCGCGACCGCGCTGCCGGCGCGAAGCGCGCCGGGCCGCTGGCCGGCGTCGAGCCGCCACGCCGTCACCTCGGTCGCCCCGTTCCATGACACGTAGACCGTGCCCTGCCCGCGCGCGTAGCGGTAGACAGCGGTCGGCGGCAAAGCTGGCCGCCCATGCCAGGGGAGCCGGAACGCGCGGTAGTTCTGGCCGCCCTTCGGCAGGTGCGCGTCGAACTCGACCGTTCCGTCGGGACCGAACTCGGTGAGATAGGGCTCGCTGCCCCAGCCGATCATCACGTTGCCGTTGTCGAGCGACTGCACATTCCCCATGAAGCGCGCCACGATTCGGTTCGGGCGATGAACGTACTTGCGCACGAGACGCGCGCTCCGCGTCTTCGGATTGAGCTCGATCACGAGCCCGCGCGACTGCGGCTCGACCTGCGGCTGCGCTCCGTCGTCGAAGATCGTGATGCGGTTGTGTCCGAGGTGGCGGGCGTCGTGCTGCCATGCGAACACGGTTCCCTTCCCCATCGTGAAGTCGCTCCGCCTGCCGCCGAGGCGCCAGCGCACGTCGCCGGTGCGGCGGCTGATCTTGTAGACGGCCCACGTGTTGCGCGCGGACACGAGCAGCCCGCCGTCGGCAGCGAGGTCGACCGAGTTGACATGGAAGTAGTCGAGCGGGTGGCCCATGTACTGCACATGCGTCTCGGAGATGTCGACGTGGTCGAGGCTCTTCCACTCGAAGAGCACGCGGCCGCTCGGCAATGCGACCTCCTGCACCAGCCCGCCGATCACCTTGCCGCTCGACGGGCCGCCGACCGACGTCAGGTCGGCATTCCGAACCTCGTAGCTCGACAGGAGCGCGGTGTTCTCGGGCGTGATCAGAAACTCGTGGAGATCCGACTGCCTACCGTTCCCGGCGGGAACACGAGCGATGACGCGATAGTTGTCGTCGAGGATCACGTGCGTGCCTCTGCCGAGGCCGCTCGTCGCCTTGCCCTCCCACCAGGTCAGGACCGGCTTGCCGTGGTAGAGGCCCGTGCGGAAGTTCATCGCTGTCCGCGGTGTCGTCGGGTGGAACCACACGGGCTCACCCGCGGAGTCGGCGATCAGCACGCCGCGCTGGCCCGGCCCCGAGGACGGCGCGAGGAACAGATCGCCACGCGCGGTCTTGCCGAGGTGCGTGATGGTGAGCTTCGGCGGGCGAAGGTCGGGCCGCGAGACGAAATGTCGGACGTCGTTCGCCGCGCCGACTGCGGCGAACGACTCCCCGGCGCGCGCAAGCAGGTCGACGCCGCCGAGCAGCGAGCCCGCGATCGCAGCCCGCGCGCCACCTTGAACGAGCCGTCCCCGCGTCACGCTCTGATCCCAGTCCATCGCCCGCCTCCAGGTTCGCCTCCCCGCGTACGCGGGAAATCCTAAGGCAGTGCGACAGCGGTGGGCGGCCCGAGCGGCAACGCTGACAGTCGCCTCGGCTGTGCGGGGTGCGATTCTCGCCAAGAGCAGTCCAATTCGCAACACCGTGGGGTCGCCCACGGTCCGGCCGGACGCATCTACGTCAGCGACTCGCAGACCCTGAGCGAATCGACGGGCACCGGACGGCCCGTCGCAACGGCGACCGGTTACATCCGCCGGATCACACCGAACGGCGACTCGTCGCTCGTCGGCGGCTGACACGGCGTTCTACACTGACCGGCCGCTGCCCCCGTAGCTCAGTGGATAGAGCAGCGGTTTCCTAAACCGCGTGCACAAGTTCGATTCTTGTCGGGGGCACTGTCGAAAAGCCGACGAGCAAATCGGTTCATTTCCCTCACTGCCGTGAGCAGCGCCGAATGGATCGCTACCACCCGAACTCGAACGACGGGCACCACGGTTTGGCTCTGCCAGAAGCATCGTGACACGCAAGCGGTTCTTCGCACCGCTTGCAGCCCTCTCTCTTGCCTAAAGAGCCACGAGCGGCTTGTACACCGAAGCGAGTGAGCTCACGGTCGAGGTAGACCTATCCTGCTTTGCCGCGAGTCACATGGCGTCAGGACCGAAGGCGGGCGACGACGGATGCTCGATGCCGGTTCGCTCTTTCTTGATACGCCGACAGACTCGACCGATTGCGCGCCTCAATTTCCAGGGCTCCTGGGCCCTGAGCTCGGCGCCTAACGCATTAAGCGAAGGGCTGTTCGCAGCCAGCATTGCGGCGATCGCCGCCACTCGGACAGGGGCCGCCGAGTCTTTGGCTAACTCTTGTAGGCGCTTGTCGTCACTTTCGAGTCCGATGCAACCGATTGCGAAGAGCGCCCACTCTCGCGCAACCTGATCGGTGTCTCTAAGTGCGACATGGAATAGTGGCTCGACAGCCTCTCGCGCTTGGAGCTGCCCAAGAGCGTGAGCCGCCGCGCGGCGAAGATGATTGGATGAACCGTGAAGCAGCGGAACGATTCTCGGAATCGCTTCGGCGGCGCCTAGCTCCCCGAGTCTCCGCGCTGCGCTGGGGCGAAGGTCCGGGTGCTGGAGGGCGCCCAGCAGCCACTGAACGTCCCCCTCGCTGCGCGCCCTCAGGAACTGCTCGGCCTCAGCGCTCGTGAGATCCAAGTCGCAATGACTTCCTCGGCCAGATACTACGCAGCCACCGGTTAATGGTGATGAGGGACGGCTGAGGAACCCTCACAAGGGCGCTGAGCCTCTTTGATCGCAAAGTAGACCTGAGCCGCAACGCGTGGCCTGTCAAGTCCCGCCGGTCCGGATGCCTGGTCTCCTTCATCAGCACCGATCGCCAGAGCAGCAGCGATAAGCGCACGGCGAGCGCCAAAGCGAGCCGTGAGGGAATAGAAAGCTCCGGAAGCGGCCCCCCTCAGGGCAGAGAAGCACGCATCCAAGGACGAATGCTGGCACCACCACGATGCTGGGGTGCTTATTCGCAGGGGACCACGATGTCCAGTCACCCGCGTCGCCCTCGGGCGAGCATGAATTTGTGCCGTGTGGGCCGCAGAGGTTCCCTTCAACGGTATTACCTCAGCCCACGTCCGCGTCCATCATCGTCCCGTCCAGGTCGTAGCCGTTGATCGGGTCTTGGGCGGCGTAGTCGTAACTGTTCTCCGCCGTCGTAACAGCGCACCCGTCCCCTCGAACCTCTCGCGCCCGTCGACGCTCAGCTCGCTCGACTCGCGAGCCGCTGTTCGAGTCGTTCGAGCTTCGCGGTCTCCGCAGCGAGCCACTCCGACGGCTCAGCGTCGCGTCGGGACGGCGACCGGCTGCAGCGAGCGTTGTTGCCGGTCGCAGATCGGGTCGTCTGCGTAGAGGCCGCGGATCGCCTCGTGCATCGCCTGGTCGGCGACGCGGAAGTAGTGGCGTTCGTACATCTGCCTCGGCGCCCAGCCCATGATCCGTTCGATCACCCGCGCCCGCACCCCGTTCTCGTACATCACCGTCGCGACCGTGCGGCGGAAAGCGTGCGAGGGCTGTTCGACCTCGACGCCGGCCCGATCGATGATCGCCCGACCGAGCGGCCGAGCGTGTTCGCCTCAACCGCTGACCGGTGATCGTCCCGAGGACCTGGTCTCGGCGTCCGCTGCGGGATTGCTGCTCGCGCAGCAGCTCCGTCACAGCTGGGTGGAGCGGGACGAGGCGGAGCTTGCCGCCCTTCCCCGCGAGCCGCAGCTGCCAATGCTCGAACTCGACCTGCCGCCACTCCAACCCGGCGACCTCGCCGAGCCGCAAGCCGGCGAACGCGAACAGGAAGAAGACCAGCTCCTCGCGTTCGTTGCGGATCGCCGCATTGATCGCCCGCAGCTGCTCGTTGCTGTAGGTCGCCGGATCATGATCCGGCAGCCGCGGCAACCTGACATCGGCGGTCGGATCACGCTCGACCAGCTCATGCCGCACCGCGTAGCGATACGCCGCGCGTACGTAGGCGAGATGCCGTCGCACCGTCGAGACCGCCTGTCGCTCGAGTAGCTCGTCGAAGTACTCCTCGCACCCGAGCAGCGATAGCTCGCATGCGGCGAGGTTGCGCTCGTCGAGCCACCGCTGCGTCTGACCCAACGCGTGTCGGATCGCCTTCAGCGTCAGCGGCGACGGGCGACGCCGCCGCTGCGCAGCGAGGTACGCCTCGAAGATCGCATCCATCAGGACCTCCTCTACGAGGGCCGGGTCAGCGACCAGCCGACACCGTGCACCGACACCAAGAAACGATCGCCGGGCGCCCCGGCAGCGACGAGCGCGCGCCGCAGGCGGCTGACGCTCACCTTGACCGCATCCGCCCGCTTCGGTCGCCGCCACACCTCAGCGGCGAGCTCGTCCTTGCCGAAGACGCGGCACGGCTCGGCGGCCATCACCGTGAGCAAGCGGTGATGGAGCGGTGTCAGCTCGAACTCCGCCTCCCCGTACCACTGCCGCCCCGCCGCCGGGTCGACGCACAGCTCGCCCACCTGGAGCACCCCTGTCACAGGCGCCGCCGGAGGGAGCGCCGGCAGCGCTCCCACCGCGGCGACGAGCGCACGACGGGCGAGCCGCGCCGCCTCCTCCACCCGCGGCCAACCGTCCTCGTCGACGTCTCGCTGCCTGAGCACCGTGCCGATCTGGTCGAGAACGCCGTCCAGTCGGCTGCGCAGCAAATGCAGCTCGCCCAGCACCACCCGCTCGCGCGGAAACGTCTCCGGCACTCGCACCCGGACCGCACTCACCTGTCACCTCCCGCGTCGACGCGAACGTGCAGCGAGCCCGGCCCCGGCCAATCTCGAGAGAGCCGGGCCTGCCACACGCGCTTTCGGTTGTCAAAGACCAGCCCCACGACATCGACAACGACCCACGGTCGCCGCTCACGGCCGCCAAGGCAGTAACCCCATCGTAGGACCGAACCGCTCGCGGGACCAGCCAGCCCCGCCGCGGACTCAGCGACCGACCGCCCGCCAGCGCCGTCAGTCAGGAGCGACGCCGACGAGTGGCTCCGACTTTCTCTACAGGATCAAGCCGGCCGCCTCGGGCGGCCGGCGGCAGCCCTCCAACCCGTTCTGCCGCCTACCCCAAAACGTCGATTTCGGACGCTTTCAGCACCCCATCCACAGAGAGACGCACATGCATCCAGATGCGGGCGTCGTCCAGCATGAGGGCCTACCGGCTTCAGCCACGACTCGGCGGCCGTCGTCGACGACTGTCGCCGATCAGCCAGACGCTGAAGACCGCGGCGACAACTGCGCAAAGGCCGGCGAGGCCCCACGAGCCTTCCAGCCCAACCACCAGTGCCACGAGCCACAACGTTGGTGCCATAAGACGCAGCTTGTAGCGCGTTCCGTCGGCGAGCCGGTCATCATCGAACCAGGTGCGTCCAGCGCGCTTGACGAGCTGCCACGCGCTCATCGGTGCGCCAACTGCCTGAGGAGGCTCGCCCAGTCGTTCAGGAGTCTCTCGGTCTTTGCGGGACTGAGCAGAATCGAGCGCATCGACAACACATCGTACGCCTCGTTGGCGTAGCCGAGCGTCTTGCCGACTCGCGCTACCTCGGGGTTGTGGGCATCCCGCAGTGCCGCGATCGTGACGCTCGCGAAGCATCCCGCGACCGAGCCCTCCGGGCCACCGTAGCTCCCCAGGGCCATGCCACTCAAGCACGATCCTGAGTACTTGGCGGCTGTCTTCAGCAAGATTTTTGGCACGGCGCCGGAAAGCCGATGCGCGATGGTCCCGGGCGATGCTGCACGCCAGCTTGGGTCGGAGTCGGTGTAGATCTGGCAGGCGCACGGGCTGTCCTGGATACCCTGGTCAGCAAGCATCGTCCCGTCGAGGTCGTACGCGTTGATCGGGTCTTGGCCTGCGTAGTCGTACCTGTTCTCTGCCGTCGTAACAGCGAAGCGCGGAACTTGAGGGCGCGAGGGCTCGATCGGCCGTCGCTGCGGGCGGCCGTGCGGGCTGCTCGGCGAGCTTCGCCTTTTCGCCGTGGCGGTGCCGACCGTGGGTCGTGTCTAGCAGAGTCGGGTGGGAGTGTCAGCCTGCTTGGCTGCGGAGCCCTTGCTCGATCGCGTCCAGCCGCGCGGTTTCGGAGGCGAGCCACGCTTCTGGTTTCGGGTTCGGCGCCGGAACTGCGACGGGCCTGAGCGTCTTCTTCTGGCGCTCGCAGATCGGGTCTTCGCGGTAGAGGGTCTGGATCGCCTCGTGCATCGGCTCGTCGGCGACGCGCAGGTAGTGCCGCTCGTGCATCTGGCGCGGCGACCAGCCCATGATCCGCTCGATCACCCTCGTCCGCACGCCGTGCTCGTACATCACCGTCGCGACCGTCCGTCGAAAGGCGTGGCAGGGCGAGGCGACGTCGACGCCTGCACGGTCGACCAGCTCGCGCATCACGCGGCCGAGCGTCCGCGAGGCAAGCCGCGTTCCGTGTGTCGCCAGGAACAGGTGCTCTTGGTCTGACCCGGCGACCGTCTGATGCTCGCGGAGGACCTCGTTCAGAACCGGATGGAGCGGGACGAGCCGGAACTTGCCGGCCTTGCCGGTCAACCGAATCTGCCAGCGCTCCAGGTCGACCTGCGACCAGCCGAGCGAGGCGACCTCGCCGAGCCGCAGGCCGGCGAAGGCGAAAAGAAAGAACGCCAGCTCCTCACGCTCCGAGCGGATCGCATCGTGGATCGTCCGCAGCTGCTCGTTGCTGTAGGTCGCCGGCTCGACGTCCGGCAGCCAGGGCAGCTTCACGTCGGCGGTCGGGTCGCGGCCGAGCATCTCGTGGCGGACGCCATAGCGATATGCCGCACGGACATACGCCAAGTGACGGCGAACCGTCGAGACCGCGCCGCGCTCGAGCATCTCATCGAAGTACTCCTCGCACCGCAATAAGCTCAACTCCGCCGCGGCGATCCCCTGCTCATCCAGCCAGCGCTGCGTCTTTCGCAGTGCGTGCGTGGTCGCCTTGATCGTCAACGGGGACGAGCGGCGACGGCGCTGCGCGGCCAGATAGGCCTCGAAGATCGCATCCAAGACGACATGTCCTCCCTCGAAGAGTTGTGTTCGGCGTCTCAGGCGGGGCAGGTGAGCGCCCAGCCGACGCCGTGCAGCGACACCATGAATCGGCCCGGCGGGGCACCGGCACGGCTGAGCGCCTGCCGGACGCGACTGACCGCCATCTTGACGGCGTTGCCGCGCTCGTCGCGACGACTGCCCCAGACCTCGGCCGCGAGCTCGTCCCTGCCGAACACCCGGAACGGGTCCGCGGCCATCACCGCGAGGAGTCGGTGGTGCAGCGGCGTCAGCTCGAACTCGGCCTCGCCCCACCACTGCCTGCGCGTCACCGTGTCCAGCCGCAGCTCGCCGACGCGAAGCTCGCCCGGCAACGGCGCGAGCGGTGGAGGAGGCGGTGCCACGCCGACCGCCGCCGCGAGCGCCCGGCGGGCGAGCCGGGCGGCCTCCTCGACCTGCACCCACTCCCGCTCGCCGGAGCCGCCCTTGCCGATCAGGTAGGCAACGTCCTCGAGCGTCCCGTCCAGCCGCCCGCGCAAGAGATGCAGCTCGCCGAGCACGACCCGCTCCCGCGGATACGTGTCCGGCACGCGCACCCGCTCCAATCTCGGTCTCACCTTCACACCCTCCCTTCATCGACGACCCGCACGCACGTCTGGGCCGCGGCTCACCGATCACGGCCACGACCCGACGTGCCATCGGGAGAACATGCCCGCCGGCACTGCCCGCGAGCTGCCCCGGCGCTGCCCAGCAACTGCCCATGGCTGCACGGTGGCCCGTCGCCTGACTCGCGCCTGACCTGCGGCTGACCTCAGCCTGACCGCACGCCGCGAGAAGGCTGAACTACTGGGCGGCCATGAGACCCTTCGGCAGCAGGTGCGGCGGGCTCAGCTCACAAACGGCGAAAGCGGCCCGAAGGGGGGACTCGCGTTGGGAGCGAGCCCGCCGCACACGCACGCTCGGTTGTCAAAGACCGGCCTCGCCAGCATCGACAGAGGCGCACCGAGCACGTGATCGCGCTCCGCTCACGGCGACGAAGCAGTCCGACCAGAGTAGGACCGATCACACCGACTGGCAACCTCACCTTGGCGTCGCCGTTCGAACCTTCGACCCGACCGTGGAACCAGCCCCGTCCCGCCGATCAGATCGATACGCCCGCGCTCCCGCACGTTCAGATCAGCCTTGCGCTCCCGTGGTTCCTGACCACCCGCGCTGCACTCAAGATGAGTGCGGGTGGTCAGGAACCCGAAGCCGCAGGCGAAGGAAACGGGAGCGCACCGCAAACCCGCACCGCTACACGGGAGCGTGGGCGCACGAGAAGCACCGCGCTACTGGCATTGATGCTGACACCCGCTGCCAGCATCAATGCCAGTCCCGTCGCCAGGGTCCCAGCGGAACCGCCGCGTTCGACGTCAGTCAGACGCCAAGGGCCGGACTCGAGACCTCAGTTTGCCCGAACCATCCGGCCGGATAGCCCGAGAGACGCACATGCATCCAGATGCCAACGTTGCGAACCCTTTACCGGACACTGCGGTCGATCACTCGGGCGCCGTCGACGAGCAGACGCACCCCACTTGACGAGCAGGCGCACCTCACCTACTGGGTCGTTTCGATGTCTCCGCCCTCGCGCCGATAACTCGGAGTCGGCGCTTCCATAACCACGACCTCTCCGAGTCATAGAGTTGGCGGATCACATCGGCTACGGACGGATCATCGACGGCGCTTAGTGCGTCCAAAGCCTCGAACTTCGAACTCCGGTCACCGCTCAGGTAGATCGTCTTCGAGGCCGTCGCGACGGCGGGATCGTTGAGCGCAGCGAGGCCCCGGAGAGCGAGCCGTCGTACCGTCGATGAGGGGTCCCGGAGCAGCTCGCGAAAAGTCGCCGCCGTCGCCGGAACCACAAGATCTGCCAACGTTCCGACGATCGCCTCGCGCAGTTCTTCCTCCTGCTCGTTCTCCAATAGGCTGAGGAGGGCCGGTGCTGCCTCGACGAGCTTTCTGCGTCTGATTGTCGAAATAGCGTGAAAGCGAGCGCTGGCGTCAGCAGCATCCAGAAGCGCGATCACGGAAGCCGCATCGCCCGACTTTGTCGTCTCCGTCGCCGCCTGATACGCCTTCATATCTCGCATTGGATTCACCGACGAAGCTGAATGAGCGTTCGTACGAACGCCCCGAGGAACGCGATGATGTTATCTCTGATCGGAGCGCCGTGTGGCGTGTTTTGCCACGCATTCACGCCTTTCTCGACAGCCTGTTTGATCGCGCCCCCGTTCTCGCGCCAGAAGGCTCTTCCGGCGGCAGTACTCCGAACGGCCACTCTTATCGATGCCCGAAGTGATGCGGCGGCCGCGGCCGGACCGAGGTCGTAGATCGCTGGTCCGGCAAGGGCTCCGATTGCGCCGACGATGGCAAGCTGAATGGCTCCGCTCGCGATGTGTCCGGCAGACGCGATTCCGGTGTCGTTGCCGGCGAACGTGTTGCCGCAGCTTCCGATCTCGCAGTCGCCCCCGGCGCTGGCCAAGAAGGTGCCGTCGAGGTCGTACCCGTTGATCGGATCTTGGCCGGCGTAGTCGTAGTTGTTGAGTGAGCCGCCGTCGATGGGGTCTACGGTGAGGAAGCGGCCGATGCTGGGGTCGTAGGGGCGGGCGCCCATGAGGATGAGGTTGTTGGTGGTGTCGTCTTGTTTGTTCCAGCGGCCGGTGTAGCGGTGGCTGGTGCTGTTGGCGGGTGGCGTGTCGAGGGGCGCGCCGAAGGGGTCGTAGCTGTGGGCGGCGGCGCGGGTGCCGCTGCTGGTTGCTTCGGCGGCGAGGTCGCCGTGGCCGTTGTAGTAGAGGTAGGTGGGCGTCGAGCTGGTTGTCGGTGGACCGTTGAAGGTGACGAGGTCGCCCGCCGGGCCGTCTTGGTAGCTGGTGGTAGTGGTTCCGGCAGCGTTGGCTTCGAAGAGGTCGCTGAGCAGGTAGTTCGTCGTTGAGGTTGCGGTGGCGCAGGCAGTGGTTCCGGTTTGGTCGTAGATGCGGGTGAGGAGTGTGCCGTCGGGGGCGAAGCGGTAGCAGACGGATTTGCTTGCGGTGGTGGTTCCGCTGAGACGGAGCGAGCCGTCGTAGCGGAACGTGTCGCTGCCGGCCTGGATGATCGTTCCGTCGCCGAGCGTTGCGCCGTTGCCGTCGTAGGTGTAGTTCTTGGCGGGGGTTGTTTGTGCGGTGAGAGCGTCGAGGGGCGTGTTTGTGCCGGTGGTGTAGCTGTAGGTGGGAGCAGTGCAGTTGCCGCTGACCGTGTCGATTTGGGTTCGGTTGCTGTCTTGGTCGTAGCAGTACTTGGCGGAGGCTCCGCCGCCGATTGAGTAAGTGGAAAGCCGGCCGATCGCGTCGTAGGTGTATGTGGTGGTCTGTGAGCTTGGCCCGGTGAGTTGTTCGGTGAGCCTTTGTCCGTCGGGGGCGTAGGTGTAGAGGTAGTCGGCGATCGGGGAGGCGTCGGTGGGCGGGGTGGTGGTGGCGGCGGTGATGGTGCCGTGCCGGTTGAGCGTGTTGCGCGTCCAGCCGTCGGGGTTGGTGTCTGTCCAGCTGAAGGTGGTGTTGGGGTATTGGGTTCCGCGCAGGTTGCCGCGGTCGTCGTAGAAGAAGCCGTAGTTGCGTCCGGCAGGGTCGGTTTGGCCGGTCAGCTGGTCGGCGCTGTTGTAGGTGTAGCTGGTGGTGAAGCTGGTCGAGTAGGTCGCGTACAGCGAGGTTTGTTCGCTGTCGATTGTCGGTGTCCCGAACGGGTCGCTCGGCCCGGAGGTGTAGGTGTTGGTGTTGTAGTCGCGGCTGTTGGTAACGGCCGCGTAGCGGAAGCCGGCGACGCCGCCGGTTGTGCCGGTGATGACGCCGATCCACCACTTGCCGCTCGTGACTTGTACGGGTGTGGCGAAGGGGAGGTCGTACCAGCCGGCGGTGTCGGTGGAATGGAAGGTGAGCGGCAGGCTGACTGCTTTCAGTGCTGCTGGGGCTCCTGAGGTGTCGGTGTAGATGACTCCTTCGATTTGTTGGCTTCCGTTCGTGCCGGTGGGTGCGAGGTAAATCGAGAGCTTCGAGACGGAGCCGGCGTTCGCGATCGTGTAGGCGTTGACGCGTTTGCGGTCGGCGGCGAAGGTGTCGCTGTTGCTGCCGATGGTTGTCGTGCCGAAGGTCGTGGTGGTGGCGGGTACGAGCGTCGCGTAGAGCGACATCTGTTCGTTGTCGACGGTCGGGGTTCCGAACGGGTTGGTCGGGCCAGAGCTGTAGCTGTTGGTGTTGTAGTCACGGCTGTTAGTGACGGTCGCGTAGCGGAAGCCGGCGACGCCGCTTGTGGTGCCGGTGATGACGCCGATCCACCACTTGCCGGGCGTGACCTGTATGGGGGTTGGGAAGGTGAGCTCGTACCAGCCGGCCGCGTCGGTGGAGTGGAACGTGAGGGCGGTGCTGATGCCGGCGAGTGAGCCGGGTGCGCTGGAGGAATCGGCGTAGATCACCCCTTCGATCTGCTGGCTGCCGCTGGTCGCGGTCGGCTGCAGGTAGATCGAGAGTTTCGTGACGGCGCCGGCGGAGGAGATGGTGTAGGCGTTGACGCGTTTGCGGTCGGCGAGGAAGGTGTCGGCGCCGCTCCCGACCGTGCTCGTCCCGAAGGTGGTTGGGCTCGGGTTGAGCGCGCGCGCGCTGACGTTTCCGTCCGCGTCGTAGTTGCTGCGTGCGTCTGCCCCAGCGGCGTCGGTCGTCTCGAGCGGCGAGCCGTCCTCGTTATAGACGGTCGTGACGGCGCCGGCGGTGTCGTCGGCGGGTGTGCCGTTGTGGGTCGTGCTCAGCTCGGTGCCGGCCGGGTCGTAGCCGAACAGGCTCGGCTCGCCATCGCCGGGGGCGAGCGTCGCGATCGGTCTGCCCTCCGGGTCGTAGCAGCTGACGGTCGTTCCTTTCGCGTTTGTCAGCGAAACAGGTCGGCCGGCGGCGTCATAGATCGTTGTCATCGGGTGGAGGCCGTGCGGAGTCACGGTCTGCAACAGGCCGAGTTGAGAAACGCTGGCCGAGTTGGGGCAGCCGGTGCCGACGATCGGCGCCGGCGTGGTCGCCGTGGCGGCCGACGCGTAGTAGGCGTACTGCGTGCCCCAGTTGCTGGTCTGCGGGTCTCCGGCGTTGCTCAGGTCGCCGGCGCTGTTGATCGTCGCGGCGGTGTTGCCGTTCGGCATCACCTTGCCGGTCCGGCGGCCGAAAACGTCGTAGCTGTAGCTGGTGACCAGCTTGGCGCTGCCGACGGTCCGCAGGTCGTAGTCGGGGTTGTGGCTCGCCGGGCTTGCGTAGTGGCCGTAGGTGAGGATCGCGGCGGCGCCGATTGAGTCGGCGGGACTGACGGTGGAGGTCTGGTTGAGCCATTCGGGCGCAAGGTTGCCGGTCGGAACGACTGTGTAGTTGCCGCCGCTGCAGCTTGCGCCGGCGGTCGCCCATTCGAGTTTGATCGAGGCGGCTCCGGAACCTTCGCTGTATTCGACGACGATCTGGTGGTTGCCAGGGTCGATCGAGATCGGGCTGCAGACCGGACTGCTGATTGTCTGGCCGGACGGCTTGTCGACTACGGGTGCGGTGCCGTCGATCGTGATGCGGCTGCCGCCGTCGGCGACGGTAGCGAGCATCTTGCCGCCCGCTGGGATCGTGATCTCGCCCGTCCAACGGACTGCGAAGTTCATGTTCTGGGTGCCTAGAAACGGCACACCGCCGGTCCAGGTCGAGGAGTCGACGGTCGTGTCGTTGCCGACTCCGGCCGGCACGGTGGTGTAGTCGCTGGTGGCGTAGTAGCGGGCTTGCAGCCCGGTGAGGGCGGTGCCTGCGGTTGTTGGGGTGCCGACCGCTACTTCGTCGTAGCGGTAGGTCGTAGTCGGCCGGCCGAGCCCGGTCATCTGCGGGTCCGGCGCTTGCGTCTGCGTCAGAACGTGCGTGTCGGCCGAGTAGGTGTTGTCAGTGGCGTTGCCGTTGCCGTCTTCGGACCATTCGACCGTGTCGTAGCTGTCGTAGGCATAGAGGATGTAGTTCTTGTTTGAGGGCGACGTCTCGAGCGGGCTGTCGATCTCGATCGGGTGGCTGAGGTTGTCGTAGTAGACCCGTGCGACTTGCGGCGTCGGCTGCCCGTACTGGGCCGGCGAGGTGACGGTGGTGCAGCCGGTCGTCGCCGCGCGCGTGAAGCTGTGCGAGGCCTGCGGGCTGTGCCCGGCGACGCCGTTGCAAGAGGTTCCCGTGTAGTAGTTGAACTCCGTCGTCAGCGACTGCAGCGTGCCGCCCGCGAGAAGGTGCACGTTCGTGTCGACGACATGGAACGTCTTACTGGACGATCCGGTGCCGGTGTAGCTGATCACGATCGAATGATTCGTCGCATAGCCGGCGCTCGCATGGGTGGGGTCGAGATCGTTCGCGTTCTGCACCGAAATCGGACGTCCGCCGGCGTCGTAGCTGATCTGCATCAGAGTCCGCGTCCCGTCGAAGACACCCTGCAGATCGCCGCTGGCCCCGCCGCCCGTCGTGCCGACGTACTTCCAGGTCTGACTGTCTGGCCCGGTCACGCAGACAAGCGCCCCGGTACATGACCAATTCAGGTTCAGGGTCGCGACTGTTAGCCAGATCGGAGAAGAACCGTCAGGAACCGCATTCCCCTCAGCGAGAATCTGGGTGAGCTTCCCGGAGCTCGACGCGTAGGTCAGCCGCCCGTGACCGTTCGCGCTCAACACCCGCGCGCCAGTCAGCGACGCGACGCCGGTCGTCGCGTCGGGCGTGCCGAACAGATAGGTCGAACCGTTGGGGTCGTTCAGCTGGAACGTCCGCGTCAAACCCGAGCCGATCAGTGTGAGCACCGACGTGTCTCCGGCCGGGGCCGTGTAGCGGCTGGTGCCAACCACGTGCCCGTAGAAGCGGGAACTCCCGTCCGCTTCCATCCGTTCAACCGAGTCGAGCTGGGCCGACCCGGTCAGAACGTTGTGGTCGATCAGCTTCGCCGGCGCTCCTGAGGCATCGGCGAGCGTCCACCCCGCACCGCCGCTGAACACCGACGGGCGTGTGTCGCGGAGGTTGTAGACAAGGGAGACGCCCAGCTCACCGACGGCGGAGGGGAATGACGGCCCCGGAACCGCGAGCACGAGGTTGCCAGTCGATTCGTTTACCTGCAGCGGCCCTCCATGCCACATCGGCCAGAACGACTGTGCGCCAAACTTCGGCAACCCAACCGTGAACGAACGGATTGTGCTCGGCGCCGACCCCAACACCGACTTCGTCACGAAGTCACGAGAAGAGACACACCACCAGTACTGCGTCTGATCGAGCAGCACCGTCGATGGCACCGTCCACGACACAGACGTCTGCCACGACGAGCTCACCAGCGGCGTCCCACCACAGCTCGCGGACGTATAGACGCTAAACAGGTAGCCGACCGGTGTATCACCTTCCGGATCGGTAACCGGCGACACCGTCAATGTCGGCGACACCGTCGGCACCGTCGCCCCATCCGACGGCGTCAGCGGTGACGGCGCCGGAGGGTCCTGGTTCACGGTGAAAAACTGCGTCGCCGACGTCCCCGACGACGCACCGTGGGAATCCACGGCAACCGCCGTCCAGTGATAGACCCCGTCGGAAAGCGCGTTCGGGAATGAGTTCGAATCAGCGCCGCTGATCACCGTCGCGCCGGTAGGCGACTGCACTACCGTGCCCCCGGAGTTGAAGATCGTGTAGTTGATGTGGCCGTTGTCGCCGTTCGGATCGCTGTACTTCATCGCCATCCGGAAGCCGCCAAAGGCGCGACCGTTGATCGTCGAGTTATTCGGCGGAAACACGTTCTCCGACGGCGTCACCGGCGGACTGTTGCCGGCTGGAATCGAAATCGAGTTCGACGTCGGATCAGGATTGCTGCAGAAGCCATCGGTGTTACACGCATCCTCCGACACCGAGAGACCATGCCCTTGGTCGGCGGACTGCACCACGTACGTCGTTCCTTGTGGTCCGAACGCGGAGCCGTCACGCAGCCACGAGTCGGTCTTCGTGATCGCACCGGTGCAACCGATCGGGTTTGTCCAAGACCCCTGCGTCACGCTCAAGGTGCTGCCGACGCTCGCAGTGCCCGAGATCGACAAACCGCCGCTGTAGACCGGCGGACCATTACAAATGGCATCGACGCCGGGCGGCGGCGGACCTGTCGGGTGGGTCTTCGTCGAACCGGTTTTCGTCGCGTCATTGGGAGGTGCAGCTCCACGGCCAAGTGCCAGCGCGGGCACCAATCCGCCCACCGCTAGAACAGCCGTCAGCGCGAGCAGGAGAACCGTCCTCGGGCGTTCACCCGACTGCAGACGACGACGCAACGACACCGGTGTCCCTCCTACTCGGAGTGGGCCGCCGGGCTGCCGCCGCCCTCAACGACTTTCGACAGAGACGTTCTGCCAAATGGCACCACGGGCGTCAATCGTCCGTTCGAGTGATCCGCCCAATGTGTGAGCACCCCGCGTCGAGCGAGCGATCGGCTGCCCCAACGCACCGACCGCTGAACAGGACCGCCTAGATCGCCTCGCTGCCGCCCCAGGCGGTTCGTGTGACCGCTTGCATGCAGCGCACTAACGGCAGCCGGTTAAGGCCGCAGCGGGCTCTTCGAGTTGACCTCATAGTTGAGCTGTGTGAGCTGGGAGTGGAGGTAGTCGTCGTCGAGGAGCTTGAGGATGCGCCAGCGACGGGCCGGATCCGCGTGGAAGACGAGCCGGTTTTCGCCGTCAATTTCTTCGACATCGATCTCGAGGTTGTGTTCAGCGGCAAACTCAATCAGCCGTTCTGTCGACATTGCCGCGCGATACGTCGGGTTAGCGAGCTTGCTGGCGACGCTTCGTAGTTTCGAGACCATGTTCAGGTCCCGTCGTGGCTGCAGTGAAGAAGTCGTCGTAATTGCTGAGCGCGAGTTGGTCAGCGAGATCGGTCAATGTTTCCCGGGCGAGTTGGCGCGCCTGTTCGACGAACCCGAGCGCGCGCTGGAAGTTGCTGTGGCTCGTGAGCAGCACGGTCTCTGCGGCGACCATCGCGTCGAACTCAGGATCAAATAGGAGCGGATCGTCCTCTAGTTCGTCGTAGACGGCGCCGCGCCGAACGACCGCGATCTTCAACGTGCGTCGGAGCCGGAGCGTCTCCCCTTTGGCGCGGAGGAAGTGAATCCAACCCTCCTCGGTTCGGACTGCGACCACATAGAGGCGAAGTGAGCGAGCCTGCGGACTGGCGGCATCGAAGAGCTCAAGTTCAATCGGGGACTCCGCAGCCGCAGTGACCGCGGCGAGTGCCGCCACAGACCGGCTGGGCAGGTAGGCGACTTCGTGTTCACTGGGAGTGCGGCCGGCGTCGTAGCCGACCGGGGTGCGGTCGGCTACGCGTTGCGCGTAGCGTCGCGCCACTGTTCGGAAGCTGCCAGCGACGTTGGCGGTCGGGTTGAGCCGACGTGCTTCGAACTGTCCTGCTTGCCCTGAAAAGAGAACGACATTCACCTCTGACTGATCGGTGATGGCGTTCGCTGCCGCGGTCGCGGCGGTCGGATCAGCTGCTGGTTGTTGGACGGGAAGCTGCGGCATCGGACTCAAGGAAGACGTAGTCGCTCAACGTGCGAAGGTCAACACGCTCCCCCATCGGAACAAACTTGCGCCGCGTCAGGATCAGGAGAGGGCGTCCCGTTGCGGTTTCGGCCTCGAACAGCCGGTAGCCGACCACACTCAAGAGAGGGTTGACATAGAAGAGGTGGGCGCGAATGTAGAGCACACCAACGAGCGCCAAAAACAGCAACAAGGCGGTCCGGCTGCGCCAATTGTCGACGCCAAGGGTCGCGAATGGAACCACATACGTCGCGAGGTAGCCGATCGCGTCGCCGTCCCTATGCCGCGAGCGCACAAGCTCGACGGACACCGTGCTCATACGCCGGGTCAATGTGATCAGCCAAAGCAAGAACGCCGCTGAGACGGCCGCGACGGCGTAACAGATGAAGCTTGGCCAGCCCGACCCGAACGACTCGAGTAGCCCGAACACAACGAACAACGGCGAGAATGACGAAAGAAACAGCACGACCTCGCTCGCAGTAGTGGGCACACGATGAGCCTATAAGCGGAACAGTCGACCTCGAGCGCGGGACAGCCGGGTCGCAACCACCACTGCAGCTAGTCGCCACCTGCGACGGAACTCACTACCATGCTACGCCGCGAACTCTGCGGTCTGACACACCGCTGGCGGGGGATGCACGCGGTGCTGGCATGTTCCTAACCGCGTGCACAAGTTCGATTCTTGTCGGGGGCATCCCAAGAAGACCGAGCAATCGGGCCCTTTTCCGAACACCGCGGCTTCCGCCCACCGACCCTCGGGCTACAGAAGAAGGCACAGCGAGCGTTGGCTTTGGCTCTGACAAAGGGTTGGTGAGGCGCAAGCGGTTTCTAGCGCCGCTGGCCCAAAGTAAGAAGCAAACAAGGTCAGCGAGCCTTTGGTCGACGGCGGCGATGGCCCGCCCCGCCATCCCTCGATTGTGCGATCCCTCCATCGGACGCAACCCCGTCATGCCGATAGGCACGAAATGCTCGGGTCTGCGGTGGTGGACTTCGTCGTTCCCTCAGCGATCGCGACTGCGTTGGCGCTTGGCGCCGCCGTAGCCGGCTGGAGTGTCGGCGTCCGGGCGCGGTCACGGCGGCTCGAGTCCGAGCGGCTCCTAGCCCGCCAGCAGGAATTGTCGCTCGACCTGATCTGCACTTCCTCCTTCGACGGGTACTTCGTCCGGCTCAACCCAGCGTGGAAACAAGTGCTCGGCTTTGAGTTGGAGGAATTGCTGACGCGGCCGTTCGTCGATTTCGTCCATCCCGACGATCTCGACGCAACCCTCGCCGAGGTCGACAAGCAGGCGAAGTCGGGGGCGCGTGTCTTCAACTTCCAGAATCGCTACCTCTGCGCTGACGGCTCTTACCGGTGGCTTGAGTGGACTTCACAACCCGACTACGCCGCGAACCTGATGTACGCGGTCGCACGCGACGTCACCGAACGCAAGCAGGCCGAAGACATCGTCGCGCGCCATCAGAGCCTGCTCGAGGAACGAGTGGCTGAGCGAACAGCTGAGCTCGAAGAGGCACGCTGGGAAACCATCCGCTGCCTGGCGCTCGCCGCCGAATATCGCGACGACCAGACCTACGAGCACACCCAACGAGTCGGCCGCACCGCCGAGCAGCTCGCGAAGGCGCTCGGACTCGATCACGCCTGGGCGGAACTCATTCGTCACGCTGCGCCTCTGCACGACGTCGGCAAAGTCGGAGTGCCCGACTCGATTCTCCTGAAGCCAGCCAAGCTCACACCGGACGAGTTCGCGATCGTCCGTGAGCACGCCGCCGCAGGGGCACGCATCCTCGACGGAAGCAAATCCGCGCTGCTCATCCTCGCCCAACAGATCGCGCTCCACCATCACGAGTGGTGGGACGGAACCGGCTATCCGCAGGGACTCAAGGGCGACGAGATCCCAATCAGCGGCCGCATCGTCGCCGTCGCCGACGTCTTCGACGCACTAACCCATACACGACCGTACAAACCAGCTTGGAGTGTGACCGACTCCGTCCTCGAAATCCGCCGGCTTTCTGGAAGCCAATTCGACCCGGCAGTCACCGCGGCCTTCAGCCAACTCGACGCCGACGAACTTGCGGGGCAGCCCCACAGCCCAGCCGCCCCGCGACTCGAGATCGCCCGCGAACAACGCCGACACTCGGTCGCCAGCTGACCGACCTGGGCCACCCCCTCAAATAGCAGCACTGCTGCGGGTCGGCTGCGCGAGTGTTTGATCTACCCCGAGAATCGCAGCGGCGGGAACGAAGCCGATCAGGAGGGTCTCCGACATCAAATACGCGATGACGCCGAGGGAAAACTTCGCTCGTGCGTTCTGCCTTACGCGCGAGACTCATTCCGCGAGCCGCAACGGCGGCGGTCACGGATCGACATAGACCGTGACAACGTCCGTGCAGAAGTCCAGCGTCGCTCGACCCTGCTCATGAGGACGGGAGCCGCCGTGCGAGAACGAGCTCACCTCACTCCTTGGATCGGCGTGGTTGTAATGAAGGCTTCGAGCAGGTGGACGAGCGCGTGGACGTCCTGCTCGTCGACCATCTCGAACGCGGTGTGCGTGTAGCGCGTCGGGATCGCGAGCAGCGCCGAAGGGATGCCTGCATCGAGAAACGGGACGGCATCCGACCCGTAGCCCGCGTACACGCCATGCTGCACCCGAATGCCGCCCCGTCTCGCGACGGCGAGGAGGGAGTCGACGAGGCGGCTGTCGTAAAAGGCGAGCGAGTCTTTGTGCACGACCGTCGGGCCGGCGCCCAGCTCGGCCGGGTACTCGGAGCGGCCGACGCCGGGGATGTCGCCCACGAGCCCCACGTCGAGCGCGATCGCCGCATCGCAGGCGCGAGTGTGTGCGAGTGCGCGGGCGCCGTGAACGCCGCTCTCCTCCTGCACGGTCGCCGCAATCCAGAGCTCCCATTGGGCAGCACCGCGGTCGAGTGTGTCGAGAAGGAGGTCGAGCGCCGCGATAGCGACGCGGTCGTCCATCGCCTTGCCAACGAACCGTCGCCCGAGCCGGCGGCTCGCAGCCGCGAAAACGACTCCCGCCCCGATATGGATGCCACGGTCTTCGACCTCAGACCTGGACTCGAACCCGAGGTCGACGAAGAAGTCGTCCCAACCGGGCCGCAGTCCGTCGAGCTGCCCGCGAGTAAGCACGTGTCCTGTCGGCGCGGCGATCAACCCGTCGACGCGCACACCGCCGGAAGCGATGACAGTGACATCTCTTCCGATCATGTGACGAAGTTCTGGCCCCTCGCGGCGTCGGCCCTGACCGGTGTCGAGGAGCAGGAACCCGTCGTTGGTGATGCTCCTGACGACGTATGAGATCTCGTCCATGTGCGCGTGCAAGAGGAGCTTGGGACCACCCGCGGTGACCCGGGCGAGGACGTTTCCGATTGCATCGACGTTGAGCTCGTCGACACGACCGCGCCATCGGTCGAGGAGGAAACCCCGAACGAGCTCTTCGCGGCCTGACGGACCCGGCAGTGCGCAGAGCGATCCCAGCAGCTCGTCCAGATCAGCCACGCTGGAGGTCACTCCAGAACGCAGCGGGGATCTCGACCTCGAACGCGGCGACGTCCGCGTCGACCTCGGCCGGCGTCCGAACGCCGACGACCGCCGCCGCGACGGCGGGCTGACGGAGCGGGAACTGGAGTGCAGCAGCAGTGAGCGGGACGCCGTGTCGATCGCAGAGCGCACGAAGCTCTGCGACACGGCTGCGCGTCACCGCGTCGGCGGGCGCATAGTCGTACATGCCTCGCTCAGAGGTACCGGCGAGGATCCCGCTGTTGAACACGCCGCCGGCGATGACGGCGATCCCAAGCTCGGCGCAAAGCGGGAGGGCCTCCTCACAGCCACTTCGCTCGAGCAGGGTGGTCCGCCCTGCGAGCAGCGCGCAGTCGAGGTCGGTCTCGCGCGCAAAGCGTGTCAGCGTCGAGGCGTAGTTCGTTCCGACACCTGCCGCTTTCACGATCCCTTCGTTCCGGAGCCGCACAAGCGCCGGGTGCGCTTCCTTCATGGCCTGGTCGAGGTGTTGCTCCGGGTCGTGAATGAGCACGATGTCGACGGAGTCGAGCCCGAGCCGATCCAGACTCTCCTCGAGCGAGCGGCGCACGCCGTCGGCCGAGAAGTCGAACACCGGACAGAGCTCGTCAGCGTCGACGAAGTCGGTCGGCTCGGGAGAGGTCGGGCGAAGGAGACGCCCCACCTTGGTCGACAGGACGAACTCCGCCCGCGGCTTGCCGCGCAATGCTGTTCCGATCAGCCGTTCCGAGCGGCCGTGCCCATACAGCGGGGCGACGTCGAAGAGCCGCACCCCCAGGTCCCACGCACGCTCGACGGTCGCGAGTGCCTCCTCCTCGGCGACGTGGCGGAAGAGGCCGCCGAGAGGCCCTCCGCCGACTCCGAGGACGGTGGCCGCCGTGGGAAGACGTGTGCCCGGGCTTCGCTCCGCGACGGTGGTATTCATTTACCCGTCAAAAATATCTCTTGCTCATGGGAATGTCGACAGTGGTCGGACGGGTCATTGACCAGGCAAGCAGGCGTAGCTTAGGATCCTGAGGCAATTCGAAAATTCCTTTCGCCTGAAAGTATCTCTTTGGTCTCACTCGAGTCGCCGTCTCCCGTCACCCCTCCCGACGAGCTCGCCGAGCGCCGGAGCCGCCTTTTCGACCGCCTCCCGGCCGATGCGATCGTGCTCGTGCGGGGAGCGCGCCCGGGCGCCGGCTCGCGCCGTTTTCGCCAGAGCAACGACTTCTGGTACCTGAGCGCTCTCGAAACGCCCGGCGCCTACCTCGTGCTCGACGCCCGCACGCGCCAGACCACGCTCTACGTGCCGCACCGCGATCCACTCAGAGAGCGCTCTGACGGACCGGTGCTCTCGGCGGAGGACGCCGATCAGCTCTCCGCCGCGACCTCTGTCGACCGTGTTGTCGGCATCGACCGCCTGGCCCTCGAGCTCGGAGCCGCGCTCTTCCGCGCGACCCGCCCCATCTACACGCCCCTCGCGCCCGCCGAGACCGAGGCTGTGAGCCGCGACTCCGCGTTGGCTGCCGCGGCGTGGAGCGCCAGCGATCCGCTAAACGACGCGCCCGTGGTCGAGGGAGCGCTCGTCGCGGCGCTCGCGAGTCGCTTTCCACAAGCTGAGGTTCGTGACCTCTCGCCGTGGCTCGACAGCGCCCGGCTCGTCAAGAGCGCCCATGAGCTCGAGCTGATGCGGCACGCGGCTCGGATCTGCGGCGAGGCGGTAATCGAAGCGATGCGGTCGACGGAGCCCGGCATCCACGAGTACGAGCTCGAGGCAGTCGCCGACTTCGTCTACCGGCAGCGAGGAGCGCGCGGCTCGGGATACTCGGCGATCGTCGCCGGCGGTCGCAACGCCTGGCACGGTCACTACAGCGCGAACGACGCAGAACTCCACGACGGCGACCTCGTCCTGATGGACTACGCGCCCGACTTCGCCTACTACACGAGCGACATCGGGCGCATGTGGCCGGTCAACGGCCGCTACTCCGACACACAACGGGAGCTCTATGGGTTCGTCGTCGCCTACCACGGCGAGCTCCTTGCACGGATCCAGCCCGGCGCGACGCCGGAGGAGATCCTGAGCGGCGCAGCCGACGCCATGCGGGCGCGGCTTGAGAAGCGCGGCGCGACGACGGCTCACTACCGGGCGGCATTCGAAGACGCCTTCGTCTTCACAGGTCATCTCTCCCACCCCGTCGGGATGGCGGTGCACGACGTCGGCGACTACCGCGCCCGCCCGCTCGAGCCCGGCCTCGTGTTCTCGGTCGATCCCATGATCTGGGTGCCCGACGAGCGGCTCTACGTTCGCGTCGAGGACACGGTGGCGGTGACCGAAGACGGCGTCGAGAACCTCACCGGCTTCGTGCCGCTCGACCTCGACGACGTCGAGGCGCTGATGCAAGAGCGCGGCCTTCTGCAGCACTGGCGGGCGCGTTCGTGAGCGGTCGCGTCGCGGTGTTGACCGCTGCAGAGCAGTTCGAGCTGCGACAGTCGAACCCGCCCTCACCCTCCGAAGGCCAGGTGCTCGTGCGGGTCGAGGAGTGCGGGATTTGCGGCTCGGACTTGAAGATGTGGGCCGGCACCCACGCGTTCATGCAGCCGCCGATCGTGATGGGACATGAGGTCGTCGGCGTCGTCGCCGCCAGCGGGCACGGAGCGGGCATGAAACCAGGGACGCTCGTCACGCTCTTCCCAGCCGTCGGCTGCGGTCACTGTCTGCACTGCCGCACAGGCCACGAACAGCTCTGCGAGTCGATGGAGTTCTTCGGCGGACAGCGGCTCGGCGGGCTTGCCGACTACGTCCTCGTCCCGGAGACGCATGTCTTCGAGGTGCCCGACACGATCGACCCGGACGTGCGCGTGCTGATCGAGCCGCTCAGCGTCGCCGTGCACGGAGTCGAGCGCGGGGCGCCGGTTCCGGGCGAGCGCTGCGCGGTCGTGGGCGCCGGCGCGATCGGCCTCTTCACCGCGCTCGTGCTTCAGGCGCGCGGATTCGACGAGGTGATTGTCGCCGAGCCTCTCGCCGCGCGGCGCGCGCTCGCCGAGCAGTCAGGGCTCATGGTGTTCGACCCCACCGGCGCGGACGCCGCGGCCGAGATCCGCGCTCACACCCGTCCGGAGGGCCCGGACGTCGTCTTCGAGTGCGTGGGTTCCGAGGCGACGATCGGGACTGCGCTCGAAGCCGCGCGCAAGGGTGGGCGCGCGGTGGTGGTCGGTAACGCCCCCGCGAGCCTGCAGATAAACGGCTTGACCTTGCAACGCGGCGACCGCACCCTGGTCGGCGTATTGATGTACGACCGCGAGGACTTCGTTACGGCGATGCGCCTCCTCGCCGAAGGACTGCTCGACGGCCTCGAGCGCAACGCCCTCGTCGCCCGCTATCAGCTCGAGCACGTCGGCGACGCGTTCGCCGCTGCGAAGTCGGGACAGCTCGAGGCGCTCAAAGCCGTCATCTCGCTGTGACGGAGCTCATCGAGGCCGTGCGGCGCGCGCAGGTCTACGACGTCTCACCCACGCTCGACAGCGACACGCCGGTGTTCCCAGGTCATCCGGAACCACGCTTCGAAGCGGCGCGCACACATGCGAACGACGGCTACTTCGTCCAGACGATCTCGCTCGGCGAGCACACGGGTAGCCACGTCGACGCGCCCGCGCACGCGCTCCGGTCCCAGCCCGATGCGACGATCGACACCTATGCCGCCCGGCGCTTCATCGCCCCCTACGCACTGTTCGATCTCGCTCCGCTCCGCCTCGGAGCCGGTGAGCTCGCCTCCGCCGAAGATCTGCACGCTGCCGCAGATCGGGATCGACTGGCACTCCATCCGGGCGACGCCGCGCTCCTCTGCTTCGGATGGGATCAGCACCGCGCCCGCGGCGCCTGGTGGGCGGCGAATACCCCCGGACTCGACGCGTCCGCCTGCGGGTGGCTGCTCGAGGAGCAGGTCGGCCTGGTCGGCTCTGACACACCGACCGCGGACGCTGCCGTCGTTGGCGGCGAGATCGTCGCCCAACACGGGCACGTCGAATACTTCCTGCCCAACGACATCCTCCTCGTCGAGGGCCTGATCGGGCTCGGCGATGTGCCACGCACGGGGGTGATCGTGGCAGCACCGCTCAAGATCGCAGGTGGCTCCGGCGCTCCGGCGCGGGTGCTCCTGCTCACGAGACCAGGACGGATGACCGCACCAGCCCCAGCCGGCGTCGCCGCCTCGTTCGGATTCGGCGACCGCCTCGGCTTCGCCACTCCCGGTCACATCGCCGCAATGCGAGCGACGCGATCCGCCGTCGTGCCGTTCTTCGCGCAGCAATCGGCACGCGAACTGCGGCGCACGGGTCGCAGCTGGAGCGAGGTCGTCGGCGCGGCGAGTGCTGCGGTCGCGGCCGAAGGCTGGGACGGCCCGCACGGCGCCGATGCCGACCATTGCAAAGACGTCGCTGACGTCGCCGCTGCGCGCGAGTGCGGGTACACGATGTTCACGCTCGATCCAAGCGACCACATCGGCGCGTCGAGCGTGCCCGAGAACGATGTCGAGGAGGCCGTGCAGTCCCGCGCTGGAGAGCACCCAGAGGAGGAGGTGCGCGCGACGGCGCGGCGCTGGCTCCCCGTTGTCGAACATGTCGCAACCCTGGCTGCGAAGGTTCCCGCCGGCGCCGACCTGGAGGTCTCGATAGACGAGACTTCGGAGCCGACAACGCCGTTCGAGCATGCTTTCGTCGCCTCCGAGCTGCGTCGGCGCGACGTGCCGCTCACGTCGCTCGCCCCTCGATTTCCTGGGGCGTTCGAGAAGGGGATCGACTATCGAGGCTCGATCGAAACGTTCGTCGGGGCGGTCCGGGCACACGCACACATCGCACGCGCGTACGGGCCGTACAAGCTGAGTCTCCACTCCGGCTCCGACAAGCTCCGTCTGTATCGGCCGCTCGCGCGAGAAACCGAGGGTCTCTTCCACGTGAAGACAGCGGGGACGTCGTACCTCGAAGCGCTGCGTGTCGCCGCACACGCCGAGCCGGCGCTGCTGCGCGAGATCTGGGCGACCGCGATCGCGCAGTTCGCCAACGACCGAACGAGCTATGCCACCACGGCCGAGATCGCCAAGGTTCCCGCTGGCCTCGCCGAGCGCATGCCCGCGGCGCTGCTCGACGACCCGCACGCACGCCGCATCCTGCACGTGACGTTCGGCTCGGCGCTCTCGAGTGACGCCCTCGCCGCCCGGTTGCGCAGCGTGCTCAGTTCCGATGGAGGCGTCGCGTACAGTGCCGCACTCGAGCGCCACTTCCATGCGCATCTAGAAGCACTCGGCATATGAGCCTCGACGAACACTTTTCACTCGCCGGCCGTGTCGCCGTCATGACGGGCGGGAGTGGTGTGATCGGCGCCGCGCTCGCACGCGGGCTCGGAGGCGCTGGCGCCAAGCTGGCGCTTCTCGCCCGCGGCACCGGCCCGCTCGAAGCCCTCAGCGAATCGCTACGGGCCGACGGGATCGATGCCAACTTCTGGCGGGTCGACGTCACCGACGAAGTGGAGCTCCGGACGGCGCGCGATGAGATCGTCGCGCGCTACGACGGCATCGACATCCTCCTCAACGTCGCCGGGGGCAACATTGCGCGCGCGACGCTCGCACCGGACGCCGACCCGTTTTCAGCAGACTTGACCGCGGCATACCGGGCGGTGATCGAGCTCAACTTGTTCGGCACGACGCTCCCGACGGCCGTGTTCGGTACGGGGCTCGCAGCGGGCGGCTCGATCGTCAACGTCTCGTCGATGGCGGCAGCCCGCGCGCTCACCCGCGTCGGCGGATACGGCGCCGCGAAGGCGGCCGTAGAGTCCTACACGCGCTGGCTGGCCGTCGAGCTCGCACAGCGCGGCACCGGTATTCGGGTGAATGCGATCGCGCCCGGGTTCCTGCTCGGCGAACAGAACCGCGCCCTCCTCGTTGGGCCGGACGGCGAGTTGACCGAGCGCGGCCGGCGGATCATCGATCACACCCCGCTCCGACGCTGGGGTCGACCCGAAGAGGTCGTCTCCACCGTGCTCTGGCTGGTCGGGCCCGGCGCGTCCTTCGTCACGGGAGTCGTCGTTCCAATCGACGGAGGCTTCGGCGCCTACTCCGGTGTCTAGCGGCCGCTGCGGCCGCTGTAGGCAAAACGGTCGTAGATCCAGTCTCCGATCAGCGTCACGCTCGTCGCGACCAGCACGATCGCGACGCCCGGGGCGAGCGCCGCGGCCGGGTTCGTGAAGAGGATGTCCTTGTTCTCAGCGAGCATCCGCCCCCACTCCGGCGACCCGAGTTGCGAGCCAAGGCCGAGGAACGCGAGACCGGAGAGCGCGACGAGCGCGAGCGCGAAGTCGAGCGCGGCGTTTGCGAACAGGATCGCGACGATGTTCCGCAGGATGTGGACGTACATGATCCGCCGTCGCGGCACGCCGAGCGACCGCGCGGCCTCCACGTACGGCAGCGGTCGCTGCTCGATGACGGCGCCGCGAACGATCCTGACATCCCCGGAAAAGTTCAGCAGACTCGAGCACGGCGACAGCGAGCCAGTAGCCGCCCCCGACGACTCCCACCACAACGATCGCGATCAGCAGACCGGGCAGCGCGAACATGAAGTCGACATAGCGCTGAATCACCATGTCGATGGCACCGCCGAAGTAGCCGGAGGCGATCCCGAGCAGCGACGACAGCACCGCTCCGGTCGCCGCGACGACGAGCGGCCCGAGCAGCGCCATCGTCGCACCGGCCATCACACGGCTCGTGATGTCCCGGCCGAGGGCGTCGGTCCCGAGCCAGTGGTCGTGGTTTGGCGGCTGGTTCACGTCGAACAGGACCTGAAGCTGCGGCGGATGCGGCTCAAGCCACCGGCCGAATGCCGCGAGGCCGACGACCACCACGACGACCAAGATCGCCACGGCGATGATCGGCGACGGTGCCCGCAGCAGCCGCCGCCGCCGGGCCGGAACCACGGGAGCGATCGCGAGATCGCTCATGCACGCACCGCCTCGAAGCCGACGCGGGGGTCGATCGCCGCATACAGCAGATCGACGAGGATGTTCACGAAGATGATCCAGCCCGCGATGATGAGCACGAGCCCTTGGATCAACGGGAAGTCGCCGTTTGTGACCGAATCGACGAGGAGCGTCCCGAGACCCGGTAGTCCAAACACGCTCTCGACGAGGACCGAACCGGTCAGTAGGCCCGTGAAGAGCAGCCCAGCGGCGGTCGCGACCGGGATCAACGCGTTGCGGAGCGCGTAGCGGACGACGACGCGAGTCGCACCGACCCCCCGCGCGCGCGCGAACGGAATGAAGTCCTGCTCCAACTGGTTGAGCATGGCCGCGCGTGTGATGCGCATGACGAAACCCATCCCGTGAATGCCGAGGACGAGCACGGGCAGCGTGAGGTGCTGAACGCGGCCGGCGAAGCCTGAGCCGCCGCCGTAGAGCGGGAACCAGCCGAGCTTGAACGCAACCAGGTACAGCGCCGCAATGCCGGTGGCAAAGGGCGGCGTGCTCGTACCGAAGATGCTGACCCCGACGATCGCGCGATCGAGCCAGCGCGTCCGGTACACGGCCGCGAGGGCCCCGAGCGGAACGCCGAGCAGGACCGCCAACAGGATCCCGCCGAGATTGAGGATCAGCGTCACGCCGATCCGTTCGGTGATCTCGTTCCAAACGGTGTTGTTCGAGATGATCGAGGCTCCCAGGTCCCCGTGCAGCACGCCGCCGAGCCAATGCCAGTACTGGGTGACGACCGGGTCGTCGAGGTGGTAGCGGTGTCGGATCTGGGCGATCTGGGCAGCGCTCGTCGGATGGTCCTGCAGGAGCGCCGCGACCGGTCCCCCCGGGGCGAGCTTCGTGAGCCCGAACGCCGCGACGGTGGCGAGGAACGCCAGCGGCACGAGCACGAGCAGACGGTTCCGAAGGTATCGACGGAGCCACTGCGCGCGCGTCCGTCCGGCCGCTATACGAGCCGGGCTTCCCTCGAGGAAGCCCGGCTCGTCGTCCCCAACTGCGGTGTGGGTACTAGCCAACCCGGAGATACTGCAGCCAGTTCACCGTCGAGTAGAAAGGCCCGATGCTGGAGGCCACGTTGTAACCCTTCTTCACTGCTACAGCGAAGGGGAACGTGAAGATCGGGATGTACGAGACCTGCTGCGCCTCGAGCTGGCAACCCTTGAGAATCAGGCGGGCCGCCGCGGCGCGATCGGTCACGGCGAGCGACTGCTTCATGAGCGTGTCGATCGCGGAGTCGTGCCAGTTGGACGAGTTTTGGCCGCCCTTGACCGCCTGGTCGCTCGGCCAGAGGATCGACGGGTAGTTCGCCGCGTCCGGGTTGTCCGGGCCCATCCCAAGCACCTGCAAGCCAAGGTGCGCGTTGTGGTCGAGAATCACCTGGAAGCGCGGTCCACCCGGCATCAGATTGAGGTTCACATTGATGCCGATCTGCGCGAGCGACTGCTGGAGGTTCTGCGAGATCGCGATGCAGGCGCCGCACCCGTTCGGGACGTTCAGCGTGGTGGTGAACCCATTCGGGTACTTCGACTGCTTCAGCTCCGCCTTCGCCTTCGAGATGTCGTAGTCGTAGCCCGGAATCTTTGCGAGCGCCGAGTCGACGAACTTCGCCGGCAGCACCGACTTGAACATCGACGGCGGAACGATGCACTTGAGCGGCTGACCCGCGCCGTACAGAAGCGCCTTCACGAGACCTACCTTGTCGATCGAATAAGCGATCGCCCTGCGCACGTGCAGATCGGCGAACGGGCCGTCCGTCGTGTCGATCGAGAATCCGCGCCAGCCTGCGGACGGGAACGTGTGCAGCACGATGCCCTGCGCGGGAATCCACTGCGACAAGCTGCTCGACGGGACGTCGAACGTGCCGTCGACCGTTCCGTTCTGCACGGCCAGAAGCATCGCCTGGGCGTTCGGGATGATCGGCATCACGACCTTGTCCCACGGATACTTCTTTCCCTTCCAGTATGGGTTCCGGACCAGCACAACCTGCGAGTTGGGCTGGAAGCTCTGGAACTTGTACGGGCCCGAGCCGATCGGCATCGCGCTGGGCGTGCCGTACGCGTTCGGGTTCTTCAGGTAGTGGGCTCTCGAATAGATGTACCCGGCCATCTGGGCGGGGACGTACCGCCA
Organism: uncultured Thermoleophilia bacterium; assembly: GCA_963785875.1. Lineage (GTDB taxonomy): Bacteria > Actinomycetota > Thermoleophilia > Gaiellales > Gaiellaceae > PALSA-600. The sequence continues at coordinate 115,845 of CAWAWV010000005.1, read as the reverse complement.
CGTGGCGTCGGGCTGCTTGAGCGTCACGATCACCTGGTTGCCGCTCGACCTGATGCGTTTCACACTCACGAAGAGCGCCGCCATGCGCGAACCGATCTTCGGGTCGACGTGGATGGCGAGCGAAAAGGCGACGTCCTTCGCGGTAACCGGCGTGCCGTTGGAGAACCTCTGCCCCGCTTTGACGGTGTAGACGTACCGGGTCGGGCTCGTCTGCTTCCAGGTCGAGATCACCTGCGGTCCGAGTTGGCCGTAGGTGCCGTACACGAGCCCCGTCTGGTAAACGAGCGACATCATCGCCGCTCCCGACGTGCTGAAGTAGTACGGGCCCCACAGGCTCGCCGGGTTCGTCCCGAGCGCCCACGTCAGCGTGTTCGACGCCGACCTGGCCGCCGGTGAGGCACCCTTGTTGGCGTGTGCGCTCGCGCCGGCCACGGCAACGAAGAGCACGGCGACGAGCGATGCGACGGCGGGCAGCACGAGCTGCCGTGGCACGACGCTCAGCTTTCTCGGCTTGGACATCGAGTCTTCCTTTCGATCGCGCGATACGCGCCGCCTGGGGGACGTGCGCCTGGGTAAAGCGGGCGACCATCGGTCGCTGGTCTCGCTACAGTGCGCCACCTCTTTCATCGAATAACGTCCAGAAGGGCCTGAGAAATATTTCCGGAGGATGCTAATCTCGATGCCTTGGACGAGTCAAGAGCCGACGCTGCGATGCGCTGGATCGAACCTGGCTCGTTCACCATGGGATCGGATCGGCACTACCCGGAGGAACGCCCGGCTCGACGGATTGCAGCCGACGGCTTCTGGATCGAGCCCGCGCCGGTCACGAACGCGCGATTCGCGCGATTCGTCGACGAGACGCGCTACGTCACCGTCGCGGAGCGGGCGCCCAACGCCGCGCGGTACCCGGATGCACGCCCGGAGCTGCTCGTCCCTGGCTCGGCCGTCTTCGCCGCCCCGGAGCATCCCGTGCCGCTGACGGATGAACGTGCATGGTGGACGTACGTCCCCGGGGCGAGCTGGCGGCATCCCGAGGGCCCCTCGTCCTCGCTCGACGGCAGGCTCGAGCATCCCGTCGTCCACGTCGCCTACGAGGACGCTCGTGCCTACGCCCGGTGGGCCGGCAGACACTTGCCGACCGAGGTCGAATGGGAGTACGCCGCGCGCGGCGGCCTCGACGGCGCGGACTATGCCTGGGGTGATGAGCTTCAACCTGCAGGCCGCCACCTCGCGAACACCTGGCAGGGAGCATTCCCGTACGAGGACACGGCCGAGGACGGCTTCGCCGGCACCTCACCGGTCGGCGCGTTCCCGCCGAACGGCTACGGCCTCGTCGACATGATCGGGAACGTCTGGGAGTGGACGCGCTCGGCCGAACGACTGCGTTCGGCGTATCGCTCATGCTGCGCGCCGGCACCGGCCGCTGCCGAAGACGTCCCGCGGCGGGTGATCAAAGGAGGCTCGTACCTCTGCACCACGGCCTATTGCGCGCGCTTCCGCCCCGCCGCGCGCCAGTTTCTCGACGCGGATTCGACCACCTCGCACGTCGGGTTTCGCTGCGTCTCGCATGCGGCCTAGACGTTCGCGCGCCGGCGGTCGGTCTCGACCGAGTCGAACCACGCCTCGAGCGCGGCGCTCATCGCCCGCACCCGCTCGGGATGCTCTGCGGCGAGGTCGTGCTGTTCGAACGGATCGCGAGCGACATCGAACAGCAGCGGCGCCGGAACGTCCCCGAGAGCGGGCTCCTCGCGGGGCGGTGCCGTGACGTGGGTGACCCGGTCGGCGAGCCGCTGGTTGAGGCCTCGATCGACCAGACGGTCGGGCTCGTCCACGGTCATCGTCTCCGGGATGGCCGGTCGCACGAGCTTCCAGTCGCCGTCGCGCATCGCCGCATTGCTTGCGATTCTCGGCTCGTAGCGGTTGTTCTGCCAGAAACGCACCGGGTCGACATCGCGCGTGTCCCCACGCAGCACCGCGAGCACGTCGTGCCCGTCGAGTGCGATGTCGGCAGGCACTGCAATCTCGGCGGCGCCGGCGAACGTCGGCAGCCAATCGGTGAAATGGAGCATCTCCGGCACGAGCCGGCCTCCGTCGACGCCCCCGGGCCAACGAACGACCGCGGGAACACGGATCCCGCCCTCGAACACGTAGTGCTTCTGGCCGCGTAACCCAAAGTTGAAGCGGTCGAGGCTCATACCCCAGACATCGCCGAGGTACGGCCCGTTGTCGCTCGAGAACACGACGATGGTGTCCTCCGCGAGCCCATGCCCCTCGAGCGCCTCTTCGAGCCGCCCGATCCCGGCATCCATCGCCTCGATCATCGCGTAGGTCACCGCCGCGCCTGGCGTCTCTCCCGCATCGAGGTATGGCTGGACGAGATCCTCCGGCGCTTGCATCGGGAAGTGCGGGGCGTTGTAGGCGACGACGAGGAAGAACGGCTCCCGCAGATGCCGCAGAAGGAACGCGAGCGCGTGCTCCGTGAGAACGTCGGTGAGGTAGCGGCCGTCGCCAGGCAACTCCGAGCCGTTGGCGTCGAGGACGTAGTCCCAGTAGTCCGACCAGCCCCCCGAAAAGCCAACGAACTCCTCGAAACCGCGTGCATTCGGGTGGAAGCGGCGGTCGAGTGCGCCGTTGTGCCACTTCCCGACGAGCCCGGTCCTGTAGCCGGCCGCGCGAAAGACGTCCGCCACCGTCACCTCGGAGAGCGAGATTCGGTCGAGGCCCCGGCCGTGCAGTGTGTCGATTGCACCGGTTCGGTGCGGATAGCGGCCGGTGAGGAGCGACGCCCGTGCCGGCGCACAGACGGGCGAACCGGAGTAGTGCTGGGTCAGACAAAGGCCTCGGCGCGCAAGATCGTTCAGATGCGGTGTGCGGCTGCGGCCCTCGTTGAAGAGGCCGAAGTCGCCGTAACCCATGTCGTCGGCGACCACGACGAGGACGTTCGGTCGCCTCCGGCTCGCCGCCGCTGCACCCATCTCGACGAACATACCTCACTGCTTTCAGGATTTCTGTCGTTCTCGGGTGCGTCTGAGGGCGATTGGTACGTCTTTCCTTGACGGCCGATGCGAAGCAGATCTACGATCCCGCGACCTCATGCTCGCCCCAGGATCGGAGCCGTTGCTCACCGTTCGCGACCTCACGGTCGCGTTCGTGGGCGGAGGCGAGCCCCGTCCGATCGTGACCGGTATCGACTTCCACGTCGAACAGGGCGAGACAATCGCGATCGTCGGCGAGTCGGGAAGCGGCAAGTCCCTGAGCGCCCGATCGGTCATCCGGCTGCTGCCGCGCGGCCTGCGCGCCGGTGGCAGCGTGCGCTTCAGCGGGCGCGACGTCCTGTCGCTCAGCGAGCGTGAGATGGCTCGGCTCCGTGGAACCCAGCTGTCGATGATCCTCCAGGACCCGTTCACCATGCTGAACCCCGTCATGCGCTGTGGCGAGCAGGTGGTGGAGGCGCTCCGCGGCGAAGACGACCGGCGGCTCTCACGGAAGGCGCGGCGCGTCGAAGCCCTGCGCCGGCTCGTCGAAGTCGGGATCACCGACCCGACCGCGGTCGACCGCTATCCCTTTCAGCTCTCCGGCGGCATGAGGCAGCGCGTCGCGATCGCTGCCGCGCTCGCCGCGAATCCAAAGCTCCTGATCGCGGACGAGCCCTCGACCGCGCTCGACGTCACGACGCAGGCGGAGATCCTCGATCTGCTGAAGTCGCTGCAGGAGCAGCGCGGGATGGGCCTGATCCTGATCACCCACGATCTGCGTGTCGCCTTCTCGGTCGCCCAGCGCGTGTACGTCCTCTATGCAGGGTCGCTCGTTGAGATCGCGACCGCATTCGAGCTCGAGCGCGAGCCGTTTCATCCCTACTCGCTCGGCCTCCTGCTCGCCGAGCCGGCAGTCGAGAAGCGGCAGGCACACCTGATTGCAATCGAGGGCGCCGTGCCCGCACCGGACGAGGTCGCTGACCGCTGCAGCTTTCAACCGCGATGTCGCTGGGCGGGGTCCGAGTGCCTTGCCGACAAACCACCCCTGCGGCTCGTCGACGGCCACCGCGCCACCGCCTGCGTTCGGTTCGAACAGATCCGGCAGGAGATGGACGCCGTCCGGCGCGAAGGAAGCGCCGCTGCACCTGCCGTCCCGCCCGCGCGGATGCGCGAGGCGGCACTCCTCGCGGTCGTTGATCTTCACAAGTATTTCGTGGGGCGCATGGGGCAGGAGGTGCGCGCACTCCAGGGCGTGTCCATCGAGGTCGGCGCGGACGAAAGCGTCGGTCTCGTCGGCGAATCGGGCTCGGGCAAGTCCACGCTCGGGCGCTGCATCATCGGGCTCGAGGTTCCGACCTCTGGATCGATCGCGCTGGACGGGCACGACGCCAGCGACTTCCAGCGCCTGAGCAACACGGAGCGGCTCGCGTGCCGGCGCACGGCACAGATCGTGTTCCAGGATCCCTATTCCTCGCTCGACCCGACGCAGACGATCGGCAGCGCAATTCGCGAAGTCCTTCGGATCCGACGCCACGGACCGACGAAACATTGACGGGCGCGTCGCGGAGCTGCTCGAGCTCGTCGGCCTCCCACCGGGATACGCGCGCCGCCGACCGGCCTCGCTCTCCGGCGGCGAGCGCCAACGCGCCGCGATCGCCCGTGCACTCGCCGTCGAGCCAAAGCTGCTCGTCTGCGACGAGCCGGTATCCGCCCTCGACGTCTCGGTGCAGGCGCAGATCCTGAACCTATTTCGCCGACTGCGGGACGAGGTCGGACTCAGCTACCTGTTCATCACGCACGACCTCGGCGTCGTGCGCCAGGTGGTCGACCGCGTCTATGTCCTGCATAACGGGCTCGTCGTCGAACAAGGGCCGGTCGACGATGTCCTCGACGCCCCGAAACACGAGTACACGGCCCGCCTCATCGCATCGATCCCTCGAAGCGCCTCCATGACAGGTTCTGCAGAAGCGAGGTTGTGAGATGGCCAACGAAGCGGCGACGCCCCGTACCAACCGGGCGCAGCCCGCGCCGACACTGACCGAAGCCGCGTACGAGCACGTGCGCCTGAGCATCCTGCGCGGGCGCCTCAGCGTTGGCAGCATCGTGGCTGAGCGCGAGATCGCCGACGAGCTGGGCATCTCGAAGACGCCGGTTCGTCAGGCACTGCAGATGCTCCGCCGAGAGGGCTTGCTCGAGGTCGGCCGCCGCCGGCAGTTGATCGTTCGGGGGTTCGACGCGCGCCATCGGGCCGAGGTGCTCGAGATCCGCGAGGCGCTGGAGCAGATCTCCGTTCGACACGCAGCACAGGAAATGCCCGTCGAGGAGATCGACCACCTCCGGCTGCTCGTGATGCGCCAGCGACGTGCCGTGCAGGCGGGGCGCGACGACGAGTTCGTCGACCTCGACGAGGAGTTCCACATCCGTCTCGCCGAGGGCGCCGACCTGCCGATCGTCGCCAAGTCGATTGCGCAGCTGCGCGGCTTCGTCCGGATCATGCGGCTCGGCATGAACGGTCGTGACGCGAGCCACGCCGTCACGGAGCACACCGCGATTCTCGACGCGATCGAGGCCCGCGACGCTGCGAAGGCAACCGAAGCCCTGTTCACGCATCTCCGTAACTCGAGCCAGGATGGCCCCTCAGTGTGAGCTAGGCGCTGTCCGACCAAGCGTGTACCGCTCTACAGCCGCCGGGTCGAGCTCGACGCCGAGCCCGGCCCTGTGGGGACGGGCAGGCAGCCATCGCTGAGCGGGAGCGCGAAGAGGGTGTCGTGCGGCGGAGAAAGCACCGTTGGATGCAGGGAGAGCTCGGTGAACTCGACCGCATCGACGGCGATCGGAATCGACGCTGCGAGGTGAAGCTTTGCGGCTAGCTCAGGCCCGGCCGCGAAGGCGGTTCCGAGGACACAGCCGACGCCTGCGGCTTCCGCCACGGCCGCGATCTTCTTCGCGGCGATTAGCCCGCCCGCCTTGCCGAGCTTGACGTTCAGCACGTCGCACGCTTCTTCGCGGACGAGCGCGAGCGCGTCGTGGAGCGAGTAGCAACTCTCGTCCGCCTCGATCAGCGTCTCCACCGAGCGGCGCACGAACGCCATACCCTCGTGATCCCATGCTGCCACGGGCTGCTCGAGCAGCTCGAGATCGACGCCGCTCGCGCTCCGCGAGCCGGCAGAGCTCGATTGCCTGCTTCGGGCTGAAGCCCTGATTCGCGTCGGCGCGAAGCACGACGTCGGGGCCGACTGCTTCGCGGATCGCGATCGACCGCTCCACGTCGCGCCGAGGGTCGCCTCCAATCTTTGGCTTGAACGCCGTCACGCCGAGCCCGACGAGCTCGACGCAGCGCGCCGCCATCCCCTCCGGCGAACCTCCCGCAATCTCGATCGCGACCTGAACACGGTCGCGGCTGCGGCCTCCGATCAGATCCGCGACCGGAACGCCGGCGACGCGGCCGCAGAGATCGTGCAGCGCCATGTCGATCGCCGACCTCGCGGTCGAGTTGCCGCGAAAGTCGATCAGCCACATCAGGTGCTCACGGTCGAACGGGTCTCGTCCGACGAGCTGCGGACCGAGGTAGTCCGCGATCGCGGCGTGTGTCTGCTCGAGTGTCTCGCCGAAGAAGCCGATGTCGACTGTCGCCTCGCCGACACCGATCTGACCGTCCTCGGTCTCGATCCGGGCGATGACGTACTCGAGCATCGGTGTCGGGCGGAGTGGCGTCTGGCGGCTACGACGACCATCCCAGTGAATCCGCGTTCCAGCGCTGTCCGTGGCGTACGGCGCGGCCGGCACGTCGAGCCGGAGCGGGATCGCCGTCACGCGCCCGATCCGCAGGTCGCTCATACGAGCAGCTCGTGCGCGGACTCCATCAGCGCAACGAGCAGCGCCACCGTCGCGTCGATGTCATCAAGGTGGCAAAGCTGAACCGTCGAGTGCATGTAGCGCACCGGCGCCCCGATCGTCGTGGCAAGCGCGCCCGAGCCGGACCGCTGGAGCGCCGAGGCGTCCGTGCCGCCGCCAACATTGCGTTGGCACGAGATGTCGCGGCGACGGCAAAGCTCGACGAGAAACGCGACGAGCTTCGGGCTCCCCATCGTCAGCCGGTCCATGACATAGATGCCAGTCCCGGCTCCAAATTCCGTCGTCCACACATGCTCGTCGACGTACGGGCCACGCGGCAGGCTCCCGTCGATCGCCACGGCGATATCGGGCGACGTCACATTCCCCACGACCTCGGCACCGCGCACACCCAGCTCCTCCTGCACGGTGCTCGCGGCGTACACATCCACCTGCGTCTCCCCGACCTCGCGCATCGCCTGAACAAGGCAATACGTCCCGATGCGGTCGTCGAAGTTGCGGCCGAGCACGACCTTGTCGTTCAGCTGCTCGAACTCCTGGGCGTAACTGATTGGGTCGCCAACCTCGACCAGCTCGCGCACTCGTTCGACGGGAAGGCCGAGGTCGATGTAGAGGTCGTCAGGCACCAACGCCTCGGGGTTTCCGTGCACGGGGTGAACCGGGACGATCACGCCCTTCACGACCTCGCGCCCGTGGACGATCACGCGTTGCGACGTCGATGTGTGCGCGTGAATGCCGCCGACCAGCGCGACCCGTAGGTAGCCGCGGTCGTCGATGTGCCGCACCATGAACCCGATCTCGTCGGCATGCGCCGCGAGCACGAGACGCGGCGCGCCGTCCCGGCCGCCGACAGCGCGGCGAAGGCCGACGACGTTGCCGAGGCGATCGTTCGAGACTTCGTCGCAACTCGAGGCGAGGTGCCGTCCGACGATCTGTTGCACGTTGTCCTCGAATCCCGAGATGCCGTGCGCGTTACTGATCTCGCTGAGCAGCTGAACGTCGACGACTCTGCCCTCCGTTTGGGATACCGAATCAGTGAGAAAATACTCTGCCGGCTGCGGAACTGTTGAATGCCGGCGCCGCTACCGGGGTGATGTGTCGGTCGGGGCGACGAGGTGATCCCAGTGGTGCAAGTGATCGTGCAGCTCGCGCCGCGCTCGCGCGGCGTCGCGCTGCTCGATCGCCTCCACGATGCGCTGGTGCTCCGCCAGCACCTCGCGTAGGTGCTCAGGCGGCTGTACCTGGCCAAGCCGCATCAACCGGGCGAATCCCCGTATTTGCTCGAGAATTCGCGCAACGATCGGCAGGTTCGCAGCCTGCGCGATCGTGATGTGGAACCGCTCGTCGAGCTCGAGGAACTCCTCTTCGTTGCCCGCATCGACTGCACGCTTCTGCCGGAGCAGGGAGAGGTGCAGCAGGTCGATCTCGTCGTCGCCCAGCCCCGCGACCGCAGCCTCGATCGCGAGCTCCTCAAGCACCTCGCGGATACGGAGGGTCTCGTTCCGGTGCTCGGCCGAGAAGGCGCGCACGACAAGCTGCTTCCGAGGCCCGACTTCGAGCAGGCCCTCGGTGCGCAGGAGCTGCAGCGCCTGTCGCAAGGGCGTTTTCGAGATGCCGAGCTCCGCGGCGACGCGTGCCTCGGCGATCACGGTCCCGACGGGCATCTCCCCGCGCAGGATCGCGCTGCGCACGTGGTCGTAGGCCTGCTGGGTGAGCGATCTACGCGGTGTGTTCGCGGTCGGCGACATCGGCAAGAAGATACTGTCTTCGAAAGAAAATTCCTCTGGAGGTGGCTGTGCAACGGCATGCGGCTGTGATCCGGCTCCGAGAGGAGCATGCAGAGGAGTATCTGCGGCTGCACGGCGACGTCTGGCCAACGGTTCTCGACCGGTTGCGCGAGAGCAACATGCGCAACTTCTCGATCTTCCTCCGGGACGGGCTCCTGTTCTCTTACCTCGAGTACACGGGCACCGACTACGCGGCCGATACCGCGGCGATCGCAGCCGATCCGGAGACCAAGAGGTGGTGGCAGTTCACGGATCCCTGCCAACAGCCGGTCGACTCGGCTGCCGAGGGCGAGTGGTGGGCGCCGATGGAAGAGGTCTTCCACACGGACTGAGCCTTCGTCTTACGCGAGCGCGACTGCGCCGGGGGTTGGATCTTCTGAGTCGGCGAGGCGCTCGATCAGGTGGGCGAGGAGCTCGGCCCTGACTGCGCGCGCGCCAGGGTCGTCCCAGAGGTTGACGAGCTCACCGGGATCGTTCTTCAGGTCGATCAACTCCCCGAAGGCTTTCCCTGCGTAGTGGGTGAGTTTCCAGTCGCGGGTTCGGAGTGTCTTCATGTCGAGCTGCCAATAGAGGTCTTTCCGCTCGACTAGGACGGACTCCCGCGCTCGATCGCCGTGACCCCACAGCTGATGTACGAGCGAGTCTCCTTGCATCGACACCGGTGGCTCGATGGCACAGAGGTCGAGAATCGTGGAGGTCAGGTCGATCTGCTCGACGAGCTCGACGAACCGGCGGTCGGGCGCCACTTCGTCCGGCACACGGATGATCGTCGGCACCTTGAGCAGTGAGTCGTAGTGGTGCGGGCCTTTGAAGACCAGGCCATGGTCGCCGAGCAGCTCGCCATGGTCGGACGTGAAGATGACGATCGTCCTGTTGTCGAGGCCGGTGTCGCGCAACGACCGGAGCACGCGGCCGACCTGCGTGTCGATCAGAGAGATCATTCCGTAGTAGTGGGCGACGAGCCGGCGCCAGAGCCGGTCGTCCACCTGGCGGAGGTCGACGCGGCCGACCGGGAGATCCTTCTTTCTCTCACCTCGTGCGGCGAAGCCGAGCACCGGGTCGACCCTTCCGACGTGGCCGTCCAGGAAATGCGGCGGCTTGTCGTCGAGCTCGCCGGGGGTGAATCGTGGCAGGGGCACGTCGGCCGGGTCGTACATGGAGGCGTACGGCTCCGGAGGCGCGAAGGGGTGGTGCGGGTCGACGAAAGAGATGGTGAGGAAGAACGGCTCGGGCGGCTTCGACTCGAGGAACGAGATGCCCTCGTTCGCCGCCCAGGTGGAGAAGCTCGCCTCAGCGGGCGCTTCCGGCACCCAAACCTGCAGTTCGTCGCTGTACGTCAAGCGTCGACGATCGATCGCGTCGGAGGGGAACTGGCACCCCAGCCAATCGCGGTACGCGCTCGCCGTGTGGGCGCGCAGGTTCTCAGCGATGTTGGCGATGCCAAAGCCGAACGAGGGGTCTGCGCCCGTCCGGGTCTGGTGCGGCCAGAGATGGAGCTTCCCCCAGAGTGCCGTCGCGTAGCCGTTGTCGCGGAGGACCTGCATGAAGGTTCGCTCCGACGTCGGAAGCTTGATGCCGTTCCAGCGGACGCCATTGATCCGCGGATAGCGACCGGTCGCGAACGCGGCTCTTGAGGGCATGCAGTTCGGACTGGCAACAAACGCGTTGTCGAGCGAGACGGCGCTCGCCGCCAGCGCATCGAGGTTCGGCGTGCTGATGACCTCGTTGCCGTTTGCGCCCAGCGTGTCGTAGCGCTGCTGATCGGTGTACACCAGGAGGACGTTGGGCCGTTTGGCGACGTCTCCTTGCCGGGCTGCGGTCATAGGCTTACGCCGGTGAGGGCGTCGCGCCTCGTCGCCACAGACCCAGACCGGCGTTTGGAATCACGATGAACTCGGAGCCGTTCGAATCGAGCGACGTCCCCGCCGCCCGGTCGAGGCCAGGCCCGAAACGCGCGGCGAGCTCCTCGTGGGAGATGTACTCGAATCCGACCGCCTCGATGTCGGCGCGGGTGAGTCCTGGGCCAGGGCAGTAGCGGACGCGGAAACGCCCTTCAGTGGAGCCGTGCACGAGATGAGCGGCCGCTGCGAGATTCCCGGCCAAGTCAGCGTCGCCTGCAACGGCTGCGAGTGCCGCTTCTCGCCCGTGATAGCCGTGACGGCGGATCAACGCATCGACGGCGTCGTCTTCTCCGAACCGGTCCACACCAGGAGCGACGACGATGAGCTCGCCGCGGTCGGCCATCGCAAGTCGAGTTCGGTAGATCGCCTTGTTCGCCAACCAGGTCGAGTGGAACTCCAGGGGGTTCATGAACGCAACACAGACCTCGTACGGGTCCGAGACGGTGGTGATGTTCAGCGACGTGGCGAGCGATGCGGCTGCGGAGAAGGCGGCGCCTCCGCTCGTCCGCGTCCCGCCTTCCCCGACGAAGAGCCCACGCAAGCAATGCACGCCGGCTCGGTCGTCCACCACGGTCAAGACGAACAGCACCCGGCAGCGAGGCTCGAGGAAGGCATCGAACGCCCGATTGAGCAACACCCGCACGGGCGCGTCGACTCGACCCATCGTCTCTTCGATGCCGCACATGGCACCGATGAAGTGCGAGCGATGAATCGTCTCGCGGCCGCCCAGCCCGATGCACAGATGCTTGGTGTACCCACCGAACCCGGCCACCTCGTGCGGCACGACCTGACCCGGTGCGACCACCATGTCGTACCGGTCGTTCACGAGTGACGAATTGACGATCAGCGGGAACGAGAGTTCGAGTTCGAGCCCCGAGATCTCTCTCACTTCCTCGGCAGAAATCTCACCGACGGTCACGACATCGTCCCGCCAGCGGTGCTCGAGGATCCGCTCCACGCCGATCGCATTGCCAAACAGCAGGCGGCACTGACTCTCTCCGAGCGGCCGGTGTGTCCCGAGTGCGGGCATGACGTCGACCTGCGTTCCTTGTTCGCGAAGCGCTCGGTCGAGATGCACCGTGATCTGCCCGCCGCGTGAATAGAGCCGCGTGTGGTCCGGCGGAACGAGCAGGACGCGCTTCGCGCCTCCGGCGACGATCGCATCCACCACGCGTTCGATTTGCCGCGCAAGCTCGGCCTCGTCGATCTCTTGGTCGCCGTTCCCGAAGGCGAGAAGTGGTTCGAGTGTCACTGGAGGATCCGCACCGATCTGGGGTCTCATCGGAGTATCTCCGGATTGTCCTTGCCGCCGGCGGACGGGCCTATGCTCGTACTCGTGGAACACGATCTCGTTGCGATCGGCGAGGTGATGCTCGACATCCTGCTCCCAGATCTGCAGCCGGACCAGGTCACTCACGCCCCGATCGCCGTTCGCGCGGGCGGTGTCCCCGTCAACGCAGCCCTTGCCGCGGCCCGACTCGGCGCACGGGCGGCCGTCATCGGACGAGTCGGCCGCGACGCAGCGGCCGCCGCAATCCGCCACGACCTTGAGCGAGAAGGCGTAGAGGCCCGTGTCGCCGGCGATCCTCTCCAAGCCACGGGAACGTTCGTCAGAAGCGGACGAACGATCATCGCAGACCGCGGAGCCAACCAGCTCCTCGACGACCATGACGTTCCCTCCCCACTTCGGGCGCGTGCCGTGCTTGTCTCCGGCCACATCCTCCTCAGCCGGGAAACGCTAGCGGCTGCACGCGCCGCGATCGACCGGTCGACCACAGCGCTCACCGGTGTTGTCGTTGCATCAGCAACGCTCGGAGCGTCGATCGGCTGGACGCGATTCCGCGACATCACCGACGGAGTCACGGTCGTCTTCGCGAACGCGGACGAAGGTCGCGCCCTGACCGGGATGGAGCCACCCGAAGCCGCCTCACTCTTGGCCGCGTCGTACCCGTTTGCATTCGTGACGGACGCCGAACGTGGAGCGTACGTCGCTTGGAACCGAACGCTCGTGCATCGATCGTCTGCAAGCGTCTCCTCGCCCGCGGTCGGGGCAGGCGATGCGTTCGCAGGTGCGGCGCTCCATGCCTTGGGACTCGGTGCCGCGCCCGACGTGGCCCTCGAGCATGCAGTACGTGCCGGCGAGGAGTGGGCGCTGGAGACGGCTACGGTTGCTCCCGGACCGAAGTGATCCCGGATGAGCGCCCGCTTCAGTCCGTCTGCTCCGTTGCACGCGTTCCTGCGCGATCACGACACGCTCTGCCCGCCACGTCGACCAACACGACCTGACACGAGGCTCCACAGCGCAACGGCAGAGACGTAAGTGACGTGACGCCGTTCAGCGAACCGAAGCCCACGACACCGGAGTCAGGGTGGTGTTGAGTGCTCGACGGCGCTTGCTCAGGCGTGCGCCTGCCCGTTGGTCAGCGAGGAGCGTGCACGCCTTGCGCGTCGAGCGCCTCCTCGCGGTGCTCACGCACGCCGGCCATCATCAGCCCGAGCGCCTCGCGCGTGCTCGCGCCGGGCTCGACCTCGCTGATGATCTCGCCCTCGTACATGACGAGGATGCGGTCCGACAGCGACAGCACCTCGTCGAGGTCCTCCGAGACGACGATGATCGCCGTGCCCTCGTTACGCTGCTCGATCAGCCGCTCGTGGATGTACACGGCCGCGCCGACGTCGACGCCGCGCGTGGGCTGCGCTGCAAGTAGCACGCGCGGGTGCGCCGACAGCTCGCGCGCGAGGATGAGCTTCTGGATGTTGCCCACCGCTGAGGTTGCGCGCCGGCGTGTCGAGCGACGGCGTCTTCACGTCGAACTCGCGCACGAGCGTGTCGCAGTGGCGCTCGATCGCGCCGCGGCGGAGGAAGCCGAAGCGGCTGAACTGTGGCGCCGCGTTGTCGATCAGCAGCAGGTTCTCGCCGACCGTGAAATCGGCGACGACGCCGTCGCGCATCCGCTCCTCCGGCACGTAACCCGAGGCCCGCATCCCTGATCGCGGCGGGATGCAAGCCGACGAGCTCGGTGCCCTCAAGGACGGCGGAGCCGCGAGACGACCGGGCGCAGCCCTGCGAGCGCCTCCGCGAGCTCGCGCTGCCCGTTGCCGGAGACGCCTGCGATCCCGACGATCTCGCCGCCCCGCACGTCCAGGTCGAGTCCCCGTACGGCCTCGACGCCGCGATCACCGCGAACGTGGAGGCCGCGAATCGCGAGGCGGACGTCGCCGGAGCTCCTCGAGCCGACCGGCTCCATCGACGGGCAGCTCGTGGCCGACCATCATCTCCGCGAGGGTGTGCCGCGTCACCTCGGCCGGCGTCACGGTGCCGATCTTGCGACCCGCGCGCAGCACCGTGATCCGGTCGGACAGCGCGAGCACCTCGCGGATCTTGTGCGAGATGAATACGAGGCCGCGGCCGTCCTGCGACCATCTGCCGGAGCACGACGAAGAGGTCCTCGACCTCCTGGGGCGTCAGCACCGCCGTCGGCTCGTCGAGGATCAGCAGCGACGCGTCGCGGTACAGCGCCTTGATGATCTCGACGCGCTGGCGTTCGCCGACCGAGAGCTGCCACACCGTCGCGGACGGGTCGACGCGGAGCCCATACCGCTCCGAGAGCTCCACGATCCGCCGCGACACAGCGTCCAGGTCCGTGCGTGTCGAGCGCGCTGCGCAGGCCGAGCGCGACGTTCTCCGCCACGGTCAGCGTGTTCACGAGCATGAAGTGCTGGTGGATCATCCCGATGCCGTGCGCGATTGCGACGGCCGGCGAGGTGATCGCGACGGGCTCCCCGTCCAGGCGGATCTCGCCTTCCTCGGGCCGATAGAGGCCGTACAGCACACGCATCAGCGTGCTCTTACCGGCGCCGTTCTCGCCGAAGAGCGTGTGCACCTCGCCGGCCGTCACGTCGAAGTCGACGTGGTCGTTGGCGACCACTCCGGGAAAGCGCTTGCAGATCCCGCGCAGCTCGAGCATGGGTGCTTCTCGGCGCGAGGACGGGCACTTCCACCGGAGTGGTCGCCGCGACCGTCACTGGCCAGCCGGGATCTTGATCTTGCCGCTGGAGATCCGCGCGATGATCTGCGCAGCCCGTGGCCTTGATCGGTCTTCGACGTGTTGAACGCCTTGTTGAACTGGACGTTCTCGCCGCCGTTCTTCAGCGTGATCGTGTAAGTGACGCCTGCCTTCTTGCCGTCCTGCATCCGCGTGAGCATCTGGTTGAGGATCGGCATCCAGTCGTACATCTGCGTCGCCACGGTGTTCTTCGGGGCGAGTGACGCCTGGGTCCACTGCGTGCCGAACCACATGGCGTGGTTCTCGCGGGCGACGTTGATCGCACCGACGACCGACTGCGAGCTGCCCGTCAGGACATCGGCCTTCTGCGCGATGAACTGCGACGCCTGCTTCGACATCAGGCTCGGGTCGCTGAACGAGCCCGTGTACGCGACGTGAGCAACCGTCTTCTTGTTCGGCGGCCTTCGCGCCGGCGACGAACCCGTCGACGTACAGCTTCGCGTCGCCGACCGCGATCGGGCCGATGACGCCGAGCACGTGCGTCTTGCTCATGAGCGAGGCGATGAAGCCGTTGACGTAGCCGCCCTGCTCGGAGGCAGCCTGGTACGCGTAGACGTTCGGCAGGCCGTATGTCTCGCCGGCGGTGCCCCAGGCGAATGTCGTCTTCGGGAACTGCGGAGCGAGCTGCTGAACCGTCGCGCCGTACTGCGAGCCGTGCGCGATGATCAGGTCGTAGCCCTCCTGTGCGTACTGGTGCATGATGTTCGCCGCGTTCGCGACGACGAACTGGTTCTCCGAGACGGAGAGCTGGAAGTCGAACTTCTTCTGCAGGTTCAGGAGCGCGTGATGCATCGACTGCGTGAACGCGAGGTCGTTGTGTGCGCTCGGCGCGATCAGCGCAACCTTGAGCTGCGGCGCGTGAGACTTCGGCGTCGCCGTCGGCACCGCCGCGACCGCGAGGGCCGCGACAGCGGTGAGTATGAGAAGGAGCTTGCGCATTTGTCGCTTCCTTTCCCGTATCGTTCATGTCGTGATCCGTGCTCGCGTCGTCCGCGGCGCGTCCTTCAACCTCCTCGCGCGTAGGGCGTGCCGAGCGCAGCCGGCTGCCGGAAGCGCCGGGCGATCGTCAGGAGGGCCAGGACGGTGATCACCGCGGGGGCGGCCGCGGCGAGGTCGGACACGCTGACGGGGATGATCCCGAGCCCCTTCCACGACAGTACGGTCGCCTGCGTCAGGCCGTAGAGCAGCGAGCCGAGCAGCACGCCGACTGGCCGCCAGGCCCCGAAGTAGACGAGCGCAACGGCGATGAAGCCCTCGCTCTGCGTCAGGTTCTGCTGGAAGATGCCGACGTCGAAGAGCAGCGTCGCGCCCGCGAGGCCCGCGAGCGAGCTGCCGACGATCACGGCGATGTAGCGCGTCCGCGCGACGCTGACTCCGAGGCTGTCGGCTGCGGCGGGATTCTCGCCGACGGCCTTGACGTTCATCCCGAACGTCGTCCGGTTGAGAACGAACGCGACGTATCGGGACGAACACGAACGCGAGGTAGACGAGCGCGTTCTGCGTGAACAGCGTGTGTCCGAGACCGGGAAGACGGTGCAGGACCGGTACGTGCAGCTGCCGCGGCTCGTTGACCGGCAGTGGTGTCCCGACGAGCTTCAGGAAGAGCAGCGAGGTGAACGCCGAGCGCGAACAGGTAGACGCCGATGCCGCTGATCCCCTGCTCCGCGCGCAACGTCACGCTGACGAACGCGGTCGCGAGGCCGAGCGCAGCCGCCCACCAGCACCGCGACCAGCACCGCGAGCAGCACGTTGTGCGTGTGCAGCGCGACGTAGTACCCACGTGAACGCGCCGAGCAGCATGATCCCGTCGACGCCGAGGTTGAGCACGCCGCTGCGCTGCCCGAGCGTCTCGCCGAGCGAGGCGAGCAGGAACGGTGCGGCGAGCTGGATCCCCGACGCGATCGTCGCCGTGAGGATCGCCGTCGTGAAGAATGCGCTCATGCGCGTGCCTCGGCGCGGCCGCGCGTACGCCGGCGGATGATCTCCGTCGAGACGACGAAGATGACGACGAGGCCGTTCAGGGCGACGATCAGGTCCGACGGCACGTTCGTGACGACCTGCATCGCATCGCCACCGACGAGCAGGCCCGCGAAGACGAACGCCGAGACGATCGTCCAGATCGGGCTCAGGCCGCCGAAGAGCGCAACCACGATCCCGTTGAAGCCGGCCGACCCGGTGAACCCGGTCAACGACCCGTCGGTGACCATCCGATGCGAGATCGACCCGAAGACGAGCATCGACCCGGCGAGACCGCACATCGCTCCGCTGAGCGTGAGCGCCCAGGTTGTCGTTCGCGCGACACGGATCCCGGCATACGTCGCGGCGTCGCGCGACAGGCCGACGGCGCGGATCCGGAAGCCGAAGCTCGTCCGCCAGAGAAGCACGTAGACCGCGACCGCGACGACGACCGCGATCGGCACGCCGAGATGGAGCTGCGTCCCGTCCGCGAGAATCGGTAACCACGAATGGCTCGAGAGGAGGCGCGTCTGCGGGATCAGCCCGCCGACCGAAGAGGTGTGGTCGACGAGCGGCCCGGCGAGCAAGTAGTTCATCAGCTGGACCGCGACGAGGTTCAGCATGATCGTGCTCAGGATCTCGTTGACGCCGAAGTAGCCCTTGAACGCCCCGGGTATCGCGCCCCAGACGCCGCCGCCGACTGCGCCTGCGATCAGGACGAGGGGAATCAGGAGCCCGCTCGGAAGATCCGGAACAACGAGTGCAGTGGCGGTCGCCGCGAGCGCGCCCATCGCAATCTGTCCCTCGCCGCCGATGTTGAACACGTTCGCGCGGAACGCGATGCAGATGCCGACGCCGACGAGCAGCAGCGGCACGGCCTTCACGGCTGTGGCGCTCAGCGCGTAACTGCTGCCGAACGCACCGGTGATGAGCGCGTGATAGCCCTCGACCGGGCTTGCGCCGAGAGCCGCGAGCATTCCGGCGCCGACGGCGAGGGCCGCGAGCGCCGACGAGGGCAGCACGAGCCAGTCGAGTCGGATACGAAGCTGCGCCGTACCGAACCGCGGCCGGGCAGGTGGCCGAAACGCCTGCGTTGTCTCGCCACTGCCAACTTCGGTCGCCATGAGACCTCGTGGGTGCTGCCGCCGCGACGTTGCGCCGGTTGCTGAAAGTCATACGGATGAACGCCTCGGGAGCATCGGTAGTCACCCGTAGGGCACCCGGTAGAGGTACGGGCCGTACATCGGGCGACGCGGATCATCTCGGCGGCGCACGGCAGGTCAGGTCACGTTGTACGCGGCTTCGCCGCCGAATCCCGGCCACCGTGGTCCGGCGCCACGTCGTCGCCGCGACGAACGACGACTAGATCCGGGCCGCCTGCCTGCGGGCTAGCGCGAGCGCCGCGCTGGTCAGCCTTTCTCGCGCGGCCACCCGCCAGTCGAGGACGTCGAGCTGCCAGAGCACGTCACCGCGCCGGACGATGAAGCGATGCTCGAACGCGTCGGCGATCGCGTACGTGACGACCTGCTCGTCGCCGAGCGTCGACGCGCGGACCGGCCGGTAGACGGACGGGAGCGAGCGCGCAAGCCTTGCGAAGAGCGCGCGTGCCGTCCGCTTTGACTCGAAAACGAAGGCGGCGCTACGAACGTCCTCGCTCGGCAGCCGGTAGGCCGCCTGGTAATGGCGCGACGCTCGCGCAAGGGCCCTCCCCCGACCGTCGACGAGCAGCTCCGCCAACGCCGCTCCGGCTCCCGACCATCTGGCCACCGGCTTCGCGCCCGCCGGCAAGTCGGAGCGCGTGAGGACGAGCCGCTGCGGATCGCGGCCGCCGGCACTCCTCCACGCTGCAGCGGCCGCCGGGACGAGCGTCACGACGACTGCCGACGCACACAGCGCACGCGACGACCGCATCAGCGCCGGCAGCTCCACGAGCCCGAGATCCGCACCCGCTTCGGCGGCTGCCCCTTGACGAAGACGTTTGTCGTCCCCGTGAAAGTGCCCTTCCTCAGATTTGCGCTCACGGTGACCCTGTTCGAGAGCGGAGAGAGGTTTCTCCGACCAGCGACGACCACCCCGACAGCCTGGTCGCGATAGACGCCGGCCCTGGCCTGCTCGAGCGCGACGCCGAAATACGAGAACTTCGGTGTCGCAGGAGGAGTCGGCGGTGGCAGCTCCTGGATGCCGATGTTGATCGCGAACTGGCCGAGTCCGGTACCCGGCGTCTTCTGGCAGATCCCGCCCGCGAAGCGGTAGGTCTTCCCGGCGAACGTCACCGTCGCCCTTGCAGGCCCACAGAAGACACGGACGTCCTCCCCTTTGAGCTTCTTCACGCCGGCGGAGCAGCCCGTCGCGCGGGAGGGCGCCGCGAACGAGCGCCCCGTCGCAACGGTCGCGATCGACAGGGAGAGCGCGACGGCGAACATCGCAGCGAGCCTGTTCATGGTCGACCTCCTTGCTCTCGAAGTGGTGTGACGGAGGAAGCGGGCGCCGGCTGCGTGAGGAACGCGACCAGCTCGTCGACGTTTCCGAACGTGGTCGAGGTGCCCGCACCGACCAGGTCGACAAGCCCTCGCAGCTCGTGGTCCGCGTCGGCAGGCTCGGCCGGGGTCCAGACGCGCACCACGAACGTCTTCACGGCTTCACCAGTTCGAACGCTCCCGCGTCGCAGGCCGCGCCCTGCGGGCGCTTGACCCCGCGGGCGTCGGTCGCCGGGCAGCTGTTCGGGAACGCAAAGTCGACCGCGGGGCTGGTCGCCTTCAACGGGTCGGTCGGAACGCCGTTGCCCGAGACCGTCAACTGCCCGGTGAGCCCGACGTCGGCGACGGCAAGCCCGGGGCAGCTCGAGTTGGAGACGACATTTCGGCTGCCCGGGAAGGTCTGCGTGCCGAAGTAGCACGTCCCCTGCACGACCGATGCCTCCATGCCGAAGCCGAGGCCGTCCGCCCCGATCGCCGTCGCGAGCGGGCCGGTGTTGCCCGCGAAGGTGACGTGGGCCAGGTTCGCCGTGCCTTTGTCTGTGATCCTGAGCCCGCCGCCGCCAGTCCCGGAGTTGTTCCCGAAGAACGTCACGTTGGTCAGCTTGGCCTTCCCCGTGACCTGGGCGCCGGCGCCCTGGTCCGCGACGTTGTGGGTCAGCGCGACCTCGGTGAGCAGCGCCGACGAGTTGTCGCCGACGTACACGCCGCCCCCGTCGTTCACCCCCGTGGCGACGTTCGAGTCGAGGACGACGCGCTCCAGGGTCAACACTCCGCCGCCGCGGACGATCACGCCGCCGCCGCCGGGCCCGTCGGTCGCAGAGCCGCCGCGGATCCGCAGGTCGCGCACCGTCGCGGAAGCGAAGCCGTACGGCTCGTCGAGCACGCGATCGATCCCGGAGGCGTCGATCGTCGTTTTCTGCGGCCCGGCACCCGCGAGCGTCAGGTTGGCCTGGTTCAGGTCGAGGTCACCCTTGGCGGCGTTGTTCTCGCCGCGGCCCTTGACGGAAAGATGGAACGTGCCCGCCGGGAGCTTGATCAGATAGGTGCCACGCGGCCCGAAGTCCGCGGTCTGGATCGCGGCCCGGAGAGTGCAGTAGATCTTCCCCGGCGTCGTCAACATCGTGAACTTCGCCTTGCACACCCCGTCCTTGGGCTTCGCGTCCGGGGCGTCGGCCTTCGAGTTGACGACGATCATCTTCGTCACCGTCGTCCGGGCAGCCGAGCCTTCGGCGAACAGGACCGCGAGCGCGACGGACGCGACGACGAGCGCCGGCAGCAAACGACGATGGAGTGGAGAGCGCGTCTTCATGACGTTCCTTTCACGGTGTCTTGGTCGACTTAGGGCGACACGCAGGGTTCGGGCCGGTTCTTCGGCGCGAGACCGTCGGCGAGGAGGCCCCCGGCGTCGGTGGCATTCCAAAGCGACTCACCGGCCTCGGTCGTGTCCCAGGTCCAGAGGAGCCAGCCGTCGATCCCGTACCGACACGTCCCGGCCTGGAGCTCTTCCATCGCCGCGAGCCCATCGGCGGCGGTCGGGTAGGCGTCTCGGAACGCGCCGTACTCCCCGACGACGACGACCTTCTTGGTCGGCCCTCCGATGCCGAAGTTCTGCATGAACTGATCGAGGGAGAGGTCGAACCCGGGGTAGATGTGGATGTCCACCAGGTCGGCGCTCGAGTGGTCGATGACGCCGTCCGTGCGCACGATGCGTGGGTCGCCGACCCTGGTCGGGTTCGGCACCTCGGGGACGAAGAAGCTGGCGTCGACGAGCGCCGTCGGGTCGACCCGGCGAATCGCCGCGCGAACCTGGTTCACGTAATAGACGAGGCCGTCCTCCATGAGCCTGTCGCGCGCGCCGACGTCGGAGAGGTCGTACGTTCGGCCGTTCGGAGCGTGCACGAGGCCCGACGCAAGGTTGAACGGAGGAGCGTCGGCCACGAAGGCGATCTCGTTGCGGATGTCGTAGGCGAGGACATCGTCGAGCGGCGCCTTGCGTGCGCGGAGCCCTTTGATCGCGTCCTGCCAGAAGTGCTGCCACGCCTGGATCCCGCCGCGCGTCAGGTAGTTGATGTTGACGTTCTGGACGAGATCGCTCGTGTCGCGGTTGAGCAGGTCGTCGTACACCGTCCCGGCGGGCAGGAAGCCCATCGTCACGACCACGAACAGCCGGTGGCGCTTGGCGCGCCGGAGATAGTCGGCGACGTTCGCGAGGTAGGCGCCCGAGAGCCGCCTCGTGCTCGGGTTGCCGATGCAGCCCCGCGCGCACTCGCCCGCCATGAACACGCGCGCGGTGTTGTAGCCGAGCGCCTGCATCGCGGCGAGCGCCGACTCGGCCCGCGCGGCGTCGTAGCGGCCGACCGCGAACGTCACTTGATCGGTGCCGGCCTGGCTCGGGTCGACGCGGTGGTAGTCGTTCCCGCGCACCACGAGGCGCCGGCCGGTCCTGCGGTCGAAGAGCTGCGAGAAGCCGCCGACCGTCCGCACGCCGATCCGGTGGACGGCGGGCTTGGGTGGTGCAGCCGCCCGCGCCGAAACGGCAGCGACGGCCGAGCAGACGCCTACTGCCGCAGCAAGGACGACGAGAAGCGGCGTGAGACGCGAGCAAACTCGGGGATGTGACTCCATGGGGGAAGCGTGGCCGATCGCCCTTTCAGTGGTCTTAAGGCGACGCCGCGAACGGCGCAGGCTCGACGCCGATGCGCCCCATCCGGACGACGTACGCGCGGTAGGCCCGACGTGCCTCGCCGTGTCTCCCGGCCGCGGCGAACGCAGCGACCAGGCCGAGATGGGCCGGTTCGTCGTACGAATCGAGCTCGAGGACCCGAAGCCGGTACCTGATGGCCGCATCGTGGTTTCCGGACCGCTCGGCGAGCTCGGCGAGCGCCGTCGCGGTCGCGACATAGGCCGCGCGAGCTTCCTCCCGCAGCGGTGTGGCCCAGTCGTCGTACGGGTTCTCCTCCAGGAAGGTGCCCGTGTAGGTGCTCTCCGCAGCCTCGAGCAGCGCCCGGCCCTGCTCCTCGCGGCCCGCCGCGACGAGCGACAGTCCGCCTTGAGCCCGGGTGAGGAACTCGTCGACGTCGAGCGCGATCAGGCCGAGATCGAGCGCCACGGTGTCGTCGGCAGAGACGAGCAGGTCGTTCGCGCCGAGGCGGTGGTCGGGGTCGAGGACTCCGCGGACCCGGCTCAGGGCGACCGAGAGCCGGCCCGGTGTCTTGGCCGGATCGTCTTCAGGCCAGAGGGCCTCGATCAGCATGCTCCGCGCCACGGGCCGGCCGCGCTGGGCGACCAGCAGCTTGAGCGCGTCGCGCGCCTTCTTCGACTGCCAGGCAGCCGCCGGCACCGGTTCGCCGTCGCGCACGACGCGAAAGGCACCGAGCGTCTCGATCATGAGCGGCGCTGTGCTCTCAGGCCCGAGCGCCATTAGGAGACCCGCTGCGCCGGCGGCCGACTCGCGAACACCGAGCGCGCGAAGCCGTCGCGTCGCGAGCAGCGCCGCCGCCTGGTCGGGAGGATTGGCGAGGCGCGCGAGCGCCAACTCGACGACAGTGGCACGAAGCTCGTTCCCCAGCTCGCGCCAGAGCGTGAGCGCCTCCTCCAACCCGGCCAGCCGGCGGGCCGGGTCGGGTGTCGCCAGCGCACGAAGCTCGAGCGCTTCCGGGAAGAACGCATCCGCCGGGCTCGCCGCCTCGGCGGCCTCGGCCGCGAGGCCCGCCGCAGCGTCCAGGTCACCCCGGGCGAGGCTCACCCAGCCCAGTGCGAGCACCGATTCGGCAGCGTTGACGCCGACCGACCGCCCGGCGGCGGCAGCCCGACCGGCAAGCTCGGCCGCGCGGCCCGGCTCGTCACGGACGAGCACGCGTGCAAGCCGCCCCTGTGCCGCCGCGAGGCCCTGCCCCTCCGGGTGCAGCTCGATGATCTCGAGTGCCTGCTCGTAGGAGGCGCGAGCACGAGCCAGGTCGCCCCGTGCGGCGAACAGCGCGCCGAGGTCGTCGAGCGCCCAGGCGACCCGCGTCGAGCCGTGACGCTCCCACAGCACACGCGCCCGCTCGAGATCGGCGAGCGCCTCGTCGAGGCGGCCGAGCTGGCGTTTTGCCGCTCCGCGCGAATGGAGCACGGCGGCGCGATAGAGATCCGCACCCGCAACCTCGGCCAGCCCGACCGCCACCTCCACGATCTCGAGCGCCGGCCGCGGCGGGAGCGGGCCCTGGATCAGCAGACGGACGCGGATGCACTGGTGCAGATCGCCCGCCGCTTCTGC
This sequence comes from uncultured Thermoleophilia bacterium, assembly GCA_963785875.1. Classification (GTDB taxonomy): domain Bacteria; phylum Actinomycetota; class Thermoleophilia; order Gaiellales; family Gaiellaceae; genus PALSA-600. The sequence goes on along the minus strand of CAWAWV010000005.1, from coordinate 92,572 downwards.
CGCGGCGAGCGCAAGCCGCGAGTGCTCCTCGAACGCGCGCTCGTCGCGGGCGAGCGCAGCGAGCGCGCAGGCGTAATGGGCGGCAGCGAGCGCCCTGGCCGCGCCGGCCGATTTCGCCGCCTCGAGCGCCCGAGCGGCCGTCTCCTGGGCGGCTTCGATGTTCGTCTGGTTCCAGTGGACGGCGCTGGTGAACGCGAGCAGCAAGGCCTCGTCGGCCGGGCTCGACCCGTCGATGCGACCGCGCAGGTACGCGGCGAGGGCCTCGTCGTACTCGCCCCGGTCCCAGTGGATGCGTCCCATCCGCCAGGCGAGAGCCGCCGGCACGTCGGTCGCCGCGAGACGCTCGAAGCACGCAAGCGCCTCCTCCCACTCCCCTCGCAGACGATGCGCGTCCCCGACCACCAGGTCGACGGCACCGTCCCGCTCGCCAGGCGCGAGCAGCCGGCCGGCGCGAAGGACGTCGTCGACCGCGCCGGCCGCGACGATCTCGGCGCCTCGCCGGCCGAGCAGCTCGGAGAGAGCGTCCCGGTCGCCCGAGGCGGTCGTCGAGCGCATCGCCGACGCGAGGTTCCCGTCCGCCTCCGCCCAGGCGGCCGCCGCGAGGTGCACCATCCGTCGTTCCTCGGGATCGAGTGGCCAGCGGTCGGCGACGAACTCACGGACGAGCGCGTGGATCGTAAACGCGTCTCCTCGCCCCGGCTCGCGCTGAACGAAGATGCCTCTGGTCGCGAGCTCGGCCAGCACGGCCGGCGCTTCGGGAAGGCCGAGGCGCTCGCAGAGCTCGGAGTCGACTCGATCGAGCGGCGCCAGGATGCGCAGCGTCTCGCGCACGACCGAGGGCTCGCCGGAGAAGACCTCACCGGCGAGGTAGCCGAACAACGGGCCTTCGGGCGCCGTCAAGCTGCCGAGCGCCTGCCGCCGTTCGGACGGCGGGCTGGTGCGGAGCGACTCGACCGCAAGCCGCACACCGGCCGGCCAGCCACCTGTCAGCTCGTGGACGGGGACGGCGAGGTCGGCCGTCCCCAACGAGTCCGCCAGGAGCTGCGCAACCTCCTCCTCGCTGAACGCGAGGAGTGACGCTTCGATCTCCAGCACCTGCCCCCGGCCTCGCAGGCGGTCGATCGGGAACGGCGGTGGGCCGCGCGACGACAGGATGAGGTGGAGCCCCGGCGGGGCCTGCCGGCACAGAGCCTCCACGAGACGCGCCGACGCGCCACCCGCCGGGAGCTCGTGCACGTCGTCGAGCACCAGGACGAGGTCGCTCTCGAGGCCCGCTTCGAGCGACTCGCAGAGCCAGCCGGCGAGCGCCTCGACCCTGCTCGGGTCGACGTCTCCACCGGCGGACTCGACCGCCGCGACAAACTCGCCGGACAGCGAGGGAACGCGTCGCCGCAACGCCTCGGCGAGCGAGACAGCGAGCCGAGGGAGCAACTCGTCCCCGCGATCGAGGGTGCACCAGGCGCAGACGGTGTCGGCGGACCACGCGGCGACCGTGGTCGATTTCCCAAACCCGGGCCCCGCGACCACGGTCGCGAGCCGGCGTCCGAACACCTCGTCGAGACGAGCGTGCGCTGCGTCACGGGGCACGTAGGACGCCGGGAGCGCAGGCGGTGTGAGCTTCGACTCGGGAACGCCCAGCCGTGCCCGAGCTCGAGACGCCCCAGATCCCGGTTCCTGATCCACGTCGAGACCGAAACTCTAAAGCGCCCGGCCCGGCCGTTCGAAAACCCTCGCCGCTTGGCGGGCCAGACGTTCGAGCATTAGCCTCCCGCCGGTGACCGCCGCCGCAACTCGAACGGGTGCCGACCGGACACTCCGACTGCTCGAGGGGCAGGTCGGACGATCGCTCACGGAGGTGGAGACGCCGGTACCGGTGATCGACCTCAACCGGCTCGAGACGAACCTTGCCGATCTCCAGTCCTACGCCGACGCGCATGGGATCGCACTCTGGCCGCACACGAAGACGCACAAGGCGCCCGAGATCGGGAGCCGCCAGCTCGAGCTCGGTGCGGCCGGGCTCACCGTCGCGAAGACCGGTGAGGCGCAGGTGTTCCAGGAGGCGGGCGCCCCGCGGATCCTCGTCCACTACCCGCCGTTCGGCACCGACAAGTGGGAGCGGCTCGCGGACCTCGCGGCGACAGGTGTCGAACTGACCGTCGCAGTCGACGGCGTCGCACCGGCCGAGGGTCTCGCGCGTGCGCTCGAGCGGCGCGGCCTCAAGGCCGAGCTCCTCGTCGAGCTCGACGTCGGCCTTCACCGCACGGGCCAGACGACCGTAGCGGGCGCAGTCGCGGTCGCGGAGCAACTCGCGAAGCTCCCGGCCGTCGAAGTGGCCGGCCTCAGCTGTTACCCGGGTCACTGCCGGCGCACCGATCCCGAGCTCCCCGAGAAGCTCGCCGCCGTGGACCAGCTGCTCCAGGAGACGCGCGACGCCTTCGAGCACGCGGGCCTCCGGAGCGACCGCATCTCCGGCGGCTCGACGCCCACGCGGCACCTCACACACACCACATGCGTCAACGAGCTTCGGGCGGGGACGTACGCGCTCCTCGACCGGAACGAGGCCGACGACGATCGCTGTGCGCTCTGGGTCGAGGTGACCGTCGTCTCGGATGCGGTCTCCGGCCAGGTGGTCGTCGACGGCGGCTCGAAGACGTTCACGTCCGACCCGCACCCGGACGGCGGTCACGGCTCCGTGATCGGTCGGCCCGGCGCCGACTTCACGCGCATGAACGAGGAGCACGGCTACGTCGACGTCTCGTCGCTCGCCGAGCGGCCCGCCGTCGGACAACACCTGCAGATCGTCCCGAATCACGCCTGCGGCTGCATGAACCTCCACGACGGGGTGCTCGCGGCCCGCGACGGTGTGGTCGATCACGTCATCCGCGTCGCCGGACGCGGCCTGATCCGCTAGCGAAAGGAGCGCGTCCAGTGCGCGAGGCAATCACCGGCTCGGCCGTCGGAGGACCGTACTCACCCGCGATCGTCGCCGAGGGCAGGTTCGTCTTCGTCGCGGGACAGGGGCCGTTGCAGGACGGCATCTATGTCGAAGGGGCGATCGAGGACGAGACGAGGCTGACACTCGAGAACATGGGCGGGCTGCTCGAGCAGGCGGGCAGCGGGTTCGAGCACGTCGTCCGGTGCGGGGTCTGGCTCGTCGACCTTGCCGACTTCGCCGGCATGAACGGCGTCTACCAGAGCTTCTTCCCGGAGCCCCGTCCCGCACGGGCAACGGTGCGCGCCGACCTGATCGTCGGCAAGGTCGAGATCGACTGCATCGCGCTCGTGCCCTAGACGGTCGCGTCATTCCGGCCCTGAGCGAGCGGCTTCGGACCTAACCTCGTCGAGGTTCTCGAGGTTGTCCTTCTTGGGGCTGTCCGGGTTGGTTGCGATGTACGGCGTCGCGTAACACTGTCTTTGCAGGCAGTACATGACGGCATGGATGACCGCTTCGTACCCGCCGGCGCTGGTCTGCCAGATATTTCCTTTGTCGATGCTGTCGACAACCTCGCTGCGCGTGTAGTGATCGCCGCTTTCCGTCCAGACGCCCTCGATGTGACGGTGAGTTCCGTCGGCGGACAGCTCCTTTTGCACTCGCGTCACGATGTACGTCGTCACGACGGGCTTCCTCCTTCATCGCCGCCTGGGTGTTCAGCCCCGAAAGCGATTGCCAATTGGCGTCGTCCGGGTGACGTTCTAGTCTACTGGCAATCCCGGCGCCGGGGCTGTTCACCAACGATGAAAGGACAGTCCCGTGAGGAGAAGGCTCAACCTGCCGGCCTTGACGGCCGTCGCCATCGTGCTGGCCGCCCTCTTTGCCGAGGGCACACCCTGGCCGAACTGAACGGCGCGTAGCGCCGCCGGGCGCCTCCGCCCCGGCGGCGCTTTTCTGGCCTATAGTCAGAGGCAAGGTGCCCCGGCGTCCTTCGCAACACGTTGATGACCCCGCGGCCGTCGGCGCGCGCCTGCGAGCTGCCCGGGAAGCTGCAGGATTGACGCAACGCGGGCTGGCGTTCGAGGGCTGTACCCCGGCCTATCTGTCCCGGGTCGAGGCGGGGCAGCGGATCCCATCGCTGCAGATTCTCCGCTCGCTCGCCGAGCGTCTCGGCACGACGACCGAGTTCCTGGCGACCGGGGCACAACCGCTCGCCGAGCAGGACCCGCTGTTCGAAGCCGAGCTTGCGGGACGGACAGGTGATCGCCGAACGGCGAAGCGCCTGTTCGCCGAGGCGATGGAATCGGAGTCGGCGACGCTTGCCGCCAGCGGCGCCGCCGGGCTCGGCCGGCTGGCGTTCGACGAGGGCGACCATGACGAGGCGGTCGAATTCCTCGAGCGCGCGCTGGAGTCCGACCGGCTGCCGTTGCCCGAGAAAGCGCCGGTACTGGAGCTGCTGGGCAAAGCCCTCGCACTGCTGGCGCGCTTCGACGAGGCACGGGCGGTGTTCGACCGGGCGCTCGCGACCGCCCGCGAGACCAAGGATCAGCCGGCCCAGCTTCGTTTCTCAGTCCTGCTCGCCAATCTGCTGATCGACCGCGGCGACCCGGCACGTGCCGAGGAGCTTCTGGCGTCGATCATCGCTGAGGCGCGAGCCGCCCGTGACCCCGTTGCGCTGTCAAACCTCTACTGGTCACAAGCCCGCCTGCACGCGTCACAAGATCGGCGGGATCTGGCAGCCCGGTATGCGCGGCTGGCCCACGCGACGCTCGAATCGACTGAACACACCGTCTTTGCCGCGCGCGCCTTGACGCTGCTGGCCCACATCGAGAATGACCGGGGCAACCACGCCGACGCGCTGGCGTTGGCCGAAGAGGGAGCGCCGGTGCTGGCAGCCGCCGGCAACCGCTACGACGAAGGAATGCTGCTCCTCGAGCAGGCGCGCGCGCTTGCCGCGCTCGGCCGGCGAGAAGAGGCGATCAGCGTCGCGCTCGGCGCCGTGCCGCGATTTGAGCATGCACATCCCACGAGCGCGGCCCGCGGCTACGGCGTGGCCGCGGGCATCTTTTCCGAGTTGGACGACCGGGCGCGGGCACTCGAGCTCTACGAGCTCGCGGTCGAGACTCTGCCGGCAGAGGATCGTCACCTCGCTGGGATGTACCGCGCCATGGGCGAGATCCACGAGGCAGAAGGACGCACGTCGGAAGCGCTCGTCCTCTTCAGACGCGCGCTCGACGTTCAAGAACGCGCCCGACTCGGCTAGCCGCCTCGCCTTCCCACCGCCGACCGACCGGAACATCGCGATGACCGACCGCAAGTCTCTACGAACGGCCCGCCAATCTCTTCGTCGCCGGCTTCATCGGCTCGCCCGCAACGAAGCTGCTGCGCGCGCAGCTCATCCGCACCGACGACGCGGTGTCGGTCGATCTCGGGAACATGGCGCTGACCGTGCCGCCGTCAGTCCTCGCCCCTGCTCGAGACGGTCTCCGAATCGACATCGAGCGGCTGCACTTCTTCGATCCGCAGAGCGAGCTCGCGATCTGGTGACGACTGATCGCCTGCGGCCTCTGTGGGACTTCGACGACCTCGACCTGAGCGAGCGCCGGTTCACGGAGCAGCTTGACCGTGAAGTCGATGACGCGGGCCGAGCGGAGGTGCTCACGCAACTGGCCCGCGTCGAGGGCCTACGCGGCGCGTTCGACCGGTGCGGCGACCTGCTCGACGAGGCGGCACGCGCCGGCGGCGGGCGCGCGGTCGTCGACGTCCGCATCGCACTCGAACGCGGCCGGATGCTGCGGTCGAGCGGCGACCCACCCGCGGCGTATCCGTTCTTCGCGAGCGCGTTCGAGCACGGTGTCGCCGCCGGCGAGCACTACCTCGCGGGCGACGCGGCGCACATGGCGGCGCTCGCAGCTCCGGACGACGAAGGCTTCCGGGACTGGACGACGCGCGGGATCGAGCTCGGCGAGCGCGAGCCTGCCGCGGTCTACTGGCGCGGGCCGCTCCTGAACAACCTCGGCTGGAAGCTCACCGAAGGTGGCGCACACGAGGAGGCGCTGTCGGTGTTTCAGCACGCTCTCGCGGTTCGGGAAGAAGACCCAGCAAATGAGTACGCGATCGAGATCGCGCGCTACGCGGTCGCCGTCGCCCTCCGTGCGGTCGGCCTTCCGGCAGAGGCAGCGGCTCAGGCCGAACGCGCGGTCGCCTGGTCCCTGGCCTCGAGCCGCCGCGACCCGTACTTCCACGAAGAGCTGGCCGAGGACTACGCCGCCCTCGGACGAGTGCAGGATGCTGCGGAGCACGCCCGGCTGGCGCTTGAATACTTCGGCTCAGATGTCGCGCCTGCTCAACGCTCCCGGCTCGAGGAGCTGAGCAGTTGAGCTGATCGGCGACGTCCCGCGCGAGCCGCGTCACGACACGAACGGGGCGAGTGACGCGGCAAGGTGCCGACGATGCTCGTCGGTCCCGAATGCATGCAACGGATGCGGAGGCAGGAGCTGCTCCGTCAGGCGCCCCTGCCGCCGGAGATACACGACCGGAGTGACGGTCCCGTCGGCGTCGTACTCGACCGCGACGGCGCAGGCGTCGCCCCCCTCGCGGTCGACAAAGTCAGAGAGCGGCACGATCCCATCGTCACGGAACCCGTGGGTGGGGTCGGCGCTGACGGCCCGCGCCAGATACCCCTTCTGCGTCCAGAGCTCGGGTGCGTGCGCGAGCTCGCCGAGCAGGTGCGGCACCACCTGATCGCGATCAAGCCGCGGCCGGTTGCGACACAATCCGAAATGCTTCTCGGCGATGTGCTGGGCGAGAAGGCGCGCGTTGTAGCGGTAGCCGTTGACCGATCCGGAGCTGCTCGTCGCACCGTGTTTGTGTAGGCCGGGCGACGCCTGCATCACGTTGCCGGCGAAGTAGATCCCCGGGACGGAGATGCTTTCCCAGTACGGCGTCTGCGCCGGCACCCGACCCTCATTGACCATCGCGACACCCATCTCGCCCAGGTCGCGCACCGGCGTGCGGAACCCCGTGGCAGCGATGACCTCGTCGGTCTCGAGCTCGAGACGTCCCTGCCAGGTCGTCCCGTCTGCCTCGATCCGATATCCGTCCGCGTGCCGCACGACTCGCTCGATCGCTGCGTCGACGACGTAGCTCCCCGAGCCTCCGCGGACGTGCTCGGTGTACGGAGAGAGGTACCGGATGCTGAGCGGCGAGAATGCGAGCAGCGACGTGTCCACCGGGCGCGGCGAGCAGAGCACGACCCGTTGCGCCCAGGGCAGCAGACCCTGCGCGAGCTCGAACCCCGAGTTCCGCTTGCCGACGATGAAGACGCTCTTGCCCTGGTAACGCTCGGGCGGGTCCGTCGCCGCATAGTGCGGAGCGGCGTCGAGCCCCGGAATCGGAGCGACCCACGGCTCCGTCATGCCGATCGCGAACACGCACACGCGACAGCGGTACTCGCCGTCGGAGGTCTCGAGGACGAAGCCGGCGTCGTCGCGCCGCGTCGACAGCCACTCGCAGCCATAGCGGACGCGGACCTCGCCCCGTGCAGCGAACTCGACGAGTGCCGCCTCCATCTCGTGGCGGGCCGGAACGTCGAAGGTGCGGTCCATGAACTCGGGGACGAGCGCCTGGTGCCCGAGCTCGTCGCCGACGAGGCTGTTGTGGTCGTACCACTCGTACTCCCGCGTGCCGCGGTCGAACGGCGCGTCCGGCTTCGTCCAGCTGATCAGTCGCTGGTAGACCGGGAAGCGTCGAAACATGCCGCCCGGAGCCGAATCGCGGGAGATCGCTGCGCAGCGCGGAATCCCTGTGCGGGCAAGGCAATAGGCGGTCTGCAACCCACCGGGCCCGCTCCCGACCAGCACGACGTCGTACTCGCCCGGCGGGAACGGACGCTCGTCTAGCTGTCCCAAACGTTCGCGGCGCGCAACCGTCGCGCTTCGACCTGGAGCATTCGATACATGACCGTCGGCTGCTTGAGCAGAAAAGCCTTCAGCTCGTTGTCCGGAATGATCAGGCACCGGAGGACCGTCGCCGCGATCACGTCCGCGGTCGGCAGCTCGTCCGTCAGGAGCGAGATCTCGCCGAAGAAGTCCCCGCGCGTGAGACGCGTGCGCTCCTGGCCGTCGATCACGACCCTCGCCTCACCGTCGAGAATCACGAAGAACCCCGCTCCGCTCACGTTCTGGCGAATCACGCGCTGTCCGTCGGCGAAAACCTCCTCGTCGAACGAATGCGCGAGTGCCTCCAGCTGCGGGTACGGCACATCGGCGAAGAGGCTCAGCCGCGCCAGCGCCTCGACGTACCTGACGGTCGGTGCCTCCACGGCGGCGAAGCCTAGCGCGGGCGAGCAGGGCCGTCCGACGGGCCGAGGAGATACCAGGCCTCCACCTCTCCTTTTCCCTTGACCGAGATCGTCCCGCGCGGCTCACATTCGAACTCGTCGGCGAGAAGCTCGTACGTCGCGCGGGTGATCTGGATCCGTCCTGCAGTCCCGTGCGACTCCATGCGGCTCGCGGTGTTCACGGCGTCGCCCCAGAGGTCGTAGAGAAAGCGCTTCCGACCGATCACGCCGGCGATGACCGGGCCGGAGTTGATGCCGATGCGAAGCTCGAGGCCAAGCGCTGCGAGCTCTTCTTGCCGGCGCATCGCATCGAGCATGTCGAGGGCCACATGTGCGAGCGCATGTGCGTGGTCCGGCCGCGGCGTCGGTACGCCCGCAGCGACCATGTAACAGTCTCCGATCGTCTTGATCTTCTCGAGCTCATACCGCTCCGCCAGCGCGTCGAAGTGCGTGAAGAGGCGGTCGAGGTGCCCGACCACCTCCGCGGGTTGAAGACGCTCCGACCACGGCGTGAAGTCGACGACATCGGCGAAGAGGATCGACGCCGATCCGAAGTGATCCGCGATCGGCCGCGTCTGCGCCTTCAACTTCTCGGCGATCGAGCTTGGAAGTATGTTGAGCAACAGCTCTTCGGCCTTGGCTTGCTCTTCACGAAGCGCTAGCAGCGCGGCTCGACGCTCGGCGGCGAACACGGCGAGCAGCGTGAACACGATGGCGCCGCCGACCGTGATGTTCAGCGCCAGCATGGTGGTGGTGAACCACCGTGGCACCTCCGGCGAGACGGGGCCTACGATCTCTCCGGCGATCCCCGAGCCGAGAAAGACGACGACGAACGCGAAGTACCAGCGGATCGCCGACGCGACGCTGCCGAACACGAGCGCGCCGAGCGGCGCGAGAATCGCCCACAGCCCCACGCCTCCCGCCCCCAAGAATCCGCCGAGCGGGATCATCGACAGCGTTGGGGCGAACAGGATCGCGATCTGGCCCACGCGTAGGAGCCACGAGAAGTTGCGTGTGCGCGCGAAGACCAGGATCGCGCCCGCCAGCACGGCGAAGTACGCAACGGGCGCCCACCCCACGGGTGACTCGAACGAGAGGTAGAGCGCCGCCCACAGCCCAGCGACCGGCAGGATCAACAGCGAGATCAGGACGAGCAGCGCCTTGCGCGCACGCAGATCCTCGTCATCGCTCGGATCCGCGCCGATCAGCTTCAGGCGCTCCATGAATCGCATCGCGGAGACGTTACTCGCGCGGGCAGAGCGGCCTCACATAACGCCCGCCGCGATCTCCTTCGTCCGCCCCGGCCGGTCGCCGGAGGCGATTCGCGGGTCAACCACCGCATAGAGCGTGTCGACGACCAGATTGCCGACGACGACGATCAAGGCGATGACGGTCACAACTGCGAGCAACATCGGGAGGTCGGTCGCGCTCGCAATCGGGTCGCCCGTCATCGCACTGATCGAGAGCCGCGCGAGCCCGAAGAAGCCGTACGCGAACTCGACGAAGACGGCGACGCCGAGCGCCGTCCCGATGTCCATGCCGACCATCGTCAAGACGCGCAGCGACGCGTTCGGGAGCACGTGCCGCGCCATCACGCGACGCTCCCGCGCGCCCTTCGCGCGCGCGGTGCGGACGTAGTCCTCGTGGATCGACTCGGCGACGCTCGCGCGGATCATGCGCGTGTACAGCGCGAGAAACAGGAACGCGAAGGTGAACCACGGCATGATCAGATGCGTCGTCCAGTCGACCGGCCCTCCGCACGTCTCGAACCCCCCTTGCAGACCCGGCGGCGCCGGGTGACTGACGAACGAGCAGTACTCGCCGACCGGCAGCCAGTGCAGGTCGATCCCGAACCACTGCGTGAGGAGCTTCCCGGTGACGATCGGGTGCGTGCAGACGCCGACGAGCGCGCCGAGAGAGATGATCTTGTCGGCCGCGGAGCCGATGCGCCTCCCGGCCACCGCACCGAGCGGAACGGAGAGCAGGACGGTGAGGATCGCACCGCCGATCAGGATCGAGAGCGTGACGCGGACCGACGGATACAGGCGCGGCCCGATCGGGGCGGTCGTGACGACGTTGTCGTTCAACCGCGCGCCGGACCAACTATGCCCGAAGTCGCCGTGCAGAACATGCCACCACCAGTCGCCGTACTGCGTCAGCTTCGGCCGATCGGCGCCGAGCCGATGCGCACCGTCGCGAAGCTGGTAGTCGGTGATCTTGGGGCCGACCGGATAGACGAACCGGCCCGGCTGCGGCGACAGCGACCAGTACATGAGGAACGTGATCGTCACGATCACGACGACGGTCAGCGCACCTCCGGCCGCCCGCCGTGCCAGGAAGAGACCGACGCGTTTCATGGGCGCCGCCACGGCTCGAGCGCACGGCGCATGCTCTCGGAAAGCTGGTTCAACGAAATGACGGAGACGAGGATCGCGATCGTCGGCCAGACGGTGTGCCACGTCGTGTGGTGCTCGCCCACGCCGCTCGAGAGGCCCGCGTTGTAGATCGTCCCCGTCGTCTGTGCGAGCAGCGTGCCCCAGGTCGCCGTCGACACCTGCACGCCCACTCCGATCACCGATAGACCGACCTCGAGCAGCATGTCGGTCGCCACGGCAACGGCTCCCCAGACGAGCAGCGTCGGCACGAGATGCGGGAGCAGGTCCTTGCGGATGATGCGCAGTCCCGACGCCCCGACCATGCGGGACGAGTCGACGAACTCGGCGTTCCGGAGCGTGAAGAGCTGGGCGCGGACAAGACGCAGCGGATAGAAGGCCGTGAAGACGCCGATCAGCAGCGCCACCATCGGCACGCCGGCCGGGATGTGGTGCCCCCAGCCGATCGGCCGCAGCACCGGCGTCAGATGAACCGTCGCGTAGACGAGGAAGAAGATGAGCGGAAACGCCATCACCCACTCGGTCAGACGTGAGATCACCGCGTCGACCGCGCCCCCGTAGAAGCCGGCCAGGCAACCGAGCGGCACCGCGATCAGCGCCGAGATCAGCACCGCGAAGACGCCGATCTCGATCGACGCCTTGCCGCCGTCGAGGAGGCGGATGAACTCGTCGCGTCCGAGCGGGCCGTCGGCGCCCAGCACCATCAGCGTCCGCGGCGAGCTCTTCGGCGGCGGCAGGACGTTCCCGTAGGTATCGAGGCGAACCTGCGCGGTCGAAGGCACGCGCGCCCAGACGCCGACCGGATCGAGGTTCACGTCCGTCGCGTACGGAAACTGCTGGAAGCCGTTGTGGCCGACGAGCGCGCTGACGATCGGGCCGCCTGCGAACGACGCCAGGAGAACGACCACGAAGGCGACGAGGGACGCCACGGCGGCGCGATCGGCGAAGAAGCGGCCGAGCGTCAGCCTCCACGCATCCCGTGGGGCGGCGCGCGGCACGTCCAGTTCGACGGCCGTCACGGCGCTGACTATAGATGGCACATCGTGATGCGAGCCATCGTGGCCTTCTCACTCGATTGGGCCATCACGGCGGCAGGCGCAGCGGTCGAAGGACCGAGCCAACGCCGCAGCACCACCGCACCGCCGCCCGATGCTCTCACCGCGCCGCCTCGCCGCAGCCGTCGTCGTCCTCGCGTGTACCGCGCTCCCCGCGGGCGCAGCGGGAGCAGGCCCCCACGTCACGGTTGTCTCCGACTCGGTCCTGACCGCGGTCACCTGGGGCAACGCGCCCGCGCAGGCGGCACTCGCCGAGAACCTCGACGTGCAGATCGACGCGGGCGTCTGCCGTCGGCTGAACGCGCAGAGCTGCGAGTTCAACGGCGCGTACGTCCCGACCACGCTCACCGTCGTCAACGGCTGGAGCAGCAACCTCGGCCCGGTGGTCGTGATCGTCGACGGCTACAACGACCTGCCCGGGGCGTTCGCCTCCGACGTCGAGTTGACGCTCGACACGCTGCGCAACCACGGCGTCCCGCACGTTCTGTGGGTGAACCTCCACGCGATTCATCCCGAGTACGCCCAGAAGAACGCCGTCCTCGCCGCGGCCGCACTCCACCATCCGGAGCTCCGCGTGCTCGACTGGAACGCGTATTCGTCGAACCACCCCGAGTGGTATCAGACCGACTACATCCACCTCGTGCCCGCAGGCGGAGTCGCGATCGCGGCCTGGCTCCACCAGGCGATCCTGGACGCGCTCGCACCCGCGCCGCCGCCACCGGCGCAGCCGGCGAAACAGTCGACGCTCGTCGTCAAGGGCACACGGACCCTCGTCGCACGCGTCGGGCGGAGAGTCGACCGAAGACTCCACGCCGCCGGCGGCGTCGGGGCTCTGCATTGGTCGACGGTCGGCCGCTCGCTCCGCCAGGCGAAGCTGCACCTACTCGCGCACGGCGAGTTGCGCGGACGCCCCACCCGTCCCGGCACGTACGGCCTCCGCCTCGAGGTGGTCGACGCGACGGGCTCGAGGGCTGTCGTCACGATCCGCTTCACCGTACGGCCGCGGCACCACTGACCGCGCCCATGCCATCATCGGTGCGTGGCCAAGCTCAGCGCAAAGGCACGCGCGAAGCTCCCTGACAGCGCATTCGCGTACATCGACTCGACCGGACGGCGACGGCTGCCGATCAACGACGCACCGCACGTGCGCAACGCACTTGCGCGGTTCAACCAGGTGGCGTTCGACGACGAGGCGGCGCGCGACCGCGCCCGGCTCCGGCTCCTACGCGCGGCGCAGAAACACGGCGTCGCGCCAATCGGGTTCATCAGCGCCCAGCTCCAGCCGCAGCGGCGGTTGCCGAAAGGGCACGTCACGTTCCTGCTGACCGACGTCGAGCGTTCGACCGACCTCCTCGCACGCCTCGACGACCGCTATGCCTCGCTCGCCGCGTCGGTGCGAAGCGTTCTCCGCCGAGCCGTCCGCAAGGCAGGCGGCCACGAAGTCGACGCGCGCGGCGACGAGTTCTTCGCCGTCTTCACACAAGCCTCCGCAGCCCTCGATGCCGCAGTCGAGGTGCAGCGCGCGATGGCCGCGGGTCCGTGGCCGGACGACGTCGACGTGCGCGTTCGCGCGGGGCTCCACAGCGGCCGCCCCACGCTCACCGAGACCGGGTACGTCGGCCTCGCCGTCCACGCCGCCGCACGCATCTGCTACGGCGCGCACGGCGGCCAGATCGTCGTGTCGTCGGCAACGCGGGCTGCGATCGCCGAGTCACTCGCCGGCGGGGTGCGGCTCCGAAGCCTCGGCAGCTGGCGCTTCCAGGGGTTGCGCGAGCCCGACGAGCTGTTCCAAGTCGAGGCGCGCGGGCTCGGCACGAAGTTCCCGCCGCTTCGCGCAGGCGTGCAGGTCTAGTGACCTGAGTCGTTGATCCGCTGGCAGTAGGCGGCGAGGCTGTCGAGGATCTCGTCGGCGCTCTTGTGCCAGACGAACGGTTTGGGGTTGTCGTTCCAGTTGGTGATCCAGGTGCGGATCGAGGCAACGAGGTCGCGGACGGAGCGGTGCGCGCTGCGTTTGATCCACTTCGTCGTCAGCTCGGCGAACCAGCGCTCACGAGATTCAGCCAGGAGCTGTAGGTGGGCGTGAAGTGCAGCCTGAAGCGCGGATGGCGGACGAGCCAACGCTGGATCGACGGCGTCTTGTGGGTGGAGGAGTTGTCGAGCACGAGATGCACGCCGAGGTGGGTAGGCACGGACGCGTCGATCAGGTTGAGGAAGCGGCGGAACTCCTCGGCGCGATGCCGGGGCGTCATCTCCGCGAGCACCTTGCCGGAGGCGACGTCGAGGGCCGCGTAGAGGTTGGTAGTGCCGTTGCGGACGTAGTCGTGGCTCTGCCGCGCCTGCACGCCAGGCATCAACGGCAGCACCGGCGCCGAGCGGTCGAGCGCCTGGATCTGCGACTTCTCATCGACACAGAGCACGACCGCGGCCTCGGGCGGGTTGAGGTAGAGCCCGACGTTCCTGTTGACCTTCATCGAGCGCTCGACGGAGCTGCTCTCACATCTCACGTCCGCTATGCGGCGATCGTCACGCCCGTGCGGCGCGTGCTGCCGCCGCGCCATCCGCCAGGCCGGCGGCCACCATCGACGCGCGCGTCGACCAGTTCTTCGCGGTGTTCTCATCAAGCGTCTTCCGCCTCGATGCCGCGTCGAGGTGCATCGCGCGATCGCGCAGGTCCTGGCCGGACGCGCTCGACGTGCGCGTCGCGCAGATCCACAGCGGCCGCCCCACGCTCACCGAGACCGGGTACGTCGGCCTCGCCGTCCACGCCGCCGCACGCATCTGCTACGGCGCGCACGGCGGCCAGATCGTCGTGTCGTCGGCAACGCGGGCCGCGATCGCCGAGTCACTCGCCGGCGGGGTGCGGCTCCGAAGCCTCGGCAGCTGGCGCTTCCAGGGGTTGCGCGAGCCCGACGAGCTGTTCCAAGTCGAGGCGCGCGGGCTCGGCACGAAGTTCCCGCCGCTTCGCGCAGGCGTGCAGGTCTAGGACGTCGCGGCCTTGCAGGCCGGGAGGTGCTCCTCGGCGAGCTCGAGGAGGAGCGTGTGCAGCACCTTGCGCTCGCGCTCGTCGAGCGGCGCGAGGAACTCCTCCTCGATCCGCGTCGAAAGCGCGCGCAGCTTGCTGAGGGTCTTGCGGCCGGTGGCCGTCATTTGCACCACGTGGCGGCGGCGGTCCGACGGGTCACGCCGGCGCTCGACCAGGCCGGCCGCCTCGAGCTCGTCGAGCAAACCGACGAGCTGGCCGCGGTCGTAGCCGAGCGAGTCGGCGATCGACCCCTGCGTCTCCCGCGTGCCCTCGTCGAGCACGGCCAGGATCGCGTGGTGGTACGGATGAAGGCCGAGCTCCTCGTAGGCCGTGAAGGACCGCTCCTTGGCGGACATCCCGAGGCGCTTGAGCAGGAAGAGCGCGGACGACGTGAGCTCCTCCGGTAACCGCGTCGCCACCTTGCCACTCGTGGTCATCACGTCATTCACGGGACGAAGTGTAGCGCGTCTATCGTTGTGCATGTATACTGTTGGTGAGTACAACGATCAAGGAGCTCAATTAGTGACACTGACTACAACCTCAGCTTCGCGGCGCTGGAGCGCTCTCGCTCTGATCGTGACCGCACAGTTCATGGTCATCCTCGACGTTGCGATCGTGAACGTCGCGCTCCCGTCGATCAAATCCGACCTCGGCTTCTCGGCGACGAGCCTGCAGTGGGTCGTCTCCGCCTACGCCATCCTCTTCGGCGGCGCACTCCTCCTCGGCGGCCGGCTGGCCGACCTCGTGGGGCGCCGTCGCCTGTTCATCATCGGCCTCCTGGTCTTCGCAGCCAGCTCGCTCCTCTGCGGGCTCGCGTGGTCCGAAGCGTCGCTGATCGCGTTCCGCGCCCTCCAGGGGCTCGGCGGAGCGCTGCTCGCGCCTGCGGCCCTCTCGCTACTCGTCACCTCGTTCGCCGAAGGGCGCGAGCGCAACTTGGCGCTCGGCATCTACGGCGCGGCGTCCGGCAGCGGTGCCGCCGTCGGCGTCCTGCTCGGCGGCCTGCTCACGAGCTACCTGAGCTGGTCGTGGATCTTCTTCATCAACGTCCCGGTGGGCATCGCGGCCGCGCTGCTCGCGCCGGTCCTCCTGCGTGAGAGCCGCCCGGATCTCGGCCACCGCCACTTCGACGTGCTGGGTGGGACGACCGTCACGGGCGGGCTGATGCTCCTTGTGTACGCACTCACCCGAGGCACGAGCCACGGCTGGGGCACGCCCGAGACGCTGTCGCTGCTCGGAGCCTCGCTCGCCTTGATCGCCACGTTCATCGTCGTCGAGCTGCGCTCGCCGTGGCCGCTTCTGCCGCTGCGGATCTTCCGGTCGCGCACGGTGACGACCGCGAACGTCGCGATGGCGATCATCGGCGGCGTCGCCTTCTCGGAGTTCTTCCTGCTCGCGCTGTACCTGCAGGAAGTGCTGCACTACAGCGCCGTCCAGAGCGGCGTCGCGTTCGTCGGCTTTGCGCTGACGGTCGTGGTCGTCTCGAACCTGGCGCAGATCATCATCGGCCGGGTCGGTGTTCCGACCACGTTGACGGCCGGGCTGCTCATCTCCGCGACGTCCGTCGCGTACCTGACGCGGCTGCCCGTCGACGGGCACTACTTCTGGGACGTGTTCCCGGCGTTCGTCGCTCGGCGGCGCAGGCATGGGCCTGTCATTCGTCCCGGTGACGATCGCGAGCCTCGCCGGCGTTCATCGTGCGGACGCGGGCATCGCGTCCGGCCTCGTCAACACGAGCCGACAGATCGGCGGCGCGATCGGGATCGCCGCAACGACGGCGATCGCGTCGTCGTCGACGGCGCACTTCGGCGGCGCACCCACCAGCAGCGTCGTCGCGCTCGACCACGGCTACCAGACCGCGCTGTACGTCCTGACCGGCCTCCTGATCGCGGGCGCCGTGCTCACGGGCGCGCTGCTTCGCACGCCCGCCCCTGCCCCGGTCACCGAGCTCCGTCACTCCGAGTCGAGCCCGGTCAGCGAGGCGGCATGACGACCACCGTGTCGAGCCGCCGAGAACATCAGCTGCACGTCGCCGCCCTCCTCGACGAGCTCGAGGAGCGGCGGCGGCAGCTGCACCGGCTGAAGGCGGGAGGGGCGCGTCGCGCAGGCGTCCGCGACCTGAAGTCGGAGCTCGAGGGGGCGCGGCTGCGCCTGCTCGACGCCGTCAGTTGAGGCATTGCGCAGCGGCTCGAAGGCCGCTGCGCAGCGCGCCCTCCATCAGGCCGTGCCAATCGCCTGCCGTGTGCTCGCCGGCGAACGCGATCGGGCCGACCGGTTTGGCCAGGGCGTCGTCGTCGAGCGGTGACGAGAGTGACCGCGCAGAGTAGGCGCCGCCCGGCCACGTGACGAGGACGGGCTCGGCGTCGGCATAGGGAAGCTCGGGTCGGAGCCGGCGGACCGCCGCCGCCCACCGCTCCGGACCGTTCGGGACGTCGAGCTGCAGCGAGGGCCCACTCGGTGCCGGCGAACGACGACACCGCGCGCGAGCCGTGCTCGGTCCACGTCCAGATAGCGCCCGGAAACGGACAGCGTCGCGCTCGGTTCGACCTCCCGCTCGAGCTGCAGGAAGAGCTTCGCCGCATGGCCGTAGGAAACTGCGTCGAGCGTGCGCTGCTTCCACGCGGGAAGCGGTGGGTCGAACGCGATCGCGCGCGCGGGCGTCGCGACGACGCACACGTCGGCGCGCTCACCACCGACGACCACGCCGCTCTCGCTCCAGGCGACCCGCTCGACACGTTCGCCGAGCCGCAGGTCGAGCGCCGCGGCGAGGCCGCGGGCGAGCAGGTCGTTGCCGCCGTCGATCCCGTGACTCGGAAACGCGCCGAAGCCCGCAGCACCGTCGGCCAGGATCGACGCCGGCTGGTCGTCGAGCTCGTATGCGGTCGAGACCGCGAGACGCGACGCGATCGCGGCCCGCGCGCCTTCGGTCGCCGGAAGCGCGGCGAGCGCGTCCGCCAGCGTGGCACCGCGCGCGTCGCGGAGCCGAGTCACGGCAGCGTGGAGCTCGTCGCGCGTGACCGGCGGCCCGTCGCGCGGCTCGCGGTCACCGTAGAGCGTCCCTTTCTCACGGAACCCGAGCCCGAGCCGTGCGGCCGTCTCGCGCATGGTCTCGTAGCCGGGCAGCACGAATTCCGCACCACGCTCGACCAGCGCGCCGTTGGCGAGGCGCTCCGACCAGACGCGGCCGCCGACACGGTCGCTCGCCTCGAGCACGACGACGTCGTGGCCGGCGCGGGCGAGCGCATCCGCGGCCGCGAGCCCCGCGAACCCTGCGCCGAGGACGACGGCGCTAGTCGTTGTCCCGCGCCGCGAGGTAGCGCTGGTTGAAACGGTAGGGCAGGTCGTCCTTCTCGGCGTACACGCCGTGTGTGAACGCACGTGAGGAGACACCCAGCTGCACCCGCTCGCAGACGACGTAGTCCTGGTGAGCGACGAGCTCCGCGAACTCGACGACCTCGGTCGGGTCGAAACCGGGGTCGTCGACAACCTCCGGCCGGAACAGGTAGTCGGTGACGATCGTCGTGTGCGCCGCGCCGCGCGCCTGCAGCCGCGTCGCGATGACAACGGTGCCGGTGAGGTCGATGAACATGTTCGGGTACACGGTCGCGCCGTACATCGAGCTCGCCGAGTGCTCGTCGAGCCCCGGCATGACCGGGATGCTCGTCGTGCCCGTCGCGGTATAGCCGACGCCGCCGCCCGCGATCGAGACACCCCAGTCGTCGCGTCCCGGCTCGAGGACGAGCCCCTTCCCGAACGCGGGAGCGACGCGCGAGAGCTCGGGATGGACCGTGGGGCAGTGGAGGCACTCGTTGTAGTTCTCGACCAGGATCTTCCAGTTCGCGGCGAGCTCGCTGACCGTCCGGTGCCCGGTGCGGAGCTCGTTCATGTGCCAGCGCTCGTACTGGAGCGGCTTGTCGAACTGCGCCTCGAGCGACTCACGCAGCGACGGGCCGCCGTCGGCGAGGTTCACGAAGACGTAGCCCTGCCACTCCTCGAGGCGCACCGGCCACAAGCCGAGCGTCGAGCGGTCGAACTCGTCCTTCCCGACGAGCGGCGTGCCGATCAGCTGCCCGTCGTAGGAGTACGTCCACGCGTGGTACGGGCACTTGATCGCCCCCTTGGCGTGCCCGTGGGTCTCCGCGTCGCAGATCCGCGACCCGCGATGCCGACAGACGTTGAAGAACGCCCGCAGTTCCTCGTCCTGGCCGCGCACGACGACCACGCTCTCGCCCGCCACGTCGACGGTCACGAAATCGCCCGGCGCGGGTGCCTCGTCCGCCCGCGCGACATACATCCACTCGCGGAAGAACACCCGCTCCCGGTCGAGCTCGAAGACCTCCTGGGAGCGGTAGTCGTGGCCGGGAAGCGTCGTCCGGGAGCTCACCATCTCGTGCTGAAGCATACAAATCTCCTTGACACATCGTGCTACGTCGGTTTGCATTGTGCGAACAGCAACCTCGGGGGAGGACGAGATGCATCCGCGCGACCGCAGGACGACCAGGCGGCATTTCCTCTTCGGCTCGGCCGGCACCGTGGCGGCGCTCTCGGGCGCCGACGCGCTGCTCCAGGCCGCGGACGCGCTCGCGGGCCGACTCGGCGGGCCGGTCGGCCCGGGCGGCATCCCGCTCGCCCGGCGCGGCCACCCGGTGACGCTGCCGCTCTACTCCGACAACGATCCGATCGCGTCCGGCCTCGACAGCGAGAAGGGCCCGCTCAACGTCTTCAACTGGTCGGACTACGTCAACCCGGCCGTCGTGAAGAAGTTCGAGAAGGCGTACGGCGTCAAGGTCAAGGTCACGACCTTCGAGAACGAGGAGGAGGCGCTCGCGAAGCTCACGTCGGGGCACGCGAGCTTCGACGTCTGGTTCGCAACCGTCGAGTACCTCTCGCGCGCGGTCGCCGGCAAGCTCATCCAGCCCGTCAACCATTCCTACCTTCCCAACCTGAAGAACGTCTGGCCGCAGCTGCAGAGCCCGTTCTACGACGTCCATTCGCGCTACTCGGTCCCGTACACGGTCTACACGACCGGCATCGCGTGGCGGAAGGACAAGGTCAAGACGCCGCCGACCGCGTTCAAGAACGGGTACGACGCCTTCTGGCATGCGCAGAAGTACGCGGGCAAGGTCGCGATCCTCGACGACCAGCGCGAAGCGCTCGGGATGGCGCTCCAGCATCGCGGCGTGCGCAACGTCGACACCGAGAACGCGAGGCTCGTGCAGGCGGCCGCGGCCGACCTGAAGCGGCTGACGAAGACCGTCAACGTGAAGACGAACACAACGCAGTACACGGACGTGCCGACCGGCGCGACGTGGCTCGGCCAGGCCTGGTCGGGCGACATGGCGGGCGCGACGTACTACATGCCGAAGAACGTGCCTGTCGAGCGTGATCGGCTACTGGCGTCCCGACGAAGAGTGCAGTCGTCGGCAGCGACATGATCACGGTGCTGCGCGACGCCAAGCATCCGGTGCTCGCGCACCACTTCCTGAACTTCCTGCTCGACAACGCGCGCGGCCTCGAGAACTTCTCGTGGCTCGGCTACATGCCGCCGCTCAAGACGATCAACCCGGACAAGGTGATCACCCAGGGGTACATCCCGAAGAACCTCGGCTCGACGATCGTCCGTGAGTCCGACTTCGCACACGCAGTCAGCCTCCTGCCGCTCACACAACAGGGGCAGGCGACCTGGCAGAACGCGTGGTCGGCCTTCAAGGCCGGATAGGGGAAGCTTGAGCAGGCGGTTTCTCTGGCCGAGCTTCGCGCTCCCGGGAGCCGCCTGGCTCGTCCTCCTCTTCCTCGTCCCGACATACGCCGTGCTGGCGGTGGCGTTCGGCACGGTCGACCCGATCTTCTCGAACCCGGTGCCGGTGTGGAACCCGCTGCACTGGCAGTCGGGCACGATGCGCGACGTCCTGCGGCAGCTGCGGCCCGGACAGCCGTTCTGGACCGTGTTCGTGCGCACGTTCGCGTACGTCGGGGTCTCGTTGGCGGGCTGCCTCGCGATCGGCTACCCGGTGGCGTACTACCTCGCGCGTCACGCGGGGCGCACGAAGACGCTGCTGCTCGTGCTCCTGATCGTGCCATTCTGGGTGAGCTACCTGATGCGGATGCTCGCCTGGGTGGGTCTGCTCCTCCCCGACGGCCTCGTCAACCGCACGCTCGTCGACGTCGGCGTCCTCTCGCACCCCCACGGGTGGCTCGACGGGCAGGCGTCGTCGGTGATCCTCGCTCTCATCTACGGCTACGTGCCGTACCTGATCCTGCCGCTGTACGCGACGCTCGACCGGATCGAACGGCATGTGCTCGAGGCGGGCCGCGATCTCGGCGCGAGCCCAATCCGCACGTTTCTGCACGTGACGCTGCCGCTCAGCCGGCACGGGATCCTCGCCGCGAGCGTGCTGATCGCGCTTCCGATGTTCGGCGACTACTACACGAACGACGTCATTTCCGGCTCGCCGCGGACGACGATGATCGGCAACCAGATCAACCTCTTCTTCCAGGGCGGCCCGCAACGGACGGTCGGTGCGTCGCTCGTCATCGTCCTCTCGGTGCTGCTCGCCGCGTTGATGTCGTACTACCTCTGGGTCACCGTTCGCGCGTCGCGGGTGGAGACCGTATGAAGCGCGTGCGTGACTGGTGGGCGAACCCGTGGGGGCAGCCGCGGTTCCTCGCTGCGGTGACGTGGCTGTACATGCTCTGGGCGATCGTCCCTGTCGGCATCGCCGTTCTGTTCTCGTTCAACGACGGCCGGTCGCGCAGCGTGTGGCAGGGCTTCTCCACACGCTGGTACTGGGGCGACCCCGACCAGTCGGTGCTGCACGACCCGGCGCTGCGCAGCGCGCTCGAGCAGAGCCTGAAGCTGGCGGGCCTCGACATGCTGATCGCCGTGCCGCTCGGCGTCGGGCTGGCGCTCGGCCTGACGCGCTGGCGGGGATTCGGAGCGCGTCCGGTGAACTTCCTGATGCTGTTTCCGCTCGTAACGCCCGAGATCGTGATGGCAGTCTCGCTGCTGCTCGTGTTCGTGACGCTCTACAAGATCGAGCTCGGCACGACGGCGCAGACCCTGGGGCAGGTGACGTTCTCGATCTCATACGTGGTGATCGTCGTTCGCAGCCGCTTGCTCTCGGTGGGGCGTGAATACGAGGAGGCAGCGCGTGATCTCGGCGCGTCGACGATCGGGGCGCTGCGTCTCGTGCTGCTGCCGCTGCTCGCGCCCGCGATCTTCGCAAGCCTGATGGTCGTGTTCGCGCTCTCGATCGACGACTTCGTCGTCACCGACTACCTGTCGTCCGACGCGTCGACGCAGACGGTGCCGATCAAGATCTACTCCGGCGTGCGCGGCACGACGACGCCGGCGCTGAATGCGCTCGCGACGGTGATGGTGGTCGCGACGCTCGTGGCCGTCACGGCCGCAGCGCTCGTCTACCGGCGGTTCAGCAAGTTCCAGCAATCGGGAAAGGGCGGAGCGGTGCGCGAACTGGCAGCGCTCGACGTATGACCGGCGCGGTCGACCTCGTCGAGCTTCGCAAGGGGTTCGGGGACGTGGTCGCGGTCGACGGCATCGATCTGCAGGTCGACGGCGGTGAGTTCTTCTCGCTGCTCGGGCCTTCCGGCTGCGGCAAGACGACCACCCTCCGGCTGATCGCCGGCTTCGAGCGGCCGGACAGCGGCAAGATCCTGCTCGACGGCGTCGACATGGCAGCGACTCCGCCGCACAGGCGGAAGGTGAACACAGTCTTCCAGAGCTATGCGCTGTTCCCGCACCTCGACGTGTTCGACAACGTGGCATTCGGCCTCCGGCGGCGAAAGACGCGGCGCGCCGAGATCCGCGGGCAGGTGACCGGAGTGCTCGAGGCGGTTCGCCTGTCGGGCCTCGAGCGTCGCCGGCCGGTACAGCTCTCGGGTGGGCAGCAGCAGCGCGTCGCGCTCGCGCGCGCGCTCGTGTTGAACCCGTCGGTCCTTCTCCTCGACGAGCCGCTCGGGGCGCTCGACGCGAAGCTGCGCAAGGCGCTTCAGCTCGAGCTCAAGGCGATCCAGGAGGAGTTCGCGATCACCTTCGTGTACGTGACGCACGACCAGGAAGAGGCGTTGACGATGTCGGACCGGATCGCGGTCATGTCCGACGGACATGTCGAGCAGGTGGCGACGCCGTCGGAGATGTACGAGGAGCCGAAGACGGCGTTCGTCGCAGACTTCCTCGGCGTCTCGAATCTCATGCACGTCCACGCCGAGCCCGACGGGGACGCGTGCAGGGTGCGGCTCGGCGACTTCACGTTGCGGGCGCTCGGCGGCGCGGTCGATTCCCGGGGCGACGCGCGGGCCGTGATCAGGCCGGAGCGGGTGCGAGTCGAGCGGTACGGGTCGAACGGCGAGAACCGCGTGCCGGGAATGATCGAGCGGGTCGTCTATCTCGGCTCGTCGGAGCAGCTCGTGATCAGGCTCGCGACGGGCGCGATCGTGCACGCATCAGTCGCGAACGACGGCTCGGCCCGGGAGTACGCGCAGGGCACGGCGGTGCAGGCGCACCTGCCGGCTGAGGCGCTCCGGGTCCTGCGGGCCTGAAGGTGTCAGACACCTCTAGGTGCCACCGCCCGGCGTCTGAGCCGCGTCAGACGCGCGTCTGACGCCGCGGACTCCGCGGCCTGGGTCTGGGGCGGCCACCCGCCTGGCCGCGAGCGCGGCCGTTTCGGCCACTGGTCTCTACGCAGGCACTTTCGCAGTTCCGGCACATCCGCGTCACAGTTCTTCATGCGTTGCTCTGAGCTTGCTCTGAGCCGGCTCTGAGCGTGCTCTGAGCCGGCTCAGACGCCTACGAAGCGCGCGTCGAGCCCGACGGCCCCGCGCTCGCGGACGAGCAGCGGGTTCACCTCGAGCTCTGCGAGCTCGGGGTGCGCGGCGGAGAACAGCGAGATCCCGGCAATCGCCTCCGCGGCCGCGCGCACGTCGAGCGCCGGACGGCCTCGGGCGCCGTCGAGCAGCGGCGCACACGCGAGCCTGCGAACGAGCGCCTCCGCGCCGTCGGCGTCGACCGGGGCGAGCGCCGACGCGGTGTCGCGGAAAAGCTCGGCGTGCACCCCACCCGCGCCGACAACCACGACCGCGCCGAACCGCGGGTCCCAGCGTGCGCCGGCGAGAAGCTCGAACCCGGCACCGGTGTCCTCGAACGCCTCGACCGAGTACGCATCGGCGGCGAGGCGATCGACCGCCGCGACAAGTGCGGCCTCGTCTGCGAGACCGAGCACGACCCCGCCGGCATCGGACTTGTGCAGCGCACCGAGCGCCTTCAGCACGACCGGGTAACCGAGCTCCGCGGCGGCGGCCGCCGCCGCCTCCCGCGTCGAGACGATGAGAGCAGCCACAAACGGCACGCCTGCCGTTGCGAGGGCTGCACGCGCGTGCGCGTACCCGCCGCCGGTGACCTGCTCGGCGGCAGCCGGCAATGCCGCCACCGGCGTTGACGGATTGACGTCGTGAGCGAGCGCCGCCACGGCGTCGACCGCCGACTCGATTGCGCGGTAGACCGCGATCCCGTCCGCACGCAGAGCCTTCGCCGACGGCGCATCCCAGTACATCGTGTGGACGACGAGCGGCCGCCCCGTCTCGTGTGCCGCCGCGGCGAGGTCCGCCGCGACCGCAAGCTCGCGCTCCCGCAGCTCGTCCGACAACGAGCTGTAGCCCCCGAAGTACGCCGTGAACAGCACCGTGTCGACAGCACCCGACTCGAGCAGCGTCCGCGTCGTGCGCGCGAAGCTGAATGCGTCCTGCTCACCCGCTCCCGCAAGGTCGACCGGGTTCGCCGTCGCAGCCGTCACAGGCAGCGACGCACGAAGCGACCCCTGAACGTCGTCCGGGAGAACGGGCAGCTCGAGGCCGCGCGCTCCCAGCAGGTCGCTCGCGACCGCGCCGTACCCGCCGCCGTCGCCGACCACCGCGACCCGCCGCCCGCGCGGCCGCTCTACGGCGAGAAGCGCCTGCAGCAGGTCGACGCACCGTCGCGGCGTATCGACGCGATGCACCCCGGCGGCCCGGCACGCGGCGTCGACTGCATCGAGCGAGCTCGTGAGCGCGCCGGTGTGCGAGAGTGCCGCGCGCGTCGACGCCTCGGTTCGGCCGACGGTCATCAGCACGACCGGCTTCCCCGCCGTCCGCGCTGCCTCGGCGAACGCGCGGCCGTCGCGGAAATCCTCGCAGTACACACCGATCGCCTTCGTCCCCGCGTGCGCGGCGAGATTGCGGAGCACGTCCGTGACGTCGAGGTC
This sequence comes from uncultured Thermoleophilia bacterium, assembly GCA_963785875.1. GTDB lineage: Bacteria > Actinomycetota > Thermoleophilia > Gaiellales > Gaiellaceae > PALSA-600. The sequence goes on along the minus strand of CAWAWV010000005.1, from coordinate 67,576 downwards.
GGCCTGATTGCCGATCGACGCGAGTCGCGAGAAGCCGAGCCCGACATCCGTGAGGAGCAGCCCGGTCTCGAGCGCGATATTGCCGCTCTGCGAGACGAACCCGACCGGCCCGGAAGGAAGCGGGTTCGACGCCAGATCGAGCTCGCCCGCGGCATCGAAGACACCGAGGCAGTTCGGGCCGAGAAGAACAGCACCGGCCGCCCGCACCCGGGCGACGATCGCACGCTCGCGTTCCTCGCCCACCCCCGCTGCGATCGCGACGATCGCCTTCGCGCCCGCGGCAAGCGACTCGTCGACCGCTTCTTCGAGCCGCGCCGCCGGCACGCTCAGCACGACGAGCTCGGGCGACTCGGACAGCTCGGACAGCGACTGCCGGACCGGCAGCCCGTGCAGCTCGCCGCCGCTCCTCCCGACCAGGTGCACCGAGCGGCGATGCGCACCGCGCGCGGCGTCGCGCGCGAACCAGTAACCCCACTTGCCCGGATCCGCCGAGACACCGACGACCGCAAGCGAGCGCGGCTCGAACAGCGGACGCAGGTCACGAGTCATCGCACGAGCCGGTCGACGCGCTCCCGCACCGCCGAAGCGACGGGCGCGGCGCGGCCGGACGCGACATCGACGTGCAGGAGCGTCTGCTCAGCGGTCGCGACAGGGTCGGGCTCGCCGACGCGAAGGAGCACGTGCGCGAGACGGAGGCGCTTCTCGTCTGCGCCGACGACCTGGGTCATCACGCGGTAGCGGTCGCCCGCGTGCAGCGGGCGCAGGTGAGTGAGATGCGTCTCGACGGTGAAGTAGCTGCCGACGGCAGGGTCGAGGCCGAGCGTCCCGAGCAGCACGTCCGTCGCGTCCGAGAACGCCTGCAGGTAGCGGCTCTCGTGCACGTGCCCGTTGTAGTCGACCCACGACGCCGGCACGCGCCGCTCACCATTCTCCGCGGGCGCGCCGCCGAGCAATCCGCGCTCCCACGCAAGCAGCGTCTCTCCCGCGCCGGCGCCGACCCCGCGCAGGCCTTGCAGGATCGCCACCAGCGCGTCGTCGCGCTCTCGGTCCAGGTCGCGAATCGACCGGCCGGCTGCCTGCTCGTCGGACTGGGCGACGACCCGGTCGAGCAGGTCGCTCGTGAGCTCGGGCACGTCGGTGAGCTTCGTCCACGGCCACTGGAGCGCAGGCCCGAACTGCGCGAGGAAGTGGCGCATGCCGGCGTCGCCGCCCGCGATTCGATAGGTCAGGAACGTGCCCATGAACGCCCAGCGCAGGCCCGCGCCGTAGCGGATCGCGTCGTCGATCTCTTCGACGGTGGCGACGCCGTCGTGCACGAGCCAGAGCGCTTCCCGCCACAGCGCCTCGAGCAGGCGGTCGGCGATGAACCCGTCGATCTCGGTTCGAACGAGCAGCGGGTGCATGCCGACCGAACGGTACGAGGCCGCCGCTCGGTCGATCGTCTCGGACGACGTCGCCGCACCGCCGCAGACCTCGACGAGCGGCAGCAGGTAGACGGGATTGAAGGGATGACCGACCACGAGCCGGTCCGGCCGCGTCAGCCCCGCCTGAAGCTCGGTCGGCCGAAGACCGGACGTCGACGAGCACACGATCGCGTCGTCGGGAGCGACCCGATCCGCTTCCGCGAGGAGCGCGCGCTTCAGCTCCAGGTCCTCCGGCGCCGACTCCTGCACGAAGTCGACGCCGAGAACAGCCTCCTCGACCGCCGCGCAGACGACGAGCGTGCCCTCGGCCGGGAGCGGCGCGAGCGTCAGGCGCGCATACGCACGCCGTGCGTTCGCGAGCACCTCGTCGACGGGCGACGGGCTCGGGTCGTAGAGGCGCACGTCGACGCCGTTCAGCAGGAAGCGTGCCGCCCAGCCAGCGCCGATGACGCCGCCGCCCAGCAGCCCCACGGCGCGCGGCTTAGACACGGACGCGCAGGGCGAGCTTCGCCCGCACCTCCTCCGGGCCGAGCACGCGCACATTCATCGCTTCGAGGATCGCGACGGCGCGCTCGACGAGCTCGGCGTTCGTCGCAAGTCGCCCGCGCGAGAGGTAAAGGTTGTCCTCGAGCCCGACGCGCGCGTTGCCGCCGACCATCGCCGCCAACGCAACGAACGGAAGCTGCATCCGCCCGATCGAGAACACCGAGAAGATCGCGTTCTCCGGCAGGCGGTTGACCATCGCGAGCAGCGTGCCGACGTCGTCAGGCGCGCCATAGGGGATGCCGGTGCAGAGCTGGATCATCGGCGGGTCATCGACCAGCCCGTCGCGGATCAGCTCGTGCACGAGGACGAGCTGGCCGGTGTCGAACACCTCGAGCTCGGGACGCACCCCGAGCTCGCGCACGCGCGCCGCCATCGCGCGCAGCATCGCGGGCGTGTTGACCATCACGTAGTCGCCTCCGGCCGCGAAGTTCATCGTCCCGCAGTCGAGCGTGCAGATCTCCGGGAGGAGCTCCTCGACATGCGCGAGCCGCTCTGCGGCGCCCGCCATGTCCGTCCCGGCCTCGTCCGGCGGCAGCGGCCGGTCCTCGCCGCCGAGCACGAGGTCACCGCCCATGCCCGCCGTGAGGTTCAGGACGACGTCGATGTCGGAGGCGCGGATTCGCTCGACAACCGCTCGGTAGAGCGCCGGATCGCGAGCGCCGCGGCCCGTGTCCGGGTCGCGGACGTGGATGTGCGCGACGGCCGCACCGGCGCGCGCAGCCTCGATCGCGGCGTCGGCGACCTGCTCGAGGGGTGACCGGGACGCGGTCGCTCCGGCCGACGGTGTCGCCGGCACCCGTGACGGCGCAGGTGACGAAGACTTCCCAGTTCATTGTCCGGATGGTGAACCTGCGATGCACATAGTGTCAAGCCCGCCTTGACGCCGCGGGCGGGTTGCGTGATGCTCGCAGAGGGTTCGCACTATGCACAACACGACGACCGCCACCTTCGAGGCCGTCCTCGACACGGCGTCCGGCTTCGCGCGCGACGAGCTGCGGCCGGTCGCGCTGCACTACGACGAGACCGAGGAGTACCCGTTCGAGCTGCTACACCGGGCGGCCGCGCTCGGGCTCACCTGCTACGACCTGCCCGCGGACTACGGCGGCGGCGGGGTCACGGGCCTCCGCGCCCGCTGCGCAGTGATCGAGGAGCTCTCCTGGGGCGACTCGCCGATCTTTTGGGTGATCGCCCAGGGCGGGTTCTTCGCCGGCCCGGTGCTCGCACTCGGAAGCGCCGAGCAGAAGGAGCGGTGGCTGCCGCCGCTCTGCGGTCCCGAGCCGCCTGCCTGTGCGGTCGCGATCACCGAGCCGGAGCACGGCTCGGACTCGGCCGCGATCGAGACGACCGCGCGCCGCGTCGACGGCGGCTACGTGATCGCCGGCCACAAGAAGTTCATCGGCAACGCGCCGATCGCGGATCTCTGCGTCGTGTTCGCGACCGTCGAGCCGGGAAGCCGCTCGCGCGGGATCACGGCCTTCGTCGTCGAGCGCGGCGACGAAGGCTTCGTCCACGGCGCACGGCTGCCGAAGCTCGGGAGCCGGTGCTTCCCGGCGGGCGAGCTCCACTTCGAGGAGTGCTTCGTCCCGGACGACCGTCGCCTGGGGGGCGAAGGAGAGGGCTTCAGCGGGCTGCTGCACGTGTTCGACGTCGCCCGGGTGCAGCTCGCTGCGTCGACGCTCGGCGTCGGCCGCGCGGCGCTCGAGCACGCGGTCGAGTACGCGACCGGGCGAGAGGCGTTCGGCCGGCCGATCAACGAGTTCCAGGCGGTCTCGTTCCGGCTCGCGGACGCGAAGCTGAAGCTGGACCAGGCGCGGCTCCTCACGCACCATGCGGCCGGGCTCGCCGACGAAGGCGCCCCGTTCTCCACCGAAGCGGCGATGGCGAAGCTGGCCGCCTCGGAGGCGTCGTGGTTCTCGACGTGGGCGGCGGCGCAGACGCTCGGCGGCGCCGGTTACGTACGCGACTCGCCGGTCCAGAAGTGGCTGCGCGACGCGAAGCTCGACGAGATCTGGGACGGGACGAGCGACATCATGCGACTCATCATCGCGCGGAGCCTGTTTCCCAAGACGTGAGAGACTCGCGTTACGACGTGCTTTTCGAGCCGGTCCGGCTCGGGCCGGTGACGGCGCGCAACCGCTTCTTCCAGGTGCCGCACTGCAACGGCATGGGCCACCGCGACCCGACCGCGCATGCAGTGATGCGAGGTGTCAAGGCGGAAGGCGGCTGGGCCGTCGTCTGCACCGAGGAAGTCGAGTTCCACCCCGACTCCGATACCGGTGGCTTCGTCGAGGGACGGCTGTGGGACGATGCCGACATCCCAATGCATGCGCGCCTCGTCGAACAGGTGCATGCGCACAACTCTCTCGCGGGCATCGAGTTCGTCCACAACGGGATGGCCTCCGCGAACCTCTACGGTCGCGTGCCGCCGGCCGGGCCGTCGCACCTCCCCGTCACCGGCTACGAGCCGATCCAGGCCCGGGCGATGACGAGCAACGACATCGCCGACCTTCGCCGCCGTCATCGTGCGGCCGTCCGCCGCGCGCTCAGCGCGGGGTACGACCTCGTCTACGTCTACGCCGCGCACAACCTCTCGACCTTGCAGCACTTCCTCTCGCCGCGGACGAACCTGCGCGACGACGACTACGGCGGCGCGCTCGAGAATCGCGTCCGGCTCCTGCGCGAGGTGCTCGAGGACACGCGGGAGGAATGCGACGGGCGGGCCGCCGTCGCGTGCCGCATCGTCGTCGACGAGCTGCATGGCGCCGAGGGGATCGAGCGCGGCGAGATGGACGCCGTCTTTGCGTTGATCGGCGAGCTTCCGGATGTCTGGGACGTGATGGTGGGCGCCTGGGAGGACGACTCCCTCCCAGCCCGGTTCGGCCGGGAGGCCTGGACGGAAGAGCACTTCCGCGGGATCAAGTCGCTGACGTCGAAGCCCGTCGTCGGGATCGGGTGGCTGACGTCGCCGGACACGATGGTGCGGCTCGTCCGCGACGGCGTCCTCGACCTGATCGGCGCCGCCCGCCCGTCGATCGCCGACCCGTTCCTGCCCCTCAAGGTCGAGGAGGGGCGCCTCGAGGACATCCGGGAGTGCATCGGCTGCAACGTCTGCGTCACGGGCGACTGGACGATGACGCCGATCCGTTGCACCCAGAACCCGTCGATGGGCGAGGAGTGGCGACGCGACTGGCACCCCGAGCGCTTCCGCCCGCGCGGCTCGGACGCGAAGGTGCTGGTCGTCGGCGGCGGCCCGGCCGGGCTCGAGGCGGCGATGTCGCTCGGAAAGCGGGGCTACGAGGTGACGCTCGCGGAGGCGACCCGCGAGCTCGGCGGGCGCGTGCTCCGCGAGGCGCGGCTGCCCGGCCTCGCGGCGTGGATCCGCGTCGTCGACTATCGCCGCGGGCAGCTCGCGAAGCTCGCGAACGTCGAGATCGCGCTCGAGAGCGAAGTGACCGCCGAGGAGGTCCACGAGTACGGCTTCGACCAGGTCGCGGTGGCGACCGGTGCACGCTGGCGGGCGGACGGTGTCGGCCGGCGGCACACGCAGCCGATCCCGCTCGGCGACGTCGAGGTGCTCACACCGGACGACCTCTTCGCCGGTGCGCGCCCGGGCGGCGAGCGCGTCCTGCTCTTCGACGACGACCACTACTACGTCGGCGGCGCGCTCGCCGAGCTGCTGGCGTCCGAAGGGCGGCGCGTCACGCTCGTGACGCCGGCCGCGCTCGTCTCCGAGTGGACCGTGAACACGATGGAGCAGCCGCGCATCCACAGGCGGCTTGTCGAGGCCGGGGTCGAGCTCGCCACCGCGCACGACCTGGTCGGCGTCGCCGGCGGGGAAGCGCGCCTCGAGTGCACGTTCACGCAGCGTCCGCGCGCGGTGCCGCTCGACTCGCTGGTGCTCGTGACGGCGCGGCTTCCGAACGACACGCTGGCCCGCGAGCTCGGGCTGACGGCGATCGGCGATGCGCTCGCGCCGGGCACGATCGCGAGCGCCGTCTGGGACGGGCGCCGCTTCGCCGAGGAGCTCGACACGCCGCCGCGCGGCGACGACCTCCCGTTCAAGCGCGAGGTGGTGCAGCTGGCATGACCGGGTGGACCTTGCTCGCGTTCGCGATCGCGGCCGAGGTGGTCGGAACGACGGCGCTGCGCGCATCGAATGGGCTCACGCGCGTCGTACCGGTCACGGTCACCACGGTCGCGTACGTGGCGTCTTTCGCGCTGCTCGCGCTGACGCTGAAACACCTGTCACTCGGCACCACGTACGCGATCTGGTCGGGCGCCGGCACGGTGGCGATCGCGATCATCGCGCGGCTCGTCTACCACGAGCTGATCTCGGTCGCAACCGCGGCGGGGATCGCGCTCGTGGTCGCGGGCGTCGTCCTCATCCATCTCGGCGGGAGCGTGTCACGATGACGCGGGTGATGAGCGGCGACGACACCGAGCGCCGGGGCGGCCGCCAGCGGACGATCCAATCGGTCGACCGGGCCGCGATGCTGATCAAGGCGATCGCCGACAGCCGGCAGCCGCCGACGGTCGTCGAGCTCGCAGCGACGTGCGGCCTGAACCGCAGCACGGCGTGGCGGCTCCTCTCGACGCTCGACGCGCACGGGCTGATCGAGCGCGACCCGATCAGCCAGCGCTACAGCCTCGGCTACGCGTTCCTGCGCATCGCGGCGGGCGCGGAGCCCGATCCGCTCGTCCGCCAGGCGCGGCCGGTGCTCGAGCGCCTCGCGGCCGACACGGCCGAAGCGACGAACCTCGCAGTCGTGAAACGCTTCCGGCTCGTGTACGTCGACCAGGTCGACCCGCCTCAGATCATGGCGCCGAACTGGTTCGGGCGGGTCGTGCCGCTTCATGCGACCTCGACGGGCAAGGCGTACCTCGCCTTCATGTCGCCGGAAGAACGGCAGGCGGCGCTGCAAGGTCGTCTCGAGCGGTTCACGCCCACGACGGTCACCGACCGCAAGACGCTCGAGGCCGAGCTCGCCGAGGTACGACGCACGGGCTACGCGACGTGCGTCGGCGAGCTCGAGGAGTCGCTCTTCGGCGCGTCGGCTCCGGTGCTCTCGGAGCAAGGACGTCCGGTCGCGATCGTCAGCGTGTGGGGTACCGAGCACCGGCTGCCGCGAGAGCGCCTCGACGACGTCGGCCGGCAGGCGCTGGCCGCGGCGGCGGAGATCAAGGACGTGCTCCGATGAGCTTCGTCACGGTCGAGCGCGACGGTGCGGTCGCGATCGTGCGCCTCGATCGGGACGAGAAGCTGAATGCGATCTCGACCGCAGTCGAGCGCGAGCTGAGTACTGCGCTTGCGACCGGCGAGGTTCGCTCCAGCCGCGCCGTCGTGATCGCGGGCGCGGGACGCGCGTTCTCGGCCGGCGCCGACGTCACCGAGCTCGCAGATCGCGATCCGGAGGCGATCCTGCGCTACTACCGCGAGACCGGCGGCGTCTACGAGGAGTTCGCGGCGCTGCCGCAGCCGACGGTCGCGGCGGTTCACGGTTGGTGCCTGGGCGGCGGTCTGGAGCTCGCGCTCGCGGCCGACTTCCGGGTCGCGGACGAGAGCGCAGTGCTCGGCTTCCCCGAGGTCGGGATCGGCATCCTGCCGAGCTCCGGCGGGACGGTCCGCGCGACGCGGCTGCTCGGCCCGGGGCACGCGAAGCGCCTCGTCCTGCTCGGCGAGAGGTTGAGCGCTGCCGAGGCGCTTGCGGTCGGCCTCCTGACGGAGGTCGTCCCCGATGCCGTCGCGCGCGCACTCGAGCTGGCCCACCGGCTGGCCGAGCTGCCGCCGACCGCGGTCGCGATCGCGAAGGCGGCGATCGAGGTCGCAGCCGAGTCCTCGCGCGACGCGGCGCTCCTGGTAGAGCGGCTCGGCTACGGCCTGCTCGCCCAGACGCCCGAGGCGCGCCGGGCCGTCGAGTGATGCGGCACGAGAAGGAGATCGAGATTCGCTGGCGCGATCTCGACGCGTTCGAGCACGTCAACCACGTCGTCTTCCTCACGTACCTCGAGGAGGTGCGCGACGAATGGCTCGGACGGTCGCTCGGCGATCCGGCGCTCGTCTGGGAGTACGTCGTCGCGCGCATCGAGATCGACTACCGGCGAGAGCTGACGCTCGCCGACGACACGGTCGTCGCCGTCTGCGCGCTCGACCGGCTCGGGACGAAAAGCGTCGTCACGACCGAATCGGTGCGCACGCGCTCCGGCGAGGTCGCGGCGGAGGCGAAGGCGGTGCTGGTCGCGCGCGACCGCGACGGCGGCTCACGGCCGCTCACCGCCGACGAGCGCGCGGCTCTCTCTCGCTAGCCGCCGGAGATCGCCGCGATCACGTCGACCCGCGAGCGGGGCTCGAGCGGTGTTTCGAGCCCCGCCCGCTCACGGTCGACGTAGACGTGGATGTGCTGGCGGATCGCCGGCCGTCCCGGCTCGCACAGCCGGTCGCGTAGCCCGGGCCACTGCGCGTCGAGCCGGCCGATCGCGTCGTCGACCGTCGTCGCGTCGAGGTCGAGGCGGCGCGGCAGCCCCGCGAAGAGCGGCATCAGCGTAGTCGGGAGGTGGACGTCGGCCATCAGTCGAGAATGGCCACCTCGACCGACGAGATGGCAGGCAGGTAGCTCGCGATCTCGTCCCAGCTCTCGCCGTCGTCGGCGCTCGCGTACACCTGGCCGGTGCTCGTGCCGAAGTAGTAGCCGGGTGTCTCGTACGTGTCGCCCGTCATTCCGTGGCGCAAGACGCCGAGGTGCGCGTTCTCCTGCGGGAGCCCGTTCGCGAGGCGCTCCCAGCTCGAGCCTGCGTCCTTCGTCCGCCAGACCGCCGCTTGACCGTCGGGCATCGTGCGGCCGTGGCCGGGGTCGAGCGGGATCACGTGGAACGTGTCGCGGTCGTGCGGATGCGCGGCCGCTGCAAACCCGAACTCGGTCGGCAGTCCTTCGGTGATCTCCGTCCACGTCGCGCCGGCATCGTCCGAGCGATGCATGCCGACGTGGTTTTGTTGATACATCCGCTGGTCGTCGCTCCGCGAGCGGACGAACTTGTGGACGCAGAAGCCGACCTCCTCGTGCTCGCGGGGCCAGTCGGCGCGCAAACCGCGGTTTCGCGGCGTCCACGTCTTGCCGTCGTCGGTCGTCTCGAACAGGCTGAGCCCTTGCACGATCGCCCACACGTGGGCGGGATCGTTCTCGTCAGCGGTGATCGCCGAGATGCCGAGATGCCCGGGCGGCTGGTTCGCCGGATCGTCCCAGCCCTCGCTCCCGGGCTGACCTTCCAGCATCGAGTAGGGCGACCACGTCGCCCCGTCGTCGCGGCTCGCGAAGATGCCGGGCGCCTCCACACCCACGAGCACGCGACCGTGCGCAGCCGAGAGGCTCGAAACCTTGGACATCCGGCGGCCGTCCTCGTACGCGAGCCCTTCGCTCGACTGCGTCCACGTCTCGCCGAGGTCGGGGCTGCGCCAGATCGACGAGCCGTGCCATTCGCTCGCGGCGGCGGCGTAGATCGCGCCCGAATCCCGATCGAACACGGCGTGGTAGACAGGCCATCCTTCGCAATAGGCGCCGCGCATCGACCACGTCTGGCGGTCGGCGTCGCTTTCGAGCATGAACAGGCCCTTGCGGGTCCCGACGAGCAAGATCGTGCGTGACACGTTCCTTCACCTCCGGCAGACGACGGCTCAGTCTCTTATCAGACTTCCACCGATGCCGAAACTCATCGGTCGTTCTAGAAGAGGTCTCGCGGGTCCGTTGGAGGCCCCAAGGACGACCGCCACTCCACGCTGTCCAGGTGTGAGGACTGTGAGTGTGTCGTTGTCCCGTCTGGGGCGTTTGTCAGGTTGGTGGCCGGTGCTCTTTGCTCGTGACTCGGTGAGAGGATGACCCCGTCCGCGGGTGTCTTGCGAGTGATGTGTCCGGGTGGAGAGACCGGTGCCGGCCTGGCGCCCGCTTGCTGGCCTGGTCAGAAGCCTGTCCGCCCTGTTTGGGCGTGACCCGTCACAGTCTTGCCGCCCGCGGTTTTCCACCCCAGACCGACACCGGATGTGTCCCCCAACGCTTGGGCTGGAGGTCGGTTACGGATGCTCGCAGATCAGTTGGACTACGTCGTTGGTGTCGACCCGCACCGCGACTCGCATGCGCTTGCGGTCGTGCATGTGCTCAGCGGCGCGGTTGTCGTGGAGACGACGGTTGCCGCTAGCAGTGACGGCTACGCACAGGCGCTGAAGCTCGTCGAGGTGCACGCCGCGGGTCGGCGCGCGTTTGCTGTCGAAGGGACAGGCTCCTTCGGTGCGGGTCTGACTCGCTTCCTGAGCGGCCGCGGCGAGCGGGTGCTCGAGGTCAGCAGGCTGCGCCGGGAGCGTCGCTTGGGCGGCAAGACCGACGCCCTTGACGCTATCCGCGCTGCCCGCAGCGTGCTTGCCCTCGAGCGGCCAGCGACACCGCGCGCTGGCGGTGAACGGCAGGCCTTGCAGGCGCTCGTGGCTGCACGGGAAGGAGCCGTCAACGCCAAGTGCGCCGCACTCAGCCAGCTTCGGGATCTGTTGCTTACGACCCCTGAGCCGCTACGCGGCGAGTTGCGGCCGCTGACACCCGCGCGTCTGCTGAAACGTCTCGCGGCAACGCGACCTGACGGTCGACGCGATCCAGAACTCCGCGGCACGATGCTCGCGCTGCGCTCGATCGCGCGACGCGTCCTGCAGGTCACCGCCGAGGAACGCGAGCTCGCACGCGAGATCGAAACGATCATTCGCAACCTCGCACCGCAACTGCTCGACCAGCCAGGGGTCGGACCTCACTCCGCCGCGCAACTCGTGCTCTCCTGGTCGCACCGAGGACGGATCACCTCCGAGGCAGCGTTTGCACGGCTCGCCGGCGTAGCACCGATCCCGGCTTCCTCTGGGCAGACAGTCCGCTACCGCCTCGACCGATCGCGCGACCGAAAACTCAACCGCGCACTACACATGATCCTCGTCACACGCAAGCGAGCACACCCCGCCACGATCGCCTACATCGAACGGCGCATCCAAGAGGGCAAGACCCGACGCGAAGCAACCCGCTGCCTCAAACGCTACCTCGCCCGCAGCCTCTACCGGCAACTCGAACGAGGAGCCCCAGTGGCGAGTTGACAAACATAGAAGCATCGCTCGCTCAGGTCGCGCCGGCCGGTGTCCGACACCGGGCGTGTTAGCCCCAGCCGGGCCGGAGGAACAACTTGAGCGATCCCATCGCTTGCCTCGTCCCGGAGTTGATCGTCAGGTGCACAGGCAAGAACCTGATCGGCTTGGATCCTTCCCAATAGGCGGGGAGGTTGAGCGTGGACGACGCGAGATGGGTGTAGCCCTCCCAGTAGGTTGGGCCTTGGCCGCCAAAGCCACCCGCGTGAAGCCGTACGTTCGTTCCGCTGATCGTGGCCGTGACAGACGAGGCGGGCCTGATCAACCATACGGCGATGCCGACGCGCCCGCATGTTGTTCGGTTACCGACCGGGCAGGCAATACCGATCATCGGCTCTTGCGTCGCGAGCACCGACCTCAACGGAAGGACGCCTGATTTCGTGGCCCCTGATCCCGACCCAGCCACCGCGCGATAGCCGCCGTAAGCCGCTGCACACGCGACTACGAGTCCGATAGCGAGCTTGAGCAAGCGTGTCGTCACGAGTCGCCTCATCAGACGGACATACGCTGCGCGCGGGTCGATGAGTCCCGCTCAAGGTGCAGTCGTTGCGTGCGCCATGCGCAGTCGCGGCGCAGGCTTCGGTTTCCGTGCTGTCGGCGCGTGTAGAAGCAACGCGGTAGCGTCCCGGCGGTGAAGGTTGCCAAGGAGGACGCGCGTCGTTTTCTGGTTGCGCGGCAACTGTTGGCGCCTGCGCGGTCGCTCGCGGGCGGCCCGAACGGAGTGCTCGAGGTTCTGCGGAGGCTGGGTTCGATCCAGGTCGATCCGGTTGACGTGGCGGGCCGCAGCCATGATCTCGTGCTGCACGCGCGGGTCGCAGACTATGACCCCGTTTGGTGCGACGAGCTGTACGAACGCCGCGAGATCGTCGAGGCGTACAACAAGGGGCTCTCGCTCGTGCCGGCGAGCGAGTTCGCGTGGTTCCGTGTCCGTCGCAGCGCCCGCTGGCAGCAGGTGCTCGACGACAACGAGGACGTCGCGAAGCGGGTGCTGGAACGGGTCCGTGCGGATGGGCGGCTCTCCTCGTCCGACTTCGAGCGGGCAAGTGGTCCGACGAAAGACTGGTTCGGGGCGCCAGTGAACGCTGTCCGCGCGGTGCTCGATGCGTATGTGCGGATCGGCGTGCTAGGCATCGCCGAGCGGGAGGGCAATCACCGCCAGTACGACCTGCCCGAGAGGTTTCTTCCTGCCGAGGTGCTTGCGCACGACCTCACGCTGCACGAGCAGCTGCGCCACAAGATGCTGTCGCGCTATCGCGCGCACGGGCTGGTTGGTGCGACTGGACACGGCGAGGGCATCTTCGAGTTTCTCGGCCCAGCGAATCCTGATCCGCGGTATCCGGGGTTCCCGGGCCGCAACGCGCTGCGGGAGGAGCTCGTCGAGCTGGGAGAGCTGGTACCTGTCGCTGTTGACGGGGTGAGCGGCAAGCGGTACGTCGTCCGCGACGATGTCGACCTGCTTCAGGCGTCACCGGAACTGCCGCCGTCCGTCGCGTTCATCTCCCCCCACGACCCCTTTGTTTGGGACCGCAGGCTGCTCGGGAGCCTGTTCGATTTCGAGTACGTCTCGGAGCTCTACGTGCCGCAACACAAGCGCCGCTGGGGCTGGTACGTCCTACCGATCGTCTTTCGCGACCGCCTCGTCGGCAGGATCGAACCGCGCATCAACCCCGCCGAAGGAACGGTGCAGGTTCTTGCCCTCTGGTGGGAGGACGGCTTCGAGCCCCGCCGAGCCGAGAGGTTCGTCGAGGGCATGCGTGAAGCGCTTCGTGCCTACCTCCGCTTCGCCAAGGCGGACCGCATCGACTGGCCGTCCGGATGTGGCGCTGAGAAGCGGTTGTTCGGTACCGCGGCACTCACGGCCCCGGTCAAAGATCAGGAACGCGAGTAGCGCTAGCTCAGGATTCATTGCGGAACGCTCGCGCGGCCCGACGCTGGTTGGTCTGACAACCTGCTCGTGATGAAAGCTCTCACGTTCGCGGCGATTGCGTTCGTCGTAGCCGCTCTGCTCGCGCTTCTCCTGCCAAGTAACGGGCCGTTGCTCATCGCCAGGATCGTCCTAATTGTTCTTGGCATCGTCGTCGTCGTCATCAGTCTCAGGCGACGACGGCAACGCCGCGACAACGTATGACTCGGACGCTCGAGCTCCCTCCGCGCCCGGCAGGGCTCAAGGACGCTTCACGTACCACTCCGTGAAGTCGGAGCAGCGGCCCCCGGCGTCGAACCGAAGAGCGAAGACGTTGTCGTACACGCGGTCGACTTCACCGTCTGTACCGAAGTAGGTGCTCGTTCCAATCGCGACGGCGGCCTCGCCGTCGGCGGCGAAACACTCGTAGCTTGCGTCGAAGCTTCCCGGCCTGTCCGGATCATCGAGCCAGGAGTCGGCGACGGCGGCGCGGCCTACGAGGGGCTCGTCGTACGGGTGATATCGGTAGCGCGCGTCGTCGCTGAAGAGCGCCTCGATCTCGCCCCGGTCGCCGCTCTTCCACCCGGCGACGTAGCGCTCGAGCCAGCCCGAGACGTCCTCACGGCGCATCGACCGAGTCTAGCCGCCTCCTGGCGTCGAGCTCGCGAGCCTTGGGTGAGGCTTCCCGTCAACGACTCAGCCGCCAGCGTTCCTCGACCCGACCCACCTTCCAGACGACCGCCGAGGTGGCCCAGGTGGCGACGAACAGCCCGACGATGGCATATCCCAGCGTGTTGAAGTTCAGCGCCTCCAGGCCCGGAGCGCCGAAGACCTGCAGAAGCTCGACGCTGCCGACGCCGAGCGCCACGACCACGGACAGCGTGGTGACGGTGAGGTTGTAGTAGACCTTCCGCACCGGGTTCGAGAACGCCCAGGTGTAGGCGTGGCTCATGAACGCGCCGTCCGCGGTGTCCATCAAGGACATGCCGGCCGCGAACAGGAGCGGCAGCGACAGCACCGCAAGGAACGGCACGTGGTTCGTCGCAACACCCGCTGAGATCGCAAGCAGGCCGACCTCCGTCGCGGTGTCGAAGCCGAGTCCGAACAGCACACCCAGGGGGTACATGTGCCAGCTCTCGCGGATCCGGTTCGCGACGCGGCCGATGAAGAGCCGCGACATCAGGCCGCGATCCTGCAGCCGCTGCTCGAGCCGCTCGTCATCGAGGCTTCCGGTGCGCAGCTCACGGAAGACGCGGACGATGTCGAGCAGAACCAGCAGGTTGAGGATCCCGATGATCCACAGGAACGTGCCGGACACGCCCGCGCCGACGTAGCCGCCCCAGTGCTGGAAGGACGGGATGTGCGCCTTCACGCTCGCCGCGCCGACCGCGAGCGACGCCGTGAGCACGAGCACGACGCTCGAGTGGCCGAGCGAGAAGAAGAAGCCGACGCCGAGCGGACGCTTCTCCTCCTGCAGGAACTTGCGAGTCGTGTTGTCGATCGCCGCGATGTGGTCGGCATCGAACGCGTGCCGCAGCCCGAACGTGTAGGCGAGGGTTCCGAGCCCGGCCAGCGCGGGGTTCGAGCGGGCGAACCAGAGAAAGAGACCCCAGCCGAAGATGTGGAGGAGCGCGACCACGCCGCCGAAGCCGGAGAGGCGAAGCCACTCGGCACGAGACAGGGCAGGGATCGAGCGGAGCATCGCGCTACCTCACTTTCGGGAGAGCGTGGACGGTCATCGCGACTCCCGCGACGACGATGACGACTGCGGAGACGGCCGGCAGGATCTGCAGCGCGAGGCCGTCGAAGCTCTTCCGAGCGAACGCCGACCGCGCGAGGACGGCCACAAGGCCGATCCCGGTGATCGTGAGCGCGAGCCCGAGCGAGAAGGCGACGATCAGGACGAGGCCGAACGCCAGCCGGTGGAGCGAGATCGCCGCGAGCAGCACCACGAGGGCCGACGGGCAGGGCAGCGCGCCCCCAGAGATACCGACGGCGAGCAACCCGCGGAAGCCCGCACCCGGTTCTGGGGCGTGGGAATGGTGATGACCGTGGTGATGGTGGTGCGCGTTGCCGCGCAGGTGTGAGCGCTCGTGCAGCCAGTCTCGGAGCCGCGTCCGAAGAACGGCCGCCCCGATCACGACGACGGAGACTCCCGCGGCCGCGTTCAACCACGGATACAGCGTGTCGGGGACGATCCACTGCGACAGCGCGAGCGTCACGAGGCCGAGCGCAAACACGCCGATCGTGTGCGTGACGGTCACGATCAGGCCGAGGACCGCCGCATCGCGCGGCGTGCCGCGCCGGCCGACCAAGTACGCCGTCACGATCGTCTTCCCGTGACCGGGGGACAGCGCGTGTGCGGCGCCCCAGAAGAGCGCGACGGCGAGCGAGAGCAGGATGACGAGCAGGCTCAAATGCCGTTTGCCGATCAGCTTGGTGAAGCCGGAGTCGGCGACGCGGTCGGGAGCCTCGAGTGAGCGCCTGCCCGAAAGCCTCGGCACCGACGCGGAGCTCGGCGCAACCGATGCGTGCACGCTCGTCACGTCGAGGGGGCTCTGGAGGAGGCTCTTCGGGTATGCGTGCAGCTCGTCGGAGACGCTGCGCGTGGTCGCGCCGACGACGATCTCCTTCCAGCCGATGCGGCCCGCGTAGTTCGTGTCGTGCACGGCGAGCGCCTCGCCACGCGCGACCACCGGGCCGCGGAGGATCAACTCGAGGCGCATCGTCTGCAGCCCCGCGACGCCGCGCGGAAACGCGAGCGCCCGCGCGACGGGCCGCAGCACGACCGGACGGCCGTCGAGTGTCACATGCAGCCCGCGCGCGACACTCTGCGCGTACGCCGCAGGATCGAGCCCCTGCTGGCGTGCCTGATAGGTCGGGATCTCGGCGAGGTCGAGGACGTAGCGGATGTACAGGCGATGCCCGGCCACCTCGACGCGCGCGAAGTGATTGATCGTGAAGTTCCCGAGCGGGTGTGCCGACGCGGTGGCGGGCGCGAGGAGCGCTGCGACCGTGGCGAGGACGACGAGGGCTTTCTTCACGACGAGGCTCCCTTCCGGGCGACAGCCGCCCACAGGATCGAGAAGTGCGGGTTGAGCGCGAGCGCGCGCCGGTAGTAGGTGCGGGCCTCTGCGCGACGGCCGAGGCAGGCGGCGACATAGCCGCGGTGGAAGATCTTCAGCGCGTCCTTCGTGCCGAGCCGGAGCGCGCGCGTCGAGTACGGGAGCGCCTCTGCACAGCGCCCGTCACGAGCGAGCGCCCAGCCGAGCACGTCGTCGCCGAGGATGCTCGGCCGCTCGGCGCGCCCCTTGCGCGCGAGTGTGACGGCGCGCGCCGGGTTGCGGCCGTGGTCGGCGTCGAAGAGCGCGATGTCAAGGTCGTTGCGGACACCGTTCGCCGCGAGCAGCCGCTCGATCACGCCGATCAGCGCGTACTGCCTCGCCGCGGCCGCAGGGTGGCCGGCGGCGGCCTCGAGGTCGCCGAGCAAGGACACGTATTGGGGGAGCGGCACCCGCGCTACCGCCTGCGCCTCGAGCGAACGCGCCCGCCCGAGCTTCCCGAGCGCAGCCTCGGCCTGCGCGAGCCCGTCGAGCGCGAAGGCGTATCCGGGGAACGACGCGAGCGCGCTCCGCATGTCGTCAGCTGCGGCGCGAGCGCGGCCCGTGGAGAGCTCGAGCAGCCCGAGCTGCACGCGTGTCCACGCAGATGCCTCGTGCGCGCCGACGGCCGCGGAGGACGCGAGCTCCATCGCGCGCGCTGCGCCGGCGGTGTCGCCGAGCAGCTCGCGTGCATACGAGACGCGCGCATAGGAGGCGACACTCGGCTTCAGGGCCGTCATCCGGTCGAACGCAGCGAACGCCTGCGGATATCGGCCGAGCTCGATGTCGGCGTCGCCGATGACGCCGTAGACACCCGCGGTGGTGGGCGAGATCGCCCGCGCGCGGAGACCGAACGCGAGCCCCCGGCGAAATTGGTGGCGGGCAAGGGCGAGCTGCCCGAGGCCCGCTGTGGCGATCAGGTCGCGCGGCCGAGCGGCAAGCGCCTCGTGCAGCACGCCGTCGGCCTTCGGGTAATACGACGCGTCGCCGGTCTCGCGGACACGCTGCAGGTACGCGAGGCCGAGCGTCTCGAGCGCCTTCACGTCGCGCGGCCGCAGCCGCAGCTCACCCTGGAGCCCGGCGATCTCCGCCTCGGTGTCGCCGGCGGCGAAGCCGCGCTGGAGCTCTTCGGCCACGCCCGCAGGCAGCCGGTCGGGGGCCGCGGCAGCACCCCCCGACCGGAAGACGCCGCCGAGGGTGAGGACGGCGGCGGTCAACACCGCCGCCGTCCCTCCGATCAGGATCTGCTTCCTCAACGTTATGAGTGCTTCGGGTTGAGGCCGCCGTGCGTGTCCGCATAGCCGCTGAACGGCGCCGCGACGTACGGGAACGCGTTCAGGTTCTTGACGTCGTTTCCGTCGACGCCGTCGCCGAGCGGCAGCTTGTGGCCGACCAGCTCGCCTGCGACGACACGCTCGGAGATGTCGATGACGTCGTCGTCCAGACGCCTGCCGTTCGGATACCCGGCGAGGTCGCCGCCGATCACGCCGAGGTCCGAGACCTTGCCTGCGGCCGTCGGCGGGATCGAGAGGTTGAGCCGAAGCTCGTCGGCGAAGTGTGCGCCCGTGTAGTTCAGCTTCGGGCTCGCGAGACCGGTGCCGAGGACGGCGACCAGATCAGTGCGGCCGGTCTGCTTGTACGGACCGAACTTCGGGTAGAGCTTCTGCAGGACGGCTGCCAGGATCGGGCTCGAGTAGTACTTCTCGAACTGCTGATCCTGCGCCGGCGTCGTCGCGTTCCAGTGGTCCTTGAGGTTCGTCGGGATGACGACCTCGTTGATCAGCGGGTTGCCGATCCGCGAGACCTGCACCCACGATGTCCGTGCGTGCCCCTTGCGCACCGTCACCTGCTGGCGGTCGGTGGCGGACCAGATGCCGACGACGTGGCTCGAGCCGTTGTCGAGCTGCGACTTCGGGATCTGGAGGGCGATCGTGTGGACCGCGTAGCCCGCGAGGAAGTCCTTGCCGCCGCCGGTAGCGCCGGTGCCCTCGCGAATCGCGACCAGGTCGAAGACGGCGCCGACGTCGGCGAAGAACGGATCGTCACGCTGGCCTGCGAAGACGGTCGAGCCGTCGGCGAGCGTGTGGATTCCCTTCGCCGCGAGGGCGTCGTAGTTCGGGGTCGACCGAGGGCCGATGTTGTCGGGCGGCGTCAGCAAACCGTGGCCGACGACGCTCGCCTTGCCCTTCACGACCTTCGTGACGGTGTACGACTGCTGTGTGTTGCCGAGGAACAGCTGGCTCGGCAGGTTCTTGAACCGGAAGTAGTAGGTGATGTCCGGCCGGCCGTCGCCGCTCGTGTCCGCGTAGATGTCGTACCGCGCCGTCGAGCTGAACGTGTAGTAGTTCGGCCCGGCGGCGGGGTCCTCACCCGGGATCCAGTTCGACACGATGGTCGCTGTCGACGGCTTGTCGGGCGACACGAACGCGTACAGGTCGGTGTTGTCTGCGGTCGGGTCCTGCGAGATCAGCGGCGCCTCGCGGTGACTCGATGCGGATGCGGCTTGCGGGCTACCGCCGCGGACAGCGACGGCAGCGGTGGCGGCCACGGCGGCCGCTGCGACCACGATGAGGGCAGCGGTCGTCCTGACACGAGGTCTTCCCATTGCGTCTCCCTTCGGTGCGACGGCCGGGGGGTGAAGGTGCCGTCGCTTCGGTTACGCGGCCCATTCGGCGCGACCGCCGAATCGGTTCGGTGGTGTCCTGCTACCGGAAGGAGCGCGGCGAAGAGGCGCGGGGGTTGCCGCGACGCTTCGCGTCGTACATGCGGAGATCGGCCCGGGCCATCAGCTCGACGCCACTCTCGCGGAGATCCCATTCCGCGATCCCGAACGACACCGACATTCCGGGTGGAAGCGCTTGAGCGAGGCGCCCGACGACATCCTGCGCGGCGACCTCGTCGGCGCCGGGCAGCAGGATCGCAAACTCGTCGCCGCCGATTCGCGCGATCAGATCGGCTGCACGTGCCTCGGCACGCCAGCGACGCGCCGCTTCGTGAAGCAGCTTGTCGCCGGCGGCGTGACCCTCGCGGTCGTTCAACAGCTTCAACCCGTCGACGTCGCAGACCGCGACGCTCAGGGTCTCGTGCGTGCGCTCGGCGTGCGCGATCGCGCGGGCGAGCTGGTCGTCCCAGCTGCGGCGGTTCGCAAGACCGGTCAGCGCATCGGTGCTCGCGTGCTCCGACATCGTCGCGAACAGCTCGGCGCGGGCAAGCCCGGTGCCGATGACGTTCCCGAGCAGTCCGAGGACACGAGCCTCGTCCGCTCCGACAGCCCCGGGCTCGACCGAGTAGACCTTGAGGACACCGGCCACGCGGCCTGCATGTAGCAGCGGGACGACAACGAGCGACCGTGCGCCGACACGCCGGCATTCACGGTCGACCCGCTCGTCGGTCTCGACGTCGTGGATGACGAGCGGCTCGGCCGTTGCGAGGCAGTACCCGGAAGCCGAGCCGGCTGCCGGGAGCCGCAGGCCGACGAAGGGCGCGGCGGTGCCAGCGACGGCGCGGTACACCAGTTCGTCGCCGTCGGGCAGCTCGACCACCGCCGCGTCGGCGGCGGTCAGGGCAAGCGCCTCTTCGACAACCGTCTCGAGCACGTCGTCGAGACCGACGTCGCTCATCGCGAGGGCCGTGTGGGTTTGCACGAGACGGTCGAGCATGCGTGCACGGTGCGCCTCGTCTTCGGCATGACGTCGCGTCAGGGTCACGCCGTGCTCGGTGACGAGCCCCACGATCGCGGCGACGAGCGTCAAAAGCACTGCGCCACGCCACCCGGTGCTCGGATAGTCGGGCGCGCCGACGAGCGCGATCGGCAACATGAGCGTCATCCCGCTGGCCGCGACGACAAGCAGCACGCCTCGCCGGCCGCCGACGAACGCGACCCACACGACCGGCAGCACGAGCAGTGCCGCATAGCCCGACTGCCCGCCGCCCTGCGAGTGCCGGAGGAGCGCTACAAGCGTGTCGCCCGCCAGGGGCAGCGTGAGCAGCGCGGCCGGCGGCAGGCGATGCCACGGAACGGCGATGGACGCCACGAGCAGCGCGGCGGCTGTCGCTCCTGCGACCACCAGCAACGGCACATGTGTACGGGTCGAGTGGAACCCGATCGCCGCGAAGGCGACCAGCAGGAAGCCGGCCGCTGCGCGCACGGGCGAGACGACCGAGGGATAGGCGGCGGTCTGCTCCACGACCCCTGTATCGGCGCCGTCACCCACGCGCATGAGCGCGTGTAGCGTCCGCCGGATGCGGCTGCTCCTCCTGGCCCGGCACGGTCAGTCGGTCTTCAACGTCTCGGGCGTCGTGAACGGCGATCCCGACGCTCGACCGGGGCCTGTCGGACGCCGGCAGGGCCGCGGCCAAGAGCCTCGGACTGGAGCTCGCCGGGATCTCGATCGACCTCTGCGTCACCTCGCGCTTCCCGCGGGCGCAGGAAACCGCGCGGCTCGCGCTCGGAAGCCGCGCAGTGGACATCCCGCACGTGGTCGACGCGGACCTGGACGACATTCGCATCGGCGAGCTCGAAGGGCGAACGCTCGACGACTACCGGGCGTGGAAGCACGCACACACGCGGGCCGACAGCTTCCCCGGCGGCGAGAGCCTGGACGAAGCGGCGGCGCGCTACGCCGCCGCGTTCGCGCGCCTCGCGGCACGCTCGGAAGAGACGGCTCTCTGCGTGTGCCACGAAATCCCGGTGCGCTATGCCGTCAATGCAGCGGCAGGCTCGCCCGACCTGGACGCACCGTTCCACGACGTCCCGAATGCGACGCCGTACCTGTTCGACGTCGACGCGCTCCGGCGCGCTTCGAAAAACCTTCGGCGGTAGGCTCGCTCCGTGTCCGGCCTTCGCCTGCGTGCGTTCGCGATCGCCGCCGGCGCAGTCGTACTCTCGACCGTCGGCGCAACGGCGACTCCGTCTGCAGCGGCCTCGGTCCGCTGCGCGCCGGGCGCCTCGTGGGCGTACGCGCGAGGTGTCGGCGCGGCGACGAGGAGCCGCCAGGACGTGTGGGGCGACCGGCTGCTCGCGGCTCGCGGAGGACCGACCTACGACGCGGCGGCGAGGTTCCTGGCGCCGCTTCTGTTCGCGACCCAGCGGGGCCGGCGGCCGCTGACGCGCAGCGGCGTGTACTACGTGCCGCTGGCATACCCGACCGACGTGTACGCGCCGGCGACGTTCGCCCTGCACGTCGCCGATGGCAGCCAGATCGTCTCGCGACGGGTCGACGGGCCGAGTCTCACCATCTTCGTCGGGCGACGCGGCCGAGAGCGGTACGGATCGTGCCTCGCGCAGACGACGCTCGCCACGCTCGCGGACGGTTACCTGCCGATCGTCGAGACGGCATACACCGACGCGAACGGCGTTCGCTACACGCAGGAGTCGTTCGCGGGGCGGATCGCTGGTGCGAGGTCGATCGTCAGCTTCGTCCACCTGACGGTCGATGCGACCGATGCGAAAGCGGGAGCAGTCGTCCGCTTCGCAGCGTCCGATCCCGCGCGTTTGCTCGTCGACGACCGCGCACCCGTGCACGTCGCGCGCGGTGAGACGACCGAGCTCTATGCGGGGTGGGCGCATCAGCTGCCACTTCTGCAGCCGGTCCACGTGAACGAGCGCACGTACGCGCGCGCGCGCGACGGCATCGTCGCTTACTGGAACCGACGCCTCGCCGACGGCGCGCAGATCGTCGTCCCAGAGGAGCGCGTAATGAACGCTGAACGCGCGATTCTCATCCAACAGCTCGTCCAGAGCTGGCGGTACAGCGTCGGGAACCCATACGAGGAGCTGTCGTTCGCGGAGGCGCTCGACACAGCGCAGGTGATGGCGGAGTACGGCTACCCGACGACCGCCGACGGCATACTTCGGATCGCGATCGAGCGGTTGCCGAATCGCTTCTCCAGCTGGCGCGCCGGTGAGGTGCTCCTCGCCGCGGCCGTCGACTACCAGCTCTATCGCGACCGGAAGGCGCTCGCGCGCGAGACGCCGGGGCTCGCAGGCGTGGTCGACACGCTCGCGAGCCGCCAGCTGACCGACGGGGACGCAGCGGGCCGGCTCGTGCCGGAGCCGCTCTCGTCCGATCGTCCCGCTGCGGTCGACGGCGTGACTGCGCAGGTCGTCGCGTGGCAGGGCCTCTCCGCGATCGGCCGCGTGTGGTCGGTGACCGGCCGGGCGGCGCTCGCGGCGCGCGCGGGCGCGATCGCACTCCGGCTCGAGCGTGCGCTTCGACCCGCCGTCCACAAGGTCGAGGTGCGATTGCCGGACCGGTCGCTCTTCCTGCCGGCGACCGTCACCGATCCGTCGCGTCCGTATCCGCGAATCACGTCGACGCGCGATGGGTCGTACTGGAACCTCGTGATGCCGTACGCGTTTGCCTCCGGCTTCTTCCCGCCGGGCGGCGCCGAGGCGACCGGCATCGCCCGCTATCTGTCCCTGCACGGTTCTCGCCTCCTCGGCGTAACGCGCGCCGACGCGCACATCTCGTACGGCCGCAACGTCGTCGGCGACGGTCTCGCGGAGGTGTACGTGCTGAACCAGTCGCGTTTCTTCGCGGACAACGATCAGCCGGACCAGCTCGCACTGACCCTCTACGGGATGCTGGCCGCGGGCATGACACACGACACGTTCATCTCGGGTGAGGCGGTGTCCCTCCTGCCGCTCGGGACCACGTACTACCGCACGATGTACATGCCGCCGAATCTCGGCGCGAACAGCAGCTTTCTCGGGACGCTGAAGCTGCTACTCGTGCACGAGCGCCGCGGCTCGCGCGGCGCTCCCCGTGGGCTCGACCTCGCGTTCGCGACGCCGCGCGCGTGGCTCGCCGACGGGGCGACGATCGACGTGCGACGTGTGCGCACGAGCTTCGGTCCGCTGTCGTTCTCGATGGCGCGTTCGGCCCTACGACTCGAGATCGACCTCACGGTCCCGCGCGCGCCCGAGCACGCGCGACTCCGACTGCGGCTGCCGGCTGGAACGCTCCTCGGCTCGGTGCGCCTCGGCGCACGGCGGCTCGCCGTCAACCGGAGCACGTCCACGCTCGTGTTGCCGCGCGCAGGACGGCTCCGGCTCGTGGCGACGCTCAGATCACGTTCTGCTCACGCCTGAGCACGCCGGTCGCGAAGCGCTCGACGGAGAACTGCGAGAGATCGAACCTCGGCTCGGCGCCGAGCGCGAGCCGCGCGAGGTGCTCACCGACGACAGGGCCCTGCTGAAAGCCGTGCCCCGAGAACCCCGTCGCGTAGTAGAGCCCTTCCGGCTCGAGAGCGGCGCCGACGAGCGCGTTGTGGTCCGGGCTCATCTCGTACCACCCCCACCAGCTGGAACGAATCCCGAGCTCTGCGAGCGACGGCAGCCGCTGCGCGGCGATCGGAGCAAGGTCCTCGAGCGTCTGCTCGCGACCGCCGAGCGCGAGCGCAGCGCCCTCGCGGTGGAAGTAGAACCCGGTCGCGAAGTCGATCGTCAGTGGCAGCTCCCGCGGGAACGACGGAGCGTCCTCGGTGAAGAACATGTAGCGCCGCTCGCGCTCGACCGGCAAGTCGAAGAGCTCCGTCGACCAGACGCCCGCCGTGAGGATCACGCGCTCCGTCGCGATCGTCCCCCGCGTCGTCTCGACTCCGGCCACGCGCGTTCCCTCGACGAGTACACGAGTGGCGGCGCACGACTGCTCGACCAGCGCGCCGCGCGCCGCGGCGTGCCGCGCATAGCCCTGCACCACGAGGTCGGGCGTCACGTACCCGGCGCGGCTGTCGAACGCGGCGGCGACGAGGCCGTCGACGTCGAGCTGTGGCACGAGCTCGCGCGCTTCGCTGGGCGCAAGCATTCGCGCTCCGTCGGCCGCGAACCGTGCCGCGTCCGCGTCGGTCTCGAGCAGGAACAGGTACCCCCAGAGCCGCAGGTCGAGCTCCTGGCCCACCTCGTCCTCGAAGCGCTCGAACCGCCGGATCGACTCGTCGCAGATGCGCCGGTTCAGGTCGTCCGAGAAGAGCGTCCGCACCCCGCCCGCACAGCGGCCGGTCGACCCGGATGCGAGCGTCTCGCGCTCGACGAGCACGGGCTGTTCGCAGCCGAGCTCGACGAGGTAGTGGAGCGCCGCGGCGCCCATGACGCCGCCGCCGATCACCACCACCTCGCTCCGCGCCGGTACCACGTGATTCATTCTCGTCGATGCGTACTGCTCAACGTGGACGGCTGTTTGTCGCGCTCGCCGCGGTCGCGTGGTCGTCGGCCGGCCTGTTCCAACGCGAGCTGTCGGTCTCGACCGGGACGCAGGTGGCGGGGCGGGCCGTCTTCGCGGCCGTGGGCCTCCTCGTCTATCTCTCGGTCACGGAGCGCGGCGGTCTCGCGCAGGCGTTCCGCGCGATCGGCCGCGGTGGCGTCGCAATCGTCGTCCTGCTCGCGCTTTCGTCCGGCTCGTTCCTCGTTGCGCTGAACCATGCGTCGGTCGCGAACGTGCTGTTCTTTCAGGCTCTGGCGCCCATCCTGGCGGCGGGTCTCGGCCTGTTCCTCGGAGACCCCGTCCGGCAACGGACATGGGTCGCGATGGCGGTCGCGGTCGCGGGCGTCGGGGTGATGGTAGGCGGGCCTGGACGGCCCAGCCTGCTCGGCCAGGGGTTGTCCCTGGTCGTGACCGTTTCGTTCGCAGCCACCCTGGTCATCACGCGACACCGCCGCGACGTCTCGATGGCACCGGCGACGTGCCTGTCGCAGGTGCTGGTGCTCGTCGTCGCGGCGCCGTTCACGTCGCCGGCCCAGGCGGGATCGCTAGACATCACGCTCCTCGCAACGCTCGGGCTGACACAGATCGGGCTCGGGTTCGTCTTCCTGACGATCGGCGGCCGGCTGATCCCCGCCGGCGAGGTGGCGCTGATCACATTGCTCGAGATCGTGCTCGGCCCATTCTGGGTCTGGGCGTTCCTCGCCGAGCGGCCGTCGACGGCGACGCTCGTCGGCGGCGCCATCGTGCTCGGCGCCGTCCTGCTCGAGGCGAGGACCGAGCCGGCGTCGGCGCAGCCGAACGCCTAGGCGAGGGTCGCCAGCGTGGCGCCGTCCTCGGCGTCCGGATCGGTGCGCTCGACGAGCGGATGTCGCGCAAGCTCCTCCCGCACCGCTTTCCGGAGCACCCCCGTGCCGCGCCCATGCACGATGCGCACCTCACGGAGGCCGGCGAGCGCGGCCTCGTCGACGAGCCGTCGCGCCTCGAGCCGCGCCTCGTGCGCGGGCCGGCCACGGACGTCGACCTGGTCGGAGACGTCGCCGCGCGCGGCCGCCCGGACCTGAACCGCCGGCGCGCGGTCCTCGGGCGCACGCTCGCGAGCAGGGCGCAAGCGCGCGAGGGGGATCCGCACGCGCTGCCCCGCCGCGCCGACAACCTCCGCCTCGTCCCCACGGATCGCGGCGATCGTCCCGCGCACGCCGACGTCCGGCGCCTCCACGGGGTCCCCTTCGGCGAGCGGCGCGGTCGTGACCAGCGGCTCGAGCCTGTGTTGGCTCAACACGTTCTGGGCTCTCGCGGCCCGCTCGGTCGCAGCTCCGAGGGCCCGGTCCTGGTCGGGGTCGCGACGGGCGCGGCGGGCCGTACGCACCTCGCTGCGCAGCGCGGAGATCTCCGAGCGCGCCTCCGCAAGTTCCCGCTCGACGTCGGCGACCGCCTGCTTTCGCGCCTGCTCCGCGGAGGTGCGCACCCGCTCGAGCTCACGCTCGAGCTCCGCCTCGCGCGCGGTGACGCGCCGCGCCGTCTCATCGGCCTCCGTGCGGCGCTCGCGAGCGGCCCGTTCAGCCGACTCCGCTTCGGAGAGGAGC
The DNA here is from genome assembly GCA_963785875.1 of uncultured Thermoleophilia bacterium. Classification (GTDB taxonomy): domain Bacteria; phylum Actinomycetota; class Thermoleophilia; order Gaiellales; family Gaiellaceae; genus PALSA-600. The sequence goes on along the minus strand of CAWAWV010000005.1, from coordinate 41,655 downwards.
TCGGACGCCCGCAACCGCTCCGGCGCGACGCGTGAGCGGGCATCGCCGACAACCGCCGGGTCGAGCCCGAGCCGCTCCGAGATGCGAAGAGCGTGCGACGTCCCCGGCCGGCCGAGCGAGAGCCGGTAGAGCGGCTCGTCCGCCTCGATGTCGAAGCCGGTGGCGGCGTTGGCGACGCCCGCATGCGCACTCGCCCACTCCTTCAACTCCGGATAGTGGGTCGTCACGACCGTCAGCCGCGCCTGCGCGGCCAGCCGCTCGACCAGCGCCTGGGCAAGCGCCGAGCCCTCCTCGGGGTCGGTGCCGGCGGCGACCTCGTCGAGCAGCACGAGCGATCGCTCCGTGGCCGCCGCGAGGATCGCGACGAGTGTGCGCACGTGACCGGAGAAGGTCGAGAGGCTCATCTCGATCGACTGCCGATCGCCGATGTCGGCGAGCACGCCGTCGAAGACCGGCAACGTCGCCTCGGCGGCCGGCGGCCGCAGACCACACTGGTGGAGCAACGCGGCGAGGCCGAGCGTCTTCAGGGCAACCGTCTTCCCGCCGGTGTTCGGTCCGCTGATGACGAGCGCGCGAAGATCCCCCAGCTCGAGATCGATCGGGACGGCCGTGGCCCGGTCGAGCAGCGGATGGCGCGCACCGACGAGACGCACGCCGGCACCCACCTGCACCTCGGCTCCTCGCCAGCCTCGCGACAACGAGCCGCGCGCAACCGCGAGGTCGAGCTCGGCGACTGCGGCGACGAGAGCGCGGAGCGCACCGGCCCGCGCCGCGACGTCCGCCGAAAGCTCGCGCAGGATGCGCTCCGCCTCTTCGCGCGCCTCCGCCGCCGCCTCGGCGAGCCGGTTCCCGAGCTCGACAACGGCGAGCGGCTCCACGAAGACGGTCTGACCCGAGCCGGACGCGTCGTGGACGATCCCCGGGACCTGGTCTCGCGACGCGGCCCGCACCGCGAGCACCGGGCGTCCTCCCCGCTCAGCGAGAAACGACTCCTGAAGCGCGTCGCGCACACCCGCCGACCGTGCGATCCGCGCGAGCTCGTCGCGAAGGCGCGCGTCGCCGCTCCTCACCTCCCGCCGGAGCTTCCGAAGCCTCGGCGACGCGCCGTCACGAAGGTCGGTCCCGTCGTCTTCGACGCAACGGTCGATCGCCTCCGCGAGCTCGACCAGCGTCGGCTCGATGTGCTGCGCGATCTCCGCGAGCCGCGGCACCGCGTCACTTCGCGCGCACACGACGCGACGCGCGTCGGCCGCGACGCGCGCGGAGACCGCCACCGCACGCAGCTCGGCCGGCGCGAGCATGCCGTCGCGCTCCGTCCGCTCAACGGCGGGCGTGATGTCGGTGACCCCGGCGAGCGGCGGGTCGTCGGCCTCGTCGAGCAGCGTGACCGCCTCCGTCGTCAACGCCTGACGCGCCGCAACCTCGTGTTCGTCGCCAGAGGGATTGAGGGCGAGCGCGAGCGCTGCGCCGATGTCGGTGGCGGCGGCTGCCGCGAGTCGATCGAGGATCGCGGGCAGCTCCAGCGCCGAAAGCGCCTCGCCGTCCACAGTGAGGCTCTACTCGGGGCGCTCGTCGCCCGGCCGGAGCCGGTAGACGATACGGCCGCGGTCGAGGTCGTACGCCGACAGCTCGATCCGGACGCGGTCGCCCGGGTTCATACGAATGCGAAACCGCCGCATCTTGCCTGCGGTGTAGCCCAGCGTCTCGTGACCGTTGTCGAGCTTGATCCGGAACATTCCATTCCGAAGCGCCTCCACGATCTCGCCGGTCATTTCGACCTTGTCTTCCTTCTGAGGTATGTCGAGCCTCCTTCAATGCATTTCCCGGGGCGCGCGCCGCGCGCCCCGGAAAACGCTAGATCACCGTGACGTTCGCGGCCTGCGGGCCTTTGTCGCCCTGCTGCGCCTCGTACTCCACCTTCGCGCCTTCGTCGAGCGAGCGGTAGCCCGCGCCCTGGATGGCGCTGAAGTGGACGAACAGATCCTTACCGCCCTCGTCGGGGGTGATGAACCCATAGCCCTTGTCCGCGTTGAACCACTTGACAGTTCCGGTTGCCATATCTCTCTTTCACCTCCTTGCCGACTCACTGAACGGGCAAGAAAGGTGCAAACCGGCACCATCCAACTCGCTCAAAATTGCATCGCGCAGTGTAGCCGCCGTCTGGAAATTAGTCACCTGTCGCACGCTTCAGCGCCGCGAGCGCACCGGCCGTATCCCCGCGCGCCTCGAGCAGATCGGCGAGCTTCCGCGCCGCCTCGAAGGCACGGCGTGGACGGTGCACGAGCAGCAGGTCCAGCGCGTCCTCGAGCAGTCGCCGCGCCCGCTCCTCGTTACCGGCGGCGCTGAAGACCTCGGCGAGTGCCACGAACGTGAGCCCTCGGTCGCCTGGGCCAAGGGCGTCGAGCGACTCGAGCGACCGCGTCGCGGCGCGCACCGCGTCGGAGGAGCGCCCAGCGAGCAGCAGGGCCCGCGCCTCGAGCGTCCCGAAGCGCGCCTCGTCGGCGGCACCGAGGTCGCCGCCGCGGAGCTCACGGCCGAACTCGAGGAGACGAAGCGCCTCACCGCCGTTCCCCGCCTCGACCTCGGTCGTCGCGAGCAGGTGATAGGCCCGCGCCACGAGCGTGTCGTTTTCGGTGCGCTCGAGAATCTCGAGCGCGCGTCTCGCATACCTGCCCGCGAGGCGCGGCTCGGCGCGTCGCGAGTGCAGGCGCGACTGCGACCAGTACAAACGCGCAAGCGCGATCGGATCGCCGCTCTCGTCGGTGATGCGCATGACGCGCGCGAGCATCGTCTCTGCCCGAGCGAAGTCGCCGCGATCGATGAGCACGTTCGCGAGAATGACCGAGAACCGCAGCTCCTCGAGAACCGCCTCGGCCTCGACCGCCTCCGCGACCGCGCGCTCGAAGAGCTCGATCGACGGTGTGAGATCTCCAACCTGCATGTACGCACGGCCGAGCGTGTCGACCGCGCCCGGATCGACGAGCGCGCGACCGTTCCGCAGCGAGAGCGCCTGCTCGAGCAGCTCGACCGCCTCGTCGGCGCGGCCCCGCGCGAATGCAACCTGGCCGAGCCCCGCCACCGCGGCGGCGCGCGCGGGATCGCCCACAGCCACGTGCGTGCGGTACAGCGCCTCGGCGGTGTCGAGCTCCCCGAGCCGAAGGGCGACCTCGGCCTCGACCAGGTCGGCGGGGTCGGCGGCGACGGTGTCGACGCCGGTCGCGAGCCAGGAGCCCGTGACGTCGAGCCGGACGGCGAGCTGATGCACCATCTGCAGCGAGGGAATGCGGGCGCCCGCCTCGAGCCGCGAGATGTACGCGGCCGTGCAGCCTGGAAACGCCAGCTGGCGCTGCGATAGGCCAGCCTTCGTCCGCGCGTCCTTCAGGCGCCGGCCGACGTCCTTCGCCGAGTCGATGTGCGTCGTCAAGCTCCGGGGCATCGGCATATCGTAGACCCCTCGTGGAAGGGGATTCAGGCGGGGCACTCGCCCGTCGATAGAGATCGCGTGCTGCGCCGCGTCGTCATGCTGGCCGTCCTTGGCTGCACGTTCGCATGTGCGGCGGCCGCGGCGCCGGCAAACTGGGCCGCACCGCAGATCGCAGCCGTGACGAACGTCGGCATCCTCGGAACGTCGACGACCGCCTTCAGGCCGCAGTCGCCGCTGACCCAGGTGCAGCTCGCCGACGCAGTTGCAACGGCCGACGCGCTGCAGCATCCAGCCCCGCCGCCGCCACCCACGATCGACCTCTCGACGAACGTGGGGCCTGAGGCAACGGTCGCCGGGCTCGTGCCCGTCGAGCTCGATGTGACCGGTCCCGTCGTCGACCACGTCGCGTTCGCGGTCGACGGAGTAGGCGTTGTCACGACGTACGAGCCGCCCTACACGCTCGATCTGGACACCGCCTCACTCGCCGACGGCGTCCACGCGATCGCGGCGAACGTCTCGTTTGCAGACGGCGGCTACGCGATCGCCGCGTGGCAGGTGTCGGTCGTGAACGCGGAAGGCGCGATCCTCACACCGACCGACACGTTCACCTCTCTGCCGATCGCCAAGTCACGCGTCCCGGCGCCACCCAAGGCGCCGCCACGGAGCCTGTACCGTGCGACGGCGCCGGGAGCCACCGTGTCGGTGAAGAAGCTCGACGCAGCCCTCGTCGCCTATCTCGGCCTCGGCGGGGCGGCCCGCGAGATCCAACAGACCCTTGCCGCCGCCGGGCTCAAGCCGCCTGCGAACACCGGCACCGAGGCCGTCGCCCGGATGCTCGGCCTGCGACTCAACCATCCGGCCGCCGACGATTCGCTCGAACTGCGTCCGCTCCAGGCCGTCACCCGCGCCGAGGCCGCGTATTCGTTCGCCCGGCTCCTCACGCTCGACGACGCAGCGGCGCAGGCGGTGCAGGCCGCGGCCGATGCGTTCACGCTGCCCACGCTCACGACGTGGCAGCAACGGGTGTTGACGACGGCGACCCGCTACGTCGGCTATCCCTACGTCTGGGGTGGCACGAGCGCGGGCCCGGAGACGCTCTTCGGTGTGCGCTCGGCCGGCGGCTTCGACTGCTCGGGGTTCGTGTGGCGCGTCTACAAGCTGACCCCGTATGCCGGCGAGGGGACGCTCGCGAGCGCCCTGCAGGGACGCACGACGTACCAGATGAGCGGCGAGGTGCCCCGAACGGAGCGGATCACCGCGGCCGGCCTGCAACCCGGCGACGTGATGTTCTTCGGCGCGAACGGCCCGAAGTCGAAGCCGGGGATCGTCGATCACACCGCGCTCTACCTCGGCAACGGCTGGTTCGTGCAGTCGAGCGGTGCGGGCGTCACGCTCTTGCCCTTCGACGGCTGGTACACCCGCACGTTCGCCTGGGCGCGCCGGCCGCTCCGCGAAGCGGGGCTCGCCGGCTAACTGCCGAGCGCCGCGATCAGCTCGCCGACGCGCCGGCCGGAGACGGATGGGTGACGCATCGGGAGGGCGTCGTCGACGCGATAGTGGTTCCGCCTGCCGACCCGCTGGCGTTGCAGGTATCCGGTCGCGACGAGGTCGGCGAGGACCCGGTGCGCCTGCCGCTCCGTCATGCCCGCACGCTCGGCAATCTCCCGCACGGTCGCATCCGGTGACCGCGCGACCTCGAGGAGCACCGAGGCGTGCGAGGTGAGAAACGTCCACACCGGGCGATCAGGCATGACGCGAGCCTACAGCGCTTACTGGTGGCTGGTCTTCACCGGCGGCCAGTGCGGCGAGATCCCAGGATCGCCGAGGTCGCCGTAGGGAACGCAGGTGCCGGCCAGCGCGCTGCGATCGGCGAGCACGAGCTCGTCGACCCGGCGGTTGAGCGGAACGGCGCGCTTCCACGCGAGGCGGAGCCGCAGCCCCTCGCGCACGAGCGCACGCGGAGTGAGTGGCGTTCGTGAACGCACGACGAAGTAGCTCCCACGGATCGGCACCGTGCCGAGTGCGCCCTCCGCCGCGGCGGTCTCGTCGGCCGACGCCGAGTAGAAGAGCCACACTCCGTAGTGCCGCTGCGTGCCGTGCAGGAACGGTCCCAGGCGCTCGCACGTCTCGTCGTCGACGCGGCGAAGCGACGGAACCCGAAGGGCGACGAGATGGTCGAGGAGGTTCGCGGGGTGCCCGTAGTCGAACGCCGAGAAGTTCGCACCGCTCGTGCCGGTCGAGCCGAATAGAACGGTGCCCGGCGGCTCGTGCCGCACCGCGGCGACAACCGCGTCGACGCCGATCCGCTGCGTCGCTCGCCGGTGGTCGAGGTCGTACCTGACCTCGACGGCCGCGAGGCCGGCGACGAGCACCATGGCGACGAGGAGACGGAGCGAACCGGCCCACGACGCGACTGCGAAGACGCCGGCGCAAACGAGCACGAGGAACGCCGGCGTAGCGGGGATCATGTAACGGTCGAAGAAGAGAGCCGAGTCGCCACTCGTCGGCACGACGGAGAAGAACACGATCGGCGCCAGGACCGTCGCCGCGCAGAAGAGCAGAGGCCGGTGAGCCCGGCGCACGAGGAGTGCGGTGACGCCGACGGTGCCGAGCACGGTGAAGTAGTTGACGTCGTGCCGGCCGGGCCCGAGGAAGTGCAGCGCGTCCTCCCACACCGGCCGACCGGAGAACGTCCGCCCAGCAGTGCCGCTTCCGCCGCCGACCCCGTACCGGTCGCTCAGCACGTGCAACGTCTTCAGGTAGTACGGCACGAAGGTGACGAGCAGCGCGACCGCACCAGGCCAGGCGCTTCGCACCTTCTCCCGAAGTGTGCCGGGCGCGTAGAGCCATGCGGCCGCGAAGGCGGTCAGCGCGTAGAGCGGCGCGGTCGGATGCACGAACACCGACAGCGCCGAGGAATGCACCAGCCGCGACCCAGAGTCGGCGGTCGCCCGAGTCGGCCGCGGCGAGCGCAACGACCGTCGCCCACATCAGCCACGCGAAGAGCAACGTGTGCGGACGCCCGAACGTCGCGTACAGGACCGGGATCGGCGAGAGCGCCGTCAGGACGACGACGACCGCGGCCGGCAGCTCGTCGTCGGCGAGGCGCTTGACGATCAGTGCGACCGCCGGCAGCGCCAGGCACGAGAAGACGAGCGACGGCACGCGCAACGCCGCAACGCCGGGCCACCAGCCGAGCAGGAAGTGCTCGAGCCAGAAGTGGATCGGCCCGCCGCCGCGCTGCGTGGAGACGATGTGGAAGATGTGTGCGAACGAGAAGTCGCCGAGCCGCAGCGTCAGCTCCTCGTCGACGTTCAGCGGCGTCCACCACACGGCGGGGAGCGCGAGCCAGACGAGCGCGGCGGCCGAGGCGGCGACCGCGAGAGGAAGTGCCGATCGCCTAATCGGTGCCTGAGGCAGCGAGCGCTTCGATCTCGGGCGTCTCGGGCGCCGAGCGATACGGATGCTCGTCCTCGATGTGCGTCTCGTGGTAGACGCTCTCGGCGTTGACGGCCCAGATGTCGTGCTCGGCACCGCTCAAGAGGTTGTCGACCGCACGCATCGCCGTCAACATCGAGTGGTCGGAATTGTTGTAGCGGTGCAGCCCGTTGCGACCGACCTGCTGGAGGTTTCCGATCCCGTCGAGCCACGTCCGGATCACCTGCACACGCTCCGCGTAGTCGGCGTCGTAGATGGGGTACGCCTTCGGCACGCGGATCGCGTAGCCGCGCTCGACCTTCGACTTGGATGCGAGCCGCAGTCGCTCGAGCTCGTCAGCGGCGAGCGCGACCAGGTCGTCGTCGTCCATCGACCAGAGGTCGTCGCCGGCAAAGCAGAAGTACTCCATCCCGACACACGCCTTCGTTGGATCGGGGACCATCCACGGCGACCAGGACCGGAAGTTCTGGATGCGGCCGACGCGCACATCGGGCTCATGGATGTAGATCCAGTTGTCGGGAAATAGATCGTCGCCGTCGACGACGAGCGCGACGGTGAGGAAGTCCCGGTAGCGCAGGCCGTTCGCCGCGTCGATCACGTCCTGCGGCGCCGCGGGGCTCGCCATGCGCACGACCTCGCGCAGTGGGAGAGACGAGATGACCGCCTCGGGGAGCGTGTACGACGTGTCGCCTGCCTCGACCTCGACGATGCGGCTCCCGGCGAGCTCGAGCCGCGTCACCGGCGACCCGAGGAGCACCTCCCCGCCCTGCGCGCGGATCGCGTCGGTCATCGCGTCCCACATCTGGCCCGGCCCGTACCGCGGGTAGTTGAACTCGGAGATGAGGCTCTTGATCTTGTTGCCGCGGTTGCCGAAGAACGCAGCCCGCGCGGCGGAGAAGAAGGAGAGCCCCCGGATGCGCTGTGCCGCCCACTCGGCGCGGATCTCCGATGCGGGAACACCCCACACCTTCTCGTTGTAGCTCTGGAAGAAGAGCTCGAAGAGCCTGCGGCCGAACCGGTTCGTCACCCACTGCTCGAGCGACTCTTCTTCGCCCTTCGGGCGCGCGGCGGCTGCGAGGTACGAGCCCATGCAGCGCGCGAGCTCCACCGGGCCGAGCTTCCGGATCACGTCGGGGCCGCGCAGCGGATAGTCGAGGTACCGCTGGTTCCAGTAGATGCGCGACATTCGCGGCCGGCGGAGAAACTCGTCGCCGAGAACCTCGTGCCAAAGATCGTCCACCTCGAGTGCCTTCGTGAAGAAGCGGTGGCCGCCGAGGTCGAAGCGGTAGCCGTCGCGCTCGACGGTCTTCGCGAGCCCGCCGACCTGGTCCTCGGCCTCGAGGACGACGACGTCGTGGTCCCGTTTGCCGAGCAGATAGCCGGCGGTCAGACCGGCGGGGCCGCCGCCGAGGACGAGCGTCGTCTGCGTGATGTCGTTCGCCATTCAGGAAGGAGCCGCGAGGCGCCGTGGGCGCGATCGTACCCTTGCTACCGCTTTCGGCGGTAGACAAACGCCTGAAGCGGCTTGAAGTAGTTCTTCTTGAGGGCAATCTCGTCGCTCCGGATGTGCGCGACGAGCTGGAGGCGCGGATCGTGTTCGAGGAGCCACGACCAGTCCGAGGCCTTCCGCCACACGAGCTTCGTCCACGTCGCTCGCCACGCGCGGTAATCGCGAAAAACCGGCTCGAAGACCACGAATTGTCCGCCAGGCGGCACGGTCTGAAGGAGCGAATCGATCGTCGGCTGCTCCTTCACCGCCTTCAGCCGTGAGACGGCGTCGCGCCAGTCGAAGATCAGCGGGTCGGGCTGCGGGCCGAGCGTCGTTGCCCAGCGGTATCCCGGACCGAGGTAGTAGCGCAGCACCGGCACCTGCTCCGGGTGCGTCGAGATGATCAGGTCGCCCGTCTTCAGGTACGGCTGCGTGCCCGCGGTGATTCCCTTGGCGTTCTCTTTGTCGTTCTTGACGGAGTACCCCGCATACACGAAGACGAGCGCTGCCAGCGTCGCGACGCCGAGCCCACGAGCGCGCGCGATCGCCTGGCCGGCGACCAGCACGACCGGCCCGAAGATGACCGCGAAGTACCGGGCCGTCCACGCAGGCGAGATCTGCGACGTGACGAAGGCGACTGCGACCGTGACCGCGGTGACGGTGAGCAGCGCCGCGAGCTCCCGCCGCTCCTGCGTGCGCTGATGCACGACGAGGCCGCCAAGCGCGGCTCCACCGACGAGCACGAGCGCGACCCACGGCGCGTCACCACCGATGACGGTGCCGGCGGAGAGGAAGAGGTCGTGGAAGCTTGGACGGGTCGACCACGGGGCACCGGTGTGCCGCGCCTGCGAGAGCAACGTCGGTAGCCACGGCGTGTACAACACGAACACCCCCGCCGCCGCGGCGCCGAGCAGGCGCAGCCGGTCACGGGCAAAGGCCACCGTGGCCGCGGCGAGACCGACACACAGGAAGAGCCCCCAGTTGTGGCTGTACGCGAGCAGCGCCGTCGCGACGACGAACACCGGCGTCCACGCGCGCCTCCCGCGCAGGATCCCCTCGACGTACGACCACGCGACGACGAGTGAGAGGAGAGCCTCGAGCTCGTACATCCGCGTCTCCTGCGCGTAGTAGGTGAGGAACGGATCGAGCGCCGCGAGCACCGTTGCCGCGAGGGCCGCCGAGCGTCCGAACACCGCGCGCGCAGCGAAGAACGCGAGTGGCACGCACATCAGGCCGAAGACGAGTGAAAGGGTGTGGGTCGCGGCCTCGCTGTCGCCGAACAGGCGCACCCAGAAGCCGAGCAGCATGTAGTAGAGCGGGGGCGACCCGTCCTGGCGCAGAAGATGCGGGATCGACGTCCAGTGCTCATGCGCGATCCCGACCGAGATCCCCTCGTCGATCCAGAAGCCGGCGTGCAACGCACGCGAGCGCACGAACAGCGAGATCAAGACGAGGAGCGGCAACCCGACCGGCACGAGCCACCGCGAACCCACGATCGCGTCGAAGCGCTCCCTCAGCCGACCAAGGAGATCGGGCCGCCGGCGGGGACGTGCCACGTCGACGATCGCCACGACCTAGGAGCTTAGAGCGGTTCGTGCGGCGCGTGCGGGGCGAGCGACACGACGCGGCGGCTCGCGCCGTCCGTGTACACGATGTCGACCGTGTCGTTCTTGCGGTAGGTGCCGGCGACGCCGAGGAAGAGCGACAGCCAGCGCCAGAAGCCGAGCCTGCCCTCGGGCGCGAGCTCGCGCCGGAACACGAGCGTCGTCCCGACCCGGTCGAAATCGGCCCCGGCGCGCTGCTCGACGCCGTTCACGAACACGTGGAACGCACCGGTGACCCCTTCGGGCAGCTCCACCTGACTCGTCGATTCCACGCTCTATACGATGCCATTCGCCGTGCGCCGGACCCGCCTTGCCACACTCGTCACGAGCCTGGCTGCGCTCGTGCTCGTGCCGGCGGCGCTCGCGGGGAACGGTGGGTTTCTCCCCGGAGAGCCGCATTCGCCGAACGCGCATCGCGTCCACGCCGCGTTCGTCTTCGTCTCGATCTTCACGGGCGTGATCTTCGTCGCCGTCGAGGGCGCGCTGATCGTGTTCATCCTCAAGTACCGGCGCGGGAAGCGTGCGCGGACAGCCGAGGGGCCGCAGATCCACGGCGCGACGCGGCTCGAGATCATCTGGACGGTCGTCCCGGTGCTCTTCCTCGCCGCGATCGGCACGTTCGTCTTCTACAAGCTGCCCGGCATCACCGACGCACCGAAGGCCGCGGCGGCGGACGAGACACGCGTCTACGTGCAGGGCGCACAGTTCTACTGGCAGTTCACGTATCCGAACGGCGCGATCTCGGTCGGGCGCATGGTCGCGCCGGCCGGCGAGGTCGTGAACGAGGACATCACCGCTCCCGACTGGGACGTCATCCACTCGTGGTGGGTTCCGGACTTCGGCGGCAAGTACGACGCGATCCCGGGCAGGGTGAACAAGACGTGGTTCGAGGCGCCGGCCGGGACGTACGTCGCGCGCTGCTACGAGCTCTGCGGGATCCAGCACGCGGCGATGAAGGCGACGGTCGACGTCGTGCCGCGGTCGCAGTACGAGGCGTTCATCGCCAAGCGGGCGTCCGCGGCGGGCACGCTCGACCTCGGCCGCGAGGAGTTCACCGGCGTCTGCCAGAGCTGTCACCGGCTCGATCACTCCTACATCGGCCCGGCCCTCGGCGGCAACCCGCTGCTCTCGAACCGCAAGAGCATCGAGACGCTGCTCCGGAACGGCCAGGGGCGGATGCCGCCCGTCGGCCGCGACTGGAGCGCACACCAGATCGACGCACTCATCGCGTACACGAAGCAGTTCGCGAAGGCAGGCGGATAGTGGCGGTCAACGTCGAGAGCGACTCGCCCCTACCGCGCCGACTGGCGCACGGGTCGCGTGAGCTCGTGGCTGACCACCGTCGACCACAAGCGGATCGGGATCCTCTACATCGTCACGTCGCTCGTCTTCTTCGCTGCGGGCGGCGTGCTCGCGCTGCTGATCCGGTCGCAGCTCGCGACTCCGGACGAGCATTTCCTCACCAAGAACTCGTACAACCAGGTCGTGACGATGCACGGGACGACGATGATCTTCCTGGTCATCGTCCCGATCCTCGCCGGCTTCGGGAACTACCTCGTGCCGCTCCATGATCGGCGCGCGCGACATGGCGTTCCCGCGGCTGAACGCGCTCTCCTACTGGCTATTCGTGCTCGGCGGGGTCGTGCTGTACCTCAGCTTCTTCGCGAGCGGCGGGTCGGCCAGCGCAGGCTGGACGTCGTACGCGCCGCTCGCCACGCTGCACTCGCCGGGCCACGGCCAGGACCTCTGGATCCTTGGCCTGCACATCCTGTCGGCCTCGTCGCTCGCGGGCGCGATCAACTTCGTCGTCACGATCCACAACATGCGCGCGCCCGGCATGTCGTGGACGCGCATTCCGCTCTTCTGCTGGACGATCGTGACGTACGCGTGGCTGCTCGTGATCGTGCTGCCGACACTTTCGGCCGGGCTGACGCTCATGCTCCTCGACCGCCAGGCAGGCACGCACTTCTTCGACGCCGCCCACGGCGGGAGCCCGCTGCTCTATCAGCACGTCTTCTGGTTCTTCGGGCACCCCGAGGTCTACATCATGATCCTGCCCGCGATGGGGATCGTCTCGGAGATCATTCCCGTCTTCGCGCGTAAGCCGATCTTCGGCTACAAGGCGGTCGCGATCTCGACCGCGGGCATCGCGTTCTACTCGCTGCTCGTGTGGGCGCACCACATGTTCGCGGTCGGCCTGCCGATCGGTCTCGACATCTTTTTCATGCTCAGCTCGATGATCATCGCGATCCCGACGGGCGTGAAGATCTTCAACTGGCTCGCAACGATCTGGCGCGGGAACATTTCCTTCGACACTCCGATGCTGTGGGCGCTCGGCTTCATCGGCGTCTTCACGCTGGGCGGCCTCTCCGGCATCTTCCTGGCCGCGTTCCCGATCGACTGGGCCGTGACCGACACCTACTTCGTCGTCGCTCACCTGCACTACGTGCTCTTCGGCGGGTCGATCTTCGGGATCTTCGGCGGCCTCTATTACTGGTGGCCGAAGATGTTCGGGCGCGCGCTCGACGAGCGGCTCGGCAAGGCCCACTTCTGGCTGACGTTCATCGGCTTCAACCTGGCGTTCTTCCCGCAGCACATGCTCGGGATGCTCGGGATGCCGCGGCGCACCTACACGTACCACGAGCACGGCCTGTGGCTCGCGTATAACCTCATCTCCTCGATCGGCTCATACGTCATGGGGCTCGGGATGCTCGTCTTCGCGTTCAACGTCGTCCGGACAGCACGCGTGGGTGCACGTGTCGGCAACGACCCGTGGGTTGCAGACACGCTCGAGTGGTACACGACTTCGCCGCCGCCGGCCTGGAACTTCGACCACGTCCCCTACGTCACGAGCGCGCGGCCGCTGCGCGACCTTCGGCGCCGGCTCGCGGAGACGCGCGGGTTCTGATGGGCGTCTGGACGCGCCTCACTGCGCTTGCGGCGGTCGGGGGCACCGGTCTCGCGGTCGTCTCCGGCGGCGCCGGCTGGAACACAGCGCACCGCGTGCTCGCCGCGATCGCTCTCCCGCCGATCGCCGCGCTCGTCGCGACCGCCTGGATCTCGGCGCGGCGGCTGCTCGCGCCGTCGGCGGCCGCCCTCGGCCTGTTCGGGCTCGCGGCGCTCCTGACCGGGCCTGCGGTGCACCTCGCGCTCGCCTCGCTCGCTCTTGCAGCGTGCGTGTGGGCGGCGGCGCTCGCCTTCCGGTCGACTACCGAACACGGGCCGTGGCGCGACTACGTCACGCTGACGAAGCCACGGATCATGTCGCTTCTTCTGTTGACGGGCGCGGCCGGGTTCTTCGTCGGCGCGGGGCACTTCTCGTCGCTTCGCGCGTTCGGGCTGACGATGCTCGGGCTCGCGCTCGCGTGCGGCGGCGCCTCGGCCCTGAACCATTATCTGGACCGTGACATCGACAAGCTGATGGGCGCGCGCACGGAGCAACGGCCGGTCGCGTCGGGACGCGTTCCACCGGAGGCGGCGCTCGAGTTCGGGCTCGCGCTGTCCGCGTTCTCGTTCGTCCTGCTGGATGCGCTGGTCAACCTGCCGACGGCGCTGCTCGCACTGGCGGGGAACCTCTTCTACGTCTTGGTCTACACGCGCTGGCTGAAGCGCTCGACGGCGCAGAACATCGTCATCGGCGGCGCGGCGGGCGCGGTGCCGCCACTCGTGGGCTTCGCCGGAGCGTCCGGGCACCTGGGCTGGGCGGCTCTCGTCATGTTCGCCGTCGTCTTCGTGTGGACGCCGCCGCACTTCTGGGCGCTGGCGTTGATGCTCAAGGAGCACTACGCGCGCGCCGGCGTGCCGATGCTGCCGGTCACCCGAGGAGACCAGGAGACGGCGCGCGAGATCCTCAGGTACACCGTGCTGCTCGTCGCCGTGACGCTCGTGCCGGTGGCGCTCGGGACGTTCGGAGTGGTGTACGGCAGCTCGGCCGCACTACTCGGAGCGGCGTTCCTGTGGCTTGCGGTCGAGTTGCGCCGCACGATGGCGCGGGCCGCGGCGGTGCGGCTCTTCCACTTCTCGCTCCTCTACCTCGCGCTTCTCTTCGTCGCGATGGCGATCGACACGGTGGTGATCTAGATGACGCAAACCGAGGCAGAGCTCGAGTTGGCCCGCAAGAACCTGCGCTGGGGGTGGGCGCTCTTCGGTCTCTTCCTCGTGCTCTTCGCCGGGACCGCGGGCGTCGCCTTCGTCTACCTCTGGCTCGACTGAGCGACGCGGTCTGGATCACCCGTCTGTCCGACGGCCCGGCGGGCCGTCGGCTCGCGGTCAAAGACCTCTTCGATACGGCCGGCGTCCGCTCGACCTACGGATCGGCGGTGTTCGCGGACCACGTGCCTTCGACCTCCGCTGCATGGCTCAGTGAGCTCGAGTCTCGCGGCTGGGTGAATGTGGGCAAGACGAACCTGCACGAGTTCGCGTACGGCGTCACGTCGCAGAACCTGCACTACGGCATCGTCCCGAATCCGCGCCACCCTTTGCTCACCGCGGGCGGGTCGTCGGGCGGATCGGCGGCGGCGCTCGTTCTCGGTGAGGCGGATGCGGCGCTCGGGACGGACACGGGCGGGTCGATCCGCATTCCCGCCGCCTGCTGCGGCGTCGTTGGGCTGAAGCCGACGTATGGGCTCGTGTCGACGGACGGCGTGTTCCCGCTGGCGCCGACGTTCGATCACGCCGGCCCGATGGCTCTCTCCGTCGACGGGTGTGCGGCGCTGCTCGGGCTGGACGTTCCGCCGGTGGACGATGCGCGGGTCGCATCGGCCTGGGGTGGTGTCCGCGGGGAGCCGATCGAGTTCCCGACCGCGGAGGCGGTGGTGCCGGCGTTCATGCGCGAGGTCGGCGACGTCCATCGCGAGCTGTACGCCGAACAAGGAGACCTCTACGGCGAGAACATCCGCGGCAAGGTGGAGCGGTGCATCGCCGTGTCGGACGCGGAGTACGAGGCCGCGTTGGGCGCGCGGGACGAGTTGCGCGAGCGGGCGGAGGCCGCGCTCGACAGGTTCGACGTGCTCGTGACGCCGGTGCTGTCGTGCCCGGTGCCACCGGTCGACTGCGAGGAGATCGAGGTGCGTGCGGCGATGACGCGCTACACGTTCCCGTTCAACGCGCTCGGCTGGCCAGCGCTCGCGGTCGGCAACGTCCAGATCGTGGGACGGCCGGGGGAAGACGCGCTCGTGCTCGGCGTCGGCCGGGCGTTCGAGTGAGCGTCTGAGCGGCGTACCCTGGGGTCATGCCCGAGGCGATCCTCGTGGTCGACGACGACGCGCCGATCCGGCGGATGCTCGAACGCGCGCTCGGCGCGGAGGGCTATGTCGTCCAGGCAGCCGGCGACGGTGGCGCTGCGCTTTCCGCCGTCGAGCGGTCGACCCCGGATCTCGTTGTCCTCGACGTCGCGATGGACGGTCTCGACGGCCTTGCCGTGTGCCGGCGCCTGCGCGCAAAGGGGCTCGGCCTGCCGGTGCTGCTGCTGACGGCGCGAGACGCGGTACCGGATCGCGTCGCGGGCCTCGATGCCGGCGCGGACGACTACCTCGTCAAGCCCTTCGCCACGGACGAGCTGCTCGCGCGCGTTCGCGCGCTTCTCCGCCGCGGCAAGTCCGTCGAGGAGACGCTCGCGATCGGCGACCTTCTGCTCGACACCGTCACGCACGAAGCTCGCCGGCGCGGCGCGCATCTGACTCTCACGACTCGCGAGTCGGCCCTGCTCGAGCTTCTCATGCGCAACGCACGACATGTCGTCACGCGCGAGCAGGCGATCGCAGCGATCTGGGGTGGAGCGGCGACGACGAACGCCGTCGACCGCCACGTCTCGAACCTGCGCCGGAAGCTGGGCGAGCCCGCGATGATCGAAACGGTACGCGGCGTCGGCTTCCTGCTGCGATGAGCACGAGACTTCGGCTGGTCGTCGCCTCGGCGGTTGCGACGATGATCGCGGTCGCGGTTCTCGGCTCGATCGTCGACGTGCTCGTCGCTCGCCACCTCCACCATGGTCTCGACCACACACTGCGCGCGCGAGCCGTCGAGGTCTCGCAACTCGCAGCGTCGGCCCCGGCTCTACTGACGACGCCGGGAGCGCTCGACTCGCCGGCCGGCTCGACCCAGGCGATGATCGAGGTTCTCGACCGTCACGGCCGGATCGTGGCTCGGTCGCTGTCCCTGGGTGGCCGCGTTCTCACTCGGTCGCTGGCGGGGCAAGCCCTCGCGGGCCACGGCCGCTTCGACAACGCAGAGCTCGGCGAGACGAACGTGCGGGTGTTCGCGGCGCCGCTCGCGGCAACAGGCGGCCGGGCCGGCGGCGGCGCGGTCGTGGTCGCGGCGTCGACCGCCGATGTCGAGGACACGATCCGCGCCGTCCGGGCGCTGACGCTGATCGGCGCGCTCGGCGCCGCGCTGGTGGGCGCGTCGGCCGTGTGGTTCCTGACGGGTCGCGCCCTACGACCGCTCGTTCGCCTCGACCGCGCGGCGGCAGAGATCGGGCGAACGGGCGACTCCCGCCGGCGCCTGCCGGGCCCGGAGCGCGACGACGAGGTCGGGCGACTCGCCTCGACCCTCAACGCGATGCTCGACACGCTCGAGCGAGCGCGCGACAGCGAGAAGCGATTCGTCGCCGATGCTTCGCACGAGCTGCGCACGCCCCTCACCGCGCTCCGGGGGAACGTCGATCACCTCGTCCGGCACGGGGCCTCTCCCGCACTGCTCGCGGACCTGCACGACGATGCCGAGCGCCTCGTACGGCTCGCCGACTCACTGCTCGCACTGTCGCACGAGGAGGCGTCAGCGCCCCTGGAGACCGAGGTGCGGCTGGACGAGTTGGCGCGCGAAAGCGGCGCGGACGCGGTCGTCGCCGAGCCCGCCGTCGTCCGCGGTGATCGCGACGCGCTCGCGCGAGCGCTCACGAACCTCGTCGACAACGGCCGCCGACACGGTCGCGGCCGTGTCACGGTCCGGGTCGAGAGCGATCGGACGACCGTGAGGCTCGAAGTGATCGACGAAGGGCGGGGTGTCGCCGACGCCGAGCGCGAGCGTGTGTTCGAGCGGTTCCACGGGAGCGGCTCAGGCCTCGGGCTCGCGATCGTGCGCGCCGCCGTGGAACGGCACGGCGGTCGTGTCTTCGCATCGGGCGCGCGCTTCACGATCGAACTGCCCGCCGTCACGAAAGCGTCAGAGACATCGGGTATCCCTTCGGTCGACGCCGCCGAGAAAGGATTGCCATGAGACTCCTTCGCACCCTGCCCCTCAGCCGTTTGGTCCTCGTTCTGAGCGCCATCACGGTCGCTCTCGTCGCCGGGACGATCGTGGTTGCGGCGCGCGGCGGATCGGGACAGACACCCCCGCCGGAGCCCCTCGCGAACGCGATTCACGACGGGCTCTCGGCGCCCACTCCGGAAGGCGTCACCGCCCGGCTCACCTTCAAGAACACGCTCTTCCCGTCGGGCGCGCTGACCGGCCAAGCAGGCTCGGCACTGATGAGCGGGGCCAGCGGCCGGTTGTGGGCGAACAAGTCCGGCGGCCGGCTCGAACTGCAATCCGATGCGGGCGACGCGCAGATCACCTGGAACGACACGAAGGTGACGGTGTACGACGCATCGTCGAACACCGCCTACGTCGCGGACCTGCCGCGGGACACCGCGACGACCGCTTCGCCGCGGGCGGTGCCGAGCCTCGACGAGATCTCGAGCTTCCTGACGAAGCTCGGCGCCCACTGGGCGATCTCCGCCGCAACACCGTCGAACGTCGCAGGGCAGGAGGCGTACACGGTCACCGTCTCGCCGAAGCACGACGGCGGTCTCCTCGGCTCGGCGGAGCTCGCCTGGGACGCCGTACACGGCGTTCCGCTGAAGCTCGCGGTGTATGCGCAGGGAGCGTCTTCACCCGTCCTCGCGCTCGAAGCGACGGACATCACGTTCGGCCCGGTCTCGGACGGCGATATCTCGGTGACGCCGCCGGCCGGTACGAAGATCGTCGATCTCTCGTCGCATCAGGGGTCCACGACCGGCACGGACTCGGCGCCCGTCACAGGTCTCGCCGCAGTGCGGGCTGCCGCGCCGTTCACCGTCGTCGCTCCGGACACCCTCGTCGGCCTGCCGCGCCAGGATGTCAGGCTCGTCGGCCCGGCCGACTCGCGCTCGGTCCTCGTCGTCTATGGAGAAGGGCTCGGCGCAGTCCTCGTCGTCGAGCACGCGGCGGACGCCTCTGCCGGGTCGACTCCCAGCGGGCTCGATTCGCTGCCGTCCATCTCGCTAGACGGGATCACCGCCCACGAGCTCTCGACGCAGCTCGGCACGATCGTCGGCTGGAAGAACGGCAGCGTCTCGTACATCCTCGCCGGCTCCGTGCCGACCGCGGCGGCCGAGTCGGCCGCCCGCGCGCTCAGGTGAGTGACGCGGCACCGATCACCGCGCGCGGCCTCGTCAAGCGGTACGGAGAGCTCACCGCCGTCGATCACGTCGACCTGACGGTCGAACGTGGTGACGTGTTCGGCTACCTCGGGCCGAACGGCGCCGGCAAGACCACGTCTCTGCGGATGATGCTCGGCCTGATTACGCCGACGAGTGGTGATGTGAAGCTCTTCGATCGCGACCCCCACGCCGACGGCGCTCGCGCGCTCGACGGCGTCGCGGGCTTCGTCGAAGGCCCGCGCTTCTACCCGTACCTGTCCGGGCGGAAGAACCTGCGGTTGCTCGGCGACCTCGACGGCGGCACGCCGGCCTCCCGCATCGACGAGGTGCTCGACGTCGTCGAGCTGCTCGACCGCGCCAAGGATCGCGTCGGCGGCTATTCCCACGGCATGCGCCAGCGGCTTGGGATCGCAGCTTCACTGCTCAGACAGCCCAAGCTGCTGTTGCTCGACGAGCCGACCACAGGGCTCGACCCTGCCGGCATGCGCGACATGCGCGCGCTCGTCAGGCGGCTTGCCGGCGAGGGAATCACGATCCTGCTCTCGAGCCACATCCTGGCCGAGGTCGAGGAGCTGTGCAACCGCGTCGCGATCGTCCGGAGAGGCCGCATCATCTACGAAGGACGGCTCGACGAGCTGCTGCAGAGCTCTGGCGGCGAGTACCGCCTGCGGACGACCGACCAGGAGCGCGCGCGAGCGTTGCTGCTTGCTCACGGCGTCTCCGGCCTGGAGACGATCGACGGTGAGCTCCGATTCCGCGGTGAGGCAAGCGACGCCGAGGCCGTGTCGATCGCGCTCGGCCGGGCGGGAGTCGGGATCAGCTTGCTCGTCCCACACACCGCGACGCTCGAGGAGCTCTTCCTCGGCATGACCGAGCACGAGGCCGCGTAGATGGGGCGCGTCTACAAGTGGGAGATCCTGAAGCTGCTCGCGCAGAAGCGGACGTACCTCGGTCTCGGGGCGTCGATGGCCGTGCCGCTCGCATTCGTGATCGTGCTGACGATCCAGAAGGGCGGCCCGAACGACATCCCCCTGGGCCGGTACATCCGCCAGACCGGGCTCGCGACGCCGTTCGTCGTCCTCTTCTTCATGTCGATCTGGGCGTTCCCCCTGATCACTGCGCTCGTCGCCGGCGACATCGTTGCGGCCGAAAGCCACAACGGCACCTTGAAGACGATCCTCACGCGCTCGCGTAACCGAGGCGAGATCTATGCGGGCAAGGTCGCGGCGGCGTTCACGTACACCGTCGTGGTGATCACCGCCATGGGGCTCGTCGGCCTGGTCGCCGCGAGCATCGCGTGGGGCTTCCATCCGCTCACATCGCTGTCGGGGACGACGGTGAGCGCCATGCACGGCGTCGGACTCCTCGCCGCGACGCTCGCGATCTATGCCTGGCCGATGGCCGGGATCGCATCGTTCGGGATCCTGCTCTCGACCGTGACCCGAAACAGCGCGGCCTCGGTCGTCGGCACGCTCATGTGGGCGCTGCTAATGCAGCTCCTCGGCGTCTTGCCCGGCACGGAGCCCATCCGGCCGTATCTCCTCGGCGAGCAGTTCTCGGCCTGGCATGGGTTCCTCCGCACGCCGGCCGACTGGGCGCCGGTCGTGCGCGCGCTGTGGGTGTGCGCGCTCTACGTCGGCATCCCGCTCTTCGCGGGCTACCTCGTCTTCCTGCGGCGCGACGTCGCCGGCGAATAGCCGTTTGGGCCTCAGGGGCCGGCGGCGGTGCGCGCAGCTGCCTCGTATACGCGGTCGCGGGTGAAGCGGTCGAGCTGCGCGGAGAGGACGTCGCTCGGATTCGGCGGCTTGCCCGGGGGGAAAGGTGCCGGCGTGCCGTCCAGATCGATGCCCTCGAGGCGCTCGCGCTCGTCCAGTTCCAGCGCCACGTCGTGACCGAGACGCGAGACGAGCCAGCCGCGCAGCAGATGCGCCTGCGCCTTCGTGCCGCGCACCCCGATCGACTTCACCGTCGCGATCCCCGGCCAGAGCGACGCGAGCAGGCCGCGCCAGCGCTCGGTGCGGTCCCACGCGATGTCCGACACCGCCACCCGGTCGAACAGCGCCGCCAGATCGCCGTAGTCGGCCGGGACGTCCGGCCATTCGGTCGAGTCGACGACGAGCCGGTCCGTCACGTCGACGAGCTGCTGAAACGCCGGTGAGGCCCACTCCGGCTGGCCGCGCCAGCGGCAGAACACGGGCAGGTCGGAGATGAGGAGCGGCAGGACGATCGACGCCGGCGCCGCCGCCCGCGTCCCGCGCAGCGTCAGCTCGATCACCTCCCCGCAGACCGCGCGATCGCCGACCGGGAAGCAGCGAACGGACACGAGCGCGTCGAGCCGGTCGTCTTGCTCCGGATGCGGTACGAGCAGGAGCGTCCGCGACGGATGCCGCTCCGCCATGCCCGCAAGCGTCTCCTCGGCGGCGTGCTGCCACTGCGGCGGCACCCACGCGATGTGCGTCATCACGGACGTGCGCATGGTTCGGCTGGGAGCTCCCGCTCGACGAGTCTTCCCGCAGCCGCGCGAGCTCGCGCTCGATCTCGGCGATCGAGACGTCCTCGCCCGTCCAATCGTTGTCCGTCGGCGCGGTCAGTGGCGCCGCCACGACCGCCCGTCCCGGTGCACCAGCTCGTCGGCGGCCGGCGGCCCCCACGTCCCAGCCGCGTAGTTCGGGAACGCCGGCCGGTCGCGCTGCCACATGCCGACGATCGCGTCGACGAGCGCCCACTGCTCCTCGATCTCGTCCGCCCGCGTGAACAGCGTCGCGTCGCCGAGCATCGCGTCGAGGATCAGCCGCTCGTACGCCTCCGGCAGGCCCTCGCGGAACGCGCCGCCGTAGAGGAAGTCCATGTGCACGGTGCGGATCGTCATGCCCTGCCCCGGCACCTTCGCGCCGATCGCGAGCGACACGCCCTCGTTCGGCTGCACGTGGATCAGCAGCACGTTCGGGCGCAGCCCCTCCGCCGCACCTCCTCGAACGGCGGATGCGGCGCGCGCTTGAACTGGATCGCGATCGTCGTCTCGCGGCGCGCGAGCCGCTTGCCCATGCGCACGTAGAACGGCGTGTCGGCCCAGCGCCAGTTGTCGACGTAGAGCTTCGCGGCGACGAACGTCTCGGTCATCGAGCCGGCCGCGACGCCCTCCTCCTCGCGGTAGCCGGGCACCTCGTCGCCCTCGACGAAGCCCGCGCCCGTACTGGCCGCGCACGACGACTTCGGGCCGGGCGTGTGCAGCGCCCTCAGCACCTTCACCTTCTCGTTGCGCACCGACTCGGCGGTGAAGTCGATCGGCGGCTCCATCGCGGTGATCGCGACCAGCTGCAGCAGGTGGTTCTGGAAGATGTCGCGGATCGCGCCCGCCTGCTCGTAGTAGCCGGCGCGGCCCTCGATCCCGATCGACTCGGCGACCGTGATCTGCACGTGGTCGATGAACTGCCGGTTCCAGATCGGCTCGAAGATGCCGTTCGCGAACCGCAGCGCCAGCATGTTCTGCACCGTCTCCTTGCCGAGGTAGTGGTCGATGCGGAAGACCTCGCTCTCGGCGAAGTGCTCCTGGAGCTCGCGCGTTGAGCGCGCGCGCCGACGCGAGGTCGTGCCCGAACGGCTTCTCGACGATCAGCCGCATCCAGCCCTCTGCGCCGCGCCGCTCGCGCGATCGCGTCGACGATCGTGCCGATCGCGCGCGGCGGCACCGCGAGGTAGTAGACGCGGTTGCCGCCCGTGCCGCGCTCCTCGTCGAGCTCGGCGAGCGCGTGCGCGCAGCTCGTCCTCGCCCGTCGTCGTCGGCGAAGTCGAGCGTGACGTAGCGCATGCCGGCGGCGAGCTCGTCCCACACGTCCTCGCCGAACGCGTCGCGCGCGTGCTCCTGCACGGCCTCCTTCATCCGCTCGCGGAACTCGTCGTCGATCTCCTCGGTGCGCGCGGCGCCGACGACGCCGAACCGCTCCGGCAGCAGGTCGCGCACCGCCAGCGCGTAGAGCGCCGGCATCAGCTTCTTCGGCGTCAGGTCGCCCGACGCGCCGAAGATGACGAGGATGCACGGATCCGGCCGCCGCCGCAGCCGCAGCCCCTCGAGCAGCGGGTTCTGCTCGGCGACGCTCATCGACCCCGTCGCAGCCTTGACGGCGTGGCCGCCGAACTGGTTGCGGAGCGCCGCGTTCACCTTCGCGGCGAACGACTCGTCCTGCCGCGAGGCGAAGCGCGCGAAGAGCGCGGCCGTGATCACCGGCACGGGCACGTCCTCGGCGATCGCCTCGTGCAATCGTCCAGCGCCCCTCGCCGGAGTCCTCGACGTAGCCGCGGATCTTCTCGAGCTGCGACCCTTCCGCCTCGAAGGCGCCGTGCAGCAGCTCGAGCAGCCACGAGCGGACGACCGACCCGTAGCGCCAGATGCCCGGCGATCTCGTGCAGGTCGAGGTCGAACTCCGACTTCTCCATCACCTCGAAGCCCTCGGCGTACGCCTGCATCAGCCCGTACTCGATCCCGTTGTGGACCATCTTCACGAAGTGCCCGGCGCCGGACGCGCCGACGTGCGCGTAGCCGTCCTCGGGCGCGAGGTCACGGAACACCGGCTCGACCTGCGCGACCGCGTCGGCGTCGCCGCCGACCATCAGGCAGTAGCCGTCCGCGAGCCCCCAGACGCCGCCCGAGACGCCCGCGTCGACGAAGTGGATGCCCTTTCTCCCTCGCGGCCGCGTAGCGACGCTGCGAGTCGCGGAAGTTCGAGTTGCCGCCGTCGACGATCACGTCGCCCGGCGCCGCGAGGCCGAGCAGCGTCTGGAACGTGTCCTCGGTGATCTTCCCCGCGGGGACCATCATCCAGAACGACCGCGGCGCGTCGAGCTGGTCGCGCAGCTCTTCGAGCGTCTTCGCCGTCGACTCGACGCCCGGGTCGTATGTCTTCATGTCGTGGCCGCGCTCTGCGAGGCGCGTCGTCATGTTGCCGCCCATGCGGCCGAGGCCGATCATGCCGAGCTGCATCTAGACGCTCCTCCAGTCGGACACGCGCGACGCGGCGGCCGCGCTCCTTGCAGCGACGCGAAGTCGCCCGCGGCCTGCGCACGGATCAGCCGGCCGAACCCGAACGGCTGGCCCGGGATCGCCAGCTCGTCGCCCGTGTCGTCGACGACCTGGAGGAAGAGCCCCGTCGGCGGGCCGCCCTTGTGCAGCTGCCCGGTCGAGTGCAGGTAGCGCGGCCCGTAGCCGTGCGTGACGACGCAGCCGGTCTCCCGCGCTCGCTGCGCAACGAGCGCGAGCTTCTCCTCGGCTTCGGCTGTCGGGTTCGACGAACGCCTGGATCGCAGACGTAGTCGCCAGGCTGGCCTGCGCGAGCAGCTCCTCGATCGACCCCTCGGGCTCCACTGGCGGCTCCTCGCCGGAGGCGAGCACCTCGCTCGTCTTGTCCTTCGCCGCCTGCACGTCGGGCTGGTCGAACGGGTTGATGCCCGAGGATCGAGCCGGCGACCGCGGTCGCGAACTCCCAGCGGAAGAACTCCTGCGCCGAGCTCGTACTCGTCCGGGAGCCGCACCTCCTGCGCCTGGCGGTCGGGCCCGTCGGCCGGCTCGCCGGGCGCCGGCACGAGCCCCTTCCCCTGCTTGCCGGTCGACTCGGCGAGCAGCTGCTCGGCCCAGAGGCCGAAGCCGGCGGCGCTCTCCGCGATGCAGACCTTGTCGCGGCCGTCGCGCCAGCCCTCGCCGAGGGACAGGCCGAGCTCGAGCCGGGATTGCCCTCGGCGAGCCGGCACGCCTCGGCCATCTCCTGCGCGCGCTCGAGCAGCCGCGCGACGTCGACGCCCATCAGCGCCGCCGGAACCATCCCGAACGCCGAGAGCGCCGAGTAGCGGCCGCCGATCGTCGGCTCGCCGGAGAACGTCGGCGCGGAAGCCTCGCTTCCGCGCGAGCTCCTCCAGCGCCGAGCCGGGGTCGGTGATCGCCGCCCACAGTCGCACCGCCCTGCCCGCAGAAGTAGTCGGTGTGGGAGCGCGTCTCGAGCGTCGTCCCCGACTTCGACGCCGAGACGAACAGCGTCCGCGCGAGGTCGAGCTTCGCCTCGAGGTCGCGGATCGCCTGGGGGTGCGTCGTGTCGAGGACGTGGAAGCGATCCTTCCCGAACGTCCGCCGGATCACCTCGGGCGCGAGCGACGAGCCGCCCATCCCGAGCAGGACGACGTCGTCGACCTCGCCCGCGACCGACTCCGCGAACTGCAAGAGCAGATCGACGTCCTCGCGCATCCGCCACGGCTCGTCGAGCCAGCCGAGCCACTTCGCCTCGTCGGCGCCGGTCCACAGCGATCGCATCGCGCTCCCAGATCCGCTCGACAATCTCCGCGTCCGTCATGCAGCTGCGAGCGCGCCGCGCTTCGCGCGCACGCTCCTCGATGATCTGCGTCGAACGAGTCGGCGAACTTCTGCACGCCCTCCGCCTCGAGCGTCTCGACGACGTCGTCGTAGGCGACGCCGACCTTCTGCGAGCTGGGCGAGCAGCGCCGCGCGCCTCGTCGATCCCTTCGAGGACGGTGTCGCCGCGCACCTCGCCGTGATCCTGGAACGCTTCGATCGTCTCGAGCGGCATCGTGTTCACGGTCTCGGGCCCGATCAGCTCCTCGACGTAGAGCACGTCGCGGTAGGCCGGGTTCTTCGTCGACGTCGACGCCCACAGGCAGCGCTGCTTCGTCGCGCCCTTGCCCTCGAGGAACTCCCAGCGCGGGCCCGGAACGTCTCGAGGTAGTGCTCGTAGGCGAGCTTCGCGTTCGCGACCGCGAGCTTGCCCTGCAGCTCCGGATGGCCCTCGAGCCGCTTGTCGGCCTCGGTGTCGACGCGCGAGACGAAGAAGCGAGGCGACCGACGCGACCTTCGACGGGTCGCCGCCCCCGGCGACGAGCCGCTCGAGCCCGCGCAAGTACGCCTCGACGACCGCCCTGTAACGCTCGCAGCGAGAAGATCAGCGTGATGTTGATCGAGCGTGCCGTGCGCGATCGCAGTCCTCGATCGCAGGCAGGCCCGGCCATCGTCGCCGGGATCTTCACGTAGAGGTTCGGCTTCGGTCGACCTCCTTCGCGATCCACTGCGCCTGCTCGAACGTCGCTTCGGTGTCGTAGGCGAGCGCCGGGAGGACCTCCATCGAGACGAAGCCGTCGACGCCGTTCGACGCGTCGAACGCCGGCTTCAGCACGTCGCAGCGCGTCGCGGATGTCCTGCAGCGCGAGCGAGAAGAAGATCTGCTTCGGGATCGTCCGTCTCGGCGAGCAGCTTGCGCATGTCGTCGTCGTACGCGGTCCCGGTGGAGAGTGCCTTCTGGAAGATCGTGGGGTTGGACGTGACGCCGGTGACGGCGTCCTCGTCCATCATCCGCTTCAGCTCGCCCGTGTGAACGAGATCGCGCGAGAGCGTGTCGAACCAGACCGACTGCCCGCGCGCGCTGCGAGCTCATGCAGCCGTGACTTCGCCATTTTTCATCGTCCTTTCCAGCTCGGCGACCTTCTGCAGGCGCGCGACGTAGCGTGCGCCTCCGTCGAAGGTCGCGCTCAAGAATGTCGCCACGAGCTCGCGCGCGAGCGACGGCCCGATCACCTCCGAGCCGAGGCAGAGCACGTTCATGTCGTCGTGCTCGACACCCTGGTGCGCGCGAGTAGGTGTCGTGGCAGATCGCCGCGCGGATGCCGGTGAGCTTGCAGGCCGCGACCGCAGCGCCGACGCCGGAGCCGCACACGAGGACGCCGCGCTCCGCGTCGCCGCGCTGGATCGCCTCGCCGACCTCGCGCGCCTTGTCGGGATAGTCGATGCGGACCGCGTCGGTGTCGGTGCCGAGGTCGATCACCTCGTGCCCCGACAAGGCCTCGAGCACCGCGTTACGCAGGTGGACGCCGCGGTGGTCGAACGCCACCGCGACCTTCACAGCACTTCGACGCGTGCGATGCGTCCCTCGTCGAAGGTGAACCTGAGCGGCAGCGTCCGACCGTCGGCCTCCACCATCGCGACCGCATGGCCGTCGTTCCGCACCTCGATCCCCTCGAGGTGCGTCGTCGGCAGCTCGCCGTCGATGCAGAACCCAGGCGCAACCAACGACAGGAACATCTTCACGGCCTCAGCCTCTTTCATGAGACGCGCTCCAGCAGTGCGGACGCTCGCGCGACCACGTTGTCCAGGTTGTAGCCGAACTGCTCGAGCACCGTCGCTCCCGGCGCCGACGCGCCGAAGTGCTCGATCGAGATCGAGCCGCCACGGTCGCCGACCCAGCGCTCCCAGCCGAGCGCCACGCCCGGCTCGACGGAGAGCCGCGCCTTCACGTCCGGCGGCAGCACCTCGTCGCGGTACTCGGACGGCTGCGCCTCGAAGAGCTCCCAGCACGGCATCGACACGACCCGCACGCGCGGTCCCGTCGCCGGCGATCTTCCGTCCCGCCTCGAGCGTGAGCCCGACCTCGGCGCCGGTCGCGATCAGGATCAGGTCCGGCGCGTCGGCCCGGACTCCCACAGCGTGTACGCGCCGCGCTCGAGGCCCGACGCCGGCGCGAGGCTCGGATCGGTCGAGCGTCGGCACCTTCTGCCGCGAGAGCGACGAGCGCGACGGGCCCGTCGGCCCGCTCGAGCGCGACCTTCCACGCCCAGGCCGTCTCGTTCGCGTCGGCCGGCCGCACGAACCAGAGGTTCGGGATCGCGCGCAGCGCCGCGTAGTGTCTCGACCGGCTGGTGCGTCGGCCCGTCCTCGCCGAGCCCGACCGAGTCGTGCGTCCACGCCCAGACGACCGGCAAGCCCATCAGCGCCGACAGGCGCACCGCCGGGCGCATGTAGTCGCTGAAGATGAGGAAGGTCGAGCCGTACGGCTTCACGCAGCCGCCGTGCACGGCGATGCCGTTGACGATCGAGCCCATGGCGTGCTCGCGGATGCCGAACGGGATGTTGCGACCCGCCCAGCTGCGCCGAGAAGAGGCCGCCGCCCGACAGCTCTGTCTTCGTCGACTCGACGAGGTCGGCCGGCGCCGCCGATCATCGTCGGCGCGGCGTGCTTGAACGCCTGCATGACGGTCTTGCCGGCGGCGCGGGTCGCGAGCTCCTCCCCCGGCGCGAACTCGGGCAGCTCCCACGCGCCGATGCGGCCGGCCCAGGCGTCGTCCCACCGCTCGCGAGCCTGTGGGAACGCCTCCGACCAGCGGGAGAACCGTGTGTTCCATTCGGTCTCGAGCTCATTGCCCCGCTCGACGCGGTTCAGGTGCGCCCTCACTTCGTCCGGGACGTAGAAGCTCTTGTCGGGGTCCCAGCCGAGCGCCTTCTTCGTCGCCGCGACCTCCTCGGCACCGAGCGGGCTGCCGTGCGCCTTCGCGGTGTCGACCGCGTGCGGCGCCCCGAAAGCGATGTGCGTGCGGCAGATGATCAGCGACGGCCGATCGGACTCCGCTTGCGCGGAGGCAATCGCTTCCCTCAGCACCCCGAGGTCGTTGACGTCGGCGACCTTCTGCACGTGCCAGCCGAGCGCTTCGAAGCGCGCTGCACGGTCCTCGGTGAACGAGATCGAGGTCGTCCCGTCGATCGTGATGTGGTTGTCGTCGTAGAAGTAGACGAGCTTCCCGAGCCCAGTTCGTGCCTGCGAGCGATGCGGACTCGTACGACACGCCCTCCATCAGATCGCCGTCCGAGCAGATCACGTAGACGCGGTGATCGACGACCGGCTCGAAGTTCGGGCGGTTGAACGTCGCGGCGAGGAACCGCTCCGCAAATCCCAGGCCGACGCCGTTCGCGAACCCCTGCCCGAGCGGCCCGGTCGTCACCTCCACCCCTTCGGTGTGCCCGTACTCCGGGTGGCCGGGTGTCTTGGACTGCCACTGCCGGAAGCGCTTCAGCTCATCGAGCGGGAGGTTGTAGCCGGCCAGATGAAGCGCCGAGTACTGGAGCACGCACGCGTGCCCGGCCGAGAGCACGAACCGGTCGCGGTTCGACCAGTGTGGATTCGCCGGGTTGTGGCGCATCACCTCGCCGTAGAGCAGGTACGCGAGCGGCGCGAGCGCCATCGCCGTGCCTGGGTGACCGGCGTTCGCCTGCTGCACCATGTCCATCGACAGCGTCCTGATCGTGTCGATGGAGAGCTGTTCGATCTCCGTGTTCGCCAAGCGCTCCTCCGGGGTCCGCTTCCCCGCGAGGGTAACGGCTATAGGTGGGTGGCCGCGCCGGCTCGGATCTCGTCCTTGAGCGCCTCTTGCTCCTCGTCCGAGAGCCCGATCGCGACGGCCGAGATCGTCCCGCCGATCTTCTGGAACCGGTAGAGCGCGCGGTCACCCGCGAAGTCCCCTTCGAGTGAGGTTTCGTCGTGGCCCGCGCTGTCCCCGAAGACACGGAAGCTCCGTCCGAACTCCTCGGAGAAGAACGACGAGACGGTGTCGTAGCGCGCATCGGGATCCCCGGCGAGGATCTGGCCGAGCGTCGTCCCGTGGTAGGACGCGGTCGACCAGTGCTCGATGCGGCGGTGGCGGCCGTAGAGCGGGTCGAAGAACTCGGCGACGTCGCCGACGGCGTACACGCCGTCACGAGAGGTCCGGAACCGGTCGTCGACGACGACGCCGCTCCGCACCTCGAGGCCGGCGTCACGGGCGAGCTCGACGTTCGGCTCGACCCCGATCCCGGCGACGACGATGTCGGCGTCGGGAATGTCGCTCGCCTCGAGCCGCAAGTCCACCCCGTGGGCGCGATACGTCTCGTGCAGGGCCTCGGAGAGCGGCGGGCACTCGATCGTCGCGAACAGCATCGGGTCGCGCACGATCTGGGTCACCTGGAGGCCGATCATCGTCAGCGACGCGGTGATCTCGCACCCGATGAAGCCGCCGCCGATCACGGTTGCCGTCTTCGCCGACTCGGCGCGGCGGCGGAGCTCGAGCGAGTCGTCGAGCGTGCGGAACGCGAGCGCGTCGCCGAGCCGGCGAGGAGTAGCGCCTGTCGCAAGCACGATCGTGTCCGCTTCGACCGCGTCGAGCGACTCGATCCGCTCCCCCAGCCGGAGATCGACTCCCTCGAGCGCGATCAGCGCGTCCTCGGGCGCCGACTCGCCGCGGAGGAGCTTCTTCGTGAGCGGCGGGCGGTTGTACGGCCCGCGCGGGTCCTGCGACCACACGACGATGTCGTCCGTCCCGCCCGCTTCGCGGTAGCTCTGGACGACCTTGGCGGCCGCGAGGCCGCCTCCGACGATTCCGATCATGCTTCCTCCTCCAAACGCAGCAACTTCCGTTGTTCTTCCCTGGCGGTCAAATGGATCTCACGGCGGCTGCGCCGCGGCTCGACGAGGCGCGCGATGGGCGCCGGCGGCACGGGGAGCCCGAGTCGTTCGAACGCGACGAGCGCCGCACCGCGGGCGGAGCCCTCGGGCGCGCCGGACACCTCGACGGAGCGGCCGAGCACGTCTGCGATGATCTGCAGCCAGGCGTCGTTGGCGAGAAGCGCGTGCCCCGTGGCGACCACCGAGTCGATGCCGCCGATCGCGTCGAGCACGTCGGCCAGCCGGTAGGCGACACCCTCGAGAGCGGCCTGTGCGATCTCACCCGGCGTCGTCTCGAATGTGAGCCCGGCGATGAGACCGCGTCGGTGCGCGTCCCAGCCGAGCGAGCGCTCTCCGCCGAGAAACGGCAGGAAGGTCAGCCCGTGCGCGGGATCGTCGGTCGGCTCGGCGGCGCGCAGCGTCCGTTCGAGCCACGAATGCAGGTTCCCGCCGTCCGAGAGCGCGCCGCCTTCGCAGACGCGGCGCTCGTCGAGGCGGTAGAGGAAGAGCCCCGGCCGTGGGTCGGCCGACGGCGCCTCATAGACGACGCGCGCAGCGGCCGAGGTCCCGATCATCAGGGCCGCGCGTCCGCGCTCGACACAGCCGGCGCCGACGTTCGAGCAGGCACCGTCGCCGAGAGCAGGCCAGACGCCTGCGACCGGCTCGTCGGAGACCGGCGGGAGCCGCGACGCGTCGAGCCCGAGCGCCCCCAGCGTCTCGTCGTCCCACGAGAGGCGGTTCGGATCGAAGAGGCCGGTGCCGCTTGCCAGCGAGGCGCTCGTGCGCAGCTCACCCGTGAGCTTCAGGAAGAGGTAGTCGCCGAACGAGACGTACCGCGCGGCGTCGAGCCCACCGAGCTTCGCGGGCCAGTACGCCGGGTGCAGGAAGCAGCCGGTGCGCCGGTGGTAGGCCTCCGGGTCGAGTGCCGGCGGGTCACCCGTCACGTCGCGCCAGGTCAGCACCGGCGAAAGCGGCCGGTCGTGCGAGTCCAGCGGGAGCAGCGAATGCCAGAAACAGGACAGCGCAAGCGCGTCACGGGCACCGACCTGGGCGAGCACCGCGAGGCACGCGGAGACCAGCTCGTCGGCGTTGTTCGTCTCGTACCGGATCTGCGCGTCGCCGGGCTCCGGCGCCGCGCCCTCGCCGTAGGCGATCGCGCGCACCGAGGACGAGCCAACGTCGAGCGCGACGATCCGCACGGCTACCCGCTCCGGCGCCGGCCAAGCCGGCACCTGCGCTCTTTGCTGAGCTCCGGCGAGCCTACGCTCATGAGGCTGAGGATAGTTTGCAGCGGTGGCAGTCCTGATCGCATCCTCGCTTCGCAAGGAGTTCTCCGGCGACGCCCTCTTCGACGGCGTCTCGTTCAAGGTCGAGCGCCGCGACCGGCTCGCGCTCGCAGGCCCGAACGGCGCCGGGAAGACGACGCTCCTCCGCGCGCTCACCGGCGAAGTCACGCTTGAGGGCGGCGAGCTCGCCTGGGAGAAGGGCGCGCGCGTCGCGCTGCACGACCAGCGCCCACCGGCCGAGTCGAGCCGACCGCTCCGTGAGTACGTGCTCGCGGGCACCGCCGACCTCGCGTCGGTCGAAGGGGAGCTGCGCGCGCTCGAGGAGCGGATGACGGCGGGGGAGCACGACCCGGCGACCCTCCGGCGCTACGCGGAAGCACAGGCGCGGCTGGAGCATGCGGGCGGGTACGACTGGCGCGACCGCGCCGCGGCCGTCGTGCGCGGGCTCGGCTTCACGGCTGACGACCTCGAGCGTCCTCTCAGAACCTTTTCCGGAGGTGAGTTGACGCGTGCGTCGCTCGCACGGGCACTCGCGTCACAGCCGGACCTGCTGCTGCTCGACGAGCCGACGAACCACCTCGACATCGAGTCGCTCGAATGGCTCGAGGAGATGCTGAAGACGATCGACGCGGGCGTGATCCTCGTCGCGCACGATCGCTGGTTCCTCGAGGCGGTCACGACAGCGGTGCTGGAGCTCGAGCGCGGCAAGTCCGTCTACTTCCCGGGCGCCTGGCACGTCTGGCGACGCGAGCAGGCGGCGCGTGACCTGCATCAGGCGAAGGCCGCGGAGCGGCAAGCCGAGCAGCTCGCCCGGCTGGAGCGCTTCGTCGAGCGGTTCCGGGCCAAGGCGTCGAAGGCGCGCCAGGCACAGTCGAAGCAGAAGCAGATCGACCGGCTGCAGGCAAGCCGCGTGCACGCGCCCGACCGGCGCAGGCGCACGCTCGGATTCGAGTTCTTGAAGCCGACTCGTTCGGGCCGCGATGTCGCCGTCGCCGAGGATCTCAGGGTGCGCGCGGGCGACAAGTTGTTGCTCGACGGTGCCGCATTCGCGATCGAGCGCGGCGAGCATGTCGCACTCGTCGGGCCGAACGGCTCCGGCAAGACAACGCTCCTCGAAACGCTGCTCGGCCGCCGCGACGCGATTAGCGGGAAGGTTCGCCTCGGTCACGGCGTGGTGCCGGCGTACTTCTCCCAGCACGAGGCGGAGCTCGACGAGCGTGGCTCGGTGCTCGATGCGGCGATGGCGGGCACCGGCCTCAAGCGGCCGGAGGCCCAATCCCTCCTCGGGCGGTTCCTGTTCTCGGGTTGGGACGAGCACGAGAAGCCGGTCGTCGCGTTGTCGGGCGGCGAGCGGCGCCGGCTCGCGCTCGCGATCGTCGTCGCCTCCGGCGCGAACTTCCTCGTCCTCGACGAGCCGACGAACCACCTCGACCTCGAGTCGCGCGAGTCGCTGGAGGCGGCGCTCGAGGCGTTCCCGGGAACGGTGCTGCTGGTGTCGCACGACCGGGCGCTGCTCGACGCGGTCGCGGACCGGCTGCTCGCCGTCGAGGCGTGCGCGATCGAGTCGTATCCGGGCGGGTGGGCCGACTACGCACGAGCCCAGGAAGCACAGGCCGCTCCCCCACCGCCGGCACCGAGGGCGCCGAGGCCGGAGCGGGCGAAGCGACCCGCGAAGCCGAAGCCGTCGCCGCTCGACCAGGTCGAGGCCGAAGTGGAACAGGCGGAAGCTCGCCTGGCCGAGGTGGAGCGGAAGCTGGCAGCCGATTGGTCGGACGTCGAGCTTGCCACCGCGCACAAGCGCGCCCGCGACGAGCTCGACACGCTGCTCAGGCGCTGGGAATCGCTGTTCCAAGCGAGCGGATCGACGCCTCGCTGATCGGATCAGCGACGAGGATCGCCTCGTCGGCTCCCACTCGCTCCAAGTCCCGCAAGTGACCCTCTAGCGCTCCGGCGGGAACCGGCGGAGCGTCCTCGTCGTTCTGGCGCGCACCCGATCCTTCGAGCGCAACGAACACACACGCGCTCCGCTCGATCGCCGCCGGATCGCGCCCGGCGCGCTCGGCAGCTTGGTCGATCTCCGCGTTGTGACGCGCGAACCCCTCGACGCTGTTCCCGTACCGCGCAAACCACGTGTTCCACACGTCGACGTGCGGCAGCGCGATCGAGAGCATGCGTGGCGCGTTCGCGCCGATCATCAGCTTCGGCCGTCTCGCAGGCGGTGGCAGAAGCACCGCCTCGTCGACGTCGTGGAAACGCCCGTGGAACGTGATGCGGTCGCCGTCCAGAAGCCGACGAACGATCTCGAACGCCTCCTCGAACCGCGAGACGTGATGGTCGAACGGCAGCCCGAACGCGCGGAACTCCGGTTCGTTCCAACCGGCGCCGAGTCCGAGCACGAAGCGGCCGCCGGAAAGCTCGTCGACGGCCGCAGCCTGGCGCGCGAGCACGCCGGGGGGGTGGAACGCGGTGCAGGCGACGAGCGGACCGAGCGTGACGCGCTCGGTGATCCCGGCGAGCCACGCGAGTGTCGTCCAACTGTCCCAAGGCCCGCGGTCAGGATCGCGGTAGAGGAGGTGGTCGCCGACCCAGATCGAGTCGAAGCCCACCTCTTCGGCTGCGCGTGCCATCGCGGCGAGCTCGTCGCGGCGGACGACCCGTTCGACCTCCGGGAGCTGGACCCCAACTTTCATGCCCAGAATCTCTCAAACGTGGGCGGGTCAGCCGGGATCGCGACGATCCGCCGCCAGATCCCGCCGGCGTGGTCGATCAGCAGCACCTGGTCGATGTCGAGCTCCCGGCCCTCTCGCCGACCCTGCGCGCGGTAGACCGCGACCGCATGGGCGTCGTCGCTCAACGCCCACTTCAACGTGGAGAGGTACGTGCCGCCGGTGAGGCGGCGCGTCTCGCGGAAGAGCTCGAAGATCCGCGCGCGGCCCTCATACACTTGCGCGACGGGCACCGTGCCGTTGACCGTCCAGACCGCGTCCTCCGCGATCACGTCGAAGAGCGCGCGCGGATCGCCGCCGCGAAATGCGTCGAAGACCCGCCTGATCCCGTCGTCAGCGTTCAAGCGGCGCGAGCGTGAGGCCGTAGCCCTCGAGCTGCGAGTGGTAGAGCTCGGCGAGCTCGCGATGGCCCGACCAGACGATCGCCTGACCGGTCGTGTGGATCTTGTTCGCGAGGGCCATGCCTCGGTCGTAGTCGACCCCCGGGACCGTCTGCGCGAGCGCGAACGCGACGCCTTCGAAGGTGTTGTGATCGTCGTTCCGGACGATCACGCGCCAGGCGTCGCCGGTACCCGAGCCGGAACCGGTGCGCGCACGTTCCTTCGGCGGCGTCAGGGTGGACGTCATTCACCAGCGAGGGTATCGACCACGGCCTCCGCGATCACCTTGAGCGGCCGGCCGGACACCTGGCTTGCGCGGCGGAGGCGGTCGAAAGCATCCGCCTCGGACAGCCCCTCCTTCTCCATCAGGAGCCCCTTCGCGCGCTCGATCGCCTTGCGCGCCGCGAGGGCGTCGGCGAGCGACTCCGCCTCCTCGCGGACCGCGGCGAGCTCCGCGTGCCGGGCACGCGCCGTCTCGATCGCGGGCACGAGGTCCTGCTCGCGGAACGGCTTCACGAGGTACCCGAAGACCCCGGCTTCGACTGCGCGTGTCACGAGCTCCTGCTGGCCGTACGCGGTCAGCAGGACGATCGGCATCGGACGGTCGTCGAGGATGCGCTTCGCGGCTTCGATCCCGTCGAGCCGCGGCATCTTCACGTCCATGATCGCGAGGTCGGGCTCGAGCTCGCGCGCAAGCGCGACGGCCTCCTCGCCGTCGCGCGCCTCGCCCGCGACCTCGTGACCCGCCCGCTCGAGCAGGTCGCGCAGATCGAGCCGGATGATCGTCTCGTCCTCGGCGATCAGGATGCGCATCGAAGGGTTGTACACCCTGGCCAAACGGCTAGTGGCAGAACGCCGGTGGGAGAGCAGGATGAGCGTTGCGGCGTGGGAGGCTCGCTCGAGGGCTCCTGCGGTGGCCCTCGCCTGGCTTCCCGCGCCGCAAAGGGGTCCTTTTCGTAGACTCGCGCGATGCTCGACATCCACGAGGACGCGGTCGACGCGCTGAAGGGGATCGGCGCGCTTCGGATCACCGCCGAGGAGACGGAGGAAGGCGTCGAGCTCCAGATCGACGACGCGACGGAGCCGCACGAAGGCGACGAGGTCGTCGAGCGCGACGGCGCACGGGTGTTCCTCGACTCCGCGGCGGCGGAGATCCTCGGCGACCAGATCCTCGGCGTGCACTCCCACGGCGACCACTTCCACTTCACGTTCGACGACCAGCCGGCGTAGCCCCGATCGACGGAGCCGATCGGGCCAAGCCTCGGACGCGATCGACTAGGCGGGGAAGACGACCTCGGCGCGGGCCCCGGCGCCCGCTGAGAGCTCGAGTGTCCCGCGCAGCTCGTCCCGCACGAGCGCGTGCACGATCGAGAGCCCCGTTCCGGCCGGCGCCTCGCCGAGCCCGCCGCCGTCATCGTCGATCGCCAGGACGAGGTTGCCGTCCCGCCGCGCGAGCTCGACGCGAATCCGGTCGCCACCGTGCTCGAGCGCGTTCTGGAGAAGCTCCGCGAACACGAGTGCGAGCGCGGTCGCGCGAGCTCCGGACAGCGTCACCGATGCGAGCGTGGCCGAGACTTCCTTGCCGCCGCCAACGCCCTGGACGAGCATCGCGCGGAGACGGTCGAACAGATCGGCAAGCTCGACGTCCTCCTCGCGCCGTTCGGTCAGGAGCTCGTGGACGGCGGCGATCGCGAGGATGCGGTTGACGGAGTGCTCGAGCGCCTCGCGCGGATCGACCGCATCTGCGGACCGCGCCTGCAGGCGCAGCAGCGACGCCACCGTCTGCAGGTTGTTCTTGACCCGGTGATGGATCTCCTGGGCGAGGACGCCGCGCATCACCGCCCGGCCGTGCTCCAGCGCGACCGCCGCGTGCGTCGCGATCGAGGCGAGCAACTCGTGGTCTCCGTCGGAGAACGGTGTCTCCCGGTCGGCCACGAGCTCGCCGATCTGGCGTCCCCGCCAGCGAAGCGGTTGGCGCACCGCATGGACGGACGGGACACCCTCGGGCCACGCGATGCGGCCGTCGTCGAGGACGAGCGCCGCGCCGGTCGCACCGAGCGCGTCCATGGTGGTCTTGACGATCGCCTCGAGCGACTCCTCGAGATACAGCGAGTCCTGCACCGCCTCCGAGATGCGCGCCAACGCCTCTAGCTCGTGCACACGCCGCTGCGCCTCCGTGTAGAGCTTGGCGTGCTCGATCGACTGCGCCACCTGCGCGGCGATCGCGAGCAGAAGCTCGACTTCGTCCTCGGAGAACGCACGCGACACGCGGGTACGAACGTTGAGCGCTCCTTCGAGCGCTCCGTCACGCGTCAGGATCGGCACCGCCAGGATCGACTCGTACTCGTCCTCCGGCAAGTTGGGGAAGTTCTTGAAGCGCGGATCGAGGTGCGCGCGCGACTCGAGCATCACCGGTGCGCGCGACGCAGCCGCCGATCCCGTGATCCCCTCCCCCGGCCGCATGCGCGGGCGCCGCGTCATCTCGTCGATGGGCGTGCCGTGTGTCGCGCGCAGGATGAGCTCGTCGGCACGCTCGTCGTACAGATAGACGAAGCAGGCATCCGCCTCGAGAGCGCCTGCGACCTTCGTCGCGACGACGGCGAGCACCTCCTGCAGGTCGAGGGTCGAGTTGACCGCCTCGATCGTCTGCGTCAGCAGCCGGAGGTGCCGTTCAGGTGTATTCATCCGCGCAGAAGGGTACGCTCGGCCGGTGAGCAAGACCGACTGGTTGCTGACGCTGCACATCGCTGCAGCGTTCTGCCTCGTCGGGGGATCGACCGCAGCCGCAATTCTCAACGCCCTCGCGATCCGCGCGGAGCGTCCGAGCGAGGCTGCGTTCCTGCTCAAACTCGTCCGGTACGCGCTGCCGCTCATCTTCGCCGGAGTCATCGGGACGCTCGTCTTCGGAGTCTGGCTGTGGCACGACCTCGGCTTCGGGATCGGCACCGGCTGGATCTGGGCAGCGCTCGTCTTCTGGGCCCTCGCCAGCGCGCTCGGCGGTCGCGGCGGCCGTCACCAGGAGCGCGCGCGCGAGGCTGCCGAGCGGCTCGCCGCCGCAGGCGACACGACGAACGAGGAGCTGCGCGCGCTCCTACGCGACCCGAAAGGGCTCGCGCTCTCGTACGGCGCCGGAGTCGCGACGCTCGCAGTGCTCGTTCTCATGATCTGGAAACCAGGCTCATGATGCTCGCGTTCAGCCGGCCGTTCTGGCCGCTCTTCCTGCACGTGCTCGGCGCGATGACGACGTTCGGCGCGGTCCTCACCGCGGTCCTGCTGTCGCTGGTTGCCGCGAGGCGCCCGGACGCCGGGTTCCTCCGCCGCGCGACGCTCACGCACCCTCCTCGCGACGATCCCGTTCTACGTGCTCCTCCGGGTGTTCGGGCAGATCATGTACGACCGCGAGAAGGACGCGTTCGCGGGCAACGACCCAACCTGGGTCGGCTTCGGCTTCATCCTCTCCGACGCGGGAGCCCTCATCCTGCTGGTCACCATCGGGTGCGCCTACTGGTGGGTCAGAAGCGGGAAGCCCCTCGCCGGCCGGATTGCCACCGGCACGTCGTCGGTGCTGCTCGTGATGCTGACCGTCGCGATGCTCGCGATGTCCGGCAAGTGGGGTTAGCGCCGGGATTCACAAAAGCTTTACGGCCGACGAGGTATTTCCACGTAGACGGGGAATAGCTTCGCGAGCGTGAGCGCACTTGCCATCGACCTTCGCCGCACCGCCGGCTTTCTCGTCGCAGACGCGAAGGGTCGCGTGGTCGGCACCGTCGAGTGCCCCATGTACGGAACGTCGCCCGAGGAGCCCGACGCTCTGTCGGTCCGCTCAGGGCTCTTCGCCCGCCGGCGCCGGCTCGTTCCCGCCGAGTCGATCGAGCAGATCGACGACGGCGCGAAGGTGATCGGCCTTCGGGTCGACCGCGAGTCGATCCGCACGTTTCTTTAAGAGGTGTCAGACACCTAGAAGGTGTCAGACACCCTGCGTGGCAGGTGAAAGGCGTTGCTCAAAGCACGCGCAGGTAGCGGTCGAGCTCCCACTGAGTGAGCTGGACGCGGTACTCGTCCCATTCCTTCCGCTTCAGCTTCACGTAGTTGTCGAAGATGTGGTCGCCGAACGCACGGCGCATCAGGTCACTCGCCGCGAACTCGTCGATCGCCTCTCCGAGCGTCTCCGGTAGCGAAACGATTCCCTGGTCGCGCCGTTCCTCGGCGGTCAGGTGGTAGAGGTTCGTCTCCATCGGCGGCTCGAGCTCGTATCCCTGCTCGATCCCCTCGAGGCCCGCGTGAAGCAGCGCGGCAAACGTCAGGTAGGGGTTGCACGCCGGGTCGGGACAGCGGATCTCCGCACGCGTCGCCTGCTCCGAGCCCGGCTTGTAGAGCGGGATGCGGATCAGCGCCGAGCGGTTGCGCTGCGACCACGCGACGTACACCGGCGCCTCGAAGCCCGGCACGAGCCGCTTGTACGAGTTCACCCACTGCGCGAACACGGCCGATAGCTCGCGCGCGTGGCGCAGGAGGCCGGCGATGAACTGCTTGCCGGCCGGCGAGAGGTTGTACTGGTCGCCGCCGTCGAAGAACTGGTTGCGCCCGTCCTTGAACAACGACATGTGCGTGTGCATGCCCGACCCGTTCTCGCCGAAGAGCGGCTTCGGCATGAACGTCGCGTAGACGCCGTTCTTCGCCGCCACCTCCTTCACGATCAGCCGATACGTGACCGTCTGGTCGGCCATGTCGAGAGCGTTCGCGTAACGCATGTCGATCTCGTGCTGTGACGGCGCAACCTCGTGATGGTGGTACTCGATCCCGATGCCCATTGCCTCGAGCGCTCGGATCGTCTCGTTCCGGAGCTCGGTCGCCGCGTCGAGCGCGGTCATCGCGAAGTACCCGCCCTCGTCGAGCGTGACCGTGCGACTCGTTGTCCGCGAACAGGAAGTACTCGAGCTCCGGCCCGATGTTGAACGTGTCGAACCCCAGGGAGTCCATTCGCTGAAGCGCGCGCCGGAGGACGAACCGGGGGTCGCCCTCGTAGGGCTCGCCGTTCGGCGTGACGACATCGCAGATCATGCGTCCGACCTTCGCCTCGCCCTCTCGTGTCGGCATCAGGCGGTACGTGGACGGGTCGGGGATCGCGATCATGTCCGACTCCTCGATCGCGTTGAAGCCCGTGATCGACGAGCCGTCGAACCCCATTCCGTCGTCGAGCGCCGAGGCGAGCTCCGACGGCGTGATCGCAAAGCTCTTCAGGTGCCCCTCGATGTCCGTGAACCAGAAAAGGGCGTACTCGACGCCGTCCTTCTCCATCTGCTTCAGCGCCCGCTTGCGCGCCTCGGGGTCGGACGTCGCGCGGTCCTTGCTCTCGATCATGCCCATGTCCTTGCTCGCTCCTCTCGGCCCGGAATCGGTGCCGTCTTCCTATCACCCGGAAGACGGGAGTGAGCCTTGGAACGTGATTGACCTCGATGTGTCCGCGTACCCGAGCCTGCGGTTCAACGCCTGCATCGCCTCATTGCCGCGCTGTGTCCAGGTGATGAGCTCCGAGAGCCCGCTTTGCGCCGCCCAGTTGAGCTGCGCGCGCTTGAGCGTGGTCGCAATACCTCGGCGGCGTCTGTCTCGCCGCACAACGGTGAGGCCGTGGTGCGCACACCCGATCTCCGCATGTGTGAGTAGACCGGCGTAGCCGACCGGCTCTCCGCGTTCGACCGCGACGAAGGAGCCGTCAGCGATCGTTGCTTCCTCGCGTAGCCACTCGTCGAGCGCGTAGCTGATAACTCCGGGAAGCGGCATATCGGCATAGCCCTGCTGTGCGATCGGCCAGACCGCGCGCAGCATCTCGTCGCGGCGGTCGCCCACGGCGACCAGCTCCAAACCATCGGGCACGGTTGCAGGCGGCTCATTGCCGAGCACACGGCGCTGCTCGAGCTCGTGGTCGACCTCCGACAACCCGTAGCCCTCAACAAACGCGACCGAAGCCGGCTCCGCCGCATCGACGAACGCTGACAGGCCGTCGCGGCCGAGTGCGCGCGCGTGATCGATCAGAGCAGCGGCGATCGCTGTTCCGGTCCCCCTACGGCGATGGCCGGGCAGGACACGCGCCGCGACGAACGCGAGGCCGTTGAAATGTGACGGCGCCGCGATGCCGCACCCGACAGGCTCACCTTCTGCCTCCGCGAGGAGCAACAAGCGGCCCTCCTCATAGCTCGCCCGCAGTTGCTCTGCCGTCACCGGCTGGTTCGGAACCACCGCACTCTTGACTGAGGCCCACGCCTCGAGGTCCTGGTCGGACTCCGCAACGCGCAGCTCGATCA
Organism: uncultured Thermoleophilia bacterium; assembly: GCA_963785875.1. Classification (GTDB taxonomy): domain Bacteria; phylum Actinomycetota; class Thermoleophilia; order Gaiellales; family Gaiellaceae; genus PALSA-600. The sequence goes on along the minus strand of CAWAWV010000005.1, from coordinate 1,370 downwards.
TCAGAGCATCCAGACCGAGACGTGCGACTCGGACTCGGCGGTGAACGGCTCATGTCGCCAGCCCGCCCAGCGCTCCTTCGAGCCGCATCCCGGCGAGCCGCGCCATCAGGTCGAGCTCGGCGGGCCAGACGTATCGGAACGGCATCGAGATCTTCTCGACCCGGTCGCCGCCGATCGCATAGTGGTGGGAGACGAGTCCCTGGTTGAGCACGTCGTACTCGTCGAAGCCGAGGTGGTCCGGCGTGACCGCGAACGGGCGATAGACCTCGCCGCGCGGTAGCCGCTGCAGGTCGGGAACGCCGACCTCGATCACGAACCGCCCGCCGGGCTCGAGATGGGCCGCGGCGTTCTGGAAGCACGCGACCTGCGCGTCCTGCGAGATGAGGTTCATGATCGTGTTGAAGACGAGGTAGACGAGCGAGAACCGCGCGTCGACCGTCGCCGTCGCGAAGTCGCCGATCGCGACCGCGATGTCCTCGCCGCCGGGCTTGCGCCGAAGCTGTGCAACCATGTCCGGCGAGAGGTCGATCCCGTGCACGCGCACGCCGCGGGCCGCGAGCGGGAGCGCGATGCGGCCGGTACCGATGCCGAGTTCGAGCGCGACCGCCGCCCGCGAACGGCTCGAGAAAGTCGACGACGGGGTCGACGGCGCCGTGAGCCTCCGTCTCCCCGTCGCCGTCATACGTCTCCGCGACGCGACCTGCGAAGTAGTCGATCATCCGGACCGCTTGAGCTTGCCGTGCTGCTTCGCGTACCGCTCTCCAACCTTGAACACAGCGAGACCGATCGGAATCGAGAACGCCCCGATCACGAGGAGCGGCCACACGTCCGCCCACGCGAGCCCGGCGCCGTTCAGGATCTGCTCCCGGTTGCCGCGCAGCGCGTAGGTCGCCGGTGAGATCTTCGCGACCCACTGCATCCACTCCGGCAGGACGTTCACCGGGTAATAGACGCCCGACACGACGAGCATCAGGCCCTGCGCGACGAAGCCGAGCTGCGTCCCTTTCTCCGGCGAGACGAGCGGCAGGACCGCGGTCATCATCCCGACGCCGATGAACGAGATCGACGCGATGCCGAGCAGCGCGATCGCAGCGCCGTAATTGGCGTGCGGGAGATGGATGCCGATGAAGAGCACGACCGCCGCGAACACCGCGGCGGCACGCACCAGCCCGTAGATGACCGCGTACACGCCCATGCCGATCAGGTGCACCGGGCGCGAGACCGGGGCCATGAACGTGTACTCGATCGTCCCCTCCCAGCGCTCCCACGCGACGGTCTCGGTGACGATCTCGAAGATGATCCCGAGGAACGCCCAGATCACACCGCCGACGAGCAGCTTTGTCTCGAGCGAGTTCCGCTCAGCGGGCGAG
>CAWAWV010000004.1:0-482974 GCA_963785875.1 uncultured Thermoleophilia bacterium | reverse complement strand
ATATTGTCGATGGGCGCGGTGACGCACGGCGACGTCCTCGCCGGCCTCGCGAAGCCCGAGGAGCTCGTGCCGTTCGGCGGCGAGCACGCCCACAAGGCATTCGCGCTGGCCGTCGGGCTCCAGCTGCTCGTCGACGCGCTCGTCCCGCACGACAGCCACGGTGCCGTGCTGCTCGTCGCGCGCCCCGAGGCCGATCCCGTGCCTGCCTTGCGCAAGCTGGCGCAGGGCGTACGCCTCCCCGGCGATCGCTAGGCCGGAAACCCCGGCTCGGCTCTGATGGGGTCGAAGTCGGTGTCCTTCGCCGCGTAGTCCGCCCACTTCGGGTCGAGCTCGACGGCGCGTCTCAGGTGGAGGAGCGAGTCGAGCGGCCGCCCGCCCCGCGACTCCATGCACGCGAGGTTGTAGAGGAGCGGCGCGCTTCCGGGCTGCTCCGCGATCGCCTCCTCGTGGAGAACGATCGCCTCTTCCCAGCGGCCGTCGCGCGCTGCGGGAACCGCGGCGAACATCGCCTCCCAGGCGGACGGCTCGTGGGGCGCGCCCGGCTTGCCGCCCAGCGCGAGCACGATCGTGTCGTCGGTCAGGGCGACCGCGGCGCGCTGGAGGGACGGGTCGCGCACGAAGACAAGCTCACCAGGCCCCAGGTCATGCTGGTTCCCGTCGACCGTGAAGCGGGCGCGGCCGCGGAGCACGAGGTACATCTCTTCGTGCGCGAGCTGCGACTCGGAGTGCTCCTCCACCACCTGACCGCTCGCTCCGGGTGAGTAGGCGTTCACGCCGAACGCACGGATGTCGAAGCGCCGCCGGATCGGCCGCCAGACGAAGCCGTCGTCCAGCTCGATCCGGTCGAGCTCGTCGACATGGGTGTACGTCATCCGAGTACCTCCCGCCAGCGCGGATCGGCTTGCAGGCGTGCGAGATCGCCGTCGTCCGGCGCGTACTTCTCGATCACGTCCGGCGCGCGCTCGTGTGCCAGTCGGAGGTGCGCGAACGCCGCATCGTCGTCGCCTTCCAGCGCCTCGAAGCACGCCGCGTTGTACTCGCCCTGCCACGTCCCGGGTGGCGCGCCAGCGTGTCGGCGACGAGAGCACGGGCCTCGTCGACCTTGCCGGCGGCGCGGTGGGCGAACGCGACGTAGAAATCCTCCCAGGGCGCGGGCTCCCAGGCCGCCCCGGGCTTGGCGCCGACGGCGAGCACGATCGTGTCGTCCTCGGCTGCTGTCGCAGCGCGCAGCGTGCCGGGCGGCGCGTGCACGAGCATGCCCGGCGGGGCGCCGAACGTCTCGTCGCCGAGCGTGAACGTGGCGTGGCCGCGAACGACCACGTAGAGCTCCTCGTCGCCGTCCTGTTCGTGGTGGGGCTCGATCACGTCGTCGCCGGTCTTGGCGCCGAGCCACGCGTTGACGCCGAAGGGGCGGAAGCCGAGCGTGCGGCGGAGCGGGAGCAGGGTCAGCTTGCCGTCGGTCGACGGCAGGCGCTCGAGGTCGTCGAGTGAGAGGACCTGGTAACCGTCGGTCACTGTTGTGCGCGGAGCTCCGCGAGCACGACCGGGTCGATCCGTTCCGCGCCGTCGACGCGCTCCTCGAGGTTCGCCGCGCCCGCCCAGGCGGTGAACGCACGCTCGAGCTCACCGTCGTAGCCGAGCTCCTGGAGCCGCTTCTCCACCTCCGAGCGCAAGTCGTCGTCGACGGCGATCCAGTCGTTGCGCGGCGTCTTGCCGAAGAGCAGCGAGTGCGCCTCGTACAGGCGTGCAAGCTCCGCGATCGGAGCGGCGTGGTCGTCGACCCGGAGATCGACGAGGGTGTCGCTCAGGTGCGCATAGCCGCCGTCGCGCTCGACCACGATCAGCGCCGCCGACTGCTGGCCGCGCCGGTCGCCGCCGGCGGCCTGCGCCGCGGCGAGGCACTCGACCAGCCGCTGCGCCAGCGGGCGCCCTGCGGTCGCCGTGAACGTCGTTGCGAGCGCGGCGACCGTCTCCTCGCCGACGAGGATGTTCCCCTGCGCCGCGAAGCAGGGGCCGGCGGTCCCGCCTGCCCACGTCATGCAACTCGCCCCGGTGTAGGTTGCGCCCCGTCCCTCGGCGTCGACGACCCCGAGCTGGCGGTGAGCCCGGCCGTCGTCGGCGGCCGTGAGTCGTTCGACCGTCTCCTCGGCGGAGAGGCCTTCCCGGAGGAGCGCCAGCCCGTTGGGGCCGTACCGCGGGTTGGCATATGCCTGGGTCGCGATCGCGCCGACGTGCGGTTCGGCCCAGGGGACGACCGACCCCACCGCGAGGAACTTCGACTGCGTCGCGACCCCCCACTGCCCCGCCTCGAGGTCGCAGGCTGCAATCGAGAACGTCGCGACGATCGGAGCCTCACCCATACGTGAGCTCCGTGAGGTCGAGCTCGAGCAGCGCCGGGTCATCGACGAGCACCGAGGCCACTTCCGGGCGGGAGAGGGCCTCCTTCACCTCGCCGGCAGTGTGTGCGCGTACGACGACCGGGCGGCCCTCTGCATGCGCGGCACGCACCGCGTCGTCGTCGACGCTGTCGAGGACGAGCGCCCCCTCGACGTCGAGCTCGCCCGCGAGCGCGATCTCGGGCACGCGCCGGCCCGTCGCCCCGAACCAGCGTTCCCTCACAGCTCGACCGAGCCTCCCGGCTCGACCGGTTCGATCGGCGCCTTCGTGAGCTTTGCGAGCTCGGTCGGCTTTCCGGTGAGGATCGGGAACGTCCCGTAGTGGCTCGGCACGCAGCGCGGGTCGCCGAGCAGTTCGAGCGCAAGCGCCGCCTCTTCGGGCCCCATTGTGAACCAGTCGCCGATCGGCAGCACCGCGAGGTCGGGCTTGTAGAGACGCGCGATCAGCGCCATGTCGCCGAACACGCAGGTGTCGCCGGCGAAGTAGACCGACCTGCCGTCGAACCGGATGACGAGGCCGGCCGCCTCGCCGCTGTAGCTTCCGTCCGGCGCTGCGGAGGAGTGGAACGCGTTCGTGAGGGTGAACCTGATCCCGGCGATCTCCTGCGTCCCGCCTTTGTTGAGGCCGGGTAGGTCTCCGACATTGGCACCCTGTTGCTCGAGCCAACTCTTCAGCTCGACCTGCGCGACGACCGCCACGTCCGGGAATCGCTTCGTGAGCGCGATCGTGTCGCCCACATGGTCGCCATGCGCGTGCGTGAGCGCGATGACGTCGACGCGCTCGGGCTCCTTTTCCGCGGCGGGCGTGGCGGGGTTTCCCTGCAGGAACGGGTCGATGTAGATGCGCTTGCCGCCGTCCGTGTCGAGACGGAACGACGCATGTCCTAGCCAGGTGAGTGTCGCCATGGTCCGGAGCATAGAAGGACCGTCCGGCCCGAGCGCGAAGCTTCGGAGGGATGCGTCGTGTGCTTCCGGGGCTGCTCGCGATCGCCGCGTTCTACGCGGACGGGCGTGGGTCCCACGGCCTCGCGTTCGACGCGCTCCTGGGCGCGATCCCGTTTGCGGCGGTGGCGGCGCTCGAGTCGTTCGGCGCGTTCCTCGACACCCGTGATGACGCCGTCGCCGGGGTCCAGGCGCTTCTGTGGGCGCTCGCACTCGCGCTGCTCGTGCTCTCGTGCGCGGCGCGGTCGCCGGCCACGGCGGCAGGGACACTGCCGGCGCTCGGCGCGTCTGCGCTCGTCGCAGCGCTCGTCGTCTTCGGTGTGAAGACGTGTGTGGCAGCCGGGCCTGTGCTGCGCCGCGTGGCGCTCGTCCGCGCCGCGAAACCGTAACGGTTCCCGCCGGAGGCGGAACCGAGTTGTGCGTCTACAGCGGTATGCTTTCGCTGCCGACCGCGCGACGTCGATCAGCGGCTGGACCGCGAAGAACGAGCCCACCGTGACCACGAGCGCGATGGCGACGCCGGCGGTGAGCAGCGGATCGAACGGCGGCGAGCCGCCCGCGGGCGCGAGTTGCAGCTCGGCCGCGTCCCGGAAGTACATCGCGCGCACGATCCCGAGGTAGTAGTAGGCGGAGATCATCGTCGCGATCACGCCGGCGACGATCAGCCACCAGTAGCCGTGGTCGTACGCCGCGGCGAAGACGTAGAACTTGCCGATGAATCCGCCGGTGAGCGGGAAGCCGAGCATCCCGAGCATGAACACCCACATCGAGAGGCCGAGGAACGGCCGCTCCCAGCCGAAGCCGGCCAGGTTTCGCAGCGTCACCGGTGTCCCGAGCTCGCGCTCCCTTGCTGCGACGACTCCGAACGCGCCGAGCGACATCGCCGCGTAGGGGACCAGGTAGTAGAGGAGCGCCCGTTCGCCGAGCTGGCTCGCCGCTGCAACCGCGATCAGCATGAAGCCGGCGTGCGAGACGGACGAGTAGGCGAGAATCCGCTTCACGTTCCGCTGCGCGAGTGCGGCGACGTTCCCCCAGGCGAGCGAGACGCAGGCGATCACTGCGATCGTCACGCGCCACAGATGGAGATCGTGCGGGAACGTCGTCACCAGAACCCGGTAGGTGACGACGAGCGCGGCGATCTTCGTCGCCGACGCCATGAACGCGGTCACCGGTGTCGGCGCGCCCTGGTACGCGTCGGGCGTCCACATGTGGAACGGCGCCGCCGACGACTTGAATCCGAGCCCGACGATGATCATCGCCAGGCCGACGACGAGCATTGCGTCGTGCGCATGGCCGGAAGCGGCAATCCGGTCGAACGACAACTCGCCTGTGATTCCGTAGACGAGTGCCGATCCGAACAGCAGCGTCGCCGATCCGACGGCACCGACGATGAGGTACTTGAGCCCCGCCTCGAGAGAGCCGACGAGGTCGATGTCGATCGCCGTCAGCACATAGAGCGCGATCGAAAACCACTCGAGCCCGAGGAACAGCGTCATCAGGTTCGATGCCTGCACGAAGAACGCCATGCCGGCGCCCGCCGCGGTGAGGAGCGCGTAGTACTCGGCGACGTGCTCGTCGCGCATCCGCTCGCCGTAGGAGAGCAGCACCGCGACGGCACCTGAGCCGGCGATGAGTACCTGCGCGAGCGCACCCCAGCGGTCGCGCCACATCGCGTCGTGGACGAGCGCGGCCGCGGTCGGGGAGCGGTCGTCGAGGAACGCTGCCCAGATTCCTGAGGTGACGAAGCCGGCGAACGCGACCGACGCGGACGTCGCCTTCCGGCCGGGACGCGGGACGAAGACCGCGACCATCAGCAGCAGGCCCGAAGCGCCGAGCAGCGCGATCGAGGGTGCGAGCGCGAACCAGTCGACGTGCGGCTTGACGATCATGGCGCGTACTGTGTCCAGCCGGTCGGGGCGGGCGCTGCAGCGCGCCCCGAGACGAGGTTCGGCCACGCGGAGAGGCCGATCAGGCAGAGGACGAGCGGCACGAGGATCGCAAGCTCGCCGAGGCGGAGGTCGAGCGCGCTCTCGCTGACGGCTGAGCCGACGTCCTGGTGCAGGACGGCGGAGATCGCGCGCAGCATGTACATCGCAGCGAGCACCATCGCCGCCGCGCCGATCACCGCCCAGATCCATCCCTGCTGGAACACGCCGGCGAGGATCAGGAACTCACCCGCGAACGTCGTGGAGAGGGGCACCGCGAGCGAGATGATCCCGACCGTCATGACCACGGTCGCGAGCGCGGGCCGGCCGCGGGCCATGCCGCCGAGCAGCGCGAGCTCACCGCGCGTCCCGGTGCGGCGCTCGACCATGCCCGCGAGCAGGAACAGCGACGTCGAGACGAGCGCGTGGTTCACGATCTGCAGCACGGCGCCGTCGAAGCCGAGCGAGTTGGACGCAAACAGGCCGAGCACGATCAAGCCCGCCTGCGCGAGCGACGAGTACATGACGACGCCGCGGAAGTCCGGGGCTCGGAACGCGAGCAACGAGCCGTAGACGAGTGAGATCGACGCGAGGATCAGGATCACGACCCGCCAGTCATGCACGGGTTGCGGGAAGAACGGGATCGCGATCCGCAGAAGGCCGTAGAGCCCTGCCTTACCGACGATGCCCGACAGCACTGCAGACACCTCGGGCGGTGCCTCGCGGTACGTGATCGGCAACCAGCCGTGCAACGGGAAGAGTGGCGACTTGATCGCGAACGCGACGACGAACCCCAAGAACAGCCATTGCGACGTGGACGTCCCCATGCGCGTCATGTCGAACGTCCCTTGCTGCAGGCCGAAGACGATGATCGCGGCGAGCATCAGCAGCGAGCCGACGACGGTGTAGACCACGAACGTGATCGTCGCCTTCATGCGCTCGCTGCCGCCCCAGACGCCGATCAGGATGTAGAGCGGGATCAGCATCGCCTCGAAGAAGGCGTAGAAGAGAAGGAGATCCTGGGCGGTGAAGACGCCGACGATCGCGCCGTTCAAGAGCAGCATCAGCGCGAAGTACGCACGGGACCTGTCGCGGCCGACCCACCAGCCGTAGATCGTGCATGCCGCCATCACGATCACGGTCATGCCGACGAACCAGAGCGAGAAGCGGTACTGGCCCACGTGCCAGCTCACCTGGAGGTCGGAGAACCAGGATGCGCGCTGGTCGAGCTGCAGCGACGACGAGGCGAAGTCGAACTTGCCGACCGCCGTGACCCAGACGGCGACCTCGACGAGTGAGATGAGGGCGGCCAGCGAGCCGAGCCAGTAGCTCGTCAGGGGCGCGATCGCGACGAGCAGCGCGCCGGCGACGGGTAAGACGATGAGCGTCGTGGTGAGCATTAGTGATGCACCCGGCAACGTCCGCCGGCTCCGTGGCGCGCGATCACACGGCGCGCTGCCGCGTCCTCGGTCACGCCGATAGTTCTACTATCGGCGCTCCCTGCGTCCTTGCATCGCTTGGTGCTCGCACCCCACGAAGCGGGCAACGTCACCGGGCACATCACTAGCGAACCGCCAGGAAGACGACCGTGAGCACGGCGAGACCGCCCGCGAGCGCGAGCGCATACGAGCGCACGAGCCCGTTCTGCGCGCTCGACAGCTCGCGCGAGCCGAGCCCGACGACGCCAGTCACGGCGGCGATCGAGCCGCCGATCAGCGGCACCTCGACGAGCGCGTAGAGGCCACGGGCGACGAGGTCGCCGGTGCGGTACCAGACGACGTCGTAGAGCTCGTCCCAGTAGAACTTCTTCTCGAGCACCGGCAGCGAGCGCGGCGCCTTGGCGCGCTTCGCGCCGTAGATCGCCCATGCGACCGCAATCCCCGCCAGGCCGAGGACGATCGCAGCTCCGGATGTCAGCCACTCCTGCGCGTTCGTCGCCTCGGCGATCGGAGGGGCGACGGGGTCGAGCCACGTCGACAGCGGATGCCAGATCGGAGCGAACTGGAGCAGCCCGCCGACCACGGAGAGCGCGCCGAGCGTGCCCACGGTCCAGAGCATCGAGATCGGCCCCTCCTGGCCGTGGTGGCGATGGAAGTGCTCGCGCGCGAACGACGACGGTTCGCCGGTGAACACGATGAAGAAGAGGCGGAACGCGTAGACGCCGGTCAGGAACGCGCCGGCGAGGCACGCCGCGTAGATGACATCGCCGTACCAGCCGTGGTCGAGCGCGGCCGAGATGATCGCGTCCTTCGAGAAGAACCCGGCGAAGGGGAAGATGCCGACGAGTGCGAGCGAGCCGACGAGGAACACCCACTTCGTGAACGGCATCAGCTTGCCGACTCCCGCGAGCCTGCGGATGTCCTGCTCGCCGACGACCGCGTGGATCGCGATCCCGGCGGCGAGGAAGAGGAGCGCCTTGAAGAACGCGTGCGTCATCAGATGGAACATCGCGTTCGGGTACGCACCAAGGCCCGCGCCGACGAACATGTAGCCGATCTGCGACATCGTCGAGTACGCGATCACGCGCTTGATGTCGGTCTGCACGAGCGCGATCAGCCCCGCCATCAGAAGCGTCGCCGCGCCGAGCCCGGCCGCCAGGTCCTCGATCACGTACGCGTTCTCGAACAGCGGATGGCAGCGCACGATCAGATATACGCCGGCGGTCACCATCGTGGCCGCATGGATGAGCGCGCTGACCGGCGTCGGGCCCTCCATCGCGTCGGGTAGCCAGGTGTGCAGCGGGATCTGGGCGGACTTCGCGACCGCTCCGCCGAGCAGGCCGAGCGCGATCAGGTTCGCGACCGCGCCGCCGTGCGGCGAGCTCGCGAAGACGGCTACGTAGTCGAGGTGCCCGGTGTGCTGGACGAGCAGGAAGAGCGCGAGCGCCATCGTCGCGTCGCCGAACGCGTTCATCACAAACGCCTTCTTGGCAGCCTTGATCGCCGACTCGCGCTCCTGGTAATAGCCGATCAGGAGATAGCTCGAGAGCCCGACCATGCCCCAGCCGGCGAGCAGCAGCAGCAGGTTGCCGCCCTGGACGAGCAACAGCATCGAGAACACGAACAGCGACATGTAGGCGAAGAACCGCCGCTCCTCGTCCTCGCCGTCCATGTAACCGACCGCGTAGGCGACGATCAGCGACCCGACGCCGGTGACGATCAGCATCATCACGATCGAGAGCTGGTCGGTGAGCAGCGTGAGGCCGAAGCTGTACGGCCCGGCACTCAGCCAGGTCCAGCTCGTCGTCGCGGTGCCGCGATGCGACGCTCCCTTGCCCGCCAGGTCGACGAACGCGACGACCGCCGCGACGAACGCGCCCATCGTGGTGAGCGTCGAGACGTAGCCGGCGACGCGACGCGGGATCGCGGTCCCGGCGAACGTGATCGCGACCGCGGAGGCGAGCGGGAGCAGCAGGCAGACCCAGGAGGCGGCGGCCATCAGCCTCTCAGTGTCCTCAGCTTGTCGACGTCGAGCGCGACGCCCCGCCGTCCCATCGCGACGATCAGACCGAGCCCGACGACGACCTCGGACGCCGCGACGGCCATCACGGAGATCGCGAAGATCTGGCCGTCCTCACCGCCGTGCAGCCGCGACATCGCGATCAGGAGCAGGTTCGCCGAGTTGAGCATGATCTCGACGGAGAGCAGGATGATCAAAGGGTTCCGGCGCAGCATCACGCCCAGCGCGCCCGTCGCGAAGAGGAGCCCAGAAAGCACGACGTACCACTGGATGTCAGGCCCGTGCATCGGTCTCCTGGCGCGCGTGCGACCCGAGGACCACGCCGCCGACCGCGGCGACGAGCAGCACGATCGAAGTGACCTCGAACGCGAGCAGATGGTCGGTCAGGAACGCGCGGCCGAGGGCCTCAGGCGAGCCGAACGACCGTCCGACGTGCTGCGGCTTCGACAGGAACCCGCCCGCCTTGAGCCCGACGACGACGCACACCTCGGCAAGGATCGCTCCGCCGGCGAGCACGGCGCCGACGACTTGCCACGTCGGCCCGCTCGACCACGGCGACTCGTCGGTGCGGTCGCCGAGGTACGCGATCACGAACAGGAACATCACCATCACCGCACCGCCGTAGACGAGCACCTGTCCGGCAGCGACGAACTCGCCTGAGAGCAGGAGGTACAGGACGGCGAGCGAGGCGAGGTTCCCGATCAGCGCGAGCGCCGAGTAGAACGGGTTCGAGAAGCTGACCACCGCGAGCGCACTGGTGAGGCACGCGAACGCGGCTACGAGCCACACCACCCACACGAGGAAGTTCGCCATCAGCGCTCCGCCTGAAGAACCAGGTTCTTATTACAAGGAGCACTCATGAGTGCTCCTTGTAATACGGGATTGGCGTGTCGTAGAGGTCGCGATCGGCGACGGGCACGCGCTTCGCCGGCGGCGCGAGCAGCATGTCCTTCGTGTAGATCAGGTCGTCGCGGTTGTACTCGGAGATCTCGAACTCATTGCCGAGTGTGATCGCGTCGAACGGGCACGCGAGCTCGCAGTAGCCGCAGAAGATGCAGCGCGACATGTTGATCTCGTAGATCCGCGCGTACCGCTCGCCCGCCGAGACGCGGTTGTCGGCGGTGTTCTCGGCCGCGACCACGCGGATGCAGTCGGCGGGGCACGCCGCTGCGCAGAGCGAGCAACCGACGCACTTCTCGAGGCCGTTCTCATGGCGGTGCAGGCGGTGACGGCCGCGGTAGCGCGGATACACCGGCCGCTTGTACTCCGGGTACTGCTGCGTGATCGGCTTCTTGAACACCTGCTTCAACGTGACACCGAAGCCCTTGAGCGTGTTCGGGACGACAGGCATTACTTGACGAGCACCACCAGGAACGCGGTCACGAGGGCGTTGACGGTCGCGACGGGCAGCAGCACCTTCCAGCCGAACCGCATCAGCTGGTCGTACCGGAGGCGCGGCTGTGTCGCACGCAGCCAGATGAACGTGGAGACGAGCGCGAACAGCTTCAGAACGAACCAGATCGGCCCGAACTGGTCGAGCCACGGCACCCACGGGAAGTGGTAGCCGCCGAAGAAGAGCGTCACGCAGAGGCCGGAGAGCGTGATCATGTTGATGTACTCGGCCGCCTGGAAGATGCCCCACCGCATGCCCGAGTACTCGGTGTGGTAGCCCGCGACGAGTTCGGTATCCGCCTCTGGAAGATCGAACGGCGGCCGTGAGGTCTCGGCGGTCCCGCCGATCAGGAACACGGCGAGCCCGACGAACTGCGGGATGAAGAACCAGAGCGTCGCCTGCTGTTTCTGCACGACCTCGACGAGGTTGATCGACTGGGCCATCAAGACGACGCCGAGCACGGAGAGCGCAAGCGACACTTCGTACGAGACGAGCTGTGCGCACGTCCGCATCGACCCGAGCATCGAGTACTTCGAGTCAGAGGCCCAGCCGGCGACGATGAAACCGTAGATCCCGACCGAGCCCAGGGCGAAGATCAGGATCAGCGAGATCGGCACGTTCACGACCTGGCCTTCGATGTGGTGGCCCCACACCGTCCACCCATTGCCCCACGGGATGACGCTGAACGCGGCGAGCGCCGTGAACATCGCGAGAACCGGCGCGAGGATGTACAGCGGCTCGTTGGCCGACATCGGCGCGAACGCCTCCTTGCGGATCAGCTTCAGGAGGTCGGCGATCGGCACGAGCAACCCTTTGGGGCCGGCCCGGTTCGGGCCGAAGCGCAGCTGCATGCGGCCGAGCAGCTTCCGCTCGAGCCAGGTCGTGAAGGCGAAGAACACCATCACGACGTTGATCACGAGGAACGCTTTCGGGATCGTGATCCACCAGGCTTCGCGCGTCACGGCTTCAGCTCCACGGTTGCGTGGAGGTCACCGGTGTGGTCGCGCGGCACGCGGACGACTGCCGGCCTGCAGGTCGTGCGCGACGCGCGCGCGCAGCTCGACCGATGTGCCGTTCGAGGACACGGTGACGGTCTGGCCGCTGCGGATCCCGCGTGCCTTCGCGTCGTCGCGCGAGAGCTGGATCTCGCGCGTCGGGCCGCTGGAACTCAGCTCGGGCGTGCGCTCGACGGCGGCGCCGCTGAACAGCGGCCGGTAGGCGACGAGCCGAAGGCCCGTCGCCCGGGTGTCAGACACCGCGGGTTGTGTCTGACACCTCTTCGGCCTGCGCCTCCGCCCGAGGCGGAAGCGAAGCACGCTCGCCGACGTCGCCGAACGCGATCCCGCCGAAGCATCTCTCCGGCCACCTCGTCGAAGAGCGACCGACACGTGCGGCGAGACCTCGACCTCGAACCGCTCGGCGAGCTTCGCGAGCCACATCGTCACGTCCGGCACCGGCGCCATCACCGCGCGCCGCTGCCGCTGGAGGCGGCCCTCGAGGTTGACGCTCGTCCCGTCGCGCTCGAGGTAGCTCGTGCCGGGGAGGACGAGGTCGGCGATGCCGCGGAAGCTGTCTTCGAACATCCCGATCCCGAGGACGAACTCGGTGTCGGCGGCGATCGCACGGACGGCGGGATCCATGGCCGCCTCGTCGCCGGAGATGACGAGCAGCCGTGGCTGCTCGTCGACCGGGCTCGCCGTCGCCCGCCGCGCTCCACGCATCCGTGACGCCGCGGCCGTTCGGCGTGCGCGGCAGGTAGTAGACGTCTGCTTCGCACCGTGACGTGGGCCGGGGTGGTCGGTGACGAGCGCGTCGACGTCGCCGTCCGGGACGCCGTACGTGATCGTGGCGCCCTGACGGCGGGCGGAGCGAAGCCAGAGGTCGACCACCGGCGCACGCTCGACCACGGGCTCGTCGCAGACGACCGCGATCGTCTTCGCGTCGCGCAGCGCCGAGAGCGGCGCGCGGTAGGCGTCGAACCCGTCCGGCACTTCCTCCGGGAGCACCGCCTCGTTCGCGCCGAGGCCCTGCGCGCAGCAGCCGCGCGAGCGCGTAGGCCTCCTCCACCGATCTCGCCGCCGGAGAGGGCGGTCACCGTCGAGGCGCCGCCGGCGCGCAGCGTCGACTCGGCTGCATCGAGCGCGTCCTCCCACGAGATCTGCTCGAACCGGCGCGGCCCGGCCTTCACGACCGGCGTCGTGATGCGGTCGCGCGCGCGGAGATGCGCGTACGCGAACCGGCCCTTGTCGCACAGCCAGCCCTCGTCGACCTCGGGGTGGTTGCGCGAGAGGATGCGCTTGACCTTCCCCTCGCGCGTGGTCGCGGAGATGTTGCAGCCGACCGGGCAGAGCCCGCACACGGTCGGGACGTTCTGGATCTCCCACGGCCGCGCCTCGAAGCGGTACTGCGTCGACGTGAGCGCGCCGACGGGGCAGAGCTCGGTCACGTTGCCGGAGAACGCGCCGCGGTACGGCTCGTCCTCGAAGGTCGCGATCACCGACTGCGCGCCGCGGTTCGACGGCGACGAGCTGGCCGTCCTCGGCGACCTCCTCGGAGAAGCGCGTGCAGCGGTAGCAGAGGATGCAGCGCTCGCGGTCGAGCGCGATCAGCGGCGAGATCGGGATCGGCTTCTCGAACGTCCGCTTCGGGAATGTCATCCGCGTGTTCCCGGGCCCGTAGCGGAACGTCAGGTCCTGCAGCGGGCACTCGCCGCCCTTGTCGCAGACGGGGCAGTCGAGCGGATGGTTGACGAGGATGAACTCGAGCGTGCCGTTCTGCGCCTCGCGCGCCATCTCCGACGTGAGCGCGGTCGCACGACCATGCCGTCGGCCGCGGTGAGCGTGCACGCCGCCTGCGGCTTCGGCGGGCCGGGCTGCACCTCGCAGAGGCACATGCGGCAGGCGCCGACGGGGTCGCCGAGCCGCGGCTCGTAGCAGAAGACGGGAATCTCGATCCCCGCGGCGAGCGCGGCCTCGACGAGGCCCGTGCCCTTCGGCACCGAGACCTCGCCGCTCGTCGATCGTCAGCGTCACGAGCTCGGTGCTCACGCGAGCACCTCGACCGCCGGGTGGTGCGCGTGCGCGTCGAGCGGCGCGACGATCCCCTCGAGCGACGACGCGCCGCCGAAGGGGCAGCAGCCCTGCTCGACGTGGGCGACGAACTCGCTCGCGCCACTTCTTCAGGTAGCTCGCGACCGGGTAGACGGCGAAGTCGCCGAGCGCGCAGAGCGACCTTGCCGAGGATGCGCGCGCCGACCGAGTCGAGCAGGTCGAGGTCGGAGAGCTCCGCCTCGCCCGCCTCGATCTTCTCGAGGAGCTGCACCATCCAGCGCGTCCCCTCGCGGCACGGCGTGCACTTGCCGCACGACTCGTGCATGTAGAACTTCGTCGAGCGCAGGGCGAGCTGCACCATGCAGCAGCGGTCGTCGACGACGATCAGCGACGCGGCGCCGAAGAACGTGCCGATCGCGCCGAGCGAGTCGTAGTCGAGCGGCACGTCGATCTCGTCGGGCGACAGCGCCGGCACCGATGAGCCGCCGGGGATCACCGCCTTCAGCTCGCGGCCGTCGGCGATCCCGCCGGCGAGGTCGTAGATCAGCTCGCGCATCGGCGTCCCGAGCACGAGCTCGTAGTTGCCGGGGCGCACGACGTTGCCGGAGATCGAGAAGATCGCGGTGCCCGGCGAGCTCGCCGGGCCGATCTTCGCGAACTCGGCCGCGCCGAGCTCGATGATCGTCGGCACCGTCGCGATCGTGCAGACGTTGTTGATCTGCGTCGGCGCGTCGTAGAGGCCCTGCACCGGCGGGAACGGCGGCCGCGGGCGCGGCTGGCCGCGCTTGCCCTCGAGCGACGTCGAGCAGCGCCGTCTCCTCGCCGCAGATGTACGCGCCGGCGCCGCGGTGGACGGTGATCTCGACGTCGCCGAAGAGCCCGGCGGTCGCGCGCCTCGTCGACGGCGGCCTGCGAGGATCTCGTACTCGGCCAGGTACTCGCCGCGGATGTAGATGAAGACGTCCTTGCACTCGATCGCGTGGGCCGCGATCAGGCAGCCCTCGATCAGCCGGTGCGGGACGCCGTGCCATCACCTCGCGGTCCTTGAACGCGCCCGGCTCCGACTCGTCGGCGTTGACGACGAGGTACTTCGGCTTCGGGCTCGACGCGGTCGATCAGCGACGCCTTGCGGCCCATCGGGAACCCGGCGCCGCCGCGGCCGCGCAGGTTCGCCGTCTGGAGCTCGGCGATCAGCGCGTCCGAGGTCATCGCGCGCGCCTTCGGCACGCCGGCGTAGCCGCCGATCGCCTCGGTACTCCGCGAGCTTCGTCAGGTCGTGCTCGTCGGCGCCTGCGAGCAGGACGTTACGAACTCGGCCACGGAGCTCCTCGACGATCGCCGGCGACGTCGTCCGGGCCGACGTGCTGGCGGTAGCGGTGGTCGACGGCGACGACGGTCGCGTAGCCGCAGCCGCCGAGGCACTCGACGGTGCGGAACGTGATCTCGCCGTCCGCCGGTCGTCTCGCCCGGCGCGACACCGAGCTCCGACTCGAACGCGTCGACGACACGCTGCGCGCCGCGCGAGCGCGCACGACAGGTTCGTGCACACCTCGACCAGGTGCGTCCCGACCGGCTCGAGGTGGAACATGTCGTAGAAGCTCGCGACCGCCTGGCAGTACGCAGGCGTCAGGTCGAGCGCGTCGGCGACCTCGCGCAGCGCGCTCGGGCGACAGCCAGCCGTGCTGCTCCTGCGCGAGCCGGAGCGCGGGAGCGTCGCGCTGCGCGAGCCCTCGCGGGTACTTCGCCCGCTCCTCCTGGATCGCGTCGTAGAACGGCTCACCGGTCGACCTCGCCCATCACGGTGTCGAGCGAGCCGACGATCGCGATCATGTCGGCGATCAGCGCGTCGCTTCATGCAGCGTCGCTGTCGCCTCCAGCGCGACGAACGACGGCGCGCGGAACTTGACGCGCCACGGCTTCGGCCCGCCGTCCGAGCACGACGTAGCAGCCGAGCTCGCCGCGCGGCGACTCGATCGCGAAGTACGACCTCGCCCTCGGGGACGCGGAAGCCCTCGGTGACGATCTTGAAGTGGTGGATCAGCGACTCCATCGACGTGTGCAGCTCGTGCCGCGGCGGCAGCACGACCTTGCGGTCGTCGGCGATCCACGGCTCGCCCGTCCATCCGCTCGAGCCGGTCGAGGCACTGCTCGACGATGCGCACCGACTCGCGCATCTCGTCCATGTGCACGCGGTAGCGCGCGTAGACGTCGCCCTCCTGGTACACGGGCACGTCGAAGTCGACCATGCGCGTACGCGAGGTACGGCTCGCCGCTTGCGCAGGTCCCAGTCGACGCCCGAGCCGCGCAGTACCGGCCCCGACTGGCCGAGCGCGATCGCGTCCTCCGCGGACAGGAGCCCGAGCCCCTCGGTGCGCTCGAGCCAGATCTTGTTCCGGTGAGAGCAGCGTCTCGTAGTCGTCGATCGCGCGCGGCATCCAGTCGCAGAACTTGCGCGCACTCGGGATAGAAGCCGCGCGGGATGTCCTCGGCGAGCCCGCCGACCTGGAAGTAGCGCGTGTGCATGCGGTAGCCGGTGACGAGCTCGAACAGGTCGAGGATCTGCTCGCGCTCGCGGAACGCGTACCAGAACATCGAGATCGCGCCGAGCTCGAGCGCGGACGTGCCGAGCCAGACGAGGTGCGAGTGGATCCGGTTCAGCTCGCAGAGGAGCGTTCGCATCCACGTCGCCTTCGGCGGCACCTCGAGCTCGAGCAGCTTCTCGACCGCGCCGACGAAGACGTGCTCGTTGTTCTGGAAGGAGACGTAGTCGATGCGCTCGGGGTAGGTGATGCACTTCCACCACGTCTTCTGCTCCATGTTCTTCTCGAAGCCGGTGTGGAGGTAGCCGATCACCGCTTCGATGCCCGTCGACGTCCTCGCCGTAGAGGTCGACGATCAGGCGCAGGACGCCGTGCGTCGACGGGTGGTTCGGGCCGAAGTTGATCGGTCAGGACGTCGCCGGTCGCCTCGAGCTCCGGCGGGGTCGTCAGCACGGTCGGCGTCGGGCTCGGGATCGCGCGAGCCTTCGTAGATCGGCCTGCGCGAGGTCAGGCTCCGCGGCGCTGTCGTCGTCATTCCTCGCCCGAGAACCGCACCGGCTCGCCGCCGAGCGGGTAGTCCTTGCGGAGCGGGTGACCGTCCCAGTCGTCGTCGAGCAGGATCCGCTTCAGGTTCGGATGATCCTCGGACCGGCGATCCCCATCAGGTCGAACGCCTCGCGCTCGTGGAAGTCGGCCGTCGGCCACACGGGGATGACGCTCGGCACGGCCTCGCCCTCGTCGAGCCACACCTGCACGCGGATACGGCGCGCGCGTTCGGAGACCGAGAGCAGGTGGTAGTTCATCGAGAAGCGCTTCGGCTTCGCTGCCGGGCACGGCCTGGAAGCCCTTGCGTCATCGGCGTGTTCAGGTCGCGGCCGGTTGCGGTGCCGATGTAGCCGGAGACGCCCTCAGCCGCCCAGCCGAGGTAGTCGACGGCGGTGATGTCCGAGAGGAAGTTGAAGCCGGCGTCGTCGCGCAGGTAGGTCGCGGCGTCGATCAGGTCGCCGGCGTCGACGACGAGCGTCGTCTCGCCGAGCTGCTCCCTCTCCTCCATCAAGCCCGGAACGTCGTCCCAGTCACTCACGACGCCACGCTCCGCAGCTCGTACGCCGGTGGCACGCCGGCCTTGACCGCCTCGTGCAGCCGCACGATGCCCTCGATCAGCTGGTCGGGCCGCGGCGGGCAGCCGGGACGTACATGTCGACGGGGACGATCTTGTCGACCGACTGCACGATCGCGTAGTTGTTGAACATCCCGCCCGACGAGGCGCACGCGCCCATCGCGATCACCCACTTCGGCTCGAGCATCTGGTCGTAGATCTGACGCAGCGGCGCCGCCATCTTGTGCGCGACCCGGCCCGAGACGATCAGCAGGTCGGCCTGGCGCGGCGAGCCGCGGAACGGCTCCATGCCGAACCGCGCGATGTCGTAGCGCGCGCCGACGATCGACATCATCTCGATCGCGCAGCAGGCGAGCCCGAACGTGTCCGGCCACATCGAGTTCGTCTGCGCCCAGGCGACAGCCTTGGCGAGCGTCGTCAGCCCGACCTTCTGCTCGAGATCGGCCACCTCCTGCTCGAACGAGGAGGCCTTCGTCGGCATGAGCAGGCGTTCGGACTGGAGCCCGTAGGCGCGGAGCGGCTTCGTCTAGCGCCACTCGAGCGCTCCCTTGCGCCAGATGTAGACGTACGCGACGAGCAGGATCAGGAGGAACACGAGGAACTCGAAGAAACCGAACCACGCGAGCTCGTGGAGGATCACCGCGAGCGGGTACAGGAACACGATCTCGATGTCGAAGAGGATGAAGAGCATCGCCGTCAGGTAGAAGCTGACGGTGAAGCGCTGCTGCTTCGGCGGCCCTTGCGACACGCCGGACTCGAACGGGATCGTGCGGGCGCGCACGCGCCGGTGCGGCCGCTGCGCGAAGACGAAGCTTCCGATCATCATCGTTGCCGGGATCATCAGGGCGAACAGCCCGTAGATCGCAAACGGCAACCAGTCGTTGAACACTCCGGCCTCCCTCGCTCCCGGCGTCGGACGCTAGCAGCACATGGAACGCCGCGGATGGCACAACCACCGGCGTTGCAGGTGTCACAAACGTGGCGTCGCGGGAGACCGCCGCTACACTGAGAGCGTATGGCCACCGTCGAGCAGTCCGAGACCACCGTCGTCACGCTCACCGAGCGCGCGGCGCGACGAAGATCGGCGTGCTGATGGCAGCCGAGCCGGCGGGCGAGGCCGAGGTGCTCCGCGTCGCGATCCAGGGCGGCGGCTGCAGCGGCTTCGAGTACGCGCTCGGCTTCGACCGCGGCGCCCAGTCGGGCGACCACGAGCTCGAGTTCCACGGCGTCCGGGTCGTCGTCGACCCGTTCAGCGCGCCGTACCTGCAGGGGGCGACCATCGATTTCCTCGAGACGCTGCAAGAGTCCGGGTTCAAGATCGACAACCCGAACGTCGTCTCAGCCTGTGGCTGCGGTTCGAGCTTCCAGGTCGCCGAGGGCGAAGACCCCGGCTGCGGCACCGGCTGCGGCCACTCCCACTGAGCGCCGTCGTCGGCTTGACCGACGGCATCTCCCTCGACGGTCTCGTCAAGACCTGGCCCGGCCCGGTCGGGCCGGTGCACGCAGTCGCCGGGGTCGACATCTCGATCGCGCGGGGCGAGACGGTCGCCCTGCTCGGTCCGAACGGCGCCGGCAAATCGACGACGATCGACCTGCTGCTGGGGCTCGTCCGGCCCGACGCCGGCTCCGTCGCGATTCTCGGGCGCACGCCCGCCGCGGCGGTCGACGCCGGTCTCGTCGGCGCGATGCTTCAGACCGGCTTGCTGATCCGCGACCTGACGGTGCGCGAGCTCGTGACAATGTTCGCGTCGCTCTATCCGAAGCCGCTCGGCGTCGACGAGGCGATCGAGCTCGCCGGGCTCGAGCGGTTGGCCGGGCAGCGGACGCAGAAGCTGTCCGGCGGCGAGACGCAGCGCACCAGGTTCGCGCTCGCCCTCGTCACAGATCCGGAGCTGCTCGTCCTCGACGAGCCGACGGTCGCGATGGACGTCGAGTCGCGACGCTCGTTCTGGGCCGCAATGCGGGAGTTCGCGACGCGCGGCAAGACGGTGCTCTTCGCCACGCACTACCTCGACGAGGCCGACCAGAACGCCGACCGGATCGTGCTGATGGCGAGCGGCCGCGTCGTAGTCGATGGGCCGCCGACGGAGGTCAAGGCGCGCGTCGGCACGCGGACGATCCGCGTCACGCTCCCCGACGTGACCGAAGCCGAGCTCGGTGCGCTTCCCGGTGTCGCCACGGCGACGAGGCATGGCGCGTCGGTCGCACTCGTCTGCACGGACTCCGATGCCGCCCTGCGGACGTTGCTCGCCGGCTATCCCGCGGCGCGTGACGTCGAGGTGGCAGGCGCCGGCCTCGAGGAGGCCTTCATCGAGCTGACGAGGGAGGCCGCATGACGGGCCTCGCGTACACGCGCTTCGAGCTGCGGCGCACGTTCAGGAACCGGCGCTTCCTCTTCTTCTCGCTCGGGTTCCCGATCGCCCTGTTCTTCCTGATCGCCGGCCCGAACCGGGGCGAGCACGACCTGGGCGGCACGGGGATCTCGGCGCCGCTCTACTACATGGTCGCGCTCGCCTCCTTCGGGACGATGATGGGCATGGTCTCGACCGGCGCGCGGATCGCCGGCGAGCGGCAGGTCGGCTGGACACGCCAGCTGCGGGTGACGCCCCTCTCGTCGATCGCGTATCTGCGCGCGAAGGTGATCACCGCGTACGCGACCGCCGCCGCGAGCGTCGCGGCGCTCTACGTCGCCGGTGCGAGCCTCGGCGTGTCGATCCCGGCGGGCCGCTGGGCCGAGATGACCCTGCTGATCGCGCTCGGCCTGATGCCCTTCGCCGCGCTCGGGATCTTCCTTGGTCACCTCCTGAACGTCGACGCGATCGGGCCGGCGACGGGAGGCACGGTCACGATCCTCGCCTTCGTCGGCGGGACCTGGTTCCCGGTGACGAGCGGCGTCCTGCGCGCGATCGGGCGCTGGGTCCCGTCGTACTGGCTCGTCCAGGCCGCGCACGTTGCGCTCGGCGGCAACGCCTGGGGAGCCCGGGGTTTTCTCACGGTGGTGGGGTGGACGATCGTCCTGACCGCAGCCGCCGCGTGGGCCTACCGGCGCGACACAGGCCGCACGTAGCGCGGGCCGCCTCGACCGGGCGGGCAGGAATGCTCTTCACAAACGCAAACCAATGCGTGAGGATCCGCACAACGCCATCGTCCGGAAAGGAAGGCCATGGAACAGCTGAAGGGGTTGCCGCTCGGCCGGCAGCTCATCTTGGGGGCCGGAGTGTTGCTCTTCATCGACACGCTGCTGCACTGGCAGCAGGTCAGCTTCGGGTCGATCTCCGCGGGACGGAACGCCTGGCACGGCTTCTGGGGCCTGCTCATGTGCCTCATGGTCATCGCCCTCGTGCTCTGGACGGCGGCGCGCGCCTTCAACATTGCGCTGCCCGCCCAGGTCCCCGACGGGCTCGCGACGCTCGCGCTCGGCGTGCTGATCCCGATCTTCGCGCTCCTGAAGGCAATCACCGACGACGCGGTCCACTGGCCCGCGTGGATCGGCGTCATTCTCGGCGCGGTCATCGCGTACGGTGCCTGGCTGGTCTTCTCTGCGAGCGGCGAGAAGCTGCCGCAGATGCCGGCCCGCGACACGACCGGATAGCGTGGTGCCTGGCACCCGTACGGGTGCCAGGCACTAGTTTTTCGTCTCGTGACTCTTCGGGTTGCTGTGGTCGGGTCCGGGCCGGCGGGGTTCTACACGGCCGACGCGCTCCTGAAGAGCGAGGACCCGCAGGTCACGGTCGACGTGCTCGACCGGTTGCCGACGCCGTGGGGGCTCGTGCGGCTCGGAGTGGCGCCCGACCACGAGAACATCAAGGCCGTCTCACGCGCGTTCGAGAAGACCGCGGCGCGGCCGGGCTTCCGCTTCTTCGGGAATGTCGAGGTCGGCTCGACCGTCTCCCACGAGGAACTGCTCTCGATCTACGACGCGGTCGTCTACACCGTCGGCGCGCAGACCGACCGTCGCCTCGGCATCCCCGGCGAGGATCTGCCGGGCTCGTGGCCCGCGACCGCATTCGTCGCCTGGTACAACGGCCACCCCGACTTCCAGGACCTCCAGTTCGACCTCGGCTGCGAACGGGTCGTCGTGATCGGGAACGGCAACGTCGCGATCGACTGCGCCCGGATGCTGGCGCTCACAGCAGAGGAGCTCGCGCCGACCGACACGATCGACGCGGCAGCGGAGGCGATCGCCGCCTCGCCGCTCCGCGAGATCCTCATGCTCGGCCGGCGCGGACCGGTCCAGGCTGCGTTCACGCCCCCGGAGCTGAAGGAACTGGGGGAGCTTGCAGGAGCAGCGCCCGTCGTCGACCCGCACGATCTCGAGCTCGACGCGGCCAGCCGGGCAGAGCTCGAAGCGGACCGAGATCGCGCGAGAAGGAATTTCGACTTGCTGGAGGAGTACGCGGCTCGTCCCCCGGAGTCGAAGCCGCGCCGGATCGTGCTTCGCTTCCTCGTCTCGCCGGTCGCGCTTCTCGGCGACGGGCGGGTCGAGGCAATCGAGATCGTGCGCAACGAGCTCGTGGCCGAGGAGGGGCGGATCGTCGCACGGCCGACAGGAGAGACCGAAACGATTCCGTGCGGCCTCGTGCTGCGCAGCGTCGGCTACCAAGGAGTACCCCTACCAGGCGTTCCGTTTGCTGAACAGCGGGGCACGATTCCCAACACGAGCGGCCGTGTCGACGGCGCGCAGCGGACCTACGTGGCCGGCTGGATCAAGCGTGGGCCGAGCGGTGTCATCGGCACGAACAAGAAGGACGCAGCCGAGACGGTCGAGCTCCTGCTCGCCGATGCGCACGCAGGTGGGCTGTCCGTCGAGTCGACGGAGAGCCTGGAAGAGCTGCTCGAGCGAAAGGGCGCGCGCTACGTCGAATATGCCGGCTGGCAGGCGATCGACGCCGCCGAGCGCGCAGCCGGCGAGCCGCTCGGACGGCCGCGCGTGAAGCTCACCGCGTGGGATGCGCTCCTCCAGGCCGGGCGTCCGCGCTAGCCTCACCGTCGTGACCGACACCGCAGCTACACCGAAAGAGCTTTGGGGGGGCGAGACGCGCAAGGCGATCGCCAACTTTCCCGTCTCCGGCGAGCCGATCCCTGCCTCCGTCGCGCGGTGGCTCGGCCGGCTCAAAGCGGCGGCTGCACGCGTGAACGCCGAGCTCGGCCTGCTCGACGCCGACAAGGCGCAGCGCATTGCGGCCGCCGGCGACCGCATCGCGGCGGGCGAGCTCGACGATCAATTCCCGATCGACGTCTTCCAGACCGGGTCAGGCACCTCCTCGAACACGAATGCGAACGAGGTGATCGCGACGCTCGCAGGCGGTGACGTGCATCCGAACGACGACGTCAACATGGGTCAGAGCTCGAACGACGTCTTCCCGTCCGCAGTGCACCTCGCGGCGCTCGAGCAGATCTCGAGCGATCTCCTGCCGGCGCTCGACGGGCTTGCCTCGGCGCTCGAGGCGAAGGCGGCCGAGTTCGCCGAGATCGTCAAGTCGGGTCGCACCCACTGGATGGACGCGGTCCCCGTCACCCTCGGCCAGGAGTTCGGCGGGTACGCCGCCCAGGTCCGTGAGGGCAAGGCGCGCGTCTCCTCGACCCTCGGCCGGCTCGGCCAGATCCCGCTCGGCGGGACCGCTGCCGGCACCGGCCTGAACACGCACCCCGAGTTCGCCGCGCGCGTGCGCGACAAGCTCACGGCGGACACGGGCCTCGGCATCTCACCGCCCGCCGATCCGTTCGAGGCGCAGGCGGCGCGCGACGGGCTCGTCGAGGCGTCGGGTGCGCTGCGCACGCTCGCGGTCAGCCTGACGAAGGTCGCGAACGACCTGCGCTTCCTCGGCTCCGGCCCGCGCGCCGGGCTGGCGGAGATCTTCCTGCCGGAGCTGCAGAAGGGATCGTCGATCATGCCCGGCAAGGTCAATCCGGTGATCCCGGAGGTCGTCACGCAGGTCGCCGCCCAGGTGATCGGCAACGACCAGGCGATTGCGGTCGGCGGGATGCAGGGCCATTTCGAGCTGAACGTGTTCGTGCCGCTGATGGCTCGCAACCTGCTCCAGTCGGTCTCGCTGCTCGCCTCGGCCTGCCGCCTCCTCGACGAGAAATGCGTCGCCGGTATCGAGGCGAACCGCGAGCAGTGCGAGCGCTACGCCGAGCTGACGCTGTCGGCGGCGACCGCGCTCAACCCGTACATCGGGTACGACAAGGCGACCGAGATCGTCAAGAAGGCGTCGGCGTCGGGGCGGTCGCTGCGCGAGGTCGCGCGGGCGGAGGGTGTCTCGGACGAGGTGCTCGACCAGGCGCTCGACTACCGCAAGATGACGAACCCGCACGGCTGAGCGCGGCCGTGACGTGTAAACCGGGCCGGTCCCGGGCATGATTAGCCGATGAGGCTTGCGCTCGCCATCTTGCTGGCGGCGATCGTCGTCCCGGCGGCGACATCGGCGATCAAGCCGCACGTGCGGCTCGCCGATCGATCGCCCCTCGTCGTACGTGGCAACGCGTTCCGGCCCCATGAGCGAGTGACGATTCGCCTGTCCGCGGGCAAGACGGTCGCGGTCAGGATCGTTCGTGCCACCGTCACCGGCACCTTCAGGGCGCAGTTCGCGATGAAGGTCGGAACGTGTGCGCGGGTCGCGATTCGCGCGAGGGGCTCGCTCGGTTCGCAGGCGTCCTGGAAGGCCCCGCCCGAGAGTTGCGGGACGATCCCCGCGCCGCTCGGGCCTTGAGCCGGACGGGCGACCTCAAGCCTTGTCATCGCTTCGACGAGTTCGTATCGTCTGGATTTCTATATATCGGCTTTCGATACCAGGGGAGGGACGCGCGTGCACAAGATGTTCAGACGCCGGCCGCTGGCGGTCGCCGCCGCCGTCGTCGTAGCAGTTGCCGCAGCAAGTGGTGTTGTCATCCGCGTTTCGACGCATTCGGGACCCGTGGCCGTCCGCCACGTCGAACCGGACGCGAAGATGAAGCCCGGCGACAACAGCCGCGCGATCGCAACCGAGTCGACACCCGGCTCGGTTCAGGCGGCCGAGGAGGCCTACGCCGCGCGGGCGTATCCGGCTGACGACGTACCGATTCAGCTCACGCTCAACGCCCAGCAGGCGTGGTCGAAGGCCAAGGGCCGCGGTCATGCCAACGGGAAGCACAAGCCGGGCACCTGGAACCTGGCTGGGCCGAGCGATTCAACCCAGCCGAGCCTCCTCAGCTTCTCGGGCAACCAATACGCCACTTCGGGGCGCGTGACCGCGCTCGTGATCGATCCGAACTGCAACATGGGTCATTGCACTCTTTGGCTCGGTGCGGCCGGTGGCGGCGTGTGGCGCACCGACAAGGCGCTCCACAACAACCCGAACTGGACCTACGTGGGCAACGGCCTGCCGACGAACTCGATCGGCACGCTGACCTACGACGCGAAGACCGGCACGCTCTACGCGGGCACCGGTGAGCCGAACTCGGCGGTCGACAACGAGGCAGGCCTCGGTCTCTTCAAGTCGACGGACGGCGGCGACCACTGGACGCACCTGCCGGCCGTGACGACGACCACGATCTCCGGGGCGTGGACGGGTGACGCCTTCCTTAACCGGGCGATCAACAGCGTCGTCGTCGACCCAAGCGACTCGAACACGCTGTACGTCGGCAGTGCGAGCGCTGTGCGCGGCGTCAGCTCCGTGCTGTCCGGCGGCGTCGGCGGCGCTCCGGTGCCGCTGCCCGGCCGCGGCGTCTTCAAGTCGACCGACGGCGGTCAGACGTTCACGTACCTAAACAGCGCGAGCGGGCTCCCGTTCCCGTTCCGCGGCGTCACGAACGTTGCGCTCGATCCGTCCGACCCGGACATCGTCTATGCAGGGCAGTACCAGCAGGGGATCTGGCGGTCGAACGACGGCGGCTCGACGTGGACGCAGATCTTCGCTCCGCTCATCCCGATCACCGGCAACGGAGCAGCTGTCGAGCGTGACTCGTTCGCGGTCGCGAAGCTGCCGAACGGCAAGACGCGGATGTACGTCGGCGCCGGTGACCAGGGGATCTTCCTGGCCAAGTTCTTCCGTTCCGACGACGTCGCGACCGGATCGCCCTCGTTCACCGACATGACGACGCTCGAGAACGAGGGGTACTGCGGTGACGCCCTCGGGCAGGCGCAGTGCTGGTACGACAACGTTGTCTACTCGCCGCCCGGGAAGCCCGACACGGTCTATCTCGGCGGGAGCTACGACTACAACCACGCCGGCGTACCGGTCTTCGGCGGCGACGCGGGCGCCAGGACGAACGGGCGTGCGTTCATCGTGTCGAACGACGGCGGCACGACCTTCAACGACCTCACTCGCAACGCCGGCCCGTCCGGCCATCAGGACGGCATGCATCCCGACCAGCACGCGATCACCGTCTCGCCGACGGACCCGAACATCGTGTTCTTCGGCTCCGACGGCGGCATCGTCAGATCGAGCGGCTCGTTCGCCGACATCTCGTCCCAGTGCGCCGCCCGCAGCCTGAGCGGTGCCAACCTCGCCGACTGCCAGCAGCTGCTGTCGTCGGTGCCCACCCAACTCGACAACCTGAACCGCGACCTGCCGACGCTTCAGTTCCAGAGCCTCTCGGTCAACCCGAGCAACAGCAGCGGGTTGATGGGCGGCACCCAGGACAACGGCACCTGGGTCGGCACGGCCGGCAACCAGGCGTGGAGCCAGACGATCTACGGTGACGGTGGCCAGTCGGGGTTCAACGCCGCCAACCCGAACCTGCGGTTCAACACGTTCACCGGGCAGGCGAACGACGCGAACTTCCAGGGCGGTGACCCAGCCAAGTGGGTCATCATCTCGGGGGACATCCTCTCGAGCCCGGAAGGCGCCCAGTTCTACCCGCCCGTGATCGCGGATCCGAACCCTGCGTCGGCTGGCTCTATCTTCGAGGGCTCGCAGAGCGTGTGGCGGACCCAGGACTGGGGTGGCGACCAGTCGTTCCTGGAGGCGAACTGCTCCGAGTTCTTGGCCAGCGCTGCTGATCCGAACTGCGGTGACTTCGTACGGATCGGGTCCGGAGCCGCGACCGACCTGACCGGGACGTTCTACGGAACGGGCCGGCCAACCGGCGCCGTCGCCGCGATCGAGCGTGCCGCGAGTGACACGGGCACACTCTGGGCAGCGACGACGACCGGTCGCCTCTTCATCTCGAAGAACGCCAACGACGCCGATCCGTCCGCGGTGACGTACACGCGGATCGACTCGCTGGCGGCAAACAGCCCCGGCCGGTTCATCTCCGGGATCTTCATCGACCCGGCGAATGCGAACCACGCGTGGGTCTCCTACTCCGGGTTCAGCGTGAACACGCCGGCCCAGCCAGGCCACGTGTTCAGCGTCACCTACGACCCGAATGCGGGCACGGCGACGTGGACGAGCCTCGACGGCTCGGGTGCGACGGCGTTCCCGGACATCCCGGCGACGGACGTCGTCCGGGACACGAACGGCGACCTCTACGTCTCGAACGACTTCGGCGTCATGCTCCTGCCGAGCGGGTCGTCGGACTGGCAGGTCGCGGGCGACGGTCTGCCGACGGTCGAGGTGACCGGTCTCACGATTGTCCCGGGCGCGCGCAAGCTCTACGCGTCCACCCACGGGCTGAGCGCCTGGCAGATGACGCTGCCGTAACGCTCTGACCGAGCAAGAAGGTACGGCTGCGGGCCGCCCTTGGGCGGCCCGCAGCCATACGGCGCGGGTATATCGCTGAGATCGGTGGTTGCGGTTTCAGAGGGCCGCCCTCGAACTATCCTTCGCGGCGTGGTCCTCCTCATCGCGCTGACGCTTCTTCATGGGGCGGTTCGGATCGGGCCGACGACCCCGGTCTGCCGTGCCGGTGTGCCCTGCGACAGGCCGGCCGCTCACATCACGCTCACGTTCACGCGTCGAGCGGCGCACGTCCGTGTTACGACCGATGCGCGCGGGCGCTACCACGTGCGGCTCGCCGCGGGCACCTGGGCGGTGCGTGCGAACGCCGGGATGCGGATGACGCCGGTGCGCATCTCCGTGCCGCACGCGATCACCGCGGTGCGGAACTTCTCGATCGATACCGGGATCCGCTAGTAGGCGACCGCGCCGCGCCCGGTGGCGGCCGCGTGCCGCTGCTCGTCCGCGCGGTAGCTCGAACGCACGAGCGGGCCGGAGAACACGGAGCCGAAGCCCAGCGCCTCGCCCTGCTCGCGGAACCAGCGGAACTCGTCCGGGTGCACCCAGCGGTCGATCGTCGCGTGCTTCGGGCTCGGCTGCAGGTACTGGCCGATCGTGACGACGTCGACGCCGTGTGCGCGCAGGTCGCGCATCGTCTCGACCACCTCGTCGTTGCGCTCCCCGAGGCCGACGATGATGCCGCTCTTCGTCAACACGTCGTAGTCGGCGATCTCCTTCGCCCGCTGCAGCAGCCACAGTGCGCCGTCGTAGCTCGCCTTGCCGCCGCGCAGCTTCCGATGCAGCCGCCGCACGGTCTCGATGTTGTGATTGAAGACGTGCGGGCGCGCGGCGATCACCGTCTGCAGCGCGTCCTCCTCGACGCCGAGGAAGTCCGGCGTCAGCACCTCGATCGACGCTTCGGGCAGCTTCGCCTGGATCGCTCGGATCGTCGCGGCGTAGTGGCCGGCGCCCTTGTCGGGGACGTCGTCGCGGTCGACCGACGTGACGACCACGTGCTTCAACCCCATCTGCTTCGCCGTCTGTGCGAGCCGCAGCGGCTCGAGCGCGTCGACCGGCTCACTCGGCTTGCCGGAGTTGACGTAGCAGTAGCGGCACGCGCGGGTGCACGTCTCACCGAGGATCTGGAACGTCGCGGTGCCGCGCCCCCAGCACTCGGCGATGTTCGGGCAGCGTGCCTCCTCGCAGATCGTGTGCAGCTGCGCGCCGTGGATCAGCTTCTTCACGTCGAAGTAGCTGCCGTTCTGCGACGGCGCGCGCACCTTCATCCATTCAGGGCGCCGCGGGCGGTCGCTGACCGGAAGCGAGGTCTCCATCGCCTGGAGTCTAGAGACCGAGGGCGGGTTCTCGGTCCGTCTCGCCGGCCCGGCCGACGAGCTCCGTGTAGCGGCCGCCGAGCGCGAGCAGCTCGTCGTGCCGGCCGCGCTCGACGATCTGCCCCTGGTCGAGCACGAGGATCTGGTCGGCGCCGGCAACCGTCGAGATGCGGTGGGCGATCGCGATCGTCGTGCGCCCTTCTGTCAGTCGGTCGAGCGCCTCCTGCACCTGGCGCTCCGTCTCCGTGTCGAGGGCGCTCGTCGCCTCGTCGAGAACGAGGATCGGCGGGTTGCGGAGGACCGTCCTCGCGATCGCGATGCGCTGCTTCTCGCCGCCGGAGAAGCGATAGCCGCGTTCGCCGACGACGGTGTCGTAGCCATCCGGCAGCGCCGCGATCAGCTCGTGGATCTGCGCTGCCTCGGCCGCGGCGACGAGCTCTTCGTCTGTCGCATCTGGCTTCGCGAAGCGCAGGTTGTCGCGGACCGAGGCGTGCAGGAGGTACGTCTCCTGCGAGACGACGCCGACGAGCGCTGCCAGCGACGCGAACGTCAGGTCGCGCAAGTCGACGCCGCCGATCGACACGCTGCCTCGGCCGACGTCGTAGAGCCGCGCCGCGAGATAGCCGACGGTCGTCTTGCCAGAGCCCGTCTCGCCGACGAGCGCCGTCTTCGAGCCCGTCGGTACGGTGAACGACACGTCGCGCAGCGTCCATGCGTCGCCGCCGTAGCGGAACCAGACGCTGTCGAAGACGACGTCACCCACAGCCGGGAGCGTCACGGCACCGGGCCGCTCTTCGATGTCGACGGGCTGATCGAGGTAGTCGAAGATCCGGTCGAAGAGCGCGAGCGAGGTCTGCACGTCGAGCCCCACCCCGAGCAGCGATCCGACCGGGAAGAAGAGCCGGGTCTGCAAGGTCGTGAAGGCGACGAGTGTCGGCACGGAGACCGAGTGCGAGCCGTGCGCCAGCGCGAGCCCGCCGAACCAGTAGACGGCAGCCGGCATCACGGCGAACGTCGTCTGGATCATCGCCATCATCCACCGGCCCGCCATGCGCTGGCGCACCTCGAGGTCGGCGAGCAACTGCGACTCGCTCTCGAAACGGTCGGCCAGTTCGCCGGAACGGCCCATCGTCTTGCCGAGCAGAACGCCGGACACCGACAGCGACTCCTGGACGAGGCTCGAGATGTCCGCGAGCGTCTCCTGCGTCGAGGATGCGATCCTCCGGCGCTCCTCGCCCACTCGGCGTGTCAGGAGCACGAACACCGGGACGAGCGCGAACGCGAAGAGCGACAGCTCCCACGAGAGCGCGGCCATCCCGATCATCGACGCGATCACCGTCGTCACGTTCGCGACGATCGACGTCGCCGTGCTCGTCACGACGCTTTGGACGCCGCCGATGTCGTTCGAGATGCGGGATTGCACCTCGCCCGTGCGGGTGCGGGTGAAGAACGCGAGCGAGAGACGCTGGAGGTGGCGGAAGACGGCAGTGCGCAGGTCGTGCATCACGCGCTGGCCGACCTGGTTCGAGAGGAGCGTCTGCCACACGCCGAGCGCTCCGGTGACGACCGCGATCGCGATCATCCCGCCCGCGTAGAACGACAGCTTCGTGGTGTCGTGCGAGCCGATCGCCTGCAGCACGCCGCGGAGCAGGAACGCAGGCACGACCCCGATCGCCGCGGAGACGAGGATGAGCAGGAGCACCGCCGACAACCGCCCGCGGTAGCCGCGGAAGAGCCGGGCGATTCGGCGGAGGTTCGCGCGGCGCTCCGCCGGGTCGGCCGGCCGCACCGGCTTCTCGCGCGCATGGAACGAGCGATGCATTCTGAGCACGGTAGAGAACGCCGGTACGCTCGTGTCGTGCGCCGAGTGTGTGTCTTCTGCGGCGCCTCGAGCGGCCGTGCTCAGGCGTACGCCGCGGCGGCCGCCGCGTTCGGCGCCGCGACAGCAGCGCGCGGGCTCGGCCTCGTCTACGGCGGTGGCAAGGTCGGCCTGATGGGTGCCGTCGCCGACGGTGCACTCGCGGCGGGCGGCGAGGTGATCGGCGTCATCCCGCAGGCGCTCGTCGAGCGCGAGCTCGCGCACGACGGTCTGACCGAGTTACACGTCGTCGCGTCGCTGCACGAGCGGAAGGCGCTGATGGCGGAGCTCGCCGACGGCTTCGTCGCACTGCCGGGCGGGTTCGGGACGCTCGACGAGCTGATGGAGCAGCTGACGTGGTCGCAGCTCGGCCTGCACACGAAGCCGGTCGGACTGCTCGACGTCGAGGAGTACTGGCGGCCCCTGGTTGCGTTCGCGCGGCACGCGACCGAGGAAGGGTTCGTGCGCGAGGCGGATCTGGCGGCGATCGCCGTCGCCGACGATGCCGAGGTGCTGCTCGATCGGCTGGCCCGTCTGGAGCGCGAGGAGCGGCCGCGTCCCAGGTGGACGGCGGCGCCGGCTCCCTAGGACGAGCCGAACACCGCGCTGACCGCGAGCGCGGTAGCGACCGCCGCCCCGGCGATCAGCCCACCCCAGACCAGCACCCGCAGTACGGTGGCCATCCACCAAGCGTCCCCCTCCCGTCGGACGGCATCGCCTCAGGTGTCACGGATCAGGCGGCTGCGAGCGTGTGCTCGGCGAAGGACATGCCCAGCACGTCTGCCAGTGCGCCCGCAGCCACCGGGCGAACCTCGTCGACGGCAATGTCCCGGTCGAGCTCGCGTGCCATCGTCGTGAACGCGGATCCGTCGAGCCCGCAGGCGGTGATCCACTCCGTGAACGGCGCGGGGTCGACGCCGACGTTCAGCGCGTACCCGTGCGTCGTCACCCACTTGTGGATGTGGATCCCGATCGACGCGATCTTCCGCGGCGGCCGGTCGAGCCAAACCCCTGTGAGGCCGTCGAACGTCGTCGCCTCCAGCGAAAACGCGCCCAGCGTTTTCGCTAGAGCCTCTTCCAGCTCGCGGCAGTAGCGGCGCACGTCCTGTCCGTGGCGGGTCAGGTCGAGGATCGGGTAACAGACGAGCTGGCCCGGTGCGTGGTAGGTCGACTTGCCGCCGCGATCGACCTCGACGATGTCCACGTCGACGCCGTCGGGCACGTGCAGCTCGCCGGGTTCGGAGCGGCGACCGAGCGTGATCGTCGGCGGATGCTCCAGGAAGAGAACGGTGTCGGCGCGTGCTCCGGCAGCCACCTCAGCGGCAACCGTCCGCTGGAGGTCCCACGCCTCGCGGTAGTCGACCGTGCCGAGGTTGACGACCTGCAGCTCGCCTTCCACGCGTCCAGCGTACCGTTCGCCCGTGGCGCGCCACTGGCAGGCCGAGCAGGTTGTCGACGAACGCCTCGCGCAGGAGCTGGTGCGTGCGCAGTTCCCGGCGATCGCGGCGGACTCGGTGATGCTCGTGGCTGCGGGTTGGGACTACACCGTGCACCGCGTCGACGGCGAGTGGGCGTTTCGCTTCCCGCGTCGTGAAGTGGTGCTCGAGCCGATGGAGCGCGAGCTTCGCGTGCTCGAGCGTCTCGCGCCCGTGTTTCCGGTGCCGTCTCCGACGCACCTCGGTGCACCGACGGCGTCGTTCCCGTGGCCGTTCTGGGGCGCGCTGTGGCTTCCGGGCAAAGAGGCGTCGGCTGCGAGCGAGACCGATCGGCACGCGCTCGCGCCGCAGCTCGGGCGCTTGCTGCGGCGTCTGCATGCACTGGACGTCGCCGATCTTCCGGTCGATGTCGTTCGCCGTGCCGACATGTCGTTTCGGGTGGCGCGCACGCGTGAGGAGCTTGCGGCGGTCGCGCCGCTCTGGCCGTCGCCGCCCTCGGTCAGGGCGTTTCTGGATCACGCAGAGCGTCTGCCGGCCGCGGAGCCGGTAGCCACGTGTCACGGCGACCTCCACTTCCGGCAGCTGCTCGTCGACGGTCCACAGGTCACGGGCGTCGTCGACTGGGTCGACGTGTGCCGCGCCGATCCCGGCATCGATCTCCAGCTCGTCTACGCGTTCCTGCCGCCGTCTGCGCGGGCTGCGTTCTTCGACGCGTACGGCGACGTCGGCGAGTCGTCGCTCGTTCGAGCGCGCGTGATCGCGTTGAACCTCTCGGCAGTCCTCGCGCGCTACGGCCAGGACGCGGGGCTACCGGCGGTCGAGACGGAGGCGCTCGCCTCGCTCGACCGCTCGGTCACCGATCTCTAGTAATCCGTCTCGCCCCAGCTCTGCAGGCGTTCGCGCAGGTCGCGCAGGAACCGGCCCGCGAGCGCGCCGTCGACGAGGCGGTGGTCGTAGGTGAGCGTGAGGTTCATCATCGACCGGATCGCGATCGCGTCGGCCCCGTTCTCGTCCGTGATCACCCACGGCCGCTTCACGATCGCGTAGGTGCCGAGGATGGCGGCCTGCGGCTGGCTGATCACCGGCGTGCCGTGGAACGTGCCGTAGCCGCCCGGGTTCGTGATCGTGAACGAGCCACCGGCGACGTCGTCCGGGGTCAGCTGCTTGTTGCGCGCGCGGTTCGCGATGTCCGCGATGCTCTTCGCCATGCCGAGCAGGTTGAGCGTCTCGGCGTTCTTCACGTTCGGGACGATCAGGCCCTTGCCGTCGGCGAGCTCGACCGCGAACCCGAGGTTGACGTAGGTGCGCGTCACGATCTGGTCGCCGCGGAGCTCCCCGTTCACCCACGGGTAGTCGCGCAGCGTCTCCACCGTCGCCCGAGCGATGAACGCGAGGTACGTCGGGTTGACGCCGTAGGCGGACTGGTACTCCTTCTTCAGCTTCTCGCGGATCTGCACGACTCGCGTCATGTCGACCTCGATCGCCGACGTGACGTGAGCGGAGGTGTCGAGCGAGCGGCGCATGTGCTCGGCGATCCCG
Source organism: uncultured Thermoleophilia bacterium (assembly GCA_963785875.1). Classification (GTDB taxonomy): domain Bacteria; phylum Actinomycetota; class Thermoleophilia; order Gaiellales; family Gaiellaceae; genus PALSA-600. The sequence goes on along the minus strand of CAWAWV010000004.1, from coordinate 450,341 downwards.
CGCCGCATCGCCGACATGGGCTCGAGCGATTCGCCGGCCGTCGCAGATCCAACCGTGGCGGGGACCGGCGCGGTTGCCGGAGCCGCTGGAGCCGGCGCAGCCGCCGGTGCACTAGCGGGCGCCGGCGCGGGAGCAGGTTCGGCTTGCGGTGCGGCTGGTGGCGCCTGCGCCGGGCCCGCCTCGACAAACGCCACGATGTCCTTCTTCGTGACCCGTCCACCGGTGCCGGTGCCCGGAACCTGCGAGGGGTCGATCCCGTGCTCGGCGGCGATGCGCGCCACCACCGGGGAGACGAACGCCTTGCCGTTCCCTTGCACAACCGGCTGCGCCGGTTGCGCTAGAGGAGGCTCCGGCGGGGCAGCTTGGCCCTCCGTCGCGGCGGCCGTGGCTACCTCGGCGGCCGATTGCGTTGCCGGTTCGGGCTCCGGCTCCGGCTCCGGCGCGGGCGCTCCCGTCTCGCCGCCGATGCGGGCAAGAACGGTGCCGACCTCGACGGTCTCCCCTTCCTGGACGAGGATCTCCGAGACGACGCCGGAGGCCGGCGACGGCACCTCGGTGTCGACCTTGTCGGTCGAGATCTCGAGCAGCGTCTCGTCGGCCTCGATCGTGTCGCCGACGTTCTTCGCCCACCTGGTGATTGTGCCCTCGGAGACGGAGACGCCCATCTGCGGCATGACGACGTCGACTGCGGTCTTGGTAGCCATCAGTACGAGATCAACTCCTTCAACGCGTTCGCGACGCCTTCTGCTTGCGGGATGAACGCCTTCTCGAGGACGGGCGAGAACGGCACCGGGCTGTCGGGCGCCGTCACGCGCCTGACCGGCGCGTCGAGGTCCTCGAACGCCTCCTCGGCGATCGTGGCTGCGATCTCGCCGCCGAACCCGCCGGTGCGGGTGTCCTCGTGGAGCACGAGCACCTTCGACGTCTTGCGCACGGAGTCGAGCACCGCCTGCTTGTCCCACGGCACGATCGTGCGCAGGTCGATGATCTCGACCGACGCATCGACCGTCTTGGCCGCCTCCTCGGCGGTGTAGACCATCGCGCCCCAGGTGATGACGGTGACGTCGTCGCCCTCCTGGTGGGTGCGCGCCTTGCCGATCGGCGTCGTGTAGCGCTCGTCCGGCACTTCGCCCTTGATGCGGCGGTACAGGTGCTTGTGCTCGAAGAAGAGCACCGGGTTGGGATCCTCGATCGCACTGATGATCAGCCCCTTGGCGTCCTCGGGCGTCGCCGGGCAGACGCACTTGAGGCCGGGGATGTGCGCGAACGACGACTCGGGGTTCTGGGAGTGGAACGGCCCGCCCGAGAAGCCGCCGCCGGACGGAAGCCGGAGCACGATCGGCACGGGTGTGCCCGCGCGCCAGCGCTGCTTCGCTGCGACGGTGACGAGTTGGTCCCACGCGCAGGAGACGAAGTCGGCGAACTGCATCTCGGCGACGGGCCGGAGCCCCATGATCGCGGCACCGGTCGCGCCGCCGACAATCGCCGTTTCGGAGAGCGGCGTGTCGATCACGCGCCAGGAGCCGAACTCCTCCTGGAACCCGAGCGTCACCTTGAACGCGCCGCCGTACACGCCGACGTCCTCGCCGAGCACGAACACGCGCTTGTCGCGCCGCATCTCCGTCCGGAGGCCGTCGCTGATCGCTTGGAGATAGGTCTTCTCGGACATTGGTTATCTACTTGTGGTGGGGGGTGTCGAGGTCTTCCGGCGTCGCATAGACGCCGTCGAGGAGCGTTGCAGGATCCGGCTGCGGTGATTCCTCCGCCTGTTGGAGCGCGTCGTTCAGGAGCTTCTTCACCTGCGCGCCGATCTGCTCCTCCTCGGCGTCGGTCACGTCGGCGTTCGACCGCAGCCACGTGCGGAACCGTTCGATCGGGTCGCGCTCGGCCCAGCGCTCGAACAGCTCCTTGGGAACGTAGAACGCGTCGTCGTGCACCGCGTGCCCTTCCATGCGCAACGTCTGGCATTCGATCAGCGTCGGCCCGCCGCCGGATCGCGCCTTGTCGATCGCGCGCTTCGTCTCGCGGTGCACCGCGAGCACATCGGTCCCGTCGACGACGACGCCGTCGAAGCCGTAGGCGGTCGCGCGGTCGGCGAGGTGCTCGACCGCGTACTCGAGATGCGTCGGTGTCGAGTACGCCCACTGGTTGTTGTCGCAGATGAAGACCACCGGCAGCCGGCGGACGCCTGCAAAGTTCATGCCCTCGTGTGCGTCGCCGCGCGCCGAGGCTCCTTCGCCGTACCAGGCGACGGCGACGCGCTGCTCCTCGCGGATGCGGAACGCGAGCGCGCACCCGACGGCGACCGGCAGCATTGCCGGCAGGTGGCTGACCATGGCGAGCAGCCCGAGCCGAGCATCCGCCATGTGGACGTTGCCGTCCTTGCCGTGCGTCGGCCCATCGGCGCGCCCCATGTACTGGGCGAAGACCCGCCACGGCTCGACGCCGCGTGTGATGTGCACGCCCATGTCGCGATGGAGCGGCGTGCCGACGTCGTCTGGCCCCATCGCGGTCGCGACACCGACCGCCGATGCCTCATTCCCGCGCCCGGTGTAGAACGAGCCCGGGATCTTTCCCTGGCGGTACAGGATGTGCCCGCGCTCTTCGACGCCGCGGGTGACGAGCATGTTGCGGTACATCTGGAGCAGGTCCTCGCGGTCGAGTCCCCACTCCCTCACCTCCTGGAGCGAGCCGCTCGGCTCCGCTACACGCGCGATCGCCACTGCACCGTCCTCGAGTCTCGTAGGGAAGAAGAGCCGCGTCAATGCTAACGACGGCACCTGACCGCCCGTTCGGTTCTATACCGTGCAGCGCGTGGGCAAGGCAGCAGACTGGCTTCGCGAGGAGCGCCGGAACGTGCTCGGTCACTGGACCGCGTTCTGCCTCGACTGTGGCGCCGCCCGCCGCTTCTTCGAGGAGTCCGAGGACGAGGTGCCGGAGAGGTGCACGTGTGGCGGGCGCATGCTCCACCGCTGCCCCGACTGCGAGGCGCCGTTCTCGTCGACCTTCGCGGTCGACTGCGAGGAGTGCGGAGCGCGGTTGCGCGAACCGGAGCTCCTGGGCATGCGCATTCGGAGAGACAAGAGCCGCTGATGGGGCCGTTCGAGTACGACCGGTACCTGGTCGACCAGCTGATCCGGCCGATCGCGAACCTCTACCGGGTGACTCCGCTCGCCGTGGGCGACACGCCCGCCGGCCCGCCGATCGCGTACGTGCGCCAGAAGAAGCTCGCGATCAAGGAGCACATTCGCTTCTGCGCCGACGAAGGCGAGACGCAGGAGCTGTTCCACATCCAGGCGCAGACCTGGCTCGACACCGGCGGATCGCGGTACGACGTCGTCGACGCGCAGGAGGGAAAGATCGGACTCCTCCACCACGTGTTCGGCAAGTCGCTCCTGCGCTCGACGTGGACCGTGGCGAACGCGGCCGACCAGGAAGTAGCCGTGGCGCGCGAGCGCTCCCAGGCGATGGCGATCCTCCGTCGCGCGATCGACTTCGTCCCCGATGTCGGCGGCCTGATCCCGATCCCCTACAACTTCGACCTCCTCGCCGGCGAGCACGTGATCGGGCGCATGGACCGGAAGTTTCAGCTTCGCGACCGCTACGTGCTCGACCTCTCCGGCGACCCGGACAAGGCGCTCGACCGCCGGCTCGCGATCGCCCTCGCGATCGGGCTCGACACGCTGCAGAACCGCTAAGGGTGTCTGACACCAAGAGGTGTCAGACACCTTCTCGGGTGGGCGTCGCTCAGTCGAGCGGCCGCCAGAGCCGCTCGCTCGGGTGGCGGTAACGCACGTGCGTGAAGGGACGCACGAGCGCATACGCCACGAAGGCGAGCGTGGCGAATACGAAGACCAGCACCGCGAAGGTTCCGATCGTCTGTGCAAGGGTCGCGATCATCGAGGGCACACCTCCTTGCGAGTCAGCTTCGGCGCGGGTCGCGCCGCCGACATCCGCGAATGCGCTGATGCGGATTGCCACTAGCTACGCGGGGCCGGGCGGGCTAGAACAAGCCGAGGCTCGGCTTGATCGCCGAGAAGCGGATCACCGTCACCGTGTCGCCCTCGTCGACGTCACGGTTGTAGAGCTGGCCGAGGAAGCGGCAGAGCTCGTCGGTGTGGCGGATCTCGGGGTTGTCGTGCTCGATCTCGTTCGGGGACAGCTCGCCGATCGTCTTCACCTCGACCTTGTCGATCACGGCGTCGAAGATGTGCTGGCGCGGGCTGAACCGGGCGCCGGCGAGCACCGAGACGATCATCCCTTTCTGGTATTTGCGGGACTTGTCGCCGAGGCGAATCGTCGCCGTCTTGCGGTGCGCCTTGAGCTGCGCCTCGACGATCGGCGAGTAGAAGTTCAGCGCGAAGGCGGGCACGGCGCGACGATCATAGGCGCTCGAGCGCCTTTTGGGCCATGTCGCGTTCGCCGCCGTAGGTGAGAAGGCGCGGCGCGTCCTCGAGCGGCAGCCAGCGGACCTCGGCGACTTCGTGGCGATGCTCGGGCGGGACGTCGCCGAGCCGGCCGCTCTCGTAGCGGACGAGGAAGAACGAGACGACCTTGAAGACCCGCTCGCCCTCCCAGTTGAAGAAGTAGCGGACGTCGCCGAGCTTGCCCAGGGAACGGCCGCGGGCTCCGGTCTCCTCCGCGACCTCACGGAGCGCTGTTTCCTCGCCGCGCTCGCCGGGGTCGATCCGGCCTTTCGGGAGCGCCCACGTGCCCGGCTTCTTTCCGCCGGGCCGGATCGCCGCCACCATCCACCGCCCCTGAAGGCGCCGCACGAGCACGCCACCCGCCGAGAATTCCCGCCTCACGATCTAAGCCCGATGCGCTGAGATTCTTGCGCTACTGGCACTCCAACCGGTAGAGTGCCAGCCGCACGCACAATCGTGTCACAAGTGGAGGTCAACGTATGAATCTGCAGCCGCTTGGCGACCGTCTGATCGTGGAGGTCCTCGAGGAGGAAGAGACCACGGTCAGCGGCATCGTCCTGCCGGACACGGCGAAGGAGAAGCCGCAGCGCGGCCGCGTCCTCGCTGTCGGCCCGGGCGCCCGCGACGAGGATGGCAATCACATCGCCATGGATCTCGAAGAGGGCGACGAGATCATCTTCAGCAAGTACGGCGGCACCGAGATCAAGGTCGGTGTCGACGATGTCCTGATCCTTCGTGAGTCCGACGTCCTGGCCAAGGTCGTCGGCGACCGCGCAGCGGTCTAGGAAGACAAGGAGAGATAGAGACACATGGCTCACAAGGAGCTCAAGTTCAGTGAGGATGCACGCCGCTCGCTCCAGCGCGGCGTCGACATCCTGGCCGATGCAGTCAAGGTGACGCTCGGCCCGAAGGGTCGGTACGTCGTGCTCGACAAGAAGTTCGGCGCGCCGACGATCACGAACGACGGCGTCACGATCGCTCGCGAGATCGAGGTCGAGGACGTGTTCGAGAACCAGGGCGCCCAGCTCGTGCGCGAGGTTGCGACGGCGACGAACGACGTCGCCGGCGACGGCACCACGACGGCGACGGTGCTCGCACAGGCCGTCGTCCGCGAGGGCCTCAAGAACGTCTCCGCCGGTGCGAATCCGATGGCGCTGAAGCGCGGCATCGAGCAGGCCGTCGAGACGATCGTCGAGAACCTGAAGTCGCAGTCGACGGAGATCTCCGGCAAGGAGGACATCGCGCGAGTCGCGACCGTCTCCTCGCGCTCGACGGAGATCGGCGAGGTGCTGTCCGAGGCGATCGAGAAGGTCGGCAAGGACGGCGTCGTGAACGTCGAGGAGGGGCAGACGTTCGGCCTCGAGCTCGAGTTCACGGAGGGCATGCAGTTCGACAAGGGCTACCTGTCGCCCTACATGATCACCGACGCTGAGCGCATGGAGGCCGTGCTCGACGACCCGTACATCCTGGTCGCGAACCAGAAGATCGGGGCCGTCAAGGACCTTCTGCCGGTGCTCGAGCAGGTCATCCAGGCCGGCCGCCCGCTGCTGATCGTTGCCGAGGACGTCGAGGGCGAGTCGCTCGCGACGATCGTCGTCAACAAGCTGCGGGGCACCTTCCAGGCCGTCGCCGTCAAGGCGCCGGGCTTCGGCGACCGCCGTAAGCGCATGCTCGAGGACATCGCGATCCTCTCGGGCGGCGAGGTGATCACCGAGGAGATGGGCCTGAAGCTCGAGAATACGAAGCTCTCGCAGCTCGGTCATGCCCGCAAGGTCGTCGTCGACAAGGACTCGACCACGATCATCGACGGCGCCGGCGAGGGCGAGGCGATCAAGGGCCGCATCAAGCAGCTCAAGTCCGAGATCGAGAACACCGATTCCGACTTCGACCGCGAGAAGCTCCAGGAGCGCCTCGCGAAGCTGTCGGGCGGCGTCGCCGTGGTCAAGGTCGGCGCAGCCACCGAGACCGAGATGAAGGAGACCAAGCACCGCGTCGAAGACGCGCTGCAGGCCGCGCGTGCCGCCCTCGAGGAGGGCGTCGTACCGGGCGGCGGCGTCGCGTTGCTGAACGCGGCCGACGCGGTCAAGGAGAACCTCCTCGCGAGTCTCGAGGGTGACGAGCGCACAGGTGCGCAGATCATCATCAAGTCGCTCGAGGAGCCGCTCCGCCAGCTCGCGACGAACGCGGGGCTCGAGGGCTCCGTCGTCGTCCAGCAGGTGCGCACGGCCAAGCCGGGCGAGGGGCTGAACGTCGACACCGGCGAGGTGACCGACCTCCTGAAGGCCGGAATCACCGACCCGACGATGGTCACGCGCTCCGCGCTGCAGAACGCCGCGTCGATCGCGAAGAACATCCTCACCACGGAGGCGATCGTCGCCGAGGCTCCGGAGAAGGCCGGCGCGGGTATGGGCGCCGGGATGCCGGACATGGGCGGGATGATGTAGGCACTTTCGCCTTTGGCGAAAGTGCTGGTTAGCGAAACGGGCGGCCTTGGGGCCGCCCGTTTCGCCTAGAAACGAGAAGACCCGCCGGAGCGGGTCTTCACGGGGATGGGGGAGGGTTGTACGACTGGTGTCGGCGGGGGTGCGACGGCTGCCATCCCCCGTCCGAGTGATCTCAGAAGCCGTAGCGTTGCTCGGCCCACGGATCGGCGTCGTTGTGGTAGCCGTACCGCTCCCAGAACCCGGGCTTGTCGATCGACGAGAGCTCGATCCCCCGCAGCCACTTGGCGCTCTTCCAGAAGTACTTGCCCGGGATCACGAGCCTGAGCGGGTAGCCGTGATCGGCCTCGAGCACCTCGCCGTCGCCGTGGGTCGCAAGGAGCGCGTCCTCCTGCTCGAGGAACGCCAGCGGGATGTTCGCGGTGAACCCGGCCTCGGCATGGGCGATCGCGAAGCGCGCCGTCGGGTGCGGACGTACAAGCTGCGCGAGCTCGCGCCAGTGGACGCCTTCGAATTGCGTGTCGAACTTCGACCAGCGCGTCACGCAGTGGATGTCCTGCACGTTCGACGTCCGTGGCAGCTCGTTGAACTGCTCCCACGAAAGCTCGACCTCGTTGTCCACGTCGCCGAAGACCCGGAGCGTCCAGGTCGACAGGTCGGTGTACCGCGCGACCGAGCCCGCATGAAGGACCGGCCACTTCTTCGTCAGGTACTGACCGGGCGGCAGCCGCGCGGGGTCGTACCCCGCGTCGCGCACCTTCTGCTCCGCCTTCGACCTGAACACGGTGTCTAGTCTAAGGAGGCATGCCTACCGTTACGCAAGGCGCTGCCCGCAGGCCCCGCGCCTACGTGCGGGTGCGGGGCCCAGACGCGATCGACTACCTGAACCGGATGCTGTCGAACGACGTCCCCGACGCCGGCTCCGTCGACGCGCTGCTCCTCACGGCGAAGGCGCGCGTGGTCGCGCCGGTGCTCGTGTGGCGCCGCGGGGCCGACGACGTGCTCCTCTTGACCGAGCCCGAGCTCGGCGAGGCGCTGCGCGCACAACTCGCGCGCATGCGGTTCGCTGCGAAGTGCGAGATCGAACCGGAAGAGCACGTCTCGACGATCGTGCTCGGCGGCCACGACGGGATCCCCAATCGCGACTACGGTGTTCCGGCGGTCGAAGTGCTCGACTCCGACATGGACGGAGACGCCGACCTCGAGCGGTTGCGGATCGAGGCGGGAACACCGCTCTACGGCCGCGAGCTCGACGACCGCGTCTTGCCCGCTGAGGCGGGCCTCGACGAGCGGGCGATCTCGTTCACGAAGGGCTGCTTCCCGGGGCAGGAGCCGATCGCGCGACAGCACTACCGGGGCAAGGTGAACAGACGGTTGCGCGTGCTCGAGGTGGAAGGGGCTCCCGCCGCCCGAGACGCCTGTTGTGTATGCCGGGAAAGAGGTCGGCCGCGTCACCAGCTCCGTCGACCGGCTCGCGCTCGCCTACGTGCGCGTCGAGGTGCCCGACGACGCCGAGCTGACCGTGGCCGGCGCGTCGGCGCGGCTACACTGGCCGCTCGAGCGCCCGTAGCTCAGGGGATAGAGCGCTGCCCTGCGGAGGCAGAGGTCGCAAGTTCGAATCTTGCCGGGCGCACCTGGCTGCGGACGGTGTCAGACACCATTGGTGTCTGACACCTCTTCGGTCCGCAGTACGCTCACGGAGTGCAGCGCTTCGAGTATCGGGTCGTATCGCTGACGGATGGTCAGTACACAACTGCGCTCAACGACTACGGCCGGGACGGCTGGGAGCTCGTGCATGTCGCCTCCGATGTGCACGCCGTGCCCGAGCAGCGTGACGGCAGTGGCATTCCGATGCCGGGCCTCGGCAAGTTCGGCCAGGCGGCGACGAAGCTGAAGGAGCTCGAGGGGACGAGCGGCCCGGAGCCGGGCTCGATCACGACCACGTTCCTCTGGGTGCTGCGCCGCCCGCTCGACGACGACTACTAGAGCTGAGACTTCGTCTCGCTGACGACGCCCTCGCCGAGCGCGTGCAACACGTCCGGGCGGTCGAGCAGTCGCCTGACCTGCTCGGGGCTGAAGCGGTTCGTCACGTAGTGGTCCTCGAGGATGTCGTGCAGCGGACGGCCACGATGGTGCTCGCGGATCACGTACTGCGCCATGCGCTCCTCGCTCTGAGATCGCGAACCGAGGAACGAGAACGCACCCTTGATCGCGTCGACAAGGCCCACCTCATGACCATTGTATAGTCGTGTCGTGAAGGCCCCCGCGAGGGACGGGCGCTTTGCCGAACGCGTCGTCGAAGGGCTCGACGACGGTGGAAGCCCCGAGCGCGTCGTGATCTGGATCGAGCGCCGCGCGGGTGCGTTGTGGGCTGTCGGACGCCAGGTGAACCCGCAGCACCGCGAGACGGAGGCGCCGCGCGGCGACGACTACGTATGGGAGGGCTACGAGCTCGACGACTGTCTCGAGGCGGCGAACGACGCGCTCGAGGACGACGCGGTCGTGTCGGAGGACGACGGTTCCGGCACCAAGGTCAGGCCGTTCCACCGCGACGAGCTGCTCGCCCCCCTCGAGAAGTTCTTCTTCGGCCGCTGAGCGCACCGGGCGGCCCCGGCGGCGAGCCGGAGCACTCAGCGATTGCTAGGCCACTCCAGGTTCGCGTCCGGGATCGGGTCGCCGTGCGGGTCGTGCGTCGGGAACCCGAGCGCGCGGTCGATGCGCGCTTCGAGCTCCTCCGAGATGACGTGCTCGAGCCGGTCCGCCTCGTCGTGAACGTCGTCGACGTGAACGCCGAGCGTCTCGGCGAGGTACAGCTCGAGCAGGCGATGGTGCCGGATCACCTCGAGCGCGACGCGCTCGCCCGCTTCGGTGAGCTGCGCGCCGCGGTACGGCTCGTGCGTCAGGAGCTCGAGCGCGGCGAGCTTCTTCACCATCGCCGACGCCGACGCAGGGGCGACGCCGAGATCCTTCGCGAGCGCCCCGATCGTCACGTGGCCGTTTGCGGCCTGCAGCTTGTAGACCGATTTCAGGTAATCCTGGATCGACTCGCTCAACATCGGCTCCAGGGTAACGTGGGCCGCCGTGTCCATCCGAGTCGGCCACTCAGCGGACCCCGACGACGCGTTCATGGTCTGGGCGCTCGAGGCCGGGGCGGTCGACGCCCGCGGGCTCGAGCTCGAACCGGTCGTGTCGGACATCCAGTCCCTGAACGACTGGGCGCTCGAGGGCCGGCTCGAGGTGACCGCGCTCTCCGCGGGCGCCTACCCGGCGGTCGAGCAACGCTACGTCCTCCTACAGCACGGGGCCTCGTTCGGCGAGGGCTACGGGCCGATCGTCGTCGCGCGTCGCGAACTGGACCTCGGCGCGGTCGAGATCGTCACGCCCGGGCCGCTGACCACCGCGAAGCGCGTGCTGCGACTCGCCCTCGGCGACGGGGCTCGCACCCGAGACCTGCCGTTCGACCAGGTGCTGGACGAGGTGGTCTCCGGCCGCGCGGAGGCCGGCCTGTTGATCCACGAGGGCCAGCTCACCTACGCCGACGCCGGCCTCACCAAGCTGCTCGATCTCGGCACGTGGTGGGACGAGCACGTCGGTCTGCCGCTGCCGCTCGGTCTCGTCGGCATCCGGCGCGACGTCGAGCGCCGCGACGACGTCTCGGCCGTGCTCCGAGACGCGATCGCCGCCGGCCTCGCCAACCGCGACCAGGCACTCGCATACGCGATGCGCTTCGGGCGGGGGATCGACGAGGAGACCGCCGACCGGTTCGTCGCCATGTACGTCAACGACCTCACGCTCGACATGGGGGAGCGCGGCCGCGCGGCGGTGGCGCACCTGCTCGGCAAGGAGCCGGAATTCGTGCCGTGATCCTCAGCGCGGTGCGGACGCCGGTCGGCCGGTACGGCGGCGGGCTCTCCGGCGTGCGCCCGGACGACCTCGCCGCGCTAGCGATCGGCGCGGCGGTCGACCGCGCCGGCGTTCCGCCGGCCGAGATCGAAGACGCCTTCGTCGGCTGCGCGAACCAGGCGGGCGAGGACAACCGGAACGTCGCGCGGATGGCAGTCCTGCTCGCCGGGCTTCCCGACTCCGTTGCCGGTGTGACCGTCAACCGTCTCTGCGCGTCGGGGCTCGCCGCGATCGTCGGCGCCTGCCACGCGGTCGTCGCAGGCGACGGCGACCTCTTTGTCGCGGGCGGTGTCGAGTCGATGTCACGCGCTCCGCTCGTGACGCCGAAACCGGACCGCGCGTTCCCGCGCGGCGACCGCGTCCTGTACGACACCACCCTGGGCTGGCGCTTCCCCAACCCGAAGCTCGAGGCGATGTTCCCGCTCGAGTCGATGGGCGAGACCGGCGAGAACGTCGCCGAACGCTGGCACGTGACGCGCGAGGAGCAGGATGGGTTCGCGCTCCGGTCGCAGGAGCGCTGGGCGGCGGCGAGCAAGGCCGGGCGATTCGACGACGAGCTCGTGCCGGCGGGAGAGCTGATCCACGACGAGCACCCGCGACCCGAGACGACGTTCGAGAAGCTCGCGTCGCTGAAGCCGGCCTTTCGCGCCGGCGGTAGCGTCACGGCCGGAAACTCGTCGGGTTTGAACGACGGCGCCGCGGCCGTCGTCGTTGCATCGGAGGAGAAGGCACGTGCGCTCGGGATCGAACCACTCGGCGCGTTCGTCGCCTCGGCGGTTGCAGGCGTCGACCCGCGCGTCATGGGGATCGGGCCGGTGCCTGCAGTCCGCAGGCTGCTCGACCGCGCGGCAGTCGCGATCGGCGACGTCGACCTCGTCGAGCTGAACGAGGCGTTTGCATCGCAGTCGGTTGCGGTCGCGCGCGAGCTCGGGATCGACGAGGCGCGACTCAACGTGAATGGGGGCGCAATCGCAATCGGGCATCCGCTCGGGATGAGCGGTGCGCGGCTCGTCGTCTCCCTGCTGCACGAGCTCCGCCGCCGTGACGCGCGGCGTGGAATCGTGACGATGTGCGTCGGCGTCGGCCAGGGACAAGCGGCATTGTTCGAACGATGACGGCGGCGGAGCACTACCTGCTGCTCGGGCTGCGGCTCGGGCGCCACGTCGACGGTCTCGTCGACTCCTACTACGGCCCGGCCGAGCTGAAGGAGCAGGTCGACGCCGAGGAGCTCGTTGCTCCGGCCCAGCTCGTCGAGGACGCAGCAGCGTTGCACGACTCGCTCGACGACGGGTACCTCCGCGACCTGGTGCACGGGTGCTGGACCTACACGCGCGTACTCGCGGGCGAGCAGCTCTCGTACAGCGACGAGGTCGAAGGCAGCTACGGCGTACGGCCGGAGCGGACTCCCGAGGTCGTCTTCGAACGCGTCCACGCCGAGCTCGATGAGCTGCTCCCGGGCGAAGGGTCGCTCGCCGAGCGGCGCCGCGCCTGGCGCGACCGCCACGTCTGCCCGGGGGACAAGACGATCGCCGTCCTCGAGGACCTCCTGCCGCTCATGCGCGCCCGCACGCTCGAGGTCGTCGAACTGCCGAAGGGAGAGCGCGCGGCGCTCGAGCCTGTCACGGACGAGCCGTGGTGGGCGTTCAACTACTACCTAGGTGACCTCGCGAGCCGCGTCGTCCTCAACACGGACGTGCCGACGACCGGCCTCGACCTGATCCACCTCGCCGCGCACGAGGTATACCCGGGCCACCACACCGAGAGCTCACTGAAGGAGCGCCTGCTCGCGGACGGGCAGGACCTGCTCGAGGAGACGATCGCACTCGTTCCGACGCCGCAGGCAGTGCTGAGCGAGGGGATCGCAGAGATCGGCATCGACGTCGTTCTCGACGACGGGTCACGCGAGGAGGCTTACGCGATCATCCGCCGCCACGGCGTGGAGCTCCCCGACCCGGAGCTCGGCCTGCGAATCACGCATGAGATCGACCGGCTCCGCACCGTCAGCCTGAACGCCGCACTGATGATCTTCGAGGACGGCATGTCGCACGACGACGCGCGTGCGTACGTCCAGCACTGGACGCTCAACACGCCCGAGCAGGCCGCGCAGTCGGTCCGCTTCGTCACTGACCCGACGTGGCGGGCCTACACGATCACGTACTCCGCCGGCCGCGACCTGTGCGGGGCATACGTTGGCGACGATCCCGCGCGACTGCGGCGGCTCCTCACCGAGCAGGTCAGGGTGGGCGAGCTAGTCTCCGGGTGATGGCCACCGCGACTACCGAGCACGGCCTCTTCATCGGCGGCGAGATGGTCGAACCCGCCTCGGGCGAGGTGCGCGAGCTGCACGAGCCTGCAACCGGTGAGCCACTCGCACGCGCCGCGATCGCCGGCGAGGCGGACATCGACCGCGCCGTCGAGGCCGCACGGGCCGCCGTCGAGGGCGCGTGGGGCAAGACGCCGGGAACCGAGCGCTCCCGCCTGCTGCACGCACTGGCGGACGCGATCGCCGCAAACCGCAAAGAGCTTGCCGAGCTCGAGTCGCGCAACGTCGGCAAGGCGATCTCGTCCGTGAAAGCGGAGATCGCGGGAGCGACCGAGCACTTCCGCTACTACGCGTCCGCGATCGGCTCGATCGCGGGCCGCTCGAATCCGATCGGCGGCTCGCTGCTCTTCTACTCGCAGAAAGAGCCGGTCGGCGTGGCGGGACAGATCGTGCCGTGGAACTACCCGCTCCTGATGTCGACCTGGAAGCTTGCGCCTGCGCTCGCCGCCGGCTGCGCGGTCGTGCTGAAGCCGGATCCGCAGACGCCGCTCTCGGTGTTGCGCATCGCCGAGCTCGCAACCGAGATTGGTTTTCCCGCCGGTGTGATCAACATCGTGCCCGGCGACGGCCCGACGACCGGCGCGTATCTCGTCCGGCATCCGGGCGTCGACAAGATCGCGTTCACCGGGTCGACGAAGACGGGCGGCGAGATCATGCGGCTCGCGTCCGACCCGATCAAGCGCGTGACGCTCGAGCTCGGCGGCAAGAGCCCGAGCCTCGTCTTCGCCGACGCGAACCTCACGGATGCGATCCCGTCGAGTGTGTGGGCGATCTACGCCTGCGCAGGCCAGTCCTGCGAGGCGAGATCGCGGCTACTCGTCGAGGCGTCCCTGTACGACGATGTGGTCGTGCAGGTCACGGCCCTCTCGCAGCAGGTGCGCGTCGGTGACCCGCTCGATCCGGAGACGCAGATGGGCTCCCTCATCTCGGCTGCGCATCGCGACAAGGTCCACTCCTTCGTCGACGGCGCGCGTGACGACGGTGCCGAGATCACGACTGGTGGGGAGCTGACCGACGGTCCCGGTGCGTTCTATCCCCCGACCGTGATCGCGAACACCAGCAACGACATCCGCGCCGCGCAGGAGGAGATCTTCGGCCCCGTTGTCACAGTGATCCCATTCGAGGACGAGGCCGACGCAATCCGCATCGCGAATGACGTTCGCTACGGGTTGATGGCGACCATCTGGACCGGTGATCCCGCGAAGGGCCATCGCATCGCAGCGAAGATCAAGTCCGGCACAGTCGGCATCAACATGCCGTACACCGCGTTTCCGGGCATCCCGTTCGGCGGCTACAAACAGTCGGGGTTCGGGCGCGAGCTCGCGCTCGAGACACTCGATCTCTACCTCGAGACGAAGTCGGTCGTCACGTACACCGGCACGCGGCCGACCAATCCGTTCGGCCTCTGACCCGCTGGCGAGTCCTCGCCGCCGGAACGTTCGCGCAGGCGACATACTCCGCGATCTGGTTCGGCGTCGCAGTGATGGCGCCGTCGCTGCGCGACCGGTTCCACGTGTCGCTCGGGCAGATGGGAGTGCTGATCTCCGCGTCGCTCGCGGGCTCCGTTGTCTCGCTGATCCCGTGGGGGCTCGCCGCCGACCGGGTCGGGGAACGGTGGGTGCTTCTCGCCGGTGTCGGCGGGTGCGGCCTCTCGCTGCTCGCCGCCTCGCAGGTGGGTGGGTTCGAGACACTGCTTTTGCTGCTCGTGGTCGCGGGGTTCCTCGGCGCGAGCGTGCAATCCGCGAGCGGGCGCGCCGTGATGGCGTGGTTCCCGGGCTCGCAGCGGGGCCTTGCGCTCGGGATCAGGCAGACAGCGATCCCGATCAGCGGGTTCGCCGCCTCCCTCGCGTTGCCGCCGATCGTACGCGCGGGCGGCACCGGCTGGGGGTTCGCGACGATGGGGATCGCGTGCGTCACCGCGGCGGTCCTCGGCGCGGTCGTTCTGCGCGACATCCCGGCACCGGACGGCAGCGACGAGGCCGACATCGCGCCGCTCCGCGACCGGCGCCTCTGGCGGATCTCTTTCGGAAGCGCGCTCGTCCTGGCGCCGCAGATGTGCGTCGTCGGTTTCACGGTGCTGTTCCTTCACGACCGGCGCGGCCTGTCGCCGGGACATGCGGCTGCGGTGCTCGCGGTCGTCCAGCTGTTCGGGATCGTCGCGCGTATCTCGGCGGGGCGCTGGTCCGACCTGGTGGGGAGCCGCCTTCGCCCGCTGCGGCTGATCGCGCTTGCGGTCGCTGCGTTCGTCACCGGATCGGCGGCGCTGCTCGCCTCGCCGCTTCCCGTGCTCATCCCGGCACTCGTCGCAGCCGGGGTGCTCTCGATGAGCTGGAACGGCCTGTCGTTCGCGGCGGCCGTCGAGCTTGCGGGCCATCGGCGCTCCGGCACGGCGATCGGGCTGCAGCAGTCGCTGCTGAACGGGAGCGGCGCGGTCTACCCCGGCTTGTTCGGCGTGCTCGTCGGCGCCACCTCGTGGTGGTGCGGGTTTGTCGCCTGCGCCGGGCTCACGCTCGCAGGCTGGCGTGTCCTCCTACCATTGGGCGAGTGAGCACCCGCGCGCTGGAGCGGATCGACGCGGTGTATGCGATCGCGCAGCACCGCCCCGCCTACTCAGCCGAGGAGGACGAGGCGCACGAGCTCGCCGCGGGCTGGATGCGGGAGGCCGGTCTCGAGGTCACGCGAGACGGCGCCGGCAACCTGTTCGGGTCGCGCGGCGCAGCGCGCGTCTGGGCCGGCTCGCACCTCGACAGCGTCCCGACCGCCGGGAGGTTCGACGGCGTGCTCGGAGTCGTCGCGGCGATTGAAGCCGCCGACCGCCTGCGCCAGCGGCAACTCGCTGTTGTTGCGTTCCGCGCCGAGGAGTCGGGGCCGATGGGTAGCCAGCGCATCGAGCAGGTACCAGATGCCTATCTCGAGCTGCACATCGAGCAAGGTCCGGTGCTCGAGCGGCTGGGTGTGCCCCTCGGCGTCGTCAGCGCGATCGGCGGGCAGGCTCGCGGCTCGACGGTGTTCGAGGGCCGCGCGGACCACGCCGGGACGACACCGATGGATGTCAGACAGGACGCGCTGGTCGAAGCCGCGCGCTTCATCCTCCACGTCCGCGACTGCGCGGGTGACGACTGCGTCGCGACCATCGGGGCGATCGAGGTCGAACCGAACGCAACCAACGTCGTACCTGCGCGTGTGACCGTGTCCGTCGACGCACGCTCTGCCGATCCCGCCCGGCTCCAGCGGCTGATCTCCGACATCGGATTCGAACCACGCTGGGTTCGCGACCCCGTGCCGATGGGCGACGCGTTTGCGGCGGTGCTGCCCGACGCGCCGCGGCTCGTCTCCGGTGCGGGCCACGATGCGATGTTCGTGCCGAACCCGTCGATGCTCTTCGTCCGCTCGCTGAATGACGGCGTGTCCCACCATCCGGACGAGCTGTCGAGCGAGGAGGACATCGCCCTCGCGATCGATGCACTCACGGCTGCACTCGATAGGCTCACGGTTCCTTGACTGAACGCGAAGCCATGACGTGGGACGACCTCGGCGCCGGCGCACGCGAGCTCGCCGAGCAAGTCGCCGCAGACGGTTGGGTGCCCGACATGATCCTCGGGATCGCGCGCGGCGGCCTGCTCGTCGCCGGTGCGATCGGCTACGCGCTCGGCGTCAAGAACACGTTCACGATGAACGTCGAGTTCTACACCGGCGTCGACGAGCGGCTCGAGGTGCCGATGATCCTGCCGCCCGTGCCCGACCTGGTCGACTTCGCCGACTTCAAGGTGCTGATCGTCGATGACGTCGCCGACACCGGCGCGACGCTCCGGCTCGTGCAGGAGTTCTGCGCGGGCAGGGTGGCCGAGGTGCGCTGCGCGGTCCTCTACGAGAAGCCCCGCTCGGTGGTCGAGTGCGAGTACGTCTGGCGCCGCACGGACCGCTGGATCACCTTCCCCTGGAGTGCGAAAGACCCCGTTCTGCAGGGGCTTCCCGCAGAGGCCTAGAGGAACGTGCGAAGGTCGGATAGATTCGGCCTTCCCCCCGGCAATCCGGCTCGCAAGGAGAGGAACAGTGCAGAACAGGAAGCTCGCGCTCGGCGCGATCGTGCTCGTGGTCGCGGCGCTCGCCGCGGTGCTCGCGCTCGGGACGTCGCCCGGCTCGGCGAAGTCGTCGGCTGCGTTCAAGGCGGCGTGGATCTACGTCGGCCCCCACAACGACGGCGGCTGGTCACAGGCGCACGAGCAGGGTCGCCTGTACGTCCAGAAGCATCTCGGCTCGAAGGTGCAGACCACGTACAAGGAGAGCATCCCAGAGGGCCCACAGGTCGCGAATGTGATCGAGCAGTTGATCCGCGACGGCAACAAGATCATCTTCGCCACGTCGTTCGGCTACCAGGACGCGATGTACGCGGCCGCGAAGAAGCACCCGGACGTCAAGTTCGAGATGGCGACGGGCACGAAGAAGCTCCCGAACATGGCGGAGTACTACGGCGCTGGTGAGGACGCGATCTACCTCTCCGGCATCGCTGCCGGTGCCGCGTCGAAGAGTGGCGTCGTCGGCTACGTCGTCCCGTTCGCGATCCCGGAGGTGATCCGGCACACGAACGCATTCACCCTCGGCGTCCAGAAGGCGCATCCGGGCGCGAAGGTGCGGATCGTCTGGACGAACTCGTGGTTCGATCCGGCGAAGGAGAAGAAGGCCGCCGAGAACCTGAAGGCTGCAGGTGCCGACGTGCTCGGGCAGAACGTCGACAGCCCCGCAACCGGCCAGTTCGCCGAGTCGGCAGGGATCCCGTGGGTCGGCTACGACTCGAACGCGCAGAAGTTCGCAAAGAACTCCTGGCTGACGGCGGCGGTCTACAACTGGGGCCCGTACTACCTCAAGCGCACCACGGCCGCGATGAACGGCACGTGGAAGACGGGCAACTACTACGGCAGCATGAAGGACGGATTTACGAAGCTGGCACCGTACGGCAAGGGCGTCTCCGCGAAGACGAAGACGCTGATCGCCAAGCAGCGGACGCTGATCAAGAGCGGCAAGTGGAACGAGTTCAGCGGCCCGATCTACGACCAGAAGGGCAAGCTCCAGATCAAGAAGGGGCACCGCCCAACGTTCAATGACCTCTACTCGATGAGCTACCTCGTGAGGGGCGTCATCGGGAGCCCGAAGAGCTAAGGGCATGATGGGCGGGCGGGACTCCTGTCCCGCCCGCCCTTTTTCTATGGCCGCTGCCGTCGAACTGCGCGACATCACGAAGCGGTTCCCGGGCGTCGTCGCCAACGACGGGGTGTGCTTCGAGGCGGCCGAAGGGGAGGTCCACGCGCTCCTCGGTGAGAACGGCGCCGGGAAGTCGACGCTCTCGAACGTCCTTACGGGTCTCTACCGACCGGACGCCGGGGAGATCCTCCTCAATGGGACTCCCGTTTCGTTCTCCTCGCCGCGCGACGCGCTCGAGGCGGGGATCGGGATGGTGCACCAGCACTTCCGGCTCGTCCCGCCGTTCACGGTGGCGGAGAACGTGATCCTCGGCGACCACCGAGGCGAGGGGAAGAAGTTCATGGTGCACCCCCGGCGAATCGAGCGCCGCGTCGCCGAGCTCGGCGAGCGCTATCGGATCGCCGTCGATCCTCGCGCGCGGATCTGGCAGCTCTCTCTGGGTGAGCAGCAGCGCGTCGAGATCCTGAAGGCGCTCTACCGCGAGGCGCGGATCCTGATCCTCGACGAGCCGACCGCCGTGCTCACCCCGCAAGAGGCAGAGTCGCTGTTCGAGACGCTGCGCGTCATGGCCGCGGAAGGACGGACGATCATCTTCATCTCGCACAAGCTGAACGAGGTGAAAGCGGTCTCTGACCGCGTCACAGTGCTACGCGACGGCAAGGCGATCGACACCGTCAAGACGTCGGAGGCGACACCACGGTCGCTCGCGTCGCTCATGGTCGGGCGGGACGTGTCGCTCGCGGAGCGGGTCGTGCGAGGCACGGAGTTGGGCGAGCCGGTGCTCGAAGTTCGGTCGTTGTGGGCGAACGGAGACCGCGGGGGAGACGCCCTTCGCGGTGTCGACCTGACGGTGTGTGCAGGCGAGATCGTCGCCATCGCCGGTGTCGCGGGCAACGGACAGCGCGAGCTTGCGGAGACAATCACCGGCATGCGCTCCGCGACGCGCGGCGAGGTGCTCGTCGGCGGCCAGCGGCTACGCGGTGGCGATGCGCGCGAGGCCATTGGCGCGGGCGTCGCGCACGTCCCCGAGGACAGGCTGCACACGGGCGTCGCGCCGTCGCTCTCGATCGCGTCGAACCTCGTGCTCAAGTCCTACCGCGGGAAGCGCATCGCGCGCGGGCCGCTGTTGAAGCTGCGCGTGATCCGCCAACACGCGTTGCACCTGATCGAGCGCTACGACGTTCGCGGCGGCGGCGCGGACCATCCCGCGCGGCAGCTCTCGGGGGGCAACCTGCAGAAGGTCGTGCTCGGGCGCGAGTTCGAGGGCTCGCCCCGTGTGCTCGTGGTTGCCTCGCCGACGCGCGGCCTCGACGTCGCTGCGATCGAGACGGTCCATCGCTACCTGCGGGAGGCCGCCGAGGGATACGTCGGGGTGCTGCTCATCTCCGAGGATCTGGACGAGATCCTGGCGCTCGCCGACCGGGTCGCGGTGCTCTACGAGGGGGCGATCGTCGGTGAGCGCGCCGGGGCGACCGCAACCGTGGAGGAGCTCGGGCTCTTGATGGCGGGCGGCCGCGCGTGATCCGCATCGAGCGTCGCCTGGCACAACCGCGGTGGCTCAGCGTGGTGGTGCCGCTCGGCTCCATCGTGGTCTCGTTCGGGCTGATGGCGATCGTGCTGGTCGCGACCGGGCACGCGCCGGGCCATACGTTCTCGCGGCTCTTGGACACGGGGTTCGGGAGCAAGGCGGCGCTCAACGAGACGTTCGTGGCGGCGACCCCGCTGCTGTTCACGGGGCTGTGTGCCGCCGTTGCGTTCCGGATGCAGCTCTTCAACATCGGCGGTGAGGGCCAGCTCTACGCGGGCGCGATCCTCGGCGCCGGCGCCGGCATCGCGCTCGGCAACCACTCGGGCTGGCTGTCCGTTCCCGTGATGATCGTTGCCGGCGCCGCGGGCGGCGCCGCGCTCGCGCTTGTGCCGGCGGTCTTGCGGGCGTTCCTCTCAACGAACGAGATCATCACGTCGCTGATGCTCAACTACGTCGGCGCGCTCGTCGTCAGCTACCTGATCTTCGACTCCGAGTCCTACTGGCGCGACACCTCGAGCCCGACCGCCAAGGTGTTCCCACAGGGGAAGAACCTGCCGGACGCGGCGAGCTGGCCGCTCGCCCACATCAGCGGCCTGTACCTGCCCTTCGGGTTTCTGCTCGGGCTCGTGCTCGCGGCGGTCATCTGGTTCCTCTACTCGCGGACGCGGTTCGGGTTCGAGGTGCAGGTGATCGGCGACTCGCCGCGCGCCGCCACCTATGCCGGAATGCGCACGCGGCGGAAGATCCTGGCGGTCCTGGCGCTCTCGGGGGCGATCGCCGGAATCGGCGGTGCGAGCCAGGACGGCGACTTCAGGCACACGCTCGACCCGCGCGGACTGACCTCCGCCGGGTACGGCTATGCCGGGATCGTGATCGCCGCACTGGCGCGCTACAACCCGTTCGCGGTCTGCCTGATCGCAGTCCTCCTCGGCGGGCTCCAGAACGCCGGGTTCGCCCTGCAGGGCGTCGACTTCCCGTCCGGGCTCGTCGGCGTCATGCAGGGCCTGATCCTGTTCAGCGCGCTCGGCGGCGAGCTGCTGATCAGGTACCGCGTGCGCTTCGGCCGTCCCGTGGCGGCGGTCGCATGATCCTGGCGGCCGGCGGAATCAACAACTCGGTCCTCGTCGTCGTCCTCGCGTCGGCGGTCGTCTACGGGACGCCGCTTCTCTACGCGGCGCTCGGCGAGCTGGTCGCGGAGCGCTCCGGCGTGCTGAACCTGGGCGTCGAAGGGATGATGCTCGTCGGTGCGGTGATGGGTTTCTGGGCCGTTCAGCGCACCGGGTCGCTCATCGTTGCGATCGGCGTGGCCGCGATCGCCGGCGGTGCTGTGGCGCTCATCCACGCGTTTCTCGTCGTCACGCTGCGTGCGAACCAAATCGTCTCCGGGCTCGCGTTGACCATCTTTGCGGGCGCGGCTGGTCTGTCGTCGTACCTCGGCAACGATCTGAACCTGGCTGACTCACCGGCGCGGGATTCGTTTGCACCGTTCCTGCCGCGTTCGTGGCGAACCGCGTCGGTGGTCGGCCCGGTGTTGTTCAACCAGTCGGCGCTCGTCTACGCCTCGTGGGTCTGCGTCGCAGTCGTGGCGGTGTACCTGGGCCGCACGCGCCTCGGTCTCAACTTACGCGCGGTCGGCGAGTCACCGGGTGCCGCCGACGCGATGGGGATCAACGTCGTTGTCTACCGCTATGCACACACGGTCGTCGGTGGTGCGTTCGCCGGCGTCGGTGGGGCGTGTTTCTCACTCTCGATCACGCCGCAGTGGGTCGACGGGCTCACGTCGGGCGCCGGCTGGATCGCGATCGCGCTCGTCATCTTCGCGTTCTGGCGGCCGGCGTTGTGTCTTGTCGGCGCGTACTTCTTCGGCGCCTTCGCCGGCATCCCGTTCACGTTCCAGGCGCGGGGGATCTTGAGTGGCGTCCCGCCGGAGCTCTTCCAGGCGCTGCCGTATGTCATGACGGTCGTCGTGCTCGTGCTGGTCTCGACCGCCGGCGCGCGCCGCCGCCTCGGCGCCCCTGCCGCTCTGGGCACGCCGTACGTGCGCGAAGAGCGGTAACCCGGCGTCTGACAGGCGTCCGGGGAACGTCTGACGCGCGTCTGGGGTACGTCTGACGCCCGAAGGGCGCCCGCTCAGAGCGCGCGGAACGAGATCTGCTGCGCGCCCTCCCAGAGCGTCAGCCGTCCGAGCTCCTTCAGCTGCTCCGCGCCCTCGACCACCGTGGCGAAGTGGTTCGCCCACAGGTGCCCCGCCTTCGACGCGAACGAGCAGTAGCCGTACGGGAAGAGCAGCTCCGTCTCCGATTGCCCGCCGGGATACAACGCGAGCTCGCCCGGGTGCGGGTATGACGTCGCGTTCTCGGGGCCGATCCCGAAGTCGCGATCGCCCCACGGGATCCAGTTCGACTCGCCGCTCCAGCGGCAGTGAATGATCCGCTCCTCCATCGGCAACGACGCCTTGAACGCCGCCACCGTGCGTGGGGCGAGCTCCTCCTCCCAGCGCGCGACGAACCGCATCCCGGCGGCGACGATCTCCAGCACGCGCGAGACCCTACCTGCGCTCGGTCGCGAGGCGAAGCCCGAGCGCCACGAGCACGACGCCCGTGACTAGGTCGACGACACGACGGACGCGCGGGACAAGCAGCAGCGAGGCGCCGCGCGAGACGAGCGCGAGCCACGCAAGCGTCATCGCCGCAAGAACGAGCCCGTGCCCTGCGAGCTCGAGGAACGACGCGCCGAACTGCGGCAGCAGGCTGATGAAGAACACCGGCATCTTCGGATTCGCAAGGTTGCTCACGAGCCCTTGCCGGTACGGCGAGCCGAGCCGGCGCCGCGGCGCGGGAGCGCCGCGCGCCAGGAATGTCGCCAGGCCGATCCACACGAGGTACACGGCGCCGGCGAGTCGCAACGCGACGAACGCGGGATGCGACGCGGCGAGCACCGCGGCGACGCCGCCGGCGGTCGCGAGCGCCCACACGAGCTGCCCGGTCGCGACTCCGAGCGCCGTCGCACTTCCGCCCCCGCGAACGGTGTTCCGCACCGTCAGCGCGAAGTCGGGCCCGGGCGCGACGATCACCACGGCGGCGACGGCGAGAAACGCGATCACAGCGCCTCCATCCTCTCGAGCAGCTTCCGCACCGTGTTGACGTTGCGCGCGGTCACGTCGATGTCCCACTCGGGACCTTCGCGGGGCTTCAGATCCTTGCGGAGCGCGTTCCAGAGCAGCTCCCGGCGCTCGTCGAGCGCGAAGCCGATGTCCGTCTTCTGCTCCTTGTCGTTGGCCCACTCCGCGGGGATGCGCTTGCACAGCGCCCGGACCTGTGTCAGCGACCGCAACGCTACGCGCCGACCCAGCTCCTTCTCGAGCAGGCGCGTCAGCGCCGGCGCCGCCCGCCCGTCGCGGAAAACCACGTTGCCGGAGTTGATGTACGTCGAAACGTCCGAGCAGCCGAGCTGCTCGAACTGCGTCTTCAGCTTGCGCATGTCGACCTTCGCGCGGCCGCCGACATTGACGCCGCGCAACAGTGCCACGTACACGGTCACCGGATGATCAGCGCGATCGCGACGATCGCCGCTGCGGCGATGCCAAGCAGCGGCCACACGTTCAGCCCACGGTGGCGCAGGTTGAAGTAGTGCCGGATGAGCGCCCCGACCGCCATCAGCGCCACCAGCACGAGCCAGCCGTTGTGGTGCGCGTACGTGAACGGGAAGTGGCTCGAGAGCATCGCCAGAAGCACGGGCAGCGTCAGGTAGTTGTTGTGGACCGAGCGCGTCTTGCCGTCGCGGTTCCAACGCGGATCGGGATCGCGCCCCGCCTCCTTCGCGCGCACGAGTTTCCAGTGGTTCGGGATGATCACGAAGAAGACGTTCCCGACCATCATCGTTCCGATCATCGCGCCGACCTGCAGGAACGCGGCCCGCGGGGCGAAGAGCTCCCACGAACCCCACGCCGAAAGACACACGAACCCGAACACGAGCACCGCCAGCACCCCTTCGTCTTCGGCGAACGCGCGGCACAGCAGGTCGTAGACGAGCCACGCGAGCACGATCCCGACCACCGACAGCGTGATCGCCTCCCACGGGGTCAGGTCGCGGACGGTTGGGTCGATCAGGTACGAGGTCGCGTGCGAGTAGTAGACGACGATGAACAGCGCGAAGCCGGAGAGCCACGTGGTGTACGCCTCCCACTTGAACCAGTGCAGCGGCTCAGGCAAACGCTCCGGCGCGAGTTGAAACTTCTCGACCCGGTAGAACCCGCCGCCGTGGATCTCCCACGCCTCGCCGCTGACGCCGCGCTTCGCGTCCGCCGGGTCGCGCGGCGGCTCGAGGTGGTTGTCGAGCGCAATGAAGTAGAACGACGCCCCGATCCAGGCCATCGCCGCAACGACGTGCAGCCAGCGGAAGAGGAGGTTGCCCCACCCCCACCAGTAGTCGCTGAGCGCTACGACGTGCGCCATCGGTTGATCGCGATCTGCACCAGCTCGTCCACTGCCGTCTGCAGCTCTTCCTCGCGCGTCCGCTGCATCCTCTCGCGGAGGACGGGCACGATCTCGCGGCGTGGCCGTCCGTTCACGAAGACGACGAACCGGAAGCCGAACGCCGCTTCGTACTCGGCGTTCAGTTGCGCGAGCTCGGCGAGCACCGCGGGATCGTCGTCGGATCCCTGCTCCCGCCGCGAGCGCTCAGACGTGGTCGCGCCGCCGATCGGCGGGTGCGCGTCGAGAATCTCCCTCTTCTCGTCGTACGAGAGCATGCGCGCGATCTCGCGCGCCCGGCCGAGCGGATCGTCGAGCAGCGCGAGCCCTTCGACGAAGCGCGTGCGGCCCTCGAACAGCTCGGCGAGCTCCTCGACGCTCAGCTGCCGCGGTAGGTCGCGCACGCGTACGAGGAGATGAGGAGTGGGACGTGGTAATGGCCGCCGCCGAGCTCGACCTCCAGCTCGACCCGGCGGAAGAACGGCGTCCCCGGATGGAAGACGATGCGATACGTCCCGGGATCGGTGTCGGCGAGGTCGCTGCACCCGGCCGTCGTCGTCGGTGACGCCCTCGCCGGCGATCGTTCCGTCCTGGCCGCAGCAGCTCGACGTGGACGCCCACCGCGGGAGCGCCGCGCTCGGTGTCGAGGACATGGGTCGAGACGGTGGTCATGCAGCCCAGAGTCTCGCAGCCTGCACCCGATGCTCGCGCGCGATCTCTTCCTCGCGCGCGTTGACGAGCCCGCCGCCGCGGACGACGTCGCGCCCGCCGACGAGGAGGCGGTCGACACGATGCGGTCCGCTCACGACCAGGTTGCAGACGAGGTCGTCCGCTCCGCCGAACTCGAGCCCATCGGTCCGCCAGACCGCGAGGTCCGCGCGCTTTCCCGGCGCGAGCTGCCCGATGTCGTCGCGGCGCAGCACCTCCGCGCCGCCGCGCGTCGCGAGGCGCAGCGCCTCCCGTGCGGTCAGCGAGGCAGGGCCGCCGCGCCCGCGCGCGACGAGCAGCGCGTTCTTGACGTCGACGAAGAGGTCGCTCCGCTCGTTCGAGGCGCTCCCGTCGACGCCGAGCCCGACGCGCACCCCGGCGTCGAGCATCGCCCGCACGGGGGCCACTCCCGCTCCGAGGCGAAGGTTCGAGGTGGGGCAGTGCGCCACGCCCACGCCGGTGCGTGCAAACGTCTGCACGTCGTCGTCGGAGAGGTGGACGCAGTGCGCGCACCACACGTCGTCGGCGAGCCAGCCGACGCGGTCGAGGTACTCGACCGGAGTGCAGCCGTAGAGCTCGCGGCAGTACGCATCCTCCTCGAGCGTCTCGGCGAGGTGCGTGTGGAGTTGCAGCCCGAGCCGGCGCGCGAGCGCCGCCGACTCCTCCATCAGGCGCGTCGTCACGGAGAACGGGGAGCACGGAGCGACCGCGACCTGCACGAGCGCGCCGTCCGCGAGCGCGTGCAGCCGCTCGGTGTCGGCGAGGATCGTGTCGATGTCCTCGACGAGCGAGTCCGGCGGCAGCCCGCCGTCCGACTCGCCGAGATCCATCGAGCCGCGCGATGCGACCAGGCGAACGCCGAGCTCCTGCGCGGCGCGAACCTCGGCCTCGACGAGACCGGAGACGCCGCGCGGAAACACGTAGTGGTGGTCGAAGACCGTCGTGCACCCTGATCGAGCCAACTCCGCCAAGCCACATCGCGCGGCGGCGTACTCCATCTCGCTATCGATGCGAGCCCACCGTGGATACAGCGTCTTCAGCCAGGAGAAGAGGTCGGCCTGCTGCGCCCGCGCCCGTGTGAGCGTCTGGTAGAGGTGGTGGTGCGTGTTGACGAAGCCGGGCGTGACGACCGCTCCGCCCATGTCCTCGGCGCCCTGGGGCGCCTCGCCGGAGCCCGTCTCCGCGACCAGTCCGTCCTCGATCCGGATCCAGCCCTGGCGGTGCTCGGTGCCGGCGTCGTCCATCGTGACGAGCCAGCAGTTCCCGAGGATCATTTCCCGCTCCGGCGCCGGCCAAGCCGGCGCCTGCGCTCTTCGCTGAGCTCCGTCAAGCCTACGCTCATGCGACCTCCAGCCGGACGAGCTCGAAGCGGTCGACGTCGACGAGGCCACGGTCCGTGATCTTCAGCGACGGGATGACCGAGAGGGCAAGGAACGCCATCAGCTGGAACGGCGCCTCGATCGTGCAGCCGAGCCGCTCGGCCGCGGCGACGACGGCGTGCGACCGTTCGACGACTTCTGCGAGCGGCGC
The DNA here is from genome assembly GCA_963785875.1 of uncultured Thermoleophilia bacterium. Taxonomy (GTDB): domain Bacteria; phylum Actinomycetota; class Thermoleophilia; order Gaiellales; family Gaiellaceae; genus PALSA-600. Next base: position 423,810 of record CAWAWV010000004.1, on the reverse strand, counting down.
GTCACTCAGGATCCCCGCGACCGGCAGCGGCAGCTCGGCGAGCACCTCCGCGCCGTCGACGGCGACGATGCCGCCGCCGATGTTCGCGAGCCGGCGCGCCGCGGCGGCCATCGCCGCGTCGCTCATGCCGACGACGACGAGGTTATGGGCGTCGTGGGAGAGTGTCGTCGCGAGCGCGCCGCGTTCGAGCCCGAACCCCTTCACGAGGCCGCGCCCGATTCGCCCGGTCCCGAGATGGCGTTCGACGACCGCGATCTTCGCGTGGTCGCGCTCCGGGTCGGCGAGCACCTCGCCGGCGCGCACCAGCGGCTCCTCGACAAGCGACGCGGTGACGATCTGGCCGGGGATCAGCCCGATCACTCGCGCCTTGTCGCCACCGCGCCAGGGGATCCGGAACATCTCCGGGCCGAGCGCGCCGAGACGCACCGTCTGCCGGACCCAATCCGGCACCGGCACGCGGGGGATCTCCGGAACGGGCGCGCCTCGCTTCAGCACCAGCTCGGGGACGAACCTCTCGAGCTCCGGGAGGATCAGGATGTCGGCCTGGCGTCCCGGGGCGATCGCCCCGAGGTGATCGAGGCGGTGATACGCAGCCGCGTGATGCGACGCCATCACGAGCGCGTCTTCGGGCGCGATGCCGAAGGCAACCGCGTCCCGCACCATCGAGTTGATATGGCCGTCCTCGGCGATGTGCTCCGGTTCCCGGTCGTCGGTGCAGAAAGCGATGCGGTGCGGGCCGAACTCCTTCACGAGCGGCAGCAGCGCGGCGAGATTGCGCGCGGCCGACGCCTCGCGAATCAGCAGCCACATGCCGGAGCGCAGCCGCTCGCGCCCCTCTTCTGCGGAGTACGCCTCGTGGTCGGACCGAACGCCCGCGGCGATGTAGGCCTGGAGCGCCCTCCCGAGGACGCCGGGAGCATGGCCGTCGACGTGCGTCGCAAGCGCGAGCTTCGCGAGCTCGCCCGGGTCGCCCGCGATGACGCCGGGGAAGTTCATCATCTCGGCGAGGCCGATCACCCGCCGCCGGCGCAGCAGCGCGTCGAGGTCGCCCACGGTGAGCGCTCGCCGCGGTGACTCGAACTGCGACGCGGGAACGCATGACGACGCCATGAAGTAGACGTCGAGCGGAAGCCCGGCTGTCGCGTCGAGCAGCCAGTGGACGCCGTCGGTGCCGAGCACGTTCGCGACCTCGTGCGGGTCGGCCACGACCGCGGTCGTGCCGAACGGCAGCACGAGCCGGGCGAACTCGTCCGCAAGCATCTTCGACGACTCGATGTGCATATGAGCGTCGACGAACCCGGGGACGACCCACTTGCCGGCTGCGTCGATGACCTCCTGGCCGTCGTACGCACCGAGCCCGGCGATCCAGCCGTCGACGATCGCGACATCCGTGTCGAGCCATTCACGCGTGAAGACCGACAGCACGCGCCCGCCGCGGATCACCAGGTCGGCAGGCTCGTCGCCGCGCGCGACGGCGAGACGCCTCGAGAGGAGTGCGTCCATGGTGCGAGAACCGTACCCTTCGCCCCGTGGACGTCCTAACGCCGACGACGCTCGACGAGGCGCTGCGCCTCAAGGCCGATCACCCCGAGGCGAGGCCGATCCAGGGCGGCACCGACCTGATGGTCGCGCTCAACTTCGACCGCGAGCGCCCGGCGGAGGTGCTGAACCTGAACGAGATCCGCGAGCTCCGCGGCTTCTCGCGCGAGAACGGTGCGCTGCGGCTCGCCTCGGGCCTTACGTACGCCGAGATCGAACGTGGAGAGCTGCGCGACGTGCTGCCGGCGCTCGCCGAGGCGTCCCGCACGGTCGGGTCACCTCAGATCCGCAACCGCGGCACGATCGGCGGCAACCTGGGCACCGCGTCTCCTGCGGGCGACGCGATCCCCCCGCTCGTCGTCGAAGGAGCAGAAGTCGAGTGCGCGTCGGTGCGCGGAGTTCGCCGCGTCCCCGTGCTCGACTTCGTCACCGGCGTGAAGCGAAACGCGCTCGCCGCCGACGAGCTGATCACCGCTGTGTGGCTGACGCCGTCGAACGCGCCGCAGACGTTCATGAAGGTTGGGCCTCGCAACGCGATGGTGATCGCGGTCGTCTCACTGGCACTCTCGGCCGGCGACGAGCTTCGTGCCTCGATCGGTTCGGCGTCGCCGCGTCCGGTGCTCGTTACGGCGCCGCGCGAGGAGTCCGCGTCGTTCGCGGAACGCGTCGCCCACGCAGCGTCTCCGATCGACGACGTGCGCGGCACCGAGCGCTACCGGAGGCACGCGCTCCGCGTCATGGCGGAGCGCGCGCTGCAGCGAGTGATGGTATGAGGATCGAGCTGACGATCAACGGCGAGGAGCACCACGCCGATTGCTGGGAAGGCGAGTCGCTCCTCTTTGCGCTGCGCGAGAAGCTCGGCTTCCCCGGCTCGAAGAACGCCTGCGAGCAGGGCGAGTGCGGATCGTGCTCGGTGCTGCTCGACGGGACGCTCGTGTGTGCGTGTCTCGTGCTCGCCGCACAGGCCGACGGCCACGAGGTGACGACCGTGGAAGGGCTGGCGGAGAACGCCGACCTGCATCCCGTGCAGCAGGCGTTCGTCGACGCGGGCGCCGTCCAGTGCGGGTTCTGTACGCCCGGGCTCGTCGTCGCCACGGCGGATCTGCTGCGGCGGAACCCCAACCCTTCGGACGATGAGCTCCGCGAGGCGCTCTCAGGCAACCTCTGTCGCTGCACGGGCTACGCGAAGATCTTCGACGCCGTGCGGGCGGCGGCCGGCCCATGACCCAGGCCGTGCGCACCCTCCAGGTTGGTCGGGTCGGCGAGCTCGTTCCGCGGGGGGACGCGCCGCCGAAGGTCAAGGGCGAGTTCGCCTACGCGAGCGACCTCGTCGTGCCGGGGATGCTGTGGGGGCACACGCTGCGGAGCCCGCACCCACACGCGCGCATCCTCTCGCTCGACATCTCCGAAGCGGTCGCGATGCCGGGCGTCCACGCCGTCCTCACCCACGAGGACGTTCCCGGGCAGAAGACCTACGGGCTCGAGTTCTCCGACCAGCCCGTCCTGGCGATCGACCGCGTTCTCTACCACGGTGAGGCGGTCGCGCTCGTCGCCGCCGAGCACCCCGAGCAGGCGCGCCGTGCGGCCGAACACATCCGGGTCGAGTACGAGCAGCTCGAGCCCATTGCCGACATGGAGCGGGCGCTCGAAATGGTCGACCTGCATCCGGACAAGCCGACGCGCGGCCACGGTTATCTCGACGACGACCGGCCGAACGTCGTGCGCCACATGGTGATCCGCCACGGAGACCCCGCGGTGCAGGGGGACGTTGCCGTGAGCGGCTACTACGAGACCGGGATCCAGGACCAGGCGTTTCTCGGTCCTGAGTCGGGCCTGGCCGTGCCAGACGGCGAGGGCGGCGTGGACATCTACGTCGCGACGCAGTGGCTGCACGTCGACCGGTCGCAGGTTGCGCCGTGCCTCGGGGTGCCGCTCGAGCAGGTGCGCATCCATCTGGCCGGCGTCGGCGGAGCCTTCGGCGGGCGCGAGGACCTGTCGATGCAGGTGCACGGCGCGCTGCTCGCGCTGCACACGAACCGGCCGGTGAAGATCGTCTACAACCGCGAGGAGTCGTTCACCGGCCACGTACACAGGCATCCCGCGCGGATGTGGGTCGAGCACCGCGCGACACGCGGCGGGAAGCTCGTGAACGTTCGCTACCGGATCCTGCTCGACGGTGGCGCGTACGCGTCGTCGTCGACGGCGGTCACGTCGAACGCGGCGTCGTTCGCGATCGGCCCGTACGAGACGCCGAACGCGCTGATCGAGTCGACGTCCGTCTACACGAACAACCCGCCGTGCGGCGCGATGCGTGGCTTCGGCGCCGTGCAGACGTGCTTTGCCGGCGAGGCGCAGATGGACAAGCTGGCCGCCGCGCTCGGCATCGACTCGGTCGAGCTGCGGCTCCTGAATGCGCTGAAACCTGGCGACACGCTCCCCACCGGGCAGGTGATCACCGGGTCGATGCCGGTCGCCGAGTGCATTCGAGCCGCCGCGGCGCTCGACCCGCCGGCGCCGGAGCCGCTGCCGCGCGTGCCGATCAGGCTGCCGGGCGGCGCCGGCAACACGACGAACGGTGACGGCGTTCGGCGCGGCGTCGGGTTCGCTGTCGGCTTCAAGAACGTCGCGTACTCCGAAGGTTTCGACGACTACTGCGCCGCACGCGTGCGCCTCTCGCCCGACGGCTGGGCTGAGGTTCATTGCGCCGCGGCCGAGGTCGGCCAGGGCGTCACCGGCGTCATCCTGCAGGTGGCGCGCACCGAGCTCGGGCTCGACGACGTGCGGCTCGCACCGGGTCAGACCGCCACCGTCGGCTCGGCCGGCTCGGCGTCGGCGTCGCGGATGACTTGGATGGCGGCCGGCGCCGTCCGGGATGCGTGCCGCGCGGCTTTCGAGGAGCAGGCGCAGCGGCCGGGTGAAGAGATCGACGTTGAACGGATCTACCGCCATCCGCGCACGACGCCGCTCGACCCCGAGACGGGGCAGGTCACCGGCGAGCGGGCGCACGTCGCCTTCGCGACGTGCGCGATGAAGGTCGTGGCGGAAGTGGACGTCGAGCTCGGCCTCACCCGCGTCGTGTGGATCGGCGCGGCGCAGGATGTCGGGAAGGCGGTCAACCCGCAGCAGGTCGAAGGACAGATCGAAGGCGGGACCGCGCAAGGGCTCGGGCTCGCTCTGATGGAGGAGATCCAGACGCGCGGCGGATTGATCACGAACGCGAGCTTCACCGACTACCTGATCCCGACCGCACTCGACATGCCGCCGGTCGAGTCGGTGTTGATCGAGGACCCGGAACCCGATGCGCCCTACGGCGTGAAGGGCGTCGGGGAGCCGCCGACCGTCGTCTCGACCGCGGCAATCGTCTCGGCGCTCCGCGCCGCCACGGGGCGCGAGCTCACGCGCGTCCCGGTTCGCCCGGACGACATCTGCCTGTGACTACGACGTGCGCAGCGTCTTGATGTAGGCGACGAGGGCGTGCAGCTGCGCGTCCGAGAGGATGCCGCCCCAATGCGGCATCGAGACGATCGGGGCCTGTCCGAGCACGCTGCCGCTCCGGATCACGTCGATGATCTTCGCGTCGGTATTGAATTCCTGGAAGAAGTCGGCGCCCGAGAGCGCTGGGATCGCCTTGTCGGGTGACTGGGGGTTCGGCACCCCGCCGAGCCCGTTCGGGCCGTGGCAGTTGATGCAGCCGTAGCGGACATAGAGCTGCTGGCCCTCGACGACCGGGCCTTGGTCGGTCTGCACCGCGACCGCCGTCGCGCCGGCGACCGCCGGCAGCCCGGCGTGCAGGTAGGCGACGAGTGCGTCCACCTGCCGACCCGAGATCACCTGGCCCCAGACGGGCATGTAGGGCTGCTTCGGGTTCGTGGACTCGCCGAGCCCGTGGTCGATGATCTCGCGGAGTTGACTCGCGCTCATCGCCTTGCCGACGATCTTCAGCGCGGGAACAGAGGACGAGATCCCGCCCTGTCCGTTCAGACCGTGGCAGGCGGAGCACGCGAACTGGTTGAAGACGTGTGCGCCCTCCGCAACGAGGTTCGACACCCGTGCGGTGGGCGGCGTCGGCGTCGAGACGGTGACAGTGACCGTCTTCGTGCTGCCGCACCCGACGAGGACGACGACGGCCGCCAGAAGCGCCAGGCGCATCATGGAGCGACGCTACCTGCCGCGGTGGTGGGAGTGGAACCGTGGAAACTACGGCCTGGAGGTCATCGCCCGCGGCAGCTAACGAACGGCGTCCTCGGGAGGTGGCGCGACCGCGGGCTCCCGACGTACGACGGCCGCCACCGCGAAGACCACGATCACCGCGCCGATCAAGAGACGCCACGTCACGTCTTCGCCCCGGAACAGAACGCCGAGGCTGATCGCGACGATTGGGTTCACGTACGCGTACGTCGACACCATTCCGAGCGGCGCGTTCGCGAGCAGCCAGACATACGCGGTGTAGCCGATGACCGAGCCGAAGACGACGAGATAGATCCAGCCCGCGATCGAGCCTGCCGAGGGTGAGAGACCGTGCACCGTGAAGAGCGAGATCGGGAGCATCACGAGCCCGCCCGCGAGCATCTCGAGCGACGTCGCGGCGAACGGGTCGGTAGGCATCTCGATGTGCGCCGAGAGGTACGAGCCGGTCGCCCACATGACCGCGGAGCAGAAGCACAGTGCAACGCCCCACCACTTCGCGCCGCCCGACGGCTGCGCGAGCACGGCGACGCCCGCGAAGCCGACTCCAACGCCGGCGAGCACCTGCCACGGGAGCCGTTCGCGCGTCAGCCGCAGCACCGCGACCCACAACGGCACCGAGGCGATGATCAGCGACGCGAGCCCGGTCGGAACGTTGCGCTCGGCGAAGAACAGGATCGCGTTCGCGCCGGGGAGCAGACACCCGATCAGCACGCACGCGAGCGCAGCGCGCCGGGACGTGCGCAACGTCCCGCCGCGCGCCAGCACGATGACGGCCATGATCGATCCGGACGTGATGAAGCGCGTCGACGCGGCAAAGAGCGGCGGGATCGTGCGCCCGGCGTAGTAGATGCCGAGGTATGTCGACCCCCAGATCACGTAGACCGTCCCGAGGGCGACCCACACTTTCCTGCGTGCGGTCACACGGCTACCGAACGAGCGAGAGTGCTGCGCCGATTCCCAGGAGCAGGATCCCGGCGGCGCGCGCGGGCGAGATGCCGATCTGGTCGACGCCGAAGAGCCCGAAGCGGTCGATCACGGCGCCCATCACGAGCTGTCCGGCGATCAGAATGCCGATCACCGCCGTCGCGCCGATCCGCGGCTGCGCGAACGTGATCGACGTGACGACCGTGAACCCCATCAGGCCGCCGAGCCACATCCAGGCGGGGGTGTCGCCCACGTGGCGCAGCCCGCCGATCCCGCCACCGCGCGCTGCGACGAGCACGAGGAGCGAGACGGCGAGCTGGATCACCGTCGAGAACGCGAGCGCCTCGAGGACGCCGACGCGGCCGCCGAACCGTCCCATCACTGCAACCTGCACCGACCCGCAGAGCCCGCCCAGGACGGCGAGTGCGACCGCGAGTCCGCTCAAGCCGCGTTCTCGTCGCCCTGCCAGAGGCTGAAGGCGTTGCCCTCCGTGTCCTTGCACGCTGCGAACCAGCCGTGCGTCGGCACCGGCTGCTTGTCGTCGGCCGTGCCGCCGAGCTCGCGCACCTTCGCGATCGAGCCCTCGATGTCCTCGGTGTCGAAGTAGACGATCGCCGCTCCCGGCGACTGTCCCTGCTGGGCGGGATAGATGGCGCCGCCCTGGCCGTCTCCGAGGTCGAACATGCGGTAGTCGAACCCTTCCATGGCGCTCTCGCTGACGTTCCAGCCGAACAGCCCGTTCCAGAACCCGGACGCGCGGTCTGCATCCGTCGCGACCAGCTCGAAGTGGACGATCCTTCCCGGCAAGCTACGCTCCTTTCGTGATCAGGGCGCTCGTACTCTACGACGAAGAGCCGGACCCACAGCGCTACGCCGAGCACGCCGAGCTGTGCCGCAAGGTGCCCGGCGCCACGTTCCGCCACGGACGCGTCTTCGCGGCGCCGATGGGCGAGCCGCCCCACCGCTACTACGCCGAGTGGGAGTGGCCCGACCTGGATGCGTTCAAGGCCGCTGCCCGCAGCGAGCAGTTCCTGGCGACGGGCAAGGACGCCATGGCGATGGGCGGCCGCTTCGCCGTCGAGTTCGCGGAGCTTTCCTAGCCGAAGTCGGGCGGGCGCTTCTCGCGAACGGCCGCGACGCCCTCGTGGACGTCCGGGCCGGTCATGTCGAGGAACTCGAGCGCGAGCGACGCGTCGAACGCAGGCCCCGCCAGCGCGGAGCCAGTTGTTGAGGGCGAGCTTCGTGTGGCGGATCGCAGGCTGGGCCGCTTCCGCCAGGCGGGTCGCGATCGCAAGTGCACGGCCCTCGAGCTCGTCCGCGGGCACGCAGAGCGACACGAGCCCGATGCGCTCCGCCTCTGCGCCGTCGAGGGGCTCGCAGAGGAGCAGGTGGTACTTCGCCTTCGCCAGCCCGCAGAGGAGCGGCCACACGATCACCGCGTGGTCGCCCGCTGCGACGCCGAGCTTCGTGTGGCCGTCGACGATCCGCGCGTCGGGGGTCACGATCGAGATGTCGGCGAGCAGGCCGACGGCGAGGCCGGCACCGACGGCCGGGCCGGTCATCGCCGAGACGATCGGCTTCGGGCAGTCGATGACGTTGTAGACGAGGTCGCGCGCCTCGTGGAAGACGCGCAGCCTGGTCGTGTGATCCGACGCGATCTCGACCACGAGGTCGAGGTCGCCGCCTGAGCTGAACGCTCCGTCGGCGCCGCGAACGACCACCGCCCGGGTCTCGTCGTCCGCGCCGATCGCCTTCCAGATCTCCGCGAGCTCGCCGTGCATCGTCCCGCTGACCGCGTTGAGCCGGCCCTCCGCGCGGAGCGTCAGCCGCAGGACGTGCGGCGCGGGCCGGTCGAGCTCGAGCGAGGGAAATGCGGCATAGCGGTCCACCTCACTGATTATGGTTCGCCGCGGTGGCTGTCGTCGATGTGACCCAGGAAGCGGGCGTGCTCACGATCACGCTCAACCGCCCCGCCGTCCTGAACGCGCTGAACCGCGAGGTGCACCAGGGGGTCTTCGACGCACTGGAACGCGCGAAGCGCGACGACGCGGTGCGCGCTGTCGTGATCACCGGTGCGGGGCGCGGCTTCTGCGTCGGCCAGGACCTGCAGGAATTCGCGGGCGGCGCCGGCGACGTTGCGCAGAACCTACGCGACAATTACCACCGGAACGTGCTCGCGATCCGCGCGCTCGAGAAGCCGGTGATCGCCGCGGTCAACGGCGCGGCTGCCGGCGCCGGCATGTCGCTCGCCCTCGCCTGCGACGTGCGCATCGCAGCCCGGTCGGCAAGCTTCGTGCCCGCGTTCATCAAGATCGGCCTCATTCCCGACTCGGGTGGAACGTGGCTCGTGCGACGCTTGCTCGGGACAGCTCGCGCGTTCGAGTGGCTGACGACGGGCCGCCGGCTCAGCGCCGACGAGGCGCGCGACTGGGGCCTCGTCTCCGAGGTCGTCGAGGACTGGGAGCTGTCCGAGCGGATGCACGAAGTGGCTGCGCTGTACGCCGCGATGCCGACCCGCGCCGTGTGGCAGACGAAGCGCCTGCTCGACGCGGCCGAGTCGGAGGAGTTCGCAGAGCAGCTCGAGCTGGAAGCGGCAACGCAGGCAGAGCTGACGCGCACGCCGGACTTCGCCGAGGGCGTGAAGGCCTTCCTCGAGAAGCGCGACGCGACGTTTACGGGTGCCGCCGCTGTGTGGCCGCACCCGATCCGGCTGACCGTTGCCGACGACCTGCGGCGGTGGCGGCTCACGGTCGCCCTCCGCTGGCTGCTCGCGTTGCCGCACCTGTTCGTGCTCGGCGTGTGGACCTATGTCCTCGTGCCGGTCGCGCTCGTCAACTGGGTGATCGCGCTCGTCCGTGGGCGCCCCGCGGCCGGGCTCTCGTCGTGGGTCTCCCGCTTCGTCCGCTTCCAGACGCACGTCTACGCCTACGTGTACCTCGTCGCCGACCGCTACCCGCCGTTCCGCGGCTGGGCGGGGACCTATCCGGTCGACCTCGCGATCGACCCGCCGGGGCCGACAGCCGCGCTGGAAGACCCTCTTCCGCATCGTGCTCGTGATCCCGGCCTACGTCCTGACCACGGTGCTCCAGTACGTCCTGATCGTCGTTGCGTTCCTCGGGGCGATCTTCGCGCTGTTCGCGGGCCGGTATCCGCGCGGCTTCCGCGATCTGAGCGCGTACTCCCTCCGCTACACGGCGCAGACGTGGAGCTACCTGCTGCTGCTCACTGACCGCTATCCGACCCTCGCGAGCGGTGGCGAGCCCGCGCCGCCTCAACGTCCGCAAGTCTAGAGGCGAGCCGGCGGGCCACGCGCGTTTCTAGGCTCGTGAGCTGTGCACGTTCTCGCGCGCTGCCCGCACGCCCGTGGCGAGCGCGCCGGTGAGCACGGCCGCCTCGCCGAGCGCCGATACCTCGACGCGCGGCGGATACGGGATCGCTGCGGCGAGCTGCGACCTGATCGGCTCGAGCAGCAGGTCGCCGTTCGCCCCGATCCCGCCGCCGAGCACGACGAGCTCGACGTCGGCGACGGCCGACACAGGCAGCACATGCAATGCGATGCGGCGCGCCTCCTCTGCGACGATCTCGCGCGCGAGCGGGTCCCCCGCCCGCGCGGCGGCGAAGATCGGCCGGGGCTCGAACGGCGGCAGGAGCGACGTCGCACCGGAGTGCCGGGCCGCGAGCTCCTGCGCGAACACCGCGACCGCTTCGGCCGATGGATCGGCGTCGGGCCCGACACCGACGAAGGCGTAGTCGAGCTCGCCCGCGGCGCCGTTGCGCCCACGGTGCAGCTCCCGTCGCAGCACGAGCCCCGCCCCCATGCCGGTGCCGATCGACAGGAACAGGAAGTCGTCGACGCCGCGCGCTACACCGCGCCACTGCTCGCCGAGCGCAGCGAGGTTGATGTCGTTCTCGAGCTGCACCGTCAGACCGAGGGCATCCCTGAGCCGCCCCGCGAATTTCGCCCCCTCGATGCCGGCTGCATTCGAAGCCAGCGAGACCGACCCGTCGACCGGGTCGACGACACCGGGCACGCCGACCACCGCTCCGTCGAGGCGGGCGCGCCCGCCGGTGTCGACGAGCTCCTCGCAGAGCGACGCCACCACGGCGATCGTCGAGTCGAGGTCGGTGCCGACGAACGGGACGTCGCGCCGCGCGCGGATGTTCCCGGCCAGGTCGCCGAGGGCCGCACGGACGAAGCGCGTTCCGACGTCGACCGCGAGGACGAGCGCCGCCTCCGGAACGGGCTCGAAGAACACCGCGCCGTAGTGTGGGCGACTGGGGTCGGCGTCGGTCTCGCGGACGAGGCCCTGCGCGTGCAACGCGCGGAGCGCGAGCGACACGGTCGGCTTCGAGATGCCGGTTCGGCGGGCGATCTCCGCCCGCGAGATCGGCGCGCCGCCGCGGATCGCCTCGAGCACCGCCCGCTCGTTCAGGTGCTTGAGCAGCGGTGCGGTGGCGCGGGCCATCCAGTAAATGATACTGACGAGACAACGGGAGCGCGGCCATTTGACAGGGCAAAACCGGCAGTTATAGGCTCTGCTCGTTAGGTTCTCTAACTAGACGGGTGGAGGCACAACGATGAGCCGTACGAGAGGTGTTCTCGCTCTGCTCGTGCTCTGCGCGCTCGGGGTCGCAGCCGTCGGGGCGACGGCTGCGACGACGAAGTCGAGCGCGCCGACCAAGCTGACGGTCTGGGTCGGTTGGAGCGCGCGCGAGCTCAGCGTCTTCAAGCAGGTCGCGGCGGAGTACGACAAGGCACACCCGAACGTGACCGTCAGCGTCCTCGGGTCGATCAACGACGACAAGATCGTCGCAGCGATCCGAGCCGGCAACGCACCCGACGTTGCCAGCTCGTTCAACTCGTACGACGTCGGCATCTACTGCGGCACGGGCGGCTGGATCGACCTTTCGCCGCTCTTGAAGCAGTCCGGGATCAAGACGAGCGCGTTCCCGGCGGCGACGAACTACTACACCCAGTTCGGCGGCAAGAAGTGCGCGCTGCCACTGCTGGCAGATACCTACGGGCTCTACTACAACAAGGATCTCTTCAAGTCGGCCGGGATCGCCGGCCCGCCGAAGACGATCGCCGAGCTCACGGCGGACGCGAAGAAGCTGACGAAGTTCAACCCGGATGGGTCGATCAAAGTCCTCGGCTTCAACCCGTTCGTCGGCTTCTACGAGAACACCCCGGATCGTTGGGTCACCGCGTGGGGCGCCAACTGGCTCGACTCGTCGAAACACTCGATCCTGGCGAAGCAGGCAGGTTGGTCGAGCTGGCTGAAGTGGCTGAAGAGCTACATCAACTGGGTCGGCTACAAGAAGCTCGTCAAGTTCCAGGCAGGGCTCGGCGACGAGTTCTCGGCGTCGAACGCGTTCGAGGTCGGCAAGCTGGCGATGAACTACGACGGCGAGTGGCGCGTCGCGTTCATCCAGGCCGAGCACCCGACGCTGAATTACGGCACGGCGCCGCTACCCGCCGCGAACCCGAAGCTGTACGGGTCGGGATACATCAACGGCACGATCATCGGCATCCCGAAGAACGGGAAGCACGAGGCCGAGGCGTGGGCTCTCGTCAGGTACCTGACGACGAACACGCACGCGCTCGCCGAGCTCTCGAACGGCTTGCGCAACGTGCCCTCGACTTCGGCGTCGCTCACGTCGAAGGAGCTGACGCCGGATGCGCACTTCGCGACGTTCCTGAAGATCTTCGGGAACAAGCACTCGTCGACCTCGCCGATCACGGCCGCGGGCACTGCCTACACGAACGCGGTGCAGAACTTCGCGACGAAGTGGCAGGCTGGGAAGGTCTCGAACCTCGCTTCCGGCCTCAAGAAGCTCGACAGCCAGCTCGATGCGATGGTCAAGCAGGCGGGCGGCGGCGGAGTGCCGTGATCCTGATGGCCGGCTCCGGACACTTGGCACCAGCATCCGGAGCGACCATCTGGTGACCGCTGTACTCGGAGATCGCCGTCGGGCCAGGCGGCGCGCCGCGTGGCGGCGCCGTCGGTTGGTGCTGCTGCTCATGAGCCCCTGGCTCGTCGGCTTCTCCGTGTTCTTCGGGTACCCACTCGTGATGAGCGCGTACCTGTCGTTCAACCACTACGACCTGCTGTCGCCGCCGCGCTGGGTCGGTATCGCGAACTACCGGTACCTGCTCACCGTCGATCCGCAGGTGTGGACGGCGGTGAAGAACACGCTGTGGCTGATCGCGGTGATGGTTCCGCTCCAGGTCGTCTTCGCGTTCGGGATCGCGATGCTGCTCGCGCGCGCGAAGACCGGCGTTGGCATCTGGAGGACGATCTTCTACCTACCGGCGCTTGCTCCGCCTGTGGCGGCGACGCTCGGTTTCGTGTTCATCCTCAATCCGGCGACGGGGCCGGTGAACACGATCCTCAGCCATCTCGGGATCGAAGGACCGTTGTGGTTCCAGGATCCCGCGTGGTCGAAGCCGTCGCTGACCCTGCTCGGCCTGTGGGGAGTCGGGAACACGATGGTGATCTTCCTCGCGGCCGTCCTCGACGTTCCGCGTCATCTCTACGAGTCGGCGGAGCTCGACGGCGCGGGCCCGTTGCAGCGCCTCCGCTGGGTGACGCTGCCGACAACGAGCCCCGTGATCATGTTCGCGGTCATCCTCGGCGTGATCCAAGGCCTGCAGTACTTCACGCAGGCCTATGTCGCGGCAGGCGTTGCGTCGGGCCAGGCGTCGCAGGCGGGAGACGTCACCGCTGGGACGCTCGGCTACCCGCTCGACTCGACGCTCGTCTATCCCGTGCTGCTCTTCCAGCACGGCTTCACCGATTTTCAGATGGGCTACGCGTCGGCGATGGCGATGCTGCTGCTCGCCGTCTCGTTCGGGGTGATCTCGCTCATCCTGATCAACTCGCGCAGGTGGGTTCACTACGGCGGGGCAACACGATGACGGCGGCAGCCCCGACCGCGACGTTCGCCCGGCGCCGCGTGCCCGCGGCGGTTCGCCGGCGTCGGTTCCTGGTGGCGGTTGCAAACCACGCGGTGCTGATCGGGTTCGCGATCGCGTTCCTCGCGCCGTTCGTCTTCATCGCGCTGACCGCGCTGATGACGAGCAACCAGGCGCTCTCGCCCGATCTGTGGCCACAGCCGCTCCGCTGGCGCAACTTCGTCGACGTGTGGACGAAGGCGCCGCTCTGGCGGTGGACGCTGAACACGCTCGAATATTCGGTGCTCGCGACGCTCGGTGTCGTCGTCTCGAGCGTGCCCGTCGCGTACGCGCTGGCACGGCTGCGCTGGCGCGGCCGGCAGGCGATGTTCATGGTCGTACTGGTCGCCCTGATGCTGCCTCCGCAGGTGACGGTCGTGCCTCTCTACGTCATGTGGGCGAAGTTCCACCCATTCGGATACGACTTCATCGGGACGCTTTGGCCGGTGATCATCCCGAACTGGCTCGGCGATGCCTTCTCGATCTTCCTGTTACGGCAGTTCTTCCTGACGATCCCCGAGGAGTATCTGGACGCGGCGCGGGTCGACGGCTGCGGCGAGCTGCGCATCCTCTTCACCGTCGTGATTCGGCTCGCGAAGCCGGCGATCGTGGCCGTTGCGCTCTTCTCCTTCCTCTACACGTTCAACGACTTCTTCCTGCCCCTGCTGTACACCGGCGAGGCGCCGCAGCACTGGGTGCTCTCGATCGGCCTCTCCCAGTTCCGCTCGCTGCACCAGGTGCAGTGGAACCTGACGATGGCCGCGACGCTGCTCGTGATGGCGCCCGTAGTCGTCATCTTCTTCCTCGCGCAGAGGGCGTTCGTCGAGGGCGTGACGTTGACGGGGGTAAAGGGATGAAGGTCGCAGTCGTCGGCGCCGGCTCGACGTATACACCGGAGCTCGTGTCGGGGCTCAGTGCCGTCGAGGTCGACGAGCTCGCGTTGATGGACGTCGACGACGAGCGGCTCGACGTCGTCGGCGGGCTCGCTTCGCGCATGCTCGACCGGACCGGCTGGCGCGGGAAGCTCTCGCTCACGACGGACCTCGACCGCGCCGTGGAGGACGCGGACTTCGTGCTCGTTCAGATCCGCGTCGGCGGGCAGGCGGCGCGGCTCCGCGACGAGACGATCCCGCTCGCTTGTGGCTGCATCGGCCAGGAGACGACCGGGGCGGGCGGCTTCGCGAAGGCGATGCGAACCGTTCCCGTCGTGCTGCAGATCGCCGACCGCGTCCGCGAGCTGGCGCGCGGCGACGCGTGGATCGTCGACTTCACGAATCCGGTCGGCATCGTCACTCGCGCGCTGCTCGACGCGGGACATCGTGCGGTCGGCCTGTGCAACGTCGCGATCGGCTTCCAGCGCCACCTCGCACACGTGCTCGGGGTCGAGCCGCAGCGCGTCCTCGTCGACCAGGTCGGTCTGAATCACCTCACCTGGGTGCGGCGCGTGCTGCTCGACGGAGGGGACGTCCTGCCCGCGTTGCTCGCCGGTCATGGCGACGAGCTCGCCGAGCACACGGGGGTCGAGCGCAGCGTGCTCGACGACCTCGGGGTGCTGCCGTCCTATTACCTGCATTACTTCTACGATCACGATCGCGTGCTCGAGGAGCTGCGCGACGCGCGCCCGCGCGCGGCCGAGGTCGCAGAGATCGAGCGGCAGCTGCTCGACCTGTATCGCGACCCGGCGACGACCACGAAGCCGGCGCTGCTCGAGCAGCGCGGCGGCGCGTTCTACAGCGAGGCCGCCGTCGGGCTGGTCGCCTCTCTGCTTCGCGGCGACGACGTGGTGCACGAGGTCGATGTTCGGAACAACGGCGTCCTCGGGGGGCTCGCGGACGACGATGTCGTCGAAGTGCCTGCGCGCGTTCGCGCCGGTGTCGTCGAGCCGCTGCCCCAGGACCCGCTCGCGCCCGAGCTCCTGGGACTGGTGCAGCATGTGGCCGCCTACGAGCGGCTCGCGGCCGAGGCAGCGATCACGCGCGACCCAGTGATGGCGCGGAAGGCGCTGCTTGCACATCCGCTTGTCGGTCAGGTCGCGCAGATCGATGCGCTGCTCGACGCGGCGCTGCTCGAAGCGGGGGTGCCGCGGTGATGCTCGCACTCGCGATCGACGGCGGTAACTCGAAGACCGACGCGGCGCTCGTGCGCGAGGACGGCGCCGTGCTCGGCGTCGTCCGCGGCGGCGGGAGCTCCCCGCACCAGCTCGGCGGCGAGCGGGCGCTCGATGTCGTCGGCGAGCTGATCGCCGAGCTCGCGCCGTCGGAGGAGCCGGCGGAGGCGCTGCTCCTCCTCGCCGGAGTCGACTTCCCCGACGAGGAGGAAGCGCTGGAGATCGCGGCCGCCGGGCGCGGCTGGGCTCGGCGCACGCGCGTCCGGAACGACACGCTTGCGGTGCTCCGCGCCGGCACAGACGCCGGCTGGGGGATCGCGATCACGTGCGGCGCGGGCATGAACTGTCTCGGCGTCGCGCGCGACGGCCGCGAGGCGCGGTTCCCTGCTCTCGGGGCGATCACAGGCGACTGGGGCGGCGGCGTCGACCTCGGCACCGAGGCGCTGTTCGCCGCTGCGCGGAGCGAGGACGGACGCGGCTCGCGCACGCTCCTCGAGGCGCGCGTCCCGGCGCACTTCGGCTTCGCCGCACCGTCGGAGGTCGGGCAGGCGATCCACCGCGGGCAGGTGTCGGAGCGCCGGCTGATGGAGCTCGCGCCGCTCGTCCTGGAACTGGCGGCCGACGATGCCAGCGCAGCCGGGATCGTGGCGCGGCTCGTCTCCGAGGTCGTGGCGTACGTTCGTGTCGCAGCCGAGAGGCTGCGGCTCGAGGAAGAGGTGTTCGACGTCGTGCTCGGAGGGGGGCTCCTGCAGCACGCTGCGCCGCACGTCGTGGCTGCGATCGCGCAGGGGGTCCACCTCACGGCGCCCGGCGCGGTCGTACGGCCGACGGCGTCGCCGGCGATCGTCGGCTCCGCGCTCCTCGTCCTCGACGAGCTTGGAGCCGACGATGAGGCGAAGACGAAGGTGCGGGCGCAACTCGAGCGAGAAGCCGTGACGATCGGAGGACGCGATGGCTGAGGTTCGCTACGCGCAGGCGACGCGCGTGTATCCGGGCACGGACAGCCCGGCCGTGGACGCGCTCGACCTCGAGATCCGCGACGGCGAGTTCGTGGTGCTGGTCGGCCCGTCCGGGTCCGGCAAGACGACCGCGCTGCGCATGCTCGCCGGGCTCGAGGAGGTCGATGCAGGCGCGATCTTCATCGGCGACCGCGACGTCACGGATGTCACGCCGAAGGACCGCGACGTCGCGATGGTGTTCCAGAACTACGCGCTCTACCCGTATCTCACCGTGGCCGCGAACATCGCGTTCCCGCTGCGGATCGCCCGTGTGCCGAAGGAGAAGCGCGAACATCGTGTGCGCGAGGTCGCGACGATGCTCGGCCTCGTCGAGTACCTCGAGCGCAAGCCGGGTCAGCTGTCGGGCGGCCAGCGGCAGCGGGTCGCGATGGGCCGCGCGATCATCCGGGAGCCGAGCGTGTTCTTGATGGACGAGCCGCTCTCCAACCTCGACGCGAAGCTCCGGGTGCAGATGCGCGCCGACATCGCGGCGCTGCAGGCGCGCCTTCGGACGACCACGGTCTACGTGACTCACGACCAGTCCGAGGCGATGACGCTCGGCCACCGCGTCGCCGTCCTGCGCGACGCGCGGCTGCAGCAGTTCGACACGCCGAGGGCGCTCTACGCGCGCCCTGCGAACACGTTCGTCGCCGAGTTCATCGGCTCGCCGTCGATGAACCTCTTCCGCCTGCCCGTCGACCACGGTGGGCTTGCGTTCGGCGGCGTCGAGATCGCGGTGCCCGAGTCGTTGCGGAACGGCCACTCCGAGCTCATCGTCGGGCTTCGCCCCGAGGCGCTTGCGCTCGCACCCGACGGGTGCGGCGCGCTCGTCCAAGTGGTGGAGGAGATCGGTGCCGACACCCATGTCTTCTGCGCCGCGCAGATCGGCGGGCACGATACGAAGCTCGTTGCGCGCGTGCCGACGCAGGTCGCGCCGCAGCAGGGCGAGCGCGTGTACCTTCGGCCAACAGGGGACGACGTGCATTTCTTCGACCCGGAAAGCGGCATCCGGCTTACGTAAGACCTGGGTAAAACCATGCGCAGATCCCTCGTTCGGTTGTTGCCACGGACGCGCGCAGCCAGCACCATTCGCTTCGATGAACGCCGCCCCAGGAACGCCGCGGTTCCGCCTCGCGCTCGGCGCGGCGGTCTCGGCCGCTCTCCTCGTCCCGCTGGCCGTCTACGGCGCGCCCGCGATCGCGAAGAGTGCGTCGAGCGCCTCACATCAGTACCGCTCCGCGTGCGGGCAGTACGGGTCGTCGTCGGCGCAGTACCAGTACGGCTCGTCGTGCAAGCAGTACCGCGTGCAGATCTGTCACCGCACGCACTCGAAGAAGCATCCGTGGCACCTGATCACCGTGTCGTCGAGGGCCCTGAAGGCGCACCTCCGTCACGGCGACACGCTCCCGCCCTGCTCGACCCAGCCCGCGGCGAAGAAGAAGCACGGGAAGGGCAGCGGGCACGGGGAGCACGGCAACGCGGGCGCCAAGCACGACCGCGACTAGCGGACGCGCGACACCCGGCTCCGACGGGCTCCGCGCACCTGCGAGACAGGCAGCGCCCAGCGCCAGTGCGAGGGCCATGATCAGCGCACGACCCCGCGTGGGGACGGCGCGCGGCTGATCGTCGCAGGCGGCGAGTGCGGCGGCGGCGCAGCACAGGCCGGCGAGCACGACGGCCGGCAGCTCCCAGTCCCAGTCGAGGCCCGCGTGCACGAGAAAGACGACGTATGCCCCGGCGGCGACCGGAGCGTGCCCCGTGCGGAGCTTCGAGACCCGCAGCAGCGGCAGCGCGAGGAACACGAGCAGGAGCATCAGTCCGACGAGGCCGAGCTCCGAGAGCGTCTCCAGGTAGAGCGAATGCGCATCCAGCGCGCCGCCGCGAGTCTCGATGAGCCCCGAGCGCGCCCACGCCAGCGCGAACGTCCCGGCGCCCGAGCCGAACGCCGCGTGCGACTCGAACTGATGCCAGGCGACGCGCCACAGCGACGCCCGCGGTTCCGTCGACCCGGTCCTGACGACGCCGGCGACCGCGCCGAGCGCCAATGCGACGGCGAGGGCGAGCCGTGGCACGCCCCTGCGTGGGCGAGTCGCGGGTGGGACACGCGCCGCCGCGAGCGCCGTGCCGGCGGCGCAGGCGACCGTCACTGCGGCAATGAGCCACCCGGTATGGCGCTGGGGAGATGCGCTGGTGTCGCTGAGGCCCGAGAGCGCCGCCGCCAGCGCTGCGAGTGCAGCGCCCGGCGCGACCAGTGCGCCCGCGCGTACGAAAGGCGTTGCGTCGTCCGTGCACGTGACCACGACGATCACGCCGGCAACGAGCGCGACCGCCGCCCCTCGGCTGTGTGTGAGCGGGAGTGCCGCAGCAAGCACGGGAACCGTCGCTGCGGCTGCCGCACGCGCGCGCGGATCGTGTGCAAGCGCGGTGAAGCCGGTGCCGAGCAGGAGACCCATTGCCGCCAGGACGGCGAGCGCGTTCGCGTAGCCGAGCGGCTGGGCAAGCAGGGCGCCCTCGAACGGGTCGACGGTGCGCGCTTCCGTGAGGTAACGCGCGAGCGCGTAGACGACGGTCGTGACGATCGCGGCGTGCGTCACGACGAGCGCGTGGCCCACGGTGCCGCGGCGTACGAGCACGACGAGCGCAAGCACGGCCGCCGCGTACAGCGCTGTGCGTCGGGCCTCGAGCACGGTCTGGACGCGCCGGTCGGACCAGAGCCACGACGCTGTCACCCACCCGAGGACTGCGCACGCCGAGGCGAGCCACGTGAGGGCGACGCGTGACAGCTCGAGCTCGCGCCACGCCACTGCGGCCGTCGCGGCGGCCCACGCCGCGAGGGCGCCCGACCAGACCCAGGCGGAGGGATCGAAGCCCCCCTGGTCGAGCGCGAGCGCGACGACGAGCGCCGGCGGCACGAGCAGCAACGGGCGCACGCGTCTCACGACGTCCATCACTTCCATCTTCCCGTCGGCAGCGGACCGCGAGCGGCGTCAGCTGCGCCTGGCGACGTGTTGGCGCTGCGCCGCGGCGTACTGTGCGGCCACGGATTTTGGCACGCACATCGCCCAGGCTCCCTCGACCAGTTCGCGCATCTCCTCGACGTCGATCTCGGCCAGCCGCACGTGCAGCCAGTTGAATCGCAGATCCGACTCGCTCGGGAGCGAGAACTTCTCAGGTTCCGCTTCGACCTGCGCCTGCCGCCACTCCTTCGGGAAACCGAAGCCCATCATTGATCCATCCGAGGAGAGGGCGAGGTAGACGATGCTGCCGATCCGGAACTTGACCCGGCCACGAACGAATGCCTCACTGCTCCGCGGCAGCGTCCTGGCGAGAGCACACACCTGTTCTGCCGTGACCGACACCTCGTCAGGATACGAGCCAGGAGCAAGGCCGCAACAGTGTCAGCTGCGCCTGGCCACGTAGACGAAGAAGTCGTTCGCCTCCGTTGCAGGCTCCAGCCGGTGGTCCCCGTGGACGGCCTCGATCGAGAAGCCGGCGCGCTCGAGGAGCAGCGTCAGCTCGTTGTGGAAGTACATGCGCATCGAGAGCGTGTGAACCTCGCCGGCGACCTCGACGCCGCCGACCCACTTGCGCGCCTGGATCTCGAGCACCAGCGTCTGGTCGACGGGGTCGAGTGCGACAGCGCGGGTGCGGAGCTCCCGTTCGCTTCCATCCGACGCGCGTCGCCGCTCGCCCGGAGGCGGCCATTCCTCGGGCAACCGCCCGCGGCCTTTCGTCGTCCACGACGGCCAGCGGTACGCGTTCGCGTACGGCAACTCGTTGTCGAGCAGCAGGGTTCCGCCCGGCTCCAGGCAGTCGTGCAGTCGGTGCAACCCTTCGACGTCCTGCTCGCGGGTGCTGCCGAGGCCGAACACCCCACAGACGACGATCGTGCGGTAGCGGCGGGGCGGCGACAGCTCGTGCAGCGCCTCTGCCCACACGTTCGGCTCGAGGCCCTGCGCTCGACCGAGCGTTCGGCACCGCTCCACCATGTCCGCGGACACGTCGCAGCCGTCGACGTCGTACCCGGCCTGCAGCCACGGCAGGAGCAGCCTGCCGGCGCCGCAACCCGCGTCGAGGGCAGGTTGCCCACGTTCGACGAACTGCCCGAAGTAGTCGACCTCGGGGCCGCCGACGTTGAACTCCGCCCACCAGTCGGCGACCAAGCCGTGGTGCCAGGTGCCTGGCATGCCTAGTAGGACTTTGTTAGCTGGTTGAAGGGTCCTCTTCGGTCGCGGCGAACGGTGTCCGCGTCAGCGGTCATCGTTGGAGGGAGGAGAGGATGGAGGCGGCAGTCGCATTGCCTGTGCCGGCGGTCGGGGTTCGCGATCGGCTGGCCGAGTTCGTCGATGAGGTGACGAGACCGTTTGTGCTGCGGGTGCAGCGTGAGAACGCGCTTCTGTACGTGCGGGGGCTGGTCGAGCATGGTGGCCGGAAGAGCTTGCAGCCGACGCTGTTTCGGCTTGAGGAGACGCCGGCCCGGTACGAGTCGGTGCAGCAGTTTCTCGCTGATTCGCCCTGGGATCCGGAGCTGCTCGTACGCGGTTGCGCGGAACGGGTGGCCCCGGAGATCGGGGTGATCGCGTGGGTCGTCGACGACACCGGTGTCGTCAAGGATGGCAAGCATTCGCCGGGGGTGAAGCGGCAGTACTCGGGCACGCTCGGCAAGATCGGTAACTGTCAGATCACGGTCAGCGTGCACGCGGTCGGCGCGCGGGGCACGCTGCCGCTCGGCTGGCGCCTGTACTTGCCGGAGGAGTGGTGCGATGACCTGCCGCGCAGGCGCAAGGCGAAGGTCCCCGAGGACCTCGTCTTCAAGACGAAGCCGCAGCTTGCGGGCGAGCTCTGCGAGCTGGCGGCGGCCTGGCAGGTCCCGCCGGCGCCGATCCTCGGTGACTCCGCCTACGGCGACGACGCGGGCTTCCGCACCGATCTGCACGAGGACGGCCTCGAGTACGTGCTCGCGGTGCGGGCCGAGACGAGCGTCTACGGCCCGGAGACGATTTTCGCGGTGCCCGAGCGCGACAGCAACCGCGGCAGGCCGCGCACGGTCGCTCGTCCTGATCGCAAACCGGAGTCGGCGCTGACGCTCGCGAAGCGATTGCCCGCTCGCGCCTGGAAGACGCTCGACTGCCGGACGACGCCCGCCGGCGAGCAGGTGAAGAGCCGGTTCGCGTTCCTCCGCATCGTCGCGACCAACCCGGTCCGCAACCGGCATCGGCAGCCGCGTCAGGAGTGGCTGATCATCGAGTGGCCGAAAGACGCGGAGGCGCCGAGCGACTACTGGCTCTCCAACCTCGCCGCGAACGCTCCGCGCGAACGGCTGGCACGGCTCGCCAGGCTGCGCTGGACGATCGAGCTCGACTATCGGCAACTGAAAGGCGAACTCGGGCTCGACCACTACGAAGGCCGCAGCTACCGCGGCTTCCATCATCACTGCGCGCTCGTCACCTGCGCGCACGCGTTCCTCACGCTCGAACGGCTCGACCCAAAAGCCCCGCGGCCGGCCTGACACTGCCCCAGGCGGTGCTGCTCATCCAGCCCGTCCTGCGCTGCTGGGCCGGCCGCTGCCGAACCTGTCAACAGCCCGTCGACCTCGAGCAACTCACACTCCTCCATCGACGTGAGTAACAAAGTCCTACTAGAGGCTTGATGTGGAATGGGGCAGTGCCGCGGATGCCGCCCTCGCTTGGTCTGAGACGGCCCCACGACGAACCAATTCCACATCAAGCCTCTAGATCGTCTTGAACTGCTCGAACGGCTGGCGGCAGCTCTCGCAGTAGCGGAGCGAGCGGCACGGCGTCGGGCCGAAGATGTTCTCGAGGCGCGTCTCGGTCGAGCCGCAGTAGGGGCAGCGGAACGCCTTCGACTGCAGCTGCACGAGCGTCGGTCGGCCGGCGGCTCGCGCGGCGCCGGCGGCGCGAAGCCCGCCTCGCGCAGCTTCTCGCGGCCGGCGGGCGTGATCCGGTCGGTCGACCACGAGTCGTCCGGGATCACCTCGACCTCCGGCTCGGCGCCGAGCGCGGCGACCTTCTCCTCCATCGCACGCCGCATCACCTCGAGCGCGGGGCAGCCGAGGAAGGTCGGCGTGAACTCGATCCGCACGTGGTCGCCGTCGACCTGCACGTCGCGGATGACGCCGAGGTCGACGAGCGAGATCACCGGGATCTCCGGGTCGGGGATCTCCTCGAGCGCGGCCCAGACCGCGGCTCGGCGTCACCACGGCGCACCCGGCTCCGAGCGCCGCACCTCGGTCATCTCGTCCCACAGCTCCGCGAGCGTCGGCGTGTGCCCGCCGCGCTCGTTCGCGTCGACGAGGTCGAGCCCGACGCGGCGGCGAGCTCGGGCCGCTGGTCGCGCTCGAGCACGCCGAGCGCGTACGGCCACAGCTCGTCGACCGCTTCGCGGAAGCGCGGCTCGTCGCGCAGCCGGCCCGCCCACATCTCGGCGTGCATGCGGTGGTAGGCCTCCTCGCGGTCGATCTTCGCGGCGAGGCCGGCGAGCTCGGTCGTCGTCGCCCGCCTTCAGCGCGTCGATCCGGATCTCGTCCGCCTCCTCGTAGAGCCAGCGGCGCGCGATCGTGTGCGCCCAGTCGAGCAGGCTGCAGCTCGACGAGCGGCGCGCAGCGGTACTCGTCCGGCGGCGGTCGAACGCGAGCGCGTCGGCGTCGGTGCCGAGCTCCGCGCGGCAAGCTCGTAGAGCGCGCGCGCATGGCCGATCTCGTTCTGCGCGATCGACGAGAACGCGACGTCCTCCTCGAGCATCGGCGCGATCCCGGTCCACTCGGAGTCGCGCCAGCCGAGGATCAGCTCGTCGTCGGCCAGCTCAAGCAGGCGTTGTGCCCGCTCGCTCACGCGCCTCCTTCAGCCTCGCCTTGATCGAGTAGCCGTCGACGCGGCGGTACTTGAGGTCGAACTCGTCGGCCCAGTCCGTCGACCTCGTGGACCGCGTCGCGCGGCACGAGCCAGAGCGCGTCCGACTCGCCGCGGCGGCCGTACTGCTCGCGCGCCCACGCCTCGGCGAACTCCGCGTCCGGCGCCACGACCGAGCCGGCGTGCTCGAACGGCTGCCCCTTCCGCTCCTGCCGGAAGACCTCGCAGATCACGCCGCGAGCACGGCGTCGCGCACCCACTTCTCCTGCTCGAGGAAGCGCGCGCGGAACGCGAGCCGCTCCTGCGGTCTTCGGGCCGTGGCCGGTGACGACGTGCGCAGCTCGTCCCAGTCGGGCTCCGTGTACTCCCAGACGCCGTCGTCGCCGTGCGGCGCAGCTTCGGGTCCGGCACGGTGAGGCCGAGCTCGCGGATCTGCGGCACGTAGCCGTCGAGGAACTGCTGCCGCGCCTCCTCGTTCCCCTGCGACTTGATCCGCCAGATGTACATCGGGTCCTCGTCGCGCGGGATCGGGTTGCCGTGGAACTGCATCAGCGGCCCCCACCAGCGGTCGAGCGCCTCCTGCACGAGCTCGCGCTGCGCGTCGGTGCCGGTGACCATCGCGAGGATCACGTCGCGGCCGTGGAGGATGTGGAACGACTCCTCCCAGCAGATCTTCTTCATGATCCGCGCGTACGGCGCGTACGAGCACTTGAGGAGCGCCTTCTGGCTGATGATCGCCGCCGCGTCGACGAGCCAGGCGATCACGCCGACGTCGCCCCAGGTCTTCGTCGGGTAGTGGAAGACGTTGTGGAACTTCGCCTTGCCCGAGACGAGGTCGGCGAGGCATCTGCTCGCGCGGCTTGCCGAGATCCTCGACGACGCGGTAGATGAGCTGCGCGTGCCCGACCTCGTCCTGCACCTTCGCCGTCAGCGCGAGCTTGCGCTGCAGCGTCGGCGCGCGGAGGATCCACTCGCGCTCGGGCAGGACGCCCATCAGCTCGGAGTTGCCGTGCATCTCGATGAACTTGATCAGCTTCTGCCGGTACTCGTCCGGCAGCCAGTCGGTCGCCTCGACCTGGCCGCCGCCCTGGACGTACTCGAGGAACTCCTGCTGTGCGCGCGCTCCACTCGAGCCCCCCTACCGAACGATCGTTAGGCTACGAATCATAGATGTCCGCCAGCCGTGACGAGCTAACCCGCGCCGCCGCCCGCCTCTTCGCCGAGAAGGGCTACCACGGCACGTCGATCGGCGACCTCGCCGAGGCGCTCGGCGTGCAGAAGGGCTCGCTCTACCCCCACATCGAGTCGAAGGACGACCTGCTCTGGGAGGTCGGCGCGGGAGGGCGCCGAGGCGTTCCACGCCGCGCTCGACGGCGTGCCGAGGACGCGGCCGGCGATCGAGCGGATCCGCCTCGCGCTGCGCGCGCACCTGCGCGTCGTCGCCGAGCAGCTCGACGTCGCGACGGTCTTCGTGCGCGAGTGGCGCTACCTCGAGGGCGACCGGCGCGACGCGCTTCGTCGCCGAGCGCCGCCGCTACGAGGAGCGGTTCCGCGCGCTCTTCCGCGAGGGCGTCGAGCGCGGCGAGCTGCGCACCGACCTCGACGACGCGACCGCGGCGCTGCTCGCCCTCTCGGCGGCGAACTGGGCCTACACGTGGCTTCGCCCCGGCGCGAGCACCGACGAGCTCGCCGACCGCTTCTACACGGCGCTGCTCGACGGCATGCGCGGCTACGCGACGCCCTGAAGCGGGAACACGCAGCGGGCAGCCCGGAACGCCCAGCGCCGCCGAGCTGTCGTCGGCGAGCCGCGGCGCGCCGACCGCGGCTTCCGCCTTCCGGGATTGCGACGATCAGGGCCGTGCGTGAGATGCTCGTCCCGCAAGAGTGAAGCGGGCCTCCTCATCGTCAATCCGTTCGCGACGCAGCGTGACCGGCGACGGCGATCGCCGCGGTCGAGAACGCGCTGCGTGAACGCATCGACGATCGAGACGAGCTTCACCGCAGCACCCGGGCCACGCGACCGAGCTCGCCGCGGCGGCGGCGGCGCGACTCGGTCGACGCGATCGTCGTCTTCTCCGGCGACGGCACGTACAACGAAGCGCTGAACGGGCGCAGACGGCGCGCTTCCGATCGGCTTCCTGCCGGGCGGCGGCGACGAGCGTGCTTGCCGCGCGCGCTCGGGCTCCCGCGTGACCCGGGCGACGCCGCGCGCGCCGTCGGCGCCGCGCTCGCGGAGGGCCGGCCGCGCCGGATCACGCTCGGCACGCGTCAACGGCCGGCGCTTCAGCTTCTCGGCCGGGATCGGCTTCGACGCCGAGGCGGTCAGGCGGCTCGACGAGCTCGGCCGCGATCCCGCCGGCGCGCGCCCCGGCGACCTGGCCTTCGGGCGGATGGTGGCGCGGATGCTGCTCGAGCGGCGGGGCAGCTGGCGGCCGGCAGCTCGAGATCGAAGGCGTCGGCCGCGCGGCGTTCGTCTTCGTCGCGCAACTGCGATCCCTACACGTACGCAGGGTCCGTGCCGCTGCGGATCGACCGCGGCGCGCGGTTCGAGGTCGGCCTCGCCTTCGCGGCGCCGCAGCGCGTCCGCCGCCGCGACGTTCTTCGGCTCGTCGCGGCGATCACGATGGGCCGCAGGTACGGGCCGTGACGTGATGACGGGCTCGACCTCGACCGGATCGAGGTTCGCTGCGACCAGCCGTTGCCGCTGCAGGCGGACGGCGAGGACCTCGGCGACGTCGAGCATGCGGTCTTCGAGGCGCATCGTGATGCAGTGGCGGTTCTGGTGTAGCGGACGGATGGACTAGCCTCACGGTCGCATGGCGACGGACACGCGTACCGGCGTTCGATTCGAGGGCCTCGCCGACACCGACCTGCTCGAGCTGCACCGCCGGATGGTGCTGCTTCGCACCTACGACGAGCGTTCCGTCGTCTACCACCGCCAAGGCCGGATCGGGACGTACGCGATCTTCTGGAACCACGAGGCGATCCAGGCGGGCGCCACGTTCGCGCTCGTCGACGAGGACTGGATCTTCCCGTCGTACCGCGAGTCGGCGATCGGGCTCGTCCGCGGCCTCCCGGCGCAGACGATCCTGCAATGGTGGCGCGGGCATCCATCCGGTTGGTGGAACCCGGCCGACTGGAACGTCGCGTCGATCGCGGTGCCGATCGCGAGCCACGTGCCGCACGCCGCGGGGCTCGCCTGGGGCAAGAAGCTCCGGGGCGAAAGCGCGGTTGCGATGGCCTTCTTCGGCGACGGCGCGACGAGCGAGGGCGAGTTCCACGAAGGCATCAACCTCGCGGCGGTCATGAACGCGCCGGCGGTCTTCGTCTGCAACAACAACCAGTGGGCGATCTCGACGCCGCTCGAAGCGCAGACGCGCGCGGCGGCGCTCGCCGACAAGGCGGTCGGATACGGCATCCCGGGTGTCACGGTCGACGGGCTCGACGTTCTCGCCGTGTACGCGTGCCGCGCGCGACGCAGTCGAGCGCGCGCGCTCCGGCGGAGGTCCCGACGCTGATCGAGTGCGTCCACTACCGCGCCGCACCGCACGCGACCGCCGACGATCCGAGCGCCTACATCGATCTTGCCCGCGTCGAGGAAGAGCGGGCGAACGAGTGCCTCGGCCGCTTCGAGCGGCTGCTGCTCGACGCAGGGGTGCTCAGCGATGAACGGGTCGAGGCCGTTCGCAAGCAAGCCGAGGAGTTGCTGCGCGCCGGGATCGCAGCCGCGGAGGCCGAGCCTCCCGCCGACCCGGAACTGGTCTTCACACACGCGTACGTCGATCCGCCCGGAAACATGCGGCATGGCTGAGCTGACCCTCGTCGAGGCCGTGAACGACGCGTTGCACACGGAGCTCGCGCGTGACGACGACGTGATGGTGCTCGGGGAGGACGTCGGCCGTGCGGGCGGTGTGTTCCGTGCGACCGCCGGCCTGCGCGATCGCTTCGGCCCGGATCGCTGCGTCGACACGCCGCTCGCCGAAGCAGGGATCCTCGGCGGCGCCGTCGGGTTGTGCATGGCGGGCTGGCGACCCGTTGTCGAGATGCAGTACGACGCGTTCTCGTATCCGTCGCTGAACCAGCTGATCACGCACGTCGGCCGCTACCGGTGGCGCACCGGCGGCCGGATGCAGTTCCCGCTCACGATCCGCATGCCGTACGGCGGGGGTGTTCGCGCGCCCGAGCTGCACGACGACTCGCCCGAGGCGTATTACGTGCACACCCCGGGGATCAAGGTTGCGATCCCGTCGACACCTGCGGATGCGAAGGGGTTGCTCGCCGCTGCGATCCGCGACCCGGATCCCGTGGTCGTGCTCGAGCCGAAGCTCGTGTATCGCACGTCGCGGGGCGAGGTGCCGGAAGGCGAGCACGTCGTGCCGCTCGGCGAGGCGCGCATCGCGCGCGAGGGCAGCGACGTCACGCTGATCGCGTACGGCGCGATGGTGCCGGTGTGCGAGCACGCAGCGGACGCTGTCGACGCCTCGTGCGAGATCGTCGACATCCGGTCACTCCGCCCGCTCGACGAGCGGGCGATCCTGGCGTCGGTCGCCAAGACGGGCCGCGTCGTGATCGTGCACGAGGCGCCGCGCACCGCGGGCTTCGGCGCCGAGCTCGCGGCGTTGATCGCGGAACGCGCGATCTTCGACCTGCAGGGGCCGGTGCTGCGCGTGACCGGTTACGACGTCCCGTATCCGTACTGGACGATCGAGGACGCGTACATGCCGTCGGTCGAGCGGGTCGCCGCCGCAGTGCGCTCGTTCTCGTGATTCATGAGCTACCCCTCGAGCGGCGCACGCTGCACGGGCACTACTCGCGCGACCTCGAGCCGGTGCTCACCGTCGAGCCGGGCGACTCGGTGCGCTTCGCGACGCCCAACGCGGGTTGGTGGCTCGACGACGGGACCCGGTTCGCGCCGACGAGGTCGCCCGAGGACGACGGGCACGCGCTTGCCGGGCCGATCGAGGTGCGCGGCGCCGTCGAAGGGCAGACGCTCGTCGTCGACATCGACGAGGTGACGCCGGGCCCGTGGGGCGAGACGCTGACGGAATGGCCGCACCGGATCGCCTGGGAGCTCGACGGCAATGTCGGCGTCGCGTCGACGGGGCAGCGTGTGCACCTCGCGCCGTTTCTCGGCGTGATGGGTATGCCGCCGGTCGGCCATGGCGTGCACTCAACCATCCCGCCGCGGCCGCAGGGAGGCAACATCGACTGCAAGGAGCTCGTTGCCGGCACGACGCTCTACCTGCCGATCCCGGTCGACGGCGCCCTCTTCTCCGCCGGCGACGGGCATGCGGCGCAGGGCGACGGCGAGGTGAGCGGGACCGCAATCGAGTGCCCGGTCACCGCGCAGCTGACGCTCGGCGTGCGCGACGATCTCGTGCTCCAGTCTCCCGTCGCGCGCATCGACGGCGCGTGGCTTGCGTTTGGGTTCGACCAGGACCTCCACGCTGCCGCGCTCATCGCGACCCGGTGCATGGTCGAGCTGCTCCGACGTGAGCACGGTGTCTCAGCCGAAGATGCATTGATGCTGGCGAGCGTCGTCGTCGACCTTCGCATCACGCAGCTCGCCAACAATGTGCTCGGCGTGCACGCCGTGCTCGGTGACGACGCACTGATGTGATCGAGCGGCTTCGCCTCTGGCTCGAGCGCGACCGGCGCGGCGCTGGGTATCACCTGCGCGACGCCGCGAGCGGCGAGCGCGTCGAGTGGGAGGATCCGCGGATTCGTGTGGTCGCTGTCGCGGGTGTCTCGTTCCGGCCGGACGCCGTCGCCGATTCCTCGTTCGATCCCGGCGCGCGCCTCGCGCTCGTGCCGGAGCCGGAGAACGAGCACGACCCGAATGCGATCGGGATCTGGAACGAGCAGCGGACGCTGCAGGCCGGGTACGTGCCGAGGGAGGTCGCGGCCGAGCTGGCGGGCGACGAGCTTGCCGTCTCGCTGTGGCGCGTCGGCGCCGACGGGCTGCGCGCGCTGGTCGTCCCGCCCGGCTCGTGGGTCGGGCGCCCTCGCAGGTAGCCTCCGGCTCCGTGCCGTACGAGTTCAAGCTGCCGGACCTCGGCGAGGGACTGACCGAGGGCGAGATCGCGCGCTGGCTCGTTGCCGAAGGCGACGAGATCGCCGAGGACGCGCCGCTCGTCGAGATCGCGACCGACAAGACGACGGTCGAGATCCCGTCGCCGGCCGCCGGCCTCGTGTCGAGGATCCTCGTCGCCGAAGGCGAGGTCGTCCCGGTCGGCACCGTGCTCGTCGTGATCGGCGGCGACCCAGCCCCGGCCGAGCCGCCGCAGAGGGTCCAGGCGACGCCGCTCGTGCGCCGCGTCGCGCAGGAGCTCGGCGTCGATCTCGCCACGCTGACGGCCGGTCCGGGCGGCCGGATCACGGAAGAGGACGTGCGCAGCGCGGCCGGCGGCGGCGGCGCGCCCGCCGAAGGGCGCCGCGAGAAGGTGCGCGGGATCCGGCGGCAGATCGTTGACCACATGAGCCGCACGCAGCGCGAGGTTCCGGCCGTGACGTACGTGGAGGAGTGCGACTTCTCGCACGTCGACCTGAAGCTGCTGCTGCCGACGGTGTTGCGCGCGACGGCTGCGGCCCTCAGGGAGTTCCCGGAGCTGAACGCACGGCTCGAGGGGGACGAGATCGTGTACCTCGACCGCTACGACCTCGGTATCGCGGTGCAGACCGACGCGGGGCTCGTCGTGCCCGTCGTCCGCGGCTGCGACTTGCGGAGCGTCGACGAGTTGCGCGAGGACGTCGACGCACTCGCAGCGAAGGCTCGTGCAGGAACGCTTGCGCCTGAGGACCTACGCGGCTCGACGTTCACGGTGACGAGCGCCGGCAAGCTCGCCGGGCTCTTCGTGACGCCGCTCGTGAACCACCCCGAAGTCGGAATCCTCGGCGTGCATCGCATCGCGCCGCGCTCCGTCGTCGTCGGTGGTGAGATCGTGGTGCGCCCGATCGGCAATATCAGCGTCACGTTCGACCATCGTGTCGTCGACGGTGCGCGGGCCGCGCAGTTCACGCTCAGCGTGATCGAGAAGCTGCAGACAGGTTAGGCCGACACCGCGAGGTACCGATCGAGCATCGCCTCGATCTTCGGGGCGCTCACGCGTCCCGTCAGGCGCGCCACCGCCTTGCGCCCGACGACGAGGACGAGCGTCGGCACGTCCTCCACGCCCAGCTGCTCGGCGACCGCGGGCGCTCCGTCGACGTCGACCTGGATCACACGCAGGCGTTCGCGCTCCTTGCGGGCGAGGTGCGCTACGAGGCTCTCCATCCGCCGCGCCGGGCCGGAACGAGCGGACGTGAAGAAGACGAGCTGCGGCCGGGGGTCACCGTCCATGGATCGATTCTGCCCGCTGAAGGCCGATGTGTAACCTCGCGGCGTGGGGGACTGGTACACGATCGGGATCCTCGTCGGGCTCGGCGCGTCGATCGGTGTTGCAGCGACCGGCGCGCTTCGGCGCGCGGTTGCCGGGCTCGTCGTCGCCGTCGCCGTCGCGGTCGCGGTCGGGCTCATTTTCGGCCAGTGGGACGAGGCAGTGGGCGGGGCGGCCGGCGCCGTTTGCGGCGCGCTCGGGTCGGCGCCGCTCGTGCGCGGCACGTTGCGCCGCGGGGGGACGCGTGGAGGCACCGCGACACTGCTCGCGCTCGCCTCGCTCGTGGGCGTTGCGCTCGCGTTCGTCCCCGTGCTCGGGTACCTAGAAGCCCTCGCGGTGCCGGCGCTCGGCGCACGCCTCCGCTCGCGGGCGCCGGAGCGCCACGCCGGGCTTCGTTCGCTTGCCAAGGACTGACACCTCGGGGGCGAAGCCAAAGCCGGTCGTCCTCGTCATCGTCGACGGGTTGACCCCGTCGGTGCTCGAGGCGGCCGACCTGCCCGCGCTTCGGTTCCTAGCCGATCACGGCGAGTACCGTCGCGCGGTCTCGACGTTCCCGTCGCTCACACCTGTCTGCCTCAGCTCGATCGCGACCGGGGTGCACCCCGACCGCCACCACATCCCGCATCTCGTCTGGTGGCATCGCGGCGAACACCGTCTCGTCGAGTACGGCTCGTCGTTCGCCGCGGTTCGCGCCGCCGGGATAACACGCTCCCTACGCGACACGATCGTCGATCTGAACGCGCAGCACCTCTCGCGCGGGGTGGAGACCGTGTACGAGACGCTCGAGGACGCCGGGCTGACGACGGCCGCGATCAACATCACCTGCTATCGCGGTCGCACGCGCCACCTGGCGACGATCCCGGGCGCGCCGGCCGTGAACGGCCCGAAGCGGTTCTTCTGGTACTCGCTGTACGAGAGCGACCGCACCGGCGCGCCGATCGCAGTGCGCAATCGCGCGCTCGGCTCGATCGACGCGTACGCCGCGTGGGTCGGCCGGTGGCTCGTCACGCGTGACGGCTTCGACCTGCTCGTCTACTACCTACCGGACTACGACTACGCGTCACACGCGTCTGGGCCTCATGGCGCGCGCGAAGCGCTCGAGCGGTCGGACGCCGCGATCGGTGCGCTCCTCGACGCCGCCGGTGGACCGGATGCATTTCTCGAGCGGTACGCCGTGGTCGTGTGCTCGGACCACGGCCAGTCGAACGTCGACCGGGTAGCACGCCTCGACGCAGGCGGCGACATGGTCACCGCGTCAAACCGGGCGGCGATGTTCTACACGGAGAATCCCCGACGGGTTGCAGAACGTCTGGACGGCCAGCCGTCCGCCGGGATCGTCTGCTTTCGTGAGGGCGACCGGGTCGTCGTGAGACGCGACGGCGACGAAGACGACGCGATCCTCGACACGGTCCCCGACGGTCGCCTGCGCGCTGCCGCGGCGCTTGCCAACCCGAACGCAGGCGAGGTGCTCGTCTCGGCCGCGCCCGGCTGGGAGTTCCTCGACCTCGCCGGCCGTCACCATCTCGGCGGCGGCAGCCACGGCTCGCTCGAGCCCGCCGACTCGGAAGTGCCGATGCTGACGATCGGCCTCGGACCGCCGCCCGATTCGATCGCCGGCATCAAGGACGCGATCGTGCGCCACTTCGAGATCCACCCCGCGTAGTACCCTCGCCCGCGTGTCCGCCCTCGGCGCCCGGACCGCGGAAGCCCTCCGCCGGCCGCACAACTGGATCGAGCTCGCGAAGTTCGGCATCGTCGGAGCGAGCGGATTCGCGATCAACATCGCGATCTATCAGGCGGCGCTCGGGCTCGGCGCACACATCGCAGCGGCGATCTCGTTCGTGATCTCGGCCGGGAGCAACTACTGGTGGAACCGGCACTGGACGTTCGCGCACCAGAAAGGCCACTTCGGGTACCAGGGGATGCGCTTCTACATCGTGTCGAGTGTGGCGTTCCTCGTGAACCAGTTCTGGCTGTTCGTCTTCCTCGACTGGCTCGGCTGGGGGAAGACCGTGTCGCAGATGGCCGCGATCCTGCTCGTCACCCCGCTGAACTTCATCGGGAACAAGCTCTGGTCGTTCCGGCGCTGAGGACGATCGCGATCGCGATCGCCGCTCTGGCGCTCGTGCCTGCGGCGCGCGCAGACACCACGACGACCAACCCGCTGACGCCGCCCGCCTCCGTCCCGGGACCGAAGCCGCAGCTCGAGCGGTCCGAGGCGATTGCACGCTTCCTCGCGTATCCGAAGGTCCACGACTGGCTGAAGCGCTATCCGCCCGTCCCGAGACCGATGCGTCGTACAGCCTCGGCTCGTGGACGGTGCACGTCTGGTCGGGCGCCGCCGGCGAGGTCGCGACCGGCACCGTCGACGATGCGAGCGGAGCCGTCCTCGAGGCGTGGACCGGGCCGCAGGTCGCGTGGCGCATGGCGCGCGGCGTCAACGGCGCCTTCGGTGGCGCGAAGATCAACGAGCCCTGGCTGTGGCTCGCGTTCTGCGGCATCTTCCTGCTCGGGCTCGTCGACTGGCGAAAGCCTGTTGGGCTCCGAACGGTCGACCTGCTCGCACTCGTCTCGCTTTCGGTCTCGCTGTGGCTCTTCAACCACGGCAACGTGTTCGCGGCGATGCCGCTCGCGTACCCGCCACTTGCCTGGGCGCTCGCTCGCTGCGTGTGGGTTGCGGGCGCCGACCGGCCGGCGCGTGGCGCACCTGTCTGGCCGGTCTGGCTGCTGGTCGCGCTGACGGTGTTCCTCGCGGGCTTTCGCGTCGGGCTCAACGTGCGCGCGTCGAACGTGATCGACGTCGGCTACTCGGGCGTGATCGGCGCCGATCGCATCTGGCACGGGCAGAGCCCGTACGGCCACTTCCCGCAGGAGGACGATCTGAAGAAATGCGGCCCGGGGGACAGCGCAGGCGAGGTTCGGGACCGCGTGCAGCAGAACGGCCGTTGCGAGACGGCGAACCCGCTCGGCGATACGTACGGGCCGGTCTCGTACCTCGCGTACATCCCGGGGTACCTGCTCTTCGGGTGGAGCCACAAGTGGGACTCGCTGCCGTCGGTCCACTTCACCTCGATCGTGTTCGACCTGCTGGCGCTGCTCGGCCTCGGTGTCGTCGGGCGACGGCTCGGCGGGCCGCGAGTCGGCGCCGCCGCGGCGTTCGCGTGGGCGGCGTGGCCCTTCACGCAGTACGCCTCGAGCTCGAACACGAACGACTCGATCGGGCCGGCGCTGCTCGTCTGGGGGTTCTACGCGCTCACGAGCCCGACCGCGCGCGGCGCCGCGGTCGCTCTCTCCGGGTGGACGAAGTTCGCATCGCTGCTCGTGCTGCCGCTGTGGACCGGCTATCCCGAAGCCCGGCGGCCACGGTCGGCCGCGCTCGCCGTCCTGGGGTTCCTGCTCGCGACGGTCGCAGTCTTCTTCGTGCTCTTCCTCGAGCCGTCGCCGTGGCACGCGGCGCGCGTCTTCTACGACCGTACGATCAAGTTCCAGTACGGTCGCGACTCGCCATTCTCACTCTGGGACTGGCGGCAGTACCACGCGAAAGGGTTGCCGGACCTGCATCTCGTTCAGCGCGTGCTCGAGGGCCTGCTCGTGATCGGTGCGCTCGCTCTGGCCTGGGTGCCGCGGCGGCGCTCGCCGCTCCGGATGGCCGCGCTCACTGCCGCAGTGCTGATCGGGTTCGAGCTCGTGCTGACGCACTGGTTCTATCTCTACCTGCCGTGGCTCTTCCCGTTCGTCGTGCTCGCGCTCGTCGCACCGGTCCCCGGAACCGCAAGTGAGCAGCCGGATGCAGCGGTGGCGTGACGCGCTCGTCGCAGGGGGACTGTTCCTGGCGTGCTTCGGTCTCGTCCACACCTGGTTCTGGTCGCACGGCGAGCTCGTCGACTGGCCGACCTACCAGAGCTACGGCTCGGCGATCGTCGACCACCATCGCCTCCCGTATCGCGACTTCGCTGTCGAGTACCCGCCCGGTGCTCTGCCCGTGTTCGTCGTGCCGGCCCTCTTCGACAACTATGCGGCCGCGCTCGAATGGCTGATCGCCGCCTGCGGCGTCGCCACCGTGGGCGTGCTCGCGTTCGTCCGGCGCGAAGCTGCTCTGTATGCCGCGTGCGCACCGCTGCTCGTTGGGTCGCTGATCCTGTCGCGGTACGACGTCTGGCCGACGCTGCTCGTCGCCGCTGCGTTTGCAGCATTGCTCGCAGGTCGCGACGGGATCGGCTGGGCGTTCCTGGGGGCGGCCGTCGCGGCGAAGCTCTGGCCGCTCGTGATCGTGCCGCCTGCGCTTCTCTGGTCGACTCGACGCGGACACGTGCGCGGCGCGCTCGCGGGAGCGGCAGTCGCAGTGGCTGCGTTCGTCCCGTTCGCGCTGATCGCGCCCCACGGCCTCTGGCACAGCGTGTCCGGCCAGGCCACGCGGCCGCTCCAGGTCGAGAGCCTCGGCGCTGCGGTCCTGACGACGTTCGGCCACCCACACGTGGTGACGACGCACGGATCGCAGAACATCTCGGGGCACGGCGCGGTTGGCGCGGCCCTCAGCGCCATCGGAACGGTTGCGGTGATCACAATCTGGATCGCATTCGCGCGCGGGCCTGCGACGCGCGACCGCTTCATCCGCTTCTCGGTCGCCGCCGTCTGCGCGTTCGTCGCGTTCGACAAGGTGCTCTCGCCTCAGTACCTGCTCTGGCTGATCCCGCTGGTCCCGCTTGTCCGCGGTTTGCGCGGCCTCGCGGCGGGTGCGCTGCTGACGGTCGCGTGCCTCCTCACGCAAGTGTGGTTCCCGCAGCGCTACTTCGCGTACGCGAACGACTTCCACCTCGCGGGGGTCGTCCTCGCGCGCGACCTCGTGCTCGTCGCGCTCTTCGTCGTGCTGGTCATGCCTCGACCGGGACGCGGACGGCTTCGCACGCCGTAGCGCGGCCGGCTCCGTCGCACTCGACGAGTGCACCCTCGATGCGGACGTCTCCGGTCGCGGGCTCCAGCCGCAGCGGCATGCCGGTGACGAAGCGCTTGATCGCGTTGTGCTCGTCGCTGCCGATCACCGAGTCGTGCGGCCCGGTCATCCCCGCGTCGGTGATCGCGGCGGTGCCCCCGGAGAGCACCCTCGCATCCGAGGTCTGGACATGGGTGTGGGTTCCCAGCACTGCGGTGACCCGGCCGTCGAGGTAACGGGCGAGCGCGACCTTCTCGCTCGTCGCCTCGGCGTGGAAGTCGACGACCACGACGGGTGTCGACCGCTGAGCCTCCTCGACGAGGCGGTCGGCGGCGAGGAACGGGCTCTCGAACGGGTCGAGCGCGAAGATCCCGAGCAGGTTGATCACGGCGACGCCGCCGTGGACCGTGAGCCCACGGCCGGGCGTGCGCGGCGACATGTTCGCGGGGCGGAGCACGCGGTCCGTCCCTGCCAGGTACGGCGCGAAGTCCTTCTGCCCCCACGTCCAGTTGCCGAGGGTCACGACGTCGGCGCCGCTCGCGAGCAGCTTGTCAGCGAGCTTGGCGGTGATCCCGCGGCCGGCGGCCGCGTTCTCGCCGTTCACGATGCAGAAGTCGGCCCGGAACTCCTCGCGGAGCGACGGAAGCCGCGTCTCGACGGCGCGACGCCCCGGTGCGCCGAACACGTCGGCGACGAAGAGGATGCGGATGAGGTACCTACCCTTCTAGCCGAGACCGAGCGTCGCCGAGGGATGCACCTCGATCGCGACGTGGTTCCCCGAGTCGTTCGTGTAGCGCGAGAGCGACTGATGCTCTGCGTGCGTGAAGTCCACTATCGAGCCGAGCTTGGTCGCAGCCGCCGAAAGCTGCGAGCCGACGACGAGCGCCGGGTCGATCTGAACGTGCGACACCGAGACGACGAGCGACGGAGCCCCGGCCGGCTGGATGTCGATGCGGGAGCCGAACGCGCGCCCGTCGATGACCACCTCGTCGATCGCAAGCACCGTGCCGTCGACCGGCGAGTACACATCCGTGCCTGTGGGTGCGCCGATCGCCAGCGAGGACAAGGACGGTCCCTGCCCGCCGGGGAGCTGGTACCAGCGCGGCGACCCGATCGAAGAGCCGAAGATCGCGTGCACGACGCGTTTCAGCACACCCTCGTTGGCCTGGGTGCCGAGCGGGGACAGCGCGAGCGCGCCCGTGGCGCCGCCCTGGTAGCCGATCGTTGTCACCCGGGATTGGCTGACCGGCAGTTGCAGGTGGAGCGAGCCGAGGCGGGCGACGATCTCCGGTGCAGGCGGCCCGGCCGGGAGTAGACGCGCAGCGCTCGCCGGGGTCGGTGCCCGCACGGCTTGCCCGTCGCCGCCGAAGGCGGAAACGAGCAGCGTCACGAGCGCGACGACGAGGACGGCGAGCAGGACGGCGAGGCGACGCACCCGCCGCTCACGCTCCAAGCGCCGGCGGTGCATACGCACGGGCCGCCGCTGGGGCACCGGGGGCGACATGGCGGGCACCGTAGCGAACCGGTCATCTGGTTTCAACCGGGTAAACGCCCAAGTGTCCAGCGCGAGGGTCCCGTCGAAGGAGGCACTCCAGTCCCAGTCGGGCGGGCGGATCGGTACGACGCGCCGAGTAGCATCGCCTCCGTGGGTACCCGGATCCGGATCCCCCGCTGGGTCCAGCTGGTCGGGCTCCCGCTGCTCCTGCTCCTCACCTGGGTGCTGGCGACGCGGGTTATTCACGTCGTCTTCCTGTTCGTCGTCGCGGCGCTGGTGGCGCTGCTGCTCGATCCGCTGACCCGGGCGCTCCAGCGGGTGCGCCTCCCTCGCGGCCTCTCGGTCGCGTTCGTATACCTGGCGTTCCTGGCGGTGCTTGCGCTGGTCATCTTCGCCATCGCCACCGCAGTCGTCTCCGAGACGAAGACCGCGGCGAACAGGTTCAACGACTACTTCACGCATCCTCACGCCGGGTCCGGACGGACGTCTGCGTACCTCGACGTCGACCGCTTCCAGCGCTGGCTCAACCGCCACCACCTGAAGTCAGTGCGGGTCGAGCAGCGAGGCCACCGGCTCGTGCAGCAGATCCAGCGGCGCGACGTCGGGAAGTACACCCACAAGATCGTCACGTTCGTGGAGGGCGCGGCGATCTCGATCGGGAAGACGCTGTTCGAGGCGGTGCTGCTGCTCGTCGTGTCGATCTACATGCTTCTCGACATGCAGCGGTTCGGCCGCTGGATCGACCGGCGGTTCCCGCCTCGACCGGGGGAGCCGTCGCTGCTGCGCTCGATGGAGAAAGCGCTCGCGTCGTACGTTCGCGGGCAGTTCGCTTTGAGCCTGATCATCGGGACGAGCGCCGGGATCGGCCTCTGGCTGCTCGCGGTGATCGGCCTCTTGCCGCATGCGCAGCAGTACGCGCTGCTCTTCGGCGCGTGGGTCGCCGTGACCGAGATCATCCCGTATCTCGGCCCTTGGCTCGGGTCGATCCCGCCCTTCATCTACGCCCTCGTCGTGCACCCGATCTCCGCACTGTGGGTTGCGCTGCTCTTCCTCGGCATCCACCAGATCGAGGGCCACGTGGTCGTGCCCAAGGTGATGGGTAGTGCGCTTCGGCTGCATCCGCTGCTCGTAATCTTCGGGCTCGGTGCCGGGACGGAGCTGTACGGCCTGCCCGGAGCGCTCGTCGCGCTGCCGCTGCTCGCCGTCGCGCGGGCCGTGTGGGAGTTCTTCTCCGACCGGATCCGGCTCGAGCCGTGGCAGGAGCCGGCCGACGTCGAGCGGGTCGCCGAGCGCCTTTGACCGCGCTGCTCTCGGCGCGCGGCGTCGCGCGCCGTTTCGGGACACGCGTGGCGCTCGAGCGCACGAACGTCGCGCTTGCCGGCGGCGAGGTGGTCGCGCTCGTCGGCCCGAACGGCGCCGGCAAATCGACGCTCCTTGCGATCCTCGCGGGGTCGCTCGAGCCGAGCGAGGGGACCGTCGAGCGCCCGGAGCGCGTCGGCTGGGTGCCGCAGCGAGCGGCCCATTACGGGCGGCTGACGGCACTGGAGAACCTCCGCCTCTTTGCCGCGCTCGAAGGGGTGCCGGCTGCGCGCGCCGACGAGCTCGCAGCCGAGTTCGAGCTGCCGGCCGCAACGCGCGCTGCGTCGCTCTCGGTGGGCAACCGGCAACGGCTCGACGTCGCGCTCTCACTCCTGTCCTCGCCGCAGGTGCTGCTCCTCGACGAGCCGACCTCGTCGCTCGACCCGGGGCAGCGTGAGCGCGTGTGGCGGATTGCGCGCGGTGTGGCCGAGGGCGGTGGCGCGGTGCTCGTCGCGACGCATCACTGGGAGGAGCTCGCCGGCCTCGCCGACCGGACGCTCGAACTCGTCGAGGGGCGGCTGACGTGAGGCCGGTTCTGCTCGTCTTGCGCAAGGACCTGCGCACCCTGCTGCGCACGCCGGCGCTTCTCGTGGTGCTCGTCGCCTACCCGGTGCTGATCGCGGCCCTGCTCGGGCTCGTCGCCGGCTACGCGAACGCGAAGCCGCGCGTGGCGCTCGTGGACGAGGACGGCCTGCCGGCGCACATCGTCGTCGGGATGCACCGCTTCGACGTCGCCGCGACGATCAACGAGGTCTCCCACAACGTCACGCTGGTGCGGCTCGACGCGGGGGAGGCGCAGCGTCAGCTTGCCGACGGCAAGATCGTCGCCGTCCTCACCGTCCCGCCCGGCTTCGTGGCCACGTTGCAGCAGATGGTGAAGAGCCCGACGCTCGACGTCGCGGTCACCCGCGGCGGAACCTCGGGCCGCGTCCGCCAGCAGGTGCAGGCGCTCGTCTACACGCTCAACCAGAAGCTCCAGCGCGCCTACATCGACGCGAACCTCGAGTACGTCAAGCTGCTGCTGCACGGCGGCGACGGCAGCTTCCTCGGTCAGAGCTTCAACGTGATCGGGCTCGACGGGACGAAACGCGAGCTCGCGGCGATGCCCCAGACCGAGCGGGTGAAGCGCATCCAGCGGTTCGTCCACGACGCCCGGCTCGCGCTCGCGCAGACCGGCGAGGCGCTGCACGCGACCGCGGCTCCGATCCAGCTCGTCGAGCTGCCGCAGCGCGGACGGACCGCCTCGCTTTCCGCGCAGGTGCAGAGCTACGCGCTCGGGCTGACGATCACGTTCCTCGCGCTCGTGCTCGCGGCCGGCGCGCTCGCCGGGGAACGCGACGAGAACGTGCTCGGCCGGCTGGCGCGCGGGCTCGTCCCGCCCGGCCGCCTCGTCGCGGCGAAGGTCGCGCTCGCCGGAATCGTCGCCACCGTCCTCGGGCTCGGCGTCGCGTTCGCGTTCGCGGCCGTGATCGTGATCGGGGACGCGCCCGGCGGTGAGCCGTGGTCGCGGCTACCGCTCCTCGCCGTGGGACTCGCTCTGACGGGCGCCGCCCTCGGCGCCGTCGGCGCGCTCGTCGGCGCCCTCTCCCGCGAGGCGCGCACCGCCTCGCTCGTCGCGGTGCTGCTCGTGCTGCCGATCGTGTTCCTGGGGCTGATTCCCCCCGAGGTCTTCTCGGCGGCGGGCTGGGTGAGCGACGCGCTGCCGTTTGCCCATGGCGTCAGGCTCTTCTCCGCGACGCTGTACGACGTGCACCCGTGGGGCGCGGTCGGTCGCGAGACGGCCTGGCTCGTGGGGCTCGGTGCGCTCTTCTCGCTGCTCGCCCGCAGCGCTGTGCGACCATTCCGGCCATGAGCGTAGGCTCGACGGAGCTCAGCAAAGAGCGGAGGCGCCGACCTGCGCGGCGCCGGAGCGGGAAATGACGTTCCCCGCGACACGCCTGCGGCGCCTGCGTCGCACTGGCGCGCTGCGCGACCTCGCCCGCGAGACGACGCTCTCAGTCGACGACCTCGTCATGCCGCTCTTCGTCGCGCCCGAGCCGCTCCCCAACGAGCGGCTGCCGGGCCTCGCTCGCCACACCGTCGACTCCGTGGTGCGCGAGGTCGAGGAGCTCGTCCGCCTCGGGGTGCCGGCGGTGATCCTGTTCGGGCTCCCCGAGGAGAAGGACGAGGAGGGCTCGGGCGCGTGGATCGACGACGGCATCGTCCAGCGCGCGCTTCGTGCGCTGCGCCCCCGGTTCCCCGAGCTCGTGCTGATGACCGACGTGTGCCTGTGCGAGTACACGTCACACGGGCACTGCGGTGTCGTCGACCACGACGGGCACGTGCTGAACGACGCATCCGTCGAGCTGCTCGTTCGCACGGCGGTCTCGCACGTCGAGGCAGGAGCCGACGTGGTCTGCCCGAGCGACATGATGGACGGGCGGATCGGCGCCGTCCGCGAGGCGCTGCCGGAGACCCCGATCGTCGCGTACTCGGCGAAGTACGCGTCGGCGTTCTACGGGCCGTTCCGTGACGTCGCCGACTCGGCGCCCGCGTTCGGCGACCGGCGCGGGTACCAGCTCGACCCCGGCAACGTGCGCGAGGCATTGCGCGAGTGCGAGCTGGACGTCGCCGAGGGCGCTGACGTGCTGATGGTCAAGCCGGCGCTGCCGTACCTCGACGTGCTCCGTGCCGTGCGTGACCGCTTCGACCTGCCGCTCGCGGCGTACAACGTCAGCGGCGAATACGCGATGGTGAAGGCGGCGGCCGCTGCCGGCGACCTCGACGAGCGCGCTGCGGCAGTCGAGGCGCTGACGTCGATCCGCCGTGCCGGCGCCGATCTCGTCTTTACGTACTGGGCGAAGGAATTCGCCTCGTGGCTCTAACGCGGACCGAGCTCTGGAGCCGGGCGCTCGGCCTGATCCCGGGCGGCGTCAACTCGCCCGTGCGCGCGATGCGCGGCGTCGGGCTCGACGAGCCGTTCTTCGCGGCGAGCGGCGAGGGCGCGTACATCGAGACGGCCGACGGGCGCCGGCTCGTCGACTGGGTGCAGTCGTGGGGGCCGCTCCTGTTCGGGCACGCCGACCCGGAGACCGTCGCGGTGGTGCGCGAGGCGGCGCTTGCGGGGACGAGCTTCGGCGCGCCGACGGAGCGGGAGCTCGAGCTTGCCGAAGAGATCATCGCTGCGGTTCCGTCGGTCGAACGTGTGCGGCTCGTGTCGTCAGGGACCGAGGCGGGGATGTCTGCTCTGCGACTCGCGCGCGGCTTCACGCGCCGCGACCGCGTGATCACGTTTGCCGGCTGCTACCACGGGCACGCCGACCCGTTCCTTGCGCGGGCCGGCTCCGGCCTCGCGACGCTCGGGATCGCCAGCTCACCCGGCGTGCCGTCGGGCGTGGTCGCGGACACGATCGTCTGCGACTACAACGACTCGACGCGGCAGCGGCCGCCGTCGCGCGACTACGGCGAAGGCCTCGCGGCGATCTTCGTCGAACCGGTCGCCGGGAACATGGGCTGTGTGCCGCCGGCGCCGGGGTTCCTCGAGGCGCTGCGGATGCTGTGCGAAGCGTCCGGCGCGCTGCTCGTCTTCGACGAGGTGATCACCGGGTTCCGCGTCGCGCGCGGCGGCGCGCAGGCGCGCTTCGGCGTCATGCCCGACCTGACCGTGCTCGGGAAGATCGTCGGCGGCGGCCTCCCGCTCGCTGCGTTCGGCGGCCGCGCCGAGGTGATGGAGCACCTCGCGCCGTCAGGCGCCGTCTACCAGGCGGGCACGCTCAGCGGCAACCCGCTCGCGACCGCTGCCGGCGTCTCGGTCCTGCGTCGGCTGCGCGACCCGGCCGTGTACGACGAGCTCGAACGGCGCTCCGCCCGCCTCGCCGACGGGCTCGCGCCGTTCGGCCGCGTACAGCGCGTCGGCGCGATGCTCACCCTCTTCGCGGGGCGCGACGAGCCCGTCGAGCGGTTCGCCGAACTCGACACGGACGCCTACGCCGAGCTGTTCCGCGCCCTCTACAGGCGCGGCGTCTACGTCGCGCCCAGTCAGTACGAGTGCCTGTTCCCTTCACTCGCTCACAGCGACGAGATAGTCGATCGAGACGATTGACCTTGTTCGAGACCATTACGCACAGCGCTGAGCGATGCGGAGAGCCCAGCTCTGAGAGCGGCGGCGGGACGCAGCGCTCCGCCCGAGCTACAAGGAGCCGTGTGTTCTCGCCGCTCGTCCCTGCGGCGCTCGCGCTCGGTCTCGAGACGGTCTACGAGGCGTATCTCGTGCACTACGGCCGCCCGCGACTCTTCGATCCGCCCGAGCCGGATGCGGCGTGTGCTCCTCGGCGACTACCTCTACGCGCACGGCCTCGTCCGGATCGCAGAGGCGGGCGGCGTGCCCGCGGTGGCGGCGCTCGCGGATCTGATCGCACGCTGCGCAGCCGAGCGGGCGGACGGCCGCCCGGACGACGGCGCAGCTTGGGTCGACGCCGCGCGGGCGCTCGGCGGCTCCCCCGACGACGACGCGGTGGCGCACGCTCTGGCGCTGCACTCCGCTAGAGTCGCGCCGTGATCTTCGACGCCGCCAGCGAGGGCACGCACGTCATCCTCGGGATGCTCGATCGTCGGGCTGATCTTCCTGTCGGTGATCGTTCTCGGCGAGCTCTCGAAATGGGCGGGGCACCGCCGCGCCGACCGCCGCCGCGCGCGCCGCCAGGCGTACTTGATCGTCGCCACGACCTCCGCGAGTGGATCGCGCTCCTCGAGCGCGAGGGAGAGCTCGTCCGGGTGGCCGCGGAGGTCGACCCGAAGCTAGAGGTGACGGAGATCGTCGACCGCGTCGTCAAGGCCGGCGGCCCGGCGCTCCTGTTCGAGCACCCGAAGGGAAGCAGCCTGCCGCTGCTGATCAACCAGTTCGGCACCGAGCGGCGCATGTGCCTCGCGTTCGGCGTCGAGTCGCTCGACGACGCTCGGCGAGCGGGTCGGCGAGATCCTCGAGATGCAACCGCCGGAGGGGCTCCGCG
The DNA here is from genome assembly GCA_963785875.1 of uncultured Thermoleophilia bacterium. Classification (GTDB taxonomy): domain Bacteria; phylum Actinomycetota; class Thermoleophilia; order Gaiellales; family Gaiellaceae; genus PALSA-600. The sequence goes on along the minus strand of CAWAWV010000004.1, from coordinate 380,082 downwards.
CGAAGGTGCAGGGCCTGCAGACAGCTCAAGTCGATCGCCGACTCGCGGCCGAAGACCGTCCGCCAGCGGCGCCTGCCAGGAGATCGTGCTGCACGGCGACGACGTCGACCTCGTCCATGCTTCCGGTGCAGACGGCGTGGCCGGGCGACGGCGGCCCGTTCATCACGCTGCCCGCCGTGATCACGCACGACCCGCGCGACGGGAAGCGCAACGTCGGCATGTACCGGATGCAGGTGCTCGGCCCGCGGTCGACGGCGATGCACTGGCAGCTGCACAAGGACGGGCGCGCCGACTACCTCTTCAGCGACGGGCGGATGGAGGTCGCGGTCGCGCTCGGGCTCGACCCGATCACCGCCTACTCCGCGAGCGCGCCGCTCCCGAAGCACATCGACGAGCTCATGATCGCCGGCTTCCTGCGCGGCGAGCGCCGTCGAGCTGGTGAAGGGCGTGACGATCGACGTCGAGGTGCCCGCGCACGCCGAGATCGTGCTCGAGGGCTACGTCGAGAAGGACGAGGTCGCCGACGAGGGCCCGTTCGGCGACCACACCGGCTACTACACGCCCGTCGAGCCGTTCCCCGTCTTCCACGTGACGGCGATCACGATGCGGCGCGACGCGATCTACCCGTCGATCGTCGTCGGCAAGCCGCCGCAGGAGGACGCCTGGCTCGGCAAGGCGACCGAGCGGATCTTCCTGCCGGCGGTGCGCATGACGGTGCCCGAGATCGTCGACTACGACCTGCCGGTCGCAGGCGCCTTCCACAACCTCTGCATCGTCTCGATCCGCAAGGCGTTCCCCGGCCACGCGCGCAAGGTGATGCACGCGATCTGGGGGCTCGGGATGCTCAGCCTGACGAAGGGCGATCGTCGTCGTCGACGCGCACGTGAACGTCCACGACTACGCGGAGGTGATCTTCTACGTCGGCGCGAACGTCGACCCGAAGCGCGACGTGTGATCGCGAGAGGGCCCGCTCGACCATCTCGACCACGCGCCGACCCTGCAGTTCTTCGGCGGCAAGATCGGCATCGACGCGACCGCGAAGGGGCCGCTCGAGGGAACGCGGGAGTGGCCGCACGAGATCGAGATGAGACGCGGAGATCGCAAGAGCTCGTCGACCGCCGCTGGGACGAGTACGGAATAGAGTCGGTTCGACCGAGCAGGGAACGGCCGGATGCGTCAGAGTTCGCGCCGCCTGTTACGACGTTGACCCGACTGCGCAGCCCGACCGGTTGAATCCCAACTCAGCCGTTGACCGAGCCCCACGACGACCACCCGCACGTCCCGGGCCCGAGCCTGTGGCCGGTCGGCTTCGCCGTCGGCGTCGTCGTGCTCCTGGTCGGTCTCGTCATCTCGTGGTGGGTCGCCGGCATCGGCGCGCGTGATCGCGCTCGTGTTCGCGTTCCTCTGGGTGCGCGACCTGACCGCGGGGACCGCGCTCGCGCAGGCGCCCGAGGTCGCGCCCGAGACGCCGGCGGCGCCCCTCCGGCGGCCGAGCGTGCCGCGGCGCCGGCGCACGACGAGCCGGAGGAGCGCTACCCGCGCTCGAAGTTCCTCGAGCTCGCGACGCTCGGCCTCGGCGGGGTGATCGGCGGCATCGTCACCGCGCCGGCGCTCGGCTTCATGATCGCCCCCGCGTTCCTGAAACAGGGGGAGAAGGACCACGATCTCGGGCCGATCTCCGACTATCCCGAGGGCAAGTACGTGATCGCGACGTTCATGTCCGACCAGGCGAGGGCGAGGTCTCGCGGCGGACGGCGTTCGTCCGCAACAACGGGCTGCTCGAGGGCCAGCCGAGCTTCACGATCATCTCGAACCACTGCGCGCACCTCGGCTGCCCGGTGCAGGCGAACGGCGCCGCTCGACGACGAAGAACAAGAAGCAGTTCGGCGACGTGACGCTGATCCCGACGGTGCTCGATCGCGGGCTTCGGCTGCCCGTGCCACGGCGGCCAGTACGACACCGAGGGCAACCGCATCGCCGGCCCGCCGGTGCGCGCGCTCGACCGCTACGCGTTCTCGATCCGCAACGGCCGCCTGTTCATCGGCAAGCCGTATCTCGGTCTCCCACGTCGACGGCGCCGGCGCGCACGGCGCAGATCCACAAGTGGACGCTCTCGTCCCCCGGCGAGCACGTGGACGGGCTCGAGTCCTGGCTCTATCCCGATCCAGCCGCCGCACTGAGCTGGCAACCGTGGCAACGCGCAGCCTCACCCGCCCAGAGCAGATCCAGCAGACGATCCTGTACCCGGTCGACTGGCTCGAGGAGCGGTCCGGGCTCGTCGGCGGCATCAAGTACTTCCTCTTCCGGAAGGTCCCGGGCGACACCAACTGGTTCCAGACGCTCGGCTCGGCGACGCTGACGGCGTTCCTCGTGCAGGCGCTGACCGGCGTGATCCTGGCGATGTACTACAAGCCCGACCCGACGACGATCGGCGCTACGACGCTCGATCCAGCACATCACGAACGACCTCTGGGCCGGCTGGCTCGTGCGCGGCATGCACCGCTGGGGCGCGTCGGTCTTCATCATCCTGCATGTTCATGCACATGGGGCGCGTGTTCCTCTTCGGCGCGTACAAGTACCCGCGCGAGCTGAACTGGATCATCGGCGTGCTGCTCCTCGTGATGGGGCTCGCCGAGGGCTTCACCGGCTACCTGCTGCCGTGGGACCAGACCGCCTACTGGGCGACGGTCGTCGGCATCAACATCAACGGCACGGCGCCGTTCCTCGGGCCCTTCCTGCGCGCAGTTCCTGCACGGGGGCACGTACATCAACTCCGACACGCTGTCGCGGTTCTACGCGATCCACATGCTGCTGCTCCCGGGCGCGATCTTCGCGCTGATCGGGCTGCATCTGTACCTCGTGATCCGGCTCGGCGTCACCTCGCCGCCGTGGTCGAAGGAAGCCGCGGGCACGGGCCCCCTGAACGGCAGCACGCCGAACGGTGAGGCCGCCCGGTCGGGGCTCTCGCGGTTCCGGACGGGGAAGGCTAGTGGCCACGGACCGCATCGCCGAGCGCCGCCGCGTCTTCAAGCAGTACAAGGAGGACGTCAAGGAGCGCGGGAAGCCGTTCTACCCGTACGCGATGTTCCACGACACGGTGATGTCGCTCGTCGTCGTCTGCGTGATCATCGGCCTCGCGATCGTCTGGAAGTACTCGACGCCGGGCGACCACATCGGCACCGAGGCCGGGCTGGCTCGGGAAGCTGTACGACGCCCCGGCCGACCCCGGGACGTTCAACTTCGTGCCTGCGGCCGGATTGGTACTTCTACTTCCTCTTCTACCTGCTGCGGATCTTCAAGTGGCCGGACTCGGTGCTGCTCGGGACGATCGGGCTGCCGACGATGCTGCTCGTGCTCCTGATCGCGGTGCCGTTCATCGACGTCAGGCCCGAGCGCCGGCTCTTGCGCCGCCCGGTCGCGATCGTCGCCTCGATCCTCGTCGTCGTCTCGATGGGCGTTCTCACGTACAAGGGCGCGACCGCGAAGGAGTCGCTCGGATCCGAGCTGCTCGCGAAGGTGCCGTCATGGGCGAAGACGCAGGGCTTCACCGGTAACCAGCAGGCGATCGGCGGCGCGAGACTCTTCGCCGTCTCCGGCTGCCTCAACTGTCACACGTACCTCGGTCTCGGCGGCGGGTTCGCGGGCGCGCCGAACTTGAGCGCCGAGGGCGCGAAGCACAAGGGCGTCGACTTCCAGATCCGGCACTTGCAGAACCCGGCGTCGGTGAACCCGGGCTCACCGATGCCGTCGTTCCAGGGTCTCGGCGTCGCGAACCTCACGAAGCTCGCGGCGTTCCTCGAGGCTTCCAAGGGCGACAAGTAGCTACGCCCCTCTAACCTTCGCGCCGATGCGCGTCTTTCTCGGGATCACCGGTGCGTCGGGCGCGCCGTACGCGCGGCGGCTGCTGCACTCGCTCGCAGCGGCGGACTGCGAGGTGGGGGTCTCCATCTCCGGCGCGGCGATCGAGGTTCTCGCAACTGAGCTGTACGGCGACGCACGCCTCTCGCGCGACGAGACGGTTGCCCGCTTCACCGAGGGAACCGGGGAGAACGTCACCGTCTTCGAGCCGAACGACTGGAAGGCGCCGTATGCGTCAGGGTCGGCGAAGGTCGACGCGTACGTGATCTGCCCGTGCTCCATGGGCACGCTGGGGACGATCGCCTCCGGCGCGATGCAGAACCTGATCCACCGGGCGGCATCCGTTGCGCTCAAGGAGGAACGGAAGCTCGTGCTCTGTCCGCGCGAGACGCCGCTCTCCGCGGTCCACCTCGAGAACATGCTGACGGTGAAGCGCGCCGGCGCCACGATCCTCTTTCTCGCGCCCGGCTTCTACCACGGCGCCGACAGTGTGGACGACCTCGTCGACTTCGTCGTCGCGAGGTGCCTCGACCACCTCGGCCTCGACAACGCGCTGATCCCGCGGTGGGGTTCGTGAGCCGATGACGCTCGCACCCGACGCGGTCCGCACGATGTTCGACCGCATCGCGCCGGTCTACGACGTCATGAACCGGGTGATGACCGTGGGGCTCGACGGTCGCTGGCGGCGCCTTGCCGCCGAGGCGGCCGTCCGGCCCGGCGATGCCGTGCTCGACGCCGCCTGCGGCACCGGCGACCTCGCGCTCGCCGGCCTGAAGGCCGGCGCGACGAGCATGACCGGCCTCGACTTCTCCGAGCGCATGCTCGAGCGGGCGCGGCGCAAGAGCGCGCAGATCGACTGGGTGGGCGGCGACCTGCTCGAGCTTCCGTTCGACAATGGGTCCTTCGACGCGGCGACGGTCGGCTTCGGCGTCCGCAACGTCGCCGACCTCGAACGGGCGCTCGCAGAGCTACGGCGCGTCCTTCGTCCGGGCGGCCGGCTCGCGATCCTGGAGATCACGCGCCCGCGGGGGATCCTGCGGCCCTTCTTCTCGCTCTGGTTCGACCGGATCGTTCCGCTGCTCGGGAAGGTGCTGCCCGGTGGTTCCGCGTACACGTACCTGCCGGCGTCGGTGAAGCGGTTCCCGGACGCCGAGGCGCTGGCGGAGCTCATGCGCGGCCACGGGTTCGGCGACGTCCGGTTCCGCCTGCTCGGCGGGTCGATCGTCGCGCTGCACACCGGGATGGTGACCGACGGGCATACCCTCGACGGAGCCCGCCAAGGAGCGGAGACACCGGCTTTGCCGGCGTCGGAGCGGGGGCAGTGACGCTCGCGCAGGTGCACGCGACTCCCGGCGTCGCGGCGTACATGGCGGAGGTGGAGACGGGGCTCGCGCGCGCGGTCGCGGGCCGGCCCGGGCTCGTGCAGGAGGTCTCCGGCGAGGCGCTCGCCGCCGGCGGAAAGCGGCTCCGGCCGCTCCTGTGCTTCCTCACCGCGCCTGGCGAGCCGTCCGTCGCCGCCGGCGTGGCGGTCGAGATGGTGCACATGGCGACGCTCGTCCACGACGACCTCGTCGACGGCGCAAGGCTCCGCCGCGGGCTTCCCGCGGCGTGGTCGGTGTATGGCGCCGACGCTGCGAAGGCTGCGGGCGACTACCTCTACGCGCGGGCGTTCGGCGTTCTCGTCGAGACGGGCGACGACCACGCTGTCCGCACGCTCGCGGACGCCGCGTTGTGTCTCGCGCGCGGCGAGGCGATGCAGAAGCTGCAGACGAACGATCCCGACACGGCGATCGATGCGTATCTCGAGCGGTGCATCCTGAAGACGGGGAAGTTGATCGAGGCTGCGTGCCTGCTCGGCTCCGGCGGTGACGAGTCGCTCGGGCGGTACGGGGTGGCGCTCGGTCTTGCGTTTCAGATCGCCGACGACATCCTCGATTGCGCCGGTCAGACACAGGAGACCGGGAAGATCCCTGGCACCGATCTCCGCGAAGGAACGCCGACGATGCCACTGCTGCTCGCCGCGCGCGAGGACCTCGTCGTGCGGCGCGCGCTCGGCGGCGGTCCGCTCGACGGTGCGCTTCTTCGCGTGGCTGCGACCGGCGCGATCAAGCAGTCCCGAGACGTTGCGCTCGACTACGCCGCTCGCGCGCGCTCGTTCCTGGGCGAGCACCCGCACCGTGACGAGCTGGAAGCGCTGACGTACGCAGTCGTGGACCGGGCCGGGTGAGCCGAGTGATCCGCCTCGGCCGCATCGGCTACGTGAACATGGCGCCCGTCTTCTTCCGGCTCGACGCCGAGGTCGCCGAAGTGGTCGGCGTTCCGACGGAGCTCAACCGGCAGCTCGTCGCCGGCGAGCTCGACGTGGCGCCGATCTCCTCGATCGAGTACGCGCGCCACGCGGAGACGCTGCGGCTCCTGCCGCGCCTCTGCGTTTCGAGCGAGGGAGCGGTCGAGTCGATCCAGCTGATCTCGAAGACGCCGCTCGAGAAGATCCGCTCGGTCGCGGTGACGCCCGAGTCCGCCACCTCGGTCGTCCTGACGAAGGTGCTCTTCCCGGACGCGGAGCAGGTGCCGCTCGGGGAGGAGGCCGAGGCGAAGCTGCTGATCGGCGACGCGGCGCTCAAGTCGGCCTTCGAGGACCCGACGCCGCACCACGACCTCGGCCGGCTGTGGCTGGAGCGCACCGGCCTGCCGATGGTGTTCGCGGTGTGGGCGGCGCCGGAGCCGACCCATCCCGACTTGCCCGACCTCGAGGACGCACTCGTCGCGTCCGTGCGGGCCGCGCGCGCCGAGCCGGAACAGCTCGCGTTCGAATCGTCCGAGCGGTACGGCTACCCGGCCGGCTTTCTCGCGCGCTACTTCGAGAAGCTCCGCTACCGCTTCGGGCCGCGCGAGCGCGCCGGCCTGTACACGTTCCTCGAGTTAGCCCACGAGGTCGGCGAGCTCGCCGAGGTGCCGGAGCTGCGGTACATCACCGCGGCCGCTCCGGTCTGAGCGTCGACGTCAGGGTGAGCTGAGCCCGACCCAGACGCGGCCGTGGCTGACCCAAGATGTCGCCGTAGCGATCGCGGCCGAGCCGCTTGAGCAGATCGGTCACGCGTCCAGGTGCACGTACTCCCAGCCGGGAGTGCGTGGCAGGCGATTGATCTGCTGCGACGTCGTTTGGCTCGCCCAGAGCTGAGGCGTAGAGTCGGCTGTCGGGCGGTTCGTCGCGCCCGCCAGCGTCAGAAAAGGAAGCGGCCATGCTTTTTCACGTCACTTGGGAGTTCATCGATACGAGCGAGGATGGCATTCGCAGGTCGCTGGGAGTCTTCTCGCAATGGCAGCCGCCGGCGGGAGCCGAGTTCAAGGGGTTCTACGGCTTCGCCGACGGCGGCGGAGGTGTCGCGCTGATCGAGGCCGAGAGCGCTGCCGCGCTCGCCCGCACCACGGCCCCGTGGGCGCCGTGGTTGCGCTTCACGACGAATCCGATCGTGCCGATCGAGGAATCGTCCGCCATCGCCGGAGAGGCCGTCGCCTACCGCGACTCGGTTAGCTGAGATGTGGGCGCGAGTGGCGAGGTTCGAGGGCGACCCGGCGGACGCTGCTGCACGGGTGGAAAGGCTTCGCTCCGCGCTTGCTGCGGGGTCGTTTCCACCCGAGCTCGCAGACGCGAAATTCCTGCTTCTCGTCGATCACGAGTCAGGAGAAATGCTCGGGGTGACGCTGTTCCACACCGAGGAGGCGATGCGAGCCGGCGATCGGGCGATGAACGCGGGGCCCGGCAACGCCGGCAGCCGTTCCTCGGTCGAGTTCTACGAGGTGCCTCTCCACACCCTCTAGACCCTCTTCCTCACGATCACGGGTTGTAAAGCGCGCGACTCAGGATGACAAGCCCTCCTCGAGGGATTCGCCGTGGGCGAGCGGTCCCAGTTCGTACTCCCAGCCGGGCCGCCAGTCGAACTCCTCCGCCGCGAGCTCCTCGAGCGTGCGGCCGTGGACGCGGTGGTCGAGCGCCCACCGCGTCGCGACATGGCCGATCACGAGGACGCGATCGCCGCGCACCTCGTCGAAGAACGACGAGACCCGTGCAACGGCCTGTCGCCACGACTCTCCGCCCGGCCACGGCTCGTCGACGCGCCGCACGCGCTCCTCGTCGAGCAGCGCCCGCGGCATCCCGTTCAGCTCGCCGTAGTCGCACTCGCGGAGTCGCCAGTCGACGCGCAGCGGGATTCCGCTCGCTTCGAACGCGATCGTTGCCGTCTCGATCGCGCGTTGAAGGTCGGACGCATACACGACCTCGATCCCATCGTCACGCCGGCGGTCGCCGAGCTCCGCCGCCTGCGCGCGGCCGGTCGAAGACAGGGCACCTCCGAGCCACCCGGTCGCGATCCCGGCTTCGTTGTCCTCGCTCGTCGAGTGCGTCTCGAAGACGACCGTCGTCACGCAGCGGTGCCGAAGCGCTCTGCCGAGCGCGCCCGGCGCTTGGCCGCTTCGAGCTCCCGGTCGCGCGGCGGCGCTGTCGTCACGAGCTCCGACAGGAGACGCGTCGTCACGGCTGCGACGTCTTCGATCGCCCGCTCGAACGCCGCCTCGTTCGCCTTCGACGGCTTCGTCATCCCGCTCACCTTGCGAACGAACTGCAGCGCGGCTGCCTGCACCTCATCGTCCGTCGTCGGCGGCGAGAAGTTGTAGAGGATGCGGATGTTCCGGCACATGCCCCGAGTCTACGGACCCGGGGCACATGCCGGACACCCGGTGGATCAGTGGTGCTTGGCGATGCGAGTCAGCGTGTTCTGACCGTTCGCAAAGGCGCACCGGATCTCGACCCGGTCGCCCGTCTTGAACTTCGCGTTGATGTCCGCCGACTGGACGGCCGGCAGCGAGCACTGGAGGCCGGCGACCGTGATCGACGCTGTGTCGAGCGCCGAGATCGCCCCCCGCGCCTCACTGTGCTCGGGATGGGTCTTCGCCGGCCGGCAAGAGCCGGTTCCGAGCTCCACCGCCGTGCCGCCGCTCGTGCCGCCGCCGATCTTCCCGCCGGTGAAGCCCGTGGACGGATCGAACGTGGCCGAGAGGTTGCCGACGATCTTGGCGCCCGGGCTGTGCGCACGGCCGGTCGCGAGCCCGGCGATCGCGCCGTTGTCGTACACCGTCGAGAACGAACCCGTCGTGTCACGGCCGCTCACGTCGATGCGGAACGCGCCGCTGACCGTCCCCACCTTGTCGGTCGAGTTGACGACGCTGCGCGCGCGCAGGGTGATCGGACCGGCGAGATCGGCGTCCCCGAGCGCGGTGCCCGTGTAGCGCCCATCCGTCACCGTGATCGTCTTGCCGTCCGTCGTCGTGCACGTTCGCGTCGTCGTCGTCCCCGCCGACGCGGAGAACGTCGCGGCGACGGCCTTCGCGGTCTTCGCTCCTTCGATCCCGTGCGCGACGGCGACGCTCGCCGTCGCGAGTGCGGCGAGACCGGCCATCGTCAGAAACCACTTGCGCATCTCTCTCCCTCCGATCGCATGGTCGGCGCAAAGGGTGGTGGCCGGTGGTGTGGCTGCGGCGAAGGCGGTGTAAGACCGAGGTAAGACGGTGGCTCGGCTACCCTCGAACGAGGCATGCTGCGCCGCGCTGCCATCCTCGTCGTGCTCACGGCCGCGTTCGCACCGCCCGCGGCGGCACAGGGCACGCAGCTCATGCCCGGCGTCACGTACGAGCGGACGGTGGAGTTCACGCCGCACGGCGTCGTCGTGCTGCACGTGATCACCTCGCCGCGGCCGGGCGGGCTGTACGCGCTCACGCCCGTGCTGGCGCGCGGCACGCTAACCGGCGGAGTCGAGCCGCTCACCCAGATCGAACGCGACGTCTCCGCAACCGCCACCAGCGCCGGGATCGAAGGCGACTACGTCCGCTCGGCAGACGGTCGCCCGAGCGGCGTCTGGTTGAGCGGCGGCGCGCTCGCCCAGCCGCCGCTCGCGAGTCGGAGCTCGATCGGCATCGACGCGAGCGGGACGTTGCGCGTCGAACGCGTGCGGCTTTTCGGCACCTGGCAGGGGACGGGCCAGCGGCGCACGCTGACCGGGCTCAACCAGCCGCCGGGACCGGGTCAGACCGTGCTTTTCACGTCCGCGTACGGCCCTCGTACCCCGACCGTCGCAGGCGCCGCCGAGGTGGTGCTCGGGGCGTTCCCGGCCACCGCGCCGAACGCGGATCTCGCCGGGGCCGTCACGGCGATCGCGTCGGGAGGGGGCGAGCCGATCCCGCCCGGCGGCGCCGTTCTGATGGCCGTCGGCGCGGCGGCGGCAAAGCTGCAGGCGGAAGCGCCCGTCGGGGCGACGATCCGCAGCCGACTCGGCCTGCAGCCCACCTGGGACGGCGTGACGGCGGCACTCGGTGGCGGCCCGGTGCTCGTCCGGAACGGGAAGGCGGTGTTCCGCTCGCTCGAGGACTTCACCAACGACCAGGTCGGCGCGCGCATCGCTCGCGCGGCCGTCGGCCAGCTCGTCGACGGCCGCATCGTCCTCGTCGCCGTCGACGGAGGTCGTCCGGGCTACAGCGCGGGCCTGACGAACTTCGAGCTCGCACAGGCTCTCGTCAGGCTCGGCGCCGTCACCGCTGCCGGCGTCGATCCCGGAGACTCCGTCACTGCTGCTTTCGACGGCCGGCTACTCAACCGACCGAGCGGCCGCGCCGAGCGCGCGGTCAAGGAGGGCCTGCTCGTCGAGTACTTCGGCGTCTACGCGCCCGAACCCGCGTTTCCGCTCCTCACCGGCGAGACGGCGCTCGCCACCGAGCCGCTCTCCTACAAGATCGTCCGTCCCTCGACGGTGACGGCCGCACTCGTCGGGCCCGACGGCGTCCCCCATCCATTCGAGAACGCCGTGCGGCACGACCCCGGCGTGTACAGGTTCACCGGCGATGCATTCGACCAGGAAGGGACTTGGCGCTGGGACGTCTCGGCTACCGACGACCTCGGGCGGACGTCGACGGTCGAGCGCACGTTCCGCTACGACACGACGCTGCGTGGTCTCGCCGTTCCGCACATCGCTCGCGCGCGGCTCGGGGTTCGATTCACACTTGCGCGAGCGGCGAAGGTGCAGCTTTCGATCCAGACTCCCCGCGGGACGCTCGTGCGAGCGCTCGCGCCCGTCTCCCTCCCGCCCGGCGCCCAGTCCATCGTGTGGGACGGGCGCCTGCCGCTCGGCAGCCGTGCCTATGCCGGCACCTACGTTGCGCACGTCCTCGCCACCAGCGCAGTCGGAGCGTCCGAGCTGACCGCCGCCTTCCTGTACCGACGGTAGAGTCGCCGAAGAGTGACCTCGTGGCTCGCCCACTACGGCATCTTCGCCATCCTCGTGCTGATGGCGATCGATGCGGTCTTCCCGGCGGCGAGCGAGCTCGTGATGGTGTACGGCGGTGCGCTCGCGTCCGGTGCGCTCGCACACGAGGTGGACGTCGCCGGCTGGCACGCCACCGGCTTCACCGCCTACGTCGCCGTCGTCCTCGCGGGAGTCGTCGGGTACCAGATCGGCTCCAACGCCGGCTGGTGGGCCGGCAATCGCGGTGGCCGACCATTCGTCGAGCGATACGGACGCTGGCTCCACCTCTCCACCGCGCAGCTCGATCGCGCGGAGCGCTGGTTCGAGCGGTGGGATGCATGGGCCGTGCTCCTCGGACGCGTTACGCCGGTCGCCCGCTCGTTCGTCTCGATCCCGGCCGGTGTGTTCGGGAGCCCGATCGCGCGCTACAACGTCCTCACGGCCGTCGGCAATGGAGCCTGGTGCGTGGTCCTGGCCGCGATCGGGTGGGCGCTCGGGTCGAGCTGGCACCGTTTCGACCACGGCTTCCGGTATGCCGAGGTCGTGGTCGTGGTGGGAATCCTGGCCGCGGGGGCGTACTGGATCTGGCGGCGGCGCCGCCCGGGTACCCTTTCTCCGCCATGAAGATCCCCCACGTCGACGTCGAGGCGCAGTACGCGCCGCTGGTCCCCGAGCTGAAAGAGGCGTTCGCGCGCACCCTCGAGACCGGCCGGTTCATCTTCGGCCCGGAGGTCGAGGCGTTCGAGCGCGAGGCCGCAGAGAAGCTCGGCACTGCCGATACGGTCAGCTGCGCGAACGGCACCGACGCGATCGTCCTCGTGCTCGACGCAATGGGGATCGGCCCGGGCGACGAGGTGATCTGCCCCTCGTTCACGTTCTACGCGACGGCCGAGGCGATCGCGCGCCGCGGCGCGACGCCCGTGTTCGCGGACGTCGACCCGGTGACGCTCAACCTCGACGCCGGCGACGTCGAACGGCGCATCACCGAGCGCACGAAGGCGCTCATGCCCGTCCATCTCTTCGGCCGGCCTGCCGCCGACTTCAGTGGGTTCGGGCTCCCGGTGATCGAGGATGCCGCGCAGGCGTTCGGCGCCGGCGGGATCGCGACGAGCATCGCCTCCACCTTCAGCTTCTTCCCGACCAAGAACCTGTTCGCGCTCGGCGACGGCGGGCTCATCTCCGTCAACGACGCGGGCCTCGCCCAGCGCCTGCGCATGCTGCGGTTCCACGGGTCGGCCGCGAAGAAGGAGTTCCTGTACGTCGGCTACAACTCGCGCCTCGACGCGCTGCAGGCCGCGTTCCTCCGCATCTTCCTCCGTCACATCGACGACTGGAATGCGGCCCGCCGCGAAGCTGCGTCGCGCTACTCCGAGCTGCTCGAAGGAATCGTCGAGACCCCGGAGGACGAGGACGGGCACGTGTACCACATGTACTGCGTCCGCTCGCCCGAGCGCGACCGGCTCTCGGCCGCGCTGACAGACGCCGACATCGGGCACGCGGTCTACTACCAGCCGCCGCTGCACCTGCAGCCCGCGCTTCGCTATCTCGGCTACTCGGTAGGCGACTTCCCGGAGACCGAGAAGGCGGCCCGCGAGAACCTCTGTCTACCGCTCTGGGCCGGCATCGACGAAGAGCAGCAGGCCGAGGTCGTCTCCGTCATCAAGCGCGCCTCGCAAGTCGTGCATTCGTAAGCATGCGCTTCCCGGTCAATAGGCACCGGGTCTGGCAGCTCGTCTTCGACGCGGTCCTGATCGTCGCCGCGTGGCGGCTGACGTTCTTCCTCCGCTTCGACAAGACGACGCCGGTCTTCTACCGGCATCTACTCGACTGGCAGGTTGTCACGCTCGTCGTCGCGATCAAGCTCGCGACGTTCGTGCTCTCCGGCTTCTACAACCGCTGGTGGCGGTACGTCTCGACCCGCGACATGTGGGGAGCCGCGCGCGGCGTCATCGTCGCGTCCGCGCTCACGTACCTCGTTCTCTATGCGTTCCCGCCGAATCACACGTCACGATTGCCGCACAGCATCGCGGCGTTCGACTTCCTGCTTCTGCTCGCGTTCGTCGCCGGCACGCGGCTCCTCGCGCGCACGCTGATCGAACGGCCGCGGGGCGCGGGGATCGTCGCGCGCGGGAAGGAGGTGCTGATCGTCGGCGCCGGCGACGCGGGCCAGCTGATGGTGCGCGAGATGCAGCGCAACCGGCAGCTCGCGTACACACCGGTCGGGTTCGTCGACGACGACCCGCGCAAGCGCGGCACGCGGATCGTCGACGTGCGGGTGCTCGGCACGACCGATGACCTGCCGCATCTCCTCCGCGACAACAAGCCGGACGAGGTGCTCATCGCCATTCCCTCCGCGCCGGGCGCGGTTCGCCAGCGCATCGTCGAGAACTGCCGCGCCGAGCGGGTCCCGGTGAAGACGCTGCCGGGCCTGAACGAACTGATCTCCGGCGACCTCAACCTGGCGGGTCAGATCCGCCCCGTGCAAGTGGAGGACGTGCTCGGTCGCCAGCAGGTCGTGGTCGACCTCGAGCTCGTTTCGTCGTACGTGAAGGATCGTGTCGTCATGGTCACCGGGGCCGGCGGCTCGATCGGCTCGGAGCTGTGCCGCCAGCTTGCGCGACTCGGGGCAGGCAGGCTCGTGCTCGTCGACAAGGGCGAGCCGCAGCTCTTCGAGATCGAGCGCGAGCTCGTCGACGAGCGCGAGTACCCGGCGGTGAGCGCGGTGCTCGCCGATTGCGGTGACCGTGGGAAGATGCGCGCCGTCTTCGAGCGCCACCATCCGGAAGTCGTCTTCCACGCTGCCGCGTACAAGCACGTCGCGATGCTCGAGTCGAACCCGATGCAGGCGGTCTCGAACAACGTCCTCGGGACGCGCAACCTCGTCGAGGAGGCGATCGAGGCGGACGTCGACCGCTTCGTCCTGATCTCGACCGACAAGGCGGCGAACCCGCGCAACATGATGGGCCAATCGAAGGCGGTCTGCGAATGGCTGATCGAGTCGTACGCGCTGCGCGACCACGTCGCGACGCGCTTCGTCGCGGTGCGGTTCGGCAACGTGCTCGGATCGTCCGGCTCGGTGATCCCGATCTTCCGCCGGCAGATCGAGCGCGGCGGCCCGGTCACCGTGCGCCACCCGGACCTGACGCGCTTCTTCATGACGATCCCCGAGGCGTCGTCACTCGTCATCCAGGCAGGTGCGATGGGTGGTCGCGGCCAGGTCTACGTGCTCGATATGGGCGAGCCGGTGCGCATCCTCGATCTCGCGAAGGAGATGATCCGTCTCTCGGGCCGGAAGGAGGAAGACGTGCCGATCGTCTTCACCGGGGTGCTCGCCGGCGAGAAGATCCACGAGGTGCTCTGGAACGAGGGCGAGATGGTCGGCCCGACGTCCCATCCGAAGATCATGCGGGCGGCCAGGGCGACGATCGATCCCGACTGGCTCGAGGACTGCCTCACCGAGCTCGAGCGCCTGGCCGAGAGCGCAGACACCCTCGGGGTGGTCGCCAAGGTCTCGTCGATGATCAAAGAGCCGCACCGGATCGGCACCGAAGCCGTTCTGGAAGACACGTTGCATTGACGTCACGTTTGTCCGCCGGGGCCGCCGGTACGGTGCCTCGGTGGACCCGCTCGACGGCCTGAACTCGGAGCAGCGGCGCGCTGCGGAGGCGGTGCGCGGGCCGGTGTGCATCCTCGCGGGCGCCGGCTCCGGGAAGACGACGACGATCACGCGGCGGATCGCGCAGCAGGTCGCCACCGGGGCGTTCCCGGCGAGCTCGATCATGGCGGTCACCTTCACCGACAAGGCGGCCGGACAGCTGCGGGCGCGTCTCGCCGCCCTCGGCGCGGCGGGGGTGCGTGCGTCGACCTTTCACTCGGCCGCCCTACGCCAGCTCCGCCACTTCGCGCCGGAGCGACTCGGCTCGATCATGCCGTCGAAGGTCATCCTCCTCCGCCAGATCGCGAACCGGCTGCCGGCTCCGTACAAGTTCCGGCCCGCGGGCGACCTGGCGACGGAGATCGAATGGGCGAAGAACCGACGCATCCCGCCCGAGCGCTACGGCAACCGCGAGCCGCCGATCCCCGTCGACCTGATGAAGCGCGTGTACACCGAATACGAGCAGCGAAAGCAGGCAACCGGCGCGATCGACTTCGAGGACCTGCTCGAGCTCGCGGTGCAGCTCTTCGAGGAGGACGCCGGCGCGCGCGAGACGTTTCGCGCGCAGTACCGGGCGTTCACCGTCGACGAGTACCAGGACGTCAACCTCCTGCAGCAGACGCTGCTCGACCTCTGGCTGGGCGACCGCGACGACCTGTGCGTCGTCGGCGACGACTACCAGTCGATCTACGCGTTCACCGGCGCCGGGCCGGAGCACCTGCTCGAGATGCCCGACCGCTTCCCGCACGCGCAGGTCTTCCGGCTCGAGGAGAACTACCGCAGCTCGCCGCAGGTGCTCGAGCTCGCGAACCGCCTCGTCCCGCGCCTCGGCGGTGCGGAGAAGACGCTGCGGGCTGCCCGCCCGGCCGGGCCCGAGCCGGTGGTGCGGCCGTATCCGAACGAGGACGAGGAGGACGCGGCACTCGTGGCGGCGATCCGCGCGCTCGACTGCCCGCTCGAGGAGGCGGCGGTCCTTGCGCGAACGAACGCGCGCCTCACCGACTTCGAGCAGGTGCTGCACGACGCGCGCATCCCGTACCAGGGCGCGTCGCTACTCGACCGGGATGCGGCGCGTCGGCTCTGCCGGCGGCTCGAGCGGTCCGCCGCCCCCGCTGCCGAGGCGGCGCGCGCCGAGGCGGTCGACGCGGGCTGGGTCGAGCGGGCGCCCGGCAAGCTGGGCGAGCGCGAGCAAGTCCGTCAGGACGATCTCGGCCGGCTCGTGGAGCTCGCCTCCGAGTTCGACGGCAGCGCGGCCGCGTTCGTCGCCGACCTACGCGAGCGGTTTGCCCCCGGCAGCGACGCCGCGCGCGGCATTCACCTGCTCACGCTCCATCGTGCGAAAGGCCTCGAGTTCGAGGCGGTGTTCCTCCCGCGGCTGCTGGAGAAGGAGCTGCCGTCGAAGCAGGCGCGGTCGGACGACGAGATCGACGAGGAGCGCAGGCTGCTGTACGTCGGGCTGACGCGCGCGAAGCGCCTGCTCTGGCTGTCGTGGTTCGGGAAGCGGTCGCGGTTCCTCGCGGAGCTCGGCGTCGCCGCCTCGCCTCACGCCGCTCCCAAGGCCGAGTGGACGCCCGACGCGCAGCGGCTGCGCGAGTGGCGCCTCGAACGCGCCAAGGCCGACGAGGTGCCGCCGTACGTCGTCTTCCACGACTCGGTGCTGCAGGCGATCGCGGCCGCCCGCCCGGGCACCCTTGGCGAGCTCGCGCAGATCAGCGGCGTCGGCCCCGCCAAGCTCGAGCGCTACGGCGACGAGGTATTGACGACCCTAGCTCTCGTCGCGGGCTGAGAGCAGCGCGTCGAGCATGAGCTGCGGATCGCGGCGCACACGGTCGCCGGGACCGCTCGCGCGTTTCTCGAGCTCGAGGGCGCGCGGATCGGTGAGCGGCCGCAGCCGCCCGTCGCGGATCAGTTGCTCGTCGACCCCGCCGAGCCGGCCGCCGTACGTCGTATAGACCGGCACGCCGAGCGCCGCCGCCTCGCGGTTCATCGTCCCGCCGGCGGAAACGACCAGATCGGCGAACGCGATCAGGCTCTGTGCGTCGACGGCTTGCTCTGGGACGATCACCGACGGCAGCGGGAGTGACTTGACATAGTCCCGCTGCTCCTCGGTCCGCGGGATCACGAACGCGTGCACGTCGTCCGCGCGGCCGAGGTGCTCGAGCGTCTGCGGGAAAAGCGGGTTCGAGTGCCGGTGGTAGAGCGAGACATCCGGCGGCGGCCGCAGCACGACGAGCACACGCGCGGGGTCGATCCCCCAGTCGTCGAGGACGGAGCGGTCGGGCTCGAAGTCCGAGAGGTAGTACTCCTCCTTCAAGCCTGGGTACTGCCG
Organism: uncultured Thermoleophilia bacterium; assembly: GCA_963785875.1. Taxonomy (GTDB): domain Bacteria; phylum Actinomycetota; class Thermoleophilia; order Gaiellales; family Gaiellaceae; genus PALSA-600. Next base: position 362,948 of record CAWAWV010000004.1, on the reverse strand, counting down.
GAGCTTCGGCGGCACTGCGCTGTACTTCGCGAGCCGCTCGGGCGGAATGGCATCGGGGACGACGACCCGCGTCGCCGCCCGGCAGCCGAGCTGGTGCTGGAGCCACGCCCATTCGTAGTCGAACGTCGTCGCGCTCGGTATGCCGAGGCGGCGCGCCGTCATGGTCAACTCGTGCGAGCCGTGCGCGAGCGCGACGTCGAAGCCGCGGTCTCTCGCCCACCGCCGCAGCGCCTTCAGCCGCGACCGCATCTGCGCGAACTTGCCGAGCGCGGACCGCCCGCCGTGATGGCCGATCACGGTCGCCGTCATCCCGTGCGACTCGATCAGCTGCAGCGTCTGCGCGTAGTCGCGCGCCGTGATCTCGACCTCGTGTCCTTGCGCGCGGAGCCGCTCGACGAGCGGACGGAACACGAGGGGATGCGCACTCGCCGTGAAGTCGCACCAGACCTTCACGAAAGAACTGCCTCGAGCGGCGCGTCGCGCGTGATGCCTTCGACGTGGTGCTCGTGCCAGAGCGTGAACGCGAGCAGGCCCCACAGCTGGCGCGAGAGATCCTCGCGGCCGGCGACGTGCGCGTCGAGCACGCGCTTGACCGCCTCCGGCCGGAAGAACCCCTGTCGGCGCAGCGTGTCGGCGGCGAGTGTCTCGCGCGCGAACGGCTCCAGGTCGCCGCGCAGCCAGGCCGCGGCCGGGATCGAGAAGCCCCGCTTGCGGCCGTGCACCACCTCGCGGGGCAGCAACGGCTCGACTGCTTGCCGCAGCAGCCGTTTCTTCGAGAGCCCGCGCACCTTGTGCTTCGCCGGCAGCGAGAACGCGAAGTTCGTGACGACCGTGTCCATGAACGGCACGCGCGCCTCGAGCGACCATGCCATCGACGCACGGTCGGTCTTCGTCAGCAGGTCGTCGACGAGGTAGAGGCCGAAGTCGAGGTCTTGCAGGCGGGTCAGGAGCTCGTGCCCCTCCGTCTCGGCGAACCGGGCCCGATGCTCGTCGAGCGGATCGAGCATGCTCTGCCGCCCGGTGAGCTCCGCGCGCACGTCCGCCGAGAAGATCTCCTTCCAGCCGTGGTGGCGCTCGAGCGGTGGGAGGCCGGCCGCCCGCGTGAAGCGCTTCGCCTTGTAGTCGAAGCTCGCCTTCCGCGCCGACGACGGCAACAGCTCGGCGAGGGGACGGGCCGCCGCTGCGGCGGGGCCGAAGCGGGCGGCGAGCAGGTCGGCGACGTAGGTGTAGTAGCCCCCGAACAGCTCGTCGCTCCCCTCGCCGGAAAGGGCGACCTTCACGTCCTCGGCAGCGAGCTTCGAGACGAGGTACGTGGGCAGCGCCGATGAGTCGGCGAACGGCTCGTCGAACGCCGCGGCGAGCGCGGGCAGCAGAAGCGCCGCGTCGGGCTCGAGTCGCAGCTCGCGGTGGATCGTGTCGTAGCGCTCCGAGACGGCGCGGGCGCCGGCGAGCTCGTCGAACGATGCCTCGGCGAAGCCGATCGAGAACGTGCGCACCCGCTCCGCAGACTCTTCCGCCGCAAGCGCGGCGAGGAGGCCCGAGTCGACGCCGCCCGAGAGCAGCACGCCGACCGGCACGTCGGAGACGAGGTGCGCGCGCACCGAGTCGCGCAGCCGCGCGCGGCATTCCTCGACGAGCTCGGCCCGGTCCTCGCCGTGTCGTGCAGGTAAAGGCCCGGTCCGAGCGAATCGCTCGAGCTCGAGCGTTCCGTCGGACCACGTGAGCGTGTGGCCCGGGGGCAGCTTGCGGATGTCGAGGAAGATCGAGCGGGGCGACGGCACGCAGTTGAAGGCGAGGAACGCCTCGAGCGCATCGAGGTCCACGTCGCCGTGCGGGAGCGCATCGAGCTCCGATGCGAACGCCAGCTCGCCGCCCGCGTCCCGGTAGTACAGCGGCTTGATCCCGAAGCGGTCGCGCGCGAGCACGAGCCGCCGGGTGCGCGCATCCCACACCGCGACCGCGAACATGCCGCGCAGCCGCTCCCACAGGTTCTGCCCCCACTCCTCGTAGCCGTGCGCGAGCACCTCGGTATCGCACTGCGTGCGGAACCGGTGACCTGCGCGCTCGAGCTCGTGCTGAAGGTCGCGGTAGTTGTAGATCTCGCCGTTTTGGACGACGACGACGTTGCCGTCCTCGCTCGCGATCGGCTGGTCGCCGCCGGTCAGGTCGATGATCGCGAGCCGGCGCGCTGCGATGCCGACGCGGTCGGCCAGGTGCATGCCCTCCGAGTCGGGGCCGCGATGGATGAGCGTCTGCGACATCGCACGCAGCCGGTCGGCGTCGACCGGCGCGTGCGTGGACGCGATCCCGCAGATCCCGCACATGGGGGGAGAGTAGGGCCGGTGACGTTGCGCGCGAACGTTGCCGGCTACATCACTGGTGGCGCCGCCCGAGGACCTGGCCGATCACGCGCAGCCACGTCACCAGAACCGTGCGGAGATAGAGGCGGGCGGATCGGTCGGCGATCCATTCGAGGTCGTGCGCAAGCTTTTCCGCCATCGACGTCTCGTAGCCGTGACGCACCTGCGCGAAGCCCGTCAGTCCTGGCCGGACGACGAGCCGCTGCCAGTACGCGGGCAGGTCGTGCGCAAGCTCGGCGAAGAAGCGCGGCCGGATCGGGCGAGGCCCGACGAACGACATGTCGCCGCGGAGGACGTTCCAGAGCTGCGGGATCTCGTCGAGCTGCGACACCTTCAACCACCGGCCCAGCGTCGTCAGCTCGTCCTCGGTCGCGTGGACGAGCTCCTCGCCGAGGTACTGGCCGATCCGCTCCTCGGCCCCGGGCCGCATCGTCCTGAACTTGAGCATCGCGAAGAAGCGACCGCGGCGGCCGACACGGTCGCCGCGGTACAGGATCGGCCGGCCGCTCGATGCGAGTTGGACGATCGCGATCAGAAGCGCGAGCGGGAGCGCGAGCAGGCCGAACAGCGTTGCCAGCGCGATGTCGAGGGCGCGGAGCTCGAGGTCGATCCGGCGATGTTTCGCCTCGGTCGCGAGTCGAACGTAGCCGCGCACGAGCGTCTCTTCGAGCGGTGGCGGCGCCGCGTGCATCGGTTCGATGGTAAACCCGACTCATGGCGGTCACAGGCATCGATCACGTGCAGGTCGCTGCGCCCCGGGGCTGCGAGGACGCGGCGCGGGCGTTTTACGGCGGGCTGCTCGGCCTCGCGGAGCTTCCCAAGCCGGCCGCCCTCGCCCGGCGCGGGGGCTGCTGGTTTCGCGCCGGAGCGCAGGAGCTTCACGTCGGGGTCGAGGAGCCGTTCGCGCCGGCTCGCAAGGCGCACCCGGGCCTGGTCGCCGACGACCTCCAAATGCTCGCCGAACGGCTGCGCGGGGCCGGGCACGAGGTCGTCTTCGACGCTGCGATTCCCGGCGCGATGCGGTTCCACATGGCGGATCCGTTCGGCAACCGGCTCGAGATCCGCCAGCTATAAGCTGTCCTTATGGACACGCGGCAGCTTCGGGCCTTTTGTGAGGTGGTTGAGCGGAAGTCGTTCTCCCAGGCGGCCGAGCGGCTCGGGGTCACCCAGCCCGCGGTGAGCCTCCAGGTGCGCGCGCTCGAGAAGCGGCTCGGCACGCAGCTGGTCGACCGTTCGGGCCGCCGTGTCGAGCCGACGGAGGCCGGGGCAAAGCTCTACCGCTCGGCCCAGCGGCTGCTGGCCCTCGAGGAGGAGATCGTCAGCGAGCTCGCCGAGGACGCGACCGGCGAGCTCGCCGGGACGCTCGAGATCGGCGCCTCGACCGGCCCCGGCGGCGTCGTTCTCTCGACGCTCCTCTGCCGGTTCGCGGAGCTCCACCCGGAGCTGCAGGTCGCGCTCTCGGTCTTCGACACGCAATCGATCGTCGAGCGGGTCGCCGACCGGACCCTCGAGCTCGGCGTCGTCGGTGCGGCTCCGCGTCACCGCGGGGTCGAGTACGAGCCGTTCCTCCGCGACACCGTCGTTCTCGTCTGCCCGCCCGGACATCCGTTCGCGGGCCGCACGGTCACGCTCGCCGACCTGCGGCAGGAGAACCTGATCCTGATGCAGGACGGCGCCGGCGTCCGGCAGATGCTCGAGGAGGCGCTTCGCCGCGCGGGCACCCGCCTCCGCGAGCTCGACGTGCGGATCGAGCTGGGCCTCCAGGAATCGGTGCTGCACGCCGTGCGCGCCGGGTTCGGCGTCACCTTCGTCTCCCGAACCTCGGTCGAGGCCGATCTCGCCGCGGGCTCGCTCGTCGAAGCACGCGTCGCGGGGCTCGAGCTCGAGCGTGAGATCCTGCTCGTCCGCGCGACCGGCCGCACCGAGACGCGCGCTGCCCGCGCCTTTGTCGAATTTGCGCGCGAGACGCTGCCGTGATCGTCCGCTGGGGGCTCCCCGAGCTTCGCCGTGCGCTCGCTGAGGCAGGAATCGCCCGGCCCCTCGTGATCGCGAGCGAGCGCTGGCGTTCGCTCGACGTCCCGCACGTCGCGTGGTGGTCCGAGGTGCCGTCCGTCCGCGTCGACGTGCCCGCCGACGCGGACGGGATCCTCGCGATCGGCGGCGGCTCGGCGATCGACATGGGGAAGCACACGTCTGCCGAGAGCGGGAAGGCCGGTCGTCCATGTCCCGACGACGTACTCCGGCGCCGAGTGGACGACCTTCTATGGGGTCAGGTCGCCCGACCGAAGGATGCGCGGCGGCGGCGCCGGCGCGCACCCGGCGGCGATCGTCTACGACGTCGACCTGACGCTCGACCTGCCGCGGGACCTCACCGCCGGCACGGCGATGAACGCGCTCGCCCACTGCGCCGAGGCGCTGTACGCGGCGGGCCGCAGTCCCGAAGGCGACGAGCAGGCGCTTCTCGGCGCGCCGCTGATCGCCGACGCGCTGCCGCGCGTGCTCGCCGACCTCTGGACCGTGCGGCGCGCGAGGATCTGCTGCGCGGCGCCATGCACGCGGGGCATGCCCTCGGCCTTGCCGGCCTCGCCCTCGCCCACGCGATGGCGCAGGCGCTCGGCGGTGCGTACGGGCTCCCGCACGGCGCCATGAACGCGCTCTGCCTGGCGCCGGCGCTCGAGTTCAACGCGCGGATCGTCCCGGAGGCCGTCGAACGGTTCGGGGCGGCCGTCGGCGGCGACGCCGTGGAGCGGTCGCGGGAACTGGCCCGGCTCGGCGGCTTCGAGCGGCTCCGCGACTTCGGCGTCCCGGAAGCGGATCTACCGGCGCTCGCGGCGGCCGCCGCGCAGCGCGGTGGGAATCAGGCGAATCCGCGCCCGGCGAGCCCCGAGGAGATCCTCGGGCTCCTCCGATCGGTCTACTAGATTAGTTTTCGTTATTTCAGGTATAGTCTCGCCCGTGACACAACCGGGCCACCAGTTCGACGTGCTCGTGATCGGGAGTGGCGCCTCCGGCCTGGCTGCCGCCGTCTCCGCGGAGCGTGCGGGTGCACGCGTCGCGCTCGCGACCAAAGGCTCGCTCCAGGCGAACAACTCCTCCAAGGCGCAGGGCGGGATTCAGGCCTCCTTCGGCGCCGACGACTCGCCCGCCCGGCACGCCGACGACGTCTTCCGGTCGTCGCACGAGACCGCCGAGCCTCCACTCGTCGAGGCGCTCACCGGCGACGCGCAGTCAGCGATCCACTGGCTCGAGGAGCTCGGCGTCGAGTTCACCCGCGACCCGGACGGCCGCTATCGCCTCGCCCGCTGCGGCGGCGCGAGCGCCAAGCGCCTTCTCCAGGTCGGCGACCGCACGGGTCACGCGATCACCAAGCAGCTGCGCGAGGCCTGGGAGGCGTCGACCGGGACGAGTTACCTGAATGCGCCGCTGCGCGACCTCGAGCAGTCGAACGGACACTGGCGCGCCCGCGTCGGCGAGCACGAGCTCGAGACCGGCACGGTGATCCTTGCCGCCGGCGGGCGCTGTTATGCCGAGGCGGAGCGGCGCGGCGAGCTTTCGACCAACCATCCGAACGCAACCGGCGAGGTGACCCAGATCGCGCTCGGCCTCGGTGCCGAATCGCGCGACCTCGACGCGCTGCAGTACCACCCGAACGGCGGCGCGTGGCCGCCGAACATGCAGGGCTACTCGATCCCGGAGACCACGCGCGCCTACGGCGCCGTGCTTCTGAACGCTGACGGCGAGGAGTTCACCGACTCGCTCGGCCCGCGCGACGTCGTCAGCGAGGCGATCGTGGCCGAGGTGGCGGCGGGTCGCGGCGTCGAGACGCCCGACGGGCGCCCTGCGGTGTACCTCGACACGACGCGCATCGCGCTCTCCGACGCCGAGATCTCGCTTCCGTACATGCTGCGCCGCTACCGCGGCTCCGGCATCGACCCGCTCAGGCAGCGAATCCTCACCTACCCCGTCCTCCACTACCAGAACGGCGGCCTCACGATCGACACGAGCGCGGAGACGACGCTCGACGGCGTCTACGCCTGCGGCGAGATCGCCGGCGGCACGCACGGACGCAATCGCATGATGGGTAACAGCCTTCTCGAATGTGTGGTTTTTGGTCGGAGGGCTGGCAGATCCGCATTCGAGAAGGCTAGGAGCTAGCTATGGCTATCGACACCACCACCGACCTGCAGCACACAGTCGAGGACGCCGCAGCGCACCTGTACGTGTGGGCGCTCAAGGACATCCCGCAGGACCTGCGCGACGCACTCTCCGCCGCGCGCGAGAAGGAGACGTCCGTGCCCGGCAAGCGGGTGCTCGAGACGATCCACAAGAACATCAACGTCGCCGACGGCGAGAAGAACCTCGTCTGCCAGGACACGGGCATCGCCGTCTACCACGTGCGCGTCGGCGAGCACTTCCCGCTGCATCCGGCCCGCATCTACGAGGGCCTGCGCGACGGCACCGCGCGCGCGACGGTCGAGCATCCGCTGCGCTCGAACGCAGTGCACACGATCACGCGCGAGAACACCGGCCCGAACATCGGCTACCGCCTGCCGATCGTGCACTGGGAGTTCATCGACGACTGGGACGGCCTCGACGTCAAGTGCGTGCCGAAGGGCTCGGGCTCGGAGAACATGAGCTTCCTCAAGATGTGCGTCCCCGCCGACGGCGTGAAGGGGATCAAGCAGTTCGTGCTCGAGTCGATCGTCGGCGCCGGCGGCAAGCCGTGCCCGCCCGGGATCGTCGGCGTCGGCATCGGCGGCTCCGCCGACTACGCGATGCATCTCGCGAAGGAGGCGATCATGCGGCCGATCGGCACTCGCAACGCGGACCCGCACGTCGCGAAGCTCGAGGACGAGTTGTTCGGCCTCCTGAACGAGACCGGGATCGGGCCGATGGGGCTCGGCGGCGACGTCACCGTCCTGCAGTGCCACATCGAGCACGCGGACACGCACATGACTCTCAACCCCGTCGCCGTCAACTACCAGTGCTGGGCCGCGCGCCGTGCCTCCGCGCACATCTCCGCCGCCGGCGACATCGACTACGACCGGGAGTTTTGATGGCCGAGCACACCGTCACGTTCCCGATCGCGGATCCGCAGGAGATCCTGAAGCTGCGCGCCGGCGACGAGGTGACCGTCCAGGGCCACATCATCGGCATCCGCGACCGCACGCAGATCCGCATCTTCGACCAGGGCGTCGAGCCGCCGATGGACCTGAAGGGCGCGTTCCTGCTCCACACGGCGCCCGGCGTGCGCAAGCTCGAGGACGGCCGCTACGAGAAGGTCTGCATCGGCACGACGACCAGTGCTCGGATGGTTCGGTTCACCGAGCCGCTCGGCCGCCAGTACGGCGTGCGCGCGATCTGCGGCAAAGGCGGCTTCCCCGACGAGGCGATCGAGCCGATGCACGAGCTCGGCATGGTCTATTTCGCGATCGTCGGCGGTGCCGCGGCGCTCGAGACGACGCAGATCGAGGAGATCGAAGAGGTGGCGTGGGAGGAGCTCATGCCCGAGTGCCTCTGGAAGTTCCGGGTCAAGGACTTCGGCCCCCTCACCGTCGGCATCGACGCTCATGGCAACTCGCTCTACCGTGACGTGCAGACGCGCGCCAGGGCGAAGCTCGAGGAGCTCTTTGCGCGCCTTTGATCTCGGCCTCAAGCGCGACGGCGGCCTGACGCACGTGCTCGACAAGGGCCTCGGCCCGCGCGCGTGGGAGGACGTCCTGGAGATGAGCGGCGACTACATCGACATCGTCAAGCTCGGCTGGGGCACCGCCTACGTCACGAAGGCGCTCGAGCGGAAGCTCGAGATCCTGAAAGGGAAGCGCGTCGTGATCGGCGGCACGTTCTTCGAGGTCGTCTATGCGAAGGACAAGCTCGACGAGTACAAGCGCTGGCTCTCCGAGCTCGGCCTGGACCACGTCGAGATCTCCGACGGCACCGTCGAGATCCCGCGGGAGCGCAAGCTCGAGCTGATCGCGGACTTCGCCCGCGACTTCACGGTTCTCTCCGAGGTCGGCTCGAAGGACTCCGAGGTCGTGTTCGCGCCCTACGAGTGGGTCGAGTGGATCAAGGAAGAGAAGGGCGCCGGCGCGTGGAAGGTGATCACCGAGGCGCGGGAGGGCGGCACCGCCGGCATCTTCCGCCCGTCGGGCGAGATGCGCACCGGCCTCGTCGACGAGATCGCGCACTCGATCGACTTCCACGACCTCGTCTGGGAGGCGCCGACCAAGGCATCGCAGGCGTGGTTCATCAAGCATTTCGGCCCCGAGGTCAACCTGGGGAACATCCCACCGGAAGAGGTGATCCCGCTCGAGACGCTGCGGCTCGGGCTCCGCGGGGACACGCTGAAAGAGGTGCTTCTTGGCGACGACGCCGACGTTGCAGCTCCCGCCTGACCTCGAGTCGAAGAGCGCGGAGGAGATCCTCCGGTTCTGCCTCGACGAGTTCCCGGGCCGGGTCGCGCTCGCGTGCTCCTTCCAGAAGGAGGAGAGCGTGCTGCTCGACCTGCTCTTCGCGCTCGATCCGAAGGCACGCGTCTTCGCGATCGACACGCACTATCTCTTCCCGGAGACGTACGAGCTCTGGCGCCAGGTCGAGCGGCGCTACGACACGAAGGTCGAGGTGTTCGCGGGCCAGGCCGTCGAGAACGGGCTGTGGGAGACGAAGCCGGACCTCTACCTCGCGATCGCGAAGGTCGCGCCGCTCAACCAGGCGCTGCTCGGTCTCGATTGCTGGATCACCGGCGTCCGCCGCGACCAGTCTCCGACCCGCGCGGACGCACCGAAGCTCGGCTGGGACGCTGCGCACGAGCTGTGGAAGGCGAACCCGCTCGCCGACTGGAGCGACGAGCGCTGCTGGGCGTATATCAAGGAGCGCGGCCTGCCGTACAACTCGCTGCACGACCAGGGGTATGCGTCGATCGGCGACACGCACTCGACGCTGCCCGGGGCCGGCCGCGAGGGACGCTGGGCCGGTTCCGACCGAACCGAATGCGGACTGCACACATGAGGACGCTCTCGCACCTCGACGTCCTCGAATCGGAGGCGATCCACATCATGCGCGAGGTCGCTGCCGAGCGAGAGCGCCCCGTGCTGCTCTTCTCGGGCGGCAAGGACTCGATCGTGTTGCTCCGCCTCGCCGAGAAGGCGTTCCGGCCGGCGAAGTTCCCGTTCCCGGTGATGCACGTCGACACCGGCCACAACTTCCCCGAGGTGATCGAGTACCGCGACCGTCGCGTTGCCGAGCTCGGCGAGCGCATCGTCATCGCGAGCGTCCAGGAGTCGATCGACCAGGGTCGCGTTGTCGAACAGACCGGGCCGCGCGCGTCGCGCAACCAGCTGCAGACGACGACGCTGCTCGACGCGATCGAAGAGCACGGGTTCGACGCTGCGATGGGCGGTGCGCGCCGCGACGAGGAGCGCGCACGCGCGAAGGAGCGCATTTTCAGCTTCCGCGACGACTTCGGCCAATGGAACCCGCGCGCGCAGCGTCCCGAGCTCTGGAACCTCTACAACGCGCGCATCCGGAAGGGCGAGCACATTCGGGTGTTCCCGATCTCGAATTGGACGGAGCTCGACGTCTGGCAGTACGTGGCGCGTGAGCGGCTCGAGCTGCCGTCGATCTACTTCGCGCACGACCGCGACGTGTTCCGGCGCGACGGGATGCTGTACGCCGCCTCGGAGTTCGTCGAGCGGTACGCGGACGAGGAGCCGTTCCCGGCCACCGTCCGCTTCCGCACGGTCGGCGACATGAGCTGCACCGGCGGCGTCCTGAGCGAGGCGCGGACGCTCGAGGAGGTCGTGGACGAGATCGCGGCCACGAACGTCACCGAGCGCGGTGAGACGCGTGCTGACGACCGCGTCAGTGAGGCGGCGATGGAGGATCGCAAGCGGGTGGGCTACTTCTGACAAGGGTGTCTGACACCAGTGGTGTCAGACACTTCTGAGGACTGACCTAATGGCTACATCAAGAGAATTCCTGGACACAGAACTGCTCCGCTTGGTCACCGCCGGCTCGGTCGACGACGGCAAGTCGACGCTGATCGGCCGGCTTCTCTACGACACGAAGCAGATCCTCGTCGACCAGCTGGAGCACATCGAGGACGCCTCCCGCCGCCGCGGTCATGACTACGTCGACCTTGCGCTGCTCACTGACGGCCTCCGCGCCGAGCGTGAGCAGGGGATCACGATCGACGTCGCCTACCGCTCGTTCGTCACGCCGCGGCGCCGCTTCCAACTCGCCGACGCGCCGGGCCACGTCCAGTACACGCGCAACATGGTGACCGGCGCGTCCACCGCGGATGTCGCCGTCGTCCTCGTCGATGCCCGCCACGGCGTGATCGAGCAGACTCGTCGCCACTCGTACATCGTCTCGATGCTCGAGTTGCCGCACGTCGTGTACGCCGTCAACAAGATGGATCTCGTCGCCTACTCGGAGGAGCGCTTCGACGAAATCGTGCGCGACCTCTCCGAGCTCGCCTCACAGCTGCACGTCCGCGACCCGGCGATGATCCCGATCTCGGCCCTGAAGGGCGACAACGTCGTCGAGAAGACCCAGGCGATGCCGTGGTACGCCGGAACGACGCTCCTCGACCACCTCGAGTCGATCGAGCTCGCCGCCGATCTGAACGTCGCCGACCGCCGGTTCCCGGTGCAGTGGGTGATTCGCCCGATGGCGGACGAGCATCACGACTACCGCGGCTACGCCGGTCAGGTCGCGGGCGGAACGTGGCGCCCCGGCGACCCGGTCGTCGTGCTCCCGTCCGGTCATCGCAGCACCGTCGCCGCCATCGACACGATCGACGGGCCGATCGGCGAGGCGATTCCGGGACAGTCGACGACGATCCTGCTCGCCGACGACATCGACGTCTCGCGCGGCGACCTGCTCGCCGACCCTGACGATGCTCCCGTCGTCGCGCGCGAGGTGACCGCCCGCGTCTGCTGGATGTCCGAACGGCCGGTCGAGGATCGCGCACGCGTGCTCGTCAAGCACACGACGCGCACGGTGCCGGCGCGGATCGACGAGATCCTGTCGGTCATCGACTTCGCGACGCTCGAGGACCGGCCGTCGCCCGGCCGGATGGAGTTGAACGACCTCGGCGTCGTCCGCTTCCGGCTTGCGGAGCCGCTCGCGGTCGACCCGTACGCGCGGAACCGCGCGACCGGCGCGTTCGTCCTCGTCGACGAGGCGACGAACGAGACCGTCGGCGCGGGGATGGTCGTCGAGGCATCCGAATGACCCGGGCATGACCTGGCAGTTCGTGATCGCCGGCCTCGCGGTCGGGACGCTCGTCGGCATGACCGGGATGGGCGGCGGCTCGCTGATGACGCCGATGCTGATCCTCATCTTCGGCTTCGACCCGAAGACCGCGGTCGGTACCGACATCCTGCACGGCGCCATTTTCAAGTCCTTCGGCGCGTGGCGCCACCGCCAGCTCGGGAACGTGCACACGCGCCTCGCGCTCTGGATGCTCGTCGGCTCGGGGCCGCTCTCACTGGTCGGCGTGCAGCTTGCGAGCTCCTTCTCCGATGCGGCAGAGTCGACGATGGGCAGGGTGATCGGGGGCTCACTGATCCTGGGCGGTCTCGGGTTCCTCGCGAAGACGTTCCTGCCGATCGCACAGCGCGAGGACGACGACCACTTCGCGATCACGGCCCGCGTGCGCGCGATCGCGATCGCGATCGGCGCCACGTTCGGCTTCATCGTCGGCCTCACGTCGGTCGGCTCCGGGACCTTCTTCGGGCTCGCCCTCCTGCTCCTGTTCCCCCTCTCGGCGACGCGCATGGTCGGCACCGACCTCCTCCACGCCGCGCTCCTCCTCTGGATCGCCGGTGCGGGCCACCTCGTCCACGGCAACGTCGACCTGCACGCGATGAGCTGGCTGCTCGTCGGCTCGATCCCAGGCGTCTTCGCAGGCTCGCATCTCTCGATCCGCGTGCCCGACCGGGCGCTCCGGGTGGCCTTCGCGTTCATCCTTGTGCTTTCCGGCATCAAGCTCGTGAAGGTGCCTGCGGCCGACACGATCATCCTGGTCGGACTGGTCGCGGGCGCGCTCGCCCTGACGGCCTGGGGTGTCGCGACGCTGAAGACGCGGCGGCTCCCCGCGCACGACCCAGCGTAGAATCGCGCGGGCGTGGCCCGCGTCCTGCCGACGGTTCTCGTCCTCGCCCTGCTCGCCGCCACCGCGGCGGCCTTCGCGCTGACGGAGCGTGCCAAGCTCGAGCTGTCGCCGATCTACGGCACGCAGCCGGCCCAGGTCTTCTCGCCGGACAGCAAGGTCCCCGCGAAGAAGCTCGCCCACATCCGGTTCCACGTGCGGAAGAGCGAGAACATCGACGTCTGGATCCAGAGCTCCGACGGCGAGAACGTCGACAACCTCCTGGTGCATCGCGCCGTTCGCCCACGGGAGCTCGTCCAGGTCGTCTGGGATGCGTTCACTCCGTCGGGCGTCGGCGTGCCCGACGGCACGTATCGCGCGGTCGTCAAGCTCGAGCGATCCCACCGGACGATCGTCCTCCCGAGCGACATCAAGGTCGACACGACGCCGCCGCGGATCGTCGCGCGTCCCAGCACGAAGTACCCGATCATCTCGCCCGACGGCGACGGCCACGCAGACGTGTTCCGCGTCCCTTACGAGGTGAGTGAGCCTGCGCACGCGATCCTGCTCCTGCGCGGCACGAAGGTCGTGTTCACGAACGGCCAGAAGGAGAAGGCGACTCTCGTCTGGAACGGCAAGGTGCCCGGCGGCTCGAGATCGCTTCCGCCGGGCCGGTACGTCCTGAAGGTCGCTGCACAGGACCGGGCAGGCAATCGCTCCACGGGTGTTCCCTTCGCGATCGCGCAGGTCCGGTACGTGACGCTCGGACGGACGCGCGTCGTCGTTCGTCCGGGTGGGCGGTTTGCGCTGCGCGTGTCGACCGACGCGCCGCAGGTCGACTGGCGGCTGCACGGCCGCTCCGGAACGCTCCCGCGCGGGACGCTCCATCTGCGCGCGCCGAAGACGGCGGGCGTCTACCGCCTGTACGTCTCGGTCGGCAGCCACTCGGCCGTCTGCGCGGTGGTGGTCGCATGAGCGGTGGTGCCGCGCAGATTGCAGGTGCTCTGGGGCGCTCGGGCTCGCGACGCTGATCGCGGCGCACCGGCGCGACCTGCGCGTCATCGGCCTCGGTGCGTGGGCGGTCGGGTGCGCAGGGCTCGTCGTCTACCTCGCACCGCACGGGCACCACCGACTCCTCGCGGCGGTTGCGGTGCTCGGCCTGATCGCGGCGGCGGCCGGCGGCGCGCTCGTCGTCCGCGTCCCGTGGCTGCTCGCGCTCGCAACGCTCGCGTGTGCCCCGGCCAGGATCCCGGTCCACGTCGGCTCGACGCAGGCGAACCTGCTGCTGCCGCTCTACGGCGTCGTGGCCGTCGCAGCGATCGCACTCGCATGGGAGCTCTTCGGTGACGGTGAGCGGTCCCGAGAGCTCGGGCCGCTTGCCAATCCGCTCGCCCTCTTCGTCGCGTGGGAGGGCCTCACGTTCCTGTGGACGAAGGACGTTCGCCAGGGCGCGATCGAGCTGCTGTTCTTCGTGCTGCCGTTCGGCCTGCTTGCGGTCGTCCTTGCGCGTCTGCGCTGGTCGCGTGCCTGGGCGCTCACGCTGTACATCCAACTCGTCGCGATGGCGCTCGTGTTCGCCGTGATCGGCATCGTCCAGTACGAGACGCGCAACATCTTCTGGAATCCGAAGGTGCGGGTCGACAATGCGTACGCACCGAGCGGGTGGTTCTATCGCGTCAACTCGGTCTTCTACGACCCGTCGATCTACGGACGTTTCCTCGTGATCGCGATTCTCGCGAGCGTCGTCGTCGTGCTGTTCCGCCGCGGCGACCCGCTCTGGCGCATCGCGGCAGCGCTCACGATCGGCATCACGTGGGCCGGGCTCCTGCCCTCGTTCTCGCAGTCGAGCTTCGTCGCGCTGATCGCCGCAGTGGTGATCAGCGGCGTCGTCGCGTGGCACAGGGCCGGCCTCCTCATCGTCGCCGCCGGCCTTCTGGCGGTGATCGTCGCGATCGCGATCTCACCTGCCGTCCGGCACCGGGCCTCGCTCTCGCACGTGACGAGCGGACGGTCGACGCTCGTCTCGAAGGGCGTCAAGGTCGCTGTCCACCATCCGGTGGTCGGGGTCGGGGTCGGAGGCTTCCGTCGCGCCTACAGCGACCTCGCGCATCTGCGCGGCAAGGAGCCGAAGGCCGCCGCTTCGCACACGACGCCCGTGACGGTGGCCGCGGAGACAGGGCTCCCTGGTCTGCTGCTCTTCGCGTGGCTCGTTGCGACCGCCCTCTACACGGCGTTCAGACGGATCGTGCCGACGTTCGACGGTGCCGCGCGGCTCGCGTTCGGTTTAGCCTTGGTCGCGATCCTCGTGCACTGCCTCTTCTACAACGCGCTCTTCGAGGACCCCGCCTTCTGGGGCCTGCTTGCGCTCGTCGTCGTCGCGCCGCGCCGGCTTGTCGAGGCGCCCGCATGATCATCGAAGGGATCCAGCGCGCGCTCGTCCTCGCCCCGCACACCGACGACGGCGAGTTCGGCTGCGGCGCCACCATGGCGCGGCTGGTCGATCAGGGCGCCGACGTGCGCTACGTCGCGTTCTCGATCGCCACCAGGTCACTGCCGGAGGGGTTCGCGGCGGACACGCTCGCGCGCGAAGTGCGCGAGGCGACGGCGGAGCTCGGCATTCCTGCCGGGAACCTGACGGTGCACGACTTCGACGTGCGCACGTTCCCGGACCATCGGCAAGACATCCTCGAGCTGCTGATCGAGATCTGGAACGACTGGCGGCCCGACTGCGTCTTCCAGCCGTCGCTGCACGACGTGCACCAGGATCACCAGACGATCGCAAGCGAAGGGCTACGCGCGTTCAAGCGCACGACGATCCTCGGGTACGAGATCCCTTGGAACAACTACGACTTCAGCTACCAGGCGTACATCGCGCTCGAGCGCGGGCATGTCGAGCGAAAGGTCGCCGCGCTCGAGAAGTACGCCTCGCAGCAGCATCGCCGCTACGCGAACGCCGAGTACGTCTGGAACCTCGCACGGACGCACGGGATCAACGTGAACCGCGAGTACGCCGAGGTGTTCCAGGTGTACCGAGTGGTCACCTAGAACACGCCGCCGACGAGGCTCTTCGTCCGCTGCGGCGCGCTCTGGATCCCCACCCGCGGATCGAGTACCGCGTACAGCGTGTCGACCACGAGATTGCCGATCACGACGATCAATGTGATCAGGACGACGATGACGAGCGTGCTCGGGAGGATGAGTGCGAAGCCGCCGCCGCCGAGCGTCTGCACGGCGAGCCGGCCGAGCCCGTTGATGCTGAATGCGGACTCGATGTAGATGCAAACGCCGATCGCCGTTCCGATCTCCATGCCGACCATGGTGAGAACGCGAAGCCCTGCGCTCGGCAAGACGTGACGGGCGAGCAGGCGGGCCTGAGACGCTCCTTTGGCGCGAGCGGTGCGCACGAAGTCCTCGTGGATCGTCTCAGCGACGCTCGCGCGAATCATCCGGGTGTAGAGCGCGAGAAACAGCAGAGCGAAGGTGAGCCACGGGAGGATCAGATGCTTCGCCCAGTCGACCGGCCCGCCGCACGGCGCCTCTGGCGGAAACGTGATTGGCGCCGCGCCGTGATCGATAAACGTGCAGTAGCCGCTGGTGGGTAGCCACTCGACGCGCCCGCCTGCGTTTCTCAGGATGAGGCTGAGCATCATCGGATGGAGGCAGACGAGCACGAGCGCGCCCGACGAGATGATTCGATCGGCCCAGGAGCCGACCCGGCTGCCGGAGATCGCTCCCAACGGCAGCGAGAGGAGCACGACGAGGATCGCGCCGCCGCCGAGGATCGACAGTGTTGCTCGCAGCGACCCATACGGAGCGCGGATGGGTCCCGCATCGACGACCCTGCCGTCCTGGATCGTCATGATGCGGCCGAAGTCGCCCTGCGCGAGGTTGGCGACGTAATCGACGTAGAGACCGATCTTCGATCGGTCGAGGTAGAAGACATGGTCGACCATGGCGGTCTGCTGCGCGGTCGGCGGCGTCCCGTGCGAGACCTCGGGAAAGTAGAGACCGATTGGTGGCTGGCGCTCGATCGCGAAGTAGAGCGCGAACGTGAGCGCGATCATCAGGAGCAGCGTCAGGATGCCCGGGCCAACCGCCCGAAGAGAAAGCGCGCCGCTCTCATCGCAGCACACCTCTCGGCTCGGTCGCCCGCCGTAAGCCCTCCGACAGGCGGTTGAGCGAGACAACAGTCGCGATGATCAACACCATCGGAAAGACCGTCTGCCACGGGGTGTGGGTGCTGCTGTCGTAAGGAACGGTGTTGTAGATCGTTCCCCAGATCTCCGACAGCAGCGAGCCGAGGCTCGGCGTCGATGCCTGCACGCCGATCCCGAGGAAGCTCAAACCCACCTCGGCGAGGATGTTCGTGCCGACGGCGACGGCGCCCCACACGAGCAGGATCGGTGCGAGATGCGGCATCAGGTGCCGTCGGAGAATGCGCCAGTTCGATGCGCCGACCATGTGCGCGGCGTCGACGAACTCGGCGTGCCGAAGGACGAACAGCTGCGCCCGGATCAGCCGCGTCGGGTAGAAGGCGGTGAACACTCCGATCAGCGCGGCTTCGGCGAGCGCTCCGTCTGGCACGACCCAGCTCCAGCCGAGCGAGCGGAAGTCGCCGATGAGATACCGATTCGCGAAGAGCAGGAACAGCAGCAGCGGGAACGCCATGAAGGTCTCGGTGACCTGCGAGACGACTGCGTCGACGGCACCGCCGAAGTACCCTGCGGCCGCGCCGACCGGGACGGCGATTGCGAGTGCAACGACCAGGGCGCCGAGCGCGATCTCGAGCGACGTCCGCAAGCCGTCGAGCAACCGGATCAACTCGTCCCGGCCGATCGGCCCGTCGGCCCCGAGCACGAACAGCTCCCGCTTGGTCCCTTTCGGCGCGGGAAGCAGGTTGCCGTACGCGCCGAACCGTGCAGTCGCCGGGGCAGGAACGTGCGTCCAGGGACCGACCGGCCGAGCGTTGTCGCCGGCCGCGTAGATGAACGGCGTGGTGCCGTCGTGTCCGACGAGGCGTGATGCGACCGCGCTCCCGAACAGCGCCACGACGAGCAAGAAGAGCACGACGACGAGCGCGACGAACCCACCGCGATCGCGGCGCAGGCGCCGCCACCCGCTACGCCACGGACCTCCAGAGCGCGGCGGCGGCGCTGCCGGCATCGTTTCCCGAAGTTATCACCACGCCTGCGGCGTTCTGTTCACGCCGCGTAGGTTGAGGAAGTCGTACGCGCCTCTGCGATCCGTCCGGCGAGTTCGACCGCCTCCGCCCGCTCCAGCGTCGTTGTCGTGATCCGAACGCCTGGCCCGCTCGCGATCCGGAACCGCTCGCCGGCCGCGACCGCGTAGCCGTGTGCGAGTAGGTGATCGACGACCGGCGCCTCCTCCTCCAGCGGGACCCACACGCCGAGCCCCGAGTCGCCGGACGCGCCAACCCCGCGCTCCGCCAGCGCGTCGATCAGGGTCCGTCGTCGCTCGGAATAGGCGTCACTCGCGCGCGCGAGCAGCTGGGTTGTCGCACCGGCCGGGAGCACCTGCGCGACGAGTTGCTGCAGGAGGTGGCTCACCCACCCGGGGCCGAGCAGCTGGCGGCCCTCGAGGCGTTGCATCGTCACCGGGTCGCCCGCGAGGAGCGCGACTCGTAGGTCGGGGCCGAGGACCTTCGAGATCGACCTGACGACCACGAAGTGCTCCGTCGCGCCGTGGACCGGCGCATACGGCGCGCCGGCGACCTGGGCGACGTAGTCGTCCTCGATCACGAGAACGTCCGGGTGTCGGGCGGTGACCGCGCGGAGCTCTGCGGCGCGCTCATCGTCGATCGCGGCGCCGGTCGGGTTCTGTCCGCGCGGAGTGACGATCACCGCTCGCGCCCCACGCTCGAGAGCGCCCTGTAACGCGGCCGGGACGAGCCCGCGCGCATCGAGCGGAACCGGCGCAACCCCTAGCCCGAGCGCGACCACGAGATCGGGGATGCGTGGCCAGGTCGGATCCTCGAGCGCGACGGCGTCACCCGGGCGGAGTTGGGCCTCGAGGGCTCGCTCGATGCCGTCGAGCGCGCCGCTCGTGACACCGACCTCGCCGGCGATCCCGTCGACCGCGAACGCTGCCTCCGCGACCCGCACGAGGCCCTCGTGGTGCGGAGGCTCGCCGTACAGGACAGGGCGCCGGTCGAGGCGCCCGAGCGCCGGGCCGAGCGGCGGCAGGAGCGCCGGATCGGGATTGCCACGCGCGAGATCGCGCACGCCGGTCGGCAAACGGCCCGCGCCGCGGAGACGGAGCGGTGGCTGCGGCGAGACGATCGTCCCGCGGCGGCGGTTCGCGACCACGAGGCCGCGCCGACCGAGCGCGCGATAGGCGGCGGAGACCGTCGCCGGACTGACCCCGACGGCGGCCGCGAGCTCGCGGATCGGGGGCAACTTGGCGCCCGGCTCGAGGCGGCTGTCGCCGATCGCGCGCTCGACCCGTGCCGCGATCTCGGCCGACCCGGCGCCCCGTTCGACGACACGAGCTAGATCAAACATAGATTTGTATCATAACAAACGAGGCGCCGGCTCGTCGCGACGCAGTTATCGCGATCCGGCGGAGCGGTGCGAGCGTTCGCGATTGAGCCGCCCACCCGTCGATCGTAAGACTTGAGGAGTGAGGCAGGCAGGCCTTGAAGCGAGGATCGGCGCCCTCGTGCGCGAGTGCAAGCTGGACGTTCCACGGGCGGTGTGGATCATTCAGCTCGGGAACGTCGTCAACTTCTTCGGCTTCGGGCTCGTGCTGCCGTTCGAGCTGATCTATCTCCACGACCGGCGCGGGTTCCCGCTTCCGACCTCGGGATTGATCGTGTCCACCGTGATGGCGGTGAACGTCGTCTGCGCGGGGCCCGCCGGTGCGCTCGCCGACCGGTTCGGCGGCAAGCGCCTGCTGTTTCTCGGCGCGGCCGTCTCCGGCCTCGGGTACGGGTCGCTCGCGTTCGTGACGCATCCATGGCAGGCGTTCGTCGGCTCGGCCGTCGCAGGTCTCGGTGCCGGCTGCACACAACCGGCGGCCGGTGCGCTCATCACGGCGTTGACGACGCGGGAGCAGCGCATCGCCGCGTTCACCGTCGCCCGGGTCGCGATCAATGCCGGCATCGGTGCGGGCGGGATCGTCGCCGGGCTGATCGTCGCCTCCGGCACGATCCGGTCGTTCCAGATCATCTACCTCCTGAACGCCGCCACGTTCTTCGGCTATCTGGCCTTTCTCGCGTTCGTTCCCGATGCGCGGTCCGCACCGCATGGAAGCCATGCGGAGCATGGTCCGCGCGGTTACCGCTTCGTGATCGGCCACCGTGCGTTCCTCGGCGTGCTCGCAGCGAACTTCGTGTTCGTCGTCGTCGGCTACACGCTGTTCGGCTACACGATGCCGATCTACGCACGGCACCACGCACATGTCGGCTCGCAGGCGATCGGCGCCGTCTTCGCCGCGAACACGATCTTCATCATCCTGTTCGTGATCCCGATCGCGCGCCTGTCGCGGTCGCGAAGCCGCGCGAGCCTCCTCGGATTGATGTGCGCCGCGTGGGGCCTCGCCTGCGTGATCGCGATCGGCGCCGGAGCGATCGGCGGGCCGCACACCGGTGTGGTCATCCTCGCGGTCTCGGGGATCGTCTTCGCGGTCGGCGAATGCCTGCACGCAGTCGTCGTCCAGCCGCTCATCGCGGAGCTTGCGCCGCCCGCGCTCGTCGGCCGGTACATGGCGCTCTTCGGGATCACGTTCTCCGTCGGGCTCGCGGCCGGGCCGGCGGCCTCCGCGTCGGCGCTCGCCGTCTCGCCGGAGCTCCCCTGGCTCGCGGGCGCGGCGGCGATGCTCGCACTCCTGCCGGTGCTGTCGCCCGTCGTCCGCCGGGCGCAGGCCCCGCGCCGGGAGTGGGAGCCGCACACCGTCGCACCCGAGAGCGAGAGGCCCTCTTTAATGCGTCCTCGTGGCGCGTCTTCCGCCGTTTATCGACCGGGCGGACGCCGGACGCAGGCTGGCCGCCCGGCTGCCCGCGCTCGAACGTCCGATCGTGCTCGGGCTGCCGAATGGCGGCGTTCCGGTTGCGGCCGCCGTCGCGGCCGCAATCGCTGCCCCGCTCGACGTGTTCGTCGTCAGGAAGCTCGGGCTGCCGGCACAACCGGAGCTCGCGATGGGAGCGGTCGCAAGCGGCGGCGTGCTCGTCCTCAACGACGACGTGCTCCGCGAGGCATCCGTTCCGGACGCCGTGCTCGAGGAGGTCGTGGCACGTGAACGAGCCGCCGTCGAGGCGCGCGAGCGGAGCTATCGCGGCGACCGGCCGCCGCCGCAGCTCGCCGGGCGCGCCGTCGTCCTCGTCGACGACGGGCTTGCAACCGGCGCGACGATGCGGGCGGCCACGACCGCCGTCCACGGGCACGCGCCCAGTCGCGTCGTCGCTGCGGTGCCCGTCGCGCCGGCGGATGCGATCGCCGCGTTCGCGCGAGCCGGCGTCGAGCTCGTGTGCCTTCTCGTGCCGCGCTCGTTCGGGTCGGTTGGTTCCTGGTACCGCGACTTTGGGCAGATAGCGGACAAGGAGGTGATCCGGCTGATCCGTTCGTGACAGACGTCACGAGGATGTGCGATCCTGTCGTCATGACTGCAATCGTCGAAAAGCTCGTCGCCGAGGAGCACCACCTCGAGGAGATCGCGCGGGACGGCTACGCCCCTGCGACGCTCCCGATCGTGCTCGGCGGCATCGTCGTCGCACTGAGCGTGATCGTCGGCCTCGCGCTCGGCGTCACGCTCCTCGTCTACTACCTGAGCTGAAGCCTCAAGCCTGGCGGTAGGTCCTGCGCGTGCAGGACGACGAGCGTCTTCGTAGGCCGCGTGAGGGCGACGTAGAGCTCCCGCAACGGGATCAGCGCCGGCTCGACCACGACGACGTGGTCGAACTCGAGCCCCTTTGCCTCGCGCGGCGTCAGCACGGGGACGAGCTCTCCCGTGGGGCACGCTGCCGGCCAGTTGCTCCGGGACGATCACCGCGGGCAGGCCGTCGGGGGCGGACGCAGCGGCGCGGAGCGCTTCGACGAGCAGTCGGTCCTCGTCGACTCGCCGTATGACCGGCGGCGCCGCACCCGTTCGGTAGGCGATCGGCGGGGCGACGTCCGGGCGCGATCTCCTCGAGGAGCGGAAGGGCGATCTCCATGATCTCGCGCGGCACGCGGTAGGCGTGGCGGAGCTCCTCGACCTCCGCCTCGTCACCGCGCGGCAGATGCGGCAGCACCTCCGCCCACGTCGAGTAACGGACCGGCCCGGTGGCCTGTGCGACGTCGCCGAGCGCGGTCAGCGCGCCGTCGCGCGCGCGGCGCGCGACCATCCGGAGCTGCATCGGCGTCAGGTCCTGCGCCTCGTCGACGATCACGTGCCCGAACGCGTGCGGAGGCTCGACAAGTGCGGTCCGTGCTTCGTCGAGGAGTGCCACGTCACCGTCCGACCAGCCGGTGCCGCGCCGCTGGAGGAGCCGCTGCTCGGCGTCGTCGAGAATTCCATCCGCGGCGTCGGCGAGCAGCGTGCGTGAGGTGAGGAGGCGATGAACGAGCCGGTCGGGCGCGACGCTCGGCCACGCAGCCTTCAGCACGCGGTCGAGGTAGCCCTTCGCACGAAGCGCTCGCTCCACCTCGTCGAAGCTGCGCACCGCGCCTGCGCCGTGGACGCGGCCGTACTCCTCGTAGAACCGCCGGAGCAAGCTCATCCGGAAGCGCTCACGCGCGGCGGCGCCGGTGCCGAGCTCGGCTCGTGCGCGTTCGAGGAGCTCCCCCACCTCGCCGCTCCTTCACCCAGACGAACGAGCCCTCGAGCCGCAGCACGAGCTCCTCCGGATGCGACACGAGCTGCAGTTCGACGGCGCGGCGCACGACAGTCGCGCGAGCCGCGTCTCCGCCTTCAGCTCGGCCGACGGCGGGAGGGTCGCGGCGCTCGGGGACGATGCCGTCGACGAGCTCCGACACGGCGCGCTGCTCGACCATGTCCTCGCCGAGTGCCGGTAGGACGTGCGAGACGTACTCCATGAACGTCCGGTTCGGCCCGACGACGAGAACGCCGCGCCGCTGCAGCCGCTCGCCGAGCGTGTAGACGAGCCATGAGGCGCGATGGAGCCCGACCGCCGTCTTGCCGGTGCCCGGCCCGCCCTGGATCACGAGCACGCCGTCCGGGTCGTGCGTGATCAGGCGATACTGGTCGGCCTGGATCGTCGCGACGATGTCGCGCATGTGCGCGTCGCGGTCTCGTTCCAGTTCCTCGAGCAGGAAGTCGTCCATGGCGGCGCCGTCGACGACACTGCCGTCGAGCGTCTCGTCGGCGATGTCCAGGAGCCGACGGCCCTCGCTTCGGAACCGCCGGCGCAGGGTGAGGCCGTGGGGGTCTTGCGGCGTCGCCGTGTAGAACGGCCGTGCCGCCGGCGCCTGCCAGTTGACGACGAGCTGCCGCTGCGCCTCGTCGTGCACGAAGCGCCGGCCCACGTAGAGCGGCCTGTCGATCGACTCGAAGTCGAGGCGGCCGAAGCAGAGCCCGCGCTCTGCGTCTTCGAAGGTGCGGAGCCGTCGCGCGGCCCAGGCATCCATCGCAGCCTGCGCAACCTCGCCGTCGACGAGGTCGGCGGCGCCCGCGACAGCCGCGCGCATCCGCTCGAGGTGCCCGTACGCGCGGTCGACGTATGCCTGCTCGTCCGCCAGCTCCGGATGGCTCATGCAACTCACCGTAACGGGACCCCGGGCGCCACCCCGGCCGTATTCGAGCCGTGAACCGCCGCCAGTTCCTCGCCGCCGCCGCCGCCGCACCGTTCGCCCTGCGGACACGGACGCCGCGCGGGCCGGTCGCGCTCGTCACCTGCGATGCGGAGTCGCGCCTGGCGGTCGTCGACCTGCGGACCCTCCGCGTCGTCGGCTCGATCGCCACGCTCGCGGACCCGCGCTCGGTCGAGCGGGTCGGCGCCGTCGCGCTCGTCTGCCACACCGCAGAAGGTGCGCTGTCGATCGTCGACCGCACACGCGTGCGTCACGTCGTTCGTGGCTTCGTCGAGCCGCGGTACACGGCGGCGCACCCGGACGGCGTCCATGCGTTCGTGACCGACTCGGGCCGGAGCAGCGTTGCGCTCGTCGACACCCGTCGCGGAGTCGTGGTCGACCACGTGCCGCTGTCCGGCTGGGCGCGCCACGTGACGATCTCGGCCGACGGCTCGCGGGTGTGGGCGGGCCTCGGCTCCGCGTCCGAGCACGTGGCGGTGCTGACGACGGCGCCGCTGCGGCATCTCCGCGACCTGACGCCGGGTTTCCCGGCGCACGACGTCGGCCATGCGCCGGATGGGCGCCTGTGGATCACATCGGGTAGCCGTGGGGTCTTGGCGGTGGGCGGGATGACGCACGACGCCGACCTCGCTCCGCAGCACGTGGCGTTCGGCAACGGACGCGTGTTCGTGACGAGTGGCGACTCGGGAACGCTGCACGTTCAGGCCCACGATGGTCGTGTGCTCTTCCGCACGAAGGTCCCCGTCGGGTCGTACAACGTCCAGTTCGCGGCGGGCCGCGTGATCACGCCGTCGTTGCTGCACGGGACGCTCGCGGTGCTGGATGCGCTCGGTCGGCCGCTCGCGACGCTCCACGTGGCCGGCTCGTGCCACGACGCCTGCGTGCTCTGAGGATTTACACAAGTCTTACTGCCTGGTCGGTGGATCTTCGCCGGGCACGGGGAACATGGGCGTGAGTGAAGCGGGTCGTCCTTGTCATCCTTGCGCTCGCCGCGCTGGCGCCGCTCGCGTCGTCCGCCGGCGCCGCCGTGCCGTGTCGCGACCGGATCTACAACGACTGGTATCACGACGGCAAGATCGCGACGACCTATCCGATCGCGTGTTACCGCGACGCGCTCAAGAAGGTGCCGACCGATGCGCGCGAGTACTCGAGCCTCGCGGACGACATCCGCTCGGCGATGCAAGGCG
Organism: uncultured Thermoleophilia bacterium; assembly: GCA_963785875.1. Taxonomy (GTDB): domain Bacteria; phylum Actinomycetota; class Thermoleophilia; order Gaiellales; family Gaiellaceae; genus PALSA-600. Next base: position 338,539 of record CAWAWV010000004.1, on the reverse strand, counting down.
CGATCGCACGCGAGCATGGTCACACGAAGGTTCCCGCGCAGATCGGCAGTGGTGGCGCCGGAAAGTCGCCGCGTTCCGAGCTGAGCTCGACGAAGACGTTCCCGCCGTCCACACGATCCGGTCGCGGCAGCAGGTCAACACCACGCTGCCGACCTCGACGGTCGCTGCGGGAACGACGAGCGGCGGCGGCGTTCCGGTGCCGCTCCTCGTGCTCGGCGGCCTCGCGCTCGCTGCTCGCCGCGGTCGGCGCGGTGGCGTGGTCGCGAAGCGGCGCCGGCTCTAGCCGCTCGGCACGAGCCGCCGCAGCCGCGCCCGCTCGGCCGGCAGGTAGAAGCCGAGCGCGGCGAGCGCGAGCGGGTACGCGCAGACGAGCAGAAGCGACGGCGCGAGCTGAGAGGTGCGCGCGCGCGTGCCGCGACGGTCAGCGCCGACCGCGGCGCCGACGGCCGTCGCGACGCGGCGCCACTGGTACGGCACCGGGTAGACGCGCTGCGCGTAGAGCGTCATGCCGACGAACAGCGACGACGTACGCGGCGAGCGTCGCGACCGCCGCGCCGACGAAGCCGTAGCGCGGGGACGAGCCAGAAGTTGAGGCCGACGTTGACCGCCGCGCCCGCGCCGGTGACGACCCAGTTCAGCTGCGTCCGGCGCGCGCGGCCGCTGCCGATCGCGAGCACGGTGTAGCCGGCGTAGACCGCGAACGCGAACGCGAGCAGCGCGACGCCCTTCTCGGCGCGCTGGTAGCTGCGGCGCCGTCAGCAGCCGCACCCACCACGGGCGCGAGCGCGCCGAGCGCGAGCGCGACCCACGACGCGAGCGCGAGCAGGTACGTAAGCACGAACGAGTACGTCCGCTTCGCCTCGCGGTCGTCCTCGATCGAGTACGCGAACGCGGGCCACGCGGTCCGGAACGCGACCATCACGAACGTGATCATCGACGCGATCTTGATCGCGACCGAGTAGACGCCGACCTCGGCCTTGTCCGTGTACCAGACGACGAACTCGCGGTCGACGAAGTTGATCGCCCACAGCGCGAGCGCCGAAGGGACGAGCGGCATCCCGAACTGCTGCATCGCCGCGGAAGAGCGTGCGGTCGAACTCGAGCCCGAGCTGCTCCGTGCGGTACGCGACGAGCGCGAGGTAGACCGACCAGCGTGCCGGTGAAGTTGCCGACGACGAGCCCGATCGCGCCCCAGTGGAAGACGGCGACGAAGACCACCATCGCGGCGACCGTGACGAGGACGTTCGTCGACGCTCGCGATCGCGAACGCGGTCGAGCGCTGCTCGACGCGGAAGAGCGTTCGTCAGCTGGTTGTAGTTCGTCTGCGCCCAGAGCCCGACCGCGCCGGCGCGGACGAGGTTCGGCGTCGTGCCCGAGCCCGATCCAGTGACCGACCGGCCCGGCGAAGGCGAGCCCGAGCACGAGCCCGACCGTCGAGGTCGCCATCGTGAACCAGAACGACGTGCGGACGACCGTCAGCTTCTCGGCCGGCTCCTTCGTGTCGAAGTAGAAGCGGAAGAACGCCGTGCGATCCCCATCTGCAGCACGATCGCGAGCACCGCCGTCGCCGCGGTGACGATCTCGACGCGGCCGTACGCCTCCGGCGGCAGGTAGTGCGTGTAGAGCGGCAGGAGGAGCGTCGCGAGGACCCGCGAGACGAGCCCGCCGAGCCCGTAGATCGCCGAGTGGCGCGCGAGCCGCCGCATCTGGAAGGCGAGGCTCATCGCGGCTCAGAGTGAGACGGTAGAGGTCATTCGTCGCCGCGCGATGCTCTGGTCTGACCACAAGACGTGGCTCGAGAAGGCGGCAGACGGTGAGTGACCCCGCGAGCCTCTGTGGATCGTCTTTCACGCTTCGAACACCCTCGTTTGGCGAGGGGGGACGCCTCGTCCCGCCTGTTCCTACCGGGGTGCGTCCACTCTCGTCAGGCGGGCGTTGCGGTTCTGTGACCGTTGTTTGGCGACGAGATGCCGTGACCCCGACCGGCCGGCTGTTGATCATTTGTGACTGTTTCTCGACGTTGGTCTGACCAGGAGACGTGGCTCGGGCGTCACGCGTCGAACTCGAGCTGGTCGAAGTAGCGCAGCGCGCGTTCGGCCCGGGCGGATGCGGGAGGCGTACGTACGCAGCTCGTCGTCGGAGATCTCGCCGAGCGCGCGCTTCACGCCGAGCCACGGCAGGTTCAGGTCCTCCTGGTAGACGATCGTCGAGATCCGCGGGTTGATCTCGATCACGTGCTCGCCGACGAGCTGGATGTTGAAGAAATGCTCGATCCCGAGCTCGGCGACGATCAGTTCGCGGTCCGCATCAGCTCGTCGTCGTCGAGCGTGACGAAGTACATCGCGAGCCCGGCGCGCATCGCCTCGCGCGTCTTCGGATGCCCGAGCACGATCTCGCGGCCGTTCGCGATCCCGTCGATCGTCCGCTCGCCGCCGACTCGCGAGCTCCATCACGAGCAGGTCGGGGCCGCCATCCGCCGGGAGCAGCTCGACCGCCTCCTCGAGGCGCATCGCGACCGACCCGGGCCGCTCGTTCAGCAGCTGGTGCGCGCGGTCGACGGTCGGGTCGAGCACGCGGAACCCGCGCGACCCTGACGAGAACACCGGCTTGAAGCAGACGGCGCGATCCGGATAGCCGAGCTCGCGAGCCGCCGCCTCAACCTCGCCGCGCGCCGTTGACGCGCCGGAACTCCGGCGCGCGGCACGCCGATGCGATGCAGCAACGCGTACGTCTCCGCCTTGTCGTTCGAGCGCTCGATCGCATCCGGCCCCGACACGAGCACCGGCATCGGGAACCGGTCGACGTGCGCCGCCAAACCCTCGAGGTCGAACGACGACTGCGGCAGGATCGCGTCGACCCGCTCCCGCGTCGCGACGTCGAGCATCGCGTCGGCGAATGCCGGATCGGCGCCCGCCGGGACGAGGTGGAACGCGTCGCAGAGGTGGCGCCCGACCGAGCGCTCGCTCTTGTCGGTGCCGACGAGCCGCACCTCGCGCTCACCGTTCTTCGCGCAGCGCCTGCAGAAGCGCCGCGGTGCCCGGCGCGCCGGACGCAGTGACCATGATCGTGATCGGCTTCACGCGAGCTCGATTCTTGCGGCAAGCACCCACTGGAACGCGACGCCGCCCTCGGGTTCTGCGATCTCGACCACCTCGTCGCGAAGAAGCTCGAACCCGGACATCGTCACGAGTCTGCTGTTCTCGGCGGGCGGATAGCTCGAGAAGTACATCGGCACGCCGAGCCACTCGCCCTCCCATCCCTCGAGGTCGGACGCGCCGAACGCGGCCAGGAGCAGCCCGCCGGGCCGCAGCCACGCGTGCACGCGGCGGAGCAGATCCGCGAGCCGGTCGCGCGGGACGTGGTTGAAGACGTAGAAGGACGCGACGGCATCGATTGAACCGGGGTCGAACTCGACGTCGAGAAGGTCGGCGTGCACGAAGCTCGCGCCGGGAACGGCGAGGCGAGCCTTGCGCAGTTGCTCCGCCGAGAGGTCCACGCCGACCAAACGATGGTCTCGCGCGAGCAACTCGGTCTCGACCGTCCCGTTACCGCACCCGAGCTCGACCACGCGGCTGCCGGGCTCGAGGCGCGCGAGCAACGCGTCGCGCCACTCGGCGCGCGGATCCGAGGTGACGGCCGCCGCGAACTCCTCCCAGGCTCCGGCCATCCGGTCGTAGCCGTCGGCGACGAGCTGCGAGCGGCGGTCGGTCATTCGACTTCCACGTCGAGCAGCGTGCACGCCGCCTCGGCTCGCTCGAGCGCCTCGAGGTTCGTGTCGCCGGTCGCGATCACATAGCCGCGCCGGTCGGCCCCGGCCCGCACGGGGCGGATCGTCTCGCCGACCTGCAGGTAGACGTCCGCCTGGACGACGCCCGGGAACGCGAGCAGCTTGTCGAGCGGCCCGATCCGCCGCACGACCCCCGTCGGCAGCGGGCCCGGCGCTGCGGTGAAGAAGCGGATCGCGTGCGGCTGCGCGAACTGCGGTCGCACGAGCTCGTCCGGGAGGTCGTCGCCGAGTGCCACTCGCAGCTGCGCCTCGACGAGGTCGACGCCGACCGCCCACCGCACGAGATCGGCCACCGGCCCGCCCGGGATCCGCGCCGCGCATCGACGACGATCACGCGGCCGTCGGGCGGCGGCGATCAGCTGCGGGAACGCGATCCCGGTCCCGAGCCCCAAGGCATGCACGGTGTGCAGCGCGATCCGCTCGGACGAGGACAACTGCTCCGGCGCGATCGTCGGCGGGTAGACGTGGATCCAGCCGACGCCGAACCCGATTCCCGGCGGGCGCATCCGGTCGGAGAGCGTGAGCAGCAGCCCTCGCCGTTGCGTGCGATCACGATCCCGTTCAGCTCCGTCCCGTGGACGTACTCCTCGAGGATCGCCTCGCCGGTCGGCGACGCGACGAGGGCTTCGTGCAGGTGGCGGTCGACGTCGTCGAGCGACTCGACGCGGAACACGCCGCGCTGCCCGCCGCTGTCCACCGGCTTCAGCACCGCCGGGAAGCCCACCTCGTCGGCCGCTCGCCGTGTCTCCGACAGCGTCCGCACCGCCGCGAACCGCGGTTGCGGCACGCCCGCCTCGGCGAGGCGCCGCCGCATCGCCGTCTTGTGCGTCATCAGGTGCGCTGTTTCGGTTCCGATCCCTGGCAGGCCGACGGGCTTCTGCGACCGCGGCGACAATCGCGCACCGCGCGGTCGGCCGCCACGGTCAGCACACCGTCGATCCGAAGCCGCGCGATCGCCTTCAGCACCGCCCCCACGTCGGAGACGTCGACGACCTTCGCGATGTCGGCCTCCGCGAGCCCCGGCGCGGCGGGATTCCGGTCGACGGCCGCGACCCGAAGGCCGAGCTCCTTCGCCCGGAGAATCGCGCGGCGCTGGTGGCGGCCTGCACCGACGAAGAGGACGGTCCGCACGGACGTCGGATCCTACTTCGGCGCGAGCGCGGACCGGAGTAGCTCGAGCGTGCCGTCGACGTCGATCGGGGAGCCGAATCGCGCCGCCTGCTGCACCGCGATCCCGTCGAAGACGATCCCGAGGAACCGGCCGAGCGTGTCGAGCGGGACGTCGTCGCGGATCTCGCCCGCCTCTTGCAGGCGCCGGTAGTGCGCTTCGAGCGCCACCTGGCCCTCGGGGTTCAAGGTCCGCCACCGTTCCCGCAGCGCGGGATCGGTCCGCAGCATTCGCGACGCGTCCAGGTACACCCCGATCCACTCCGGGTCGTCTTCGACGATGTGCCGGACGACGCCCTCCCAGCCGTCGTCGAGCCAGCGCTCGATCAACCGGCCCTGGTCTTCCTGCGCGAGCGCGACGAACAGGTCGAGCTTCGACGGGTAGTAGCTGAAGATCGCGCCGCGGGACAGGCCGGTCTCGCGCTCGAGCACCTCGACGGTCGCCCCCGCGTAGCCGTGCTGCCCGAACGCGCGCCGAGCGCCCGCCGCAATCTGGCGGCGGCGCTCCTCGCGGTGAGCATCCGAGACTTTCGGCATCACTCTCACTTTACAAAAACGTACGGACGTACTATATTATCCGCCTGATGCGGAACCTGACCCTCCCGGCCCTGCTCACTGCTGAAGCCGTCTCGAGCACGGGCAGCGCGATGACCTTCGTGGCGCTGCCGTGGTTCGTGCTCGTCACGACGGGCTCGCCGACGAAGATGAGCGTCGTCCTCGCGGCCGAGATCCTGCCGATGGCGCTCCTCGGGATCCCGAGCGGCTCGGTCGTGGCGCGGCTCGGGGCGCGGACCTCGATGCTCGTGCTCGGACCTCGTCCGCGCACCGCTCGTCGCGCTCGTCCCGATCCTCCACTGGACGGGGCATCTCACCTTCTCGCTGCTCGTCCTGATCGTCTTCCTGCTCGGGATCTTCATGGCGCCGTACGCGGCGTCGCAGCGATCGATCATCCCGGAGGTGCTGGGCGACGACGAGAAGGCGGTCGCGAAGGCGTCCGGGCTCTTCGGCGGTGCGCAGCACCTACCGATCGTGATCGGGCCGTCGATCGCCGGCGCGCTGATCGCCTGGGTCGGAACCGCGCCGCTCCTCGTCGTCGACGGCGCGACGTTCCTGTTCGCGTTCGTCCTCGTGCTCTCGCTCGTGCGCGGCGGCCGCCCGGTCGTCCACGACGAGGACAGCCGCGGTGTCATGGCCGGTGTCCGGTACCTGACGCGTGACCGTCTGCTCGGCAGCTTCAGCCTGATCACGATCGTGATCGACGGCGCGGCCAACGGGATCAGCGTCGCGGTCCCGCTGCTCGCGTACACCCGCTACCACCGCGACCCGCACATCGCGGGCTGGATCTTCACGGCGTTCGGCATCGGCGCGATCACCGGCTCCGTCCTCGTCATGAAGCTGCTCGACCGTTTCTCGCCGCTCAAGCTCGCGAGCTTCGGGATCGTGGCCGCGACGCTGCCGCTCTGGATCGTCGTCGCCCCGGTCTCGTGGCCGGTCGTCTGCGCTGCGGTCGTCCTCTGCGGCCTCTTCGTCCCGATGGTCAACGCGCCGATCATGGGAATGCTCACGACCCGCCCGCCCGTGGCCCTGCGCGCGAAGGTGATGACCGCGGTGATGGCGGCGAGCGGGTCGGGTGGTCCGCTCGGACGGCTCATCATCGGCCCGCTCTACCGCTATCACGGGAACGCCGCGGTCTGGACGGAGATCGCAGGTGGGATGACCGTCGGCGCCGTGCTGTTCGTCATCGTCGCGGCTCGAGCGCCGGCCGAGGTCGATGCCGCCGTTCAGGCGGAGCTGATAAGCGCGTAGCGCGTGGAAGCTACCCTTCTGCCGATGCTGGAGGGGAAGCGGATCTTCGTCACCGGCGGCGCCGGCTTCATCGCGCACGACGCTCGCGCGCGAGCTCGTCGAGCGGAACGAAGTGATCGCCTCGACAACCTCCATCGCGACGCGCTCTCGGGCACCGAGCTCGGCGCCATCCGAACTTCACGCTCCACCAGGGCGACATCCTCGACGCGGACGCGTTCCGCGCGGCCGCCGCAGGCGCGACCCACTTCGTCCACTGCGCTGCGATCGCGGGCGTCGACACCGTGCTCGCGAGCCCCGTGCGCGACGATGCGCGTGAACGTGATCGGCACGTACAACGCGCTCGAGGCGGCCGCTCGCGACGAACGACACGCTCGAGCGGTTCATCGACTTCTCCACGAGCGAGGTGTTCGGGACGCATGCGTTCCGAGTCGAGGAAGGCCAGGTCTCGACGATCGGCTCCGTCGGCGAGGCGCGCTGGACCTATGCCGTGTCCAAGCTCGCGGGCGAGCACATGGCGCACGCCTACCACGACGAGCTCGGGCTGCCGACCGTCACCGTGCACCCGTTCAACGTCTACGGGCCGGGCCAGATCGGCGGCGGCGCGATCCGCGCGTTCATCGAGAGCGGGCTCGCCGGGCGCGACCTGACGATCCACGGCGACGGCTCGCAGATTCGCGCGTGGTCGCTACGTGACGACATGGTGAGGCGGCGTCCTCGCTCTGCCTCGAGCGGCCGACGGCGCTGTCGGGCAGGCTTCAACATCGGCAACCCGCGCTCCGCGGTCACGATCTACGACCTCGCGCAGCGCATCCGGCGTATCGCCGGCGCCGACGGCGATGTCCGCTTCGCAGCCGCTCCACTACGTCGACGTCGAGCTGCGCATCCCGAACGTCGAGAAGGCGCGCGAGCTGCTCGGCTTCGACGCGCAGTCGTCGAGCTCGACGAGGGACTGAGCGGACGATCGCCTGGTACCGCACGCGCAAGCCTGCGCTCGCCTGATGCGTGATGCGCATCCTGGTGACGGGCGGCCGCGGCTTTCTCGGCGGCCACGTCTACGAGGCGCTGCGCGACGCCGGTCACGGTGTCGTCGCGCTCGGCCGCGCCGACGGCGACCTCGCCGAGCCGGGAGTAGCCGAGCGGCTTGTCGCCAGGCACGCGCCGGACGCGGTCGTGCACCTCGCGGCCGTGATGCCGGGCGACGAGCGGCTCGCGCAGAACGCGCCGATCACCGCGCTCGTCGCGGCCGCCTGCCACGCGCGCGGCATTCCGCTCTACCACGGCTCGTCGACGTCGGTGCTATGCCGACGACACGCCGTACGCGGCCAGCAAGCGCGCGAGCGAGGAGGCTGCGGCCGGGGCGACCATGCTGCGCTTCCACTTCCCGTACGGGCCGGCGCAGCGGCGAGGCGCGATCCCGACGATGCTGCGGCAGGCGCTCGCCGGCGAGCCGGTGGTCGTCTACCGGGGCTGGGAGCGCTCGTTCTGCTTCGCCGGCGACGCGGCCGCGGCCGTCGCGCGCTCGTCGAGCGCGGCGAGCGGTGGCGCGTGGGACGTCGGCCGCGACGACGACCGGCGGCCGCTCGACGAGGTGGCGCAGCTCGCCTGTGCCGCCGCGGGGGCCGACGCGCCGCGGATCGTGATCGTGGATCGACCCGCCCGCCCGGCCCCGAGCCGGCTGCTCGACACCGTCGACTGCCTCGGCCGGCTGCAGGCCGCGTCGAGCTCGAGGAGGGCCTCGCCCGACGGTCGAGCTGCGCACGGACGGAAGAGGTCCGCGTCCGCGGACGCTCGGCCGCGCTAGCATCCGGCGCGGCATGAAGACGGTTCTCTTCCTCGGCGCCGGGCCGCCACCAGCGCGCGGCGATCCTGCGCGCGAAGGAGCTCGGGCTCCGCGTCGCCGCGATCGACGGCAACCCGGACGCGCTCGCGCCTGCCACGACGCCGACATCGCCGAGGTCGTCAACTTCGTCGACATCCCGAAGGCGATCGAGTTCGCGGAGCGGATCCGGCCCGACGGCGTGCTCACGATCACCTCCGACCGCGCGGTCGTCGCCGTCGCCGCGGTCGCCGAGGCGCTCGGCCTGCCGGGGATCGGCGTCGACGTCGCCGTCGGGCTGACGCACAAGGTCGAGATGCGCCGCCGGCTCGAGCGCGCCGGCATTCCCGCAGCCGCGCTTCGGCTCCGCGCCGCACGCTCGAGGAGGCGCGCGCCGCGGCGACGCACGTCGGCTTCCCGCTCGTGATCAAGCCCGCCGACTCGGGCGGCCAGCGCGGCGTCTTCCGCCTCGACTCGGCCGACGAGGTCGACGGACGCGTTCCCGCAGTCGCTCGAGCTCTCGCGCGGCGGCGAGGTGATCGTCGAGGAGTTCGTCGAGGGCATGGAGATGAACGCGATGGCGGTCGTCCGCGGACGGCGAGCGTCACGCACCTGACGCTCTCCGACCGGCACCGCCCGCCCGGCACGGGCTTCGCGGTCGGCTGGATCCACGCGTACCCGGCCGCGCTGACGGGGAGGGAACGGCGACGGCCGAGGAGCTCGTCGAGCGCACGCTGCTCGGCCTCGGCCTCGCAACGGCATCGGCTTCCCCCAGCTGATCGCCCATCCGGACGGGCGGATCCTGATGATCGAGGTGGCGGCGCGGATCCCAGGCGGCCAGATGGCCGACCTCGTTCGGCATGCCGTCGGCGTCGACCTCGTCGAGGTCGCGCTCCGCTTCGCGCTCGGCGAGCCGGTCGTCCGACGAGCTCTGTCGTGCCGAGGACTCGCCAGCCGGTCGCGATCCGCTTCTTCACCGCGCAGCCGGGCCCGCTGCCGGTCGGGCGCGTCCGCTCCGCGTCGCTCGACCGCGTCGCTCACGGCGCCGGGCGTCGTGCAGGCCGACAGCTATCTCGTGCCCGGCGAGACGATCCGCCCGGTGCAACGCGACGGCGACCGGCGAGGCTACGTGGTCGCGGTGGGCGAGACCGGCCCGGAGGCACTCGCGCGTTCCGAGCGCGCGGCCGCGCTCGTCGATGTCGAGGTCGAGTGACGTGCCGTGCACGTTCGATCTCGACCACTACCGCGAGCTGCTCGCCGGCGCGAGCGCCGGCGGCTATCGCTGCGCGTTCTTCGACCACGAGCCCGCCGCGGGCGATCTCTTCCTACGTCACGACGTCGACATGTCGCTCGACGCGGCCGTCCTGATGGCGGAGCTCGAGGCGGGAGCGGCGTCGACGGCGACCTACTTCCTGATGACGGGCAGCGACTTCTACAACCTCGACGGCGCCGTCGGGCGGCGGACGATCGCACGCCTCCGCGAGCTCGGCCACCGTGTCGGGCTGCATGCCGTCCATCCGGACGCCGAGCTCGACGCGAGATTCGACCCGGTGCTCGCGTGGCATACGCCCGACCCGGACTACGATGACGAGCCGGTCGACGGCGCACTGAACGTATGCAGCCGCCGTGGTTCGATCCCGCCACGCTATCGCTCCGACTCGAACCAGCATTGGCGGAGCGGCTGCCCGCACGACGAGCTCGCGGCCGGCAGCTTCCCGTTCGCTGCAGCTGCTCGTCCACCCGGAGATCTGGGTGTACGACGGAGCGACGATGCGCGAGACGATGCAGACGCTGACCTCGACGCGGACCGCGACGCCCGCCGCGCATGATGCGCGAGAACCGGATCGAGCTCGTAGCCGGATGGCCGGCGCCCCGCTGCGCGTCCTCCACTGCCCGGTCAACACCGCGGGGATCCCGTGGGCGAACTCGCTGGCGCTCCGGCGCCGCGGCGTCGAGTCCGACCTCGTGGTCTTCAACCGCTACAAGCTCCATCCCGAGGCCGACCGCTCGCTCGAGCGGTCGGGCGGCCTCGTGCGCCAGCAGCTCGACACAGTGGCGGGCGTTCGCTCGAGCCTCCTGCCGCGCTACGACGTGTTCCACTTCTACTCGAGCGTCACGCTCGTGCCCGCGTCGGTGCAGTTCCGGCTCCTGCACGCCGCGGGCAAGCGCGGGCTCTACCACTACCTCGGCTCGCGACATCCGCCGCAAGACGCGCGAGCAGCTCGCTACGGCCTGCGCGCGGACGCCGAGATCGTCGGCAGCTACGACGCGATCCGCTGGGTGCCGCACGCCGACGTCGTCCTGCCGGGCGTCGAGGTGTCGCGGATCGAGCCCGCGCTGCCGGGCGACCGCACGCCGGCCGGTGATCCTGCACGCACCGTCGTCGCGGCGGCGCAAGGGCACCGAGCACGTCGTCGCCGCCTGCGAGGCTCTCGACGCCGACCTCGAGATCGTCGAAGGCCTACCCACGACGAGGCGTTCGAGCAGTACCGGAACGCGGACATCGTCGTCGACCAGCTGAACGCCGGCTGGTACGGCGTCTTCGCGATCGAGTGCCTCGCGCTCGGCAAGCCCGTCGTCACCTTCCTCCACGACGAGGCGGTGCGGCGCACCGAGGAGGCCTACGGAGTCGAGGTGCCGCTCCGCTCGGCCACGCCGGAGACCCTGCGCGAAACGCTACGGCCGCTCGTCGCCGACGCCGCGCTGCGGCGGCAGCTCGGCGCCGCCTCGCGGGCCTACGCCGAGCGGCTGCACGACGTCGACCAGATCGCCGGGCAGCTGCTCGAGATCTACGAGCGCGTGCGGGCGACGTCGCGGCGAGACCTGACGCACGTTGACTGATCTTTGACGAATCCCGGCCCGTCAGCTCCGTTCGTGACGGCGGTGGTCAGCGCCTGCTCGCGTGCCCGGGCGCAGCCCCTGTCGGTTGTGGCGTTCGTCTTCGTCGCGGTCGCCGGCCTCGCCCTTCGCATCTGGGCTGCCCGTTCCGCAATCGGGATTCCCGACTCCGACGAAGCCGTCGTGGCCCTCATGGTCGAGCACGCGCGTCACGGCCAGTTCACGACCTTCTACTGGGGGCAGCCGTATGGAGGGTCGCAGGAAGTGATCGCGACCGTGCCGCTGTTCGCGCTCTTCGGCGCGAGTTACACGGTGCTGCGCGTCGTCCCGATGGTCGTGGCCGCAGTCGCGGCGCTCGTCGTCTGGCGTCTCGGTCGCCGCACGGTCGGGGAGCCGGCGGCGGCGCTCGCGGGCGCCCTCATGTGGATCTGGTTCCCCGAGAGTCTCGTCCACATGACCCACCAATATGGGTTCTACGCCGGCGAGGTCCTCTACTCCGCGCTGATCCTCCTGCTCCTCCTCCGTCTTGTCGAACGCCCGACGCGTCTTCGCGTTGCCCTCCTCGGCCTGGTCCTCGGTCTCGGCTTCTGGGAGAGCGTCCAGATCGTCCCGGTCGCCGTGCCCGCGATCGTCTGGGCCGGGTGGAGGCAACCGCGGGCGCTCCGGCACGCTTGGCTCGGAGCGCTCCTGGCCGTGGTCGGCGCCCTGCCGTGGATCGTCTGGAACCTGCGCCACGACTGGGCGTCGCTCATGGCCCGCGCCGACGCGCACCAGTACGTGCACAGCTTGCGCCTCTTCGCGTCGCCGCTCCTTCCGATGACGCTCGGGCTGCGCACCCCGCTCACAGGTGAGCTGCTGCTGCCGTCGAAGGTTCTGGTGACGCTCGCGTACGCCGTCCTGCTCGTGCTCCTGGTGGTGGGAGCGGTGCGTTACCGGCACCGGGCGGTGTTCTTCCCGTTCGCGGTCTTCCTCGCGTTCCCGTTCGTGTGGGCTCTCTCTCGCCGCGTCACGTTCCTGTCGGCGACGCCCCGCTTCCTGATCGTCGTGACGCCGGTCATCGCCCTCCTCGTTGCGCAACTCGGTCGCAGAACTGCAAGTGCAGTCGCGGTCGCGGTCGCTGCGGTCGCGATCTCGGCAGTGAGCATCCAGCGGATCGATGACGACACGGAAGCCGTCCACCCACACGGGATCCCGGTCGTGCCCAGGGACATCGGCGGCTTGATCGGCGTGCTGGAACGGGGCGGAGTGACCCACGTGTACTCCGACTACTGGATCACGTACCGGCTCGACTTCGACTCGCGCGAGCGGATCGTCGCGACGGAGCTCGATCCCGGGAACAGCTGGATCCGCCATGGGGTCGTCCAGCGGCCGAGCGGCTTGACGCCGCGCTTCGACCGCTATGCGAGGAGCGTCGACCGCCACCGCCACGGCTTCGTCTTCTTCCGTCGCTCGGCCGACCTGCCGTTGCCCCGACGTCTCGTCGCCCTCGGCTACCGGCGTCTGCTGACGGGCGAGTTCGCCGTCTACCTCCCGCCCTTGACAAGCTAGTAAGTAGTTACTAACCTACCGGGCATGGTCGTGACGGAACGGAAGACGAAGGACGAGCGGCGCGAGGAGATCCTCGACGCCGCGCTCACGGTCTTCGCCGAGCGGGGGCTGCACGGCGCGTCGACCGACGAGATCGCGCGGCGCGCGGGTATCTCGCAGCCCTACGTCTTCCGGCTCTTCGGCACGAAGAAGGAGCTGTACCTCGCGGTCGTCGCACGCTGCTTCCGCCAGACACTCGAGCTGATGCAGCGGGCCGCGGAAGGAAAGCGCGGCGAGGAGGCCTTGCAGGCGATCGGAGCGGCCTACGGCGAGCTGCTCGCCTCGGACCGCCTCTACCTGCGCGCCCAGATGCAGGCCTATGCCGCGAGCGAGGATCCTGACGTCGCCGCGGTCGCACGCGGCGGGTACGGCGACCTGGTCGCCTATGCCGAGCGTGTGTCGGGGCTCGGCATGGACGAGATCGCCCGCTTCTTCGCGAACGGAATGCTGATGAACGTTCTCCACTCGCTGCATGCCCCGGAGGAGGAGTGGGGCCGGCGGCTGCTCGAGGGCTGCAAGGACGGTCTGGAGCCCTAAAGGTGTCTCTTTTTTTCGCTAGGAGGTAAGTGATGAATCACAAACAGAAGATCAGCTCGACGACGTGGTGGACCTTCGCGATCACCTCGCTCGCCCTCTTCATGGTCACGCTCGACAACCTCGTCGTGACGACGGCGATCCCGGTCATTCGCACGGACCTGCACGCCGGGATCAGCGGCCTCGAGTGGACCGTCAACGCGTACACGCTCACCTTCGCGGTGCTGCTTCTCACGGGTGCGGCGCTCGGCGACCGCTTCGGGCGCCGGCGGCTGTTCGCGATCGGGATCACGATCTTCACGGCTGCGTCGGCGGCCGCGGCGCTCGCGCCGACGATCGCCGTGCTCGACGCGGCACGCGCCGTGCAGGGCCTCGGCGGCGCGATCGTCATGCCGCTGACGCTCACGATCCTCTCGGCCGCCGTGCCCCAGGAGCGGCGTGGCGTGTTCCTCGGCGCGTGGGGCGGCATCAGCGGCCTCGCAGTCGCGTTCGGGCCGCTCGTCGGCGGCGCCGTCGTCAGTGGCTTCTCGTGGCACTGGGTGTTCTGGCTGAACGTGCCGGTGGGGATCGCGCTGCTCGCGCTCGTGCCGCGCCTTGCCGAGACGAAGGGGCCGTTCGGGAGGGTCGATCTGCTCGGCCTCGTGCTCGCGAGCGCCGGCCTCCTCGGAATCGTGTGGGGGCTCGTGCGGGGCAACTCGGTCGGCTGGGGCTCGCCCGAGATCGTCGGCGCGCTCGTTGCCGGTGCTGTCGCGACCGCTCTCTTTGTTGCGTGGGAGCTCCGCACGGAGCAGCCGATGCTGCCGATGCGGTTCTTCCGTAACCGCACGTTCGCGCTGGCGAATGTCGCCTCGCTGATGATGAGCTTCGGGATGTTCGGCGCGATCTTCCTGCTCGCCCAGTTCTTCCAGACGGTGCAGGGATACTCGCCGCTCGGCTCGGGCCTGCGCGTCCTGCCGTGGACGGCGATGCCGATGGTCGTCGCGCCGATCGCCGGCGCCCTCTCCGACCGGCTCCCGGCACACCGCATCATCGGCACCGGGCTCGCGCTCCAGGCGATCGGCCTCGGTTGGATCGCGGCGGTGTCCACGCCGACGACCCCGTACGCCGACCTCGTCCTGCCGTTCGCGATCTCGGGCATCGGGATGGGGATGTTCTTCGCCCCGATCGCCAACCTCGTGCTCGGCTCGGTGCGGAGCGAGGAGGAGGGCCAGGCCTCCGGCGCCAACAACGCGATCCGCGAGCTCGGCGGCGTCTTCGGCGTCGCGGTCCTCGCATCGGTGTTCTCGCACTACGGCGGGTACGGAAGCGGCGGCTCGTTCGTCGACGGGATGACGCCCGCCGTCTGGATCGGCGCCGGTGTTGTCGCCATCGGATCGCTCGCCGCGTTCCTGATCAAGCGCACGCCGAAGGCTGCGGCCGTCCTGCCGCTCGAGCCGGCGCTCGAGCAGGCCGCCTGATCAACCGTCCATCCGTAGCCGCGTCGCGGCCGCCGCAACGGCGGCCGCGATCGCGGCGAGGACGACGAACGAGACGCGCAACGACGCGGCCTGAGCGACCAGGCCGACGAGCGGCGGGCCGGCGAGGATGCCGAGGTAGCCGATCGTCGTCACGGTGGCGACTGCGGTCGCCGCATCGGGCCGCCGGCCCGCGAGCCCGAAGATGATCGGCGCGTTCAGCGAAACCCCCGCACCGCCGATCGCGAAGCCGATGAGCCCGAGCTCCACGTTCGGGCTGAGCGCGGCCAGCAGACAGCCGGCCGCGCCGACCACAGCCCCGCCGACGAGCAGGGTGCGGTCGCCGATGCGGCCCGCCGCCTGACCGAAGAACCTCCCGGCCGCCATCGACGCGCCGAACATGCCCGGGCCGAGGCCGCTGATCGACGGGCTCGCGTGGTGGACGCGCGCGAGGAACAGCGCGCTCCAGCTTTCGGTTCCGCCCTCGACCACGAACGCAGCCGTGCCGAGCAGGCCGATGACGATGAGCGGGCGGGTGAGCCGCATGCCGCCCGAGCTCGTCGTCTCGACCGGGGCGGTGTCGCCCGCTGCGGCGACGGCCGTCAGGACGAGACAGGCCGAGACCCCGAGCAGGATCGGCTCGCGTCCGGCGCCGGCGCCGCGCGCGACGCCTGCGGCCACCGCGCCGGTGAGGATGCCGACGGAGTAGAGCCCGTGGGCAAGCGGCATCAGGCGCCGGCCGGTGACTCGCTCGATCCGCCCGGCGTTGGCGTTCACTGCGACGTCGAGGATCCCCGACGTCGCGCCGGCGGCTGCGAGGGCGAGCACCAGCGTGGGGAAGGAGCCGGCGAGGCCGGGCAGCGTCGTCGCCGCCGCGAACGCCGCGGCCGAGTACGCGGTCGCGCGCGCGCCGAGCCGGGCGACGAGCGGGCCCGCGACGAAGAACATCGCCGGGATCGAACCGATCGACACGAAGAGGAGCGCGACGCCGAGTCCGCCCTTGGACAGGTCGGTCGCGTCCTGCACGCTCGGGAGCACCGACGCCCACGCGCCCCAGAAGAGCCCGAGCGTCGTGAAGCCCGCGAGTGTGGTCGATCTACGCGGTAACGCTGTCCCAGGCGCGGTCGGGCTCCCAGAGCGCCCACCAGGCGTCCCACCAGTGGCCTCTGGTGGCGAGCTCGGCTTCGAGCCGGACTGCCTCCGCTCGGATCTCACGGGCCTGATCTTGCGTGAAGCGGCCCTCCTCGACGCGCACATCGAGCAGCTCGTCGTCCTTCCACTCGACGCGGCCGTCCGGGTGCAGGATCAGGTCGAGCTCGTGGTCGTGTGTGTCGTAGCCCGTCGCGCTGCGCCGGAACGGCTCCTGCAGGTTGAGGTACCAGCTCCTGAACTCGCGCTCGGGGCCGTGCCAGAAGACGAAGACTGCGTACGCGTCTCCAGGCCGCTGCAACATGAGCATCCCATGCCCCTGCCAGGTGGTCTGGCTCCCCCGCCACGGATGTACCAACGGGTGCGGGGGAAACGAGAGCGGCGCTCCCGCGGGTAGGTAAGTCGCGAGCAGCTCCCGCTCGTCGCGCACCACGACGACGGGGAGCTCCGACCACGGAAGGCCGTGTACCACCTCCCGGCGCATGATCGTCTCGCCTGCCTGCCACACGTGCCGGAATCTACGAGGCGCTCGTTAGGGTCTCGTTCGATGGACGTATCGATTGTCGTCACCGTGCTCAACGAGGAAGGCTCCGTGGAGGAGCTGCACCGCCGTATCGCCTCCTCGCTGGACGGGCGCGAGTGGGAGGCGATCTTCGTCGACGACGGCTCGACCGACGGCACGTTCGCCGCGCTTCGCACGGTCCACGAGCGAGACCCGCGCGTGCGCGTCGTGCGGTTCAAGCGCAACTTCGGCCAGCATCCGGCGATGCACGCCGGGCTCGCGCGGGCGCGCGGCGA
The DNA here is from genome assembly GCA_963785875.1 of uncultured Thermoleophilia bacterium. Taxonomy (GTDB): domain Bacteria; phylum Actinomycetota; class Thermoleophilia; order Gaiellales; family Gaiellaceae; genus PALSA-600. The sequence goes on along the minus strand of CAWAWV010000004.1, from coordinate 321,603 downwards.
CCGCATCGTGACGATGGACGGAGACCTCCAGAACGAGCCGGAGGACATCCCGCAGCTCCTCGCTGCGCTCGACCGGGTCGACGTCGCCTCCGGCCGGCGGGTCGCGCGCCACGATTCGGCGGGACGGACACTCCCGAGCCGCCTGATCAACGGGCTTCTGCGCGCGTTCACGCACGTCGACATCTCGGACTTCGGCTGCGCGTTCAACGGGTACCGCCGCTCCGCGATCGAGCCGATGCTCGGCGCGATCGGACGCCAGAAGTTCACCAAGGCGCTCGTGCTCTCGAGCGGAGTCTCCGTCGAGGAAGTCGACGTCTCCCACGCGAGTGCGCAGCACGGCTCGCGCTACTCACCGTTCCGCCTCGTCCGGCTCGCACTGCATGTCGTCGCCGGTTTCTGGCCGCAGCCCGTGCAGTGGATCGGGGTCACGCTCGGGATCGTGTGCACCCTTGCGGGCACGGCGGTCGGCGTGTACGGCGTCGGCTACTGGATCTCCCAGAGCAACTTCCCGGGCCCGCTGTTTGCGGGAGCAGGCATAGTGCTCGTCCTCGGCATCCAGGGATTCGTCCTGGCACTGATCGGGGAGTCGCTGGGACGCGTCCAGCGCGATGTCGAGGGCAGGCCGCTGTACACGATCGAGGAGGAGCTGTGAAGCGAGTACTGGTGACGGGGGGCGCGGGGTTCATCTCGTCGAACTTCGTCCGCCACCTCCTCGAGCAGACGGACCACGAGGTCGTGACGCTCGACGCGCTGACGTACGCGGGCAACCTCGAGAACCTCGCCGATGTGATGAGCCATCCCCGGCTCTCGTTCGTGCACGGCGACATCCGCGACGCGGCGCTCGTGCGCGAGATCGTCGGCGGCGTGGACGTGATCGTCAGCGCGGCGGCCGAGTCGCACGTCGAGAAGTCGATCGAGCACGGAGCGTCCGAGTTCGTGACGACGAACGTCGAAGGGACCCAGATCCTGCTCGATGCGATCCGCGATACGCCGATCGAGCGTTTCATCCTCATCTCGTCGTCCGAGGTGTACGGCACCGCCGAGCGCGCGCCCATGGACGAGGAGCATCCGCTCAACCCGCGGTCCCCGTACGCGGCGACGAAAGCCGGCGCCGATCGGCTCGCCTACTCGTACTGGACGACATACGAGCTGCCGATCGTGATCGTCCGCCCGTTCAACAACTACGGACCGCGCCAGCATCCGGAGAAGGTGGTGCCGCGCTTCATCACGCAGGCGCTGGCCGACGAGCCACTGACGATCCACGGCGACGGGCATGCCTCTCGCGACTGGCTGTACGTGCTCGACGATGCGGAGGCGATCGAGGCGGTGATCGCCGCCCCGGTCGATTCGATCGCAGGCGAGGTGATCAACGTCGCAACGGGCGTCGACATCTCGGTTCGCGACATCGCGACGATGGTGCTCGAGTCGCTCGGCAAGCCGTCCGATCTCGTGCGGAACGTGCCCGAGCGCCTCGGCCAGGTCGACCGCCACATCGGCACGACCGAGAAGGCGGAGCGCCTGCTCGGCTGGCGCGCGCGGACGTCGTTCGAAGAGGGCCTCGACCGCACCGTCGCGTGGTATCGCGACAATGAGGCGTGGTGGAGAGCGATTCTCGCTCGGGACCGCGCCTTCTCGTCCTAGGCGCGGGGCCCGCACAGCTCGGGCTGCTGGAGGCCGCGCACGACCGTGGCCTCTGGGTGGCGGTCGTCGACCGCGATCCGGCGGCGCCCGGCTTCCGGTTCGCCGACCGCCGCTGCATCCTCTCGACCGAGGACGAGCCGGCGATCGAGCGCCTGGTCTCGGCGCTCGGGATCGACGGGATCATCGCGCCCGGAACCGACTGGCCGGTCGGGGTCGCGGCGCGCGTCGCCGAGCGGACCGGGCTGGCGCATCCGATCGAGCCGACGACGGCCGTGCTCGCGACGAACAAGCTGCGCCAGCGGGAGCGGCTCGCGACGGCCGGTGTGTCGCAGCCGCGGTGGTGGGTTGTCGGCGGTGGTGACGAGCTGCCGGAGATCAGTGGCCCGGTGGTCGTGAAGGCGCCCGACCGCCAGGGACAGAAGGGATTGACGCTCGTCGAGGATCCGTCTGAACTGCCGGACGCCGTCGAGCGGGCGCGAAGCGCGGCGCGCAACGCGCTCGCGCTCGTCGAGGAGCTCGTCGACGGGCCGGAGGTGACGGTGGTCGGCTTCTCGGTCGGCGGCGCGTTCAACTTCCTGGCGGTCACCGACCGGGTGGTCGCGGAGCCGCCCGCGTTCGGGGTCGCACTCGCTCACGTCTGGCCGTCGGAGGTGTCTGATGCCGGAACGGTGTCTGACACCGTGGCTTTGGCCCTCACGGCTCTGGGCATCGAGAACGGCCCTTCCTACACCCAGCTGCGCGTCGGTGCCGACGGGCCGAAGGTGATCGAGGTCGCGGCGCGGCTCGGAGGTGGTCACGACGCCGAGCTCGTCCACGCGGTGACGGGCGTCGACCTGAACGGCCTCGCGATCGACGCGGCCGTCGGCGGCGTGACCGAGATCGGGCCGCTGGATGCGCGGGTCGGCGGCGCGGTCACGAAGTTCCTCCTCGCACCGCCCGGCGTGCTCGAGCGCGTCGAGGTTCCGGACGACCTGGCCGGTGTCCAACGCGTCCGCCTTTACCGCGAGCCCGGCTACGTCCACACGCCGCTGCGCCGCGGCGCCGACCGGGCCGGAGCGCTCCTCGCCACCGGCGAGTCTCGCGACGAGGCGGTCGCGCGGGCGAATGCCGCGGCGGACCGCATACGCTTCGTCACCGCAGATGCCGGAAGTCTCCGCGAAGCGATCTGAATTCCTCTCCTTCCAGCCGCCCGCGATCTCCGACGCCGAGATCGAGGCGGTCGCCGCGACCCTTCGCTCGGGCTGGCTGACGACTGGTCCCCGCACCGCCGAGCTCGAGGCGCGCATGCGCGACTACCTGGAGGCGAAGCATGTGCTGGCGGTCTCCTCGGGCACCGCAGCGCTCCACCTCTCGCTGGTCGCGCTCGGGATCGGGCGCGGCGACGAGGTGATCACGAGCTCGCTCACCTGGCCGGCGACCGCAAACGTGATCGTCCACACGGGCGCGACGGTCGTGTTCGCGGACGTTCGCGATGACACGCTCAACATCGACCCGGAGTCGGTGCGCGCGCTCATCAACGAGCGCACGAAGGCGATCGTGCCCGTCGATCTGTACGGCCAGCCTGCTGACCTCGACGATCTCGCAGCGCTCGGTCTTCCTCTCGTCGAGGACGCGGCGCACGCAGCGGAGTCGCGCCACCGCGGGCGCAAGGTCGGCTCGATCAGCGACCTCACCTGCTTTTCGCTCTACGCGACGAAGAACATCGCAGCCGGCGAGGGCGGCCTCATCTCGACGAACCGCGACGATCTCGCCGAGGCGATCGACGACCTGCGCGTGATGCGGCGCGGGCACGGGTCGACATACGACATCGCTGTTCCCGGCTACAAGGCGAACCTCAGCGACATTCTCTCTTCGATCGCGCTCGTGCAACTCGACAAGGTCGAGAAGCACGCAGAGATTCGCCGGCGACATGTCGCGATCTATGAAGAGGGGATCGCGGGCCTCGACGGTGTCGAAGCCGTCGCACGCGACCCACGCGACCACCACGCGAACCACCTGTTCGTCGTGCGCGTGAGCTTCGCGAACCGCGACGACGTGCAGCGCGCGCTCGGGGAAGAGAACATCGGCACGTCGATCCACTTCCTGCCGGTGCACCGCCTGAGCGCCTACCGCGACCGGCTCGCGCCACACCAGCCGCCGCTGCCGGTGACCGAGCGTGCAGGTGACGAGGTGCTCTCGCTGCCGCTCTCGCCCGCGCATCGCGACGACGACGTTCGCGACGCGCTCGCGGCGCTCCACCGCGTGCACGCGCGGCTCTCGGGATGAAGCGCCCGCTCAAGGTGTTCGCGACGCTGCTCGTCACAGCGCTCGCGGTTGCGTACATCCTCAGCAAGGTCGACCTCGGGAAGACGAAGGACATCCTCACGTCCGCGAGCGTGCCGTGGGTGCTCAGCTCAGCGGTGCTCACCGTCGTCACGCTGCCACCGATGGCGTGGCGCTGGCAGCGGCTGCTCGACGTGCGCGGTGTTCAGGAGCGCGTTTCCTGGTTGATGCGCGCGTACTTCGTCTCCTATGCCGTCGGGCAGGTGCTGCCGACATCGGTGGGCGGAGACGCATCGCGCATCTTCGAGACGTCGCGTCGGCATCCCGGCCGCATCACGCCGATCACGGGGTCCGTGCTCCTCGAGCGCGCGCTCGGCGGCGCCGTCACTCTCGTGCTCGCGGGCGTCGGGCTCCTGCTCGCGATCGGCCGCTACCCGATCGGCGCGTACCTGTGGGTCGAGCTTCTCTTCGTCCTCGCGACGATTGCCGCGGCGTTCGTGTTCTTCTCGCGCACCGTGCGACGCCGGCTCGTGTTCCTCGGGCCGATCGCCCGTCGTTTGCGTGTGGAGACCGCCGCGCGCGCGGTCTACGACGGCCTGCACGGCTACCGCGAGCATCTCGGGACACTGCTCGTCGTCGCCGTCGTCACAGCGGCTGCACAGCTGACGCGCGTCGTGGCGATCTACGCCTCCGGTCGCGCGGTCGGGATCGACCTTGCGCTGCTGCCGTACGTCGTGCTCGGCCCGCTCCTCTTCCTCGTGATGCTCGTCCCGTTCACGGTGAACGGCATCGGCGTGCGCGAGGCGTTCTTCGTCAGCTTCCTGGGCAAGCTCGGTGTCGATCACGACCGTGCGTTCGCCTGCGGTTTCCTCTTCTTCGTGATGACGATCCTGCTCGCCCTGCCCGGGGTCGCGATCGTGGTCTGGGAGAACGTCTTCAGCCGGACGCCGGTGCCCGATGGAACCGTCTGACGTATCGATCGTCGTCGTCACGTACAACGCGCTCCCATGGCTAGAGCAGTGCCTCGAGTCGGTCGCGGGTCACGACCTCGTCATCGTCGACCACGGCTCGACCGACGGCACGCTCGACGTCGTGCGGGCGAAGCGGCCCGACGCGCGGATCGTCGAGCAGGCGAACAAGGGAATGGGCGGCGGGAACAACGCCGGCATGCGGATCGCGGCCGGGCGGTACTTCTTCCTCTTGAACTCGGACGCATGGGTCGTCGGGGACGGGCTCGACCGGCTCGTCGCTTACGCAGATGCGCATCCCGAAGCAGCCGTCGTCGGCCCCCGGCTGCGCAACACGGACGGGACGCTGCAACGGTCGGTGCGCGCCGAGCCGACGCTCTGGCGGCTCGCGACCGAGTACCTGTTCATCCGCAAGCTCGCTCCCAACTCGCGCCTCCTGAACCCGCTGTATGCGGGCGGCTTCGACCACGAGGTAGAGACGGAGGCGGACTGGCTCTACGGGCCTGCGCTGCTCGTCCGTCGCGCTGCGGTCGACGCGGTCGGCGCGTTCGACGAGGCGTTCTTCATGTTCAGCGAGGAGGTCGACTGGATGACGCGCTTCCGCCGCGCGGGCTGGAAGGTGCTGTTCTATCCGGGCGCGGAGGTCGTGCACGTCGGCGGCGCGACCCACGGCGGGCTGATGTACGTCGAGAACCTGCGCGGACACCTCCGCTTCTTCGCCAAGCACCACGGGCCGAAAGCGGCCGAGCGCGTGCGGCGCTTGCTCCTCTGGTCGCTGCGGCTGCGGGCGCTCGTCCTACGCCGCCAGGCCTACCGCGAGGGCATCCGCTTCCTCTCGTCCGGCAAGGCCGCGACGCTGATTCGGTGATCGAGTACCTCCGACTCGCCTTCGGCACCAGCTTGGTGCTCCTGCCGGGGCTCGCGCTCGGGCGGAGCATGTCGGAGGTCGTCGCGTGGACGATGGGCGCGTTGTTCGTCGCGTGGACTGTGGTGTTCACGGTGCATTCGAACATCCGGCTCGCCGCCCTCGTGCTGCTGCTCCTGTTCGTCGCCGCTCTGGTGGCCCGCAGGCGGCTCCGATTCAGCTCGGCGCGACCCGGCGCGGCGGTGGCGCTCGGAATCGTCCTCGGCTGGCTGCTGTGGCACACGGCGGGTGCCGTGGTCGGCGACGGTCTGTTCCATGAAGGACGCGTGCGCAAGCTGGTCGACTTCGGCGACCTCCACCTTCGTACGGTCGACGAGTTCAAGGACGGAGGACTGCACCCCGGGTACGCGTTCCCGCTCTGGCACGGGCTGGATGCGCTCGTCGCCTGGTTCTCGGGGCTCGATCCGTCCGTGGTCATGCGACATGAGCCGTCGCTCCTCGCGCCGGTCGCGGTCGCGGTGGCATACGAGGCGGGCGTCGCCGTCTTCGGTGCCCGCGCCGGCGGCGTGACGGTCGCGCTCGCGCAGGTGGCGCTCTTCTGCTTCGCGCCCGGAAACGGGGGCTCGTACGCACAGCTTGCCCAGCCCGCCAGCGCGGCGCGCCAGATCCTCGCCCCGGCCGCGATCGCGCTGTTCTTCACCCGCCGTTACGCGGCGACGGTCGTCGTGTTCGGGACGCTCGCGCTCGTCCACTCCTCCTATGCGCTCTTCATGCTCGTGCCGCTCGTCGTCCTCGCGTACCGCGAGTGGCGCGCCTACCTCGCGGCGGCTGTCCCGGTTGCCGCGGCGCTGCTCTGGTTGCGCCCGCTCGTGAACGAGACCCGTGCGCACGACCCCAGCGACGCGGAGCGGCTGCGCGGCCTGCAGCAGTACGCAGACCAGCTGGTGATCTCGGGCCCTCACCACTTCCGGCTCGCGCCCGAGGTGCTCGGCCGGACCGGCGCGGTCGCGGTCGCCGCCCTCTTCCTGCTGCCGTTGACCGCGCTCGCGATCCGCAGGCGCTGGGCGCAGTACGTGCTCGGCGGCTCGCTGCTCATCCTGCTCCTGATGGAGGTGCCGTGGCTCTTCGTGCACGTCTCCGACGCGGCGTCGCTCTCGCAGGCCCGCCGCGCGGCCGGGTTCGCGCCGTTGCCGTTCGCGTTCGCAGGTGCGTTCGCGCTGGCGGCGCGGCGGTTCGTCGTGCTGCCGGCTGCGCTCGCGGCGGGAATCGTGCTCCAGCTCGCCTGGCCCGGTGACTTCGGCGTCGGACTTCGGCACGGCGGGCCGGCGCTTGCGACGTGGGTGGCGCTGGTCGGCGGCCTCGTCGCGCTGGCCGCCGTCGTGGTCCTGCGTCCGCCTCCCGCGCGTGAGCGGCACGGGCTGGCCGCTGCGGCTGCCGCGTTCTTCGTGCTGCCGGTCGCGGTGCACGGCTTCGCTCACTGGAGCCCGCGGAACCCCAGCGATCCCGATGCGCTCTCGCCGCGGCTCGTCCACAACCTGCGCGTGAAGGTGCCGAAGGGAGCGATCGTGATCGCGCCGGTGCGCACGAGCTACGAGATCGCCGCGGTCGCCCCGGTGTACATCGTCGCGGCGCCCGTCACCCACGTTGCGAACACCAACGCGAACGACCCGTACCGGCGCGTCACCGACGTGCACCGTTGGATCCAGAGCAACGATCCGGCGATTGGGCGCCGCTACGGCGCAACGTGGGCGATCCGTGCGGGCCGTCTCTATCGTCTTCCGCGATGAAGGCGCTGATCGTCAGCCTCTACTTCCCTCCGGCCGGGGGAGGTGGCGTGCAGCGGCCGCTCAAGTTCGCGACACACCTGCCGGAGCTCGGGATCGAGACGCATGTGCTCGCACCGGACGATCCGAAGTGGATCCACCGAGACGACGAGCTGCAGCCGCCGACCCTCGCCTGGGTGCACCGCGCGCGCTACCTCGGGCCGAAAGGTCGAAAGCCCGCCGAGGAGCTGCACGGGACGCAGGGGCTCGTGCGCCTCTCGCGGCAGGCACAGCTCGCTGGACGGCGCCTGCTCGTCCCCGACGAGAACGTCAGCTGGAACCTGACGGCGATCCCGGCTGCGATCCGGATCGTACGCAGCGAGGGAATCGACGTCGTGGTCACGACGTCGCCGCCTTCGTCGGTGCATCTGATCGGCGCAGCCGTGAAGAAGGCGACGGGCGTGAGGTGGGTCGCCGACCTGCGGGACTCGCTCGTCGCGCATCCGCACCGCGACGCCGAGCGGCTCCTCGTGCGCGCGAAGGAGCAGGGGGAGCACGCCGTCGCCCGGCTGGTCGCGCGCTCTGCCGACGCGATCACCTGCGTCTCCGACGCGATCGCCGACGAGCTGCGCGAACGCTCGCCGCGAGGGCGCGTCGAGATGATCTCGAACGGCTCCGACTTCGACGACTTCGCCGGCCTCGAACATCATCCATCCGACCGCTTCCGGCTGACGCACACCGGCTCGTTCTTCGGCAAGCGTGACCCGCGGCCGTTCCTGTCGGCGCTCGAGGAGTCGGGTCTCGAGGATGTCGTCGTCCGCTTCCTCGGCGACTTCCGCGCCGCAGACCGGGAGTGGGCGGCGACGCGAACGCTCGGTGACCGCCTCGAGCTCATCCCGTACGCGTCGAGGCGGCGGTCGCTCGAGCTGCAGCGCGACTCCGAGGCGCTGCTCCTCCTCATCCCCGACGCCGGCGGTCGCGGCAAGGGTGTCCTCTCCGGGAAGGTGTTCGAGTACCTCGCAGCGGAACGGCCGATCCTCGCGGTCGTGCCGCCCGACGGCGCCGCCGCAGAGCTGATCCGCGACACGGGTGCCGGGGTGGTCGTCGCTCCCGACGATGTCGCCGGCATGGCCGCTGCGCTACGCGGTCTCCACGAGATGTGGCGCGCGGGCACGCTCGACGCCGCCTCCCTGTCGGACGAGTGGCGGCGCAAGGTGTCGCGGCGCAGCCGCTCGGAGGAGCTCGCGCGCCTGCTCGAAGAGATCACCGCATGAAGCGTGCGACGAGTTTCCTGTTCCTCGCGAGCGTCTTCTGCGTGACGTTCGAGAAGGTGCACTGGAGCTTCGCCGGCACGGTCTCGCTCGCGGACGTGCTCGCGATCGGCTTCCTCGTCGCGTTCGCGGCCGGGACTCGGCGGTGGCGCGTGCCGCGCACGACCGCCGTCCTCCTCGGCTTCCTTGCGGTGTTCCTGCTCGTCTACCTCGCCGGCTACTTCGACCTCTCCGACTCGGACGCGCTCGCGCAGTGGGGGAAGGGCCTCACCAAGTGGCTGATCCACTTCGCGTTCCTCGCCGCGGCGGTCGTCTGGCTGTCGCGGCGCGGCCAGCGGTACTTCTGGCGAACGCTCGGCTGGTTCAGCGCCGGCATCGTCGTCAACGCCGCCTACGGCGTGCTGCAGCTGCTCGACGCGCGCCGCGGCGGGAACCTGGACGCGACGCTCCTTTCACCGCTTACGGGTGGCGCGAGCCAGATCAACGTCTACGGCGCGATCAACGGCGCGAGCGTGTTCCGCCCGAACGCGATGACGGGCGACCCGAACCACCTGGGGATCATGCTGATCGTGCCCCTGCTTGTCCTGACGCCGCTCTACCTGCGGCTCGAGCGGAGACACCACCTGCGCAGATGGCTCGCGCCGACGATCGGGTTCCTGCTCGTCGTCGAGGCGGCGACTCTCTCGCGGAGCGGCCTCCTCGGGCTCGGCGTCGGCGCGCTCATCCTCGCCGTTCCGTACCGGCGGTATCTGCGCTCGCCGCAGCTGCTCATTCCGATCGGCGTCGCGCTCGCGATCCTCGGCGGGATCGTGCTCTCACGGAAGTCGTACTTCACCACGGTCTTAAAGTCGCGCGTGCAGACGAGCGGCGGGTCGGAGAGCGCGCACTTCCAGGTGTACTCGTTCATCCCGCACGTGCTGCACACCGACCCGCTGTTCGGGCTCGGACTGAACACGTTCTCCGTGTACTACGCGTTCGTCACCGGCAAGACCAACTGGGGCCCGCACAGCTACTACGTCGCGCTCCTCGTCGAGACCGGGCTCGTCGGCACCGCATTGTTCGCGCTCTTTCTCCTCTGGATCTTCCGCCGCCTCCAGGCCGCGCGAGCGCTTGGCCGCGCACTCGCCGCCGCGCAGGATCCGCTCGCCGCGCGGGTGCGCCCGCTCGCGTGGGGCTGCACGGCGGCACTTGCCGGCACGCTCGCGTCGAACGCGTTCTACCTCACGATGCAGTTCTATTACTTCTACGCGTTCGTCGCCTTGGCGCTGGCGATACCAGTCGTCTTTGGACAACGCGAATGAAGGTCGTCGTGCTGACGACGTCGTATCCCGACCGCCGCGCACCCGGTGGCGGGCAACTTCGTCGCGGCGTCGGTCGAAGCGGCGCGGACGCGGGCATCGATGTGGAGGTCGTCTCTCCCGGCTCGTTTCCGCATTTCGGGGTCGCGCTCGGCGCCGGGATCGTGCAGAACCTACGCGCCGCACCGTGGCGGCTCGCGTTCGTCCCCGGGTTCCTCGCGGCCTTTTCTCTGGCGGCACGCCGCGCGGCGCGCGACGCCGACCTCGTGCATGCCCACTGGATCCCGTCGGCCGTCGCGGCTCGCGCGACGGGCAAGCCGTACGTGCTGCAGGTGTGGGGAACGGATGTCAGCTCGCCCGTCGTGCCCCGAGGCTCGTGCGTCCGCTCGTTCGCGGCGCGCGGGTCGTGCTCGCCGCTTCATCGTTCCTGGCCGATGAGGCGCGTGCGCTCGGAGCGCGTGAGGTGACGGTCGTGCCGCCGCCGGTGTGCATTCCCGATCACGTCGGGGAGCCGGATGAGCCGCCGCACGTACTCTTCGCGGGACGCCTCAGCGAGGAGAAAGGGATCCTCGAGTTCCTCGAGGCGACGGACGGCCTCCCGCGCGTGATCCTCGGCGACGGCCCGCTGCGTGCTTGTGTTCCCGGACGCGGTCGGGTTCGTCGCCCCGGCAGAGCTCGGCCCCTACTACGAGCGCGCGGCGGTCGTGTGCGTTCCCTCGCGGCGCGAGGGCTACGGGGTGACGGCGCGGAGGCAATGGCGTACGGGCGGCCGGTGGTGGCGACGCGAGTCGGGGGGCTCGCCGAACTGGACAGGCCCGGGGTGGTGCTCGTGCCGCCAGGCGATCCGGCGGCCCTGCGCGGTGCCATCGAGATTCTCCTGCACGACCGTCGGGCCGCCGCCGGTGCGCCGGTCGCAGACGCGCGACGCGCCGTCGTCGCCCGGTCGGGCGAGGCGGCGCGGCGCGCTCGTGCGTGCCTACGAGACCGCCGCTGTGGCGGCTGTGCGCGTCTAGGGCCGGGGCTATCCTGGGCGGCCGTGGCCCGAGCAGAGTCGCCCACGATCGTCATCGAGCCGCGTCCAGCCTACGCTGTCGGTTGGCGGGAGCTTTGGGATCACCGCGAACTTTTCGCTTCCTGATTTGGCGCGACATCAAGGTCCGCTACAAGCAGACCGCGCTCGGAGCATCGTGGGCGGTCCTCCAGCCGCTGATGCTCATGGTGGTCTTCACCCTTTTTATCGGCCAGCTACGTGGGGTCGGGCCGGACGATGTTCCGTATCCGGTTTTTACCCTGGCGGCCCTTGTCCCTTGGACGTTTTTCGCGAACGCCGTCACAGGCGCCGCAAACAGCGTCGTGGGCAACGCACCACTCGTTTCGAAGGTGTACTTCCCACGCCTTCTCATTCCGACCGCCGCGGCCGCGTCGTATCTCATCGACCTCGTCGTCAGCTCGGAGTGCTTCTCGCTTTGATGGTGATCTACCGGTTCGCCCCTGCCTCGACGCTCGCGTCTAGCTCTGGTATTCACCCTGTACGTCGTCGTTGTGGCGTTCGGTGTCGGGCTCTTCCTCGCGGCGCTCAATGTGCGGTACCGCGACGTGCGGTATGTCGTCCCTTCCTGATCCAGTTCTGGCTCTTCGCATCCCCGGTCGCGTACCAGTTCGACGTGGTTGGATCGCAGTACCGGCCGATCTTCGCACTGAACCCCATGGTCGCCGGGATCGAGGGCTTCCGGTCGTCGATCGTCGGGTTTGACGGCACGCCGGCGTCGATCTACGTCGTCTCGACTGCCTCCGCGCTCGTGCTCTGTGCGGTCGGCTTCTTCTACTTCCGCCGGGTCGACGCGGCGTTCGCGGACGTGATCTGTGGCCGCCGCAATCGAGAACGCAGGGCATCGGCAAGCGGTACGTCCTCGGGAATACGGTCGGCGGCTACAGCCGGCTGACCGAGGACATCTGGACTTCTTCTCACGGCTGCTTCCGACGACGCCGGACGACCGCCTAGAGAGCCTCAAAGCGGAGCTGTGGGCGCTCCAGGACATCTCACTCGAGATCGGCGAGGGGAGATCGTCGGTCTCATAGGACGCAACGGTGCCGGCAAGACGACGTTGCTGAAGGTCATGGCGCGCATCACGGACCCAACCAGGGCCGAGCCATCAATCAACGGCCGCGTCGGGTCGCTCCTCGAGGTCGGGACAGGGTTCCACCCGGAACTGACCGGGAGCGAGAACGTGTTCCTGAACGGAGCGATTCTCGGCATGCGCCGGCGGAGATCGCGAGCGAGTTCGATGACATCGTCGAGTTCGCCGAGTTGCAGCGTTTCATGGACACGCCGGTCAAGCGGTACTCCAGTGGCATGTACGTGCGGCTTGCGTTCGCGGTCGCGGCCTACCTCGAGCCCGAGATCCTGTTCGTTGACGAGGTTCTGAGCGTCGGCGATCAAGCATTTCAGCAGCGATGTATCGGGCGGATGGGCGAGATCGCGCGATGGCGGGTCGACGATTGTGTTCGTCAGCCACAACCTCGCGTCGATATCCGCTCTATGCGAGCGCGGTGTCCTGCTCGAGAGGGGAAAATCGTGCGGGACGGAGCCGTCGACGAGGTGGTGGATCACTACGTCTCATCCATCGAGGCGCTCGCCGGTCACACGCTCGACGACCGGCGGGATCGAGAGGGTAATGGTCGCCTTCGCGTCACGCGGGTCGAAGTCGCTCAGCCAGACGGAAGCCCGGCGCGCACTGGTGGAGAGGCGCGTGTACGACTCCTGTACGACTGCGAGGTGGACGCAGGGAGCATCACGGCCTCGATCGCAGTCGAGGGGCCGCTCGGAGAACCTGTGTTCTACGGCGCGAACGCGCTCACGGGCGAAACAATTCAGTCGACTGCGCCGGACGGAGAACTGATCTGCGAACTCCCGGGCGCTACCCCTGCTTCCCGGCCGATATTCGTTGACGTTCTTCATCGAGGTCAACGGTGTCCTCGCCGACTGGGTCAAGCACGCCATGTACTTCGACGTCTATGAGGCCGATGTCTTCGGTACGGGGCAGCTTCCTCCGGGGTCGTACGGCAGGCTTGTCGTTTCGCAGCGTTGGTCGGCAGGCCGTGGCCCCTCCTAGGACACTGCCCGGCCGGCTCTTGGCAGCCGCACGGCGGCTACGCGCATACCGTGCGCGGCGCGAGCGCTCCGTCGCGAACATCGCTCGAGCGAATTCCCTGCCGGCGTACGAAACGGTCTTTGGTTCCCCTGACCTTCTGGACGAGTACCTAGGCCCGGCGCGTCGACGGTTTTACGCAGAAGTCGCTGACATCGTCTCGGCGTTGAATCCAGAACGGTTACTCGATGCCGGATGTGGAACGGGCCATCTTCTAGCCGCCGTGGCCGAACGCTCGTCCACTCTGAAGCGTGTCGTCGGTGTCGACCAGACGGAGGCGGGAATCGCCGAACTCGCTCGGATTCTGCCTGATGCCGAAGGAATCGTCGCCGACGCCTTCGCTCTGCCTTTCACGGGTGGCAGCTTCTACGTGGTGCTCTGCACCGAGGTGCTCGAGCATGTGGAAGAACCGGAGGGACTGCTCTCGCAGCTCGTGCGCGTCTGTCAGCCCGGAGGCACGCTCATTGTCACGGTGCCCGACGGGGAGGTTGACGACTATGAGGGTCACCTGAACTTCTGGAACGAGTTCGAGTTCGCGGAGTTCGTCAGCTCCGCAGGCGACGTGGGCGTGCTGCCGGACTACCGAGGGCGATCTGGTCGCGATCATCACCACGCAGCGGTGAGTCGGTCGAGCGTACGTGCCCGCCTGAAAACGGGCTTGCACGCGCGTCTCCGCGCGCTTGGGTTCGACATCGTGCGGTATGACGGCAGACGTTTCATCGATGTCCGCCGGCTCCAGTTGATTCGCAGCCGCGGTGTGTCGCTCGTGATTGATATCGGCGCCAACGAGGGGTGGTATGCGATGGAGCTGCGCGACGGGGGCTATCGGGGGGGCGTATCGTCTCCTTGAGCCTCAGAGGGCGGCGTTCGAGCGCCTAGCGGCAGCGGCGACGCGCGACGCGTCGTGGGAATGCAGACCTGCCGCGGTCGGCGCGCGCGATGGTCGAGTTGTCCTGCACGTCGCCGGTAACTCTTCGAGCTCATCACGCTCCCCGATGACCGAGCAGCATCTTGCGAGCGCGCCCGAGTCGAGGTATGTCGACAAGGAGGAGGTCGACATCGTGCGCCTGGACTCCGTCGCGCCCCACCTGATGTCGGCGACGGACATCGTCTTCCTGAAGGCGGACGTTCAAGGCGCGGAGCTCGACGTGCTCCAAGGTGCAGCCCAAGTTCTTAAACAGACGGCGGTAGTCGAGGTCGAGCTGTCGCTCGTGCCGCTGTACGCCGGTGCGCCCGCTTCTACCCCCGAGGGGTCGTCACGCACCTCCGCGAGGCCGACGGGTTCGCGCTCGCGGGCCCTCGAACAGGTCCTCGTCCGATCCCGTCGACGGCTCGACTGCTTCAGGTCAACGGCATCTTCGCCCGCGCCTAGCCCACCCCTATCCTGGGCCGCGTGCATCACACCTTCTGCACGCTCTTCGACAGCAACTACCTGCGCGCGGGCTGGCGCTGTACCGTCGCTCGAGGCACCCGCCGGCGTTCCGCCTGACCGCTGCATGTTCGACGACGCGCCGAGGAGCTCCTCGGCCGCATCGAGCTGCCGCGCCTGGAGGTTCGTGCCGCTGCGCGCGCTCGAGGCGCACGACCCGGAGCTGCTCGCGGTCAAGCCGACCGCACGCCGGTCGAGTACTGCTGGACGGCGACGCCGGCGTCTGCCGCTGCACCTGCTCGACCCCGACCGGACGCGGCGAGGTCACCTACCTCGACGCCGACCTGCTGTTCTTCTCCGACCCGCAGCCGCTCTTCGACGAGCTGGGCGACGACGTCCGTGCTGATCATCCCGCACCGCTACGCGCCCGAGCATCGCGCACAAGGGTCGACGACGGCACGTACAACGTCGAGTGGCTGACCTTCCGGCGCGACGAGAACGGCCTCGCCGCGCTGCGCTGGTGGCGCGACCGCTGCATCGAGTGGTGCTATCCCGCTGGGAGGACGGCAAGCTCGGCGACCAGAAGTACCTCGAGCGATTGCCGCGCCTTTCCCCGGCGTGCACGTGCTCGAGCATCCCGGCGGCGGGCTCGCCCCGTGGAACGTCACCGCGCACGACCTCGACGCGAAGGCCGGGTGTCTCCGCTCGTCGACGGCCGCCCGCTCGTCTTCTACCACTACCACTGGCTTCGCCGTCTACGGCCCGGCCTCGTCGACTTCCGTCGCGAGGCGCTCGGGCCGGGTGCGGCCCGGTCCATCGCCTGGACGACCAACTACCCCGTTCAGAGAGGAGCTTCGGCTCGTCTGGCGGCCGTACCTTTGAGGAGCTCGGAGCGGCGTCGGCGTCTCCGGCGGCGACCGCTCCTGCGGCTACCCTACCCGGTCGCGTAGCTGGCCACGGGCCCGTCGCGCTCGCCCGCCGCTGCCTCGCGGCACCCTCGCCCAGCTGCGCTGCTCGCCTGCCGGGGACGCGCGCCACCGCTTGAAGGCTGGCACAGCTCGGATGTCGCGTCACAGATGGTCGAGCTGACGGAGCTCCAGCTCCGCGACCCCGAAGCGGCGCCGCCCTACCGCGCGTTCCTCCAGCTGCTGCCGACGATCCTCGAGGACGATGCGTTGCCGCGCCCGGCATCGCTTCCTCGACATCGGTTGCGGCGTCGGCGGCTACGCCGAGCTCGCTCGACCGGTACGCGCCGGGCCGGTTCGACTACGTCGGTGGCGACGACTCGGACGAGTCCTTGCCGCCGCGCGCGCACGCCTGCCCGGGCCCGGTTCGAGCGGCGGGATCTCTTCGAGCCCGGCTCGTCGACGGGTTCGACGTCGTCCTCGCAGCCGCGCTCCTCGACGTGCTGCCCGACCGGAGGCGCCCTCGAGACGTTGCTCTGGTGCCGACGCACGCTGGGTCGTTTTGCACCGCCAGCGCATGGCGCCGCCGCGACTCGCGTCGCTGTCGTCCCTGGTATCGCGGCCAGCGGACCTACCGGAGTCGACATCTCGCGCGACCAGCTCGTAACCGCGGCGGCGCTGCACGGCCGCAGCGTTGTCGACGAAGTCGTGGTCGAGAGGAACGTCCACTCGTTCCTGCTCGTGAAGGGCTGACCGATGCTGACGCTCTTCCGATCCCGAAGGCCGTTCGCCGGCCACGTCGGCGACGGTCCAGCGGAATGCGCTTCGCAGCTGGTCCGCACTGCCGGGCGTACAGGTCGTGCTCGTCGGCGACGAAGAGGCGTCGCCGCCGCGGCGCATAAGCGGGGGTCGGAGCACGTCGGTGGGCATCGCCGGCACCGGCTCGGGAACCCCACTCCTCGACGATGTCTTCTCCGGGTCGAGGCGTCGCGCACGCCGCCGCCTGCGTTGCTTCGTGAACGCCGACATCGTCTTGCGCGAGACCTCTGGACGCCGCGTTGCGCGCGGTGGCGAGACCGCGCCATCGTTCCTCGTCGTCGGTGAGACGATCGATGTCGAGGCTCCCGACGCCGCTCGACTCGGGAACTGCCTGACGTCGCGCCGGCGCGGCGCGGGACGCGCGGCCGGCTCGCGCGGCGCGACCGCGATCGACTACTTCGTGTTCACGCCAGGGCTTTTCGATCCGATCCCGGCGTTCGTCGTCGGACGCGCTCGCTTCGACAACTGGTTGGTGTGGCGCGGCCGCGAGCGGTCGATCGTGGTAGACGCCACCGCAGCGGTCTCCGCCGTCCATCAGCATCACGACTATGCGCACATCCCCGGCGGCCAGGCCGAGGCCCATTTCGGCGCTGAGGCTGCGCGAAACCTCGAGCTTGCCGGCGGCAACTGGCCGCATCTACACGATCCACGACGCTTCGCACAGGCTCGCCGCCGACCTGCGGCTGCGACGCAACCTTGGCTCGACGTTTCGGCTCCGCGAGAATCTCCGGAAAGTCTCCTGGAAGCTGGGTCGGCGTTAGCCTCTTGGCGATGCGCCGGCGGATCCTCGTGCTCAACCAGTACTACCGCCCGGGCGTCGAGGCGACGGCGAACCTGCTTGCCGACCTGTGCGAGTCGCTCGCGACCGACTACGACGTGACCGTGGTCACCGGCCGTCTTTCGGCCACGAAGATCTTGCCGTCCGAGGAGCGGCGTGGACGGGGTGCGGGTGCTGCGAACACGTTCGACGGCGTACGACCGCACACGCCTCACCACCGCGCCGCGAACTACATCACGTACCTCGGCGACAGTCTGCTGCGCTCCGTTCGCTCCCGGCGCCGCAATCTCGTGCTGTGCATGACCGACCCTCCGATTGTCGGCGACCTCGGCTCCTCGTCGCACGGCGTCACCGGCGCCGTTGCTCGTGATCAGCGAAGACGTCTTCCCGGAGATCGCGACGGAGCTTGGTCGGCTACGAACCCGGTGCTCGTCCGCGTGCTGCGCGCGCCTCGTCGCCTACTACCTACGGCGCGCCGATCACGTCGTCGCGATCGGCGAGCGCATGAAGGAGCGACTCGTTGAAAAGGGCGCCGGCTGCAGACCGCATCACCGTGATCCCGAACTGGGTCGACACCACGGCGATCCGGCCCGGGCCTCGCGACAACCGATGGTCGCGCGAGCAGGGCTGGTCGACCAGTTCACGGTGATGCACTCGGGCAACGTCGGGCACGCACAGAACCTCGACAACCTCGTCCGCGCGACCACGTTCCTTCGCGACCTCGACGATCTCGCGGTGCCGATCGTCGGGCTTCGGCGCGCGCCATGCGGAGATCGTGCGCTCTGCGCGCAGCGTCTCGACGCGGACAAGGTCTTCTTCCTGCCATACCAGCCGCGGGAGGTGCTCCCGCAATCACTCGGCGCCGCGCACTTGCATTACGTGGGCCTCGCAAAGGGCCTCTCCGGCTTCGTCGTGCCGAGCCGCGTCTACGGCATCCTTGCCGCCGGCCGCCCGATGATCGTCGCCGCCGACCCGGACAGCGAGACGGCGCGCCTCGTCATGGAGGCCGACTGCGGCGTCGCGCTGCCCCCGGACCGCCCCGACCTGCTCGCCGCGGCGATCCGCGACGCGTACGACGGTCGGCTCGACCTGGAGCGCAATGGGCGCTCGTGGACGTGAGTACGTGGTTCGCGAGGCCGATCGGTCGATCGCGCTTGCTCGCTACCGCACGCTGATCGACGAGTCTCGTCGCGGGGTGAAGATTCTCCAGGTCACGCCGTACTTCGCTCCGGCGTGGGCGTACGGCGGCCCGCCGCGCGTGATGGCACGACTACGCGGCCGGCCTCGTCGCGCTCGGGCATCGACGTCGATGTCTTCACGACCGACGTTCTCGACGAGCACGCGCGGCGCGAGACCGCGGCATCGAGACGCTCGACGGGGTCCGCGTGCGCCGCTTCCCGAACGTCGTCGAACGCGCTCGCCTGGCGCACGAAGAAATACCTTCCGCGAGGGCTGCTCACTGCGCTTCTGGCGTCGCCGGCCGCTACGACGTCGCTCCACGTCACGGACACGCGCACCTACGTCGCCGCGTCGGCCCACGTCGCGCTCGAGCAGCTCGAGGCGGCCGCTCGTGCGTCTCTGCGTTCGGTTCGCTGCCCCGCTCGTCGGGCCTCCGTGGCGCGGTCAAGGACGTCTACGACCTCGCCCTCGTCCGCCCGATGCTGCGACGCTCAACGCTGCTGCTCGCACAGACGTCGCACGAGGCGGCGCTCTACGCGGAGCTCGGGGGCCGCGAAGGGGCGATCCGATTCGCCCCGCTCCCGCTGCCGCCGGTGCCGGTCGCGACGCGCGGTGCCTTCCGTGCGCGGCTGGGGGTCGGCGACGACATGCGCCTGCTCCTCTTCCTCGGCCGGATCAACCGGCTGCAAGGGCCTCGACCGGCTGATCGAGGCCATCGAGCCGCTGCTCGGGGATGACGTCGTCCTCGCAGTCGTCGGACGCGACGACGGCCAGCTCGCACGAGCTCCGTTCGCGCTTCGCACCGCTATTCCACGACGGGCGCGTGAGGTTCGTCGGCCCTCTCTACGGCGACGAGCGGTTCGATGCCTACGTGGACGCCGACGTCTTCTGCCTCACGCCGACGCACTGGGAGGAAACGTCGCTCGCCTCCCTCGAGGCGGCTGCGTGCGGCGCCGCCGTTGTCGTCACCGAGCAGGCGGAGATCCCCGGGCTGACGCCCGAGACCGGGCGGCTCGTGGTTCCCGCTCGACAGCGACGCGATCCGCAGCGCGATCGAGTCCGCGCTCTCCGATCCCGAGATGGGCGAACGAGCGCGGCGCCACGTACTTGGCTCAGCACGACCGCGACAACGTCGTCGCGCAGCTCGAGAGTTACCTGCTCGCGCTCTGAGCTGCCGCCGCGACCTCTGCGATCTCCGCCTCCGTATGGTCCGGCGAGAGCGGCAGGCTCACGACGCGCTCCGTCAGCGACTCGGCGACGGGAAACCCGCCCGCTCGGTCGAGGTCGCGATAGGCGGGCTGGTGGTGCACCGCCGTCGGATACTGGACGGCCGAGCCGATGCCGCGGTCGTCGAGGGTCGCACGAAACGCCTTCCGCTCGCCTGCCTGCACCACGTAGAGGTGGTACACGTGCTCCGCGGCCGGTGCGACGGCCGGCGTCACAAGCGAGGTGGCCGCCAGCAAGCGGTCGTACTGCTCCGCAAGCTCGCGACGGCGGGCGTTCGCGTCGTCGACGTGCGGCAGCTTCGCGCCGAGCAGTGCCGCCTGCAGCGCGTCGAGCCGGCTGTTCAGGCCGTGCAGCACGTGCTCGAACCGATCGCGCTCGCCGTAGTTCCGGAGGAGCCGCGCCCGCTCGGCGATGCGCGTCGTCCGAGGTGACGACGGCGCCGCCGTCGCCGAGCGCGCCCAGGTTCTTCGTCGGGTAGAAGCTGAACGCGGCCGCGATCGCCGACCGAACCGGTCGCGGCGGCCCGCCGCAGCGCGCTCCGTGCGCCTGCGCGCAGTCCTCGACCAGCAGGAGTCCGCGTCTCTCTGCGAGCTGCGCAAGGGCAGTCGAGGTCGGCGGGCTGCCCGTACAGGTGCACGGGAAGAATCGCGCGCGTCCGTGGCGTGATCCGGCGCTCGACCTGCTCCGGATCGAGCGTGTAGGTGCGCGGATCCACGTCGGCGAGCACCGGCACGCGCTCCGGCGCGCTCGATGCCGACGATCGTCGGGATGCACGTGTTCGGCGCGGTGATCACCTCGTCGTCCGGCTCGACGCCTGCGGCCAGCAGCGCGATCGTGATCGCGTCGGTTCCGGAGGCGACGCCGACCGCGTGCTCAGCCTCGCAGTACGCGGCGAACGCAGCCTCGAACTCGGACACCTCCTCGGTCAGCACGTAGCGCCCCGACGAGAGGACGCGCGCGATCGCCGCGTCGAGCTCCGGCCGAAGGCGCTCGGTCTCGCGCGTGAGGTCGAGGAACGGGACGGTCACTCGCCGTCCCAGTAGTGCGAGCCGTGCTCGCGGTAGTACGCGAGCGGTCCGCTCGACGCCGTCCTCGACGACGTCCACCTTCGGCTGCCAGCCGAGGTCGCGTCTCGATCGCCGACCAGTCCGCATAGAAGTCGCCGATGTCGATGCTCTTGCGGTCCTCCGGGAACGGGATCGTCTTGACCGTGCCGCGTCCGGCGGCCGCGACGACGACCTCGGCGAGCTCGAGCAACGAGATCGGCGGATGGCCCGCCGAGGTTGTACACGCTGCCGTTCGCCTCGTCGCTGGCGGCCGCGAGAGGAATGCGTCGACCGCATCGTCGACGTACGTGAGGTCGCGCAGCTGGCTGCCGTCGCCGTACACGAGCATCTCGCTCGCCCTGGAGCGCACGCCGCAGCCAGATCGCCGAGAAACGTCTGGCGCGCGTCCCGCACGCGCATGCGCGGGCCGTAGGTGTTCGTGAGGCGGAGTACGCGCGGTGCGCAGGCCGTACACGTCGCCGTAGAGCAGGTGATACCACTCGCCAGCCGTCTTGTTGATGCCGTTCACGTCGACGGGCGCGATCGGGTGCGCCTCGTCGACCGGCAGGCGCTGCGGTCGGCCGTAGATCTGGCGTGTGCTCGCGAACACGACCTTCGCCGTCCGGGTTCTCGTGCCGGCACGCCTCGAGGATCGACAGCTGGCTCCGCGCGTTGATCTCGAGATCCGTGTACGGATCCGTCATCGAGTCGAGATGGCTCGTCTGGCCGGCCAGGTTGAACAGGTAGTCCTGGCCACGAACGAGGTAGCGAAGGCTGTGCTCGTCGCGGACGTCCGAGATGTTGACCGTGACGCGATCCTCGATCCCGGCGATGTTGTAACAGCAGCCCGCCGTACTCCGGCACGAGCGAATCGACCAGGACGACGTCGGCGCCGAGCTCGACCAGCTCGGCGCGCGAGGTTGGAGCCGATGAAACCGAGGCCGCCCGTGATGAGCACCCGCTTCCCGTCGAGGCTCACTCGGCGGTGCCCCTCGAGGATCTCTGCAAGCTCGCGCATCCGGACCGCATAGGTGTGATCGCGCAGCGTCCGGGCCTGGCCGGCCGCTGCTATCGTTCGCACGCGCCTCCTCGTCTGCCGCGAAGAGTCGACACGTCTGCGCCACGAGGTCGTCTGCGGCGCCGTAGGCGATCACTACCTCGTGGCCGGGCTCGAACAGGTCGCGCGAGGTTCTCCTTCGCGTCGGTGACGAGGAGTGATCCGACGCCAGTCGCTTCGTAGAGGCGCATGTTGTTCGCATATTGGCGGGCGTCCCCGATGTGCCGGTTGAGCACGATCGCGCGACGAGGCGAGCACCCGGAACATGTCGAGGCCCCACGCCTCGCCCTTGGTAGCGCCGCCGGATGACGGCGACCAGGGCGGCCAGCCCCGGAGGTCGTACCCCCAGAACTCGACGGAGGCTCTTGCGCGCCGCGTACGCGAGCGCGCGTTGCCGCGGCGGTGGCGCACGCCGTTCAGCGCACCGACAAAGACGACGTCGTGCTCAGTCGGGACCACCGTGATCCGGTCGAGAACGCGCGGATCGAACCCGATCCGGAAGTATTCCGCCGCGACGCCGCAAGCCGAACCGCTCGACGTAGTGCGGAAACGAGGTCGAGCAGGAGGTCGTACATGCGAAGTCGCGTCGGCGTCGGCGCTTCGCTCGCGATCTGGCCCGCCAGGAGGGCGCCGCCGCCGCGCAGTGCCGTCCATCGTCGCGTCCGACAGCACGTGAAGGTTCTGGAGATAGACGACCTCCGGCCGGAAGTCCTCGACCTGAGCGAGCAGCACTCGCTCGCCGAGGCCTCGCCGCCGAGGCCGTGCTCCCGCGCCCATGCAGCTTGGAGCGGCTCACAGTTGACGACGACCTCGTGGGCAACGTGGCCGAGCTCGCCGAGGAAGTGCGAGTATGCGTCGGCCGTCCCGAAGAACGTGTCCATCAGCCGACGTCCACTGCTCGTCGTACAGGTTGCTCCGCGAGTCCGGGGTGCGCCGCGTAGTGCGAACGAAGGAATGCCTCGTAGCAGGTGTCCAGGATCAGGATGCGCACGTCCGCGGCGGATCGAGCGTATCTAGAGTGGCCGCGTGCTCATCCTCCGGCTCCTCTTCTGGCTTTCCCTCGGAGCGCTCGCGTGGACGCACGTCCTTTATCCGGCGTTCGTGTGGGCTGTCGCGCGGGTCGGACAGCGTCGGGTCCGCGAAGGGCGATGTCGAGCCCACGGTCACGGTCGTCGTCGCGGCTTACAACGAGGAGAGCGTGATCGCGCGCCGGATCGAGAACCTGCTCGAGCTCGACTATCCGCGCGACAAGGTCGAGCTCGTCGTCTCGAGCGACGCCTCGAGCGACCGCACCGAGGAGATCGCGCTGCAGTACCCGGACGTGAAGGTGATCCCCAACCCGCGGGGCGGCAAGGTGGCTGCGCAGGACCGCGCCGTGCGCCAGAGCGCCGGTGAGATCGTCGCGTTCTCGGACGCGAACTGCACCTGGTCGCCGGACGCGCTGCGCAGTGCTCGTGCGCGCCTTCGCCGATCCGGACGTCGCGTATGTGTGCGGTCAGCTGCGGATTCTGGCCGCCGACGGATCGAACAAGGAGGGGCTCTACTGGCGGTACGAGCTCGCGGTGCGCGACGCCGAATCTCGTCTCTCCTCGGTCACGGGAGGCAACGGCTCGATCTACGCCGTGCGGCGGTCCGACTATGTCGAGGTCGACCCCCGATTCGGTCACGATCTCTCACTGCCGTACCTGATGGTGCAGCGCGGCCGCCGGGCGGTCTACGAGGCCGCGGCGGTCGCGTTCGAGAAGCCGACGCCGACGAACGAGACGGAGTACCGGCGCAAGGTGCGGATGTTCGAGCACTGCTGGCTGATCCTGCTCCGCGGCCGGATGTTCCGGCGGCTCGGAGCGGTGTACGGCCTCGAGATCGTCTCGCACCGGCTGCTCCGTTACGCGTCCGGGCTCCTGCACGTCGTCCTGCTCGCGTGCTCGCTCGCGCTCGTCGCGCACGGCTGGGTGTACGACGTCGTCCTTGGCGCGCAGCTCGGGCTCCTCGCGGCGGCGGCGCTCGGCGTCGGAATCGCGCGGTACTACGTCCTCGTCACGTGGGCGACGCTCGTCTCGCTCGCGAACTACGTGCGGCGTGGCGTCCCGGCGACGTGGGAGGCAGCGGAGGGCACGCGGTGAACCGCACGCTCGACGTCGCGATCGCCGGCGCCGGGCTCGTCGTTGCGAGCCCGTTCCTCGCAGCCGGAGCGCTCGCGGTGAAGCTGCAGGATCGCGGCCCGGTGCTGTACCGGCAGACCCGCGTCGGGCGCAACGGTGCCGACTTCGAGCTGCTGAAGCTGCGGACGATGGTCGTCGGTGCTGAGCGCCAGGGTCTCGGGTTCGCGGTCGAGCGCGGCGATGCGCGGATCACGCGCGTCGGGCGGATCCTGCGGCGGTTGTCGATCGACGAGCTGCCGCAGCTCTGGAACGTCGTGCGCGGCGACATGTCGGTGATCGGCCCGCGGCCGACGCTCCGCTATCAGGTCGAGCAGTACGACGATCGGCAGCTCCACCGGCTCGAGGTGAAGCCCGGCATCACGGGCTGGGCGCAGATCCACGGCCGCGCGTCGCTGCCGTGGGCGGACCGGATCGAGCTCGACCTCTGGTACGTGCGCCACCACGACTGGAAGACCGACCTGCTGATCCTCCTCCGCACGCCGCTCGCCCTCTTCGGCGGCACGTACAAGGGCGCGACGGGCGGCTGGAAGCAACCGCCCGGCTGACACATAACGATGCCTTCACGGCCCCGCGGTACCCTCAGAAGCCGTGACGGCCGTGCTCTTCACGTGCGCCGGGCAGCGGGTCGACATCGTCACCGCCTTTCGCCGCGCCGGCGCGGCGACGATCGCGACCGACGTCGACGCGCTCGCGCCCGCGCTGTACCACGCCGACCGGCGCGCGCTCGTGCCGCGCGTCGACGACCTCGGCTACATCGGTGCCCTCCGCGATCTCGTCGACGTCCACGACGTCCGCCTGATCGTCCCGCTGACCGACCTCGACCACGTGATCCTCGCGCGGTCGCGCGCCGAGCTCGCGCCGGCGGTTGTCCTCGTCCCGGACGAGGAGACCTCCCTCCGCTGCGCCGACAAGTACCTCGCTCATCTGTTCTTCGACGAGCACGGGATCGGCTCGCCACCGACGTGGCTCCCAACGGAGCTCCCTGAGGACCTCCCGTTTCCGGTGCTCATAAAGGCGCGCAAGGGGTTCGGCTCGCGCCACATCTTCCGCGCCGAGAACCAGGCGGAGCTCGACTTCTTCCTTCGCTACACCACGGTCGAGTCGATGGTGCAGCGCGTCTGCAGCGGCGTCGAGTTCTCGGTCGACGTCTTCTGCGACCTCGACGGACGCTGTATCGCCGCGATCCCGCGCACGATGATCGAGTCGAAGGGCGGCGAGTCGATCAAAGGAATGACGATCAAGGATCCCGACCTGATCGAGTTCGCGCGAACCGCGTCCGAGGCGCTCCGGATCGTCGGGCCGGCGAACATCCAGTGCTTCCGCGACCCGGACGGAACGCTCGAGGTGACCGACGTGAACCCACGCTTCGGCGGCGGCTTCCCCCTGCCGACCGCGGCCGGCTCGCGCTACCCAGAGCTCGCGCTCGCGCTCGCGAACGGGGAGGCCGTCGAACCGCGCCTCGGGGACTTCCGCGAGGGCGTCGTGATGACGCGCTACTTCTCGCAGGTGATCCTCGAAGAGGCAGATGGAGCGCTCGAGCCGGTACAGCCCGAGGCGGTGCCCGGGGAGGCGTGAGACGTCTCGCGCTGCTCCTGCTCGGAGCCGCCGTGCTCGTGGGGTGCGACTGGCACCGCCCGACCGCCACGACGACTGGTGGGAAACGAGACGTCCCGGCAGTCCGCCTGCACCGCGTGCAGGTGACGGTGGTCGACGGAGACACGCACCGTCGCGTGCCGCACGCCCTGGTCCGGATCGGTCGGCGCGCGGCGCTGTCCGACCGCCACGGCGTCGCCAGGATCCCGCTCGCCCACCGAGCGCCGCTCGTCACCGTCGCCTCGAAGCCGGGGTACGCGACGCGCGCTGTACGCCTTCCGTTCACGACCCGTCCGAAGTCGACGATTCGCGTCTACCAGCAGAGGCTGCAATGGTCGATGTACGGCGTCGGGCCGCGGCGGAGCAACGCCCAGACCGCGATCAAGCTGCGGCCGCCGTTCCGGGTCGTCTGGTCGCGGGCGCTCGGCGGCCTCATCGAGTTCCCCGCGGTCGTCGCCGACGGAATCGCGTACGTCGCGAACGCACGCGGCACTGTCCGCGCCCTCGACATGCGAACCGGCAAGGTCGTGTGGCGGCACGACACGCCGCACGGGAAGATGGCGTCGTCGCCGGCGGTGTGGGGAAAGACCCTCGTCGTGCACGGGATGGACGGCCACGTGTGGATCCTCCGGCGCAGTGACGGCAGGCTCCTCTGGCATTACACCGTCGGCTCACCCGTCGAGTCGTCGCCGGTCGTCGTCGGCAAGGGGATCGACGTGTTCGGCGCGTGGAACGGGACGGTGACCGCGCTCGACCTGCGCACGCACCGCGTGCGCTGGCGGCGCGCCTTCGGCTGCAAGATCACCTCCTCCGCGGCGTACGCGAGCTCGACGATCTACATCGGCGACTACTGCGGCCGGCTGCTCGCCTTGCGCGCGGCGAACGGAGCGCTGCGCTTCACGCGCTCGGTCAACGGTCGCGTCTACGGGACTCCTGCGGTGGCGGCGGGACGCATCTTCGTGCCGAGCTCGACCGGCGGCTCGCTCACCGCCTTCTCGACTCGCGGTGCGCGTCTCTGGTCGCGCTCGACCGGCTCGTACGTGTACTCGTCGCCGGCGGTTGCGCACGGCCGCGTGTTCTTCGGCTCGTACAACGGCGTCTTCTACGCGCTCTCGGCGCGGAGCGGGCGCACGCTCTGGGCCCGTGGGACCGGCGGCCCGATCTCCGGTGCGGCGGTGGTCGTCGCCGGCGTCGCCTACGCCGGCTCGTTCGCGCACCGGATCGTCGGCGTCAACGCGGCGACCGGCCGAATCGTGCTCGACTTCCCGCACGGTCAGTACGTCCCGGTCTCCGGCTCGGGCAAGCGGCTGCTCCTGCACGGCTACTCGCGGGTCTTTGCCGTCGAGGCGCGATGAAACGCGCTGTGATCGCGGGCGCAGCGCTGATCGTGCTCGCCGCGGGTGGTGCGCTCCTCGCGTGGTACCTGCACGTGAAACATGCCTCGCGCGACGTCAAAGGCTCCTCGACGGTCGAGTTCGTGACGACGCAAGCTGCGCCTCCGCCGCCTCGTGAGCCGGGCATCGCGTGGCCGACATACGGCCACGACGCAGGGCATCTCCGATTCGGCAACGGGATCGCGCTCGCCCCACCCTTCAAGCGCGTCTGGACGTTCCGCGCCCAGAGCCTCGTCGAGTTTCCGCCTGCGGTCGGCTACGGACGGCTCTTCTTCTCGAACAACGCCGGCGTGATGTTCGCGATCGGAGCAAAGAACGGGAAGCGCGCCTGGAAGGTGAGCACCGGCCGGTGTGTCGCGTCGTCGCCCGCGCTCGACCGTCACGTCGTCTATCAGGCATACCTGAACGCGCCACCGTGCAACCGCAAGGCGAGCCCGTCTCTAACCGGCGAGGTCGTCGCGTATGCCGTCGGAACGGGACGCGTTCTCTGGCGGCGCAAGATCGGCCCGACAGAGACGTCGCCGGTGGTCGCGGCCGGGTCGGTCTTCGTCGGCGACTGGGAGGGCCGTGTCTGGGCGCTTCGCCGCAGGAGCGGCAAGACGCGGTGGGTGACGAAGCTCGGCGGCCAGGTGAAGGGCGCGGTCGCGATCTCCGGCGACCGCATCTTCGTCGGTGACTACTCGGGGCATCTGTACGCGCTCAGCCGAACGACCGGCAAGGTGCTCTGGAAGGCGAAGGTGCAGCCGCGGTTCGGCAGCACAGGCAACTTCTATGCGACGCCGTCGGCTGCGTACGGCCGCGTGTACGTCGGCGCGACGGACGGGAAGGTGTACTCGTTCGGTGCCGCGAGCGGAAAGCTTCGCTGGTCGCAGTCGACCGGCGGCTACGTCTATTCGTCGACCGCAGTGTGGCGCGACCGTGTGTTCGCCGGCTCGTACTCGAAGCAGTTCTTCTGCTTCGATGCGGCGACCGGCAAGGTGCTCTGGCAGTTCCGGGCGAACGGCCAGATCTCCGGGGCGCCGACCGTGATCGCGGGCCGCGTCTACTTCGCCACTCTGGCGGGACGAACCTACGCGCTGGACGCGCGCTCGGGCGCGCTCCTCTGGACCTTCCCCGACGGCAAGTACTCGCCGGTCGTCGCCGATGCGAAGCGCTTGTATCTCGTCGGCTACGCACGGATTTACGGCCTGGTCGAGAAGCGCGGCTGAGGCGGCGATCGTCGAGGCGTTCGGCTAGGGTCGGCACGGCATGTCGGCCCCCCAATTCGACGCGGAGCGCGAGGTCGATCTCGCGCGCTGGCGCCGCGCGGTCGTCGCGCTGTGGTGGCTCCCCGTGGCCGGCCTCGTGCTCGGCGCGATCGCGGGTGCCCTCTACTCGTTCCGGGGCGGCTCGGTCTACAAGGCGACGGCGTTGATCTCCCTCGGTCAGCCGACGTCGCCGGGTGGCGCGCTCGTCCCGAGCTACGGCACGAACCCCCGCGCCGTCTCCCAGATCGTCTCGGGCGCGAAGTTCCAGGAGCAGGCGGCGAACGCGGCAGACATGCGGCCCCGCGCGCTTCGCGGCCACGTCTCCGTCGGCACCGTTGGCAGCGCCGGGGCCGGTGCGGCGCGCACCCAGCCGCTGATCTCACTGACCGTGACCGGGACGCACGGGAAGAACGTCGCGGCAGCGGCGAACTCGCTTGCGAACATCGTCGTCCAGCACACGACGGCCTCGTACGTGCAGGAGAAGATCAAGACGTTCGAGACGACGCTCGCGAGCGTGACGCGGCAACTCAACAGCATCACCGCCGACCTGACCGTCTACAAGGCGGCGCTCGCGGCAGCGCAGGCAAAGCATCTCGACCCGCTCCAGCAGCTCGTGATCGTGGGACAGGAGGACAACGCCGAGACGCGGCAGGGCAACTTGATCGCGCAGCAGGAGACGCTGCAGCAGCAGCTCGTCTTCGCGAAGCAGGTCGAGAGCGCGAAGGTCGTCGAGCCGGCAGCCGCTCTCAAAGCGTCGGCCCACTCGAAGTCGACCTCGCTCGTGGTCGGCGCCCTGATCGGGCTCATCCTCGGGGCGATCGTCGCGATCGCCGGCGAGGGTCGTTTCCGCGCGATCTCGACGTAGGGGATGCTCGAGGCGAAGCGCGTCGCCGTGGTCGTCCCGGCGCACAACGAGGCGGAGCTGATCGTCGCGACGCTGCAAGGCATCCCGGGCTTCGTCGACCACGTCTACGTCGTCGACGACGCGTCGTCCGACGAGACGGCAGAGCGTGCCCGGTCGGTCGACGACCCGCGGATCGAAGTGATCGTGCACGAGCGGAACCGCGGCGTCGGCGCGGCGATCGTTACCGGCTACAAGCGTGCGCTCGCAGACGGCGTCGACGCGACCGCGGTGATGGCCGGCGACAACCAGATGGATCCCGACGAGCTCGAGGAGCTGTCGCTCCCGGTCGTTCGCGGTGAGCTCGACTACGCGAAGGCGAACCGGCTCTTCACCGGCAGCGCGTGGACGCTCATCCCGCGCAGCCGGTACCTCGGGAACGCCGTGCTGAGCTTCCTGACGAAGATCGCGTCCGGGTACTGGCACGTCGCGGACTCCCAGGCGGGATTCACGGTGCTGTCGCTGCGCATGCTGCGGCTGCTCGACCTCGACCGGATCTACACCTCCTACGGGTTCCCGAACGACATGCTCGTGCATTTGAACGTCTGGAACGCGCGCGTGCGCGACTTCCCGTCGCGCCCGATCTACGGCGTCGGCGAGCGGTCCGGGATCAAGATCCGCCGGGTCGTTCCCCGCATCTCGTGGCTGCTGTGCAAGGGCTTCTTCTGGCGGTTGCGGGAGAAGTACGTGATCCGCGACTTCCACCCACTCGTCTTCTTCTATGCGCTCGGGTTCCTGATGATGACCGTCGGCTTCGGCCTCGGGGTCGCGGAGACCGTGCTCCGCATCCTCGGCCACGGGATCCCGGCCGCGACGATCGTGCTCGTCGCGCTCCTGCTCATTTCGGGCAGTCAGTTCACGCTGTTCGCGATGTGGTTCGACATGGAGTCGAACAAGGACCTGCGCTGATGCGGCTAGGACGCGGCGATGCGAAGGAGCTCGAGCGGAAGCAGGAGCAGCCAGATCCCGGCTGCGCTGAGCGTCAGCAGCGCGAACGCCGTCAGTTCGAAACCCGAGGTGGCGTCGATGAACGGCTGGGCGAGGCTGAACGACTTGACGTCAGGGCGCGCTGTTGCAGTGGCGAGCATGGTTCGCCTATCGACCGTCTCTCGCCGAACTTGATGGACGCTCTGTAAGAGCGGTGAAAAACCACGAGGCCGGTTTCCCGGAAGGGTGATGCCCGGCTGCCCCTCTCCGGGCTGAACTCTGCGTGAAAAAGGTTCGTAAGGAAACAGAGGCTCCAGCAGGGCCGCCCAGTACGATCGTGCGAATGTCCACGTCGGTCGTCACGGGCGGTGCCGGGTTCCTCGGGTCGCACCTGTGCGACCGCCTCCTCGCCGAGGGCCACCGGGTCATCTGCATCGACAACCTCGAGACGGGGTCGCTCGAGAACATCGCGCACATCCACGACGACGCGTTCGTATTCATGAACCACGACGTGACCGATGCCGATCACGGTCGACGAGGCCGTCGACTTCGTCTTCCACCTGGCTGCGCTCGCGAGCCCCGTCGACTACATGCGGATGCCGCTCGCCTCGCTGAAGGTCGGTTCGTACGGGACGCACAACGCGCTCGGTCTCGCGAAGTGGAAGCGCGCACGGTTCCTGATCTCGTCGACGAGCGAGGTCTACGGCGACCCGCAGGTGCATCCGCAGCCCGAGACGTACTGGGGCAACGTCAACCCGATCGGCCCGCGTGGCGTCTACGACGAGGCGAAGCGGTATGCCGAGGCGATGACGATGACCTACCACCAGCAGCAGGGCGTGGACACCGCGATCGCGCGCATCTTCAACACGTACGGCCCGCGCATGCGCCGCAACGACGGCCGCGCGTCCGTGAACTTCATCAACCAGGCGCTCGACGGCAAGCCTCTCACCGTCTACGGCGACGGCTCGCAGACCCGCTCCCTTTGCTACGTCGACGACCTGATCCGTGGTCTCTTCCTGCTCGCGACCAGTGGTGAGCACCTACCGGTCAACCTCGGCAACCCCGATCACGAGGTGACGATGCTCGAGCTCGCGCAGACCGTGATTCGGGTCACGGGGTCGTCGAGTGAGATCGTGTTCGAAGCGCTTCCGACCGACGACCCGCAGATCCGGCGGCCCGACATCACGCGGGCGCGCCAGGTTCTCGGGTGGCAGCCGGAGATCGACCTCGAGGAGGGGCTCGCGCGCTGGCTGGCCTCCTACGGCAGGGCGCCGGTACGGACCTGAGGGTGGTGCGCATCGGGGTCATCGCCGCCGTCGCGCTGACGGCGCTTCTCGGCGCGACCGCGCGGCCCGCGCACGCGTCACGCTTCTTGCGCATCGGCATCTACGACGAGGCGCAGACGCTCTACGGCCCGGTCGACGAGACGTTCAGCCTGTTCAAGCAGCTGCACGTGCAGGAGGTGCGCCTGAACCTCTACTGGGGCGGCCCGTTCGCCGTCGCGAAGTCGCGGCCGGCGCACGCCACCGATCCGAACGACCCCGCGTACGACTGGGGTCTCTACGACCGCACCGTGAACTACGCCCAGCAGGCCGGGGTTCGCGTGCTCTTCTCGATCTACGGGACGCCGAGCTGGGCGAACGGCGGACGCGGTCCGAACGTCGCGCCCACACGCGCGACGGATCTCCGGAGCTTCGCCTACGCCGCGGCGCGGCGGTACAGCGGCAAGACGATGGGCGTCGACGGCCGGCTGTTGCCCGCGGTGCGGGAGTGGCTCGCCTGGAACGAGCCGAACAACCCCGTCTTCCTCGTACCACAGTGGAAGAAGAACGCGGTCGGGAAGTGGGTGATCGTGAGCGCGACGAACTACGCGAAGATCTGCAACGCGGTCTACAGCGGCGTCCACGCCACGCTGCAGCCGAACGAGCGTGTCGCCTGCGGCGTCACCGCGCCGCGCGGCAACAACAACCCGAATAGCTCACGGCCGTCTGTGTCGCCGCTCGCCTTCCTGCGCGCGGTGAAGTCCGCCGGGCTGAAGACGTTCGATGCGTGGGCGCACCATCCCGTACTACGCCGGGCCGTCCGACCAGCCGACGACGAAGCCCGTCACCGCGAAGGGCGCTCCGGCGACCGCGGTCACGCTCGGAAACATCAGCGACCTGATTCGCCAGGTGACGCGCCTCTACGGCAACAAGCGAATCTGGATCACCGAGTACGGCTACCAGACGAACCCGCCCGACAAGCTCTACGGCGTCACGTATGCGAAGCAGGCCGCCTACCTGAAGCAGGCGTTCGGGATCGCCCGGAAGAATCCGCGCATCGACATAATGCTGTGGTTCCTGCTCAAGGACGACCCGAACCTGAGCGGGTGGCAATCGGGCCTGATCAGCGTGCGCGGGGCGAAGAAACCCGCGTTCACCGCGTTCATGAAGATGGCAGCGGCAGTGACCGCTCGCTGAGAAGCTCGCGGTACAGGCGGTCGACGTCGTCGACGAGCCGGTCGACCCGGTAGCGGGGGAGCACTCGGTCGCGCCCTGCGCCTCCGAAGGAGGTACGCAGGCGTTCATCGCCCGCCAGCCGATCAAGCGCTGCGGCAATTGCGGTCACATCTCCCGGATCGCAAAGAATGCCGTCCACACCGTCCGATACGACATCCGGCACGCCTCCGACGCGAGTCGAGACGACCGGTCGCTCCGCGGCAAGCGCCTCGATCGCGACGACCGGGGTCCCTTCGTTGGCCGACGTGAGCACGAGGAGGTCGATGAACGCGTAGAACGCGGCGACGTCGCGCTGATATCCAAGGAACAGGCAGTGGCGCGCCACGCCCAGCTCATGTGCACGCCGCTCCGCCGCCACGCGATCTGGCCCGTCCCCGACGAGACACAGGGTCGCTTCGGTGCCACCCTGCCGCAGCTTGGCAAATGCTGCGACGACGTCCTCCACGCGCTTGATCGCCGTCATTCGCCCGATCCACCCGATCACGACACGATCGTCAGGAACCCCGAAGAGTCGGCGCATCTCGGCACGCGTTCGTCCGTGCTCTATCCGCGCATCGAGATCGAGTCCGAGCCGGATCACCGAAAACTTCTCAGCGGGTGCGACCCCGAGCGCCACGAGGTCGTCGCGCACCTCGGGGCTGACGGCGATCAGGCGCGACGTGTGTGTCGCGAGCCGACGTTCGGTTTCGCGAAAGAGCCGGGTGCGCAACGGATCAAAGTAACCACGCAGCACGTGACCGTGAAACGTGTGAACGATCACGGGCGGCCGTGCATCCCCGGCAAGCAGCGCCGCGAGACGGCCCACCGTGCCGGCCTTAGCCGTATGGGTATGCAGGATGTGCGGCCGAACACGCCTGACGACGTCGACGAGCCGGGCAATGCTGAGCGGATCGCGGACGGCGGAGATCTCGCGGTGCAGCTGGGGAATGCGCAGTAGGTCGACGCCGAGATCGTCGGACACATATGCCATGGAGTCCTCGCCGCGCGAAACCTCACCGGTGGCGAGCGTCGTCTCGTATCCGCGCGCGGCTAGGCCACGCGTGAGGTACGAGACGTGGAGCGCAGGCCCGCCCATGTTCATGCGCGCGATCACGCGCAAGATGCGAACACCGTCGCTCACGAGCGCTTGACCGCCGTCACGTGGAAGTTCGCGAAGAGCGCACCGGGGCGCTTCTCGCGCAGCGACGGCACGTGTGCGTCGATCGCCGCGGCGGACACGTTCAGCGCGTAGACGATCGGTCGCGCCACCCATGCAGCTCCGGCGCGCTTCGCGAGCAGGTGCAGCGAGCGCGCGACGAGCATCGCAAGAGCGGAGGTGGTGCCGGCGTTCGGCTCGACGTCGACGCGTTCCCAGTCGCCGTTGGCCGCGAAGAGGCGCTCGAGCCCGGTGTGCGTCCAGCGCCAGTGGTCACCCGGGTTCGGGTGATACACCTGCGTGCCGTGCGTCGACGCGAGCACGCGCCCGCCTGGCGCGGTGACGCGGTGCAGCTCGCGGACGGCGGCGGCCGGGTCGTCGACGTGCTCCAGAACCTGGGTGCAGAGCACGACGTCGTACGAAGAGTCCTCCACCGGCAGCGCCTCGACCGCACCGTGCAGGTCGGCCTGGGCGTTCTCCTGCACGTCGACGCCCACGTACGCGGCGGCAGCGGCGAAGAACGGCTCGTACGGCTTCGAGCCGCACCCGACGTCGAGCACGCGCTTCCCCGACGCGTGCGTTCCCTCCTCGCGGAGCCACTCCGCGAGCGGCCGGCGCACCGACCAGCCGGGATCGGACTTGCGCGGGCTTCGCTGACTCTCGCCGGGCGTCACGGACGGACAGCCTAGACCGCGAGGGATGCGCAGAGGCCGACGGCGAGCCAGAGCATCGCCTCGACCGACGTGCCCGGAAGCAGTCCGGTGCCGGTGAAGACGGCGGCCGCGACGATCAGCCCGGCGAGCCCGACGGTGGCGCTGTGCGCGCGCTCGGCTTCGGCACCTCGCGCGACGCGAACCGCAACGCGCAGCGCGAGCGCGACGACGAGCGCGAGCAGCGCGAGGCCGACCGCCCCGAGGTCGGCGAGCGTCTGGATGACACCGTTCTGGACACCCCAGCGGTGGGCGCGCGACGGGAACGCGACGTCGGGCTCGTCGGGGAAGCGGCGATGCGCTGCGGCGATGTGCTTCTCGAACGCCGCCGGCTCGTGCGACTCCTGCCAGCCTGCGCCGGCGACCGGATGGTCGAGCCAGATCCGAAGGCCGATGTAGCCGAGCAGTGTGCGGTGCGAGTAGCTCTGGACATTCTCGTTCGTCTGGGTGCTCGCCGGCGTGACGCCGAGGAACTCGAGAAACGCCGAGACCGTGCTCGCGCGGAGCGTCACCGCCGCGACTGCGACCGCCGCCACGATCGCCGTGAGGAGGAGCGCCCGCCGGGCGCCGAGCGCGCCGCGCCGGGCGGCGACCGCGCCGGCGAGCGCGGCCGCGACTGCGACTCCGCCGACCGCGTCGAGCGCTGCCGCGAGCGCCACTCCGAGGCCGCCCGCGATCCCACCCACCCAGCCGAGCCGAGGCCGGCGCAGCGTCACGATCGTCGCGAACGCGACGGTGAGCGCAACGCCGGAGAACAGGCCGAGCTCGTGGATTCCGATGTACGACGGCTCGCGCTGCACCGGCCGCCGCCCCTGGAACTCGTTCACGACACCGAGGAACTGCAGCACGGCGATCGCCGTCAGGAACGATGACCACGCGACTATGGCGAGGAGCAGCGCGCTCCGGTCGGCCGTCTTGCGAAGCACGATCGCGGCTGCGGGGGCGAGCGTCGCGAACTCGACGTACTTGAAGGCGCTCACGAGTCGCGAGTGGAGCGGATAGTTCGGGTCGTCGTACGCTGCCCATGCGATCGAGGAGACGAGCCACGCGAGGAAGACGGCGAAGAGAAGCCAGAGCGCCGGCTGGGCCGAGAGGACACCCGTGCGGCTTCGCCGGAGCGTCCAGAGCGCAGCGACGGCGGTCACCGCGAGCGCGAGATCGCTCAGATCGACGCCGACCGAGCCGTGCGTGAGTGACGGCTGGTAGTCAGGGTGCAGGAACACGAATGGGATTGCGGCGGCGAGGACGAGCGCACCGCCGGAGGCGGTCCGGGCCTCGCGGACGAGTGCCCGGAGCGTCGGAGCTGCCACCCGCGCGACTATACTCAGCGGCCGCGATGGGCTTCCCGGTGGTGTTCCGTCGTGCGGTCACCGCCGTCTCGATCTACGGGTCCGCGCTGCTCGGCATCCTCGCATCAGTCGTCGCGGCGCGCGAGCTGACGAAGATCGACTTCTCCCGGTTCGCTCTCGTCTTTGCCGTTACCGGGCTGCTTCAGCTGTTCCTCGACCTGACGGTCGAGGAGGTCGTCGTCAAGTTCGGCAACCGCTATATCGCCCGCGCCGACTGGTCCCGCTTCCATCGTCTGCTGCGCGTCGCGTTCGCCGTCAAGACGGCGGGCGGCGCGGTCGGTGCCGTCGCGGTCACCGCTGCGGCCGCGCTCTCGCCGTGGATCTGGAACATCGGCGGACTGCGCGGAGCACTGCTCGTCGCGGCACTCGTGCCCCTGTTGCAGGCACCCGAGGGGATGGGGAGCGCGATCCTGCTGCTGCGGAACCGCTATGACGTTCGCGGTGCGCTCCTCGCCTGGTCGATGGCGCTGCGGCTTGTAGGGATCGCGATCGGAGCGTCGTTCGGGGTCGTCGAGGCGTTCGTCGGCATCGTCGCCGCGCAGGCAGTGTCGACACTGACGATGTCGGTCGTCGGCCTCGCCGTTGTCCGACGGTATCCCGCGGCCCCGGCGGACGGGTCGTTCGGCGATGACCGGGCCGCGATCCGCGCGTTCGCCGTGCAGTCAACGATCGCCTCGGGGCTCGCATCGCTGCGCGGTCTCCTTCCGACGGTGCTCGTCGGGATTGTCGCGCGGCCGGTCGACGTCGGGTACTTCCGGATCGCACAGGCGCCGCAGACCGCGTTCGCGTCGCTGTCGGCGCCGGTGCGGCTCGTTCTCCTCGCCGAGCAGACGCGCGACGTCGAACACGGCCGCACGCATCGTGCCTTCGCGCTCCTCAACCGCTACATCGGCAGCACCGTCGCGCTCGCTGTCGTCGGTGTCCCGCTGCTCTGGTTCGCGATGCCGACGCTCGTTCGCTGGGTGTACGGGAGTCGGTACCTGGGGGCGACGCACGCTGTCAGGCTGATGCTCGTCGCGGCAGCGATCCAGCTCGTCTTCGGCTGGACGAAGTCGTTCCCCGTCTCGATCGGGCGGCCGGGCCTGCGCACGGCCGCGCAACTCGTCGAGATCACTGCGCTCGTCCCGCTCGTGCTCGTCTTCGCGGCCCTCTACGGCGCGACAGGTGCCGCCGCAGCGCTGATCGGCTCTTCCGCAATCTTCGCCGCGTTCTGGACCGTGCAGCTTGGGCGGCTCCGTGGCGCCGGCGAGGTGACTGCGTGAAGGTGTTGATCGTGTCGGGGATCTGGCCGCCGGACATCGGCGGGCCGGCCACCCATGCGCCCGAGCTCGCGTCCTGGCTCGCCGCGCGCGGGCACCAGGTCGAGGCGCTGACGACGGCGAACGCGCAGCCGGACCGCACCGGCTATCCCGTCCACTGGGTGTCGCGTCGCCTCCCGCCCGGCGCACGCCACGCGGCCGTCGTCGCGGCCGTCGCGAAGGCTGCGCGATCGGCGGACGTGGTCTACGCCACATCGATGATCGGGCGGACCGCCGCCGGAGCGGCCCTCGCGCGCCGTCCGTTCGTCGCGAAGCTGACGTCCGACCCGGCGTTCGAACGCTCGCGCCGCCGCGGGCTCGTCGACGGCGAGACCGTCGGCTTCCAGGAGGGCGGCGGCGGGGTGGGGGCGGCCGCGTTGCGCGCAGTTCGCGATCGGAGCGTCCGCCGCGCTGCGGTGGTGATCTGCCCGAGCGCGTACATCGCCGAGCTCGCCGCCCGGTGGCGCGGAACGTCCGAGGGTGTCGTCGTCCTCCCGAACCCGGCACCCGCGCCCGCCGATGCCGCTTCCGTCGCTGTTCCCGGCGAGCGGCCGCACGTCGCTTTCGTCGGCCGCCTCACCGCGGCCAAGAACCTTGGCGTCGCGATCGATGCAATCCGCGGCTTCGATGTAGGCACGCTCGTCGTCGTCGGCGACGGGGAGGAGCGTCACCGGCTCGAGCAGGGCGCCGGCGAACGGGTGCGGTTCCTCGGCGCGCGGCCCCGTGCCGACGCGCTCGGGATCCTCGCCGCCGCGGATGTCGCGGTCCTGCCGTCGGCGTGGGAGAACTTCCCACACGCCGCCGTCGAAGCGCTCGCGCTCGGGACGCCCGTGGTCGCGACGCGCGTCGGCGGCGTACCCGAGATCGTCGTCGACGGCGAGAACGGCCTGCTCGTCGAGCCGAACGACGCGCCCGCGTTCGCCGCTGCGCTCGCGCGCGTGCTCCGGGACGACGACCTGCGGGCGCGGCTCGCCGCCGCGGCGGCGCCGTCCGTCGCTCGCTTCGCGATCGACATCGTGTACGGCGAGATCGAGCGCCTCCTCGCGGGGGCGGCGGCGTGACGGCGAAGCCCCGCGTGCTGTTCGTCGGACGTTCCCGGTACGCATTGCCGCTCGTGCCGACGCAGCGCCTCAAATGGGACGCGGTCGGCAAGGAGCTCGACTACCGCGTGCTCGCGTCGTCGCCGGACAGCTCGCGCGGCGACCTCACGTTCCTGCTGCGGCCGCGTACGGCACTGGACGGCCTCCGCTTTTGGCTGTCGCTCCCCGGCCGCGTTCGTCGCGAGTCGCACCGGTTCGCACCGGATGCGATCGTCGCCCAGAGCCCGTTCGAGGCTGCTGCCGCGCTCGCCGCGCGGACCGGTGTCCCGGTGATCGTCGAGCTTCACGGCGACTGGCGCACCTTCGCCCGTCTTTACGGGTCGCCGGCGCGCCGCGTCGTCGCGCGTGCGGCCGATGCCGTCGGGACCTGGGCGGTGCGTAACGCCGCGAAGGTCCGGAGCGTCTCGCCGTACACGACGCGGCTTGCGCGCGAGGCGGGCCGCGAGCCCGCGTCCGAGTTTCCGGCATTCATGGACCTCGAGCCGTTCGCCGCTCCCGCGGTGCCGCTCCCCGCCGAGCCCGCTGCGTTGTTCGTCGGCGTGCTCGAGCTCTACAAGAACATCGACGGGCTTGCCGCGGCGTGGCGGCTCGCGCAGCCGCGCGTGCCCGGACGCCCGGCTGCGGCTTGTCGGCAACGGCACCCGCGCGGACGTCGTGCGAGGCGCTCGTCGCCGACGGCCTCGCGACGTGGGATGAGCGCCTCGACACGGCAGGCATCGCAGCCGCACTCGATCAGGCGAGCCTGCTCGTGTTGCCGTCAAGATCGGAGGGAATGGGGCGCGTCGTGATCGAGGCGTTCCTGCGCGGGCGGCCGGTGGTCGGCTCGGCGGTCGGCGGCATTCGCGATCTCGTCTCCGAGGGCGAGAACGGCCTTCTCGTCGAGCCCGAGCCGGAAGCGATCGCCGAGGCGCTCGTCCGCCTGCTCGGCGATCGCGAGGAGCTGGGGCGGCTCGCGGCCGGCGCCCGGCTCGCCGGCGAGGCGTGGCTCGTCGCCCCGGAGGAGTACGCGCGGCGCCTGCGGGAGCTCGTCGCGTCGTGAGGCTTGTGGTCGTCACGCAGCGCGTCGATGAGGACGATCCTGCGCTCGGCGCGACGGTGCCGAAGCTGCGCGCGCTCGCCCAGCGGGTCGACGAGCTCGTCGTGCTCACCCTCGATGCGGTGCCGACGGACCTGCCTGCGAACGTGCGCGTGGAGACGTTCGGCGCCAGAAGCCGGGCGGCCACGGCCGCACGGCTTGCCGTACGGCTCGCGCCGCAGGTCCGGCGCCGTCCCGTCGCGGTGCTCGCGCACATGTCGCCGGTGTACGCGATCGCCGCCGCTCCGCTGACGCGGCCGCTCGGGGTGCCGCTGCTGCTCTGGTTCACCCACTGGCGCGACTCCCGCCTGCTGCGGCAGGCGGAACGGCTGGCGACCCGCGTCGTCACGGTCGATTCGCGGTCGTTCCCGTTCCCGTCGCGCAAGCTCGTCCCGGTGGGACACGGCATCGAGGTCGGCGGGCTCCCCGCGCGCCGGCGAGCTGACGGCGTCCTCCGTCTGCTTGCGCTGGGGCGCACCTCGCCTGCGAAGGGCCTCGACACCATCGTCGATGCCGTGGCGTCTCTCGATGGCGTCGAGCTGGAGATCCGCGGCCCGTCGCTGACCGACGAGGAGCGACGGCACCGTGCGGAGCTCATGGCGCGCGGAGCCCGGGTCGAGCAGCCCGTTCCTCGCTCGCAGGTCGGCGAGGTCTACGCACGCTCGGATGCACTCGTCAGCAACATGCGCGCGGGCGCGCTCGACAAGGTCGTCTACGAGGCGGCAGCCGCCGGGCTGCCCGTGCTCGTCGCGAGCGAGGGCTTCGCGCCGCTCGTCGACGGCATCGAACCGCAGCTTCGGTTCGCGCAGGACGACGCCACGTCGCTTGCGACGCGCATCCGCGGTCTCGTCGACGCGGGCGCCGCTGCGCGCGTCGCAGCAGGCGTCGAGCTCCACCGCCGCGTCGCACGGGACCACTCGGTCGAGCACTGGGCCGACGCAATCGTGGCGGCGGCTCGGTGATGCACGTCCTCCACGTCCAGAAGGTCTCCGGCATCTCCGGTTCGGAGGCGCACCTTCTTGCGCTGCTGCCGCGGCTGCGGGAGCGGGGGCTCGATGCGACGATGCTCCGTGCTCCACGAGGGCGAGCCGGGCGCTGCGGAGTTCGTCGAGCGGATGCGCGAGGCAGGCGTTCCGACCGAGGCGTGGCGGATGCGGCTCGACCTCGACCCGACCGTTGCCCGCCCGGATGCTGCGGCGCCGGCCGGACGTCCTGCATACCCACCTCGTCCATGCCGACCTCCTCGCGCTTCCCGCCGGCGCCGTCGCGCGTGTGCCGTTGCGTGTCTCGACCAAGCACGGGTTCAACGAGTTCCGCTCCAACCGCCTTGTCGCGCGCGCCGACCGGGCCGCGGCGCGGTTCGCGCACCGGCAGATCGCGATCTCGGCCGGCCTTGCCGACTACCTTGCGGCGACCGAGGGGTTCGACCGCGGGTCGTTCACCGTCGTGCACTACGGGATCGAGCCGGGGCCGCCTCCTCCGCCGCCGCCGGAGGAGCCGAAGCTGTTGCCGTCGGCCGGCTGATCCCGATCAAAGGGCTCGATGTGCTGCTCCGTGCGTTCTTGCTGGCGCGGCGCGAGGTGCCGGGGCTCTCGCTCGAGCTCGCGGGCTCCGGGCCGCTCGACGCCGAGCTTCGGGCGGCAGCGCCGGAGGGAGTGACGTTCCTCGGTCGCGTCGCGCCGGTCACGCCGGTGTACGAGCGAAACGCGATCGTCGTCGTCCCGTCGCGCGGCGAAGGGTTCGGGATGGTCGCACTCGAGGCGGCGGAGCGAGGTCGTGCCGCGATCGTCTCCGACGTCGGCGGCCTGCCCGAGGTCGTTGCGGATGGGGAAACGGGTCTCGTCGTGCCGGCCGGCGACGCGGAAGCGCTCGCCGCGGCGATCCTCGAGCTCGCGCTCGACCCCGCGCGGGTGCGGGCGTTCGGCGCTGCGGCGCGTCAGCGGGCCTTGGCGTCGTTCTCGGCCGACCAGAACGCGGAGGGCATCGCCGACCTGTATCGGCGGACGCTCAGCGCACGCTCGAAGACGGCAGACGCGAGCAGCACGAGCAGGAAATCGAACGGCACCCGGTAGCGGGTCGTCCCGGCGAAGAGCATCGCCGCGGCGGTGTTGTAGGCGAGGAGCAGCGCTGCGAGCGAGGCGAAGGCGAGCGGCGCGAAGTAGAGACCCGCAAGCGCGAGCGCGTAGATCGGGACGAGGTACACCGGCTCGCCGATGCGTCGAGCGGTGTCGCGCCACGTGCCCTTCCCGGAGCGACCCTGCGTCTCATGGCTGCGGGGGTCCCAGAGAAGCTCGACCGCCTGCCCCATCAACTTCGCCTTCTCGCCCGGATGCTTGCGCCAGAAGACGAACGTCAGGTGCTCGAACTTCCGCATCTGCGCGCATTCGTCGACCGGGATCAGCTTGTGCGTCGACGCGTACTCCTCCGCCGCGGTCTCCGCCGACGGCGGGAAGCTCGCAGGTTGCGGTACGTCGTCGATCCACTTGCCGGCGGCGAGCGTGTCGTAGGTCTGCGCGTTATTCGCCTTCCACAGAGCTCGGCCGTCGGTCGTGATCGCGAAGCACCCGACCTGGACGCGGTTCCGGACGAGCCACGGCGAGACGACGACGGCACCGGCGGCGAGGACGAGGACCGCGGCCGCGATGCGCCCGCGAGGGAGCCGCCACATGAGGTACCCAGCGACGACGAGCGGGAGGGCGACCAGGCGGCTGTTGCCGAGGATCGACACGCCGAGCAGCGCGCCGGCGAACGTGACCCAGCCGAGCGATCGGCGCTCGGCGGCGATGAGGGTCGCGAGCACGAGACCTGCGAGGACGAGTTGGTCGACGATCTCGCGGTTCACGTGCACGTCGTGCCAGATCAGGTACGGGTTCAAGGTCGCAACGACGGCGGCCGGCACGGCGAGGCGCGGAGCGACGCGCCGGCCGATCTCGCGCACGATGAGCGCCGTCACGACCGCAACTGCGGTCTGGGCTAGCCCGACCACGAGCCAGTGCCGGCCGAAGATCCAGTAGAGCGGGATCAGGAAGTAGGCGTAGAGCGGTTGCGTGTAGGCGGAAGGGTGCCCGGCGATGAAGCCGAAGGTCCCGCTCGTGACGAACGTCTGCGCGAAGGTGTCG
Source organism: uncultured Thermoleophilia bacterium (assembly GCA_963785875.1). GTDB lineage: Bacteria > Actinomycetota > Thermoleophilia > Gaiellales > Gaiellaceae > PALSA-600. Next base: position 279,498 of record CAWAWV010000004.1, on the reverse strand, counting down.
CTCTTCTCGGTATACGCCGCGAGGATGTCGCCGCGCTCGACGGCAAGCACCGCGAGCCGCGGCAGCGCCGCGGCGAGCATGACAGCCAGCGTGGCCTTTCCGGGTCTCGCTGCGAGGATGCGCACGTGAACGGAGTCGAACGGTACGCGGTTGTGTCGTGCCATGCCGAACGACCGCTCGACGACGCGACGTGGGCCGCGTTCGAGCGTCTGCTCCGCAGACGCCCCGGCGGGTTTGTCGTCACGCCGATGATGCGGCCGCCTGCGGACGGAGAGGATCGCGGAATGTGGCTCGAGCGTGCCAAGGTCGCGGCAGCCCTCGCGCCGCTCGGGCATCACACGCACTGGGGCGGTGAGACGCGGGCGCGTCCAGCGCCCGGCGCCGACGCCGCCGTGCTCGTTCGCGAAGAGGCGGTGTGGCTCCGCGACCATGGGCTCGCACCGCGCTACTTCTGCGGCGGTGGCTGGTACCTCGACGCGGAGCTCGCCGAGACGCTGGCCGAGCTCGGATACGTCGACTGCACGGCGACGACGTTCCGGCAGGCGTACCTGTCGGACGATGCGCCGAGGCTGCAGCTCGAGGCGCCGACGCGACTGCGCCTGCCGTCGGGGGCACAGCTGCTCGAGCTGCCTGCCACGCACTCCGTGGGCATGCTCGCGCGCGGTCTCCTGCGGTTGCCGGCGCTCGTCCACCTGCACTTCCACGACTGGGAGCTCGTCGACCGGGAGCGGGCGACCGCGATCCACATGCTCCTCCGCCTCCTGGGCCGCAAACGGCGGCCGCTCACCGTCGCCGAGCTCGCCGACCGGGCGGCGGGCGCACCGGAGCGCGAATGGCGGTCTACGATCGCGCGATGACGACCGAGCCGATCCAGCGGCGCGCCGAAGATGTCCGCTCCGTCCGGCCCTACCTCCTGTCTCGAACGCCGATCAGGACGTTCGTGCGCCGGCTGGTGAGCATCGCCGCGCTGGTGTTCATCGATGTCTCCGGGCTCGTGCTGGGGCTCTACCTCGCGCTCGCCCTGCGCGCATTCGTGCTCGACCCCAAGCCCGTCCTGTGGGGGCTCCTCTGGGACCAGGAGACGAACTGGCTCGCGTTTCTCATCCTGCTGCTCGTACTCGTGTTCTGGCGCGCGGGGCTCTACGCGCACCGCGGGATGCGTGAAGGTGCCGGACGCATCGTCCCGGGCGTGTTTCTCGTCGCGCTCCTCGCGCTCGCGTTCGCGATCGGGACCGGACAGCACTTCACGACATTCGGCCTTTACCTCGTCAGCCCGATCTTCGTAGCCGTCCTGATCGGCTTCTTCCGCGCGAGCTACGAGACCCTCACCGGGCTCATGCTCCGTGCGGTTGGCGTGCGTCGGAAGGTCGTCCTCGTCGGCGACGTTGCGCCCCGCGCACACCTGCGGGAACTGATCGGCGCGACGCGTGCGGGCATCACGTACGAGTTCGTCGGTGAGATCGAACCCGGTGCCGATGTTGAAGCGATCCTCTCGCGTGAGCCGCTCGACGAGCTCCTCGTCGCGGACAGCGGACTCGCCGAGCAGCGCCTCCTGGAGATCGTTGAAGCTGCGCACCGTCGCGGCGTGAAGGTGCGCGTCGCGCCGCGGACGACCGAATTGCTGATCGAGCGTGGCGAGTACGTCCCGGGGCAGGGTGTGCCGCTGTTCGAGCTGCGTCCGCCGATCTTCGCCGGTGCGCAGTGGGTCACGAAGCGCGTCTTCGACCTCATCGTCGGTGCGCTGATCGTCGTGCTCGTGCTGCCGCTCTGGGTGCTCATCGCGCTCGCCGTGAAGCTCACGTCGCCGGGGCCGGTCCTCTACGCCGATCCGCGGGTCGGTCTCGGTGAGCAGGAGTTCAGGATGCTCAAGTTCCGCACGATGGTCGAGGGCGCCGATCGCCAGAAGGCTGCGCTGGAGCAGACGAATGAGGCGGGAGGCGCGCTCTTCAAGATCCGCGACGACCCGCGGATCACGCGTGTCGGCCGTTTCCTCCGCCGCTTTTCGCTCGACGAGATTCCCAACGTGATCAACGTGTTGAGAGGCGAGATGTCGCTGGTTGGGCCGAGGCCGCTGCCGACCCGCGACTTCGCGCTGCTCGAAACCTGGCACCGGCGGCGGTACAACGTCCTGCCGGGAATGACCGGTCTCTGGCAGGTCTCGGGCCGTTCGGACCTGACGTTCGACGATCTCGTCCGGCTCGACTTCTACTACCTCGAGAACTGGTCGATCTGGCTCGACGTGACGATCCTGTTCAAGACGCCTTTGGTCGTGTTCGGCCGCCGAGGCGCGTATTAGCGGCAGAGCACGCTCCCGCTACACTCGGCCGCCGGTGGCGCTCGCAATGAAAGTCGCGGCCGGACTGGCGGTGATCGCCGCGGTGGGCGCGGCGACAGAGCATCGGTTCGGATCCCACAAGGTCGATGCGTTCGGGTGGAACGTGACGAAGCATCCCTTCGCGCTCACCTTCACCGCACGCGGAAAGCCGCTGGCGCGCGAGACGTCGTCGGGCGGCGCGCCGGGCCGGCGGCTCGGCTTTGTCACCGACGACGGGGCGAGTCATGCCGTCACGGATCTCGTCTCGAGCTCGGACGTCCCGAACGGGATGCGCTACATCGTCGCGACAGACGAGCCTGGCCGGCGTGGCACAGTCATCGTCACACGGCGCACAAACGGGCGCGGTCTCGACGTGCGGTACACACTGACCCCCGCGCGCGGCATCGCGTCCATCGCGGAGAGCTTCGTCGCGTCGCCTGCGGAGCACTTCCTCGGCGGCGGCGAGGACGGGGACTTCGTCGACCTTCGCAACCACATCGCCCCGCAGCGCACGAGCTACACCTGCGGGAGTGAGTTCCCCATGCCGTACTTCGTCTCGAGCGCCGGCTACGGGATCTTCGCCCGCGCGCTGAGCGTCGGCCAGATCTCGTTCCCCGGCACCGAAGGGGTGCACACGTGCGACGGCGTGACGCCGCAGTGCCCCCTGACGCCGACGACCGACCGGATCGAGCTGTGCTTCAAAGAGTCGGCGCTTCGGTACGAGGTGTACGCCGGGACGCCCACCGAGGTGATGCGTGCGTTCACCGCCGACGCCGGCCGTGCGCCGCCCGCGCCCCCGGAGCAGTTCGGCGCGCAGAAGTGGCGCGGTGTCTGGGACGAGAACCGCGAGTCGTTCCTGAAGGCCGATGCGGCCAGGTACCGGCGCCTGGGGATCCCGTTGACGTGGATGCACATCAACGACCCGTGGGAGATCGACCGCTGCTGGGGCACGCACACGTTCGACCCGAAGCGGTTCCCGAATCCCAGCCGCCTCGTGCGCGAACTGAAGGCGCAGGGCCTACACACGATGATCTGGATCTCGCCGCTCGTGCGCCCGGCAGCGGGATGCCCGGCGACGGCGTACAAGCACCTGCTCGGCGACCCGCCCGCGCCGATGATCGACCTGACCGACCCCGTGGAGGCCGCGACTTTCGAACGGCAGCTCGAGCGGGTGTTCGCCGTCGGCATCGACGGGATCAAGGGCGACCGCGGTGACGAATTCGACCTCGAGCGGGCGAAGCTCGTCCGCGGCGTCGGCACGACGGTACAGAACCGCTACCCGGTCATCTACGCGAAAGCGGTGACCGACGCGCTCCGTCAGGAGACGAACGGACGGTTCTCGACGATCTTTCGGGCCGGCGCGGTCGGATCGCAGACGCTCCTGCCCGGAATCGACGTCGGTGACGAGCCGGGAACGTACGGCGGCCTGATCACGGCGCTCCGCGCCGGTCTGACGGCGAGCGTCAGCGGTGTGCCGGTGTGGGGCTCCGACATCGGCGGCTACGCGAACGCCACCCCCGAACTGACGCCGGAGCTCTTCACGCGCTGGGCACAGTTCGCGGCGGTGACGCCGATCTTCGAAGTCGGAGGGCTCGGCACGAGCAGCCACTTCTGGGACTTCGGCAAGCCGACGATCGATGCGTTCCGGGCCGCGTCGATCCTCCACTACGAGCTCGTGCCGACGTTCCTCGACCTCTCGCGCGCCGCCACCAAGGGTGGTCTCCCGATCACGCGGCCGCTCGGCTTCACCTACCCGGCCGACGGCGCGGCCTGGAGCAGCGAGCTCGAGTTCACCATCGGCAGGTCGCTGCTCGCCGCTCCGGCGACCGGACCCGGCGAGACGCCGCGCGTCTATCTGCCGCGCGGGTCGTGGATCGACCTGTACAACGGCCAGGTGTACGCCGGCGGCGTCGCTTTCACCCGCCCCACGCCGCTGACCGAGCTGCCGCTGTACCTGCACCGCGGCTCGGCCATCCCTTTCAACCTCCGCGACCCGGATGTCTGGGCGAAGCCGTGGCGGCTCAGTGATCTCGTCCGGTCGGACCGGGCCGGCTGGCTCGTCGCTCCCGGCAACGGCCGCGCCACGTCGACGACGGCGGGTCGCCTCGCGTTCGCGACGCACGGGGCGACGGTCACAGTCGACGTCAGCCAGGCGCCGCCCGACGTTCAGCTCCTCGTACTGGCGCCGGCGCCGCCGCGCGCGATCGTGATCGGAGGGCGGTCGTACGGCCGCTCGACCGTCGCCGCGCTGAAGCACGCGCCGGCCGGCTGGACGTTCCGGGGGCAGCCGTTCGGCGGTGCTGTCGTGAAGCTGCGGACGGCGGCAGGCGCAGCGCACGTCGAGCTTCGCTTCTAGTGTCGGCCGACCTGAGAGTGACCGGGTCCGCCGCCGGTCGGCGACCGTGGCGCGCAGTGGGGGAGGCGATCTTGTTGCGTCGTCCCGGGTCACGTGCCGTCGTGATCTGGCTCGCGTTGGGGTCGGTTCTCGCCGAGTTCGCGAGGCGGGTCACGGACTATGCGGACTTCGACGCAGGCCGGTACGAGCGTCTCGCGATCACGGTGGCTGAGAGCCATTCGGTCGTGCCGCGGATCAACGGGGTGAACATCCACTACGTGTCGATGCTGTACCCGTTGCTGATCGCGCCGTTCTTCGTGGGTGCGGCGCTCTGGAAGGATCTTCAGAACGCACAGGTCGCGAGCGCATATGTCATGGCGTCTGCCTGTGTGCCGGCGTTCCTGTTGACTCGGCGATTGACGCGTCTGTGGTGGGCACCGTATTTCGTCGGCGTCTTCTCGGTCTGTATGCCGTGGATCGTGACGTCGATGTTCTTGATGACGGAGGTTGCTTCGTATCCGGCGTCGATCTGGGCGGTGTACGCGATCGTCGTTGCCGTATCGGCGCCGTCCAAGCTGCACGACCTGCTCGCGCTCTTCGCGATCGCGCTTGGGTTCCTTGCTCGCGGCGAGTTGATCACCCTCCTGTTCGCGTTCCCGGTCGCGTTGATCGTGTTCGAGTTGGGTCGCGTGCCATCGGGGGGCCTTCGTCGGCGGACATCGGCGGCCGCGCGTTCACTCGTTGCGGACCATCCGCTCCTGGTCGTCGTGTATGCGCTCCTCGGCTGTCTTGCCCTTGCGCTCGAGGTGACTGGTCGGCTCTCCTCGACGATCGGGATCTACTCCGTCTACTCGTCCGCCGGTCACATCGTCTGGGGCGAGCTTCCGCGGGCGCTTGCCGAACACGTGGCGACGTTCTCGCTCGGAGTTGGTGTGGTGCCGTGCGTGATCGCACTCGCATGGATCGGAGCGACGATCGTGCGTCCCCCAGCCGGCCGCGACACTCACGCCTTCGCGTGCGTGAGTGCCGTCATGCTCGTCGTCATCTTCGTGCAGGCGACGAACTTCGACCTGGTCGTCAACGCCTACATCCACGACCGGTTCATCATGTATTTCGTCCCGCTGATGCTGATCGGTGCGGTTCTCGGCGTCACGGACACTCGCCGGCTCCGCTGGTCGTTGCTGTTGCCGATATGCGTGATCGTCTCGGGCTTCGCGTTCGGCGAGATCCCGCCTGCGACGTGGAGCCGTTTTGAATGGCTTGATCTTGATACGCCCATTTCGACGGTTTACCGAGCGCTCGCGTCGCATCTCGGCGGACTGACGCCCACACGGATTCTCTTGATCGCGATCGCGGCGCTAGGAACCAGCGCGGTCCTCGCTTTGCGTGAGCTGAGGCTTCGGACGGGCTGGGTCGCGGTGGTGTTGTTGGGGTGGTGTGCGGTCGCGATGGTGCTCACGACCGAATGGACGTTCGTGCGTGCTTTCGACGTTAGCGACCGCAACCAGCGATCACTAACGGCACAGCTGCACGGCACCCTCGACTGGATCGACGCGGCGGTCGGGTCAGACGCCAGAGTCACCGCGATCCAGTATCCGGTCTCGAGCGACTGGTTCGTCAACGAGAAGGCGTGGGTGGACTACGAGTACTTCAACAAGTCCCTCGTGCGTGATGCCCGGATCGTCGGCGCCGATCCGTTCGACTACACGGGCTTCTGGTTCCCGAAACTCGACCTGCACTTCGACCCGGCGACCGGAAGCGTCGCCGAGGCACCAACGCGGTGGGTCGCCACGAGCGTCAGCGAGACGCGCTTTCGCCTCGTCGGAGTCACGAAGTTCACCGAGCAGAACGTCGAATTGGTCGACGTCGGAACATCTTGGCGGCTCGAGTGGTTGACGTTCGGCATGTACGACGACGGCTGGACGAAGCCGGGCATCCCAGTGTCGGTGCGGCTCTACCCTGCGCCCGGCCAGCGAACGGCGCGGGTCCGCGGCGTGACGTTCATCCTGCGCGCGCCAACAGATGTTGCGCAGCGAGTCGGTGACGGTTAGTGCGCAAGGACACTCCACCCGCGCCACAGTGACGCCGTCTTCGACGAACGCTTCGGTGAACGTTTGCGTGCCGGCCCGTGGTTACGCCGAGATTCGTCTGGTAGTCGGCGGCGAATCGAGCATTCCCGGCGATCAGGCAACTCTGGCCGACTCGGAAGCTCCCCGCCGCGGCGGCGTGTACGTCGCCTCCGTCGGCGAGGCAGACGAGATAGGACCAACCTGTTCGACGGCGCAGAAAGCGTCATGAGCCGATCCTGCCGCTCCGTGGTGCCGGCCGCTCCGGCCCGGCTCTAACGGCGCCTTCACGTGCCCATGCGACACTTCCTCGGATGCGCGCGCCCAGGATCCTCGCCGTCGTCTCCTCGATCGATCTCAGCTTCCGCTACGGGTGCACACCCGCCTGGTGGCAGCTCTGGAAAGGGCTCCACGAAGAGGGCGTCGACCTCATCCTCGCTCCGTACCGCGGGCGGCCGATCGAGTCGCCATGGTGGCGTGTCGCGGAGAACCCGACCTACCGCGAGGGCGAGTCGTTCGCCCTCGCGCGCGACACGCTCGCGCGCGTGAAGGGCGACACGCACCTACGCCGCGCTGAAGAGAACCCCGCCGACGGGCTGGGCGATCGGCTCACCCGCGAAGTGATCTGGCGCTGGGTGACGCCGCGCTGGCGCAAGCACCTCGAGCGGCTCGTCGAACGTGAGCGCCCGGACGCGATCGTCGTCTTCACCGTGCCGATGGCGCATATCCGCGGCATCCCGACGGCGCTTCGCGAGCGCTTCGGCGTGCCGGTGGTGTTCTACGACGGTGACCTGCCGATGAGCCTGCCCGAGTTCGGCGGCATGGACACGGGCTTCAACTGGTACCACGATGCCGACCCCGGCGAGTACGACCTGATTGTCGCCAACTCGGAAGGCGGGCTCGAGCGGCTGCGTGAGCTGGGCGCCCGGCGGACGGAGGCAGTCTTCTGGGGCGCCGACCCAGACTTCTTCCGCCCCTACGACGTCGAGAAGGAGACCGACGTCTACTTCTACGGGTACGGCGACAAGTTCCGGCGCGACTGGATGCAGGCGCTCGTCGGCGAGCCGTCGCGTCAGCTGTCCGACGTCGACTTCTCGCTCGGCGGGCTCGACTTCCGCGGCGACATCGGCTCGGCGCGACTCACGGGCGAAGTGCCGACGAGCCAGTTCGCGCGCGCGATCTCTGCCGCGCGCATCAACCTGTGCATCACGCGGCGCGCGCACGCGTCCGTCTACGCCTCGTCGTCGTGCCGCCCGTTCGAGCTCGCGTCGACCGGGGCTGCGATCGTCGCCAACCCATACGACGGGATCGAGCGCTGGTTCGATCCCGGCTCGGAGCTCCTCGTCGTCTCGAGCACCGAGCAGGCGGTCGACGCCTACCGCCTGCTGCTCGACGACCCGGCCCAGGCCGCCGAGCTCGGGCGCCGCGCGCGTGAGCGTGTCCTCGACGAGCACACCTACCGCCATCGCGCCCGCCGCCTGCTCGAGCTCGTCGGCCTGCGCGAGGAAGCCCATGTCGGCTGACACGACGCGCCGGATCGCGGTGGTGCCCGCCTACAACGAGGAGCAGAACATCGCGCGTGTGGTCGCCGAGCTGAACGAATATGACCCAGCCCTCGATGTCGTCGTCATCTCCGACGGATCCGTCGACCGCACCTACGAAGTCGCCCGCGACGCCGGCGCCACGGTGTTGCGCCTGCCGTTCAACCTGGGCATCGGCGGCGCCGTCCAGACCGGCTTCCGCTACGCGTGGGAGAACGGCTACGAGCTCGCCGTTCGCTGCGACGGCGACGGACAACATATTCCCGCCGAGCTGCCGAAGGTGATCGCGCCGGTGCTCGCCGGCGACGCCGATATAGCGATCGGCTCGCGCTTCGTGTCTGGCAGTGGCTACCGGTCGTCGGCGACGCGACGCATCGGCATCAGGCTCCTCGGGCTGGTCGTCTCGGCGATCGCCCGCCAGCGTGTCACCGACGCGACGTCCGGCTTTCAGGCGCTCAACCGGCGCGCCCTCGGGCTCTTCGCCGCCGATTATCCCCACGACTATCCCGAGGTCGAAGGAATGGTGATGACGATCAAGCACCGCCTGCGGCTCGTCGAGGTGCCCGTCGAGATGCGCGAACGTGAGCACGGACAGTCGTCGATCACGGCGCTGCGCTCGGTCTACTACATGGTCAAGGTGTTGATTGCACTCTTCGTCGGGCTCTTCCGGCGTAACGTGGTGCCGCTGGAGCCGAGCCGTAGGCTCGACGGAGGCTCGCAGGCAGCGGAGGTACCGGCTCGGCCGGCGCCGGAGCGGAGGTCAGCGTGATCGCCGACTCCCAGACCCCGCTCAAGGTCTCGATCGCCGCGACCGCCGCTTCGCTCGTGCTCGTCCTCGTCGTCTTTGAGTTGATCCGCTCGCGCAGGCTGCGTGAGCGCTACGCCCTCCTTTGGCTCCTCACCGGCCTGGTGCTCGTCGTGCTGTCGGCGTGGCGGGGCGGCCTGAACACGATCGCCGCCTGGCTCGGCGTGCGCGGGTATCCGCCCGCCGTGCTGTTCGCCGTGGGTCTCTTGTTCGTGATCCTCGTTCTCCTGCACTACTCGACCGTCATCTCGCGGCTCTCGGATCAGAACGTCGTCTTGGCACAGCGCCTCGCGCTGCTCGAGGCGAAGCTCCGAGGCGACTAAGGCACGGTCACGGGCGGACCGAGCAGCATCAGATCGCTGCCGTTCTGCTCGTCGGTGTAGTTCGCGCCCGCGGCGACACGATAGGTCGATCGCCCAGGCGGAAGTGCGAGCGACGTCGACGCGGGTCGTCGCCGACCCGCGAGCCGGCGAACAAGCACTCTCGCGCGCCCGAAGGCCGGCGCGGGCAGCCCGACCTAGCCGGGCGTCGACCCGGTAGACGATGTACTGCACGTCGGCGCCGTGCCCGCTGACCGGTCGCCAGTCGAGCGCTTCCGTTCGCCGCCGTTGCTGTGAGCGCGCGGAGATCGGCGCCTCGGTCGCACGCACGATGTCCCGCGCCGTCAAGCCCGCCGCAGGCTGCTCCGCAACGCGATTACGAGCGACAAGTGGCGCCATCGCGCCGACGAGGCAGTCACGGCGACGACCCAACGCGGAACGGGCCGCGGGCGTTACGCGCGCGACGGCGGCCGCGGTTCGGCACGAGGTACACGAGCGCCGCAGTGAGCAGGACAAACGCGGGAAGCCCGGCATCGGTGAGGCGGAAGTACGTCGTGTTGCTGACGCCCGCCTGGCTGCTCGATCCCTTGATGATGCAGAACATGACGAACCACACGGCGACGAACGCTCCTCTGGCTGGGGCGCGCCTGATCGCCGCGACCACGCCTGCGAGCGCGATCCACTCGAGCAGGCGCACGCTCCAGAACAACTCCATCAGGTCGCGCATCTCCATGCGCAGGTGATGTGGATCCCACGGCACATATCTGGTGGGGTTCGCCGCTACGACCGGTGCCGCGCCTCGTGCACCTGCCCGGCGGCGAAGAGTGGGCAGTTCCCGAGCCCGCGCTGTTTCCAGATCAGGAGCACGAGCAGCGCCGGCGCGAGCGCCACGGCGAAGACGATCGACGCCGCGAGCTCGGCGGCACAGTGCAAGCAGCACCACGACGCGACGAGGAAGAACCCGTTCGCAGGCTTCACGCCGATCGCCACGCCCGCGAGCAGACCGGCGAAGAGCCACTCCTCCGTGCGCTCCGCGTCGAGTGCGCGAAGCGTCGCCCACGCAACGGCGAGCGTCAGCACGACCGACGGGAAGTCGGCCATGTTCGTCAGTCCGTAGACATGTGGCACGAGGAAGTTCTGCTCGAACTGGACCCGGTAGTCGTGCCGGCGCATGCCCCAGACGAGGAGCAGCGGCGCCGCGACCCACAGCGCCGTAGGCGCCCCAGGCATACAGCCGGCCGAACAGGCGGTCGGCGACCAGCCACATGAGCACGACCGCGAGCGGCACGAGCACGAGCGCCTGGAAGACGACGATCACCGGTAGGCCGGAGAGAAGCGTGGTGCCCGTGACGAGCGGCACCCACGCGTAGAGGACAGGCAGCCCCCACCCGATGACCGTCTGCGTCAGCCGAAGATGCCCGACCGCCCACTGCGACGTCCAGTACTCCGTCGCGTCGCCGCCGCTGTACCAGATGAACCCGTTGTGTGGTGTGGCGAACGCGAACCACGCGGTGACCGCGAGCTGGACAGCGCAGAGCGCAGCGAGCAGCGGGACCGGCCGCGCTCGACTCAGGTACGACACGCCGCCGAGGGCGGCGTCACGCGCGCGTGAGCGCGTTCTCCCGATACCACGCAATCGTTCGCTCGAGCCCCTCACGGAGCGAGGTGGCTGCGCGGAACCCGAAGAGCTCCGCCGCGCGCGTCGCGTCCAGGTTGCGCCGCGGTTGCCCGTTCGGCATCGAGGTGTCCCAGACGATCTCACCGTTGAAGCCGGCCAGTTCGGCGACCAGCTCGGCGAGCTCCTTGATCGGGGTCTCCACGCCGGTGCCGAGGTTCACCGGCTCGGGAGCGTCGTAGCGGTCGGCGGCGAGCAGCAGACCTTCGACGCAGTCGTCGACGTAGAGGAACTCTCGGGTCGGCGTCCCGTCGCCCCACAGCACCACCCGGTCCGTCTCCTCGTGCATCTTCCGGACGAGGTCAGGAATGACATGCGCGTTCGTCGGGTGGAAGTTGTCGCGCGGGCCGTACATGTTCGCCGGCAACAGGAAGATCGCATCGAGGCCGTATTGCTCGCGGTAGGCGCCGCCGCCGACGAACAGCGTCTTCTTGGCGACGCCGTACGGCGCGTTCGTCTCCTCCGGGTAGCCGTTCCAGAGGTCGTCCTCCGAGAACGGCGTCGGCGTGAACTTCGGATATGCGCAGACCGTCCCCGTGACGACCAGCTTCTCGACGCCGCTCTGCCGCGAGAGCTCGAGCACGTGTGCGCCCATCATCAGGTTCGCGTACCAGTAGCGACCCGGGTTCGCGCGATTCGCCCCGATGCCGCCGACCTCAGCGGCGAGGTGGAACACGCGCTCGGGCCGTGCGTCGGCGAAGAGGCGCTCTGCGTCATCCCAGCGCGTCAGGTCGTAGTCGCGGCTGCGTGCGGCGAACACGTCGTGGCCCGCTGCTTCGAGCCGCTCGACGAGGTGCGAGCCGACGAAGCCGCCACCGCCGGTGACGAGGATCCGCGTCACGTCGCCGAGCGCTCCGGCGTCAGCCAGTCCACACGTCCGATCCACCGCTCCTGGGTCTCGGCGTACCAGCGGATCGTCCGCAGGATCCCTTCCTCCCACGACACCTTCGGCGCCCAGCCCGTTTCCGCTGCGAGCTTCTCGTAGCCGACGCGCAACGCCATCACATCGGTCGCGCCGGGGCGAAGCCGGCCCTCGTCGACGACCACATGGCGGTCGCTCCCCCAGAACCCGTTCGCCTCGCCGATCTGCAGGATCATCGCCGACCAGTCGGCCATCGAGATGTTCTCGCCCTGTCCGTACACGTAGTGGTCGCCGGGGATGCCGTTCGCGGCGACGGTGAGGTGTCCCCGCACGCCGTCGGTGCAGAAGCAGAAGTCGCGCAGCGGCTCGAGCGCGCCGAGCTCGACCTCCGGCCGGGAGAGCGCCTGGGTGATGATCGTGCCCGTGACGAAGCGCGGGTTCTGGCGCGGCCCGTAGTTGTTGAACATGCGCGTCACCACGCCCGGGACCCCGAAAGCGTCGTAGTAGTTCATCGTCAGGAAATCGGCTGCGACCTTGGCGGTGGCGTAGATCGACTTGGGGTTGATCGGCGAACGCTCGTGCAGGATCAGGCCGCCGAGCTCGTCGAAGTCGTGGTGGTGCGCGACCGACTCTCTGACGTTCCCGTACTCCTCGGACGTGCCGGCGGTGTCGAACTTCTCCAGCTCGATGCCGTTGTCCACCACCGATTGCAGCAGGTTGAGCGTGCCGACGGTGTTCGCCATCACCGTCTCGTACGGGCGGTGCCACGACTCGCCCACGTGTGCCTGCGCACCGAGGTGGAACACGTACGGCTTGTCCGGTGCGACGAGCAGGTGGTCGCGCATCAGGTGGTCGATCGATGTCTTGTCCGTCAGGTCGGCGAACACGACCGTCAGCTCGCGACGCAGGCGAGCAATGTTGTTCAGTGCCCCCGACGACGTGGCGCGTACGAAGGCGATCACATGGGCGTCGAGCGCGACGAGTGCTTCCGTGAGATGCGACCCCATGAACCCGTCGGCGCCGGTGACGAGGCAGGTCCGGTTCCGATAGAGATCGCCGAGCTCGGCCCGAAGCGCCTCGTGCTCGGCCTCGGTCCAGGCGTCGGTATGGTCGCTCGGCATCGATGAAGGATAGCGTCCACCCCCGCGGGAGAACCGTTCGCAGCGGACTTCTGACCGGCCTCGCGACCGGGCTGGTGAGCCTCTCGGCGGTCGGCGCGGGCGTCGTTCTCTCACGGAAGTTCGGGCACGGTGTGAAGACCGACGGCTTCTTCGCGGCGTACGCGGTCTACCTCGCGCTCGTGCTGGTCGCGACGGCGCTCCGTGTCGTCGTCCTGCCCGGCTTCGTGCGCGCGCGCCGCGACGGTCGCCTCGGTGCCGAAGTGACGACCTGGTTGGCCGCCCTCGCAGTTCCGATTGTCCCGCTGCTCGTCCTGTGCGTCGGCTGGCCCGGCGTCGTCGCGCGCGCGCTCGCGAGCGATCCCGCCGCCCGACATGCGGCCGCCTCGCTTCTGCCATGGCTCGTGCCGGCTGCGGCGGCGCAGATCGCCGCCGGGGTGTTCGCGAGCGCGCTCGCTTCGCTCGACGACTACGCCGTCGCCGCAGCGTCGTTCAGCGGTGGCGCTGTTGCGGGGCTCGTGGTGATCGTCGCGCTCGTGGGCCACGGCGTCGTCGCATTCGGCTGGGGGCTCGCGCTCAACGCCGCGATCGCCGCCGGTGCGCCGCTCGCGGCGCTCGTCGTGCGCGGGACGCTCGCGCGACCGGACGCGAACCCGGTCGCGCGCCTCCGGGAGCTCGCCGAAGGCGTGGCGCTGCCGTTTGCGCTACAGGGCCTGTACGTGGTCGGATACCGCTTCGCCAACGGTCTGGGGCCCGGCAAGGCGACGACGCTCTCCTACGCGTACCTGATCGCGGCCACGCTCGTCGCCGTCACGGCGACGTCGATCGCTCTCGTCTCGACGGTGCCGTTCGCGCGGGGCGAGCCAACGCCGGCACGGGTCGCCCGCCACATCGGCGCGATCTCGTGGCTGTCGCTGGCAACGGTGGCAGGGGCGGCGGGGGTGTTCGCGCTCGCCGGCGCGACGGTTGCGCGGCACGTGCTCGGCTCGGAGTACGGCGGCGGGACCGGCGCCGAGCTCGGGCGGCTCGTCGTCTACTTCGCGCCGTGGATGGTCGCGTCGGTCGCCGTCACGGTGGCCTATCCGCTCCTCTTCGTCCGCGGGCGCGCACGGTGGCTGCCGCTGCTCGCAGTGGGTGCGCTCTGCGTGCACGTTCTCGTCGAGTGGGCCGGCCGCGGGATCGCCGGCCTCGGTGGAGTCGCTGCGGGGCTTGCTGTCACGACGGCCGGCATTCTTGCCGTCGTCCTCGCCGCGCTCGGAGCGCTCGCGCCGACGCTGCGAGCGCTCGTCCCGGCGGCTGTCGTCTGCGGCGTGGTCGCGGCGGTCGCGTTCGGTGTTCCTGCCGCGGTGACCGGTCCGTTCGCCGCCGCGATCGCCGGTCTCGTCGTCTACTCGCTCGTGCTCGGCGTCGGCCGGCCGGCGGGTCTCCGCCAGGCGTGGGCGTACCTGCACTCCTTGCAGTAGCGTGCCCCGCGTGCTGAAGGAGTTCGTCCGCCGTGCGGGCCGTACCGGCCTCGGCAAGAACCTGATCCACGCAGCTGTCCTCCGGGACCCGGCGACGATGCGGTTCCGGAACGTGGAGCGGTGGCCTGCCTCGGTGCGCGGTTTCGAGGACCTCGCGTTCATGTTCTCGTCCAACCAGCTGAACCACGGTGTCGCGTCGCTTCAGTTCGACGAAGCCGCGCTGCTCTATCGGCTCGCGCGCGACGCGCGAACGGGGCCGTTCGTGGAGATCGGCCGATTCAAGGGCGGCAGCACGATCGTCTTCGCCGCCGCTCTGCCCGAAGGCGTCGAGCTCTGGTCCTACGACCTCCACGTCGCCTTGCGGCCGGACATGCCGGGCGAGCAGCTCGACGCGGAGCTCTCGGGTGCGCTGGCGCGCTTCGGGCTCGAGCACAAGGTGCACCTCGTGGTCGCCGACTCGCGGACCGTCGAGCCGCCGCCGGAGCCCCTCGAGCTGCTGTTCATCGACGGCGACCACAGCTACGAGGGCGCGAAGGCGGACTTCGAGCGTTGGCAGGCGTTCGTGCGGCCGGACGGCCATGTGCTCTTCCACGACGCGGTCGACGCGGGCGGCTACGGGAACGTCTATCCCGGCGTGGCACGGCTCGTCGGCGAGATCGAGCGGGGCGGAGGCTGGAGCCGCCTGCCTGGCGCCGGGTCGATCGCGCAGTTCACTCGCGCCTCGTGAAGCTCGTCGCGGTCGTCCTCAACTGGAACGGCGGCGACGACACGCTCGCAGCGCTCGAGTCGCTCGAGGGGATCGAGACCGTCTGCGTCGACAACGGCTCGGCGGACGGTTCGCCCGACGCGATCGCCGCACGATTCCCGGGCGTCGAGCTGATCCGCACCGGCGTCAACCTCGGCTTCTCCGGCGGCAACAACGTGGGCATCAGGCGCGCCCTTGCGCGGGGAGCCGACTGGGTGTTGCTCCTGAACAACGACGCCGTCGCGGATCCCGGCCTGCCGGCTGCGCTCGAGGCTGCGGCGGCCGCCCGGCACGATGCAGGAGTGCTCGCGTGCAAGGTGTACTTCGCCGACCCGCCCGACGTCCTCATGTATGCCGGCGGTCGCGTGAACCTGCGCCTCGGGTACTGGGGACGCCAGGACGGCTTCGGGCAGCGGGACGACGGCCGGTTCGACACGCCGCGTGACGTCGATCGTGCGACGGGTGCTGCAATGGCCGTCTCGCGTGCCGCCATCGAGAGCGCAGGGCTCCTTGACGAGTCGCTCTTCGCCTACGCGGAGGACACGGAGTGGTGCCTGCGCATTCGCGCGGCCGGCTTCGGCGTCGTGTTCGTGCCGGACGCGAGGGTGTGGCACGTCGGGTCTGCGTCGACAGGCGGGCTCCGCTCGCCGACGAGCATCTACTACGACACACGCAACATGATCGCGGTTGCCGAGCGCCACGATCCGCGGCGCGGCCCGGCCGCCGCCTTGCGGCGGGGCGTCGTGCTCGGAGCGCACCTCGCGAACGCGCGTGACGCCGCCGGAGTGCGCGCGGCCGTCCGGGGCTGGCGCGACGCGCGCCGCGGGAGGCTCGGTCGTCGATGACCGAACGGATCGGCTTCTACGAGCGGGTGCTGCGCGATCTCCTCACCCGAGGGCTCGTTCAGCGCGACTGGCGCGTGCTCGTGGTCGCCGGCGGCGGCGTCGATCGCGAGGCGTTCGAGGCCTGTGGCTTCGCGCACGTTACGTTCACCAACCTCTCCGCCGATGCCGACGAGCGCCAGGATGCCGAGGCGCTCACGTATGACGACGACTCGTTCGACTTCGCCGTCATCTCGGCGGGGCTCCACCACTGCGCGTCGCCGCATCGCGCGCTGCTCGAGCTGTACCGGGTCGCGCGGTATGGCGTCCTCGCGCTGGAGGCACGCGACTCGGCGCTGATGCGTGTCGCGCAACGGCTCGGTGTCGTGGACGAGTACGAGTTGACGGCGGTCGCCGCCAACAGCTTCGACTCTGGCGGAGTGCGGAACTCGGCAGTTCCGAACTACGTCTACCGGTGGACGGAGCGCGAGGTGGAGAAGACGATCGCCTCCGCGGCACCGCACCGGCGCCACCGCTTCGTGTGGTTCCGCGAGCTGGAGCTGCCCGTCTCGGTGCTGGAGCTCGGGGGGAAAGGGCGGTGGCGTTTCGCGGCGGCACCGCTTCGGCTGGTGACGAAGGCGTTCCCGCGGCAGGCGAATCTGTTCGCGTTCGCGGTGTTTCGCGAGGAGCTGCAGCCGTGGATGAAGGACGCGGCGACACCGGATGCCGACGCGATCCGGGCGCGGCTAGGGCAGTAGCTCGGCGAACTCGCCGCCTCGCCACGGCCAGTCCGGCATCCCGATGCGGTCGGCGTTTCCGAGGACGTAGGCGCACGCGGCGCCGAGGTGCTCGTCGTCGCGGATTACCTGGGCGTGGAAGCGATCCTGGTACAGGTGGCCGCGGCGGTCGTGGCGCCGATTGAACATCTGCGCGTGTCGGAACGCGAGCGCGTGCATGCCGCGCGAGATTCGCTCGAGCTCGCCGAGGACGATGAGATGGAAGTGGTTGCGCATGAGGCAGTAGGCGAGAAGCCGCCATTCGGCGAGATGGGTGCCGAGGCCGAGGAAGCGGAGGAAGCGGATGCGATCGTCGTCGTCGCAGTAGATGTCGCAGCCGTCGACGCCGCGCATCGTGATGTGAAAGGCGCCGTGCGCGGGAAGGTCGTGACGCCGGATCCGGGCCATGAGCGTCGACGGTACTGCGCGCGCGTCGCTTGCGCATCGTCGCTTGCAGCGCTGCCCTGAGCGGCCCAGTCCCGGGGACTGTCCCCGGGTCACGGCCTGCGCAGACGTGTCCGGCCGCCAACGGCCCGCCCCGCTCTCGCAGCGGCGAAGCGGACACGTCCCGGGGACTGTCCCCGGGACATCGCCGGCACGGGGGTGTCTCGCCCGGCGCACTGAGCTACGCCAGTAGCTCGGCGTACACCGCGTCCGTCAACCGCGCAGTCTCGTCCCACGCGTACTGCTCGGCGCGCCGAAGCCCACGTTCGACCCACGGCGCAGGGTCGTCGAGCACCTCGAGCACGGCTGCCGCGATCAGCTGCGGGTCGCGCGGGTCGAAGAGCCGCGCCGCGTCGCCGACCGTCTCCGGCAGCGCGCCTGCGTTCGAGCACGCCACCGGGCATCCGCAGGCCATCGCCTCGAGTGGCGGCAGGCCGAAACCCTCGTAGAGCGACGGGAAGACGAGCGCCGACGCGCGCTGCAGCAGCGAGACGAGCTCCGCCGCCGAGACGTGGCCTCTTGCCTCGACGCCCTCCGGCACGGCGCCGAAATCGCCGCCGCCCGTCAGCACGAGCCGCAGCTCAGGCCGTTCATGCCGGACGAGCGCGAACGTCTCGTAGAGCCGCGCGTGATTCTTGTGCCGCCACGGCCGCGCGGGGTAGAGCAGGAACGGCTCGCGGGCGACCGTTCCCGGCCGCAGCACGTCGTGATCGAGACCGAGCGGCACGACGCGGACGCGCTCCGGGTCGAGCCCGAGCGACGCGACGGCCCGCTCGCGGACGAACTCGCTGATCGCGATCACGCGGGCGGCACGGCGGAGCGAGCGATGCCACAGAACAGCGCGCAGCCCGCGCTCAGCGCGGGGAAACAGCTCCGGCAGATCGAGATGCTGCACGTCGTGCAGCGTCGCGACCTTCGGGAGCTGTGTGCGCGGCAGCTCGATCGTCAGTGGGAAATGCACGGCGTCGGCGCCGCGCAGGTGCCCGGCTAGCCGACCCGGGCGCGCACTCGCGACTCCCATCGCGGCCAGCCGTCCCGGGGTGGTGGATGCGCGACGATACTCACGCGCGACGACCGCCGGCAGTCCCTCCCCGGCGTCCGGAGCCACCGGTGGCAGCACGGCGCGGTACGAATGGGTACCCGCGCGTCCGAGGCCTCGAAGGAGCTCACGCACGTACGTCTCGCTGCCGCCGAGGCGGCCGGGGACGAGCGTGAGCAGCGGGATCGCGATCACGCTCACGCCGCGATCGTACTGCCGAAGCCACGGGACGCTCACAGAGCCGTAATGCGCCCTCTTTACACTCCCGCGCAGTGACCGACGAGCCCACGGACGTGGCCGCGCTCTTCGCGCGGCTGAAGGAGGAGCTCCGGGCCGCCGGCCCGCGGGGTGTCGACGTGCCGCCGGCGCACGTGCGCCTCTCGGTGCGCGACCAGGCCGAACGCCTCTGGCCGATCTCGGCCGAACGGCCGATCGTCGGTAAGGGCGGGCCGCTCAAATCGGTCCTCCGCCGGTTCATGCGCTGGTACGTCGAGCCGGCGTTCGCCGATCAGCGTGCGTTCAACGACGCCGTCCTGAAGCTGATCGACGACCTCGACGAGCGGATCAAGCGGCTCGAGCGCCCATGAGGATCGTCGTCGCGGCGCCGCAGGTGCCGTTCGTGCGGGGCGGCGCGGAGCTGATGGCCGACGATCTCGTCACAGCCCTGCATGCACGTGGGCACGACGCGGAGATCGTCAGCATCCCGTTCAAGTGGTACCCCGGCGCCCGCGTGCTCGACCAGGCGCTCCTTTGGCGCCTCGCCGACCTGACCGAGGCCGACGGGCGTCCGATCGACCGCGTGATCGCGACGAAGTTCCCCGCGTACTGCGTCCGTCACCCGAACAAGGTCGCCTGGGTGCTGCACCAGTTCCGGCAGGCGTACGACTACGACCGCACCGAGCTCGGGCAGTTCGACGAATCGCCCGAGGGCCGCGCGACGCAACGCGCGATCGAGCGCCTCGACGCCGTCGCGCTCGGTGAGGCGCGGAAGGTGTTCGCGACCTCGCGCAACGTCGCCGACCGCTTGCGGCGCTGCAACGGCATCGAGGCGGAGGTGCTGCCCCACCCGCCGCAGTCGCTCCCCTACCGCGAGGGCGAGCCGGAGGGCTACGTCCTCTCGGTGAACCGGCTCGACCGCGCGAAGCGGATCGACCTGCTCATCGAGGCCGCCAAGCGCGAGCCGACGCTCCGGGTCGTGATCGCCGGCGAGGGGCCAGACCGCGAGCGGCTCGAGCGGCTCGCATCAGGTCTCAACGGCCAGGTGACGTTCGTCGGCCGCGTCGACGAGAAGCAGCTCGCCGATCTCTACGCCCGGTGCCTCGCCGTCTACTACGCGCCGGTCGACGAGGACTTCGGGATGGTCCCGTACGAGGCGTTCCTGTCCGCGAAGCCGGTCGTCACCACTGTCGACGCGGGCGGCCCGCTCGAGGTCGTGCACGACCGCCAGACGGGCGTGGTCGTCGAGCCCGACGCCGAAGCCGTCGCGCGCGCCTGCGCGTATCTCGCCGCGCACGTCGACGAGGCGAAAGCATGGGGCCGGGCCGGCCGCGCGGTCGCCGAGCGCGTCACCTGGGACGCCTGCGTCGACGCCCTCCTCTCGTGAAGGTCGCCTACTACTCGCCTCAGCCGCCCTCGCGATCCGGGATCGCCGACTACTCGACGCTGCTGCTCCCGTCGCTCCGCGAGCGCGTGGAGGTGGTCGTCGCCGAGCAGGGGAAGCGCGCACCCGCCGCGGACGTGGCGCTGTACCACGTCGGCAACGACCCCGACGCGCACGGCTGGATCGTCGACGCGCTGCGCGCGCGCCCCGGCGTCGTCGTGCTGCACGAGTACGTGCTGCACCACCTCGTCGCGGGAATCACGATCGGCCGTCGCGACGGGCGCGGCTACCTCGACGCGATGGAGCGTGAGCTCGGCGTGGCGGGCCGGCTGCTCGGGCTCGGCGTCCTCGACAACCTGCTGCCGCTCCTCTGGGAGACGCAGCCGGAGCGCTTTCCGCTTGCCGGCACGATCCTCGAGCACGCGCATGGGCTGATCGTGCACTCGGACTACGTCGGCGAGCGCGCACGCGCGGCGGGGTACCGCGGGCGCCTGTGGCGGATCCCGCATCCGGCATGGCCGATCGGCCACGTGACGGCCGTCGACGACATCCCCGGCGACCCGCTGATCGGATGCTTCGGGTTCCTGAACATGAACAAGCGGATCCCCGAGCTCCTGCAGGCGTTTGCCGCACTGCGGCGCGAGCACCCCGCGGCGCGGCTCCTGCTCGTCGGCGCTGCCGGAGAGCGGTTCGACGTGCAGCGCCGGCTCGAGCGGCTCGGCCTGACCGACGGGGTCACACGCCTCGACTACGTGCCGGAAGAAGGCCTCTGGGCGCTGATGGCGGCATGCGACGTGCTCGTCAACCTCCGCTATCCGACGATGGGCGAGACCTCGGGCTCCGCGATCCGCGCCCTGTCGCTCGGCAAGCCGCTCGTCGTCTCCGACGTCGGCTGGTTCCACGAGCTGCCGGACGACGTCGCGCTGAAGGTGCCGGTCGACGAGCTCGAGGTGGAGGTGCTCGCGGCCGCCTTGCAGGTCGCCCTCGACCACGGAGCCCAGCTCGGTGCGGCTGCGCGCGAGTTCGCGACCCGTGAGCACGACGTCGCCCGCGTCGCCGACGCCTACGCGGGCGCGCTCGAGGTCGCCGCCGGGGGCGACGCCGTCGACGACGCGGTGCTGTGGCGGATCGCCGAGGCCGCGGCGGAGCTGGGCGTCGGCGACCCGTCGGCGGTGGCCCGCGCCGCTCGCGACGCGGGCATCCTGGCGTGAGCACGGCGGTCGCCTCGGTTCGCGCGCGCGCGGTCTCGCTGCCCGCGTGGGTGTGGCTCGCCGCGATCGTCGCTCTCTCGATCCTCGTGCGGCTCGCGCTCGCACGTCGCATGGTCGCCCCATGGATCATGGTCGACGAGCTGATCTACTCCGAGCTCGCGAAGTCGGCGGCCGCACACGGAACCTTCCTGATCCGCGGCGTCCCGGCGCACGGGTTCGGCTTCGTCTACCCGCTGCTGATCGCGCCGGCATTCCGTGTCGCATCGGTGCCGACCGCATACGGGCTCGCCAAGGCGACCGGCACCGTCCTCATGTCGCTCGCCGCCGTGCCGGCGTACCTCCTCGCGCGCCGGGTCGTGCGCCCACCGCTCGCGTTGTTCGTCGCCGTGCTGACTCTTGCAGTGCCGTCGATGGTCTACACCGGCACGCTCATGACGGAGAACGCGTTCTACCCGCTGTTCCTCGGCTGCGCGCTCGCGCTCGTGATGACGCTCGAGAAACCGACGCTGTACCGCATCGTCGCGCTGCTCGCCCTGACGATGATCGCGTTCCTGACCCGCGCGCAGGCGATCGCGATCGTGCCGGCGATCCTCACCGCGCCGCTCTTCCTCGGCCGGGCACGCCTACGTGAGTTCCGTGGGCTCTACGCGATCATCGTCGGAGGCGGCGTGCTCGTCCTGCTCTGGGAAGCCCTGCACGGCCGCTCGCCGCGCGCTGCCCTCGGCGCCTATCAGGTGACGACGAGCACGCACTACTCGGTTGCAAGCGTCCTGCGTTGGCTCGTGTACCACCTCGGCGAGCTCGACCTGTACGTCGGCGTCGCGCCGTTCGCCGCGTTGCTCTTCCTGCTGACGACGCGTGAGCGCCGGGCGCCGCTCGTCGCCGTGGCCGTCTCGATGACGGCGTGGCTGCTCGTCGAGGTCGCCGCGTTCGCGGCGACGCAGAGCCAGCGCATCGAGGAGCGAAACATGTTCTTCGTCGCGCCGTTCTTCTTCGTGGCGCTCTGCTGGTGGGTCGAGCGGGGGTTGCCGCGCCCGCGTGCCGCTGGGGTGTGCGCGGTGATCGCCGCCGCGCTCGCCGGTGTCGTCCCGTACCCAGGGCTGATCAACGGAAACGCAACCTCCGACACGCTCGCCCTCCTGCCGCTGTGGACGCTGCAGGACACGATCACGACGCTCGACCAGGTCCAGTCGGTCGTCGTCGCCGGCGCGATCCTGATCGCGCTCCTCCTGCTGCTGATCCCGGGCCGCTACGCGATCGTGCTGCCGGCGCTCGTACTCGCGCTCTACGCGGCCGCGCTCTGGCCGATCGAGGCGAACCCGCACGGCGGCATCCAGCACGCCTCCGCAGGCGCGTTGTACGGCGGCACGTCGCTGCCCGACCGCGATTGGATCGACGCGCGAGTCGGCCGGCACGCACGGGTCGGCATCCTCTTCGACTCGCGCGTGATGGACAAGTTCACCGTCTGGACGAACGAGTTCTTCAACCGCTCGGTTCGGACGGTCTACGACGTGGCGGGGCCGTCTCCGGGTGCGCTCCCCGAGACGCCCGTGCGGATCGATGCGAGGACCGGGCGGATCCGCGGCATCGCGGAGCCGTATTTGCTCACCACCCGGGCGCTGCAGCTCGACGAGAAAGAGCTCGCCGCCGACGATGCCAGGGGCCTCGCGCTCTACCGGGTGGTTCGGCCGCTCGGCGTGAAGAGCGCGACGCGTGGCCTCTACCCGGATCTCTGGTCCGGCCCGACCGCGACGTACACGCGCTTCCGCTGTCATACCGGCCAGACGCTGTACGCGACGGTTGCCGGTGATGCGAAGCTCGTCCAAAGCGCGTCGACCGTCGCCGTCGACGGGATGCACCTGCGGGTGCTGCCGTCGATCAAGCGGACGCTGATCATCCCGCTGCACGCCGACGGCTCGCGCTGTGTCGTGCACTTCCGGATCTCGCCTGTCGCCGTGCCTGCGACGCTGCAGCCGGGATCGACCGACACGCGCGCCCTCGGGCTGCGCTTCCTCGACTTCACGGTTCGATGAGGATCGCCTTCGACGTCAGCCCGCTCTCGCACGAGCGGACCGGCGTGAACAACTACCTGCTCGGCTCGCTGCGCGGGCTTGCGGCGGCCGCGTCCGGCGACGAGATCGTCGCGTTCGCGCCGACGTCGCTGCACGGACCGGCTGCGATCCGCGCCGCGCTCGCCGGCGTCGATGTCGAGCTGCGGCTGCTGCCCTTGCCGGCATCACACGCCGTGCGTACCGCCTGGTCGGTCGCGCGCCGGCCCGCCGCAGAGCGGTGGCTCGGCGCCTTCGACGTCCTCCACTTCAGCGACTGGTGTCACCCCGCCGCAACGCGCCGGCGTTCGCGCGACGACGATCCACGACCTCGTTCCGCACCACCATCCCGAGTGGACGACGAGCCGCACACGTGCGATGCACGGCCGCAAGTACCGGGAGGCCGCGCGGACGTGCGACGTGATCTTCGCGAACTCGGCGTTCACAGCCGACGACTTCAGCGGCACGTTTGCCTTCCCCCGCGAGCGTACGGTCGTCGCCCATCCGGGCATCGGCGGCGAGTTCACCGTCGACGGACAGGCATGCCGATCTCGGCCTTCCGTACCTGCTCACCGTCGCGACGCTGGAGCCGCGCAAGAACCTCGAGACGCTCGTGCGTGCATTCGAGCTGCTCGCCGATCCCGAGCTCGCGCTCGCGGTCGCCGGCGGCTCGGGGTGGGGCGAGCAGCCGGAACTCGACCGGCGCGGGATCGTCCGGCTCGGGCGCGTCACCGACGAGGAGCTCGCGCGCCTCTATCGCGGCGCCGCGGCCGTCGTCTATCCGTCGCGCTTCGAGGGCTTCGGCATGCCGATCACCGAGGCGATGGCGTGCGGCGCTCCCGTCGTCGCGTCGTCGCACCCGTCCATGGACGAGGCATCGGGAGGCGCCGCCGGGCGCGCCGATCCCGACGATCCCGAGGCGATCGCCGCCGCGATCCGCGACGCGCTCACGCGACGAGACGAGCTGCGTGCGCTCGGCCTCGCGCACGCGGCGGGCTTCTCGTGGCGGCGCACCGGGGAGGTCTTCCTGGAGGGGTACCGGCGATTCGCGTAGCGCTCGATACGACGCCGCTCCGGCAGACACGCGCCGGTACCGCGCGGTACGTGCGCGGCCTCCGCGACCATCTCGCCGCAGACGTGGTCGAGCTGTCGTACCCGGCGACGTCCCGGCTCCGCACAGTCGCCTGCGACGTTGCCTGGTACCCGCGCCTCCGCGCCCCGCAGGGTGTCGACGTCCTCCATTGCCCGACGTTCCGCGGGCCGTTCCGGCGCCGGTACGCCGCTCGTCGTCACGGTGCACGACCTCGCAGTGCTCCGGCATCCGGAGTGGTTCAACCGCTGGACGCGTGCGTACTCGGCGTTCGCCGTCCCGCGGGTCGTTCGTGCCGCACGCCGCGTGATCGCCGTCTCCGAGTTCACGAAGCGCGAAGTCATCGAGCTGCTCGGCATTCCGGAGGCCCGCATCATTGTCGTCCCGAACGCGGTCGAGGACGTCTTCACTCCCGACGGCCCGAAGGCCGCTGGCGACTACGTACTCGCAGTCGGGACGCTCGAGCCGCGCAAGAACCTCGCGCGCATCGCGCGCGCGGTCGACGGCGAGCTGCGGGTCGTCGGCGCGCGCGGCTGGGGTGGGGTCGACGCGCCCGGCGAACGTCACGTGGCTCCCGGATGCGAGCGACGTCGAGCTCGCCGCGCTCTACCGTGGCGCACGCTGCCTCGTCTACGCATCGCTCTACGAGGGGTTCGGCATCCCCGTGGCGGAAGCGCTCGCGTGTGGCTGCCCGATCGTCACGTCGGCAGGGTCGCCGATGGCGGAGCTCGCCGGCGGCGACGCCGTCGTCGTCGATCCGACCGATGTCGCCGCGATCGCGGACGCGATCGCACATGCGGTCGCTCCGGTTCCGCGTCGCGTCGCACGCTGGGACGCCGTCGCCGCGCAGACGCTCGCCGTATACGAGGGAGCCGCCGCGTGATCCTCGTCGACGCCGACGTGCTCGGCCGCGGCCGCACCGGCGAGGAGACGTACGTTGCGAACCTGCTTCGGGAGCTGCCCGCCGCCGCGCCCGACCTGCGGTTCGCGGCTGTGACGCGCCATCCCGAGCTCGTGCCGGAGGGTGTCGAGGCCGTGCCGCTTCCCGCGCGCTTCCAGGAGGTGCGCATGGCGCTCGTCGCTTCCGCGGCTTCTCCGGCGCCTCGCGCCGCGCGCTCGCCCACTTTCAGCACGCGCTGCCGCTCGGGTACGGCGGCCGGAGCGTCATCACGCTCCACGACCTCCATTTCGAGCGGGACCCGAGCGTGATGGGTCTCGCTCGACCGCCTCACCTTTCGCGCGGTCGTCCCGCGGTCGGCGCGGAAGGCCGACCATGTGCTCGCCGTGTCCGAGCGCACGAAGCGCGACGCGATCGAGCTCTACGGCCTCGCGGAGGACCGGATCACGGTGACGCCGCATGGCGTCGACCCGGCATTCGCTCCCGGCGACGGCACGCACGACGGCTACTTGCTCTTCGTCGGCGCGGTGCAGGCGCGCAAGGACCCGCTCGCCGCCCTCGCTGCGGCGGCAGCGGCCGGCCTCCCGCTGGTCGTCGCCGGGCCCGAGAAGGAGCCGGAGCTCGCCGCAGAGCTGCGTCGCCGCGGCGCCGACGTGCGCGGCCCGTGCCCAAGGCGGAGCTCGCCGAGCTCTACCGCCGCGCCGCGGCGGTCGTGCTGCCGTCGCGGTATGAGGGATTCGGCCTCCCTGTGCTCGAGGCGATGGCGAGCGGTACGCCCGTAGTCGTGCTCGGACGATCCAGCGCTGCGCGAGGTGGCCGGCGACGCCAGGCGTCTACGGGACTCGGTCGCCGACGGCGCTCGCCCGGCGCGCGACCGGTATCGCGCGGCGGGGCTCGAGCGGGCGGCGCACTTCTCGTGGCGGCGAGACCGCGGAGCTGACTGCGGCGGTGTACCGGAAGGTGCTCGCCGCATGAAGGTCGCTGCGGTCGTCGTCTCGCACGGGCACCCGGCCGAGCTCGAGGAGTCGCTGCCCGCGCTCGCGCCGCAGGTCGACGAGCTCGTCGTGATCGCGAACGTCCCCGGCTCGGTCCCAGACGGGCGTCGAGGCGATGCACAACGAACGTCCGCTCGGCTTCGGTGCGAACGTGAACCACGGGGTGCGACTCACGACCGCGGAGCTCGTGCTCTCGTCGAACCCGGACGCGGTGCCCGCGCCGGGTGCGGTCGCGACGCTGCGCCGGTTCATGGAGGAGCAGCCGCGCTGCGGCGTCGCCGGGCCGCGGATGGTCTTCCCCGATGGGCGCTGGCAGCCGTCGCGCCGGCGGTTCCCGACCGTCACCGGCACGATCGTGCGGCGCACGCCGCTTCGCCTCGTCGTGCCGCAGCGGCACCACTTCCACCTCGACGAGTCGCCGCCGGATCGACCGGTCGAG
This sequence comes from uncultured Thermoleophilia bacterium, assembly GCA_963785875.1. GTDB lineage: Bacteria > Actinomycetota > Thermoleophilia > Gaiellales > Gaiellaceae > PALSA-600. The sequence continues at coordinate 252,893 of CAWAWV010000004.1, read as the reverse complement.
GCCGACTGGATGCTCGGCGGCTTCCTGCTGCTTGCGCCGCGCGATGCTCGAGGAGCTCGGCGGATTCGACGAGGGCTTCCGCCTCTACGGCGAGGACATCGACCTCCAGTACCGCGCGATGCGCGCCGGCTGGGAGCGGTGGTACGTCCCGGCTGCCGTCGTGCGCCACGAGCACCAGGCGGAGACCGACAAGCGCTGGCTGACGCGCCGCACGCTCTGGCACTGGGCGGGGGTCGCCCGCTTCGTCCGCAAGCACCCGGAGCGGCTGAAGGCGCTGTGACCGCGCTCAGGGCGCGGGCGTGAACTTCCAGTCGACGACGGCCCCGAGCTCCCGCGCGTCCGACGCGCCGTAGTCGGACGGCCGAATCAGAGGCGTGACGTGCACGGTGACTGCGAACGGCGGTCGTGCCGGAAGGGTCTCCACCCACTGGGCGCAGTTCGCGAGCACGCGGTGCCGCGTCACGAGCGTGCGGCCGAGCACCGGCTTCTGCTGCTCGTTCAGCGCGACCGTACCGATCCTGATCGTGACGTGGGCTTCCGGCGCGGTCTGCGCGCAGAACCCGAGGCGGCTCGCGGAGACCGTCACCGTGCCGCGCGGCCGGCCCGGCCCAAGACGCACATACAGAGCGTCGCTTGCGATCCAGCCGTCCCCGGTGCGTCCGAAGAGCGCCGCCTGCAGCCGCCAGGGATGGGTGATCCGGCGCAGCACGAGGCCCGGTCGCGAGTCGATCGTCGTCCCCTGCACCTCGACGCCGCCGGCGGTGAGCGCGTAGTCGGTGCCGGGATCCGGGGACAGGCGGCCGTCCGCCGTCTTGACGTCCGGTGTGAGTGTCGGGTCGGGCCGCGGCGCGGTTGCGTCGAGCGTCCAGTCGTGGACGATCGACTTGTTCCAGAACTCGAGCAGCCAGACGCCGTTCGCATCACCGATGTTTTCACCGAAGAACGTCACCCGCTGTCGATCGGCGGCCACGTCGACCCAGTCGAGCGGCTTCGCCAAGTTCGCGACGAGCTGGTCGGCGGACTGATTCGAGCCGCGCGCGCTCGTGATCTCGGCGGTGAGAGCCCAGGCAATCGCGGTCAGAGCGCCAGCAGCCGCCGCGGCCCGCCACACGCGCCCGGGCAGGCGTGGGACGCGCGGCAGGACGGCGACGACGAAGAACACCGCACAGGCGAGGTAGAGCCAGGTGCGGATCGTCGGCTGGTCCCAATGCCACGAACGGTTCGCCATCACCGCGATGCCGTAGCCGGGCGCCTCGAAGTACGGGTAGTCGAGTTGGTAGCCGTACGCGGTCACGAGCCAGGTGATGAACCCGGCTGCGACGACGATGCCCGGCAGCCAGATTCGGCGTGAGGTGAAGTACACCGCGCAGCCCACGATCAGCAGCGGCCCGAGGTAGATCATGTTCCGCTCCTCGACGCGCGTCGCGAAGTTGGTCGAGAGGTACGCGGCCTTGATACCGGTGTACGCGCTGACCGCGAACACCGCAGAGGCTGTGAACGCCGCGAACGCACGCCAAGCGGGCTCGTGCCGGCGCTGCGGAAGCCACAGCGCCGCGAGCCCCGTCATTGCGGGCAGGACGCCGATCCCGAGCGCGAACGCCGAGCCGGCCTGGAACCCGAGGCTCCACATGCGGTGCTTCCACGCCTGCGTGACGAGGGCGTACTCCGGCGAGCGGCCGCTCGCGACCTGGTTCACGACGATCAGGGCACCGAGCACGAGGATTCCCGCGCCGATGTGGTCGAGCACGCTCCAGCCGGCGCGTAGCCGCCGGCCCGTCGGCCCGGCTACGAAGAGCACGAGCGCCGCGAGGGCGTAGGCGGCTCCGAGCGTGCCCAGCTCGCCGCGCACCTCCACTGCGATGAGACAGCCGGCGATCGCCGCGATCGTCCAGCGGCGGCCGCCGCCGGCGAGTGAGCGGAAACAGAGGTACGCGACGGCTGCGAAGACGGGATAGGCGAGCGCCTCGGGCAGCAGGAACGCGGCATAGAACATCGCCGAGGTGAGGATCGACGCGAATGCGGCGGCGATCGCTACGCGCGCCGGGACCAGCAGGCGCGCGAGGAGGTACACGGGGACCGCGGTCAGGCACATGAGCACCGCGTCGAGGTACTTGATCAACGCGTAGCCCGTGCCGACCGAGCTCGACCACCAGGCCGGCGCGATCAGGTACGCGTAGAGCGACTTGAACGGCCTCGGCTCGCCCAGAGCCGCTGCGTGACCTGTGGCCGCGATCGCACGCGAGAGCTGCGCCCACTCGAGCTCGTCGCTGAAGATCGTCGGCGTCTTCCGGCTCGATGCCTCCACGTGTAGAGCGCGAGCACGGCGAGCGCGAGCACGGCGACGGGGATCGCGGCGAGCAGTCGGTCGAGCCGGGTGCGTTCGTTCACTCCGCGGAGGCGCCCAGGACGACACGCGGGTCGAGGTCGGTGTCGCGCCGCACGAACCGGCACGCGACGCCGGCGGCGTCGCACGCCGCCACGATCGCGCCCAGGCGTTCGCGCGGTGCCTTGGGAATCGTGACCAGCACGATGTCCGGCATCGTCCGGGCGACGATCGCTCCGATCTCGTAGGTCCCGCCGAGCACCGGCGCTCCGTGGACCCGCCGCCGGCGAAGGCGCGGGTTGTCGTCGACGAAGCCGAGCACCCGCTCGCCGCCCGTCTCGCGGAGCTCGCGTATCAGGCTGCGGCCCGTGCGGCCGGCTCCGACGATCACCGTGCGCCTGCCGGTGCGGTCGCGGATCGTGCGGGTTCCGCCGATCACGGCGCGCTCGGCAAGCCGCGAGCCGGCAATCGCTGCCGTGCAGATCAGCGCGTCGACGATGAAGAACGAGCGGGAGAAGTCACCGAAGGTTCGGGTCGCGGCCATGTACCCGAGCGCGACCACCTCCGAGACGACGACCGCACCGGCGATCGAGACGAGGTCGCGCGACCCCGCGTAGCGCCAGACCGAGCGGTACAGCCCGAACGGGATGAATGCCAGGTAGCGGGCCGCGATCAGCACGGGCAGCGTCAATCGCGGCCAGATGCCGCTGCGACTCCGTTCCGGGCCAGCCGAATCGCACGACGTACGCTGCCACGAACGAGCCGACGATCAGGACGAAGTCCACCAGCACCTCGACCAGCCGCCGCCAGTGCACGGCGAACGCCTCGGCGAGACGCACGTCGGCGCCTGGGACGTTCCGGCGCTCGATGTCTGCGAGGAAGCTCGCGAACTGGACGAGCAGGACGAAGGTGACAAGCACGCCGACGATCGCGAAGCGCTGGTTGTCGAGCACGTTGTAGGCGAGGCTCGTCCCGCCGAGCGCACTGGCGATGAGCGCGAGCAGCAGGACGGCGTGCTTCTCGGACATGCCGAAGCGCACGAGCCGGTGCGACGAGTGGTCGCGTCCGCCCTGGGAGATCGGACGACCCTCGAGGAGGCGGATCGACGTCACGAGCGTCGTGTCGAGCACCGGTACGGCGAGGATCAGGATCGGCAGCAGGAGCGTCGCGACCGTCGACCCGGCGACGTTCCAGCTCGAGGCGAGGCCGAGCGACGCGAGCGAGAAGCCGAGCACCTGCGAGCCGGAGTCGCCCATGAAGACGAGCGCCTTCCCGTGCGGGCGGAGGTTGAACGGCAGGAACCCGCCGCACGCACAGACGCCGGCGAGCGCGAACGCGAGGTGCGCGTCGTCCGGGTGGACGGTGACGGCGTCGATCGCGAAGAACCCGAACGCGATCGCGGCGAGCGTCGCGGCGAGGCCGTCCATGTTGTCGAGCAGGTTGAACGCGTTCGTCATTCCGACGAGCCAGAAGATGGCGAGCGGCCACGCGACGAGGTGCGTGTGGATCAACTCGACGCCGGTACCGGTTGCCAGGACGATCACGGCGGCGGCGACCTGCAGCGCGAGCTTCAGCTTCGGCGAGAGCGCATGCACGTCGTCCACGAGGCCTGCGACGAACAGAAGCGAGATTCCCGCGTAGATCCCCGCGATCTGCTCCGTCGCGGGAATCGCGCCGGCCGCGACTGCCGCCCAGATCCCGACGGTCAGACCGGTGAAGATGCCGACGCCGCCGAAGAGCGGGGTCGGCGCGTCGTGCCAGCGCTCGCTCGTCGGGACGGCGACGAGCCGGCGGCTCAGCCCTGTCGCGAGGAGGAGCCGGATCGCGAGCGCGGAAGCCGGAAGGGCGGCGATCGCCGCGAGGGTGCTCACGAGTTGGGAAGGTAGAGCGTCGCTGTTAGGGCCTTATGAGAGCCTCGTATGCCTCCCTACACTAGTTGCCGACGATGACGGTCTACGCCGACCTTGTTCGCTACCGCGAGCTGTTCGCGAACCTGTTCCGCCGCGACTTCCAGGCGAAGTACAAAGGCTCGCTCCTCGGCGTCCTCTGGTCGCTTCTCAATCCGCTCATCCTGCTCGGCGTGTACCTGCTCGTGTTCGGGGTCATCTTCCCGAGTCCGCAGACGCCGCACTATGCGCTCTACCTGCTCGCGGGGCTTGCGTGCTGGATCTTCTTCGCGACCTCGATGCAGTCGGCGGCGCGCTCGCTCGTCGACTCGGCCGACCTCGTCAAGAAGGTGCGCTTCCCGCGGCAGCTCGTGGCGTTCTCGATGGTGGCGACGCAGGCGGTCACGTTCGCGGTGATGGCGGTGATCCTGATCGTGCTCTCGCTGATCTTCGTCGCCGACGCCCGGCCGACGGTCTGGGTCGCCGTGCCGCTCGCGCTCGTGTTCGTTGCCCAAGTCGCCGGGCTTGCGCTCGTCGTCGCGTGCCTGAACGTGGTCTTCCGCGACGTCGAGCACGTGCTCGCGGCCGCGCTCCTACCGTGGTTCTTCGTGACGCCGATCCTCTGGAGCGCGCAGACGCTGGGCGACCGGGCGATTCGCCACCACACGCTACTCAACGTGCTCCACTGGGTGAACCCGGTTGCGCCGCCGATCTTCGCGATCCGCGACGCGATCTGGTCGGGGCGCGCGCCTCATCTCTGGGACGTCGTCTATCTCGTGGTCGCCGCGTCGGCGTCGCTCGTGCTCGCCGCGCTCGTCTTCAGGTCGGTCGACGACCGGATCGCGGTCGAGCTGTGAGCACCGCGCGTCCGTCGTAGATCCACGGCTCGTCGCGCGGCGCCGCGAACGCCGGCAGGCCCGCGACCTCACCGAGCGGCTCGAGCTCGACGACGCCTGACAGGACCGACGGGCAGAGAAGCGGCGCACCGAATGCCGGCGAGCGACCGCCGCCCGGCAGGTACGGCTCGAGCGCATGCGGTCGCCGGCGAAGAAGCCCGCCGTGCCACGCGATCGAGCCGGCGACGACGGCATACCCCTCGGCGTGCGCTGCGTGGACGTGCTCCGTCCACGCCGGGGTCGGTTCGATCCACGGCGGCAGCTGCGCCGTCGGCGTTCCGCGACGCGGCCCGACCATCACGTCGATCCGGAGCATGGGGCTGCCGAGCTCCGAGAACCAGGCGCGGTACTCCGCGACGGCGTCGAGCGCGAAGCGGTACGGCCCGGGCGGGACCGGGCCGCGTACGGCGAGCTCAACCACGGCGTTTTCGCCCGGCGCGAGCGGCGGCGGCTGCGTTCTCACGCCGTCCCACACGATCGGGTTGTCGTGCGAGTCGAGCCAGTGGTACGAGAGTTGAATGCCGTCGCGCCAGGCGACGCTGCCCGTGTTCTCGACCTGGACCTCGATCCGAGTGAGCGCACCCGCCTCCGGGGCGAGCGCGGGAGGCGGCCCGAAGCGAATCCCAAGCGGTCCTTGCGACACGGGTGGCTAGCCTAACCTCGACATGGACCCACTCCTCGTCCGCGCGGCCCGCCGAGAGCCCGTGGAGCGCACGCCTGTCTGGTTCATGCGCCAGGCGGGGCGGTCGCTGCCCGAGTACCGCGCGCTGCGTGAGCGCCACTCGTTCTGGGAGATCGCGCAGACACCGGAGCTCTGCGCGGAGGTCACGCTGCAACCGGTTCGGCGACACGGCGTGGACGCTGCGGTGATGTTCGCCGACATCATGACCCCGGTCGTGGCGATGGGGCTCGACGTCGATCTCGTCGAGGGCGTGGGGCCCGTGGTCGAGCCGCCCGTGCGCTCGGCGGCGGCCGTCGAGCGGCTGACGCTTCCCGATCCAGGTGACGCGTATGCCCCGCTCGTCGAGGCGATCCGCACAGTCCGGGGCGAGCTTGCGCCTGAGCAGGCGGTCGTCGGCTTCTGCGGCGGCCCGTTCACGGTCGCGGGGTATCTCGTCGAGGGACGGCCGTCGCGCGAGCTCACGCGCGTCAAGGCGCTCATGTACAGCGAGCCGTCCGTCTGGAGCGCGCTCATGGACCGGCTCGCGGACTGCTTCGCCGCGTATCTCGGCGCGCAGGTCCTCGCCGGTGCAGACGTCGTGCAGCTCTTCGACTCATGGGTTGGCGTCCTCTCGCCTGCCGACTACGAGGAGTTCGTCGCGCCGTGGTCGGCGCGCATCCTCGCCGGCGTCGATGTGCCGACGATCCACTTCGGCACCGGCACGGCGACGCTCTTGCCCGCGATGGCGCGGGCCGGCGGCGACGTGATCGGCCTCGACTGGCGGATCGCGCTCGACGACGGCTGGGCGCTCGTAGGCGAGGACCGCGGCATCCAAGGGAATCTCGACCCCGCGGTGCTGCTCGGGCCGTGGGAGCGCGTCGAGGCCGCGACCCTCGACGTGCTCGCGCGCGCGGGCGGCCGGCCCGGTCACATCTTCAACCTCGGGCACGGCGTGCTGCCCGGGACGGACGCCGATTCGGTGACGCGGCTCGCAGAGCTCGTCCGGGAGGCCCCGGTGGGCACTCGTGCCTGAGCCGGGTGCCGTCATCCGGCCGTTGCGTGAGGACGAGTACGACGCGTTCGTCGTCCGTGCGAAGGCGTTCTATGTGAGCGACATGGTCGCCGCGGGCATCGATCCCGAGGTCGCGAACGCCAAGTCGGAGCACGACTTGCCGCAGCTCCTCTCCGAGGGTGTCGCGACACCCGATCACCTCGTCTACACGATCGAGGATGAGGGTCGGCCCGCCGGGTACCTCTGGCTCGCCGATCGTGACGGCGAGCTCGGGCACAGCCTCTTCGTCTACGCGGTCGAGGTGGACGAGGCGAGCCGTGGCCGGGGACTCGGCCGCATGGCCATGCAGTTTGCCGAGGACGAGGCGCGGCGACGAGGGATCGCCAAGGTCGCGCTGAACGTCTTCGGCGGAAACGCAGTTGCGCGCGGCCTGTATCTGTCGCTCGGCTATCAGGAGACGGCGATCCACATGGAGAAGTCGGTTTGACGCCGGGCCGGATCGTTGTCGACCGGGTTTCGCGCACCTTCCGCGTCTATCCGCAGGCGCAGCGGACGCTTGAAGGACGTCTTCGTCTCCCGCGGCCGCCTCGCGGCCCGCGGGTGCAGGCGCTCCGCGACGTCTCGCTCACGATCGAGCCCGGCGAAGCGGTCGGCCTCGTCGGCCGGAACGGCTCGGGCAAGACGACGCTGCTGCGGATCGTCTCGGGGATCATCACGCCGACCTCGGGGCGTGTCGAAGCCGGCGGCCGGGTCGCGTCGCTGCTCGAGCTCGGCGCCGGCTTCCATCCCGACTTCACCGGCCGCGAGAACGTGTATCTGAACGGCTCGATCCACGGCCTTTCCCGCGCGCGGCGTGCGGGAGCGTGATGGACGAGATCGTCGTCGTTCGCCGAGCTCGAGCAATTCATCGACCTGCCGGTGCGGACGTACTCGTCGGGCATGTACATGCGGCTCGGGTTCTCGGTCGCCGCGCACATCCAGCGCCGACGTGCTCCTGCTCGACGAGGTGTTTGCCGTCGGCGACGAGGCAGTTCCAGCGGAAGTGCTTCGGCAAGATCGCAGAGTTCAAGCGTCGCGGCGGCACGATCGTCTTCGTCTCGCACGACGCGCAGGCCGTTGAGCGGCTGTGCGATCGAGCCGTGTTGCTGCGACAGGGCGAGCTCGCCTTCGACGGTTCGACCCGCGAGGCGATCGCCGCGTACCGGCGGCTTCTCGGCCGGAGGACGAGCCCGGAGGAGCTCGAGGCGGGACTGCGTGAGTGGGGGAGCGGCGAGGCGCGTATCGTCGAGGTGTCGCTCGTCGACGATGCCGGTGACGAGCGGGCGCAGTTCGCGTCGGGCGAGGCCGTGCTGGTGCGCGCTCCTCGTCGAGGCCGAGCACGGGGTTGCTGCCCCACGTGTCGCGATCGAGTTGCGCGACGACGACGGCTGTGACCCTCGGGCACGTCTCGCAGCGAGCTCGGCGCGCTCGGCTGGAACGGCGGCGGACGGCACGAGGTGTCGTTCCGGCTCGAGCGGCTCCCGCTCGCGGAGGGCCGGTTCCACCTCCGCATCGCGCTCGCCGACGCCGCGACGGGCGCGCCGCTCCATGCGCTCGACGACGCGCTGCGGTTCTTCGTGTTCCCGGCGGGGGCGGAGTCCGGCGTCGTGCTGCTGGAGGGGGCCTGGTCGATGCAGGAGATCGAGCGGGCCGCGCCAACTCCGGAGCCGTGAGCGCGCGTGCGTGCCCCGACTGGCCGGCGCTGATGGAGATCGCGCCGGATCTGCAGTTCAAGCATGTCACCCTGCGCGAGGCGCAGCTGCCGGTGGACGCGTTCGTGCAGCTCGCCGGCCTCGGCGCGGACGAGGTCGTGATCTGCTGCGACCTCGACGCGCACGTCTTCAACCACGAGCACACGGACGACCGCGTGGTCGAGGCACTGCGCGGCACACACTGGCTCGACGTCCGTGAGATCTCCGAGCGGCCCGCCTAGACCACCGAGACGATCTCGTCCAGCGGTCGCGTGTTGAGGACGTCCGCAGCACTGCACCAGCCGCGTCGCGCCGTCGCGACCGCGAGGCGCATGTTCTGCAGCCCACGCACCGAGTGCGCATCCGTCGAGCAGGTGATCGCGACGCCTGCGCGGACGGCTTCACGGACGTGTGAGGCGCTCAGATCGATCCGGTCGGGGAGACCGTTCGTCTCGAGCGCAGTGCCCGTTGCGACGCAGGCCGCATACAACGCGTCGAGATCGACCGCGTTCGGCGGCCGGTGGTTCAAGATCCGGCCCTGTGGATGGCTGATCGAGCGCACCGCGGGATGCTCGATCGCCGCCAGCGTTCGCTGCGTCAGTTGATCGCGCGACTGGCGCTGTCCTGCGTGCACCGACGCCTGAACCCAGTCGAGCCCACCGAGGACGTCATCGGGCAGATCCAACGACCCGTCGCCGAGGATGTCGCATTCGATTCCGCGCAAGGACGCGGAACGGTGCCAGGCGCTCGTTGACGGCGGCGATCTCCTCGCCCTGCCGTTGTACGTCCTCCGCGTCGAGCCCGGGAACGACCCGGACGCTGCGGGTGTGGTCGCAAATCGCGACGTACTCGTAGCCGAGTGCGGCCGCCGCCTCTGCCATCTCGAGCACTGTCGCTTTGCCGTCCGACCACGTCGTGTGGACGTGCAGGTCTCCACGGATCGCCGTCTGGTCGACGAGCAGAGGAGCGTGTCCGCGGTACGGCTCCTCGCGCAGCTCCGGCGGCAGGTACGGCACCCCGAGCGCCGCGTAGACGGCGTGCTCGTCGGCCGCGGACGGCAGCTCGCCGAGCGCCGCGACGTACGCGTCGCTTCCGGTGGCGCGCACGAGTGCGGTCCCGAGCGCATGCGGCGGAGTGACGACAAGCTCGATCGGCACGCCGTCCACCGTGACGCCGAGAGCACGGCCGCTCTCGCGCGCGGCGATCGACACGATCTCCGGGAGATCGCCGAACCGAGCGACGACGTCGTCGGGCTCGTTGCTGGGTACGACGATCGCCAGCTTTTGGGACAGGTCAGACCAGCGGCGCGTGTCGCCGGCGGCGATCCCGTCGAGTCGCTCCGCGATCGCACCCGTGAGCTCGAGAGCACGGCTCAGCACGAGCCCGCGACGCGGCTCGAGGCGCGGCCGCTCGAGCGTCGCGCAGAATCTTCGCTTCCGTCGCCGGGCCGATGCCAGGCACCTCCCGCAGCCGGTCTGCGGCTGCTGCTTCGCGGAGCTCCTCCGCGGTCGAAATCCCGAGCGCGTCGCCCGAGCTCGACCAAGCCGCTGCGGCGAGAGGCCGAGAGTCGGCCGAAGCCGACGAGCTCCGGGCGCACGCTTGCGCTCGAGCTCCTCGAGCTCGGCGAGCGCCCGGTCTCGACGAGCTCGCGCAGCCGCGCCTCGATCGCGCCGCCGATCCCGCGCAGCTCGCGCACTCGCCCGCTGCGCACGAGCTCGGCGACCGAAGCGGGTGTCGCGCGGATCAGCTCCGCCGCGCGCCGGTACGCGCGAACGCTGTAGTAGCTCGCCCCGGCGAGGTCGAGCAGCGCCGCCAGCGCCTCGAGCTGCTCGGCGAGCGTTGCGTTTTCGGGCCGCACCACGCCGGTAGTGTCCTCGACGCATGGCCGACCGTCGTCGTCCCGTTCCGCGGCGCAGACCCGAAACAGCGCCTCGCCGTCGTCCCGATCCGGGCGCGCCAGGCGCTCGCCGACGCGATGCTCGCGGACGTCGTCGCCGCGCGCGTCCGCGGTCGGCGCCGTTCTCGTCGTCGCGCCGGCGGGCACGACCCTGCCGTCGAGGGCGACACTCGTCGACGACCCGCGGCGCGGGCAGGGCGCAGCCGTGCAGGCGGGGCTCGCCGCCGCGACGGCCGCAGGGCTCCCGGCGCCCTACCTCGTCGTGAACGCCGACCTGCCGTGCGCGACTCGCGCGCGACCTGCTCGCGCTCGCCGGCGCCGTCCCCGGAACGGGCGTCGCGCTTGCCCGGCGGCCGACGGGACGACGAACGCGCTCGCGCTTCGCCGACGCCGAGCCTGTTCGAACCGGTCTACGGGCCCGGCAGCGCCGCGCGCTTCGCGGCGCTCGCCCGTCGACGGTCGCTCGACGCGCCGAATCTCATCGATGACGTCGACACGCTCGACGACCTCGCGCGTCTCGGCCGACCGGCTCGGCCCGCACACCCGCGCGCGTGCTCGCCGCGCTCGCACCTTCCGTGCCGCAGCGTGAAGGTGACGGTCCTCTCCGGCGGCGTCGGCGGCGCGCGGTTCCTCCGCGGGCTCGTCGGCTGTCGTCGATCCAGGCAACGTTTCCATCGTAGGCAACGTGGGCGACGACATCGAGGTGCTCGGACTGCATGTCTCGCCCGACCTCGACAGCATCCTCTACGCGCTCGCGGGCGCTCGCCGACGAGGAGCGCGGCTGGGGTCGCGCCGACGAGACCTGGAACGCGCTCGAGACCGTCGGCCGAGCTCGGCGGCGAGGAGTGGTTCCGGCTCGGCGATCGCGACCTCGGGCTGCACCTCGTGCGCACGCGAGCTCCTGCGCGCCGGCGCGCCGCTGTCCGAGGCGACCGCGCGGATCGCCGCAGGCCTTCGGCCTCGACGCGCACGCTCCTGCCCGCGACCGACGACCCGCTCCGCACGTTCCTCGAGACGCCGGCGGGCACGTTCCCGTTCCAGACCTGGTTCGTCGCCCGCGGCCACCGCGACGAGGTCGACGCCGTCCACTACGCGGGCGCGCCCGAGGCAGCGCCCGCGCCCGGCGTCGTCGCGGCGCTCGAGCGACGCCGACGTGATCGCTGATCGCCCCGAGCAACCCGTACGTCTCGATCGGCCCGATCCTCGCCGTCGCCGAGATCCGCGCCGCGCTCGAGCGCGCGGCGCGTGCCGCTGCGTCGCCGTCAGCCCGCTCATCGGCGGCCGCGCCGTGAAGGGCCCCGCCGACCGGATGCTCGCGCGGCTCGCCGGCGGGACGACGCCGGCGCACGTCGCCTCGTGCTACGCGGGTCTGATCGACGCGCTCGTGATCGACGAGGCCGACGCGCCCGCCGAGCTTCCGGCCGGCGTGCGCCCCGTCGTCACGCGGACGCTGATGAGCGACGTCGAGGCGCACGCCGCGGCTCGCCGCGGCGTGCTCGACGCCGCCGGGAGCCCTGGCGTGAGGGTCGCGATCCTCGGCGGGACGGGCAGCTTCGGCCGCGCGCTCGCGGCGCGGCTCGCCGCGCTCGGCGAGGACGAGGTCGTGATCGGCTCGCGCGACGCGGAGCGCGCGCGCGGCGACCGCGGCGGAGCTCGGCGGGCGGCCGCGTCAGCGGTGCGACGAACGAGGACGCGGTCGCGGCGCGCGACCTCGCCGTGCTCGCCGTGAAGGCCGACGCCGCGCTCGACACGGCGCGCGGGATCGCGGCGGCGCTCGGCGACGACGCCGCTCCTCTGCGTCGCGAGCGCGATCAGCTTCGAGCAGGGCGGCGGGATGCTTCCGGACCCCGACTGGCGCTCGCCTCGCCGAGCGGGTCCAGGAGCTCGTCGCCGGCGCCCGTCGCCGCCGGCCTCCACTCGATCGCGGCCGCGAACCTCGCGGAGGACGCCGCCCGACGAGGACGCGCTCGTCTGCGGCGACGACGAGACGCGCGAAGGAGCTCGCGCTCGAGCTCGCGGGGAAGCTCGTCGCGCGGCCGGGCGCTCGACGCGGGCCCGCTCGCGAGCGCGCGCACGCTCGAGGGCCTGACGGCGGTGATCGTGAACCTGAACCGGCGCTACAAGGCGCACGCGGGCATCCGCGTCACCGGGCGTCTAGTGATCTCAGCTCATCCCCGTCCAGGGCCTGCCGGAGATCCGGGAGGGCGACGACCTCGCCGCGCTCGTCGCCGAGCGGATCGAGCTCCGCGCCCGGCGACGTGGTCGTCGTCGCGCAGAAGGCGGTCTCGAAGGCCGAGGGCCGCGTCGTGCGGATCGACGACTTCGAGGCGTCCGCCAAGGCGCGTCGAGCTTGCCGGCGACGAGCGCGACCCGCGCGAGGTCGAGGTGATCCTGCGCGAGGCGAAGCGGATCGTGCGCGAGCGGGGCGCCGCTCGTGATCGCCGAGACCCGCCACGGCTTCGTCTGCGCCTCCGCCGGCGTCGACCACTCGAACGCGCCCGAGCCCGGCACGCTCGTCCTGCTTCCGCTCGACCCGGACGCGAGCGCGCGCGCCGTGCGCGACCGGATCGCCGAGCTCGCCGGCGTGGACGTCGGCGTGATCGTCACCGACTCGTTCGGCCGGCCGTTCCGGCAGGGCACGACCGACGTCGCGATCGGCGTCGCGGGGGTGCCCGCGATCCTCGACCTGCGCGGCACGACCGACCGGATCGGCTACGAGCTGCGCTCGAGCCGCGTCGCCGTCGCCGACGAGATCGCTGCCGCCGCCGATCTTGCCCGCGGCAAGGCCGACGGCGTGCCCGCTGTGGTCGTCCGCGGCCTGCGGCTCACGGGCGACGGCACGGCGCAGGAGATCGTGATCGAGCCTGAGCTCGATCTCTTCAGCTGATCGCCGAGGGAAGGCCACCGGGGCCGGGGGTAGTGGGTCAGTTTCATGGGGCGTAGACTCGCTGCATGAGCATCATCGACAAGATCAAACAGTGGTTGGGGATAGGGAAGAAAAAGCCCTGAGCCGCCCTCTCAGAGGGGGTAGGCTTGTGGTCTGGCCCTGCGGCCAGGATTCCGGCTGAAAGCCCGAAGTCCATCGATCGAGCCCCTAGGGCCCGGGAGACGACACGCGCCTAGGCAAACAGAGTTCGGGTTGCAGGGCCAGTTATCTGGTCCTCTACAGATGCGGATGGGCCGGGCGCGATCCGAACGCCGGCTAGTAGTAGTGCTTGCGGCGCGGCCGGCGGTTGTAGTCGGTGTTGTCGTTGAAGAACTTGCTCTTGTATGCGCAGACCTCGATGAGTGTTTCTCGTTCGAACGGAAGGACGCCGAAATGCCTTGAGCGTCGGCCGCTGATCCGTGTCGGTTGAGGCGGAGGATCGCTACATCAAACGCCGATCAAGCGCGGCGCTACGCAAGAACCCGTGGCGCTATCAAGGGCGAGGCTATTTCAGACTGACCCACTACCGGGCCGGTCCTTTACAAAACCTTTAGAAGTTCCTTGCACCAGCTCACACTCGGCCGCTACCTTCCCGCCGTCACGTGGGCGGGCGCTTTGAGCCCGGAGTCTCGCCCTGGAACCCCCTCACAGCCAGACGCTCCCGGCCAAGGAGGACTATCCGTGCGTTTCCCTATTCCGCTGAGCATTGCGGCGCTCGCGGGCACCATCACGTTCGCGCTCGCCGGGGCGGCGTTCGCGCGTGAGACCGTTCGCCCCGCCAGACCCGTGGCGGTCCCGGCGCTCCGTCAGACCGTCGAGCGCTACCGGAGTCTGACCTGGACGTTCGAGCGTGCCGCTCACGTCCGGCGCACGCCCACGTCGTTCACCTATCGCCACAGCGTCGACCGGGCGTATCTCCGATGGACGATCGATACGTGGACGCGGCGAGCGTCCTCGGCCCGCGATGCGGCTCTGCGTCGCGTCCATCGCCGCCTCGCGGTGGCGATCCCGAAGGCTCCCCACCTGCACGCCCGGCTTTCGACCCGCGTGGCGTACGCGCGGCGGCTCGTGCTGGACCTCCGCCGGATCTACCCCGGGAAGGTCACGCGTCGCTTCGCGAGCGCCCGCGGGAAGACCGGTGCGGCGACGCTCGAGCTGTGGCAGCGGCGGCTCGCCGCGGCGACCCTCCAGGTGCTCCGGTACGGGCATCCGCCGATCCCGAGCGCGCTCAGCGAGGCGCTCCTCTGCATCCATCACTACGAAGGGGCCTGGGACTCGAACACCGGCAACGGCTACTTCGGCGGGCTCCAGATGGACATCCGGTTCCAGAGCCGGTACGGCCCCGACTACGTCCGCCGGTGGGGCACCGCCGACAACTGGCCGGCCTGGGCGCAGCTCCAGGTCGCGGCCCGCGCGTACCGCTCGGGGCGGGGCTTCTACCCGTGGCCGAACACGGCCCGGGCCTGCGGCCTGATTTAGCGGAAACCCGCCCCGGAGCTATCAAGCCGGCGCGCGCCGCCGCCGATGAATGCCGCATGGTGACGCAGTCTGCGGCGGCGGCGCACACCCACGACTTCAGCGCGCCGGCAAACGGGAATGGAAACGGACGCCCCGAGGCGCTCGTCGAGTCGTATCGCCGCCTCGCCGAGGTGTTTCACGAGGTGCTCTCCGAGCAGAGCCTCGACGCGCTCCTCGAGCGCATCGCCGTCACCCTCGGCGACCTGATGCCGTACGAGGCGCTGCACATCTACGAGGCCGACGAGGACCGGCGCGTGCTCGTGCCGCTCAAGGCGCGCTCGCAGGCGTATGAGGACGAGATCATGCGGAGCCGCCCGCGCTTCGGCGAGGGGATCACCGGCTGGGCGGTCGAGAACCGCCGGCCCGTCTGGACGAACCGCGCTCACCTCGATCCGCGCTCGGTCAACGTCCCCGGCACGCCGGTCGAGCCGGAGGCGATGATCTCGATCCCGCTGATCGCCCGCGGCGCTCTCAAGGGCGCGCTCAACATCTACCGGATCGGCGAGGACGCCGAGTTCGCGGAGCACGAGTTCCACCTCGCGCGGTCGTTCGGCGACGCCGCGGCGCTCGCGCTCGACAACGCCCAGATCCGCGCCCGGCTCGAGCACCTCGCGCAGACGGACTCGCTGACCGCTCTGTACAACCATCGCTTACTTCCACGAACGCCTTCGCGCAGAGCTGACGCGCGCGTCGCGCTCGCACGACACGGTCGCCGTGCTGATGTTCGACCTCGACGACTTCAAGCGCGTGAACGACGTGTACGGCCACGGCGTCGGCGACCAACTGCTGATCCAGGTGGCGCGCGTCGCGAAGGACACGGTGCGCGGCTCCGACGTCGTGTGTCGGATCGGCGGCGAGGAGTTCGGCGTGATCATGCCGTCGTGCGACGCCGGCGACGCGCTCGGGCTCGCCTCGCGGCTCAGCCAGGCGCTCCGCGAAGTCGACCTCGAGCCGGCAGGCTGCATAACCGTCTCGATGGGCGTCGCGCAGGGGCCCGATCACGCGATGAACCCCCGCGAGCTGGTCGCCTGCGCGGAGGCGGCGATGATGACCGCGAAGGCGCGCGGCAAGAACCAGAGTGTCGTCTACGACGACGGCGCGACGGAAAGGCCGAGCGCGGCTGCCGTTGCCGGGCGCGACGTGCGTTCGATCGCCCACCTGAAGATGCTCCAGTCGCTCGCCGGAAAGCTGAACCGGCTCAACGACGTCGCGCAGATCGGCAGCACGATCGCCACCGAGCTGCGGCTGCTCATCGACTACCACAACTGCCGCGTCGTGCTGCGCCACGGCGACGAGCTCCGGCCGATCGCATTCGTCGGCGACACCGATGCCGCCGTTGACGACACCTCGCATGCATACACCCAGCGCGTTGGTGTCGGGGTCACGGGACGTGCGGTCGAGACCGGCGAGGCGGTGTTGATCCCCAATGCGCTCGAGTGCGATTTTGGATTCCGCATTCCCGGCACTGAAGAGCTCGAGGAGTCGCTGGCGGTCGTGCCGCTGCGGTACGGCTCACGGGTGACCGGAGCAATCGTCATCTCGAAGCTCGGCGTCAACCAGTTCGACGAGGACGACGTGCGCCTGCTCGAGGTGCTCGCGGGCCAGGCGTCGGTCGCGCTCGAGAACGCGCGGCTCTACGAGCAGCAGCGCCGCGAGGCCGATGGCGCCAAGGCGCTGCTCACGTTCGCGGACGAGCTCTCCGGTGCGCACTCGGTGGACGAGATCCAGGCGCTTGGTGTTCAGGCGGCGGGGCGCATCTTCGAAACGTCACGCGCCTCGATCTGGTTCGACGACGCGTGCGTCGCGAGCCTAGGCGAGCCGATCGCCGAGGGCGCGTCGGCGCCGCTCCAGGAGGAGGACGGGACCACAGGACGAGTGGTTGTCGACGTTGCAAACCTGGACGAGGACCGCGAGCGGCTCCTCGCCGCGTTCGGATACCAGCTCTCCGTCGCGCTCCAGAAGGCACGCCTCTATGGTCGGCACCGCGAGGCGGCTGAGATCGCGAATGCGCTGCTCGATGCGAGCCGTGAGTTCGCAACGGCGGAGTCGCCCGAGGAGGTGCTCCGGCGGAGCGTCGAGGTGACCGCACGCGTCCTCGCGACCGAGCGCGCGTCGCTGTGGATCCAGGAAGAGGCCGAGCCGCGCGACCTCGTCGGTCGGGCGTCGGTCGGCTACCCCGCCGACAACGATCCGGCTTCCGGCCGCCGGTATCCGGCAGCCGTGGCGCACGAGTGGCTCGAACGGGCAGAGCCGTTCGTGCTCGAGCCGACGGACTTCGTGACGATCGAGGGCGCCCCGGATGCGAGCATCGCCAGGTACGTCGTCGCGCCGCTGCGGCTCGAAGGCGGCCGGGTCGGCGCCCTCGTGGCAACGGTCGGCGATCGTTTCATCATCGATCGGCAACTCCGGCTCCTCGCGGGCCTCGCCCACCAGGCGAAGCTCGCGATCGAGAGCGCCGAGCACTTCGAAGGGCTCGAGCGCACGTTCGTCTCCACTGTTGCAACGCTCGCGAACGCGCTCGAGGCGAACGACGAGTACACCTCGTCCCACGCCCGCTGGATCAGCGATATGGCGCTCCTCGTCGGCCGTGAGCTCGAGCTCGATCGCGACGCGATGAAGCGCCTCGAGCTCGCTGCGCTCTTCCACGACATCGGCAAGATCGGGATCCCGTCCGAGATCCTGCAGAAGCCGGGGCCGCTGACGGACGAGGAGTTCGAGATCGTGAAGGGCCACCCGGCGCTCGGCGAGAAGATCCTCGCTCCGATCGAGCGGTTGGCCGACGTCCGCCCGATCGTCCGCTCCTGTCACGAGCGGTGGGACGGCCGCGGCTATCCGGACGGGAAGGCCGGCGACGAGATTCCCATCGAGGCGAGGGTCGTCCTCGTTTGCGACGCCTTCCACGCGATGGTCACCGACCGTCCGTACCGCGGGCGCATGCCGGACGCGGAAGCGGTCGAGCGCCTGGTCGAGTCGGCCGGGACGCAGTTCGACCCGGCGGTGGTCAAAGCGTTCGTCCGACTCTTCGAGACCGGCGACGTTCTCCCGCTCGCCTAGCGTCGATCCTCGAGACGTCTGATCGTGCACACGTCGACGAAGCCGACGCGCTTCAGGATTGGATACGACGTGTCGGGCAGCGCCTCGGTGACGAGCGCCGGCGTGCCGCGGGCGACGGCGTCGTCCCAGCGGGCGCGCACGAGCGCGCGGTAGACGCCGCGACCGCGAGCCCACTCGGCGACGCAGCCTGCGATCAGGAAGACCCCGCGGTCGGAGTAGACCGAGCGGCCCATGCCGCAGGGGCGGCCCGAGAGGCGCGCGAGGAAGGTCATGGGAACGCCGGCGCTCCGCGCGGCCGCGAACTCCGAGCGCAGATGCGCGCGCTGGCTCTCCCGCCGGTTCACAGGGGTCGCGAACGCCTCCCACATCACTTCGGTCGCGGCAAGGTGGTCCTCGAACGTCTCGACGCGCGTCACTTCGACGGCGCCCGAGCCCGCCGGAGGCTCCTCGACGCACGCGAGCGCGTGCAGCAGCGAGCCGCGGTCGCGCGGCTCTCGGAGCCCGAGTGCGACGAGCCGCTCGTGGAGGTCGGGAGGCTTCGTGTCCGGGCCGAGCCACCAGACCAGCGCCTTTGCCGGAGGCACGCGTTGCCGAACTTCGGCGACCAGCGCCTCCACCTCGTCCGGCTCGACGTTCACGCCCGAGACCCCGGCCCAGGCGTTGCCTTGGATCACGCAGACGCGCTCGTCGGCGAACCGATCGACGTCCCCTGAGAGGAACGTGTACCGGTCGGGGTTCTGCGCAAATGCACGAAGCGACTCGTTCACAGCGGATCGTGTTCCACCTCGTACATCGTGCAAACGACGTCGAAGCCGCACCGTTCGAGGATCGGGCGGGAGGTGTCCTGCGCCTGCACGACGAGCGCGGGTGTTCCTCGCGCGACGGCTTCCTCCCACCGCGCTGCGACGAGGGCGCGGTAGGCGCCGCGGCCGCGCGCACTCGGCAGCGTCGCACCGCCGTCGAGCAGCAGGCCCCGCGGGCCGGGATACGCCCGCGCGTGCGCAACAGGCTCGCCGTCGATCGACGCGAGCCACTCCATCGACGGCCCCGACCGGCGGCGTTCGTACATTGCCTTCGCCTCACGGCGACGGCGGTCGCGAACGTCGTCCGTGTACTGCTCGGCGGACAGGGCGATCTCGAGCCCCACCAGGTAGTCGCCGAAGTCGTCGATGCGGCGGATGTCGACGCCGGGGACTGCGGGCGGTGGCGTGGCCGTTGCGAGTGCGGTGAACTCCCAGTCGAGCGGCGCCCCAGGAGGGCGGGCACCCGCACCGACGAGCGCGTCGGCGCGCGCGGCCGAGTCCGTCTGCCACGACCCGATCGCTGCCGGCGCGAGTGCCCGCACTTCGGTGAGCACCTCGGCAGCATCTTCCGGAGCGAACCGAAGCCTGCAGACGTTGATGTAGATCCCGTCGGCGACGATCGCCGCGAAATAGGTGTCGGCCTCGACCACCACGACGCCCGGGGCCGGCTCGAGAAATGCACCCGGGCTCCGCGCGAACTCGTGCAGCTCCGCACTCAGCACGTGGTCGGGTCGAGCAGCACTTCCTGCTCCGCGACGGCATGAAAGCCGAGGCGCTCCAGGATTGGGCGCGACATCGCACCGGCATGGACGACGAGTGCCGGCCGACCGGCCTGGACCGCGTCGTCCCAGCGGGCCCGAACGAGCGCGCGATACGCACCCTGCCCGCGCGCCGCCGCGAGCACGCCGCCGGAGATGAGGATGACCGCCGGGAGTCCATCCTCGACGAACGCCCGCGCGGCGCCGACAGGCCTGTCGTCGACGAGTGCGAGGTACATCCGCGGCGTGTGGCCGGCGCGTTCCGCGGCAAATCGCGCCTCCCAATCCTCTTCGTCCTCGGCTTCGCCGAAGGCGGTGGCGGAGATGCCGCTCGCCAACGCGAGCTCGGCCGCGTCTGCGACACGCCGTGCTTCGACGCCGTCGACCGGCGGTGGCTCTTCCGCCAGCACCATCGACGTGAGATGAGCCTCCTGGCCGGGCAGGTCACAGGGGACGAGCCCATGGGCGATGAGGCGGTCGACGAGATCGGCCGGCGTCGCCGAGCTGCCAACGCGCCACACGGCCTCGCGGTGCCCGCGCCTCGCGACCGCCTCGCGTACCTCGTGGATCACCTCGGGCACTTCGTCCGGGTCGAGGCGGAGGCGCGAGACGAGCGTCGTCGCCGACGAGGTGCCGAAGAGCAGGCAGTAGCGGTCGGTGAGGAGGCGCTCGAGTCCGCTGCGCGGGTCGACTTCCCCCCAGGCAGCCGGGTCCTCGGCGAAGCGCCGGAGGGGTTCCTCGATCATGCGGCGAGCTCGAGCTCGTGGATCGTGGCGACGTGCTCGAACCCCAGCCGCTCCAGAATCGGGCGGGACGTCTCCTGTGCGTGGACGACGAGGGCGGGCGTCCCGAGCCCGACGGCGTGATCCCAGCGCGCGCGCACGAGTGCACGGTATGCGCCGCGGCCGCGTGCCTGCGGCAGCGTCCCACCACCCGAGAGGTACAGCCCGAACGGCCCGGCGACGGCGCTGCCGTACGCCACGGCGCGTCCAGCGCAGATCGCAAGCCACTCTCCGCCGGGCAGCAGCCGTCGTCGCTTGTAGATCGCTTCCGCCTCGGAGCGCCTCGAGTAGCCGAACACCGCGTCCTCGATCTCGAGCCCGGCCAGGAAGTCGTCGTAGGTCTCGATGCGTCGCACGTCGATGCCGTCCACCGGTGGCGGCGCGTGATCGAGGGCGAGCGCCGCGCAGGTCGGTCCGATCGGTGGTGCCGGGTCGTGGAAGCCGAGCGCCCGCAACGCGATCGCGAGGTCGGCCCGGTCGGTCGACACGACGATCGCGCGGCCCGGTGCACGTCGTCGGATCTCGGCGAGTACCGCCTGCGTCTCTGACGGGTCGAACCGAAGCCCGGTCACGACCGCGTCGCCGCTCCCGACAGTGAGGAGCCACCGTGCCGTCTCGATTCGGATCCTGCCCGGCGCCGGCTGCAGGTACGCCGCCGGCGTCACCGCAAACCGTTCAAGCCACGAATTCGTCCGCGACCGCCAGAGCGTCGTCGAGCAGCTCGATCGCCTCGTCGAGTTCGTCGCGCGTGATCGTGAGCGGCGGGCAGCACATGACGACATTCCAATGCGTCATCAGGTAGAGGCCGCGGTCGAGGGCGCGCTTCATGACCGCCGCCATAGGCGCCGCCGCCTCGCCGGTGCCGTTGAACGGTACGAGCGGCTCTCGCGTCGCACGATCCTTGACGAGCTCGAGACCCCAGAAGCAGCCGAGGCCGCGCACCTCGCCGATCGACGGATGCTTGCCCTGCAACCGGGCGAGCTCGGTGCGGAACACCTCACCCATCGCAGCCGCGTTCTCGACGATGCCTTCTTCCTGGAACGCCTCGATCGACGCGACCGCGGACGCACACGCGAGTGGATGGCCGCTGTAGGTGAGACCGCCGGCGAACATCTTGTCGCGCACCCAGTCGGCGATCGGCTCGCGCACGATCATCGCGCCGAGCGGGACGTAGCCCGAGTTGATGCCCTTGGCGACGGTGAGGATGTCCGGTACGACGTTCCAGTTGTCGACTCCGAACCACTTCCCGGTGCGGCCGAACCCGGCCATCACCTCGTCGCAGATGAGCAGGATGCCGTGCCGGTCGCAGACCTCGCGGATCGACTGCAGGTAGCCGTCCGGCGGGACGATGATCCCGTTCGTCCCGGTGACCGTCTCGAGGATCACCGCAGCGACGGTGTGCGCGCCCTCGTACTGGAGGATCTCCTCGAAGTGGGGCGCGCCCGTGCAGACCGGGCACGGGTCGGGGTGGCCGGCCGGGCAGCGGTAGGTGTACGGGTCGAACATGCGCACGACTCCCGGCAGGCCGGGCTCGGCCGCCCAGCGGCGCGGGTCGCCGGTGAGCGTGATCCCGCCGGCCGTCGCGCCGTGGTAGCTGCGGTAGCGCGCGATGATCTTGTGGCGGCCCGTGTACCACCGGGCGAGCTTGATCGCATTCTCGTTCGCCTCGGCGCCCCCGCTGCAGAAGAACGACATGCAGAGATCGCCGGGCGTCACCTCGGCGAGGAGCTTCCCGAGGCGGGAGCGCGACTCGGTCGCCATCGGCGGCCCGATCGTGGCGAGCCTCTCCGCCTGATCCTTGATCGCCTGGACGACCTTCGGGTGTGAGTGGCCGATCGAGACGTTGACGAGCTGCGAGGCGAAGTCGAGGTACGCCTTGCCGTCGTAGTCGTAGAAGTAGCGGCCCTCTGCGCGCTCGACGGCGATCGGGTTGATCGCGTTCTGGACGCTCCAGGAATAGAGGACGTACTGCTTCGCATCCTCGACGATCTGCCTTCCCAGCTCGGTGTTGGTCTCGGTCGTCGCCATGGTCGGATGCTACTCCCGGCGGTAGTGTCGCGACGTGGACTGCCCCGCTTGTGGAGCCGAGAACCCGGCCGGCGCGCGTTTCTGCAACGCGTGCGGCGGGCCGCTCGTGGCGGACGTGGTTCGCGAGGTGCGAAAGGTGGTCACCGTGCTCTTCTGCGACGTGACGGGCTCGACCGCGCTAGGCGAGCGTCTCGATCCCGAGAAGCTGCGCACCGTCATGGCCGACTACTTCGCGGTCGCGCGAGCGGCGATCGAGCGGCACGGCGGCACGGTCGAGAAGTTCATCGGCGACGCGGTGATGGCGGTCTTCGGCGTGCCGACCGTTCGGGAGGACGACGCGTTACGTGCGGTGCGTGCCGCGCTCGAGTTGCGCGACGGCGCCGCGCTCGACCTCCGTATCGGCGTCAACACCGGGGAGGTCGTCACCGGGACCGGCGAAACGCTTGTCACCGGCGACGCGGTAAACGTTGCCGCCCGGCTCGAGCAGGCGGCGGGGCCGGGCGAGGTGCTTCTCGGCGAATCGACCTACCAGCTCGTGCGCGACGCCGTCGAGGCCGAGCTCGTGCCGCCGATCGAGGCGAAGGGCAAGTCGGAGCCGGTGACGGCCTACTGGCTGCGCGTCGCTCACCGGCGGAGCGGCGTACGAGCGGCGCACGGACGCACCGCTCGTCGGCCGCGAGCGTGAGCGGCGTCTGCTCGCGGACGCCTGGGAGCGTTGCCGGTCGGAGAACGCGTGCGCGCTGTTTACGCTGCTCGGCAGCGCCGGCGTCGGTAAATCGAGGCTCGCGACGGAGTTCCTGGCCGGGCTCGACGCCCGCGTCGTCAACGGTCGCTGCCTGTCCTACGGCGAAGGGATCACGTACTGGCCCGTCGTGGAGGCGGTGAAGCAGCTGCTCGGGACCGAGCCGCCGCCGAACGCCGCGATCGCCGCGCTGCTGGGCGACGGCGATGTGGCCGCCGAGGACATCGCGTCCGCGGTGCGCCGGCTGCTCGAGTCGGCCGCTCGCTCTCGACCGCTGGTGGTCGTCTTCGACGACGTGCAGTGGGCCGAGCCGACGTTCCTCGACCTGATCGAGCACGTCACCGACTGGTCGCGCGATGCGCCGCTGCTCGTGCTCTGCCTGGCGCGGCCCGAGCTGCTCGACCTGCGCGCCGGCTGGGGCGGAGGCAAGCTCAACGCCACCGCCGTGCTACTCGAGCCGCTGACGGAGGGCGAGACCGACGAGCTGATCGAGCGCCTGCTCGGCACGGAGGAGCTCGATGTCGGCCTCCGCGAGCGCATTCGGGCAGCCGCGGAGGGCAACCCGCTGTTCGTCGAGCAGATGCTCGCGATGGTCCAGGACTCGCCGAGCGGCGAGGTCGCCGTGCCGCCGACGATCCAGGCCTTGCTCGCCGCGCGCCTCGACCAGTTGCCGAGCGGCGAGCGGCTCGCGCTCGAACGGGGTGCGGTCGAGGGCCAGGTCTTCCACCGCGGCGCGGTCGAGGCGCTCGCGCCGGACGAGCCCTCGATTCCGGCCCGGCTGCTCGGGCTCGTGCGCAAGGAGCTCGTCCGGCCGACGACGGCGACGATGCCCGATGACGATGCTTTTCGGTTCCGCCACCTGCTCATCCGCGACGCCGCGTACGACGCGCTGCCGAAGGCGACGCGCGCCGAGCTCCACGAGCGCTTCGCGCTCTGGCTCGAAGCGCACGGCGGTGACCTCGTCGAGCTCGACGAGATCCTCGGGTACCACCTCGAGCAGGCGGCGCGCTACCGCGCCGAGCTCGGCGCCGAGCCGGACGATCTCGCGTTGCGGGCCGGAACGCACCTGACCGCCGCCGGCCGGCGCGCCGTGTTCCGCGGCGACATCGAGGCGGGCAAGCGCCTGCTCTTCCGCGCCGTCGATCTGCTCGAGGACGGCTCGCCCGAATGCGGCGCGGCCCTGCCGTGGCTCGGGGTCGCTCTGTACTCGCTCGGCGAGTTCGCCGAGTCCGATCGCGTGCTGACCGAGGCGGTCGACTCTGCGGAGGCGGAGGACGCTGCGATCGCGTTCTTCATGCGCTCGTTCGGCCGCGGCCACAACCCGGTCGAAGGCGAGACGATCGACAGCCTCGAGCAAGGCGTGCGCGCGCGGCTCGCCGAGCTCCGCGACGCTTCGCCGCTCGCGTACGCGGAGGGCTACCACGCCCTCGCGCGCTTCGCCTTCTGGCAAGGGCAGACCACGGAGCAGCTGGAAGCCGCGAGGGTGGCACGAGAGTACGCCCGTCAGGCAGGCGTGACCGTGCTGGAGGGCATGTGTGCCGGCATGATCGGCAGTGCGCTCCTCTACGGCGAGTCCAGCTGGAGCGAGTACGAAGAGTTCGCGCGGGGGCTGCTGGACGAGCGTGACCGGCTTGGACGGGTCGTCGACAACGCGCTGGCCGGGTTGGCGGTCGCCGCCTCGGCTCAAGGGCGCACCGACGAATCGATGCAGCTCTTCGCCGACTACGAGGCGGCGCTGGTCGAGCGCGGCGACGAGTACCACGCACGCACGCAAGGCCAGAATCGCGGCTACGGGCTGTATCTCGTCGGCGAGCTCGAGGCGGCGGAGCAGATCTACCGGCGGAGCTGGGACGCCCTCGGCGAAGTCGGCGAACGCGGCTTCCGCTCGACGCTCGGCGGGCTCCTCGCCCTTGCCTTGGTCGAGCTCGAGCCGGCGCGACGAGGCAGAGGACATTCTCGCCCAGGTGGACGGCATGAGCGTCGAGGACGACTGGCTGACGGTGGCCTGCGCCGACGTGGTGCGCGCACGGCTCGCGACGCTCGACGGCAGCCACGACGAGGCGGTGGCGGCAGCGAGGCGCGCGACAGACCTCGGTAACGAGGGGTACTTCCTGCTGCGGCCGTTCTTCACCACGGAGCTTGGCCGCGCGCTCGCCGCGGCAGGCCGCGATGACGAAGCACGGCAGGTGCTCGACGAGGCGATCCGGCTCGCTCGTGTGAAGGGATCGGCGCTCTACGAGCGCCGCGCGCAGGACGTGCTGGACACGCTCGGCTAGCCCGACTGCAGTTCCGGGTCCACGAGCAGTTCGGAGGACGCCGTGGCTCCGGAACCCGAGCCCGTCCAGCGCCGGCGCCGACATGTGCCCCGCCTGCACGACGAGGAGCGGCGTGCCGCGCGCGACCGCGTGCTCCCAGCGCGCGTGAACGAGTGCGCGGTACACGCCTCGCTTTCGTGCCGCCGGTAGGACGGCGCCGCCCATCAGCGCCACGCCCGCGTCCATGTCGATCGCGCGGCCGAAGCCGACGGGTTCGTCGCCCTCGTAGGCGGCGAAGTGGTGGACGGTTCCCGTCCGCGACGAAGCGCTCGTGCTCGTATGCCCGCCGCGAGACGCGCACCGGCTCGGGAAGGTTCCACACGTCCCAGTCGACCTCGAGCGCCGCGAGCTGCTGGTCGAGCGTCTCGATTCGCCGCACCTCGACGTCGGGTGCGGCGGGCGGCTCGCGATCGATGCTCATCCCCGTGAGCGTTGCTTCTTCGTCGTCCGGCACGAAGCCGAGGTCGGTGAGCCGCTGGGCGAGATCCGCAGGCGTCGCGTTCCAGCCGACCCACCACTCGCACCGCCCGATCTGCCGGCGCACGCACTCCTCCCGCACCCAGGCCACGGCCGTGTCGAGGTGGCCGAGCCGCAGGCGCTGCACCGACGCGCGGTGCCGCGCTGCCTCGAAGACGTACTCGCCGCGATCGACCAGCTCGAATCCCGGCCGCGGCAGCAGGTGGACGGCGGGGTCCTCCGCCAGCTCTGCGACCGTCGGCTGCACGGCGCTAGTCTCCCAGGCGAGCTTTCCAAGGAGGAATCACCGTGACCGACGTCCTCGACGCCCCGGCAGCCGTCAAGCCGATCAACCACTGGATCTCCGGCGCACCGTACGCCGGCACGTCCGGTCGCAGCGGCCCCGTGTTCAACCCGGCGACCGGCCAGCAGTCGGGCGCGGTGGACTTCGCGACCGTCGAGGAAGTCGACCGCGCCGTCCAGGCGGCGAAGGCGGCGTTCCCGGCGTGGCGCGCCCTGTCGATCGCAAAGCGTGCGGAGATCCTGTTCGCGATCCGCGAGCTCGTCCACGAGCGGCGCGAGGAGATCGCGAAGTACCTGACGGCCGAGCACGGCAAGGTGCTCTCGGACGCGATCGGCGAAGTGACGCGCGGGCTCGAGGTGATCGAGTTCTGCTGCGGCATCCCGCACCTCCTGAAGGGCGGCATGACCGAGCAGGCGTCGACCGGCGTCGACGTGTACTCGATCCGCCAGCCGCTCGGTGTCGTCGCCGGGATCACGCCGTTCAACTTCCCGGCGATGGTCCCGATGTGGATGTGGGCGCCGGCGATCGCGTGCGGCAACACGTTCATCCTGAAGCCGTCGGAGAAGGATCCGTCGGCGTCGGTCTACACCGCGCAACTGCTCAAGGAAGCCGGAGTCCCGGACGGCGTCTTCAACGTCATCCATGGCGACAAGGTGGCGGTCGACGCGATCCTCGAGCATCGCGACATCGCCGCCGTCTCGTTCGTCGGCTCGACGCCGATCGCCAGGTATGTCTACGAGACGGCGACCGCGAACGGCAAGCGCTGCCAGGCGCTCGGCGGTGCGAAGAACCACATGATCGTGCTCCCGGACGCCGATATCGAGATGGCGGCCGATGCCGCCGTCTCGGCCGCCTACGGCTCGGCCGGCGAGCGCTGCATGGCCGTGTCGATGCTCGTCGCGGTCGGCGACGTCGCGGATCCGCTGATCGACGCGATCAAGGCGCGCATCCCGAACGTGAAGGTCGGCGACGGCATGGACGCGTCGAGCGAGATGGGGCCGCTGATCACGCGCGAGCATCGCGACAAGGTCGCGTCGTACCTCGAGGACGGCGGCGGTGACGTGCTCGTCGACGGTCGCGACGGCTGTCCCGACGACGGCTTCTTCCTCGCGCCGTCATTGATCGATGCCCTCGAGCCGGGAATGCGCGCGTACGACGACGAGATCTTCGGCCCGGTGCTCGGCGTGACGCGCGTCTCGACCTACGACGAGGCGGTCAGGCTCGTCAACGAGAACCCTTACGGCAACGGCACCGCGCTCTTCACGCGCGACGGCGGTGTCGCCCGGCAGTTCCAGTTCGACGCGCAGGCGGGGATGGTCGGGATCAACGTCCCGATCCCGGTGCCGGTGGCGTACTACTCGTTCGGCGGCTGGAAGGCCTCCCTCTTCGGCGACCGGCACATCTACGGGCCGGAAGGGATCGACTTCTACACACGCTCGAAGGTGGTCACGTCGCGCTGGCCAGACCCGGCGACGTCGAAGGTCGACCTCGGGTTCCCGCAGACGCGCTGAGCACGGCTGCGCCAACGTTTGCATTCGCAAGTTTCGCTTGTTTGACACACGCTAGTTGACAGCGAGCTGAAGCCGTGCAAACGTTGCCCCGGCGTGGGAGCGGGGGCGAGCTCACCGATTCGGATCGGTCTCGTGGGGCTGGGGGCCGTGGCCCAGGCGGTTCACCTTCCCCTTCTTGCGAAGCATCCCGAGCGCTTCCGGATCGCCGCGCTCTGCGACTTGTCACGCCGGACGCGTGACGGGGTCGGCGCACGCTACGGGGTCGAAGAAGAGCGTCGGTTCGCGCTCGCGGAGGAGCTCTTCGCTGCCGGGGGTCTCGACGCGGTGGCGATCCTCACGACGGGATCGCACGCGACGCTTGCCACCGGAGCGGCGGCGGCCGGGCTCGCGGTGTTCTGCGAGAAGCCGCTCGCATACTCGGTCGCGGAGGTCGATGAGCTCGCGTCGGCCGACCCGGTGCTCCAGCTCGGCTACATGAAGCTCTACGACCCGGCGGTCGAGCGGGCCGCGGCGGTGCTCGCCGAGCGGCCCGCGCCGCGGTCGATCGAGGTCACGGTGCTGCATCCTCCGCCGAAGCCGCAACTGGCGCACGCCGGCCTGCTTCCGCCCGCCGCCGACGTCGGTACCGACGACCTCGCGCGGCTCGCGGCAGACGAGGCGACTGCGGTCGATCGGGCGCTAGGCGCAGTGCCGCGGTGGCTCGCCGAACTGTACGCCGAGGTCTTCCTCGGCAGTGTCGTTCACGACCTGGCGGTGATCCGTGCGCTTGCGCGGCGGGCCGCTCGAGGTCGACGACGCCGACGTGTGGCCGGCCGAGGCGGTCGACGGGTCGGTCGCGGTGCACGGCCGGCTTCCGGATGGTGCCCGCGTCTCGATCCGCTGGCACTACCTCGAGGCGTATCCCGCCTACCGCGAGGAGGTCCGCGTCCACGACGACCGCGGGAGCGTCGAGCTCACCTTCCCGGCGCCGTATCTCCTCCACGCGCCGACGGTGCTCACTGTCGTCGACGCCGACGAAGAAGCCGAACGCATCACCCGCACGCGCTCGACCGTCGAGGCGTTCGAGCGGCAATGGCTCGCGTTCGAGTCGCTCGTCCGCGACGGCGAGCCGCCGCACGCGGGAATCGACGAGGGGCGCGAGGACGTCCTCGTCTGTCAATCTGCCGCACGCGTCCTCGCGGCGCGGCACGACGTCGAGATCGGCGGCGAGGCCGCCGCCCGGGTCTCGGAGCTTGCATGAGCTCCCCAGTTCTGAATCGTCGAGGAAGGCAAAGGAGGGAGCAGTGAAAAGCGAAGCACCTCGGCGCGATCATCGTGGTCGCGCTCGCGGTCGTCCTGGCATCTGTCGCGGCGACGTCGACAGGCGGCGGCGAGGCGCGTCAGGCCGAAGACGGACACGATCGTGCCTCTACGCGAGCGGCGACGTGAACGTGCAGTCGCTCTGGCAGCAGAACTGATCCCGGGGTTCGAGAAGAAGAACAAGGGCATCAAGGTCAAGTTCATCTTCTCGGAGCACGGTGCGCACGACACGACCGACGCTCGCCCGCATCGGCGCCGCGGTCAAGCAGCGCAAGTGGTCCGGGATCGACCTCGTCGACGCGGGCCTCGTCACCACGCTCGCGATCGGACGGCCTCACGCAGCCGGTCTCGAAGGCGACGGCGCCGAACGTCAAGAACGTCGACCAGAAGCTCGCTCACGCCGGTGAAAGGCGCGGCGATCCCGTACCGCGGCTCGTCGGTCGTGCTCGGCGTACGACTCGAAGAACGTGGCGTCAGCCCGCCGAAGACGCTCGAGCGCCCTGCTCGCGTGGATCAAGGCGCACCCCGGCAAGTTCACCTACAACTCGCCGAACACCGGCGGCTCCGGGCTACTCGTTCGCCGAGACCGTCGTCGACAGCTACATCCCGGCGAACATCCTGAAGCAGATGCAGAGCGGGTACGTGCCGGAGCTCGAGTCGCACTGGAAGCAGGGCCTCGACAGTGCTGCACGAGCCTGAACCAGTACGTCTACCAGGGCGTCTACCCGAACGGGAACCAGGCCGTCCTCGACCTGCTCGCGAAGGGCGCAGATCTGGGTCGCCCCGGTCTGGTCGGACCAGTCGCTGACCGGCTCTCAAGACGGGCAGCTGCCGGCGTCGAACACAACTGACGCAGATCTCGAACCCGTCCTTCACCGGCGGGGCCGCCTACCTCGGCGTCCCGAAGACGGCGAGGCACAAGATCGACGTCTACAAGTTCGTCAACTACATCCTGTCGCCGGCGGCCCAGACGCAGATCATCAACGTGATGTCGGGCTTCCCGGCGATCCACGCTCAAGCTGCATGCCGAAGGCGATCCAGAACGAAGTTCGCGGACGTCGTCCGCGAACTCGCTCCGGCCGACCTACGCGACAGAAGCAGGCGAGCGACTTCAAGGCGCAGTGGCAGCAGACGGTGCCGTAGCACCGCGCCGTCGGCGCGCAGGCGGGGGCTCCGTGAGCGGGCGCAAGGCCTCCTCATGGTGCTCCCGCCGGTGGCGGTGATCGCCGTCTTCATCGGGTTCCCGGTGGTGGCGGCGATCGCCTACACCCTCGGCCGCGCGGGCGGCCCGAACTCCGTCGTCGCGTCGATCGGGCAGCGACAGTTCATCGTGCACCACGGGGTCACGCTCGACGCCTACCGCGACATCCTCGGCAACGCGACAATCCACCGCGACCTCTGGGCGACCGATCTGGGTGACGATCGTCGTCACGCTCGATCGTCGTCATCGTCAGCTGGGCGATCGCCCTCTACCTGCGCCTCGCCGACACGCGGCTCGCCCGAATCGTGTCCGCGCTGTCGGTCGTGCCGCTCTTCATTCCCGTCGTGATCGCGTCGTACGCGATCCTCGTCTTCTACGCCTCCGACGGGTTCATGCGAACGCGTCGCGTATCACGTCGGCTGGCACGGCTTCCCGACGCTCGGCTACACGCTCTACGTGCGTCGTCCTCGCCGAGATCTGGGTCAACATCCCCTTCGGCGTCCTGATGATGAGCTCGGGCCTGAACGGCGTGCCGAACACCCTCATCGAGGCGGCGCGCGACTCCGGCGCCGGGCATGCCGCGGGTCGTGCGCTCGATCCTCCTGCCGCATGAACGTGATCCCGACCGTGATCGTCGCGACGTTCACCGGCATCTACGTGCTCGGAAGCTTCACCGTCCCCTACCTGACCGGGCCGACCGCGCCGAACCTGCTCGGTCCGTCGATGAGCAACTTCTTCTCCGCGTTCAACCAGCCGCAGCAGGCAGAGGTGCTCGCGATCGTGGTGTTCGTGCTGGCGCTCGGGATCGGTGCCGTCGTACGTCTGGGCAAATGTGCGCACCGGCAAGCGCCTCGGGACATCGTGTCGGTGAGCATCACACGCGGCCGCTGCGGCGTCGGCGCGCGGGTCGCGGCGCGTGTCTGCTCGCCGCTTGCTCTGGTCGTCGCCTCGCTGCTCGTGTTCATGGTCGGTCCGATCGTGTGGCTCGGCCTGCGCGCCTTCTCGGGGCTTTGGCTCTACCCGCAACTGCTCCCGAAGCAGTGGACGGTGAACGGGTGGCGCCAGGTGTTCGATGATCCGAACCTCAGCCATTCGATGAAGCTGAGCTTCGAGTTCGCGCCGGTCGTGACGGTCGCGTCAGCGGTGATCTGTCTGCCGGCGGCGTACGCGTTCTCGCGCTACAAGTTCCCGGGTCGCCGCGTTCCTGCTCATCTCGCTCTTCGCGATCGAACGCGTTCCCGAAGATCGGGCTGTACATCTCGATGGCAGGCGTCTTCTACTCGCTCAACCTGATCGCCACGTTCCTCGGGGTCGTGATCGTGCAGCTGATCGGCACGATCGTCTTCATGACCTGGATCCCGGCGGCGGCGTTCTCGGTCGATCCCGCGCAGCCTGGAGGAGGCGGCGCGGGATGTCGGCGCCGGACCGCTGCGCGTGTTCTTCCGCATCACGTTCCCGCTTGCGGCGCCCGGCGATCTTCGTCGCGATGATCCTCTCGTTCCTCGCATCCTTCGACGAGGCGCAAGGCACGTTCCTCGTCGGCGTGCCGAAGTACGTCACGATGCCGACCGAGATGTACACGCTCGTGCTCAACTACCCCGAGCAGGTCGCCGCGGTGTTCTCGCTCCTGCTCGCGCTCCCGTCTGTCGTCCTGATGGCGTTCGCGCGGAAGCACGTGATGGGCGGCAAGCTCGCGGAAGGGTTCCAGCTGCGCTGACACGAGCTTGGCCTGCAGATCCAGAACGTCTCCAAAGACCTCGGCGGCCGCACGATCGTCGAGGAGATGCAGCTCGACGTGCGCGCCGGCGAGCTCACGTGCCTCCTCGGCCCGTCGGGCTGCGGCAAGACGACGACCCTGCGCATGATCGGCGGCTTCCTCATCCCGGACCGTGGTCGCATCCTGATCAGACGGCAACGATGTCGACCACGCTGTCGCCGGACAAGCGGCCGACGGCGATGGTCTTCCAGAACTACGCGCTCTGGCCGCACATGACCGTGTTCAAGAACGTCGCGTTCGGGCTGCGGCTGCGCAAACTGCCGCGGGCGGAAGATCGGATGAGCGCGTGGCGAACAGGTGCTCGAGCTGGTCGGCCTGCACGCATCACGTCCACAGCTATCCCGGCGCGCATCTCCGGCGGCGAGCAGCAGCGCGTCGCGCTCGCCCGAGCGCTCGTGCTCGAGCCGAAGTTGCTGCTCCTCGACGAGCCGCTCTCGAACCTCGACGCGAAGCTGCGCGTGCGCGTGCGCGAGGACATCAGGGAGATCCAGCAGCGCATCGGCATCACGACCGTGTTCGTGACCCACGACCAGGACGAGGCGCTCTCGATCTCGGACCGGATCGCCGTCATGTCGGGCGGCAAGGTCGAGCAGTATGCGGACGCGCGCCGGCCTGTACCGCGAGCCGGCAACCATGTTCGTCGCGACCTTCGTCGGCGCGATGAACATCTACGAGGCGACCGTCGTGCCGGGGGGCCTCGAGCTGCCGGGCAACGTCGTCATCC
This sequence comes from uncultured Thermoleophilia bacterium, assembly GCA_963785875.1. Classification (GTDB taxonomy): domain Bacteria; phylum Actinomycetota; class Thermoleophilia; order Gaiellales; family Gaiellaceae; genus PALSA-600. The sequence continues at coordinate 220,290 of CAWAWV010000004.1, read as the reverse complement.
CGTGCGACGAACTTTCGGCGTCCGGCAGCGGGACGTGGGAGGTCGGGCGTCCGGCCGGAGGACGTTCGCGTCTCGCTGAACGGCGACGGCGCGACCGCAGAGGTGCTGCGGGAGGTTCCGCGCGGCCACTACAAGGAGCTCGTCCTGCAGTGCGGGCCCGAACGAGGTGCGCGCCTTCGTCGGCGCCGACCTGCCGCCCGCCGACCGGGTGCGGATCTCGTTCGCGCGGGCGCTGCTCTACCGCGACGGAGTCCTGCACCGGTCCTCCACACCCGTCTCGGTGTAGTGCCACTGGCGCTCGCGCACCGCGGCGACTGGAGTGAAGCGCCCGAGAACACCGTGGCCGCGTTCCAGGCAGCGGTGTGCGCCGGCGCCGACATGATCGAGCTCGACGTGAGGCGGACGGCCGACGGCCACGTCGTGGTCGTCCACGATCCGACGCTCGAGCGCGTCTGGGAGTCACCGCTCGCGGTCGCGGATGCGCCGCTGTCGGAGCTTTTGGCGGCGCGGGCCGGGGAGCATCGGGTTGCGACGCTCCAGGAAGCGCTCGGCTGCGTCGGCGTCCCGGTGATGGTCGACTTCACGCTCGCCGACGTCGTCGAGCCGGCGCTCGCGGTGGTCCGCAGCGCTGACGCGCTCGACCGCGTCGTGTTCTCGGGCGGGAACGTCGACGGTCACCGGCAGGGTTCGCGCGCTCGCGCGGGAGGCGCGAATCGCGCTCACCTGGACGGATCGCGAGCCGCCGCCCGTCGCGCTCTTCGAAGAGCTCGGCATCGAGTACTTCAACCCGCCGTGGGAGCTCGTCGACGAGCAGATCGTCGCGACGATGCACGACCGCGGCTACAGGGTGTCCACGTGGACGGTCGACGACGTGCCCGAGATGCGGCGTGTCGTCGATTGCGGCGTGGATGCCGTCGTCACGAACCGGGTTCCACGAGCTCGTTGCGTTGCTTGCGGAGGCTCGGTGCTGACCGGCGCCGAGCTCGACGCCTGCGCCGCGCTCATGGACGACGTCGCGGTCCGCGCGATGGAGCGAATCGTCACCGAACGCCCGCGCGCGGATCAGGTTGCGACGAAGAAGACTGCGGCCGACTGGGTGACCGAGACAGACCTTGCGGTCGAGCGGCTCGTGCGGGACGAGATCGCCACGCGTTTTCCCGACCATCGCATCGAGGGTGAGGAGTACGGCGTGTCGGGCGCCGACGACGCCCCGGCGGGCTGGCTCATCGACCCCGTCGACGGCACTACGAACTACGTCCACGAGCTGCCCGTCTGTTCGTTCAGCCTCTCCGTCTCCGACGAGGCAGGCGCTGCTGCCGGGCTCGTCGCCGATCCCTACCGCCGCGATGTGCTGTCGGCGGTGCGTGGGCGCGGTGCCCGTCGAAACGGCCGGCCGACGCGCGTCTCGGACGCGCGCTCGCTGATGGGCGGCATCGTGCTGACGGAGTACACCGCCCAGTCGATCTGGCACGGCATGGTCGACGCCATGCGGGCGCTCGCCGACGCCGGTTGCGTGACGAGGATCATGGGCTCGAACGCCTTTTCGATCTCCGCAATTGCGGCCGGCCGGTGTGTCGCCACCGCGATCGGCGGCTTCAACCCGGGCGACTGCCTCGCGGGCGCGCTGATCGCCGCCGAGGCGGGCGCGGTGCTCCCGTGGGGAGTGCCCGCAGAGGGCGCACCGTTCCTCTGTGCCGCTCCGGGCGTCGTCGGCGAGCTCCTTCACATCTGGCCGGAGACGGCGGCCGTTTCATGAGCGTGGAGCCGAGGCGGCCGACGCTGATCGACGTCGCGCGCCTGGCGCAGGTCGCGCCGTCGACCGCCTCGCGGGCGCTCAAGCAGAGCCCGCGGATCAGCGAGGCGACGAGGCTCCGTGTGCACGCCGCCGCGCGAGGGCTCGGGTACCAGCCGAACCGTGTCGCGCAGTCGTTGCGCGCGAAAGCGGCGCCGTTCGTCGGCATCGTCGTCCCCGACATCGGCATCACCTTCTATAGCCGCTTCGTGAAAGGCGCCCAGGAGGTGCTCGAGGCGGCGGGCTACCAGGCGCTCGTCATGAACACGGAGCGCGAGGCCGGCCATGAGGAGGCCGCCCTGCGCACGCTCGAGGGTCATCAGGTGACGGGGATCCTGCTCGCGACGTCGCGGCCGAAGTCGGACGAGCCCGGGATCCCGACCGTCTACTTCGACAGCCTCGCCGGCGCACGCGGGCTCGCCCGGGTCGCGCTCGCGAACGATCAAGGGATGGAGCTCCTCGTCGGACATCTTGCCGGTCACGGGCACGAGCGGATCGCCTATATCGGAGGTCCTCCGACCTTCACGTCCGGGCAGGAGCGGCTCGCCGGTTTCAGGGCCGCCGCCGCGCGCAACGGCGTGCGTGGTGATGCTGCGTACGTGGAGATCGCCGACTCGTCGTGGTCGTCCGACAGCGCTGCGGCGGCGATGGCACGGCTGCTCGCGCTCGCCGAGCCGCCGACCGCGGTCGTCGCGTCCGGCGACACGCTTGCGATGGGTGCGATCGCCGCGTGCCGCGCCGCCGGCCGTCGGGTTCCGGAGGACATCGCGCTCGTCGCCTTCGACGATCCCGTCTTCGGCCCACTGGTCGATCCGCCGGTGACCGCGCTGCGACGCAGCGACTACGAGCTCGGGCGGGAGGCAGCTCAGCTCCTCCTCGACGGGTTGGACGGCGAGATCGCGACGCCGACCGTGCGTCTGCCGGTGGAGCTCGTCGTGCGCCGCTCGTGCGGCTGCCCTTCGTGAACGTCCTGCTCGTTCTCGTCGACAGCCTGAACCGTGCCGACGTGCCCGCCTACGGAGGCACGTCGGTCGGTATGCCGAGCGTCGACCGCCTTGCGCGACGTGCCTGGCGGTTCGACAACCATTTCGTCGGGAGCCTCCCTTGCATGCCGGCGCGCCGCGAGATCTTCGCCGGTTTCAAGGAGCTCCTGTGGCGGCCGTGGGGCGGGCTCGAGCCGGGCGACGCACGGCTGCCGAGATTGGTCGAAGCTGCTGGCCTCCGCACCGCGATCGTCACTGACCACTATCACTATTGGGAGGAGTCTGCGAACGGCTATCTGCAGTCGTTTCAGCAGACGGAGCTCGTCCGCGGCCACGAATGGGACAACTGGCGGGGCCCGATCGCCGCCGACGAGCCGGTGCCCGAATGGGTCGAGCGCATTGAGCGCTGGCGCCCGGGGGCGGGGCGTCGCTATTACGCGAACGTTCGGGGCTTCCACGGCGAAGAGGACTTCTTCCCTGCTCGGGTGTTCCGGGCGGCGGCTGCTCGACTGCGGGAACTGCACCCGCCGTTCTTCCTCCATGTCGAGTCGTTCGACGTGCACGAGCCGTTCCACGTGCCGGAGCCGTACCGCTCGCGGTTCGGCGCCGCGGCGGACGACGACCGCTTCACCCTCTGGCCGCCCTACCAGGATCCCGACGCGCTGGCGGCGTTCATGGCGGAGACCACGCCCGAAGAGCTTCTGTTCATCCGCGCGCGGTACCTCGCGAAGCTGGCGATGGTTGACCGATGGCTCGGCGTCTTACTCGACGTGCTCGACGACCGCAGGTTGTGGGACGACACGGCGGTGGTGTTCACGACCGACCACGGTCACGATCTAGGTGGTCGCCGCGTGTTCGGGAAGCAGTACCCGCACTGGGACAGTCACGCGAACATCCCGCTCTTCGTCTGGCACCCATCGTTCCCCGGTAATGCGGGCACCATCGGCGCGCTGACGTCGACGGTCGATCTCCACTCGACGCTCGCCGAGCTCGCCGGGGTGCCGCTGGAAGCGCCGCACGGTATGAGCCTCGTGCCGCTGCTCAGGGGTGGGGCCTCGCAACGTGACGCGCTGCTGTACGGCACCTTCGGACAGGGCGTTTGTTGCACGGACGGGCAGTGGACGATCTTCAAGTCGCCGGTCGGCGGGCCGCTCTACGCGTACTCCTCGCAACTCATCGAGTCGCTTGTCGTCGACGGGCTCGCCGTTCCGGACGGTCACGGGTATTTCGTGCCCGGGGTGACGTACCCACAATGGCGCGTCCCGGCGGAGGTACAGGCGCTTTCGGGGGAGAACTTCCTGTTCCACCGCCAGAGCGATCCCGGGCAGAAGCGAAACCTGTGGGCGTCGCAACCGGAGAAGCGGGAGTGGATGCTGGGCGTCCTGCGGCGGCTCGTCGACGCGGAAGGCGCGCCGCCGGAGCAGCTCACGCGGCTCGGGCTCTAGTAAGAGGAGGCCGGCGCGGGCGGGTGCGATCCCGCTTGGGTAGCTTCGCGACCATCGCGAAGCCGACAGCCCATCCGGACCTGAATGCAGTGCTCGGCGAGCTCGTCAACGGTGCGCGGGCCGTTCTTGGGGACAACTTCTGCGGGGCGTACCTCGTTGGCTCGTTCGCGACCGGCGATGCCGACGAATTCAGTGACGTCGATTTCGTGATCGTCAGCCACGAAGAGCTGACCGCCGATCAGCAGCACGGCCTGCAGCTGATGCACCGTCGGCTCTACACGCTGGAATCGGCGTGGGCGCAGCATCTGGAGGGCTCGTACGTCCCGGGCCGACAGTTGCGCCGTATGGACTGGTCGCAGCAGCCGTTCTTCTACTTGGACAACGGCGCGAACGAGCTCGTTCGGGACAACCACTGCAACACCGCGGTTGTCAGATGGCTCCTGCGCGAAAGCGGATTGGCCCTTGCCGGCCCCGACCCAAAGACCCTCGTCGACCCGGTTCCCGCCGCCGACCTGCGGCGAGAAGCTCTCGCCCGCGTTCAGGAGTACGCGGACTGGGCACGGGAACCTACCGAGGCAGGGCCGATGAGCCGATGGAAACAGCCCTATCTCGTCCTCACCTTCTGCCGCCTCCTCTTCACGCTCTTCAATCAGCGGGTTGCAGCGAAGCGCGAAGCCGGCGAATGGGCTCTCGGAGCACTCGACCAGAGGTGGGCGAGCCTCATCCGGCGTGCCCTCGATGATCGAGCCGCTCCCTGGGAGCGAGTTCTCCAGCCGGCCGATCGCGACGTGACCGATCGCACCCTGGGATTCGCGGACTACGTCGTCGCCGAAGCCGCGCGGTGGGCGGATGACCACCCGGGCTTCGCGTGAACCGCGTTTGGGCGGCATAGGCTGGCGGCTGTGGAACGTTCCAGAGGGCTCGCGAGCGCGCCCGTCACCTGGGGCGTGTGGGAGCGCATGACCGGCCGCGACGACCTCGTCCCGGCGCGTCTCCTGCTCGACACGGTCGTCGGGCTCGGATACGGCGGGATCGAACTCGGTCCGCCCGGCTACCTGGACCTGCAGGCGCTCGCCGGGTCCGGCCTCGAGCTCGTCGGCGGCTTCACGCCGCTTCATCTCGACGACGAGGAAGCGTTCCGCGTTGACGTCAAGGAGTGGCTCGATCCGATCTCCGCGGCGCTCGCCGAGACGGGGAAGAGGGGGCCGGTCGTTCTCGCCGACGCGGGCACGCCCGAGCGGCTCGCGGGCGCAGGGCGGCCCGACGAGCAGGCGCGCACGGCGCTGATCGGCGACCGGTTGGCGCGTGCGCTCGACCGCGTCTCGCAGGCGGTCGAGCGCTGCCGCGCGCGCGGCCTCGACGCCGTGTTCCACCATCACACGGCGACCTACTTCGAGACGCCTGAGGAGATCGCCGCGCTCGTCGAGCAGACCGACGTCCCGTTGTGCTTCGACACCGGGCACGCGGCGGTGGGGGGCGCCGATCCGCTCGAGCTCGCGCGCACGTGTGCGAGGCGCATCGGCCACCTGCACGTGAAGGATGTCGACCCCATGCTGCTCGACCGGGTGCGCTCGGGGAAGGTCTCACTGGATCAGGCATGGCGCGAAGGCATCTTCTGCCCCTTCGGCGAAGGGATGGTCGACCTGCGCGGTGTGCTGGCGTTGCCCGAGCTGCAGGACTTCGCAGGCTGGATCGTGCTCGAACAGGACCGGGTCGCAGTGGGTGTCGCCGACGTCCTGGCTGTACGTGCGGCCGAGGAGGCGAACGTGCGCTATGTGCGGGAGTCGCTCAGGCGGTCGTGAGCGCCGCCGGCTTCAGCTCTTCGCCGAACCGCTCGCGCTTCACGAACTGCCCGCTACCGGGCTTCGCGAGCAGCCGGTCGCCGTCGACGATCACCTCGCCTCGCCGCAGCACGATCTCCGGCGAGCCGACGACCTCGGTGCCCTCGAAGATGTTGATGTCGGTCGCGGAGTGGTGGGTCTTCGCCGTGATCAGGTGACGCTTCTCCGGGTCGAAGACGACGACGTCGCCGTCGCAGCCGACGGCGATCGTCCCTTTCTTCGGGTACATCCCGAAGAGCTTCGCCGGGTTGGTGCACAGCAGCTCGACCATGCGGTTTAGCGTGATCCGGCCTTCGCGCACGCCGAAGTGGTGGATCATGTGCAGGCGGTTCTCCATCCCGACTGCGCCGTTCGGGATCTGGCGGAAGTCGTCCTTCCCCATCGCCTTCTGCTCGAGCGTGTACCCGCAATGGTCGGTCGAGATCGCCTGCAGGTCGTTCGTGCGCACCGCGTTCCAGAGGATCGGCTGGTTCTTCCTGGGTCGCGGCGGCGGCGTGTAGACGTAGTTCGCCGCCTCGAAGTTCTCCATCCGCTCGAGGAACGTCGTGTCGACGAAGAAGTACTGCGTGCAGGTCTCGCCCCAGACGTCCCAGCCTTTCTGCCGGGCGATCTTGATCGGCTCGAGCGACTCCTCGCACGAGACGTGGACGACGTAGAGCGATGCGCCGGCGACGTGCGCGAGCTGGACCGCGCGGTTCGTCGCCTCGCCCTCGGTCTCTGGGGGTCGTGTCAGCGCGTGGTAGATCGGGTCGGTGTTCCCGGCGGCGATCGCATCCGCCATCAGCACCTCGATCGCGTCGCCGTTCTCCGCGTGCACCATCACGCAGGCACCCGTCTTCGCCGCCACCTGCATCACCCTGAAGAGACCCTCGTCGCTGATCCGCAACGAGTCGTTGTACGCCATGAAGAGCTTGTACGAGCTGACGCCGTGCTCGTCCGGCAGTGTCGCGAGCTCTTCGAGCGTCCCGCCGCTGTCACTCAGGTCGGTGACGATGATGTGGAAGCCGTTGTCGATGATCGCCTTGCCCTCGCGCTTGCCGTGCCAGATCTCGAGCGCCTCGCCGAACGTTTGTCCCTTGCCCTGGATGCAGAAGTCGACGTGCGTCGTCGTGCCGCCGAAGGCCGCCGCAACATGCCCGTGGTAGAAGTCGTCGACGGTCGTCTTGCCGCGCCACGGCATCTCGAGGTGCGTGTGCGGGTCGACCGCGCCCGGCAGCACGTACTTGCCGCTCGCGTCGATCGTGCGGTCCGCGCTCAGGTCGAGCGACTCACCGATCGTCGAGATGCGCTCACCCTCGATGTAGATGTCGGCGACGTAGTCGTCGGCCGCGGTGATCACCCGGCCGCCCTTGATCAGCACGGACATGAGCGCTCCTTTCTGACGAGCCCCGGGCCCGGATCGCCGGGCCCGGGGCTCAGGCTACTACTTGCCGCCAGCCGTCACCTTGACGGTGATCGGCTTGTACTTCGCCCCGTAGATATCGACGTTCGCCTTCTTGAGCTGGTCGAGAGCCCGGTCGGCGTAGGCGTAGGTGACCGCGCCCTTCGGCAGCTTCTTGATCACGCCGTAGGTCTTCGCGATCAGTGCCGTGTTGTTGACCGCCTTCGTCGGCACGTGCCCGATCCCGCTCCCGTTCGGCCAGACGAGCTTGTTGATCTCGTTCATCTGCCAGAGCTGGTGGCCGTGTCCGAGCGCCGTGCCGTTCTGCAGCACGATGTTCGTGCAGTCGGACACGTGGTCACGGCAGTAGATCCAGCCCTGGAACGACGCCTTCAGGAAGTTCGTCATCGTCTGGGCGTGGCTTGGGTCGTGCAGGTACTTCTCGGTCGTGAAGATGTTGTCCTCGAGCATCCCCGTTCCGACCGACGGGCTGTCCATCTTGAAGACATTCAGGTCCTTCAGGCTGTAGAGCTTGCCGGTCTTCGGGTTCTTCGTCTCGAGCACCTGCGCGAGCTCGTTGTAGGTCATCGCCGCGGCCGCGTCGATCTTCCGCTGGAGGAACAGGTTCATGTCGAACGGCTGGTTGACGATCGTGACCGCGCTCTTCGAGCTCGGGCTGATCCCGTTCTTCGTCAGTGCCGCGAACAGCTCGGGCTGGTTGCCGCAGCACCAGACACCGACCTTCTTCTTCTTCATCTTCGCGATCGAATTGATGCCTGAGTCCTTCCACGTCAGCTCGGTCATCCCCGACCGCCGGAAGACCTGGGCGATCGAGACGATCTTCCCGCCTTTCTCGCGAGTCGCGAACAGGTTCGGCAGCCAGTCGAGGCCGAACTCGGCTTGGCCGGCGAGGACGACCTGCTCGGGCGTGATGTCCGGGCCGCCGACCTTGAGCGTGACGTCGAGACCGGCCTTCTTGTAGTACCCCTTCTCGACGGCGGCGTAGTAGCCCGCGAACTGGGACTGTGTCACCCACTTCAGCTGAAGTGTCACGTGAGTGAGCTTGGGTGCAGCCTGCGCCCGTCCGATCCCGAGCGCCGCGGCGAGCGCGGCGGCGGCGACGGCTGCGAGCGCGAATGCGAGCAGCGACTTTCTCTTCATGCAGTGCCCCTTTCCTGACGCGTTGGATCCCACTGGAGGGCGAAGCGTTCGACGATCGACACGGCGACGTACATCGCGACGCCGAGGATGCTGGCGGTGAGGATCGCCGCCCAGGCCGTCTCGAAGTCGAACAGCGAGACGGAATTCTTGATCGTGATCCCCAGTGACCCAAAGGTGCCGAAGTAGTCCGCCACGATTGCGCCGATCATCGCGAGCACGGTCGCAACTTTCAATGCCGAGAACACGAACGGCAGAGCCGTCGGGACCCGGACGCGGCGGAAGATCTGGATCTCCCCGGCGGCGTACGAGCGCATCAGCTCGATCTGGGCCGGGCGGACCGAGGTGAGGCCGCGGAGCGTATTCACGAACACGGGGAAGAAGCAGAGGACGCCGGCGGTCGCCATGCGGGGTGACGGCGACAACGGATCGAACCAGGCGTTGAAGATCGGCGAGAACGCGATGATCGGGATCGCGTTGGCAGCGATTGCGATCGGCATCAGGGCGTTCGCGATCCGCTGGAACCGCGCCAGGCAGACTGCGAACAGGATCCCCAGCGCCGATCCGATCGTGAACCCGCCGAGCGCTTCCTTCAGCGTCAGCCAGCCGGCGCTCCAGAGCGTTGAGCGCTGCGTCCAGAACGCGCTCGCGATCGACGCCGGCTTCGGCAGCAGGAACTTCTGGATGTTGAAGATGTCGATCGACACCTGCCAGACGACGATCCCGAGGAAGAAGACCGCGACCGCCGGGATCCACTCGACGGTCCGCGCGCGCAGGGTCATGCCGTCTCCGCTGTGACCGAGCCGTGCTCCTCGGCGCCGACGCCGCGGAGCAGCTCCCGCACCTCGGTCACGAGCTCGAAGAAGCGAGTCTCCTCCCGCGTGTCGTTCGTGCGCGGCTGCGGCAGGTCGACGCCCACGGCGCCCGCGATGCGGCCGGGCCTCGGGCTCAGCACGACGACGCGCGTCGACAGGAACACGGCTTCGGAGATCGAGTGCGTGACGAACACGACGGTCGACTGCATGCGCCGCCAGATCTCGAGCAGCTCGATGTTGAGGCGTTCGCGGGTCATCTCGTCGAGTGCGCCGAACGGCTCGTCCATCAGGAGCAGCGCCGGCTCGAAGGCCAGAGCGCGCGCGATCGCGACCCGCATCTGCATGCCGCCCGAGAGCTGCCAGGGGTGGTGGTCGCCGAACCCCTGCAGCTCGACGAGCCCGAGCATCTCCTCGACACGCCGCTTGCGCTTCGTGCGGTCCCAGCCGAGCATCTCGAGCGGCAGCGCGACGTTCTTCGCCACCGTGCGCCAGTCGAAGAGGACGGAGTCCTGGAAGACCATGCCGTAGTCGTGGTCGGCGCGCGCCTTCGGCGCCGGCTTCCCGTTCACCTCGACCGTGCCCTCGGTGGGCGCCGTCAGGTCGCCGATCAGGCGGAGCAGCGTCGACTTGCCGCACCCGGACGGCCCGATCAGCGAGACGAACTCGCCCGCCTCGATCTGGAGGTCGATCCCGCGCAGCGCAGTGACATTCCCTTTCGGAAACGTCTTCGTCAGCCCCTTGATCTCGACGACGCTCATGCCACGTGCTCCGGCGCGCGGCGGACGACGAGCCTCTCCGCGAGCACGACCGCGAGGAAGAACGAGATGCCGAGCCCCGCCGCGACGAGGTTCGTCGCCCACAGGTTCTGCGGCTGGATCGAGTAGTACTGGTTGAAGTTCAGGATCGCCCCGCCGAGGCCGTCCTGGATCGAGCTCGGCAGCTCGCCGATGATCGCGCCGACGACGCTCGCGGTGGCGCTGATCTTGAGCGCGCTGAACAGGTACGGGAGCGACGACGGCACGCGCAGCCGCCACAGCACCTGCCACGGCGACGCCGCGTACGAGCGCATCAGCTCGTGCGCGCGCGGCTCGGCCGCCTGCAGCCCCCGCAGCGTGTTGATCGTCACCGGGAAGAAGGTCAGGTACGCCGCGATCACGGCGACCGATTGCCAGCCGGCCTTCAGCCAGACGACGACCATCGGAGCGACCGCGAGGATCGGGATCGTCTGCGACGCGACGATGTACGGCAGGAGCGCGCGCTGCGCGAGCCTGGAATGCACGAGGCCGATGGCGAGCAGGAAGCCGATGACGGCGCCCATCGCGAAGCCCGCGAGCGCTTCCTTCGCAGTGAACCACGCCGAGTGGAGGAGGACCGTGATCAACAGCGGCCCCTGGGTGCGCGACGGCTCGCCGAGCGCCTTGAAGATCGTCCAGAGATGGGGCAGCGTGATGTCGTCCACCGTGAACGGCCACGACCAGCCGGTCGTCACCCAGATGTAGCGGTAGAGCTCGTACAGGCCGGCGAGGGCGAGGATCGTGACGGCGAGCGTGAGCGTTTTCGTAGGCGGCGGCCCTCACGCCGATCTTCTTATCACGGTTTAGGATCGGTTCGTGGGCCTCGATCCGGCGCGTACAGTCTCCGATCTCGACGAGCTCCGTGCGCTGACGGGGAACGACGAACGGCGCCCAGCGCGTCGCCTGGACCGACACGTGGGAGGAGGCGCGGAGCTTCCTGCGGGAGAAGGTCGCCGGGACGGGTGCGCGCGAGGAGATCGACGTGGCGGGCAACCAGTGGTTCACGCTCGCGGGCGCCTCCGATCGCGCCCTCCTGATCGGCGGTCACATGGATTCGGTGCCGAACGGCGGGTGGCTGGACGGCAGCCTGAACGTGCTTGCGGGCGTCGAGGTGCTGCGGCGGATCGCGGCGGATGGGGAGCCGCCCGTGACCGTGCGGCTCGTCTCGTGGGCCGACGAGGAGGGCGCTCGCTTCGGCCGCTCGCTTGTTCGGCTCCTCGGCCGCGTCGGGCTCGATGAGGGACCAGGAAGAGCTTCGGGTCGCTGCGCGGATCGCGACGGGATCGCGCTGCCGGATGCGCTACGGGAGCACGGCGTCGACCTCGACGGCGCGCTTGGCGCGCACGAACAGCTCGCGAACGCGGCCGCGTATTTGGAGCTGCACATCGAGCAGGGGCCGGTGCTCGAGTCGATGGATCTCCCGCTCGGCGTCGTACTCGGGACGTTCGGCGTCGAGCGCTCGCGGTTCACGTGGCGTGGGCAGGCTGCGCACGCCGGCTCGACGCCGATGGACAAGCGGCGCGACGCGCTTGCCGGCGCAGCGAAGCTCGCGCTCTACATCCGCGAGATCGCCGCCGAGGTCGGCGGCGGCGCCGTTTGCACCTCGGGTGGCGTTGTGACGAAGCCGGGAATCGTCACCTCGGTCGTCGAGACGGCGGAGCAGCTGCTCGACCAGCGCCATCTCGACGCGGCGTCGCTCGCGCGGATGCTGTCGCTGGCGCGCGCTGCGGCGGAGCGGTTCGCGCGCGAAGAGAACATCGAGGTCGAGTGGGAGCGGATCTGGAGCATCGAGCCGATCCTCTTCGACGAGGCGCTGATCGAGCTCGCCGACGAGGCGATCCGCGAGGTCGCCGGCGAGTCGCACCGGCTCCCGTCTGGACCGCTCCACGACGCGGCCGAGGTCGCGCGCGCCGGCATCCCGACGGTGATGCTGTTCGTGCAGAGCCTCCGTGGCCTCTCACACACGAAGCTCGAGGACACGAAGCGCGAGCACCTGGAGCTCTCGGTGCAGGCGCTTGATCGGCTCGCCTCGAAGACGATCTCGCGGCTGAGCGCCTGAGGGTGTCAGACACCAAGAGTGTCTGACACCACTGGGTTGCTCAGCACGCCGATCCCTTCGACCTCGACCTCGACGATGTCGCCCGGCCGCAGCGACACCTTCGGCTCGCGTGCCCACCCGACCCCGGGTGGCGTCCCGGTGAGGATCAGGTCGCCCGGCTCGAGCGTTCGAGCGTCTGCGCCTCCGGGATCCGGTGACCGCGGCTGCCGATCTCCACGCAGAGCTCGGCCTCGGCGTCGACGTGCGTCGCCTCGGGCGGGAGGACGATCGCCTCCCCGGGGCCGATCAGCGTGTTCGCGAACTTGCCGAAGAGAAGCGGCTCCGCCGGCGGGTCGTCGCCGAGCTCCGCCGCATGCTCAGCGTAGTTCCGGCCGACGCAGATGATCTTCATTCCCGTGATTTTGCCGGAGTAGGCTAGGCCCATGGCATTGAGCTTCGGTGTCACAGTCCTGCCTGATCCGCCGTACAGCGGATGATCGAGCTGATCCAGCTCGCCGAGCAGCCATGGGTTCGAGTATGCCTGGACGTACGACTCGCACGTGCTCTGGCAGGAGTCGATGCCGACGCTCGCCGTCGCCGCGGACCGGACCTCGAAGATCAAGCTCGGCCACATGGTCACGAACCCCGGCACGCGCGAGCCGACCGTGCTCGCGAGCGCCTACGCGACCCTGCACGACATCTCGAACGGGCGCATGGTCATGGGCATCGGCCGTGGGGACTCGGCGCGGCGCTACATCGGCCAGCAGCCGGTGAAGGTGGCGGAGTTCGAGGCGGCGCTCGCGATGATCAAGCCGTTCATGAACGGCAAGGACGTCAACTGGAACGAGAAGGACCTGCAGCTGAAGTGGGTCCGTCCGGAGCTGCCGGAGATCGAGATGCACGTCGCGGGTTACGGGCCGAAGGCGCTCGCAGTCGCAGGACGGCAGGGCGACGGCGTGATCATCCAGCTCGCAGACCCCGACATCATCCAGTGGATCATGGCCACGGCACGGCAAGCCGCCGAGGAGGCAGGCCGCGATCCGGCGGCGCTCGAAGTGCATCGTCAGCGCGCCCAGCCACATCAGCGACGATCTCGCAGATGCGCGCGAGCAGGTGCGGTGGTTCCCGGCGATGGTCTCGAACCACGTGCAGGACCTGATCGACCGCTACGGCACCGACGGGAGCACTGTGCCGAAGGAGCTCACCGACTACGTGCAGGCGCGCAAGTTCTACGACTACAACGAGCACTCGCGCGTCGGCGCCAAGCACGGCGAGTTCGTCACCGATGAGATTTGCGACCGCTTCTGCGTGATCGGCAACGTCGATCAATGCAAGCAGAAGCTGCGCGAGCTCGAGGAGATCGGCGTCGACCAGTTCAACATCTACCTCATGACCCACTGGCAGGAGGAGACGCTCCAGGCCTACGGCGACGGCATCATTCCGGACTTCGCGGGCGTTTCCGCGTAGGGACGTCCCTAGGGTCGAACGGGGGTCATACCCCATGTCGCCGCACTGCGCGCGGAGTCGGTAGCCTCGGGCGCATGAACACAAACGGAGCAGTTGTCAGCGCCACGGACCTCACCCGCCGCTACGGCGAGGGCGAGGCCGCCGTCGACGCGCTGCGGGGGGTCTCGCTCTCCGTCGGACGGGCGAGCTCGTCGCAGTGATGGGCGCCGTCCGGCTCGGGCAAGTCGACGCTCATGCACCTGCTCGCGGCCTTGGACAAGCCGACGGGCGGCAGGGTCACGATCGCCGGCGAGGACGTCGGCGCGCTCTCCGACCGCGAGGTGACCCTGCTTCGGCGCAAGCACATCGGCTTCGTCTTCCAGTTCTTCAACCTGCTGCCGATGCTGTCGGCCGAGGAGAACGTCCTCCTGCCGCTGTCGATTGCCGGCGAGAAGCCCGACCCGGCGTTCTTCGAGGACCTGATGGATCGCGTTGGGCTGACGCCGCGGAAGGACCACCGTCCGTCGGAGCTCTCGGGCGGCCAGCAGCAGCGCGTGGCGATCGCACGCGCACTCGTCGCACGGCCGACGGTCGTGTTCGCCGACGAGCCGACCGGGAACCTCGACTCGAAGACCGGGCCCGACATCCTGGAGCTGCTCCGCTCGTCGACGACCGAGCTCGGACAGACGATGGTGATGGTCACGCACGACGCGAACGCGGCGTCGATCGCAGACCGCGTGCTGTTCCTCGGCGACGGGGCGATCGTGCGAGAGCTCCCGCGGAGCGCAGCGGCAGACATTCTCGCGACGATGACCGAGATCTCGTAGCGCCATGATCCGCGCAGAGCTCAGAGGCCTTTTCGGCCGGAAGCTGCGGACGATCCTGACCGCGGTCGCGATCATCCTCGGCGTCGCGATGGTGAGCGGCACGTTCGTGCTGACGGACTCGATCGACAAGGCGTTCAACTCGATCTTCACCGACTCGCGGAAGGGGTCGGACGCGGTGATCACCGGCAAGGCCGCGACGAGCACCAACAACGGCTCGAACGCGCCGACTGTTCCGGAGTCGCTGCTCGCGAAGGTGCAGGCACTGCCGGACGTCGAGGCGGCACGAGGGGAACGTCGGCGGCGACGCGCACCTGATCGGCTCGAACGGCAAGGCGATCGTCTTCGGCGGAGCGCCGAACCTCGGCTTCAGCATCCCGGACGGCGCCTCGCGGTTCAACCCGCTCACGCTCGTCGAGGGCGCCTGGCCCCACGGCGGTGAGGTCGTGATCGACCGCTCGACGGCGAAGAAGAAGCACTTCTCCGTCGGCGACACGATCGGCGTCCAGGCCCAGGGGCCGGTTGTGCAGATGAAGATCTCGGGGCTCGTCAAGTTCGGCTCGGTCGGCATCGGCGGCGCCACGCTGGCCGGCTTCGACCTTCCCACTGCCCAAGCGCTCTTCGACAAGAAGGGATGCGCTGGACGAGATCGACATCGCCGCAAAGCCGAGCGTCACCGATCCGAAACTGCTGAGCGAGGTGCGGAAGGTGATCCCGGCCAACGCGCAGGTGCGGACCGGCGCACAACAGGCGGCCGAGGACGCCAAGGACACGAACTACCTTCATCTCGTTCCTCCGCGGCTTCCTGCTCGCCTTCGGCGGCATCGCGCTGTTCGTCGGCAGCTTCGTGATCGCGAACTCGCTCTCGATCACGATCGCGCAGCGGACGCGTGAATTCGCGACGTACCGCACGATGGGCGCGACTCGCCGTCAGGTGCTGCGCGCGATCGTCGTCGAGGCGCTCGTCATCGGGACGGCCGCAGCGGTGGTCGGGCTGTTCCTCGGCCTCGGTCTCGCCAAAGGCCTGTTCAGGCTCTTCGACGCGGTCGGGTTCACGCTGCCGAACAGCGGCATCATCTTCGCCACCCGCACGGTGATCGTCTCGATGTTCGTGGGCGTGGTCGTGACGCTCGTCGCGAGCCTGCGCCCGGCCGTTCGCGCCACGCGCGTGCCTCCGATCGCCGCGGTTCGCGAGGGGTCGACGCTGCCGCCGTCGCGGTTCGCGCGCTTCCGCACCCTCGGCTCGGCGATCCTGACCGCGGCCGGGTTCGCCGCGCTTCTCTACGGCCTGTTCGGCAAGCACCTGGGCACCACGGGCGTCCTCGTCTGGATGGGCGTCGGTGCGCTCCTGATCTTCGTCGGCGTCGCGATGCTCTCGGTGCGCTTCATCCGTCCGCTCGCGTGGGGGCTCGGCTGGCCCGCGACGCGGATCGGCGGCACCGCCGGGTGGCTCGCCCGCGACAATGCGCGGCGGAACCCGCAGCGCACCGCGTCCACTGCCGCCGCGTTGATGATCGGTCTCGCGCTCGTCACGTTGGTCGCAATGCTCGCCGCGGGCATCACCGCCTCGTTCCGTGGCGCGGTGAACAACATCTGGACGAACGCGGACTACGCGATCACGGCGCAGAACAACTTCGACCCGATCCCGGTCGCCGCCGCCGACGCAGTCGCGAAGCTGCCGGGGGTCGAGGCGGTCGCGAACGTCCGGACCGGCGACGCTCGCGCGTTCGGCAAGAACTTCTTCGCGACCGCGGTCAACCCGCCCGGAGGGTCGATGTTCCAGCTCGACTGGAAGGAAGGCTCGCAGGCGGTGTTCTCGCAGCTCGGCGCCGACGGCGCGTTCATCGACGACGGTTACGCGAAGAGGCACCGCCTGAACGTCGGCTCGCCGATCGACATGACGTTCGCAAGCGGCGCGCACAAGACGTTCTTCGTGCGCGGCATCTTCAACCCGCCGACGGGTGGGTCGCCGTTCGGCACGGTCACCATTTCCCAGACCGCGTGGGACAAGCTGAATGACGAACCCTGAGAACCTCTACTCGTTCGTCCGCATGCGCGGCGGCGACTCGCCGCAGAACGCGGCGGTCGCTCGACCGCGCCCTGAAGCGGTTCCCGGATGCCAAGGAAGCGACGCGGCAGAAGTTCATCGACAACCAGATCAGCGGGCTCAACTCGATCCTGAACATCTTCTACGTGCTCCTCGCGCTCTCCGTGATCGTGAGCCTGTTCGGGATCGTCAACACGCTCATCCTGACCGTGTTCGAGCGGACGCGCGAGATCGGGATGCTGCGCGCGATCGGGATGACACGGCGACAGGTACGCCGCATGATCCGGCACGAGAGCGTGATCACGGCGCTGATCGGCGGCGTGCTCGGGATTGCCCTCGGGATCGTGCTCGGCGGGCTGCTCGTCGCACGGGTCGACTTCATCGTCTTCTCGCTGCCGGTCTTCTCGTTGATCGTCTTCGCGGTCGCGGCGATCCTCGTCGGGATCCTGGCGGCGATCTTCCCGGCACGGCGTGCAGCGCGGCTGAACGTGCTCGAGGCGCTCCAGTACGAGTGATCGACGACGTCAAGGAGCTCCTCCGGACGTACGTCGCGTCGAACGACCGCGAGGAAGCGGACCGGTGCGCCATGCTTCGCCTCGCGGAGGAGCTCGAGGAGCCCACGTCGCGCGACCAGGCGCGCGCGCACTTCACCGCCTCGGCGTTCGTCGTCGACGAGCGGTGCGAGCGCGTGTGCCTCGTCGAGCACGCGAAACTCGGCCGGTTGCTCCAGCCCGGAGGGCACGTGGAGCCGGCCGACACCTCGCTCGAGGCGGCGGCGCTACGCGAGGCGGCCGAGGAGACGCAGCTGAAGGTCGGCTTTCACCCGGCGGCACCTCGGCCGTTCGATCTCGACATCCATCAGATCCCCGAGCGGCCCGATGAGCCCGCGCACTTCCATCTCGATGTCCGCTACCTCCTCGTCGGCGCGGGCGAGCCCGGCGAGGGCGCGGGGTGGTACGCGCTCGGCGAGGCGGGCGACGGGTCGGTCGACCGGCTCGCTGCGAAGGCCGCGATGTACGGCATGCCGCTCGACGGCGAGCACGCGCGCCGCAGCGATCATCCCGACTGACGCGCCGCTTCTCTCGGAGTCGCTCCGCTACCGGTGACAGGGCGGGCTTTAGATCAGGCCGAACTCACGGCCGACCGCCACGAACGCCTCGAGGGCCTGCGTCGAGATGCCGGCGCTCGAGCGCGGCCGACATCTGGACGCGGACCCGCGCTGTTCCTTCGGGAACGACGGGGAACCCGAAGCCGGTCACGAACACGCCGTGGTCGAGCAGTTGCTCCGAGAAGCGGATCGCGACGGATGTCTCGCCGAGGACGATCGGGATGATCGCCGAGTCGCCCGGGATCGGGCGAAAGCCTGCGTCCTCGAGCATTGCGCGGAAGACCTTCGTGTTCTCGCGCAGGCGACCGACGAGTGACGGGTCGTCGCGCAGCAACTCCACCGCCCGCAGGGCGCTGCACGCAACGGTCGGGGGGAGTGCGTTCGAGAAGAGCTGCGGCCGCGACCGCTGCGCGAGCAGCTCGCAGATCTCGGCGCCAGCTGCGACGTAACCGCCCGCCGCACCGCCGAGAGCCTTGCCGAGAGTGCCCGTCACGACGTCGACGGCACCGAGCAGGCCGAAGTGCTCGGCCGTGCCACGGCCGGTCTCCCCGAGGACGCCGACGGCGTGTGAGTCGTCGACCACGACGATCGCGTCGTACCGCTCGGCGAGCTCGATGATCTCGGGCAGCTTGGCGATGTCCCCTTCCATCGAGAAGACGCCGTCGGTGATCACCAGCTTGCGCTGAGCAGGGTCGCACGCCTCGAGCTCGTCCCGGAGGGCGCCCATGTCGGAGTGCGGGTAGATCGCCTTGCGAGCAGGCTTCGCAAGCCGGATCGCGTCGACGATCGAGGCGTGGTTCAACGCGTCCGAGAGGATCACCGTCCGTTCATCGGTCAGGGTCGGCACGAGCGCCTCATTCGCGTTCCAGCAGGACACGTAGGTGAGCGCCGCCTCTGTGCCGGAGAGGTCGGCGAGTGTCCGCTCGAGCTCGTGGTGCGGCGCGAACGTGCCGCAGATGAACCGCACCGACGCGGTGCCCGCGCCGTAGCGGCGAAGGCCTTCGATGCCGGCGTCGACGACGCGCGGGTCCGCCGCCAGGCCGAGATAGTTGTTGGAGGAGAGAACGATCACCTCGCCGCGCTCGTCCATCTCGACGACCGGCCCCTGTGGTGAGAGCAACGTGTTGAAGTGCTTGAACGTCCCCGCAGCCCGCAGCGCGTCGAGCTGGGCGCCGATCTCGGTGGTCACACTCACGGCGCACCCACCGTTTCGAGGATGTCGGCCGCGGCCCGCTCGATCACCGCCGGGCTCGAGGATGATCTTGCATGCCTCGCCCGACGCGAGCTCGGCGAACGCCTGCTCGAAGTCCGCGAGGTCGTAGCGGTTCGTGATCAAGGGGCGAAGGTCGACGACGCCGTGCTCGAGCAGCCACCGGGTCCGATACCAGGTGGCGAACACCTCGCGGCCGTTGACCGCGGTGACACGGACGTTCTTGAAGATGAGCGACTCCGCGATGTCCAGCTCGATCGGCTCCGAGCGGGATGCCGAACAGGACGACGCTGCCGCCGTTCCGGACGATGCGGAACGCATCGCGCACGGCGCCGCCGGCGCCCGACATCTCGAAGACGATGTCGAGCCCCTCGCCCTCGTTCCGCTCCCGGAACCAGGCATCGGTGTCCTCGACGGTGTCGACGTCGACGACCTCCGCGCCGAGCGACCGCGCGAGCTCGAGGCGATAGGCGAGATGATCCGAGGCGAGGACACGGCCTGCGCCCGAGGCTCGCGCGAGCGCGATCGTGAACAGGCCGACCGGGCCGCAGCCGAGGACTGCGACGGTGTGCCCGGCCAGATCCTGCGTCGACGTCGCGAACACCGCGTTGCCGAACGGCTCCTGCAGGGTGGCGATCTCCGGCGGCAGCTTCGACGCGGTCGTTCTGCCAGAGGACCGACTCGGGCACGACGACGTACTCCGCGAACGCGCCGTCGCGATCGACGCCGAGGATTCTCGTGTCCTCGCACATGTGCGCCCGGCCGGTGCGGCAGTTGAAGCACATGCCGCAGGTGATGTGGCTTTCGGCCGAGACGTAGTCGCCGATCGAAGCGCTGCGTACGTCGGAGCCGAGCTCGACGACCGTGCCGGCGAACTCGTGGCCGAGGGTCAGGGGCGGCGTGATCCGGCGCCTGGCCCATTGGTCCCAGTTGAAGATGTGGAGATCGGTACCGCACACGCTCGCGGCCTCGACCTGGACGAGCACCTCGCGCGCCCGCGGCGCCGGGATCGGCACCTCCTCGAGCGAGAGACCGGGCGCGGCGGCCGTCTTGCGGAGTGCCCACATGGTGCTCACGCCTTGAAGGATCGCGGGATTGCGGTAATGGGCCATCCGTACTTACCCCGATGTCGCCTGCAGGGACTCCGCCGACGATTCGAGCGTGCTGCTACCTCCGCCGTACAAGGCCAAGGTGGTCGAGCCGATCCGGCTCGTGCCACCCCGCGAGCGGCGCCGCGCGATGCTCGCGGCAGGCTTCAACACGTTCCTGCTCCGGGCCGACGACGTCTTCATCGACCTCCTGACCGACAGCGGCACGTCGGCGATGTCGCAGGAGCAGCGCTCGGCGATGGAACTGGGCGACGAGTCCTACGCCGGCTCGCGCAGCTTCTTCCGGCTCGAGCAGGCGATGCGCGACGTCTACGGCTGGCGATCGTTGATCCCTACACACCAGGGCCGCGGCGCCGAGCACCTGCTCGCCCGCGCGCTCGTGCAGCCCGGCCAGATCGTGCCGTCGAACCTGTACTTCACGACCTCCCGCGTCCACGCCGAGCTGGCGGGCGCGACCTGGGTTGACGTGTCGATCCCGGAGGCGTCGGACCCGCAATCGCTCCATCCCTTCAAGGGAAACATCGACGTCGGGAAGCTCCGCGAGTTGATCGCGCACGAGGGGCCCGAGCGGATCGCGTTCGTCCGGCAAGAGGCCTGCCTGAACATGGCCGGCGGCCAGCCGTTCTCGCTCGAGAACCTGCGCGCCGTGCGTGCGCTGACGCATGAGTACGACCTGCCGTTCTTCCTCGACGCGACTCGCTCGTCGGAAAACGCTCTGTTCGTCAAGGAACGTGAGCCGGGCCACGAGCAGCGGTCGATGGCGGAGATCCTGCGTGAGATCGCGAGTCTCGCGGACGGCGCGGTGTTCTCCTCCAAGAAGGATCACTTCGTCCCGATCGGCGGGTTCGTCGCGACGAGCCTCGCCGACGTCGCCGAGCGGTTGCGGGAGCTGGTCGTCGTCTACGAAGGATTCCCGCACTACGGCGGCATGGCGGGACATGACATGGAGGCGCTCGCGCAGGGGATCCGCGAGGCGGCCGACGAGGAGATCGTGCGTTCGTACGTCGAGCAGTCGCGCTACCTCGGTGAGCGGCTGCACGAGGTGGGCGTGCCGACCGTCGTTCCCATTGGTGCGCACGCGGTCTTCGTCGACGCGAAGCGGCTGCTGGCGCACATCCCGCAAGAGCAATTCCCCGCCCAGGCGCTCGCCGCCGCCATCTACGTCGCCGGCGGCGTCCGGACGATGGAGCGCGGCATCGTCTCGGGCCAGCACGGCCACGACCCCTACCGCGGGCTCGAGCTCGTCCGGCTGACACTGCCGCGGCGCGTCTACACACGCGAGCACCTCGACTACGTGGTCGACGTTCTCGCGAGAGTGGTCGACCATGCGGCGGACGTCCCGGGACTCGAGCTGGTGTACGAGCCGGAGTCACTGCGGTTCTTCCAAGCCCGGTTCGAGCCGCTCGCGCCGTTCCCGGCGTTCGGGCTCGACGAGGCCGCGACGGACCCAGAGGTCGCGGCGGTCTAACCGCTGCTCGATCGATCCGAGCGGTGGCCGCCCGGGCCGCCGAGGACCACGGTCAGGACCTGGTGCGGCAGGTACGGCACGACAACCGCGTCTTCCTCGACGGCAGCATCGGCAAACGGCTCCTCGAGGCCATCCGCGAACCGCACGTCTCGCGGCGCATCGCGCAGCCGAAGGCGCGCCCTCCCGCGCCCGCCGTGGGCCTCGTACAAGCGGAGCACCACGGCGTCGGAGCGCTCTGCGCGCTTCACCGTGTCGATCACGAGGTTCGAATCGTCGACCGACGCGAAGGACGTCCCGACCGGTGCGGTCCAGCGGATCGGCGCGTTGAACCGGATCGCCTCGGCCAGGACCCCCGCCTCGCGCCAGCCGCCGGCATGCGGTAGGAGGGCGTACGCGAACGTGTGCCTGCCCATGTCGGCTTCGGGATCGGGAGACTTGGGCGCTCGCAGCAGGCTGATGCGAAGCTCGGCCCCGAGGCAGCTGTAGCCGTACTTGGAGTCGGTGAGCAGCGCCGCGCCGAAGCCGTGCTCGGAGAGGTCGGCGAAGCGGTGGCCCGGCACCTCGTACCGCGCGCGGTCGAAGCTCGTCGAGAAGTGCGTCGGCCGCTCGGCGTAACCGAACGCCGTCTCGTACGTGGCGACCGGCGAGCGCACGGCGAGCGGGAAGCACACCTTCAAGAACCGGTGCTCCTCGCGCCAATCGACCTCTGTGTGGAACTCCAGGCGGCGCGAGCCGGCGTCCAGGCGCACGACCTGCTGCAGGGTGCTCCGTTCGCCCACCCGGCGCGTGAACTCGACCTCCGCCCGGAGCGGCCCGGCGGAGAGCACGGTGAACGAGTCGGCCGGCTCGCAGTCGCGCCGTGTCTCGAGGTGGGCGGGGTCGACGTCCCAGGCGTCGAAGTTGACGGGCCGGTCCTCGTACAGCTCGAGGCGGTTGCCGGGTGCGGCAAGCGTCTCCCGGCCCGAACCCTTCTCGACGACGCTCGCGACGGCGCCATCTTCGCGCAGCTCGACGCGGAGGTGCTCGTTGTCGATCGTGAGCCCGTTGACGGCGACGGTGCCGTGCGGTTCGACGATTGCGGCGTCCGCGAACGGCGCCGCGTCCACGACGACGAGGCCTGCCGGACCTTCGACGACCTCCCGCCGCGCGACGCCGACCGTGTTGACCGGCGTCTCTCCCTGCCCGACGAGACGGGTCGCGGCCGACTCGACTTCGGCGAAGTCGCGCCGTGCGTCGTCGTAGACGAGCCCGATCGACGAGCCTGGGAGTATGTCGTGGAACTGCTGCAGGAGGAGGAGCTTCCAGAGCCGGTCGAGCTCGCCCCGCTGATCCTCGCCGCGGGCCGTCGAGACGAACTCCGCATCGTGCAACAGTTGCTCGCACACGCGGTTGCCGCGCTTCACGAACGCCTGCGACGTGTACGTCCCGCGGTGGTACTCGAAGTAGAGCTCGCCGACGACCGTCGGTCGCTGTGTCGTCTCTCCCTCGAGCGTCGAGAAGAACTCGTCGCTCGTCGCGGTGCGCACGCGGGGCAGGCCCTGCAGGTCGCGCATGCGACGGAGCCGTTCGAGCATCGTGCGCGTCGGCCCGCCCCCGCCGTCGCCGAAGCCGTAGACGAGCATGCTCGCTGCGCTCGACTCGTGATCCCGGAACTCACGCTCCGCGCGCAGCACCTCCGCGACCGAGGTGTCGCTGTTGTAGGTGTCGGCCGGCGGGAAGTGCGCGAGCACCTCGCTGCCGTCGACTCCCTGCCACGTGAACGTGTGCGTGTCCGGCCGGTTGAAACGGTTCCACGAGAGCTTCTGCGTGAGGAAGCGCATCGATTCCGCAGAGCCGCATCAGCTGCGGCAGCTGGCCGCAGTACCCGAACGCGTCGGGTGACCAGAACTCCCGGCAGCGCACGCCGAGCTTCGTCCTCGAAGTACCGCTGCCCGTGCACGAACTGGCGGAGCGAGCGACTCGCCCGAGGGCAGGTTGCAGTCTGGCTCGATCCAGCTGCCGCCGACCGGTACGAACTGTCCGGCACGCACCTTCTCGACGATGCGCCGCCAGAGGTCCGGGCTCGTCCTCCTCGACCCACGCGTACTGCTGCGCCTGCGAGCACGCGAAGCGGTACTCCGGGTACTCATCCATGTACCGCATCTGGCTGCCGAACGTGCGCACGAGCTTCCGCCGCGTCTCCGCGAGCGGCCACAGCCACGCCGTGTCGATGTGCGCATGCCCGATCGCCATCAGCTCGTGGACACGGCTCGCCGTTCCGGTGCGCGTACAGCGCCGCCAGGATGGCAGGGTCGCCCTCGTTGCAGAAGCGGTTCAGCTCAGCCGCGCAGGTGGCCGCCGAAACCAGGGTCGGAGGCGCCGGAGGCCTCCAGCTCGCGGAGCACCTCGAAGTCGAAATAGCGTCGCCACGCGTCCTCGTCGAAGACGGCCAGCTCGCAGCGCTCGAGCTCGGGCGGCGCGCCGAGGCGGCCGAAGAGCCCGTTGCATGCGAGCTCGATCTCGAGCGCGACGCGCTCGCCGCCGCGTGCCGCGTCGAGCACCGTCGCGTCGGGCCGCTCGTGTGGCTCGGTGCCGTGTCAGCCCCTGGCTGCTTTGTCCGTCCAGCCAGAGGGTCGACTCGGCTGTCGAGGCCCACAGCAGGTCGACGCGTCGGCCCGTCCACGTCTCGGGCACCGTCGCGGTGAGCCGGAACCAGTACGTCGCCCACAACGGCCCATAGCGCTCGCCCGGAACGATCGGTCGGTAGTCGAGGCGCTGCGCCTCGTCGTACGAGATGCGGTCGACCGGCCCTGCAACCACCAGGTCGTCGGGAGCGAGCGTCTCGGGCCGGACCTGTGCCCAGAGGCGCGCCGAAGCCGCCGCGAGCCGTTCGCGGGTGTACTCCACGTGGCGGATCAACGACGGAAACCGGCCGTCGGTTCGAGCACGAGCGGTGAGGCTTCGAGGCCCGCGACGGGCGCGGCCGCGTTGTAGCCGCCCGGCGCGACGTCGTTCGGGGCGTCGGCGTGGAACAGCGACGCGAGCAGCTGGATCTGGCCGCGGCCGGGGCCGAGCTCGAACTGGCCGCCGCCGTAGAGCGCGATCCCTTCACGCGCGCACGCGTCGTAGAAGTCGAGCAGCCGCTTCACCGAGCCGAAGCGCGACGGCTTGCAGTTCAGGCACCTCGGCCGGAAGGGCAGCGCCTCGACGTCGCTCCATTCGTGGATCGCGGCATCCCACGTGATCCGGTCGCGGTACGGCTCGAGCGCGCGGGTCGTCTCGGGCGTCAGCGCGGGGTCCTCGATCCAGGCGTGGGGGAACGCGGCTGCGATCCGGCCGTACAGGTCCGCGTCAGGCGGGTTGCCGAACGCGTAGCGGTAGATCCCCTTGAAGTCGACGGTCTCGACGTTGCGGAGCGTCGCGACCACTTCGTCCGTCCAGTCGCGGTCCGGGTCGAGCTTGAAGTGGAGGGTCGGGATAGAGCTCGAGCCAGCCGGGAACGTTCGCGGTGCGCGTCGAGACCACGAAGCGGAGCGGCTCCGGCGTGCGGCCGACCGCCTCGCCGAGCGAGAGCCCCGCCTGGCGGAGCGCCAGGTCGAGCGCCGCCGACTCGAACGCCCAGCGCCGGTACTCGGTCTGGCCCGCCTGGAGGAGCGAGAACGAGTCGAGCGTGTGCTTGCCCGGAAACGGGAGCTTGCCTTCGTCGGCCTGGAACTGCTCTTGCACGCGGGCGTCGTAGTCGACCTCCTCGCCGCGCCCCTCTTCGCCGCGGCCGTGCAGCACGACGACGGTGCGCCGAAGCGTGAACCCGCGGGCGACCTCCCGCTCGAGCGGCTCGAGGTAGTAGCCGTCGACGTGGAGCGGCAGGTGGCGAACGGCGTCGTAGAGGCTCATCGGTTGTGGCGCGTCAGGTGGGAGCGGAGCGCGTCGAGACGATCGTCCCAGTCCGCGCCCGCGTCTGTCAGCCGGAACCGCGTCTCGCGGCCCCGGCGCTCCGACTCGACGAGCCCGGCGTCGGCGAGTGTCGCGAGATGCTTCGCGACCGCCTGTCGCGTCATCGGCAGCTCGCCGGTCAGCTCCGTCGCGGTCGCGGTGCCGCGCGCCGACAGGTAGCCGATCACCTGGCGCCGCGAGGGGTCGGCGAGCGCGCCGAAGACAAGCCCGAGCGAATCAGGCTGAGTCATTCAAACCCGTGCGAACGCTGACGCCTGGAGCTCGATTGCCGTCGACCACGCGGGCGACGACTCCACGACGACGAGCCGCGTGCCGTCGGCGTCGTCGTCGAGCGTGAACTCGACCGTCCCCTCGTCCTCCCAGTCGAAGGCGAGACGCCGCTCCGGCTCCACCTCGGTCACCGTGGCGTGCCGCTCTTCGCCGTTCGACCAGCGGAAGCTCGCGCCTCCACCCGGCCGCAGGTCGAGCTCGACGTCGTTCGCGAACCACTCCTCGAGGCGATCTTCGTCCGTGAGCGCGTCCCAGACGTCGTCGCGGGTCGCGGGCAGGACGATCTCCTTGCGAATCATGTGCAACCTCCGGGTTGCGCTATTGTGCAACGAACAGGTTGCACAATACCGGGAGGTCCCATGCTTGTGGGTTCGGTCGTCCCCATGGTGGTCGAGCAGGATGGGCGGTGGGAGCGCTCGTTCGACATCTACTCGCGCCTGCTGCGCGAGCGCATCGTCTTCCTCGGGCAGGAGGTGAACGACGACATCGCCAACCTGATCGCGGCGCAGCTTCTGCACCTCGACGCGCAGGATCCGGGACGCGACATCTACCTCTACGTCAACTCGCCCGGTGGATCAGCGTACGCCGGCATGGCGATCTACGACGCGATGCAGTACGTGCACTCGGACGTGTCGACCGTGTGCCTCGGGATGGGCATGAGCGCGGCGGCAATGATCCTCTGCGGCGGCGCGCCCGGCAAGCGCTTTGCGCTCCCGAACGCGAAGATCATGATCCACCAGGGGTCTGCGGGGTACCGCGGCACGCCTGCCGACATCCAGATCGCGGCGCGCGAGATCCTGTCGATGACGCGGCGGATGGCGGAGATCATTTCCCGTCACACGAGCCAGGACGTCGACCAGGTGATGCGCGACATCGACCGCGACCGGTTCATGACGCCGGAAGAGGCGGTCGATTACGGCATCGTCGACGCGATCATGGAGAACCGCGCTCCGGCCGAGAGCTAAAGGGGCCCTAAGCGCCGCGCGTCGTCCGCGGCGCACGTCGTGCGCTCGCGACGACGCGCTCGACCGCCTGCCGGAGCGGGCCCGGCACGTCGCCGTTGCCGCTCTGGAAGCGCTTGAACGCCGCGGCGGGCTTCGCACGGCGCGCACGCACGCCCGTGACGCCCTCGAAGTCCGGCACGAGCGCGACCGTGCGCCGCTTGCCCGCAGTTCGCACGATCGCCTCGTTCGAGATGCGCTCGGCCTCGGTCGGCTGGTGGCCGCGGGCCGCATCTCGGTCGTGGACGACGACGTAGGGGATCTGGCAGGCGTTGCAGATCTCGGCGAACAGCGGGATGTTTCCCTTGCCGGCGCAGTCGACGATCGCGATCGCCTCCTGGTCGGCGTCGTAGCCGAGCGCGCGAAATACGAACGGAAACGCAAGCTTCTCTGTCCGCCCTTCGACCAGCATCACCGCGCGCGAGAGGAAGATCTCCGCCCGCTCGGCATCGAGCTCCGCGAGCGCACGGAGCGCCAGTGCACGCGGGAGCGCCTCGGGCTGCAGGAGCGTCGTCCCGGTGTCGGTGGTCGTGGCGTACGAGCACGAGCTGGTCGAGCCGGTCGACGCCGAGGAAGACGGGCGAGTGGGTCGAGTAGAGCACCTGGTTGCGACCGCGGGCTGCGAGACGGTGTAGCTGCGTATGCAGGTGCCGTTGCGAGGGTGGGCTCAAGTACAGCTCCGGCTCCTCGATCAGGATCACGTGTCCGCGCACGCGCGCCTCGGCGAGTGCGGCGATCGCCCGAACGAGCGACAGGCCTCCGTCCTCGGTCTGCTCTCCTCTGCACGACCGTGGCAGCGCGCTTCGCCTGGCGGTCCGTCGCCGCAAGCAGCGAGGTCGGCCGCAGGTTCGCCGGGAAGAACAACGACGGCGGCGCGCCCTCACGGTTCAGGTTCAGCGTCCCGGGCGGCCGCGCGTCGAGAAAGAGCGTCCGCCGCACCGATCTCGGCCTCGACGTGCACCCGGGTAGTACCCGTGGGAGACGTCGGCGACCGTCGGCATCGGCGCGGCCGCCTCGAGGAGCGTCCACATGGCGGAGAGGACGGTCGACTTGCCGGACGACGACTCGCCGACGAGCACACAGACCGCTCCCGGCGCGAGCGCGACGTCGCGCGCGCCGCGGTAGCCGTGAATCGTGACGCGGTCGATGACGGCCACGTGCGACTACCCGCGGAACGTGTTCTTCACGAAGAACAGGAGATTCGCCGGCCGCTCGCCGAGCCGTCGCATCAAGTACGGGTACCACTCAGGCCCGTACGGCGTCGCGACGAGCACCTTGTAACCGCGCCGGACGAGATCGAGTTGCAGCTGCGGACGGACG
Organism: uncultured Thermoleophilia bacterium; assembly: GCA_963785875.1. Lineage (GTDB taxonomy): Bacteria > Actinomycetota > Thermoleophilia > Gaiellales > Gaiellaceae > PALSA-600. Next base: position 192,307 of record CAWAWV010000004.1, on the reverse strand, counting down.
CCGTACAGCATCTGGAACTCGAACCGGTCGCGCGGCACGCCGTGCGCGTCGGCGAACTTGATCGTGTGCTCGATCAGCGCCTGATCGTGCGTCGCGATCGCGACGTGGCCGCTCCCTGAGAGCATGCGCTCGGCAAGCCGCTCGTAGACCGCATCGACGTCGGCCTTCCGCGGATACGCGACGTCCGCGGGCTCGAGGTACGCACCCTTGACGAGGCGGAGGTTCGGCGCGAGCGGGAGGAGATTGTCGAGGTCCTCGGGCGTGCGATACAGGTACGCCTGCAGGACGGTGCCGACGTTGTCGAGGCCGTCCGCACGCAGGCGCCGGTAGATCCGGAGCGTCGCGTCGACGAACTGCGACTGCTCCATGTCGATCCGGATGAACGATCCCTTCGCGAGCAGCCGCCGCAGATTCGCGTACGCGAGCTCCTCGTCGATCTCGAGCCCGAGGTGCGTGAGCTTCAGCGCGACGTTCGCGCGAAGCTCTTCGCGCCGCGACCCGCTCGATCAGCTCCCCGTAGGCAGCCACGACCCGCTCCGTCTGGCCCGGCTCGAGGACGCCCTCCCCGAGCAGCGTCGTGTTCGCATACAGCCCCTGATCGTTCAGGCGGCGAAGCACGCGGACGCAGTCGTCGAGCGTCTCGCCCGCGACGAAGCGGGCGGCGCCAAGGCGCATGCCGTGCCGGCGGACGAGCGACTGCACACGCGCGCTGTCGGCGGCGGCGAGGATCGCCTTCCGCAGCGAGGCATTGAGGGCATTGCTCAGCTGTGCGACCGCAGCCACTCGCGCGACCTCGCGCAGCCGACGCTCGAACAGCGTCAGATGCCCGTCCGACGCGGTCGATCCTGGCCTCGGCGCCGGGAATGCGCGCCGCGAGCCAGTGCCCGTGCGACGGCGGCACGAAGCGGTCGTCCTCGCCCTGCAGGAGCAGGACGGGACACGAGATCGACGCGAGCTCGAATCCCCACGGCGCGGCGAAGGCGAGGTCGTCGTCGATCCACCCGTCGACGCCCGCCTCGAACGCGTGTGTGTCGCACGCGATGAAGTACTCGGCAAGGCGCCCGGTGAGCACCGCTCGATCCTCCGCGCCGAGGAGCGTTGCCATCCCGGCGATCATCGCGTCGACCGACGCCATGTGCGACTTCGCGTGCTCTTCGACGTACGGTCGCAACGCCTCCTCACCCTCCAGCGCCTTTCCGAACTCGATGTGGTTGTCCTCGCCCATCCCGTCGAGCCAGTCGAGCTCTTCCGCGCCGTACGGCGCGACGCCTGCGAGGCACGCGACGGCGGTGAGGCGCTCGTCGCAGAGCGCAGCGCACGCGAGCACGTGCGGGCCGCCACCCGAGATCCCCCAGGACGCGAACCGCTCCAGCCCGAGAGCGTCGGCGATCGCGGTGACGTCGGCGGCGCAATCGGCCACGATGCGTCCGCGTGCGCGCGACGAGCCGCCGTAGCCGGGCCGGTCGTAGCCGATGAGCCGGATCCCCTGCTCGAGTGCCAGATCGACGTGCGGGTCGTACTGGAGGCCCGACATCGGCGTTCCGTGGTGCACGACGATCGGGAGCCCCGACGCGTCGCCCGCTTCGTGCACCTCGAGCGTGCGCCCGTCCGCCGCCTCGATCCGGTGGGTTGTCTCCACTGGGGGAGAGCCTAGAGCGTTCGCGAGACCGCGATCGGCCGCCGCCGCGCGTCGAGCGCCCGCACCGCGAGGTGGGCCGGGGCATGCGCGAGGCGAACGGCGGTCTCGAAGCCCGTTGCACGCGCGGTCGTCAGCGGGCGGAGCGCGTTTCGTGCCGGGCCGCCAAGGATGCTCCAGTACGCAGTCTCGGTGCTTCCGTTGAAGCTTGCGTAGACGGTCGCGCCTGCGCCGCGACGCCTCACGGCGATCGACGGTGGGGTGATGGGCCGAGCGCTCCATGTGTTGCGGAACGCACGGTAGTTCCACGCGCCGCCGTCGAACGTCGCGTCGAGCCGCACGTCGCCGAGCGGCCCGAACTCGGTCACGAACGGCGCGGTGCCCCAGCCGACCATGACATTGCCGTTGGAGAGGAACTGCGCATTCCCCATCGCTGCGGCGGTGATCGGCGCCGAATGGAGGAACTCCTGCAAGAGCACGGCGCGGCGGTCGGCCATGCTGAGCCCGATCCGGATCGCCCGCGACTGGTGCGACGCGTTGCCGGGGCCGTCGTCGTAGAGCGTCAGCGTGCCGTCGGGATGCGCGCGCGCATCGTGCTGGTACATGAAGAGCACGCCCGGGCCGAGCTCGAAGTCGGTCGACTTGCTGCCGAGCCGCCAGATCACCGCGCCGGTCTTGCGGTCGAGCTTGTACACGCCCCACGTGTTGCGGGCGGAGACGAGCAGGTTCCCGTCGAGGTCGACGTCGATCGAGTTGACGTGGAAGTAGTCGAACGGCGTCAGGATCGCCGACCAGCTGTCCTGGATCGCCACGTGGTCGAGGCTGCGCCACTCGAGGAGCACCTTGCCCGTTGCGATGTCGACCTCTTGGACGATCGAGTCGAGTACCGGGTGCGCGGCCGGGCCGCCGATCGGCGTCAGGTCGACCGTTTTCTGGTCGTAGATCGTGATCAGCGCGGTCCCCTCCGGGGTGATCAGCAACTCGTGGACGTCCGCCTGGAGGCCGTTCCCGGCGCGGACACGCGCGACCTCCTGGTAGCTCGAGTCGACGATCACGCCCTCGCCTTCGCCGGTGCCGATGTTCGAGATCGTCCCTTCCCACCACGTGAGCACGGGACGGCCCTTGTAGATCTGGCGGCGGAAGTTGATCGCGACGTTCTTCGTCTTCTTGAACCAGACGAGCCTCCCGCGGTCGTCGAGGATCATCGGGCCACGCTGGCCGGGCCCGGTCAACGTCGTCACGAACAGGAGGCCTGGGCTCGGGCTCGACCGCTTCAGGATGCTCAGTGTCGGCACTCGGAATGAGGGCTCGGTCACGAACGTCGCGACGCCTGGCGCCTCCTCCGTTGCCGCCGCGAACCCCGGCAGCGCGAGGCCGAGCGACGCTCCTGCGGCTGCTGCCAGGAACTCACGCCGGGTCCGCTTCACGGGGCCGAATCCTACGGGTAGGCCTAGCGGCGAGGCGCGACCGCGCGCTTGAAGCGGCGGCCGCGCAGGAGTGCGGCCAGTCCGAAGCCGAGCGGCAGGAGAACAACGCCGCCGAAGATCAGGAACAGCGGGGTCGCGTAGTAGCGGGAGAGGCGTGCGTGCTGCGTCGCCGCGCTCGCGCTGTCCGACGGGGCGGCGTAGTCGTTCGGCCCGACGACCTGGGTTCGCTTGGCGCTCGGGTGGCTGAACGTCGCGATCGTGTACAGGCGGTTCACGCGCCAGCCGGTGCCGTGCCGGATCACCTGGCCCGCGAGCTCGTAGGACGGGACTTTCAAGCCTGCTCGCGGGTGCAGGAGGATGTTGAACAGGACCTCGCTCTTCCCGATGTAGACGATCGTCCAGTAGTGGAACGTCGTGCCACGCGCCGGATACTCGGGAACAGGTGAGGTTCCGGCTCGCCACTGGGCGATGCTCGAATAGGCACGAAGCTCCGGGCCGGCGAGCGCCCACGCGGTCGCGGCCGAGCGGCGCTCGACCGAGGCGGGGATGAAGCGGTCGAGCAGTGCGTTGATCTTCTCGCGGTCGCCCGGACGGAGGTGGTAGACGTGCGTGTCGGCGAGCTGGGCCGGCCCCTCGTCGACGGTGATGTTGTCCTCGATCGACGACCGCTCGGGAACGAGGGCGACGACGAGCGCGATCGCAGTGATCGGAACGGCCGCTACGAGCAGCCACGTGAGCCGGCGGCGCCACCGTGCAGAGCGTCTCGTCACCCCACTTCGACGATAGCTCGTCGTGCGGGAGACTGTGCGTGCCGTGCCCGACCTTCTCGAGATCGCAACACTCCATGGCCCTGCGCGTGCACATCTGCTCGTGTGTCCGGACGCACGTGGCGCGCTCGTCCTCGGTCACGGTGCGGGCGGCGGTGTCGGCGCTCCGGATCTCACGGCGGCAGCTCGCGCGGCCGCTGCGACCGGATTCTCGGTCGTTCTCGTCGAGCAGCCGTACCGCGTTGCCGGCCGCCGCTCGCCCGCGCCGGCGGCGCAGTTGGACGCAGCGTGGACGGCGGTTGTCGCGCACCTCGGTGCTGATGCGCTCCGGGGCTTGCCGCTCATTACGGGCGGCCGGTCGTCCGGCGCCCGCGTCGCGTGCCGCACCGCCGCGGTCACCGGCGCCGCAGGTGTCCTCTGCCTCGCGTTTCCCGTCCATCCGCCGGGCCGGCCCGAGAGGAGTCGGCTCGACGAGCTCGACGCCGTTCCCGTTCCGGTCCTCGTCGTCCAGGGAGAGCGCGATCCGTTCGGGATGCCGCCACCCGCCGAGGGACGCACGGTCGTGCAGGTCGCGGGCGACCACGGCCTGAAGGCGGACACCGTCGCGGTCGAGGCCGCCGTCGGCGCGTGGCTCGAAGAGGGCTGGCTATCCTCGGCGGGTGGCAATCGCCGACGAGCGCGCGCTGCGCGAGGTGATCGGACGGCCGACTGAGCTCGTCGCCGCGAAGATCGCAGACCGGCTCAACCACCTGACACGGCAGTTCGTCGAGCGATCGCCGTTCGTGTGCGTCGCGACGTCACGCCCCGACGGCGGCCTCGACGTTTCACCGCGCGGGGATCCCGCCGGGTTCGTGCGGATCCTCGACGAACGAACGCTGCTTCTTCCCGACCGGCCCGGCAACAGGCTTGCCGACACGCTCACGAACATCCTCGCCGACTCGCGGATCGCGCTGCTCTTCCTCATCCCAGGTGTCGGCGACTCCTTTCGCGTGAACGGGCGTGCGCGGATCGTCGACGACTCCGAGCTGCTCGCGGCGAGCGCGGTCGAGGGGAAGTCACCGAAGCTCGGGATCCTCGTCGAGATCGAGGAGGCATTCACGCAGTGCTCGAAGGCGCTCGTCCGCTCCGATCTCTGGAACCCGGCGAACCACGTCGATCGCTCGGAGCTGCCGAGCTCGGGCGCGATCCTCGCCGCGACGGCCGAGCCGGAGCTCGACGTCGAGGAGTACGAGCGCGCACGCGCCGAGCGGTACGCCCGGCGCGAAGGCTTCTACTAACGCCGGGCTCTCTGGCAAGGTTCGAGGGTGCTCACCCAAACGGGGGTCGTCGGGCGGCGGCTCGAGCTCGAGGCGCTGGACGGCTTCATCGCCGAACGCGGCGAACGAGCGGGGGCCATGGTGCTGGCTGGGCCCGCGGGGATCGGTAAGACGACCCTGTGGCTGCACGCGGCGGCGCGGGCGGAGGCTGCAGGCTGGATCGTGCTCGAGACGCGGGCGAGCGGTGCAGAGGCGCAACTCTCGTTCGCCGGGCTCGCCGACCTGCTCGAGGACGTCGGCGCCGACGTCCTCCGGCGGCTCCCGGTCGTCCAGCTTCGCGCCCTCGACGGCGCGCTCCTCCGCGGGGACGTCGACGAACGGGCCGTCGCCCCGCGCGTCGTCGCAACGGCGCTCCGCTCGGTGCTGCAGCGCCTTGCGGCTCGAGCTCCCGTGCTCGTCGCGGTAGACGACGCGCAGTGGCTCGACCTGCCGTCTGCCGGCGCGCTCGCGTACGCGCTGCGGCGGGTCACCGGCGGCTCTGTCTGTGTGCTTGCGGCTGTACGGGACTCGGGCGACCGACCGCGGACGTTCCTCGACGAGCTGCCTCCAGGCCGGAGGAACGAGCTGCTGCTCGGGCCGGTGAGCCTCGCGGCGATCCACGAGATCCTGGTCGCCGAGCTCGGACGTGCGCTCCCCAGGCCGACTCTCGTCAAGGTCACAGCCGCGAGCGGCGGCAATCCCTTCTACGCCGTCGAGATCGCCCGGGAGCTGATCCGGCTCGACCTGACCGTCGCCGGCGAGAGCCTCCCGGTCCCGGCCGAGCCGAACGCGCTGCTCACGTCGCGCGTCGCGCGCCTCCCGCCCGAGACGCGGCAGGGGCTGCTCCATGCCTCGTGCCTCCAGGCTCCGACCACAGCGCTTGTTTCCGCGGAGGCGCTTGCGCCCGCCGAGGAGGCGGCGGTCGTTCGCATCGAAGGCGATCGGATCGAGTTCACGCATCCGCTGCTCGCGGCGGCCGTCTATCGCTCGGCGACGACGTCACAGCGGCGCGCGGCTCACCGGCACCTTGCCGCTGCTGCCGGAAGCCGCGAGGAACGTGTTCGGCACCTCGCCCTCGCCGGCAGCGGCTCGGATGCGAGCCTCGCGGCAGAGCTCGAGGGGGTTGCGAGGCTGGCGGCGACACGGGGTGCGACCGCGAGCGCGGCCGAGCTGGCCGCGCTCGCGGTGGAACGCACTCCAGGCGACGAGGTCGCAGCGGCGGCGCGGCGGCGCATCGACCTGGGCAACTACCTGTATGCCGCGGGTGACGTCCCGGCTGCAGCGGCAGCGCTCGAGGGCGCGCTGGTGGACTCGACGCCGCGCGTGCTGGCGGCTCGTGCGATGCTCGACCTGGCGTCAATCCACGCCGCGATCGGCGACCACGCGAGTGGGATCGCGCTCAGCTCGCGAGCCCTGGCGGAGATCGATGATCCGCTGCTCGCAGCCGAGGCTCACGCGCGGCTTGCGTGGCTGTCGCCCGTCGATGCCCGGCAGATGGTCGACCACGCGCAGGCGGCGCTCGCGCTCGCCGCGGGCGGAGACGTGCCTGCGGTCGAGTCGTTCGCGCTCCAACATCTGGCGCTCGGCCTCCTACTCGTCGGCGAGCGGGCGGCGCACGAGCTGATCGAGCAGAGCCTCGACGGCCAGCACGCGGCCGAGGGATGGCTGCTCAGCTCGATCGGAGCGATCTGGCCGCTGTTCTTCGACGACTTCGCGGTGGCGCGCCGGCGCACCGAGGAGCTGCTCGCGGTCGCCGAGGAGCAGGGCAACGAACCGGAGCGGCAGAGCGAGCTGGTAGTACTCGCGTTGATCGCGCTTTGGACCGGTGCGCCGGCAGAGGCCGAGGCATTCGCCCGCGATGCGCTTGCGCTCGCGGAGCAGATCGAGCAGGCGCCGATGGCGTGCGTGGCCCGCTACGCGCTCGGCTTGGTGCGTGCGCAGTGCGGAGACGTCGAGGGCGCCCGTCGGCTCGGCGAAGAGTCGCTCGCCTGGCTGGGCCCGCCGCCGCACGACGCCTCGGCGATTCTCGCCACGCAGACCCACGCGATGCTCGGGCTTGCCGGTCTCGCCGCGGGAGAATTCGAGGTCGCCGACCGCCACCTCACGCTCGCAGACGAAACGAGCGCGCGGTGGCCTGAGCCGGCGCCTTTCCGGTTCCACGGTGACCAGGTCGAGGCGGCGCTCGGTGTGGGCGACGTCACGCGCGCTGCAGCGCTCGTGGAGCGGCTCGAACGACGGGCCGCAGCGATCCCGCGGCCCTGGCTATGCGCGGTCTCGGCGCGCTCCCGTGCGCTGGTCGAGGCGCGCTGCGGCGATCTGGACGGCGCGCTCCGCGCGATCGACCGTGCGCTCGCGTCCCAGGACGAGCTCGACATGCCGTTCGAGCTCGGGAGAAGCCTCCTCGCGCGCGGAGAGCTCCGCCGGCGGCGCAAGGAGAAGCGACTCGCGCGCGAGTCGCTCGAGGCGGCTCTTGCGATCTTCGCGTCGCTCGCTGCCGCGCCTTGGGAGGATCGCACCCGTGCGGAGCTCGCGCGGGTGCGCACGCGCAAGGCGAGCGAGACACTCACTGCGACCGAAGAGCGCATCGCTTTGCTCGCAGCCGAGGGGCTTTCGAACAAGCTGATCGCCGAGCGGGCATTCGTCTCCGTCGGGACCGTCGAGGCAAACCTCTCGCGTGCATACCGCAAGCTCGGCATCTCGTCGCGCGCGCAACTCGCGCGCGCGCTGGATCGCCGTCGCTAGCGAGCGGTCACCCGTCCGACACCCGTACGGAGAGGATGCGCGCGAACGGGACACGTGCCCGCTCGACACTCTCCCGCACAGCGGCGGCAGCGCCTTCGAACTGGCAGAGGACGACCTCGTCCTCGCGGATCAGGATCGAGCCGAGGTAGCGGACCGGCCGGCCTGTGGCGGTCTCCGCCGTCGCCGCGCGTACGCGCCGGTCGAGCGCCTCCACGTCCGCGGTGCTCACACCCGGCCAGAAGCACTCGGCCACGAAGGTATTTGCGGTGCCCACGGGGCCAGGCTACGGCGGGCCATCCCAGGGAAGAAAGGTGGGAACACCCTACGAAGTCGATTTCGTGGGGTGTTCCCACCTTTCGCTTCCCGCCGTTCCGGGGCACGCTCACGACGCTGTGACCGATCGCCGGCTTCCAGTTCGCAACGAAAGAAAGGAACCCGCATGCACCCCGAACCGCCACGTCGCCGACTGCCGCTCGCAGTCGCCGTCCTGTGGGTCACCGCCGTGCTGGCCGTCTGCTGTAGCGGCGCCGCTCTAGCTGCCGGGAGCGGCTCATCGAAACCCCTCCAGCTTGGCGGGACGTGGAAGGGAAGCTACAGCGGCGCCTTCGCGGGCACGTTCACGATCAGGTGGACGCAGAAGAAGGTGACGTTGAGGGGATCCATCACGCTCTCGAAGCCACGGGGGCGCTACGGCATCAGCGGGACCGTCCGCGGGAGCGGCATCAAGTTCGGCGCCGTGAGTGTCGGCGCGAAGTACGCCGGCAGGGTGTCGACCACGAAGATGTCGGGCACCTGGAGCAGCCCGGAAGGAGGCGGCAGCTGGTCTGCGCACAAGGTCAGAACGCCGGTCAAGACGAAGGCCACGCCCTGAGGCGCTAGAGGACGGCTCGGGCCGCCTTGCGGCGGCCCGAGCCAAGGCACTCGCGCGGTCGGCTCGGCTCAGCCGCAGCCGGTCGACGTGCCGCAGTCGCGGCACGTGTAGCACGTGCCTGCGCGCACCATGCGGCCGCCGCAGCGGTTGCACTCGATCGCGTCCTCGAAGGAGTTGAAGAGCGCGGTCTGGCCCGGCGCCGGCGCTTCGGCGACGGGCTTCGAGCTGCCATTCGCGTACTGGTCGGCGAGCTTCGCCCGCACCTCGGCGGACAGGATCCCCGCCTCCTCCTGCTGGTCGACGTCGAGGAACTTCTTCCCGAACCAGCGGAAGATGTAGTCGACGATCGACTTGGCGGTGCGGATGTCGGCGTCGTTCGTCGGGCCTGACGGTTCGAAGCGCATGTGCGAGAGCTTCGAGACGTAGACCGCCGGCGGCACGCCGTACTGCAGGCCCATCGACACCGCGATCATCAGCGAGTTCATGAGGCCCGCCATCGTGGTCCCGTCCTTCGCGATGTCGACGAAGATGTCGCCGGGCGTGCCGTCGTCGAACACGCCGACGTGGATGTAACCCTCATGCTCGCCGACCCGGAACTTGCGGCCGATCTCCGTGCGATCCTCCGGCAGGCGGCGACGTCTCGGGGCGGCGGCACCAACGGGTGCGAGCACCTGCTGGCCCTTCTCGCTCTTGCCTGAGAGCGGCTGCGCGACCTTGCAGTTGTCGCGGTAGATCGCGATCGCCTTCACGCCCAGCTGCCAGGCCTCGCGGTACAACTGCGCGACCTCGTCGATCGTCGCCGTCTCAGGCAGGTTCACCGTCTTCGAGATGGCGCCCGAGATGAACGGCTGGATCGCGCCCATCATCTTCACGTGGCCGCGGTAGTGGATCGCCCGCTCGCCGACGGCGCAGTCGAACACCGGGTAGTGCTCGCTCTTCACGTACGGCGCGCCGACGACCGTGTTTCGCTCGTCAATGAACGCAACGATCTCGTCGACTTCACTCGGGGCGTACCCGAGCTTCTCGAGCCCTAGCGGCACCGTCTTGTTGACGATCGTGATCTCGCCGCCGCCGACCAGCTTCTTCGACTTGACGAGCGAGAAGTCCGGCTCGACGCCCGTCGTGTCGCAATCCATCATGAAGCTGATCGTCCCGGTCGGCGCGAGCACGGTCGCCTGCGCGTTCCGGTAGCCGTACACCTCGCCGAGGTCGAGCGCGTCGTCCCATGCCTTGCGGGCAGCGCCGAGCAGATCCGACGGCACCGTCTCCGAGTGTGCGATGTTGCCGACCGCGGCGCGGTGCTTGGAGATCACACCGACCATCGCACCGGCATTCGGGCGGTAGCCCGCGAACGGCCCCATGCGCTTCGCGATCTCGGCCGACTTGCGGTATGCGCGGCCGGTCATCAGCGCGGTGATCGCCGCGGCGTACGCCCGGCCCTCATCCGAGTCGTAGGCGAGGCCGCGCGCCATCAGCAGCGCGCCGAGGTTCGCGTAGCCGAGACCGAGCTGGCGGTACGCCTTCGCGTTCTTCTCGATCTCCGGCGTCGGGTACGACGAGTTGCCGACGAGGATCTCCTGCGCGAGGAAGACCACGTCGCACGCGTGCTCGAACGCCTCGACGTCGAGCTCGCCGTCCTCGCGGCGGAACTTCATCAGGTTCAGCGACGCGAGGTTGCACGCCGAATCGTCGATCGACATGTATTCCGAGCACGGGTTCGACGCATTGATGCGGCCCGTGTTCGGGAGCGTGTGCCACGAGTTGATCGTCGTGTCGTACTGGACGCCCGGGTCGGCGCAGCGCCAGGCCGCTTCGGCGATGTCGTGCAGCAGTTTCCGCGCCTTGATCGTCTCGACGACCGAGCCGTCGGTGCGGGCGGTGAGGTTCCAGTCGGAATCGGCGTCGACCGCATCCATGAACGCGTCGGAGACGCGCACCGAGTTGTTCGCATTCTGGTACTGGATCGACGCCCAGTCGGGCGAGTCGAGCGACATGTCGTAGCCGGCCGCCTCGAGGACGCGTGCCTTCTCTTCCTCGTGCGCCTTGCACCAGATGAACTCGACGACGTCGGGATGGTCGACGTCGAGCACGACCATCTTCGCCGCGCGGCGGGTCTTGCCGCCCGACTTGATCGTGCCGGCGGACGCGTCGGCGCCGCGCATGAACGACACCGGGCCGGACGCGTAGCCGCCCTTCGACAGCTGTTCCTTGGAGGAGCGGAGCTTCGAGAGGTTGACGCCCGAGCCCGATCCGCCGCGGAAGATGATCCCCTCGCGCCGGATCCAGTCGAGGATGGCGTCCATCGAGTCGTCGATCGAGAGGATGAAGCACGCCGAGCACTGAGGCGTCTCCTCGAAGCCGACGTTGAACCACACCGGCGAGTTGAAGGCCGCGAGCTGGTTGACGAGGATCGTTTTCAGCTCGGCCTCGAAGGTCTGCGCGTCGTCCTCGGATCCGAAGTACCCGCCGCCTCGGCCCCAGGTCCCGACGGTCGAGACGATGCGGCCGATCATCTGCTTGACCGAGCGCTCGCGCTCCGGGCTCGACATGCGGCCGCGGAAGTACTTCTGCGCGACGATGTTCGTCGCCGTCTGCGACCAGAACTTCGGGAACTCGACGCCGCGCTGCTCGAACGCCGGCCCGTTCTTCCCCGGGATGTGCGCGTCGCGCGTCTCCCACTCGACCTCGTCGTACGGGTCGCGGCCCTCGATCGTGAACAGCCTGCGAACGGCGAGGCTGGCGTCCTCGTCGATGACGCTGTTGACGAGCTCGTCGGGGTGGATCGGGACGGTCGTTTCCTGCTGTACGGACGCCATGTATTGCCTCCTCCGCGCGTCACAAGGCGCGCGAACATCGTGGGTGCTGGTCTTGAAAGGGAAAGGGACCCTAGAACCAGCGCCGGACGGACATGGTACCGGCCGGAAATCGGCTCAGAGAGCCGTCTAGCGGCCCTGGCGGCGCTTCGCCAGAAGACCGATTCCGCCCGCCGCGACGAGCAGCAAGGCGAGGGCTCCCAGCACGATCAGGGGCAGCGGGACCGACGACGGCCCGGAGTGGTTCACCTTGTCGGCGACGCCGGGTAGACCCCCTCCGGGAGGTCTCCGCCCGGGCGGGGGTGTCGTGGTCGTGCCCGTGCTCGTCGTCTGCCCGCCGCCGGCCGACTTGCTCGGCTTGGCCGCCGGCGGCACCGGGGTGTTCGGCGTCACCTTCGTGCCGTTCCGGCGCAGCTCGGCCTTCGCGTTCTGCAGCGCGCGGAGGATGTCGTCGTGGGCGCTCGAGTAGGTCTGGACGTCTGCCGGCAGGTGCGTCAGCGCCTCGCTGTAGCAGTGCAGCGGGTACGTGTTGTCGATCCGGCCGTCGTACCAGTCGTTCAGGAGCGCCTTCCAGCAGGGCGTCGCGGCGGTCGCCGGGGCCGGCCGCGCGACGGCGGCGACGATTGCCAGCACGGCGACGCCCACTCCGACGACGACCCGCATCTTCATGCTCCGCCCCACGTTCCGGGCGAGCGTACGACGACGCTGTAAGGCTTCTGTGTGCGGGGAGAGTGCAATCGGGGGCGGATGGTAGCTTCGCGCTTCATGGTTGGTCGGGGATTGCCGGTCGCCGTACCGCTTCTCCTTGCCGGTGTCGCATTGTTCTTCGGCGGCGGCCCGGGTGACGGTTCGATCTTCTGGCTCGGTGTCGGCGCCCTCATCGGGATCGGCGCGCTGATTCTGACGGTGGGTGTCCCGCGCGGGTGGCCCGCGACGCTGCCGCTCGCCGCGCTCGCGGTGTGGTGCGCGGTGTCGATCGGCTGGTCGGGTCTGCCTGACCGCTCGTGGGACTACGCAAACCGCACCGTCCTGTATGCGCTCTTGGCTGCGCTCGGGCTCTGGGCGGCCGCACGCACGCGGGCGCTCGCGAACGGGCTCGCCGTCGTCCTCGGAGCCGTCATCCTCTGGTCGCTACTCGGCAAGGTTCTTCCCTTCATCTACGACTACAGCGGTCCTGACGTCACACGCCTGCGCGGGCCGATCGGCCTCTGGAACCAGCTCGCGCTCGCGACCGACTACGCGCTTGCGCTTGCGCTTGCCCTCCGCGGTCGGGCGGGGGCGCTGCTCGCATATTCGGCGCTCGTCGCGCTGCTCCTCACGTACTCGCGTGGCGGGCTCCTCACGGCCGCGCTCGTGTGTGTTGCGTGGTTCTGCTTCTCGGACGACCGTCTCGAGAGCGCAGCCGCGCTGTTCGCCGCCGCGCTGCCCGCCGCGGTCGTCGGCGGGATCGGCTTCGCGCTGCCCGGAGTGACCAGCGACGGCCAGTCGCCGCACGTCCGCTGGCGCGACGGGATCGTGTTCGGCGTGCTGCTCGTCGTCGGCGCGGTCGTGGCGCTCGTGCTCCAGCGCCTGCGGCGGCCAGGCGATACACGCGTGCTTCGCCGGGCGGCGATCGCCTTCGGGGTGCTTGCCGTCACCGGCGCGATCGTCGCCGTCGCAGTCAACGGCGTCGGCTCGGGCTCGGTCGGGAACGGCGGCGGACGTATCGGCTCGACGAGCTCCAACTTCCGCTTCACCTGGTGGAGCCAGGCGTGGCACGGCTTCACCGACCACGTGGTCGCGGGAACGGGCGCCGGGTCGTTCCACCTGCTGAACCTGCGCTACCGGACGACGTACCTCGACTTCACGATCGAGCCGCACAACCTGCCCGTGCAGATGCTCGCCGAGCTCGGGCTCATCGGGCTCGTGCTCCTGCTGGTCGCGTGCGTCTTCCTGCTGCGCGGCTCGCTGCACCGATCGGGACGCGAGCTCGCCCTCGCGCTGCTGCTCCCGGCGTTCCTCGTGCACTCGCTCGTCGACGTAGACTGGGACTTCGCCGCAGTTGCAGCGCCTGCGTTCGTCGCTGCCGGCGCGCTCGTGGGTGGACCGGTGGAACGGCGCCTCCGCGGCTTCTCCCTGCTTCCCGCGTTCGGCGTCGCGCTCGTGCTGCTCGGCTCGCTCGGGTCGCCGTGGCTCGCACGGCGGTGGGTCTCCGACGCTCAGACGGCCGCATTCACCTCGCCTGCGCACGCGGTCGCGCTCGCGAACCGTGCGCACGCGCTCGACCCGTTCCTCCTCGAGCCGTACTGGGCAAAGGCCGACGCCGCCGACACGACCCGCGAGGCGTACCGGCAGTACGTGCTCGCCGTGCAGCGGCAGCCGAAGAACCCGCTGCCCTGGCTTCTAGCGGGTGAGTTCGCGATGCGAGTCGACTGTCCGTTCGCCGCCTGGCAGCACCTCGAGCGCTACACGGAGCTCGACCAGAAGTCGAACGGGCCGGGCGGCGACGAGTACAACGCGATGCTCAAGCTCGTCGACGCCCACGAGTACACCTGCTAGCGGGCGCCGAGCACGACGACGAGCTGCGCGCCGTGGAGCGCGCTCGAGGAAATCCCGTCGAGCGGGCCGACGATCTTCACGTGCAGGTCGTGCGCAAGGCGGAGGCCCTCAGGCTCCCAGCCCCTTCGGTACATGACGACCGTCGTCGCGTAGTCCTGCCGCTTTGCGTTCGCCTTGCCCGGAACGCGGTAGCCGATGCCCGACAGCTTCGCGGCCTCGGCCGACGCGGCGCCGTTTCGGCCGTTGCCGTTCAACACGAACACGCCGGTGTGCGAGCGGAGGTGCTTCGCCGGGGCCACCTTCTTCCGCTTGTGCACGACCGCCGGCGCCTTCTTCACCGGTGCGGCGGGAGCGAGCGCCGCCGCCTCGGCGTGCCGCTGCACCGCATGCGCGAGCGGCTTGGCGAGCAGAAGCAGCGCGGCGCCGACCAGCAGGACGAGCTCGATCGCGGCGACCAGGCTCGCGACGAGCGTCGCGGTTCGCCAGGGGCGGACGAGGGCGTCGGGGGACGGGAGCGGGGCGTCCACAGCTCCGCTCGTTTCGCTACGTCGAGGCGGCTTCCTTCGTCCAGGCCCAGGTCCGCGCGATCCCATCGTCCAGCAAGACCTCTGCGTGCCAGCCGAGCTCGCGCGCGGCGCGCCCCGGGTCGATCACCGAGCGGATGACGTCGCCGAGCCTCGCCTCGCGGTGCGTCGGCTCCTCGTCGATCCCGGCGGCGCGGCGGCACGAGGCGTGCAGGTCGTTGACGCTCGTAGCGAACCCGGTGCCGATGTTGTACGGCCCGCCGCTGTGGCCCACAGTTGCGAGCATCGCGGCGATCACGTCGCCGACGTAGACGAAGTCGCGTTGTTGCTGTCCGTCGCCGTAGATCACCGTCTCCTCCTCCCGCGCCATCCGCTCCAGGAAGATCGCGACGACGCCGCCCTCGAGCCCGGAGTCCTGGCGCTCGCCGTAGACGTTGGCGAGCCGGAGCGACACGTGGCTCGTCCCGTGGATGCGGTTCCAGCCGGCGAGATACTCCTCGCCGCACTTCTTCGCGATCCCGTACGGGGAGAGCGGCAGGAACGGCGATTCCTCCGTCGCGGGCACCGGGCACTCGCCGTAGCCGGCTCCGCCGGACGACGAGAAGATCACCTGAGCCTTGCCCGCCGCCTCGAGCACGTTTGCGGTGCCGACCACGTTCACTGCTGCGTCGTAGGCGGGATCCTTCATCGAGGTCTGCACGTCGGCCTGCGCGGCGAGGTGGAAGACGGCGTCTGCTTCGACCGTGAACGGCTCGCGGATGTCGTGCTCGAGCAGCGTCGCCGCCGGGTTCAGGTTCTGCTGCTTGCCGGAGGCGAAGTTGTCCACCACGGTCACCTCGTCGCCGCGCGCGAGGAGCACCTCGACGAGATTCGAGCCGATGAATCCCGCTCCACCTGTCACGACCGCCTTCACGAAGGCCGTAGATTAGAGAAACGATGTTCGTGACCTTCGAAGGCGTTGACTGGTCCGGCAAGAGCACCCAGGCGGAGCTCCTGACGGAGTGGCTGCGCGGGGAAGGGAGAACGGTGGTGGCGACGCGCGAGCCGGGCGGAACGACCGCGGCGGAAGGCGTCCGCGACCTCGTCCTCCACGGCGCGCACATGGCGCCATGGGCGGAGGCTGCGCTGTACGCGGCGGCGCGCGCCGACCACGCCGCGCAGGTGATCCGGCCGGCGCTCGCGCGCGGCGACGACGTGGTGTGCGACCGCTACCTCGACTCGTCGGTCGCCTATCAGGGGATCGCGCGCGGGCTCGGCGAGGAGCGTGTGCGTGAGCTCAGCCTGATCGTCACCGAGGGCTTGCTGCCCGATCGGACGTTCCTCGTCCTGCTCGATCCGAACGAGGCGCTTCGGCGCGCGGTCGGCGAGCACGACCGGATCGAGCGCGAGGGGGCGGAGTTCATGCAGAAGGTCGACGCCGGGTACCGAGCGATGGCCGCGGCTGAGCCGGGCCGCATCGTCGCGGTCGACGGCGGGCGGCCCGCGCAGACGATTGCTGAGGAGATTCGTGAGCGCGTTCGCCCGCTTCTCTGAGCAGCCCGAAGCCGGCCGCCTCCTCGACGCCGCGCTGCGCGAGGGGCCTGCGCACGCGTACCTCTTCCATGGGCCGGCCGGCGTCGGCAAGAGCGAGGTCGCGCGGGCGTTCGCGCGGGCGCTGCTCGACACGACGCGCGACTTCCACTCGGATCTGTACGAGCTCGACGCGCTCGGCGAGATGATCCGCATCGACGCGATCCGCGAGCTGCGGCGCGATCTGCACATGCGCCCGTTCGAAGCCGACCGGCGTGTGTACCTCGTGCACCACGCACACCTGATGAACGAGGATGCTGCCGACGCGTTGCTCAAGGATCTCGAGGAGCCTCCGCCGTACGCGGTGATCGTCCTCGTCTCCGACGATCTCGGCTCGCTGTCGGAGACGATCCGCTCACGCTGCCAGCTTGTTCCATTCCGGCGGTTGTCGGAGAAGGCGATCAGGGTGCTCGTCGATGCCCGTGCGCCGCAGCTCGACGACGCGGCGCGGAGCGCGCTCGCCCGCGCCGCCGGCGGCCGGCTCGACCGGCTCGAACGGCTTCTCGACCCGGCGTCGGCCGAGCGCCGCGACGCGCTGATCGCACAGGCGCGCGCGGTGTACCGCGACGCGGAGTTCGACGCGTCGGCGGCTGCGTCGGTGGTGATCGCGAATGCGCAGGCGCGCGCAACGGAAGCGCGCGCGCTGGAGGAGGCGAGAATCGAGGCGCTCGATCTTCCGGCGCGCGAGGCCGAGACGCGGGTGAAGCGCGCGGCGCGCGGCGCGGAGCGGGAGGAGTTGCTCGCGCAGCTCGAGGAGCTCGGAGCCTGGTACCGCGACCTGGTCGCGGTCGCCGTCGGAGCCGGCTCGGCGGCGGTGCATCTCGACAAGCTGGCGCTGCTCGAGGAGGATGCGACGCGCGAGCGGCTGAACGGCGCCGAGCGCGCCGCCGAGGCCGCACGTGAATCGTGGCGTGCGCTCGAAGAGTTCAACCTGGCGCCCCAGCTCGCGTTCGAGGCGCTGTTCCTTCAGTTCTCGCGCGAGCTCGCCTGACTTCTCCGCGGCTACACTTGCCGCGGCCTGCCGACGTAGCTCAGCTGGTAGAGCACTTCACTCGTAATGAAGGGGTCCGCGGTTCGAATCCGCGCGTCGGCTCTCAAGCTTGCAGGTATTCCCTCTCACTTTGCCGTCTGATAGGGCAACACGTCCGAACACGGGCCGAACATCACCCGAACACGGGAGCGCGCACGTGACGGGGTCCGCTTCGCCCGCGGTCGAGGTTGACTGGCCGTAGCGGTGACTCGACTGCGCTTCGGCTGCCTTGATCCCCTGGAACGTCGCTCGAAGAACACCCGACGCTAGTGCGTCGCGACCGGCGGCGGCACCTCCAGGTCGCGACCGGCTCCCGCCGGTACGGAGCCGGCGACTGTCTGCTCGACCTCGAGGTCAGGGAGCCAGGCGAGCCAGTGCGGCAGGTACCAGCTCCGCCGGTCGAGTAGCGCGAGTGCGCTCGGGAGCACGATCGAGCGGATGATCGTGGCGTCGAGGAAGAGTGCGACCGCGACGCCGAACCCCATCTCCTGGAACATGACGAGGTCGCCGCGGGCGAAGCCTGCGAAGACGACGATCACGATCAGGGCGGCGCCGGTGACGATCCGCGCAGTAGATGCGACCCCGGTCTCCACGGCGTCGCGGGTCGAGCCCGTCCGGTCGTAGCGTTCCTTGATCCGACTCATGAGGAAGACCTGGTAGTCCATCGAGAGCCCGAAGAGCACGGAGAAGAGGAACAGCGGTACCCAGGCGTCGATCGACTGCACGTGCTCGAACCCGAGCAAGCGGTGGCCGACGCCGTCGAGGAAGACGGCCGTGAGTAGGCCGTAGGCGGCAGCGACCGACAGCAGGTTCAGGCAGATCGAGACGAACGCGACCATTAGCGACCGGAAGGCAAGCGTGAGGACGAGGAAGCTGACGCCGAGCACAAACGCGACAACCCACGGTGCGGGAGATGTCGCCGCGTCGAAATAGTCCGCGTTCTCGGCCGTCTTGCCGCCGACGTAGATCTGCGCGCCGCTGCCGGCGAACGCTCGGGGCAGGACCTGGCTGCGTAGGTCGCGGACGGCCGAGATCGCGGCATTTCCGACCTCGTCGCCCCGAATTGGCACCTGCAGCACGGCGGTCCGGCCGTCCGGGGCATGTACGACAACG
The DNA here is from genome assembly GCA_963785875.1 of uncultured Thermoleophilia bacterium. Lineage (GTDB taxonomy): Bacteria > Actinomycetota > Thermoleophilia > Gaiellales > Gaiellaceae > PALSA-600. The sequence continues at coordinate 173,982 of CAWAWV010000004.1, read as the reverse complement.
CCCAGGCCGAAACGAGGGTCGGCGGCGAGGCGGACTTTCAGGGCGACCAGATCGTGCGCGACGGCGGCCGCGTCACCGCCGACGGCGACGATCCGGGCGGGATAAGGGTTCTGGACCGGGAACTCGCGCTCCAGGGCGACGTAGCCCTGCTTGGAGGCCAGCGTGTCGGGAAGTGTGCTGACCCCGCTCGCGCCGATATGCATGCCGATTGCAGGGATCGCGGCCGCGAGCATGACGCCCGTGCTGAGGGCAAGGCTGAGAGCGGGGCGGCGCAGCACTCGGCTCACGATCGCTCGCCAGAACCGTCCCTCGGCTCCGCCGGTGCGACCGACGTTCCGGCCTAGGATCGGCACCCGGAACGCGTTTATGCGATCGCCGAGCAGCCCGAGCAGAGCCGGCATGAGCGTCAGCGCCGCGATGACCGAGACGACGCCGACGACTACCGCGCCGGTGGCGAGGCTGCGCATGATCGACGTCGGGACGAGCAGCATCCCGAACATCGCGACGACGAACGTGCTGCCGCTGAAGAACACGGCGCGGCTCGCGGTCGCACCCGAGAGCTCGATCGCGCGTGCCTTGGCCGCTCCCCCAACCCGCTCCTCGCGGTACCGGGAGATGACGAATAGGGAGTAGTCGATCCCGAGCGCGAGCCCCATCCCGGTCAGCATGTTCACGATGAAGACCGAGAAGCCGAACTCGAGCGAGAGGAGCGCGACGGCTCCGAGCGAGACGAGGATCGAGATCATCGCCATGGCGATCGGGACGAGACCGGCGATGAGAGATCCGAAGACGAGGATGAGTATGAGGAGCGCGATCGGCAGCCCGAACGCGAGCTCCCCGTTCTGCAGGTCACGTTGGGAGAGCGAGTCGACGTCGTTCGTGACCGTGCGGTCCCCAGTGACGGCGACCGCGAAGTCCGGGGAGTGCACGCTCCGGACGAGCGACACGACGGGCGCGATCGCCTGGTCGCTGTCGACGCGCAGCTGGATGACCGTCGCGTGCCGGCTCGGAGCAACGAGCGACCGGTCACCGCCGAGGTAGTTCCGCGCGACAGCGACGTCGGACCCGGTCGCGAGCGCCTTCCTCGTCAACCTCGCGACGAGGCTGCGAAACGGCACAGCATCCACCGTGTACCGCTGGGAGCTGACCACGACCACATCGCTGACCGCCCGCTTCCGCTCCACCGCGGTAGCCGGAAACGCGCGATCGAGAGCCGCGGCCGCCTTCGCCGACTCCGGGTTGCCGCTGACATCGCTCTGCGAGCCGAGCCCGAGCGAGGTCACGACGAGCACGAGCGAGACAGCAGCGGCGACCGTCCAGCCCGAAAGAGTGCGCGCCGGATGACGGGCGCAGGTCCGAGCAAGCCGCTCCGTCCACGTGACCCTTTGCAACGTCTCCCGCGCAGCCATCACCGAGAGCCTGAGAAGCTCGCTCCCAGCGCGCATCGGGGAAGACCCCAGACGCATCCGCGGGTCATCCGCTACAAACATGGGGAGTTCGCTGCGTTGCGCCCAAGAGCCCGGAACGCCGTCAGGCGTTCTTGATTCAAGGGCGCAGCCAGGAACGCAGGATCCCGGGGTTCAGAAAGCCCCGAGCGCGTCCGAACACGAGCCGAACACCGCTACGTATCCGGAGGCTCCTCGCTGTCCCGTCGAGTCCCCGATCTTGGCTTGCGCGCGGGGCCTGCAGCGACTGGAGGGGACTGTTTGGCACTCTCGGTCGACCCTCGTAATGAAGGGGTCCGGGGTTCGAGTCCCCGCGTCGGCTCTCCCGATTTTGCAGGTCTTTCTTGGCTCGGTGCTTCTGCTGATTGCTCGCCTTGGATCTACCAGGGCCTACGGCTTGCGGCGACCCAAGCCCTCTGGATCGCTTCACTGATCGGGACGCGCCGACTCTTCGAGGAATCGCGCATGACGTGCGCGTAAGTGCGAGCGGTGAAGCCGGGGTCGGAAGGGCCGAGGTGTCTGCGACTGCGTTCACGGCGCTCCTAGGAAGCTGATGCGCCTGGCGTCATCGCAAGAAACCCGCGCAGCCGGTCGCGTATCGTTCGGGGCGAATGTTGCGTGTTCGCAGGCTCGGCGCTCTCGCGGTGTCTGTGGTGGTGGCGGTGATCCTGTCCGCAGCCGGTGCGGCCGCGCCGAGGCAGCCGGTGCCGTTGGGTGGCGTTCCGCTCGGCTCGACCGGTCTTCGCTTACTCGTGGCCGACATGCCGCCGTTTGTCTTCGATGTCGACAGCGGACGGGCGTCGGTCGTGCGCGGGCTCCCGCACTTGGCACAGGGCAGCGTTTCGGTCGTCGACTTGGCCGGCCAGGGAGGAGCAGTCGCGGTCGAGTGCGGCTCTTCGAACCGGTGCTTCTATGGAGTCGGCGGCAACGCGACTCGTGCCTCGTCGTTGGGCACCGGCCGGAACATCTACCGGGGCGCCACGCGCCGCTCGGTGTGGATCACGAGCTCACTCGGTCGCTCCCGGTGCGCGCTGCGCGAGGCGGCCCTGGACGGGCGCACGATTCGGGCCGCGCGGCCGTTCCCGTGCGGGACGCGCACCGATCCTTCCGGACTGCTCGGCCTCGTGGTTCACCGAACGAAACTAATCGACCCCAATACGACACGCACCAGGGTGACCACGCGTTTGGGAGTGGTCGCAGTCGCCGCCAAGCACCTTGTCCTGGTTGGGCCCGGCCACCGTTTCACGCTGCTCGATGTCGCAACTGGCGCACGAAGGCTGTTCGCGTGGCCGAGCATCCTCTCCGGAGGCGACGGGGCAGTCGTAGACCCAAGCGGACGCTTGGTTGCATTGGCGTTCGCCGTACCCGCCTGGCAAGGCGGAGGCCGACAAGTTATCGACGTCTGGATACTCAACACGGCGACGGGAAGGCTGACGCAGCTGCCGGGCATGCCCGCCTTCGTCGAACTCAAGCGAACATCGATGAATTGGACGCTTGACTCACGTCTCGTCTTACTCGCGGAGAACAAAGGCAAGGCAATGGTCGCGGTCTGGCGACCTGGCCAGCGACGACTCGCCGCCAGGGAGGTGCCTCTCCCAAAACGCGACGGTGGCAGCGATTCGTTCGCGATCCTCACGCCCGCCAGCTAAAGCTCAAGGGCATGCCACTGCGACCGCCCGCCTGTTGCCGTCGCGACCAGGGCGGCAGACGGCCGAGTGTCGTTTAGCTCTGCGGTGCTGGCCGAGCATCACCGTGGAGCACGTCCGGGTCCAAGTCGGCTCCGTTCGGCCACACGATCGTCCCGAGCCCCTCGTCGACCCGTAGCTGCCGGAAAAGCCGCGGATCGTCGCGAAGCGGCGTCCTTGCAGCGCACGCACCCATCACGCCCCGGCAACGGCGTGGCATTACGTTAGGAGCTCCTGACACCACTGGTGTCAGACACCTTCTGGCAGCGCTGACTACGAGCTGCTTGCGCGACTCAAAACGTGATCGTCCGTAGACTCGCAACGTGGCGATGTTCGAGTCCGACACGGCATACGACGCGTTCATGGGGCGCTACTCGCGGCGGCTTGCGCCGCTGTTCGCGGACTTCTCCGGCCTGACCGCGGACGCGAGCGCCGTCGACGTCGGCGCTGGGACGGGCGCGCTGACCGGCGAGCTCGCCGCGCGCGGAGTCCGGGTGGCCGCTGCGGATCCGTCGGCGCCGTTCGTCGACGCGATGCGCGCGCGCCTTCCGATGGTCGACGCGCAAGTCGCCGCGGCCGAGGAGCTTCCCTGGCCCGACGAGAGCTTCGATTCCGCGCTGGCGCAGCTCGTCGTCTCCTTCATGCGTGACGCGCCCGCCGGAGTGCTCGAGATGCGGCGCGTCGTGAAGCAGGGCGGCACGATCGCGGTCTGCATGTGGGACCGCCGAGGCATGGAGATGCTCGCCGCGGTTCGCCGCGCCCAGCAAGCTCTCGGGCCCGACGACCCGCCCGCCGATGTTCGCTACCGCACGGCCGAGGAGATCGAGAGCCTGTTCGGCGACGGGTTTGGTGACAGCCACACGGAGCTGCTCGAGGTCGATTCGTCGTATGCCGGCTACGACGAGTTCTGGGAGGCGCTCAGTGGCGGCGCCGGTCCGGCCGGCACCTGGCTCGCCTCTCTCGACGACGAGCGGCGCGAGGCCGCCTATGCGGAGATCCACCGCCAGTTCGGCGAGCCGGCAGGGCCGTTCACGCTCCGCGCCAAGGCCTGGGCGACGCGTGCGACTCGCGCCTAGCTCGAACCCAGGAGTATGATCGCGTGACGATGCAGGGACGCCTGCTCCGTCGCCGCGGAATCGCCACGTTTGCCGTCCTCGTCGCATGTGCCGAGGTCGCCGGGCGCGCATTGACGCGCCACGTCGATCGCGCACTGCACGTCACGCCGCTCGCGAGCACCGACACGTCGTACTACCCGTTCCTGCTCGTCGGCGTGAAGGCGGTCGGCGCACTGACGCTCGCGGCGCTCGCGGCTCGCGGACTGCGCGCCTGGGCGGCCGCGGATGCCGGCCGCCGTCTCCTCGCGGCCGCCGGTCATGCGCACGACACATCGCCGCGCCTGCGCCCCGGACTATCACTGCGCGTCTGGCTGGCCGCCTTCGTCGCGACGTCGGTCGTGTACCTCGTGCACGCCGATACCGAGAGCGCCGTCGCCGGCCGGTGGCCGTTGCTCGCGCCGTGGCTGCACACCTACGCCCTGCCGGTGTTCGCGCTGCTCGCGGTGCTCGTCGCGCTCGCGTGGCGGCTCGCCGGTTTCCTGCACGAGATCGAGGCGTTTGCGGACCGCACGCTCGAGCGGGTGCGCAGGATCCTCGCCCGCGTCAAACGGGTGCGGCCGCGTCACCCCCGCGCCGACGACGACACGGCCCCTCGGCGCCGGTTCGGCCTCTCGTTCGAGTCGCGTCCTCCTCCGCTCCCCGCCTAGCCCGCGGTCGAGCCCAGTGCCCGCGGGCGACGCGTCGTCGCACCGAACGGGAGGAGGACCATGAACACTACGTACGTCACCGAGGTCGCCCAGCAGCACGACATCCGTGCGCATTCGATCTCACTTATGGGGCCGCTCGTCGCCGCCGCCGGGCTCGTCTGGGCGATCCTGCAGCCGTACCGCATCACGCTGTTGCATCCCCACGGACAGGGCTTCTGGTGGCTCGTCGTCGAGCCGCCTCTCTACGTCGTCGCCGCCGGCCTCGTGTTCACGCTCGTCGTCGCGCGCCCGTTGCTCGCCGACCTGGAGAGGCACCGTGCTACCGCCCGCTGAAATGGTTCACTGGCTCTTCGCGATCGGGATCCTCTTCGTCGGGCTGTGCCTCCTCGCGGAGGCGATCGCGGGCCGCGAGGTCTGGCACATGCGCGGATGGCGGAAGTACCTCTGGCCGGGGCTCACGTTCGCCCTCGGCCTGCTGCTGTGGCCGGTAATGGCGTTCTTCACCAACTCGGCCATCCACATGTACGCCCACGGCTCGTGGGCCGACGGGCTGATGCTCGCAGGCGCCGCCGAGCTCGGTCTCGTTCACGGCCGGCTCACCTCGCCGCTCTGGCGGCTGACGTGGCCGCTCGCGTTCGTCATCACCGGGACGGCGTTCATCGTGCACGAACAGAACCCGTGGTACTTCGCACGGTCGGCGTTCCTCCACCATCTGATCGGTTGGACGTTCATCGTCGGCGCTCTCGCTCCGCTCGCGCTCGCGTTCCGGCCCCGCTCGGCTGCGCTGCAGGCAGCGTTCGCGGCCGTGATCGTCGTCGTTTCGATTCAGCTCTTCTCCGACCGAGATGTCGCACCGGTCTTCGGGCACCTCTCACCACTCGCCGGGCAGCAGCACCGATGAGACGCGTCGCGCTTGTCGCTCTCGTCGCGCTCGCGTTCCCCGCGGTCGCATCGGCGCATGCAACGCTGGAGTCGACGACGCCGTCGTTCCGCGCAGAGCTCTCACAGGGGCCGTCGACGATCCAGCTCAGGTTCGACCAGCACGTGAAGGTGCTTCCCGGCTCGGTGCGGGTGCTGAACGGGGTTGGGAAGGACTTTGCGGGGAGTGTGCGGAGCGACGGGACGGTCGTCGTCGCCAAGGTGCGGCACCTGAAGCTCGGCGCCTACACCGTGCGGTGGCAGGCGATCTCGGCCGACTCGCACGTCGTCTCCGGCGTCTGGACGTTCGGCGTCGGCGTTCCGGCGCCGGCGGTCGAGAACGCGTACGGCGCGGGTGGCCCGACGACACGAGAGCACGTCGTGCGCTGGATCTGGTTCCTCGGCCTCGCTCTGACGATCGGCGCGCTCGGCCTGCGCCTGATCGTGCTCCGCGCGCTGCCGGTGCCGCGCCTGCTGGAGCGCAGGATCGTCGCCGCTGCGGGCCTCGGGGCGATCGTCGCGCTGCACGCCGGGATCGTCGCGTTCTCGCTGCGGGCGGAGGACGCGCTGCAGCTGCCGTTCGGACGGTTCCTCTACGGCGATCTCTCGCCGATGGCGCAGACCCGGTTCGGCGTCGCCTTCGTCACGATGACGCTCGTCTTCGCGCTCGTGCTCGCGCTGGTCTACCTCTCGTGGCTGCTCGACCGGGTCGAGCCGCTCGTGCCGGCGTTCGCGCTCGCCGTCGTGTTCGCAGGCGGGCTCTCGGTCTCGGGGCACGACGCGCTCGACCCGGGCTCGTCGTGGAAGACCGAGATCGCCGACTGGCTTCACCTCTCGGCCGCGTCGCTCTGGATCGGCGCGCTCGCGACGATGGCGCTTCTCCTGTGGACCGGTGCCCCCGAGCTGCGCCGCACCGCGTTCATGCGCTTCTCGCGTCTCGCCACGGTGCTGATCGCAGTCGTCCTCGGCGCCGGCGTCTATCTCGCAATCGTCCGCCTGCCCAACGTCAGCGACCTGTGGACGACCGGCTATGGGCGCGTGCTGCTCGTCAAGATCGGGCTGGTCTCGTTCGCGCTGCTCTGGGGCGCCTTCCACCACTTCGTCGTCGCGCCCGCGCTCGAACGTGCCGACGCGGGGTTCCTGGGGCGGATCGGCCGCAGCCTGGCGGGCGAGAGCATGGTGGGCATGGCCGTGTTGCTGCTCGCAGCGATCCTCGTCGACTCCCGACCGCCTACCTAACTTCACAGCCGCGCCGCCGTCGAATAGCTTGAAATGAAGCTAATCGCGGCGGCGCTGCTGCTCTTCATCGCCGGGCCTCCGGCGGCGACCCAGATCGGGAGCCCCACATACGGCCTGGCCGCCGGCAGCGGCAGCGTGTGGGTCGGCGGGCTCGGCAGCGGCGACGTGATCAGGATCGAGCCGGCAACGGGCAAGGTGCTCGCGCGGGTCACGGTCGGCGCGCGCGTCTTCAACCTCGCAGCGGCGCCGGGCGCGGTCTGGGCGGTCGACAACGCACTCAGCACGGCGGTGCGGGTCGACACGAAGACGGCGAAGGTGACGACCCGGGTGCCGGTCGGTTTCCAGCCGTACGACATCGAGTGGGGATTCGGGTCGGCGTGGGTCGCAAACGCGGGCGACGGCACCGTCTGGCGGATCACGAACGGCAAGGTCGTCAAGAAGATCAAGGTCGGTGCGGAACCGAACGGGCTGACCGCGTACCGCGGTGCGCTGTGGGTCAGCGACCACACGCTCGGCAAGGTCGTCCGCATCGATCCGGGAACAAACCGGATCACCGGCACCGTGCAGCTTCCGGGCGCAGACTGGATCACCGGCCACGGCGACAGCATCTACGTCTCGCAGGAGACGAACCAGATCAGCCGGGTTTCGGTGCGCACGCTGAGGGTGACCGGCGACGCGAAGGTCGCCCGCAATCCGCTCGGCTCGACGATCGTTGCGAAGCAGCTCTGGATCCCGTGCATCGACGCGAACCAGATCGTCGTCGTCGATCCGGTGACGATGCGCGTGCTCGCGCGCAAGTCCGCAGCGGGCGGGCCGATCGTCGTGCTGTCGGCATTCGGGCACCGGTGGGTGTCGCAGAGCACCGGCACGAAGCTCTTGCGTCTGTAGATTCGAGCCGTGGAGCTGACGGAGTACCGGGACCGCTTCCCGATCCTCGAGTCGACGACGTACCTGATCAACCACTCGCTCGGCGCGATGCCCGCCGAGGCGGAGCGGCGCCTGGCGCAGTTCGCGTCGGAGTGGCGGACGCGCGGTGCTCGTGCCTGGGGAGAGGGATGGTGGGACTCGGCGTTCCGGGTCGGCGACCTCGTCGGCGGGATCGTCGGCGCCCCGCCCGGCTCGACGGTCATGCACCAGAACGTGACGGTCGCCGAGGCGATCGTCCTTTCGTGCTTCGATCTGAAGCCGCCGCGAAACCGCATCGTCTACGAGGAGGGACTCTTCCCGTCGGTGCGCTACGTCCAGCAGGCGTGGGCGCGGTTCGGCGCAGAGGTCGTCGTATGCCCCGACGCCGAGGCGGTGATCGGAGCGATCGACGAGCGCACGCTGCTCGTTCCCGTCTCGCACGTGCTCTACAAGTCGGCCGAGATCCAGCCGATCGAAGCGATCGCCGCGAAGGCGCGGTCGGTCGGCGCATACGTCTGCCTCGACGCCTACCAGTCGGCGGGCGCCGTGCCGCTCGACGTGACGGCGCTCGGGATCGAGTTCTGCGTCGGTGGCTCGGTGAAGTGGCTGTGCGGCGGGCCGGGCGCGGGGTGGCTGTACGTTCGGCCGGACCTGGCCGAGCAGCTCGAGCCTGCGTTCGCGGGCTGGCAGGCGCACGCGCGACCGTTTGCGTTCGAAGACGAGATGGAGCCCGCGCCGGGTGCTGCGCGATTCCTCACCGGCACGCCGATCGTTGCCGCGAACTACGCGGCGAGCGCGGGCTACGAGATCATCGCGGAGATCGGTGTCGATCGTATCCGCGTCAACTCGATGCGGCAGACCGCGCTGCTCGTCGAGCTGATCGACGAGGCCGGCTTCGAGCTCACCTCACCGCGCGACCCCGACAAGCGCGGCGGCTCGGTCGTCTTCCGCGTGCCGGACTTCCAGGCGGTGCACGCGGAGCTCGCGCGGCGCAACATCATCTGCGACACGCGGCCCGATGCCGGCATCCGCTTCGGCCCGCACTTCTTCACTTCGGACGACGAGCTCCGGTTCGCCGTGTCGCAGGTGCAGGAGATCATCGCCTCCGGCGTCCATCTCGAGCGGACGCACGAGGCCGCGGGGTACTAGAGCGCGACGCCGAGCACGAGCAGCACGATGCCGCTGCCGATGAAGACCGCGGTCGCCGTCATCTTCGGGCCGGGCGCACTCGCGAACTTCCCGTAGCCGAGCGACTGGGTGATCCACCAGCTCGTGTCGTTCATCCTCCGCCCGCCGAGCGACTGACCCGGGCCGGCCGCGAGCAGCAGATAGACGCAGCCGAGGAGCATGAGCACGATCCGGAATGTCCAGAGCGTGTCGCCGCCGCTGATCAGTGCTCGTGCCTCGGCGATCACGATCGCGATCAGGAGGGCGACTGCGATGCGGCCGACAAACCGCAGAAGCTCGCGGGCGATCCACATGGCGCGCGAACTATAGGTACTGCCTCAGACGATCGACCGTTGCCGGTGCAGTCGGCTCGTCCTCGTGTCGCACGTAGACGTACGCCGGGTCACGGATCGTTGCGGCGATCGTGCGCAGGTCGTCGTCGGTGTACGGCGGCTCGCGCAGGCGGAGGTAGCGGAATGGCTCGGCAGCGGGATCGTTCACCTGGACGACGCCGTCGACGGCGCCCCACGACTCGTGGCGGAAGTCGAACGCGAGCCGCACGTCCTCCGGGATCGAGCCGAGCACGAACGACGAGCGTGCCGTCGTCGCGCGGCCCCTGGTACACGACACGAACAGGCCCGAGCCGGTCGCCGAGCGCGAGCATGCGCTCGAGGAACGGCGTCACGCGGTCGAGGCGGGTGAGCGAGAACTTGACCGAGAACTCGAACCCGTCCGGGACGGCCCGCGCCCACCGGCGGAACTGATCGGCGCTCGGGAGCCGGTAGCCGGTCGAGTTCAGCTCGACCGTATCGAACCGCTCGCGCGTAGAACGCGAGGAACTCCGCCGGCTGCAGCCCGGCGGGGTAGAACCCCGGCCGCCACGAGGGTACGACCAGCCGGAGGTGCCCGACGCGGATCGCCACGCGGAAATGGTGTCCCAGACACGTTGAAGGTCTCTGACACCGGCTAGTACGTCCGGGTGCCGGAGTAGGGTCCGCCGGCCGTGACCGTGACCGAGGTCGTTTCCGACAACACCATTCGGGTCCTCGACCATGGGTTCGTGCGCCTCGACGGCGCGATGGCCGACGACCTTTCGGTCGTCAACGGTGCCCGCGTCTCGTTCGCGCGCCGCAAGACCGAGATGGACGACTCCGACGCGGGGCTGATCCGCTTCCTGATGCGCGACCGTCACGGCTCGCCCTTCGAGCACAACGCGTTCCGCTTCCACATCCGCTGCCCGATCTTCGTTGCCCGCGAATGGTTCCGGCACCGCATCGGCTCGTTCAACGAGTTCAGCATGCGTTACGCGAAGGCGACCGACGACTTCTACGTGCCCGCTTCCGAAGACGTCCGCACCCAGGTCGGGAAGCCCGGCGCCTACAGCTTCGAGCAGGTCGATCCTGAGCTTGCCGAGGAGACGCGGGAGGAGCTCGAGGCCGTCTATCGCGATGCGTACGCAGCCTATGCCCGGCTCGTCGAGAAGGGCGTCGCCCGCGAGCTCGCCCGCTCGGTGATCCCGGTCGGCGCCTACACCCAGTTCTACTGGACGGTGAACGCCAGAGCCCTGATGAACTTCGTCTCCCTGCGAAACGCCGAGTTCGCCCAGCTCGAGATCCGGCGCTACGCCGAGGCGGTCGAGGTGTTCTTCGCCGAGTACATGCCCGTGACCCATGCGGCATTTGTCGCGAACGACCGAATCGCCCCTTAAAAACGGGCCCTAATCGCGCTTCTGGCCGAGTCCTAACACTCTTGTAACAGGTTGTCACTAAGTTCTGGTGTGCCCAGTGGGAAGATGGGAATGGAGCATCCGTTCTCGTCGTTGAAAGAGGTGACGGCAGACGCGCCGGAAACCGCGCGCCCGTCTCCACCGAATGAGAAGGAGTTCGTTGACTGAGATCAGCATGACTACGGCTGTTGCGGAAGCGCTTGATGCGCTCGTCCACCTGCGCGAGGAGCACGGGGCGCTGACCCCTGCCGACGTGGCGGACGCCGTTCTGACCCACGACCTCGATGAGGCCGAGTCCGAGGCGCTCGCCCTCGAGCTCGCCGCGCACGACATCGCGCCGGAGCCCGAGGACGAGGACGAGCCCGCGCTCGATCTCTCGATCGGCACCAGCCTCTACACCACCGATTCGTTCCAGATGTTCCTCAACGAGGCCGGCCGCTACCCGCTGCTCACCGCGGCGGAAGAGGTCGAGCTGGCGAAGCGCATCGAGAAGGGCGACCTGCTGGCGAAGGAGCGGATGATCAACTGCAACCTCCGCCTCGTCGTCTCGATCGCGAAGCGCTACCAGACGCAGGGCATCACGCTCGGCGACCTCGTCCAGGAGGGCGTCCTCGGCCTGATCCGCGCGGCGGAGAAGTTCGACTGGCGCAAGGGCTTCAAGTTCTCCACGTACGCGACGTGGTGGATTCGGCAGGCGGTTCAGCGTGGCGTCGCCAACAAGGCGCGCACGATCCGCATCCCGGTCCACGTCGTCGAGCGCGAGCAGAAGGTTGCGCGCGCCCGCCGCGAGCTCGTGGCGACGCTCGAGCGCGACCCGACGCCCGAGGAGATCTCGAAGCACTCGAAGCTGCCGCTCAACCACGTGCACGAGGTGCTCGCAGCCGCCCGCGCGGTCGCGTCCACCGACATGCCCGTCGGCGACGACGGCGACGCGTCGTTCGGCGACCTGATCGCCGGCACCGGCCCGTCGACCGAGGAAGAGGCTTCGGCCTCGCTCCGCGACCTGGCGCGTCCGCCAGGCGGTCGCGAAGCTTCCCGACCGCGAGCGCGACGTGATCGAGCTTCGGTTCGGTCTCGTGGGCGAAGGCCCGGCGTCGCTCGAGGCGATCGGCAAGCAGCTCGGCCTGACCCGCGAGCGGGTCCGCCAGATCGAGACCGAGGCGCTGCGCAAGCTCGCGCAGAACGAAGACCTCGCTGACGCGGCATAGAGTCCTGAGTATCGTCGTGGGCGGTGGACTTCACCGCCCACGACGAACTCGCGCTCTTCTATCTCCTGCTGGCGCTCGGGGCGCTGCTCGTCGCAGCCGCGATGCGGCGCCTGCCCGTCCCCGTCCTGCTCGTCTGCGGCGGTCTGATCCTCGGCTTCGTCCCGGGACTACCACACGTCGAATTGCCGCCCGACCTGGTGCTCGTGGCGATCCTGCCCCCGCTGCTCTACTCCTCCGCGTTCTTCACCGGCCTTCGGGATCTGCGCCACAACCTGCGTCCGATCTCGCTGCTCGCAGTCGGCCTCGTCGTCGTGACCACCTGCGGCGTCGCGGTCGTCGCCCACGCTGCGATCTCGCAGCTGAGCTGGGCGGGTGCATTCACGCTCGGCGCGATCGTGTCGCCGACGGACGCGCTCGCCGCGACCGAGGTGGCCCGCCGGTTGAACCTGCCGAGGCGCGTCGTCTCCGTGATCGAGGGCGAGAGCCTGTTCAACGACGGGCTCGCGCTGGTGCTCTACAAGTACGCCGTCGCCGCCGCGGTCGCGGGGACGTTCTCGCTCTGGGACGCGTCGTGGCACCTCGTCCTGAGCGTCGTCGGCGGCATCGGCGTCGGCCTCGGTGTCGCATTCGTCGTGCGCCAGGTGAGGAAGCGGGTCGACGACTCGCCGACCGAGGTGGCGATCGCCCTCCTGTCCGGCTATCTCGCGTACCTGCCGGCGTCCGCGATCGGCGCCTCGGGCGTCCTGGCCGCGGTGACGATCGGCGTGTACATGGGCTGGTACACGCCGGAGCTGACGACCGTGCAGACACGGCTGTCCGGCGACGCGTTCTGGGAGATCCTCGTCTTCGTCGTGAACGCGCTCCTGTTCGCGCTCGTCGGGCTCCAGCTCCACACGATCGCGTCGCGTCTTGCGATCACGTCGACGCTGATCGCCGAGGCGCTCGCGATCGTCGCCGCTGTCGTCGTGATCCGTCTCGTGTGCGTGCCGATCCTTACCTACGTCCCACGCTTCCTCTTTCGCCGGGTTCGCGAGCGCGACCCGTACCCGCCGTGGCAGTACCCCACGGTGATCGCGTGGGCAGGAGTCCGCGGCGCTGTTTCGCTCGCCGCGGCGCTTGCGCTTCCGGCTGACGTCCCGCACCGCGACGTCATCGTGTTCGTCACGTTCGTCGTGATCCTGGCCTCGCTGATCGGACCGGTCGTGACGATGCCCGCGCTCGTGCGGCTGATCGGGATCGAGGACGACGGCGGCGCCGAGCGCGAAGACGCGAAGGCGCGGATCAAGGCTGCCGAGGCCGCGCTCGCCCGCATCGAGCAGATCGCCGAGGAAGGCTGGGCCAACGACGACTCGCTCGAGCGCGCCCGCGGGCAGTACCGCTTCCGGACGAACCGGTTTGGTGCGCGGCTGACCGGCGACGACGGCGCCGGCGCCGAGGACCGCTCGGCCCGCTATCAGCGCCTACGTCGTGACCTGCTCGACGCCGAACGGATGGCGGTGCTCGCGCTCCGGAACGAGGGACTCATCACCGAGGAGGTCGCGCAGCGGGTCCAGCGCGACATCGACCTCGAAGACATCCGGCTCGACGCCTGAAGCGTCGCACGCTCGTTCGGCTACGTGGTGAGAACGACCGGCCCGAGCCCGTTGCGCGCGGGCGACTGCGCCGTCACGACCCAGCCGTCGAAGTTCTTCAATGAGTACGGCACCGACAACCGAACGCGCGTCGTCTTCCCGTGCACGCGGAACGATCCGCACGGCACGACGGCCTTGCCGTTGTGCGTGAGCCAGAGCTCGTAGTACGCCGCCTGGTTCGTCTGCTCTGGCAGCCCGCTCACCTCGATGAGCATCGGCCAGTTCCCGACCGTGTCCTTCTCGGCGAGGCGGATGACGCCGTGCGAGCCGGTCCCGTCCATGCCGTGCATCGCGACCGTTCGGATGGAGGAGAACGCTGCCGGCTTGCCCTTTGTATGGCCGAACGCATAGCCGCCGACGAAGGCGGCGAGCGCGGCGGCAAGCGCCAGCACCAGGGCGCGCCCGCGGCGGCGGCGCAGAAGGAACGCCACCTCGGGCGGGTCGGCCTCGTCGTTCGGCACCGGCGGCAACGGCAGATCGGGTGAGAGATCCGGCGGCGGCCCGGCCGCGACGAGCAGTTCGTGGACGCGGCGAAGCTTGTTCTCCTCTTCGCGCGAGAGGCCCTCGGTGCCGATCAGCTCGTCGAAGGTCATCCGAGCTCGTCTCCGAGGATCTCCGCGAGCCGCGCCAGCGCGGCCCGCGTCCGCGTCTTGACCGTCCCGAGCGGGATGCTCGAGGAACTCGGCGACCTCGCTCTGCGAGAGCCCGCTCCAGTAGGCGAGCGAGATCACCTCGCGCTCGCGCTCGTTCAGCTCTTCGAGCGCGCGGTGCACGCGCCACGACACCCAGCCCTGCTCCGCGACGTCAGCCGGGCCGGCTTCGCGCGCGGGCTCGTCCGGGATGTCGGCCGGGATCTCCGTCCGGTTACGTGCCCGGTCGACGATCGCGTTACGGGCGACGGCGTACAGCCAGGGTGCGCCCGGCCCCCGGTCGGGCCGGTACGTGCCGGCGGAGCGCCAGATCGAGGCGAACGTCTCCTGCACGGCATCCTCGGCGCGGCCGCGGTCACCGAGCCGGCGCAGGGCGAGGCCGAACACGGGTCGCGCGTATCGCTGGTACAGGAGCTCGAACGCCGAGCGATCCCCGTCCGCCGCGCGCTGGATCAGCTCGCCGTCCGTTGTGCTCACGGGCAGCATCCTAGGCAGTGATAGCGCCATCGCCACGGAATGATCTACGAAAGAGACCCTGTGCCGGTTTGCGAGAGACGGCCGCCGTCGACGACCAGGGTCGTTCCGGTGACGAAGCCGGCTCCGGCGAGGTAGCACACGGCATCGGCTACGTCTTCGGGCGAGCCGACCCGGCCGAGCAGCGTCTCGGCGGCGCGACGCTCCTCCTGGCCGGGCTCCACCGCGACCGGGCCCGGGCGCGATCCCGCACACGCGCACCTCCGGAGCGAGCGCCTTCGCAAGGACACGGGTGAGCATCGACTGCGCCGCCTTCGCTGCGCAGTGCGGCGCGAACGAGACCCACGGCTGGTAGGCGGCAACGTCCTCGACGAGGATGAGCACGCCGTGGCTCGTGCGCAGGTGCGGCGCGGCCGCCTGCGCCAGGAAGAACGTCCCTTTCGCCGTCACATCTGCCGCCGCGTCCCAGTCGGCCTCGGTCACCTCGTCGATCGGCTTCGGTGTGAACCCGTCCGCGGCGGCGTGGACGACGAGGTCGAGCCCGCCGAGCCGCTCGACCGCCGTCGAGACGAGGGCGCGCGAGCCGGCGACGGTCGAAAGGTCGCCGTCGGCGCGGCCGGCGGCGACGACTTGCCAGCCTTCCGATTCGAGCCGCGACGCGATCGCGCGGCCGACCCGGCCGGTTCCTCCCGCGATGAGCGCCCGCTTGTTGTGCGTCTGTAAAACCATGCTCGGCGTCAGTAAAACAGAGCAACGTGGACGTGATGAAGACCCGCGCGTGCGTCATAACTCCCGCATGCGCGCCCTCTCGGCAGCACTCATCATCGCCGCAGCGGTCCTCGTCGGCGCTGCTCCGGCTGGGGCCGCGACGACGAAGACGGTGAAGGTCTTCGGTTCCGCGTTCTCGCCGAAGACGGTCACGATCACCGCAGGCGACACCGTCAGGTGGGTGAACCGCGACAACGACAAACATCAGATCTACGCCAACCACGGAGAGTTCGTCTCGGCGATCCTGAGGCCGAAGCAGACCTTCTTGTTCACGTTCCGGGCGGCGGGCACCTACACCTACAAGGACGAGCTGCACCCGAAGATCCGCGGCACCGTGGTCGTGAAGGGCGCGCCGCCGACCGTGACGCTCGCCGCATCGGCCGCGTACGTCGTCGCCGGCGACAAGCTGACGTTGTCCGGCATCGTGTCGAACCACCAGGCCGGCGAACAGGTGTCGATCTTCTACCAGCCGTACCCGGCTCCGAACCCGATTCAGCGCGCTGTCGTCCTGACGACGACGGGCGGCGCGTTCACGTTCGAGATCGCACCCGCGATCCTCACCACCTACCAGGCGACGTGGAAGGGCGCGTTCGCCGCCCCGGCGACGGTGCAGGTGCAGCCGCGCCTGACGATGGGCTACAACCGCGGCTGGATCATCCATGCGTACGGCGGCCACGGGCTTGCCGGCCGCGACGTCCAGTTCCAGCGGCTGAACGCCGCGACCGGGCAGTGGGTGACGCTCGTCAAGCTGACGCTGAACACCCGCTCGGCCGGGCGCATCGTGGTGAAGCTGCCCAAGGGCCTCAACCACCTGCGGCTCGCGATGTCGGTGAACGCCGCCGGCGCAGGCCTGCTCGGCGCGATCGCTCCGGTCCTCAACTGGCGCCAGAAGTAGGGCCTACGCGCGAGCCTCCTCGTAGCGGCGGCCGACCTCGTCCCAGTTGACGACGTCCCACCACGCGCCGAGGTAGTCGGGGCGGCGGTTCTGGTAGCGGAGGTAGTACGCGTGCTCCCAGACGTCGATGCCGAGGAGCGGCACGTCGCTCTGCATCAGCGGGCTGTCCTGGTTCGGCGTCGAGTAGACGGCGAGGCCGGTGCCGTCCCACGACGAGCCACGTCCAGCCGGAGCCGAAGCGCTTCACGCCGCCGTCGTTGATCGCCGCCTTCAGCTGGTCCGGCGTCGCCGAACGTGTCGTCGATCGCCTGGCCGAGCGCGCCTGACGGATCGCCGCCGCCGCCCGGCTTCATGATCTGCCAGAACAGCGAGTGGTTTGCGTGGCCGCCGCCGTTGTTGCGGACCGCAGCCTGCTTGTCCTCCGGGAGCGACGAGAGGTTCGCGAGCACCTGCTCGAGTGGGCGGCCGTCCCACTCCGTCCCGTCCAGCGCCTTGTTCAGGTTGTCGACGTAGGCCTGATGGTGCTTCCCGTGGTGGATCCGCATCGTCTGCTCGTCGATCGTCGGCTCGAGCGCGTCGTATGCGTACGGAAGCTGCGGAAGCTCGTAGGGCACGGCGTTCCTCCTCTGGTTGCACGTGTACGGAGGATATGCTCCGCGCCGCAACCGGGAATCATGGAGCGAGGAGACCGATGGCCACCACCTACGAGCAGATCACCGCCCGCGAGCTGAAGCCGGCGCTCTTGGAGCTCGACGGCATCTCACGGGAGACGATCGAGGCGCACTACAAGCTCTACCAGGGCTACGTCAACAAGCGGAACGAGATCCTCGGCAAGCTCGACGGCGTCGATCTCGCGAGTGCGAACCAGGTCTACTCGGACTTCCGGGCGCTGAAGGTCGACCTGACCTTCGCGATCGGCGGGATCAAGAACCACGAGATCTACTTCGAGCACCTCGGCGGCATCGGCGGCGAGCCCGCCGGCGTCTTCAGCGACCTCGTCAAGCGCGACTTCGGCTCGTTCGCGGACTGGAAGGCCGACCTGAAGGCGACCGGCATGGCCGGCCGCGGCTGGGCGTGGACGGCGTACGACTGGGACGAGGGGCGGCTCTTCAACTACCTCGGCGACGCGCAGAACACGTTCCCGGTCTGGAACGCGACCGCGCTCGTCGCGCTCGACGTCTACGAGCACGCGTACTTCATCGACTTCGGCACCGACCGCGCCGCGTACATCGACAAGTTCTTCGACAACCTCGATTACGACGTCGTGAACGACTGGGTGCAGAAGTACGGGATCCGCAAGTAGCGATACCCTGAGCCGCGAATGACCTTCGCGGCAGTCGTCGTGCTGGGTTACCTCCTCGGGTCCTGCCCGTGGGGGTACTGGCTCGTGCGGCTCATTCGGCACGAGGACATCCGCAAGGTCGGCTCCGGCAACATCGGCGCGACGAACGTCTGGCGGACGTACGGGCGCTGGCTCGGCGTTCCCGGTCGTGCTGCTCGACACCGTCAAAGGGTTCGTCCCGGCGCTCCTCGGCGATGCTGTTCGTCTCGCATCTGGCCGGGATCTGCGCCGGCGCCGCGGCGATGCTCGGCCACTGGCGGCCGCTCTTCCTGCGCTTCGCGAAGGGCGGCAAGATGGTCGCGACCTGCGGCGGGGTCTTCTTCGGCGTCGCGGTCTGGGTCGCGCTGACCGGCGGGCGTCGTCTGGCTCGTGACGTTCGTGCTCTTCCGCTACGCGTCCGTCGCGTCGATCGTCGCGGGCATCTCGCTGCCGGTGATGGCCGCGGTCTACGGCTATCCGACGCCGGTCGTCGTCTTCGGCGTCGGCGCGGCACTGGCGATCCTGTACCTGCACCGCGGGAACCTCCGCCGGCTCCGCGCTGGCACCGAGCACCGCTTCCGGCTCCGGCGACCCGCGAGTGCGTAGGCTCGTCGTCCTGGTGGTGGCGTGCGCGGCACTGTGGGGCGCCCCGGGCGCGTTCGCCGCGGGCTGGTGCGGGTCGGGCGAGTCGGCCGTCGATCGCCCGGACGCGACGACCGGCCCCCAGATCCACGCGGTCTGGGTCGTGCCCGCAGACGGCCCCGACACGTTCGCTACGGGCGCGCCGAAGCTGGCGGACGACCTTGCGTCGATCTCGACCTGGTGGGTGGGCCAGGACCCGACGCGGACGCCGCGCATCGACAACGCGGTCTTCCCGGCCGGCACCTGCGCCGACATCTCGTTCGTCCGGCTGGCCGAGCCGGCGTCGTCGTTCGTCGGCGCGAACAACTCGTTCCAGCTCGGTCGAGACACGACCTCGCCACGATGGGGCTTCGCCGAACATCTTCAAGAAGTACCTCGTCTACTACGACGGCCCGTCTGTGCAGACGGACGTCTGCGGCACCGGCGGCGGCAACTTCCTCTCGGGCCCGTCGTTCGCGGTCGATCTGGCTCGCCGGCTGCGCGGATGTCCCGACCGACGCGATCACGGCGCACGAGCTCCTGCACGCCCTCGGGCGCTCTGCCCGCAGGAGCGCCGAATGCGTGCACCGCAGCGAACAACCCGCTCGGCGCCGTCGACGATCCGGGCCATCCGTGCGACTCGACGCCAGGACGTGCTGTATCCGGTGACGTCGGGCGCGCCGCTCGCGCAGCTCGTCCTCGACGTCAACCACGACGACTACTACGCGCACTCGGGCGCCTGGGACGACATTCAAGACTCGGCGCTGGCTCCATCTCGTTGCAGCTCCGGTCGTCCCGCTCGCGCTGACGATCGCCGGCGCGGGCGACGGTGGCGAGCGTCGTGCCGGGCGTCGCTCTGCAGCGTCGTCCTGCACGACCCAGTGGGACGGCGGCACGCAGACCGCGCTCGACCGAAGAGCCGGCCGACGGGCCGCGCGGTTCGTCGGCTGGAGCGGCGCGCTGCACCGGAAGGGGCGCCTGCTCCTCACACTCGGCAGCCCAGTCTCCGTGTCGGCGACTTCGGGCCGGCTCGGGTGCCCGTCGCACTCGGAGAAGACCGGGAAAGGAACCATCACGTGCGTGCCGCGCTGCGGCAAGACGTTCGCCGCCGGCGGGCGCCTCACGCTGCGCGCCGTGCCGGCGAAGGGCTGGAAGTTCGCCTCGTGGACCGGCGACTGCGCGAACGTGCGGTCGCGACGTGCCGCCCGAAGACGGACTATCCACGTCCGCGCTCGGGCGATCTTCAGCTTCGCTGGCGCTGAGCCAGTCGCGCAGCTCGGTGTGCCTCGGTGCGGCCCGCCCTGCGAGCTCGGCGCGCACCTCGCCGACCGTGCCCGTCCGCTCGGCGAGCACGTCGTGCCGGTGGATCGTCTCGAGGTTCACCTGTTGCGCGAAGAGGAAGTCGGTCGTCGGCGAGGTCGGGGTAGCGGTCGATCGCCGCCTTGAGCGCGAACCGCACCGAGTCCTCGACGAAGCGCGGCTGGAGGTGCGCGTGCTCGACGACGAACAGCTCGTCCGGGCGCTTCAGCAGCTCGTAGACGGGCGAGCTCATCGAGTGCTCGACGATCTCGACGAGGTGCTCCGCATTGATCTGCGTCTCGGTGCCGACGAGCAGCGTGCCCTTGCCGCGCTGGTTGTGCGTCGCGAGCGGGACGAGCTCGAGGATGCGGTCGACGTCGCCGTCCGCGAAGCCCGCCTCGAGCAGGCGCTCGGTAGCCGCGCCGCGGACGAGCCCCTGTGCGCACGGGCAGGCGTTGATCCCCCAGGCCTCGACGCCGACGACGCGGCGGACGCGCTGCGGCGAGGCGGCCGCGATCCCGATCAGCTTCGCGATCTCCTGCGTCGGCAGGTCGGTGACAGGCGTGCGGCGCTCGAGCGGGTACTGCGCCTCGATGCGAACCTCGGCGCGGAGCGCGCCCTGCCGTTCCACGATGTGGGCGGCGATGTGCTCGGCGAGCGTCTCGACGAGGAACGCCTCGCCGATCACGACCGCGTCGATCGCCTCGCCGAACAGCGCGCTGTTAAAAGACTCGGAGAAGCGCGACATGTGGACGCCCTTCCTGGGCGGATCGAGGTCGACGGTGCAGGAGATCTCGGCAGCGAACGTCTTCTCCCGGCCGTCGTGGCGGATGCGGATCGCCTTCTGGACACCCGTGACGCCGGCGCGGGTGAGGCCGAGCTGGACGTCAGGGGTCGACGCCTGCAGGTCGAGGGTCAGGTCGTTCCGCGTGCCCGCCATCGGGTACAACCGTAGCGCGCCGATGCCGACAGTCGCTTTCCCCGCCTCGTCTCACTCGCGTGCCACGACCTGCGCACTCCGCTGGCGACGATCTACGGCTTCGCTCGCACGCTGAGCCGGATGGAGGATCACGACGAGCGCACTGGGCGGTTCCTCGGAATGATCGAGGAGGCCGCCGAACAGCTGACCGAGCTGCTCGACGAGCTCGGCGCTGTCGCGCGGATCGAGTCCGGACGCTGGGAGCCGGCGCTCCGGGAGGCCGACACTCTGGAGCTCGCGCGCCGCGGAGACGACGAGCGGATCGTCGTCGAGGGTGAGGGAGCGACGGTCGAAACCGACGCCGATGCCGTCGCGCAGGCACTGCGGTCGCTGGCCGTGGCGGCGATTCGCCACGGCCCGGTCGAGCAGGTGCGCTGGACGTGCCGGCCGTGAGCTCGGTTCGACCGGTCACGGCGGCCGCTCGCACGCTGAGCGTCGCCGGGTGAGGTCGCGCGGCGGTGATCGGGCCTCGCGGTCGTCGAGCTCGGGCGAGCCGCACGCTCGCCGGCGCGATCTCGGGTCCGCTCTGTGGCGAGACTCGGGGGCCGCGATCGGAGGCACCCGGGCGGATCGTCTCGAGTCCCTACGCCTGGGCGAGCACCACATGCGCGTACGCCGTTTGACCGGCTCAGCTTAGAGGCCGCGCGCGCCTTGATGATGCGCTCGAGGAACTGCTGGGTCCTCGCTTCTCTTGGCTGTGTGAAGATCTCGTCCGGCGGGCCTTCCTCGAGGATCCGTCCTTCGTCCAGGAAGCACACGCGGTTCGCGATGTCCCTGGCGAACGACATCTCGTGGGTTGCGAGCACCATCGTCATCCCGCCCTGCGCTAGCTCGCCGATCACCTGCAGCACCTCGGCGACGAGCTCCGGGTCGAGCGCGCTCGTGACCTCGTCGAGCAGCATCAGCTCGGGGCGCATCGCGAGTGCCCGCACGATCGCGACTCGCTGCTGCTGTCCGCCTGAGAGGCGATCGGGATACTCGAGGCGCTTGTCCGCCAGGCCGAACCGCTCGAGCAGCTCGACCGCGCGCTCATCCGC
This sequence comes from uncultured Thermoleophilia bacterium, assembly GCA_963785875.1. Classification (GTDB taxonomy): domain Bacteria; phylum Actinomycetota; class Thermoleophilia; order Gaiellales; family Gaiellaceae; genus PALSA-600. The sequence continues at coordinate 152,251 of CAWAWV010000004.1, read as the reverse complement.
CTCGGCCTTCGACAGCCCGAGCACGTCGCGGGGCGCGAGCGTCACGTTCCGCAGCACGTTCATGTGCGGGAACAGGTTGAACGCCTGGAAGACGATCCCGATCCGGCGCCGCACCGCGTTCACGTCGCGTGCACGGGTGATCTCCCGGTCGGCGAGGAAGATCCGGCCCTCGTCGATCGACTCGAGCAGATTGATGCAGCGCAGGAGCGTCGACTTGCCCGAGCCCGAGGCGCCGATCAGGGCAACCACCTCGTGCTCCTCGACGCTGAAATCCACGCTGCGCAGCACGACATGCTTGCCGAACGACTTGGTCAACCTCTCGACGGCGAGCGTGCTCATGTTGTCCCGCCCGCCACGCGGCGTCTTCGGTCGCGGAGGACGAGCCAGTCGGTGAACCGCGCGAGCGGGATCGTGATCGCTACGAAGAGCACCGCGGCCGACAGGTATGCAGTGAAGTTGAACGTCGCGTTCGTGTCGATCTGCGACTGCTGGAACGCTTCGATCGCGCCGAGCGTCCCGACGAGCGCGGTGTCCTTCTGCAGGCCGATGAAGTCGTTGAGGAGCGGCGGGATCACGCGGCGCACCGCCTGGGGGAGGATCACCCGCCGCAGCGTCTGCGCGCGGCTGAGCCCCAGCGACCGGGCGGCAGCTTCCTGACTCGGATGGATCGAGTCGATGCCGGCGCGATAGACCTCGCTGACATACGCGCTGTAGATGAGAACGAGCGAGACGATCCCCCAGAAGATCACCGACTTTGGGACGTAGCTGAGCCCGAGCGCCGGCGCGCCGAACCCGAGCATCGCGATCACGAGGATCGTCGGGATGCCGCGGAACAGGTCGGCGTAGACGATCGCGAGGGCGCGAAGCGGGAAGAACACCGGTCCCGGCAGGCTGCGGAGGACCGCAAGGAACAGCGCGAAGACAAGGATCAGCACCTCCGCAATGGAGAAGATCTTCACATTGAGCAGGAACGCACGCGCAACTTCGGGGAACGTCGCCTTGAACTCGCCCCAGTCGAAGAACTGGCTGCGCACCTGCGGCCAGCCCGGTGCATGGGTGATCGCCACCGCGACGGCAACGAAAAACACCGCAGTGCTCAGAAGCGCGATCGCCACGCTCCGGCGGCTGTCGCCGCCGGAGCGCATGCTGTCGACCACGCGCGAGCGGCGGTCTACTTCAAGATCGGCGCGCCGGTCGCCTTCGCCAGCCACTGCTGCTGCAGCTTCTTCAGCGTGCCCTTGGCGCGCAGGGTCGTGATCGCCCTGTTCACGCAGGCGGTGAGCGGGTTGCCCTTCTGCAGGACGACGCCGAAGTGGTCGGTCGTTGCGCCGCTCTTATTCTCGAACTGGCCGAGGATCTTGCCGTTCGGCACCTGCACCGCGGTCACGTAGAACGCCGTCGGGAGGTCGACGACGAGGCCGTCGATCTGCCTGTTCTTCAGCAGGAGCACCGCGGCTGCGTTCGAGGTGGGGACGGCGGGCGTCTGCGATGGCTTGATCCTGCTCTTGATGAACTGGTAGCTCGTCGTTCCGAGCTGGGCGCCGAGCTTGTACGACCGCAGCCCGGCGATGCTGCGCACGGCCGCGATCTTCGTGCCCTTGTTGACGACGATCGCCTGGTTCACGTCGTAGTACGACTTGCTGAACGCGACGACCTTTGCGCGGGCCGGCGTGTACGAGATCTGGTTGATGTCGAAATCGAACGACTTCCGTCCCGGCGCGAACGAGCGGTTGAAGGGCACATACGCCCACGACACCTTGCTCCTCGGATAGCCGAGCTTCGACGCGATCGCGTACGCGACCGCGGACTCGTAGCCCTTGCCGGTGGACGGATCGTTGATCTTCCACTTGGAGGTGTGGGTGCCGCCCGCGTACCACGGCGGAAACGCTGGGTTGTCGGTGCCGATGGTCAGCTTCCCGGCGTTGACAGTCGGGCACGCTGCTGCGATTCGGGCTGCGGCGTGTTTCGAGGTCGCGAGGGCGCCGAGCGCGGCAAGCGCCGCGACCAGGCTCGCGAGCAGAAGGATGCTCTTGCGCATTGGCTCTGCCTCTCCTGGGTGGGGAACTCAGCGTATCGACTCGGTCACCCACGACTGGAACGCTGCGAGCAGCGGCTCCGCGTTCAGAAGCAGGCGTCCGTGCTCGAGCATGCCCGCCGCCATGCCGCGGTGCACCGACTCGACGAGCACGGTGTCCTCTCGACCGACCTGGTCGTCGAACGCGAAGAACTCATCGCGCCATGCCGGGTCGACGTCGGGCGCGAAGAAGTAGTCCAGATGACGCTCGGTCCGACCGGCGCCACTCGGCGAAATCGGTCCGATCGAGAGGTTCGCGGGGCCGGGAAAGACGTTGATGCCGGTGTTCGGGAACAGGAGGTGGAACTGGCCGCGCTCACCCGTCTGCTTCGCCGTCGCGAACTGCGCCGCGAACGTCGGGTGCGCCTCGAGCAGGTAGCGATCGGGATGCACGTCGACCTCGTCGCTGAAGCTCGGGTGGGCAGTCGGGCAGTGGTAGCACTCGAGGAAGTTCTCGACCACGATCTTCCAGTTGGCGTTCGCGCCGAACTCGACGCGCGAGTGGAACGTCAGCGCGTCCAGGTCGATGTCGCGCGCCAGGATCTCCGGCAGGGCGCCGAGATGCTCGTCGAGCGGCGGCGCTTCCGGATTGGGGTTGACGAAGAGGAACGGGCCCCAGGTGCCGACGCTCGCGGGGAGGAGCGACCACTCGGAGAGATCGAAAGCGGGCTCGCGCTCGGACCGTGGCGCCGCGCGCAGCGATCCGTCGAGGTCGTACGTCCAGGCGTGGTAGTGGCACTGGATCGACGCGCGCATCCCGCAGCCCTCGGTCAGCACTGCGCCCCGGTGCCGGCACACGTTGATGAACGCGCGCAGCTCACCGGACACATCCCGCGTCACGAGGACGGGGACGCCTCCGGCGTCGGTCGCGAGGAACGAACCTCGCTCGGCAACCTGCTCCGACCGACCCGCGTACTGCCAGGAGCGCGCGAAGATGCGCCCCCGCTCGCGGCGCAGCTGCTCCTCGTCCGAGTACCAGGCGAACGGGAGCGTGACGTCGCTCGAGCTCAGCGAAGAGCTTCCTCGAAGCGCGGGTCGTTGCGGACGGAGACGAAATCCTCGTCGGTGTGCGCCTGCTCGCGGAAGGGTGGGAAGAGCTCGACGGACCGCCGGAGGTGATCGAACGTCTCGTCGCTCGTGTCGCCGGCGAGCGTCGCGAAGCACGCGTAGTTGAAGTGGAGGCCGGCGTGATCCGGCATGCGCTCGAGGCCCTCGCGGACCGAGGCGACCGCGTCGGCGTAGCGCTGCTCGCCATAGGCCGTCAGCGACGCGCTATGGAACTGCCACGCCTCACCCCAGTCGATTGCCTGGTAGGCCGCGCCGGGCGTCCCGCCGAGGACGAGAACGGTGCCGGCCCCGGTCGCCTTGCGACGCGCCTCCGGCCCGACGAACAGAAACGTCCCCTCGGGCGCCTCGACCGTCTCGCCGTCGATCTCGAAGGTCGCATTCCCGTCGATGACGACGTACAGCTCTTCCTGGCCCGACCCGGACTCGTCGTGCTCGTTGATCAGCAAGCCCTCCTCGTTGGGCCTGAAAGCGTTGAGGCCGAACGCCTGGATCCCGAGGTGCTCGCGCACCGGAATGCTTCGGCCCCGCCGCTCGATGTCATCGAGGCGCGCGACGCGCCACTTCGGGTTGTCGTTCATCCCGTTCACCTCCGTCGTCCGCGGTTAGGCCGCAGCCTAAAGGGCTTCGTCGTGAGCGGCGATCTGTAAGCAGGATCGTGAATCGCAAAGGGGAATTCTCAGCACGGTAGTCCTGGGGTCTTCGTCTACGGCGAAGAGAGGATCGATCACGTGATGACTCGGATGAGTCGGTTTGCGCCCCTGACCGGAGTCGTGTACGCGCTCTTGACGCTGGTCGCGTTCGCGACCGCGTCGGGCGCACCCGGGAGCAGTTCGAGTGGGTCCAAGGTGATCGCGTTCTACGAAGCCCACCGAACGAGCGCGCGGGTCTCCGACCTTCTGTGGATGCTCGCTTTCGCGTTTCTCGTTCTCTTCGCAGGAACGCTCCGTTCCCATCTGCGCCGTCCGCCGTCTGCGGACGCTCTCAACTCTGTGGTCCTCGCCGGCGCGGCAGTGTTCGCAGCCGGCGCAGTCGTCTACTTCAACTTCGATTTTGCTCTCGCGGCGGTCCCACAGCACCTCGCGCCGGCTGCCGCCCAGACATTGAATGTTCTGGCCCTGAACATGGCACTCGCGCCCTCTGCCGGCGGTTTCGTGTTCGGAGTCGCGGCGGGCCTTGCGATCGTCCGAGGCGGCCCGCTTCCGAATTGGCTCGGCTGGGCGGCGATCCTGATCGGGCTGATCGCGGTGACACCCGGCTTCATCTTCGCCCTCGTTCTGTTCGCGCTGTGGGCTGCGGTCGTCGGCGTCTTGATCTGGCGGCGCCAGCCACCAGCCGTCGTTTAGAGGTCATGGCACGCGTCGATGCACCGTGCGCCGTCGATAAGATCGCGTGGTGCAGCAGGCGACGCCGATGCTGTCGTACGAGGATGTCGCGGCTGCGATCGATTGGCTGACCGAGGCGTTCGGTTTTCAGGAGTCGGGGGCGCGTTACACGGATCCCGATGGACGGGTGACGCATGCCGAACTGGATCTCGGCGGCGCAACCGTGATGATCGGGTGGCCAGGACCGGAGTACCAGAGCCCTGCCCACCACGCCGGAGAATGCGATCACGCCCGTCGTTGGCTGGCGACACCGTGGGTGATCGACGGCGTTCACGTCACGGTCGACGACGTGGACGGGCATTGCCAGCGAGCTCGTGCGGCGGGCGCGACGATCCTCCGTGAGCTGGAGGATCTTCCGTTCGGCAGGCTCTACAGCGCGGCGGATGTCGAAGGCCACCGCTGGATGTTCATGAGTCCCGCGCGCTAGGAAGCGGCGGTCGCCACCCGTGGTTGATGGTGTCGTCATCCGTCCCGAGCGCGACGCGGACCATCCCGTGATCGCCGAGGTGGTCCGCGCGGCATTCGTCGGGCACCCTGACGAGGTCGCGTCGTTCGTCGAGCGCATTCGGGCGTCCGAGCAGTTCGTTCCGGAGTTGGCGTTGGTCGCCGAGGACTCCTCCGGTGTGATTGCTCATGTGATGCTGAGCTGGGTCGGCGTTGAAGGCGGATCCCGGCGGCGGATCCTCAATCTCACGCCGATGTCGGTCCGGCCCGACCGCCAGCGGATCGGCGTGGGGGCACGGCTGATCCGGGACGCGCTCGGCCGAGCCGAAGCGGCAGGCGAGCCTGCCGTCATGGTCGAAGGCATTTCCGCCTACTATCCTCGCTTCGGCTTCGAGCAGGCGAGCGCACTCGGCTTCATCTCCCCGCATCCGAAGATCCCCGACGATGCTTTCATGATCAAGCGGCTCCCGGGGTACGGCCCCGACCTCGCCGGTCGGATCGTCTATCCGGCCGCGTTCGACGCTCTTGGGTACTAACGATCGGTGCCGCGAAGTCAGTAGCTGAACACCGTTGTGTCGCTGCCCGCCCACTCCAACATCGGCGTCGCACCGACCACTTTGGTGTTCGCAACTTTCTCCGCGTCGTCGAGATCGCGGGCGCTGAGACAGATCGGGCAAAGCCACAGCTCCCCGCCGCCTTCCGCGAACTGCGCGAATAGCCGCTCGAGCGGCGGACAGTCCTTGCAGGCAACACCCTTCGCCTCGCCCGGAAGACCCAACCGCACGGCGTCCTTCGTCGCCCAGATCACGACCTGCTTCCCCTGCGCAACGGCCGCAGTGGCGACGAGGAAGGCAACCAGCACGCGTTCGCCGTCCTCCATCCCGGTCGCAAGATTGACAAGAACCTTTTCTGCCATCACCGCTCCTCCAGTACGTTGCATCGTCTGACAGCCTGCGGCGAGCCGGGTGAGTATCACAACGAGTGCTTCGGTCCGCAACAGACGCTGCGACACTCATTTGCGCCACGTTCAGGAATGACGGTGCGACACCAGTTCGGGCGGCAGCGCCGACGCGCTGTTCACCTCGGGTAGCGTCGGCGCCGTGACTGCCTTCGGGAAAGGCGCGCGGGCAATCGCGGAGGCCATGGACGAGGACGCCTCGTTCGTCACTGTCGAGCTCGATCCGATCCGCTATGAGCAAGCCGCGGCGGAGTTGGCGGATACGCGTGCGGAGGTCGTGCATGGGCACTGGCGGGATCTGTTGCCGCCGCGGGCGCCGTTCGACCTCCTCTTTGCAGACGGCGGCCTGCGCAACACCGAGGGAGGATTCGGACTGTCCATCTCGCTCCTCGCGGCCGGCGGTGTCCTCGTCAAGGACGACTTGTCACCGGGGCGGCCGATCGACGGCGACGAGATCCGCGAATGGCTGGTCCGCGATCCTCGCTTGATCGCGACGGAAGTCCTGACGACGCCGAGCACCGCCGCCATCATCGCCGTACGTCGCTAGGCCTCCCCCAGAGACCGCAACTCAGCCGGCGAGCGCTACGCGCTCATCGGCTGACAGCGCGTCTGCGCCCGGCTGGAAGCAGGCGCGGCAGCGCGCCTCGTAGGAGTCGAGCGCACCGACCTGGATCGTCTCGCCACCGAACGGCGCGGGCCGGCCGTCGACGAGCCGCTGCGTCATCGTCGCCGGGCCGCCGCAGCGATGGCACACCGCTTCGAGCTTGTCGACGAACTCCGCCACGCACAGGAGCGTCGGCATCGCACCGAACGGCAGGCCGCGAAAGTCCTGGGCGAGCCCGGCGGCGACGACGCGCGCCCCGCCGGAGACCAGAGCGTCGATCGCGTCGACGATCTCCTCGTCGAAGAACTGGACCTCGTCGATGCCGATCGCGTCATACCCGGCGGCCAGCCGCTGAACCTCGCCCCCTGACGCGGCGGTGACGGCACGCATCTTCGCCCCGGCGTGCGAGACGACATGGCCGACGTCGTACCGGTCGTCGATCAGCGGCTTCACGATCAGCGCGCGCTGCCCGGCGATCTCGGCGCGTCGCAGCCGGCGGATCAGTTCTTCGCTCTTGCCGCTGAACATCGGGCCGCAGACGACTTCGAGCCAGCCGCCGGAGTGGGGTTGCGTGCGGATCATGCGGCGCGAGATTACTCGGGCCGCCAGACGAACACGTCCGAGGGGTGCTCGACGAAGCCCAGCCGCCGATACATGCGGTGCGCCGCCTTCCGGTGGGCGCGGGCGGTCAGATGGACGGACGCGACGCCGGCTGCCTCGGCAAGCCGAAGCGCCTCGTCGACGAGGGCCGCTCCGACGCCCAGTCCGCGCGCGGGCCCGTCGACGACGACGTCGTGGATCCAACCACGCGCCCCGGTCGGGATGCGGTAGAGGAGCAGCGTCAGCGTGCCGACGATCGCCTCGCCGTCGCGCGCGACGAGCACGAACGTCCCCGGTGCCGACACGACCTCGGCGAGCTCGGACGGAGACGGCCCGGTTCGACCCGGTGAAAGCTGCGGAACGAGGCGCGCGAACGCCTCGACGAGCTCGTCGGTCGCCGCGGTGACGCGTTCCACGGTCATTTGAGAAGCCGTGACAGCCGTCGGTCCTTCAAGACCCGTCCCCCGGTCTGGCAGTTCGGGCAGTAGTAGATCGTGTGCTCCTCGAAGTCGACGCGGGCGATGGGTGTGGCGCACCGTTCGCACGGCCGGCCGAGCTTGTTGTGGACGCGGTAGGTCTTCTCGTCGTTCGCGCCGGCGAGGCGCAACTCGAGGCCGCGATCCATTTCCGTGCGGATCGCGCCGGCGAGCCGCTGCAGCTGGTCGTCGCCGATCTGGCTCGAGAGCGCATAGGGCGAGAGTTGCGCCACCCAGAGGATCTCGTTCGCCCAGGCGCGGCCGATGCCGGCGATCAGCCGCTGGTCGCGCAGCAGCGAGTGCAGCCGGCGCGAGTCGGACGCAAGGATCCGTGCGACGTCGTCGGCGTCGAGCTCGTTCGCCTCCGGGCCGAGATGCGCGAGCTCTGCCTGCGCCGTCTCGGGGCGAAGAAGCCACACGCCGGCGCGCTTCTTCGCGCCCGCCTCGGTCAGCTGCAGCTCGCCGCCGTCGACGAACCGCAGCCGGAAGACGGGCGTCTTCGCACCCTTGCCGCCCGTCGGCACGTACTTCAGTCTCCCGGCGCTCATCAGGTGCACGAGCAGCACGAGCTCGCCGTCGTCGGTCGGCAGCAGGAAGCGCTTCGCGCGCCGCTCGACGCCGCGCAGTCCCTCGCCCTCGAGCGCCTTCAGGGGCGGGTCGAACGTCTTCAACGTCGCGATGTGCGCGGGACCTGCCAGCTCGATCGGCGACCGCTTCACGAGCGGATCGAGCTGGCGGCGCCACGCCTCGACCTCAGGTAGCTCAGGCACCTCAGTAGTCTCCGGCGTCGGTGGACGCGATCAGGGTAACCATGCGGAGAGGCAGCGCCGTCGAGGCAGTGCACCGGGTGCACATGCGCTCGACCGCGGGAGACGCGTACGGCGACGATGTGCACTGCTTCTTCCGCTCGTCGCTCAAGCCGGTGCAAGCGATCCCGCTCCTCGAGGGGTACGACGATCTCGGCGACGACGAGCTCGCGATCGCCAGCGCCTCGCATCAGGCGGAGCCCGCGCAGCTCGACGCGGTGAGGAAGCTCCTCGGGCGTGCCGGGGCGACGGTCGACGACCTCGAGAACGGCCTCCAGGACGGGCGCCCGGAGGGAAAGCTCGGGCACAACTGCTCCGGCAAGCACGCGGGCATGCTGGCGGCCTGCCGCGCGCACGGCTGGCCTCTTCATCCCTATCGCGCTCTCGAGCATCCGCTCCAGCAGCGCGTCGCCGCGCTCGTCGGCGACGCGGAGGTCGCGGTCGACGGGTGCGGCGTGCCGACGTTCGCACTCCCGCTCTCGCGGATGTGCGAGGTGTTCCTGCAGACCCCTGCGAGAATCCGCGCCGCCATGGCGGCACGCCCCGAGCTCGTCGGCGGAGCCGGCTCGGCGGACACCGATCTGATGCGCGCGCGTCCCGGGTGGTTCGCGAAGGGCGGCGCCGAAGGCCTGTTCTGCGTCTCCGACGGCACCGACGTGTGGACGCTGAAGGTCGAGGATGGCGCGACCCGCGCATTGCGCCCGGCGCTCGGTCAGGTGTTCTCCCTGGCCGAGTTCCGCGAGGTCGAGGTTCGCAACAGCCGCGGCGAAGTCGTAGGCTCGATCTCGTGAAGGTATTCATCGTCAGCGACATGGAGGGCGTCGCGGGGATCGTCAAGTGGCAGCAAACCTCCGGCGGTCACGCGATGTACGACGAAGGGCGGCGCCTCTACACCGGCGAGATCAACGCCGCGGTTCGCGGCGCGAAGGCAGCGGGAGCGACGGAGATCGTCGTCATGGACTGCCACGGCGCCGGTGAAGGGTGGACGTTCAACTCGCTGATCCCGGAAGAGCTCGACCCCTCGTGCGAGTTCGTCGTTCAGAACGAGTGGACCGAGTACACGGCGTTTCTGGAGAGCGGCGTCGACGCGGCGCTGTTCGTCGGCATGCATGCGATGGCCGGCACGCGCGACGGCGTGCTCGCGCACACGGTCAGCGGCTCGTCGTGGTGGCGGCTGCGGTTCAACGGCGTCGAGGTCGGCGAGACGGGGATCAACGCGGCGCTGTGCGGCGCGTGGCGCTGTCCGGTGCTGCTTGTCACCGGCGACGAAGCGTCGTGCCGCGAGGGAGAGGCGCTCCTCGGCGGCCGCCTGACGACCGTTGCGGTCAAGACGGGCCTCGGCCGCTTCAGCGCGCGACAGTTCCCGGCGACCCGGGCCCGCGAACTGATCGAGGACGGCGCGCAGCGCGCGCTCGGCGACCTGAAGGCGGTCGCGCCGTACGACCCGGGCTCGCCGTGCGAGATCACGGTGGACTTCAACACATCCGATCACGTCGAGCGCTACCGTTTTCGGCCCGGCGTCGAGATCACCGAGCCGCGTCAGATCGTGTCGCGCGGCGACGACTGGTGGTCGGCGTGGAAGCAGTTCTTCTTCTGACCGCTCCGCTTCGGCGTGTCCCTGGAGGCCGTGTCCCGGGGCCTGTCCCCGGGACACGGCCTGCGCGGACGTGTGCGGGAGCCGGGAAACCCGCTTAACGAGGCGCCTTTGCACCGGGACATGTCCCGGGGACTGTCCCCGGGACATGTCCGCTTCAGATCTGGCTGGTAGAACCGTTCGGTGAACCGCGCCGTCGTCGCCTGCCTCGGTGACTCGATCACGGAGGGCTCGCCCTACTGGGACTCCCGCCGGCGCACGGGCGACCCTGAAGGGCAATGGGAGCATTGGGCCGGGCTCCTGCATCCCGAGCTCGAGTTCCGCAACTTCGGGATCTGGGGCGAGCGGACCGACGAGATCGCCGTGCGTTTCGAGAGCGCGGTCGCGGACGCCGACGTACTGCTCGTGCAGGGCGGGATCAACGACATCGCCCAGGGCCGTCCGCTCGGGCCGGCGGCGGACAACCTTCGCGCCATGGTCGCGCGCGGTCTCGCGCTCGGCCTTCGCGTCGCGGCGTGCGACGTGCTGCCGTGGAACAACGGCTGGCCGGGGAAGGAGACGCCGATCCGCGCGCTCAACACCCGCATCCACGGACTCGGCGTGCCGGTGCTTCCATTCCACGACACACTCGAAGATCCGGACGCGCCCGGGCGGATGAAGCTCGAATGGTGCAACGAGGACGGCGACCACCCGTCGGTCGCGGGCTATCGCCGCCTCGGCGAGCTCGCTTTCCGCCTTCCCTAGATGGTTGATCGACAGATCGAGCCAGCCACACTGCTTGGTGCAGACCTCCCCGCGACGACAGCATCTGTCGATCAACCAACCATCTACGCTTGCCTCCATGGCGCTGATCGCCGCACGCGGGCTCGGCAAGAGCTACGGCTCGCGCTCGATCCTCCATGGGCTCGACCTCGACATCGAGCCGGGCGTCCGCCTTGGTGTGATCGGGCCAAACGGCGGCGGCAAATCGACGCTGCTCCGCATCCTGGCCGGCGAGGAGACGGCCGACGCCGGCGAGGTGACACAGCGACGCGGGCTCATCATCGCGTTCCTGCCGCAGCAGCCCGAAGGCGACAACCGCGACGCGGCGGCGACGCTGCGGGACGCCCGCCCGGACCTCGCCGAGCTCGAGGCAGAGCTTGCGCAGATCGAGCAACGGCTCGGAGAGCAGGGGGACAACCTCGACCGCATCACGCGTCTGCTGCGCCGGCAGGAGGACGTGCTCGCCCGCTGGACCGCGGCGGGCGGGCCGGGCTTCGAAGGCCGTGCCCGTGCGCTTCTCAACGACGTCGGCCTGGACGACGGCGACCTCGGCAAGCCCACTCGTGTCCTGTCCGGCGGCCAGCGAAAGCTCGTCGGGCTCGCTGCGTGTCTCTTGCGCGATCCGGACGTTCTTCTGCTCGACGAGCCCGAGGCGCATCTCGACGTCGAGGCACGCGAACGCCTCGAAGCAGTGATGCGAACCTTCGACGCGGCGGTCGTGGCCGTGTCGCACGACCGCTACCTGCTCGACGAGACGGTGACCGAGGTCGCGGAGCTGACCGGCGGGACGATCCGTATGTGGCCGGGGAACTATTCGGCGTACACGGTGGCCCGTGAGCTCGAGCTGCAGCGCCAAAAGCAGCTGTACGTCACGCAGCAGAAGGAGATCGCGCGCCTCGAGGAGGCGATCCGCCGGTTCAAGGACTGGGCGAACCGCGTGCCCGACGAGCGCCACATCAAGCAGGCGCGGAACAAACAGCGGCAGATCGATCGCATGGAGAAGGTCGACCGGCCCGTGCTCGAGCGGCGCAAGATCGCACTCGAGCTACGCCCGCACCTGCGCGGTGGCGAGCGCGTCGTCGAGCTCGTCGACGCCGGCGCATCCTTCGGCAGCGTCCGGATCCTGGACGGTGTCGACCTGACCGTGCTACGCGGCGAGCGCGTCGGCGTCGTCGGTGACAACGGCGCCGGCAAGTCCGTGCTGCTGCGGATCCTGAGCGGGGAGCTCGAGCCGGGGGAGGGAGAGCGGAAGGCAGGCCCGTCGATCCGGTTCGGCCGCCTTGCGCAGGATCGCCGTCCCGACGACCCCAAGGCGACGCCGCTCGACCTCGTGCGCCGCACGGCGCCCATCTCCGAGGGCGACGCCGTGTCGCGCCTGATGAAGTTCTTGTTCGCGTACGAGCAGGTGCGGCGCCCCCTCGACTCGCTCTCCGGCGGCGAGTGGACGCGCCTGCAGCTTCTGCTGCTCATGCTGGAGGGGTCGAACTGCCTTCTCCTCGACGAGCCGACGAACCACCTCGACATCGAGTCCGTCGAGATGCTCGAGGGCGCCCTCGAGACGTTCAACGGGACAGCGATCTTTGTCTCGCACGACCGGTATTTCCTCGACCGGATCGCAGACCGGATCCTCGAGGTCGCAGACGGACGCGTTCGCTCGTTCGAGGGCGGCTGGTCGACGTGGCGCGAGCGCCACGCCGTGCCGGCGTAAGAGGCTCTCAGGCTGCCGCGGAGTGCGAAGGCCCGAGCCGCACTGCGTCGTGGCGGTCGGTCACGTCGACGAGGCAGCCCTGCAGCAGGATCGGCCGGTACTCGGCGTCGCGAACTGCCACCGTCTCGTCCAGTACCCACACCACGGTGCCGTCGGATGAAATGAGCCGGTACTCCATGCGGAAGGTCTCGCCCGTCCGGTGCGTGCGCGTCACTTCGCTCTGCACTCGCTCGCGATCGTCTTCGTGCAGCACGCTGACGAAGAACTCCGGCTCGAGCCACCGCGACACGGGGTAACCGAGCATCCGCTCGATCTGCGGGCTCATGTACGTCGTCGTCACCGGCAGACCGACCGAGTTGATGTACGTCGCGAGCGGCAGCTGTTCCACGAGGGTGCGGTACTTCGCCTCCGCCTGGCGCAGCCGCTCCTCGTGCTGGTGGCGCTTCGTGACGTCGCGAAGCGAGACCGCGAACAGCAACGGCCCCGGTACGTCGACACGCGTGATTGCGAGCTCGGCAGGGAACGATCGCCGGTCGGAGCGAAGCGCCGTGATCTCGAGACGCGCGCCGAGCAAGGGGCTGCCGGCCGTGAGGACGTCGGAGAGCGACCCCCGATCGTCGGATGCTACGACGAGCTCGAGGAACGGCTTGCCCATCGCATCGGCCCGGGTCCAGCCGAACGTCTCCTCGGTCGCGGCGTTCACTTCGACGATCAGCCCTTCGTGATCGACGATCACGACGGAATCGAGCGCGGCACGGAGGATGGCGTCCTTGCGGGCCTCGCTCGCGGCGAGCATCCGCTCCGATCGCTTCCGCAACGTGACGTCGATCATCGTCGCAATCACGCCGACCACTTTCCCGTTCGCCTCGCGGATCGGCGCCGCCGAGATGACGACGTCGATCAGCGAGCCGTCCCGGTGCAACCTGCGCACGTCGAGGTCGCGCAGCGTCTCGCCGGCCGCGATGCGATCCAGCCTCGCCAGAAACGTCTGCAACTCCTCCTCGGGGACGATCGGGCTCACGCGGCCGATCGCCTCGTCGGCGGTCCAGCCGAAGATCTCCATCGCGCCGCTGTTCCACGACCGGACGCGTCCGACCAGGTCGAAGTCCACGATCGCCGTCGGCGACGCGTCGATCAGCGCCCGGTGATGCTCGTACGCGTTCTGGATCTCTTCGAACTGTGCTGCTTGCTCGAGCGCCGTTGTCGCCTGGTTCGCGAATGCGCGCAGGATCTTCAGGCGCTCGGCGTCCGGGCGGAGGCGGTCGGTCGGGTCGTCGGCCCAGATGTAGCCGATGCGGCCGCCGCGGCGTCCGTGCAGCGGGACGAACAGCCAGTGGTTCTGCCAGGCGTACTGGCCCCGGCCGTCGCGGTGGGAGTTGTAACCCGCGGGTCGCTCGGGCAGCGTCGCGCGCGCCGCCGCGTGGGGGATCACGTAGCAGCCCGCGACGTCGAACTCGGGTCTGAGCAGCTGCTCGAGCTCGTCGGCGGTGAGGGGAACGCCCATGTTCTCCCCGTCGGCGAAGCCGACCTGCGCGACGGTGCGGTGAAACCCGTCGTCGGAGAGCAGCTGCACCGCAACCTTTTCGAAGCGGAGCGCCTCCGAGATCGCCGCGCACACTTGCGAGAGGAGGTTCGACGTGTCGGACGTCTCGTTGAGCGTCGTCGACACGGCGAGTAGCCGCTCGAGCGCGTCGCGGTTCGCCTGCGCATGCGCTCCCTCCTGCGCAGCTTGCACCGCGAGGGCCGCGTGCTCGGAGACGGCGACGAGGACGTCGATCTCGTCACCGCTCGGCCGGCGGCCCGAGATCGGCTCGTCCACCGAAAGGATGCCGAGCAGCTCGCCGTCCGGCCCGCGCATCGGCGTGAACAGCGCGTCGTCCGGATGCCACGCGGTCGGGTCGTCGGAGACGACCAGGTCCGGCGTGTAGGTGGTGCCCCCGACCGCGTCCCAGTCGAGCTCGCCGGCCGGGATGAAGTACGCGCCTCGCTGCAGGAACCTGGCGTCGAGGAGCGGATCCCATTCGGACGGCGGCTGAACCTGGCCGAGCAGCGCGGCTCGGGCGTCGTCGCTCCCGTAGACCGTCGTGACGATGAAGTCGTCCCACTCGCGCCGGTACAGGTTGACCACCACTGTCCGGAACGCGAGCGAGTCGGAAATGGTGCGCGCGATCGCTGCCAGGAGCTCAGGCAGCTCCTCGCCGGTTCGCACGAGCCGCGTCACTTCGAGCAGCCCCCGGAGCCGCGAGAAGATCGTGGATTGGCGCACGTCGACGGAAGCCACCGCCTACAGAAGATCGGCCTGCGCTAATCACCGGTCTTCCCCCGAATGAGGGACGTGGGTGAGTGGTATCGAAGTGTCGGATTGCTCGATTACAAGCGGATCGTGGGTCGCGCAGACCACCGCGGCACCCGTGTCGCGTGCGAGGCGGGCGAGGAGAATCGCGACTGCAATTGCGTTTGCGCCGTCGAGCCGAGATGTCGGCTCGTCGGCGAGCAGCACGAGCGGCCGGGTCGCCACAGCGCGCGCGATCGCGACGCGGGCTCGTTCGCCTTGTGAGAGCCGCGCCACCCGCTGCGTCGCGCGCTCGGACAGTCCCACCGAGTCGAGCGCCGCGAGCGCGATCGCCCGCGGCTCGAGGTGGCCACGGATGGCCAGCGCCAGCTCGACGTTCTCGAGTGCGGAGAGGTGCGGGACGAGGCCTGTCTGCTGGCCGACGTACGCGATCCTTTCGCGGCGGAGCAGGGCGCGTGCGGCGCGGTCGAGCGTTGTGAGCTCGGTGCCGTCGATCGTGACCGACCCTTCATCCGGCAACGCGAGTCCCGCGAGCAGGTGGAGAAGCGTCGTCTTCCCGGACCCGGAGGGGCCGGTGACCGCGTGGAGGCGTCCTGCTTGCAGTTCGAGGCTCACATCCTTGAAGACTGTGGTGGAGCCGTAGCGGTGCGACAACCCGGTGGCCGAGAGCACCCGGCGGCCCGGAGTGGTGTCAGACGCCTTGAAGGTGTCTGACACCGGCTCGGCGGCACGCAAGTCGCCCGAGGGCTCCACGACCACGGTGCCGTCGTCGTACCGCGCCGTCGCCTTCGCGCCGATCCCGGCGCGAAGCAGAAGCTCTTCCGGCAGGCGTAGCCAGCCCCCGCGACCGACGACGATGGTGTCTGCGTCGCCGTCGCCACGCGACCACTCCTCCGACACGCGCCCGTCGCGGATCCGCACGATGCGGTCCGCGATGCGACGCCGACTCGGGGTCGTGACTCACGAGCACCGTCGTGCACCCGTGCTCGCGCACGAGCTCGCCGAGGACGCCGTACACCTGGTCGGCGGTCGCCGCGTCGAGCTCGCCTGTGGGCTCGTCCGCGAGGAACACACGCGGACGGTGGGCTAGCGCAGCGCAGAGCGCAACGCGCTGCTGCTCACCACCCGACAGCTCGGCCGGTCGACGGTCGCGCTTCGTCGCGAGGCCGACCCGCTCGAGCAGCTCGTCGGCTCGCCGGAGCCGTTCAGCCGCGGTCGTTCCGCGCAGGCCGAGCTGGAGCGCCACGAGCCGCCGCGCTGAGAGCTCCGGCGCGAGCGCGCGGGCGTAGTGCTGGTCGGCGTACCCGAGCATCGTCGACCGGTACCGCGCGAGCCCGCGCGGCGGAAGCTTCCCGAGCTCCTCGCCGTACACGCGCACCGCGCCGGCCGACGGCCGCTCGAGCCCGGCGAGCAGGCGGAGGAGCGTCGACTTGCCGGAGCCGCTCGGCCCGAGCACGGCGAGCACCTCGCCGTCGGCGACGCTGAGCGACAGCCCCTGCAATGCCGCAGCGTCTCCTTCCGGTGTCGAGTGCACACGGAAGACGTCGCGGAGCTCGATCGCAGTCGTGCTCACTTACGCCGCCACCTCCGCCGCGCGCTCGGGCGCGCGTCCACGCAGGAGGTCGCCGCGGCGACCAGCAGCACCGCCGCGACCACGTATCCGGCCGCAGCGATCGCGAGTAGCGGCCAGTCGAGCGCGAGTCGTAGCGGCGGCTCGGGCTCGGCGGCGCTCGCTGTCACCGCGACGAGCGAGATGACGAGCGTCGACAGGATCGTTCCGAGCACGGCGCCGCCCGCGACGCCGAAGGCGGCGACGAGGCCGGCCCGGAGGCGGAGATGCGTGCGGATCGTCGACGGAACCGCGCCCTGCGCCTCGAGGTCGAACAGTTCACCGCGCTCGTCCCGCACGTCGCCGACGACGGACAGCACGAGCCCGACGAGCGCCAGGAGCAGCGCAACGGCGGCCGTGCCGGCGAGCGTCAGCAGCGCGCCGCGCGCGAGCGGATCGGACTGCAGGCGCGCGAGCGTGTCCGCCCGCGAGGCGACTGCGAGCTCCGGCGTGTGCGGCGGCAAAGTGCCCGGGAGCCACAGCTCGTCCGGCGTGCCGAGGCCCGGCGAGCGGACGTCGAATCGCGTCGCAGCCTGGGAGAGCTCGGCGACGACGGCATCGCCCTGGATCGACGGGAACCGCTGCACGACGCCGACGATTCGCGCGGCGATCCGCTCACCTTCGACGTCGATCGGAATCACGCCGTGCGGACCGGCTTCCGCAGCGACGCGCGGCGTCGCAAGCACCGGCAGCGCGCGCCCATCCGTCACCTGGACTGGGCGGTAGATCGGGTCCTGGTCGGGTGTGAGGACGTAGCCCAGCTTGCCCGGCCGGCCGCTGATCCCTCCGTGCCCGGTCCAGTCCGGGAGTGGCACGGGCGTGCCGTTGATGCGGAGCGTGCCGAACGTGATCGTCCCCTTCGCGCTCGGCTGGATGCCCGTGCCCGCGTTCGCGGTGATCCGGCCGCTGTTCAGGATGTCGAACCGGATCTGCGCAAGCGTCGCATGCGGAAACGGCACGCGACCGTGCAGCAGCACCGTGTGCCCAGAGCGAGTGTGGCCGAGCCCGACCGCCACGTAGTCGCCGAGTGCGGAGCGGAAGAACGCGCGCACCCCGATGTCGTCTCCGATTGCCGTTGCGGGGAGCGTGAGCTGCCGGCCGAGCGGAAGCGCGACGGTCTTCAGCGGCGTCACGGACGGCGAGACCGCGGCCGCGAGCTCGGCCCGGGGGCGGGTCGCGAAGTCGCCACGCCAGCCGCCGACCGTCGTGATCGCATGCCGAGGCAGGGCGAGGAAGCCGAACGTCGTTCCTGAGGGGACGTTGCCGGAGAGCCGGACGATGGGCGTCGACGGCCTGCGCAGGTGCTGCGCGCCGTGCAGCACCGGCACGAGCTGGTTGAAGTCCTCGGTGACGACGTAGTTGGCCGGGACCGCGAACGACGCCTCGTCGCGTTGCCCCTGCGTGAGTGTCGAGCGGTAGCCGACGGCGAACAGCGCGAGCCCGAGGCTCGCGACCAAGAACGTGGCGGCGACCGCAGCGTGCCCGGGGTTACGGGCGAGCGACGCAGCTGCGAGCCGTAACGCAACCGGGCCACGGCGGCCGGCACGCCCGAGAGCGCGCAGCACGGGAGCGAGCAGCCGCGCCGAGACGATCGCCGCAGCGAACACGATCAGCGCGGGGACGAGCAACAGGAACGCGTTCGTCCCGCCGCCGCCGGCGAGCTGCGTGGAGCCGACGGAGCCGCGCGCCCAACCGACGAGCACCACGCCGATCGCGCCGAGCGCAGCCATGTCGAGCGGTGTCAGCGCCAGGCGGCCGAGCTGCACGCCCGGCGCGCGGACCGTTGCATAGAGGAGGAGGCTCGCGACGACTGCGACGACAGCGGCCGCGCCGAGGCCCCCGCGTGTCAGGAGTGCATGCCCGACGACGTCGCCCGCGGGCGAGCCGGCGCGCGACGCGATTGCCGCCGCGACAGCCCCACCGAGCGTCCAGCCGGCGACGGTCGCCGCGCCGGCGAGCGCGGTCGACTCGGCGAGCGTGAAGAGCTCCACCTGCCAGCGCCGTGCGCCGAACCAGGTCAGGCGACGACGAGCGTCCGTCACGTCGCGCCGCAGCGCGGCGGCCGCAAGCACGGTGAACGCGATCAGAAGCGCGCCGCCCTCGCCGCCGAGTAGGAGAAGCCGCCGCGCGGCGACGCGCGACGACGCTGCGGCCGTCGAGAGCGTGTCGCTCGGCGCGATGACCTGGAACTGGTCCGACCCGGCCTCGAGCGTCGCGGTCAGGCGCTGCACCTTCCGCTCGAACGCGTCGATCGCCCACGGATGCACCTCACCGTGGCCGACCGGCAGGAACCAGCCGTAGGCGCGATAGAACGTCTCGAGCTCGGGTGTGCGCGAGAGCCCGGCGACGCCGTTCGCGATCACGGTCGGCGAAGGCTGGGGCGTGTGGTAGCGCACGGCGCGCGCGACCTGCTCGGTCGGGGGCGTGGGCAGTACGAACGCGGCGAACGGGGCGTCAGGCCTCAGCGTCGCCCGCCCGACCTCGATCAGGTTCAGGTGCGAGGTCGAAGGGATCGGGCCGCGGCCCTTCAGGCGCAGCACCTCGCAATGCGCCGGCACGCAGCGGGTCGGCAGCCGTCCGGAGACGAGCTTCACCCAGCGGTTCAGGTCGTCGGCCGCGCGGACGTTCACGAGGCGGCCCTGGATCGACGCTTCGCGGAAGAGCATCGCGGCGACCGGCTGCTCGCCGGTGAGTGCGCGCACCCTCGGCGTGACGTGCGGGTCGAGCTGCGCGAAGCTCGTCGCCGCACCGCTCCAGACGACCTGCACCGTCCGGTCGCCCGGCTGGAGTTGCCCCACCGCCAGCTGCAGCGCGCGGTCCTGCATGACGAGCCGCCCGGCGAGGACAGCCGCCAGCATTGCCGCTCCGGCCACGATCCCGAGCGCGACGAGCGCGAGCCGTTCTCCCCCGGCGCCGAGCCGCGCCCCGACCAGGCGCAGCGGGAACGTGATCCTGCGCAACACCACCAGCGGTAGTCTACCGGTGTTGCCGAGGTATGACCTCCCCAACGCAGCCCCGCCGCCGCTCCGCGAGGTCCAGTTGCTCCTGAACAGCCAGGACCTCGAGCACGAGATCGACTGGCTTCCAGACTGGCTGGCCGAACGCGGTCTCAGCGGCGCCGAGCGTCGCGCACGGGCCTTGCGCGAAGCGCTGCGCGCGCTCGTACGCGCGAACAACGGCGGCACACTCGACGAGGCGGCAGTCGCGACCGTGAACGCCGCGGCGCGGCGCCTCTCGCTGCGGATCAACTCCTCCGGCGCCGTCTCCGTGACGACCGACGGTGACGCGCTCGACCGGGTGGTCGCGATCGCGCTCGCCGCGATGATCGACGGGAGCTGGGGACGTCTGAAGGCGTGCCGCAACTGCCGCTGGTCGTTCTACGACAAGTCACCGAACCGCTCGGGCACGTGGTGCTCGATGCAGCTCTGCGGGAACCGGCGGAAGACGCGCGCGTACCGGAGACGCAAAACCGCGCCGAGGTAGTGTCGCGCGGGTGCGTTTCGACCGCGCCCTGATCGCCGGCTCGGCGCTCGCGTTCACGGCCGGGTTCAACGTCGCGAACGTCGGCGCCGTCGCGGACACCGCCGCGAGGCAGTACGGCGTCGGGCTCGGCGTGATCGGCCTCTTCACGACCGCGCTCTTCGTCTCGCACGCCGGCATGCAGGTGCCGATGGGGAGGCTCTGCGACCGGTTCGGCGCTCGTCTCGTCGGCCTGCTCGGTCTCGTCGATGTGGCAGTCGCATCGACCGCCGCGCTCGGCTGGCGGCAGGCGTGGTTCGCGATCGCGCTTCGGCTCGTGGCCGGCTTCGGCACCGCAGCCGCGTTCGTCGGAGGAAGCGACTACGTCCGGAGAATGTCGGGGTCGCCGGTCGCGATCGGTTTTTTCGGCGCAGTGAGCATGGCGGGCGGCGGGCTCGGGGTCGCCGTGCTCCCGTTGTGGGCGAACTGGCGGACGCCGTTCATCTCGGCGGCGCTCGTCGCTGCCGTGGGCGTCGTGCTCGTCCTGGTCGCGCCGCGGGAGCCGTCGCGACCGCCGCGGGTGCGTGAGCGGACGGTCGTCGACCGGCGGCTGCTGCCGCTCGGAGTGATGCACGCCGCATCGTTCGGTCTCTCGGTCGTGCTCGGAAACTGGGTCGTGACGCTGCTGCACCGCGCTGGAGGCGTCTCGGAGCACACCGCCGGCCTCGCCGGGGCGCTCGTGCTCTTCCTCGGCCTCCTCTCGCGGCCGCTCGGCGGGCGCCTGATCGGCCGGATGGGGATCCTGCGCGCGAGCTTCCTCGCCTCAGCCGCCGGGACGGCCGCGCTCGGCGTCGCATCGCCCTTCCCGCTCGCTGTTGCGGGAGCGATCGTGGTCGGGCTCGCGGCCGGGCTCCCGTTCGCGCCGGCGTTCGCGGGCGCAGCCGACGTGCGACCCGACGCGCCTGGAGCGGCGATCGGCTTCGTCAACCTGATCGCTGCCGTGACGATCCTGGTCGGGACGCCGCTGCTCGGGCTCTCGTTCTCGCTCCCCGGCAACGGGCGCATCGGCTTCGCGATCGTGGCGGCGCTCGTCGCCCTGACCCCGCTGGCAGTCAGTCGGCAATCAACAGCGTGAGAAGCGCCTTTTGGACGTGCAGGCGGTTCTCGGCCTCGTCCCAGATCGCCGACCGGCTCCCGTAGAGCACGTCGGCGGTGATCTCCTCACCCGGGTGCGCGGGCAGGCAGTGCATCACGAACGCGTCGGGCGAGGCGAGCGCAAGCAGCGCGTCGTCGAGCCGGTACGGCGCGAGGTCTTGCAGCCGCTGCGCACGCTCGTGCTCCTGCCCCATCGAGATCCACGTGTCGGTCACGACCACGTCCGCGGTCGCAACGGCCTCGCGCGGGTCCGCGATGGTGGCGTGCAACAGGGCTGCGCTCTCGTAGCCGGGCGGGCAAGCGGCAATCACCTCGTAGCCCAGGAGTTCGCCGAGTGCTGCGAGCGACGTCAGCACGTTCGAGCCGTCGCCGACCCACGCGACGCGCACCCCCTCGAGCGTCCCGAGCCGGTCGCGGATCGTCAGCGCGTCGGCGAGCGCCTGGCACGGATGCTCCAGCGCGGTCAGGGCGTTGATCACCGGGATCGACGCGTGCTCCGCCCACGCCTCGAGCTCCTCGTGCGCATGGGTACGCACCGCGAGCGCGTCGAGGTAGCCGGAGAGCGCGCGCGCCGTGTCGTGCAGCGATTCTCCGCGAGAGAGCTGAAGCTCCTCGGGCGTGAGCGGGATCGCGACGCCGCCCAGCTGCGCGATCCCGGCCGAGAACGACACGCGCGTCCGGGTCGAGTGCTTCGAGAAGTAGAGGCCGAGCGTCGAGCCCTGGAGCAGCGGCTCCCTCGGCTCGGCGCGCAGCGCAACTGCGCGGTCGAGGATCGCC
Organism: uncultured Thermoleophilia bacterium; assembly: GCA_963785875.1. Lineage (GTDB taxonomy): Bacteria > Actinomycetota > Thermoleophilia > Gaiellales > Gaiellaceae > PALSA-600. The sequence continues at coordinate 130,482 of CAWAWV010000004.1, read as the reverse complement.
TCCGCCTCGGCCGGGACGAGGTCGGAGATGCACAGGAGGTCGCGGCCCGCGAGCGAGAGCGGGAGGGGTGCTGTCATGACCAGCGCTTCTTCGCGGCGGAGACGGCGGTCGCGACTTCGAGCGCACGCGGCCGTTCCGGCGGTGCGACGAACGTTCCTGCCCGCACCTCGCGTGCGACTTGCTCGTGCGCGTCGCGGAAGGGAACGCCCTCCTCGACGAGGTTCTCCGCTGCGTCGGTCGCGCGCAGGAGCGGATCGGACGCGGCGGCCGTGAGGCGGTCAGCGTCGAACACGACTCCGTCGACGAGGACGCCGAGCGCGCCGAGCGCGCCGGCGACCTCGCGGCGCGCCGCGAACACGGGCGGCTTGTCCTCCTGCAGGTCGCGGTCGTACGCGAGCGGGAGGGACTTCACCGTCGCGAGCAGCCCGGCCAGTCGCCCGATCGCGGTGCCCGCCTTGCCGCGCACGAGCTCTGCGACGTCGGGGTTCAGCTTCTGCGGCATGATCGACGACCCGGTGGCAGCCCCCTCGGGGAGCCGCGCAAAGCCGAACTCGCTCGTCGTCCAGATGACGAGCTCCTCGCCGATCCGCGACAGATGCACGAAAAGCGTCGCGGCGGCGTACAGGTAGTCGAGCGCGAAGTCGCGGTCGGCGACGGCGTCGATCGAGTTGCGCATCGCGTTCGGCGGCGCCGGCAACGCGAGCGTCGAACCTGCGAGTGCCGCGGCGCCGAGCGGCGACGGCTCGGCCTGGCGGCGTGCGAACGCGAATCGCGCGCGGTCTCGCTCCAGCATCTCGACCCACGCGAGCAGGTGGTGGCCGAGCGTCACAGGCTGCGCGCGCTGGAGGTGCGTGTAGCCGGGCATCGACGTGTCGGCATGCTCGTCGGCGCGCGCGAGAATTGTGCGCGCGAACGCGACGAGTGTTGCGTCTGCCTCCGCGCATGCATCGCGCAACGTAGAGGCGGAACGCGGCCGCGACCTGGTCGTTCCGCGACCGGCCGGCGTGGATCTTCCGCCCGACGTCACCGAGCTGCCGCTCGATCGACGAGTGCACGTCCTCGTCGTGCTCCGCGATCTCCTCGATCGCAGCGAGCCGCTCGGCGACGTCGGAGAGCTCCGCGGCGTCGAGGATCCCGGCCGCGTGGAGGCGCTCTGCATGCAGGAACGTCGCTCGTAAGTCGTACGGAAGCAGGTCTGCGTCGTGCGCGCGGAGGAAGTCCCACACCTCGGGCGCGAGCTCGGTCGCGACGCGACCCGACCAGACGGTCATAGCTCCCACCCGAGCTGCTCGAGCATCGCGCGTGCGTCGGCGACCTCGTTCCACTTGACGTTCAGCTGCCCGATCCGGTCGGCCGCCGTGAATGCAGTTGCGCTGCGCTCCATCGACAGCCGTCCCGGGTCGTAGGAGAAGCGGTCGCCGCGGGTGGCGAGGATCGTGTAGTCGTCGCCGCGCCGCAGCTCGATCTCCACCTCGCCCGCGACCGGTGCGGCAACCCACCGCTGGAGCGCGTCGCGCAGCATGAGAGCCTCGACGTCGAACCAGCGGCCCTCGTAGAGAAGCCGTCCGAGCCGCCGGCCCTCGTCGGCATAGCGCTCGAGCGTCGCATCGTTGTGAATCGCGCTGAGCAGCCGCTCGTAGGCGATGTGAAGGAGAGCCATGCCGGGCGCTTCGTAGATGCCACGGCTCTTCGCCTCGATGATGCGGTTCTCGATCTGGTCGGACATGCCGAGCCCATGCCGGCCGCCGAGCGCGTTCGCCGTGCGAATGAGCTCGACCGGGTCGGCGAGCTCGACGCCGTCGATCGCCACCGGCACACCGCCGTCGAACGCGATCGTCACGGTCTCCGGATCGATCGCGACGCCGGGGTCCCAGTGCGCGACGCCCATGATCGGCTCGACGATCTTCAGCGAGGTCTCGAGCAGCTCGAGATCCTTCGCCTCGTGGGTTGCGCCGAGCAGGTTCGCGTCCGTCGAGTACGCCTTGGCGACGGACTGCTTCACCGCCAAGCCGCGCTCGAGCAGCCACTCGCTCAGCTCGGTTCGGCCGCCCAGCTCATCCACGAACGCTTCGTCGAGCCACGGCTTGTAGATGCGCAGGTGCTCGTTGACGAGCAGGCCGTACCGGTAGAAGCGCTCGATGTCATTGCCCTTGTAGGTCGAGCCGTCGCCCCAGATCTCGACGCCGTGGTCGGCCATCGCGTGCACAAGCATTGTCCCGGTGACGGCGCGTCCGAGCGGCGTCGTGTTGAAGTAGCGCTTGCCTGCGGTCTGGATGTGGAATGCACCGCACTGGAGGGCGGCCAGGCCGGCGCGGGCGAGCGCATCCTTGCAGTCGACGAGCGTCGCGTCCTCGGCGCCATAGAGCTTCGCCTGATCCGGGATCGCGTCGATGTTCGGCTCGTCCGGCTGATCGAGGTCGGCTGTGAACGCGTAGGGGATCGCGCCGTGCTCGCGCATCCATGCGATCGCGCAGCTCGTGTCGAGCCCGCCGGAAAACGCAATGCCGACCCGCTCGCCGACCGGCAGCGAGCCGAGGATGACCTCTCTGCGGAGGAGGGTCGTCACATCCAGCTCCGCAGCTCCGCTTCGAGCTCGGCCGGTGTGGTGCCGTCGACGCAGGCGACGAAGACGGTGTTGTCGCCTGCGACCGTGCCGGCGACCTCGGGCAGCCCGGCGGCGTCGATCGCGTCGGCGAGCGCCGCTGCGAACCCCCGTGGTGTCTGCACGACGAGCAGCGAGCCGGACGGGGTCGTCTTGCCGAGATAGTGCCGGAGCGCGCCGGTCAGCTCGTCGAGCCGGCGCAGGTCGGCGGCGCCGGGCAGCGCGTAGACGAGGCGGCCCTCTGCGTTGCGGACCTTGACGAGGCCAAGTTGCGCGATGTCGCGCGAGACCGTCGCCTGCACGGCGTCGATTCCGTGTGCGCGCAGCACCTCGGCGACCTCCGCCTGGGTCGAGAGTGCGTGCTGCTGCACGAGGCGCAGGATTTCGCCCTGCCGCTCGAACTTCGTCGTCATGCGAGTGCTCCTTCCAGAAGGGTGAGGCCGAGCGCCGCCTCGTCGAATGAGAGCGTCAGCGGCGGGGTGAGGCGAAGCGTTCGTTCACCGGCGGTGCCGACCACGAGGCCGTTCGCGAGCGCGGTTTCGACAACCGGCGCGGCGGGGCGGTCGAGCTCGACAGCGAGCAGGAGCCCGAGCCCCCGCACCTCGCCGAACTCGGCGAGCCCGTGGCGCAAGAAGCTGGAGACGTCGCGAACGTGCGCGAGCAGATCGTCGCCGACGGTGTCGACCACGGCGCACGCCGCGGCGCAAGCGACGGGGTTGCCGCCGAAGGTCGACGCGTGATCCCCCGGCTCGAACCCCGTCGGCGCGTCCTCCGCGACGAGCAGCGCACCGATCGGCAGGCCGTTCGCAAGGCCCTTCGCAAGCGTGACCGCGTCGGGTCGCACACCGAGCTCCTGCCACGCGAAGAAGCTGCCCGAGCGGCCGACACCCGTTTGCACCTCGTCGAGGACGAGCAGCGCGCCGTGGTCGTCCGCGAGCGCACGAGCCTCGGCCAGGGCCTCCGGGGGAAGTGGGTGGACGCCCCCTTCTCCCTGCACCGGCTCGAGCAGGATCGCGGCGGTCGCCGGCCCGACGTTCTCGAGGCCGAAGTGGGCGCCCGGTAGGAGCGGTTCGAACGCCGCGCGCTTCGCAGGCTGTCCCGTGACCGAGAGCGCGCCGAATGTGCGCCCGTGGAACGAGCCGTCGAGGGCGACGATCTCCGTGCGGCCGGTCGCCTTCCTCGCCCACTTGAGCGCTGCCTCGATCGCCTCCGCGCCCGAGTTGCAGAAGAACGCACTCGCGCCGCCGAAGCGGTCCGAGAGCTTCGCCGCGAGCTCCTGCATCGGCGTCGTCCAGTAGAGGTTCGAGGCGTGCCAGAGCCGATCCAGCTGCGCGTGCGCCGCCGCGGTCGGCGCAGGGTGGCGGTGGCCGAGGCCGACGACCGCGATGCCGGCAAACAGGTCGAGGTAGCGGTTGCCGCCGTCGTCGACGAGCCAGGAGCCGTCGCCGTCGACGAACGTGACGTCCAGTCGCGCGTACGTTGGCAGCAAAGGCGCGTGCGCGATCACGCAACCACCGCCGTCGCGCCGATGTGCGCAGTGATGCCGCTCGCCGCCGCAAGCGCAGCGGCGCGGAGCTTCGGGATGATGCCGCCGTCGAAGGCGCCCGCATCGAGCAGTCGGTTCGCCTCGCCGGCGCGGATCGAGCCGACGACCTCGTCATCGACGAGCAGGCCGGCCACGTCGGTCAGGAACACGAGGCGCTCCGCGCCGAGGCCGAGCGCGAGCGCCGCCGAGGCGTCGTCGGCATTGACGTTGAGCGGCCCGACTGCGAGCGGGGCGACGACGGGCACCTTCCCGGCGGCGAGCGCCACGAGGATCGGCTTCGGCCGGCATGGAAGCGGATCGCCGACCCAGCCGAGCGGCGGCACCGGTACGGCGAGGACGCCGGCGTCATCGCCGATCACCGAGACTGCGGTGTCTCCGAGCGCCGCGCACAGCTCCGTGTTCACTGCGACGAGCGACTCGCGCACGACGTCCAGTGCCCGGCGCGAGGTGCGCCGCCTGCCGTGGACGAATTGCACCGGGATGCCGCGCAGCTGCATCTCGCGGGTGATCTGCGGGCCGGCGCCGTGCACGACGACAACCTGGTGGCCCTCTTCGCGGAGGCCCAGGATCCGGCCCGCCGATTCGGACGCGACCGCGCCGCCGACCTTCACCACGAGCCTGCTCACGAGCGGTACTCCGCGTTGATGCGCACGTAGTCGTACGAGAGGTCGCTGGTCAGGTAGCCGGCGCTGCCGTCGCCGAGACCGAGGTCGAGCTCGATCGTGCAGACGCCGCCGTCAACCGGTGGCTCGGTGTTCTGCGGCGCTCCGGCTACGAGCACCGGCATGCCGTTATAGGAGAGCGACACGCGTGCGGGGTCGAGCTGCGCGTAGCCACCGTTGAACGGCGCCGAGCCGGCCGCGGCGAGCACGCGGCCCCAGTTCGCGTCGCGCCCGAACAGCGCGGTCTTCACGAGCGACGACGTCGCGATCCGTTGCGCGATCGCGCGCGCCTCGGGAGCGCTGGCCGCACCGCTGACCGTGATCTCGGCTAGCAGTGTCGCTCCCTCGCCGTCCGCGACGATCTGTTGCGCGAGCTCGGCGCAGACAGTGCGGATGCCGAGCGCGAGCTCCGCGTCCGTCGCCGGTGTCCGCTGGACTGCCGCAGCGCCCGACGCGAGCAGTACCACCGCATCGTTCGTCGAGCACTCGCCGTCGACGGAGATCGCGTTGAACGACGCGTCGACCGCCGGCCGGAGGAAGCCAAGCGCCTCGCCGGCCTCGAGCGGGTAGTCGGTCGTCAGGACCGCGAGCATCGTCGCCAGGTTGGGGTGAATCATCCCGGAGCCCTTCGCCATCCCGCCGACGGCGAAGCTTGCGCCGCGGAACGTCGCTTCCTTCGCGTGCGTGTCGGTCGTGAGGATCGCTTCGGCTGCGTCCGCGCCGCCGTTCGGCGAGAGCTTGGCGGCCGCCGCATCGACGCCCACGCACACGCGTTCGAGCGGCAGCGGGGCGCCGATCACGCCGGTCGAGAGCACGAGCACCTCCGCCGGCTCGAGGCCGAGCGCGTTCGCCACGTGCTCTGCGGTCGCTGTCGCGTCCGCGATCCCTTGCGCACCGGTGGCCGCGTTCGCGACGCCCGAGTTGACGACGATCGCCTGCGGCTGCGCGAGCTCGAGGTGCGCCCTGGACACGACGACCGGCGCCGCTTGCACGCGGTTCTGCGTCCACATCGCAGTGCCGGTGGCGCGCGTCACCGAGCGGAGCAGCGCGACGTCTTTCCGGTCGCGCCGGATGCCCGCGTGCACGCCGGCGGCCGCGAAGCCCTGCGCTGCGGTCACGCTCATACGAGCACTCCATGCAATCGGAGCCCGGACGTCTCGTCGAGCCCGAGCGCCCGGTTCGCGTTCTGCACCGCCTGGCCCGCGGCGCCCTTGCCGAGGTTGTCGAGCGCGCAGATGACGATCGACGTGCCGGTGGCCCCGTCGGTGAACACGCCGATCTCTGCCGCATCCGTCGACTGGACCCGCGCGAGCTCGGGGGTCGTTCCTTCCGCCAGGACGCGCACGACCGGCGAGGACGCGTACGCCTCCTCGAGGAGAGCGCGAACGTCGGCGTCCGTCTGCACGTAACACGTCGCGAGCAGACCGCGCCGCACGGGGAGCAGGTGGGGGACGAAGCAGACCGGGAAGCCGAGCTGCTGCGCGATCTCCGGCGCATGCCGGTGCGCGCCGACGGCGTACGCCGAGAGGTTCTCGAGGACGACGCCGGCGTGCGAGGAGGCGCGCAGCGACCGGCCCGCGCCCGACACGCCGGACTTTGCGTCGACGACGGCGGTCTCGATCTCACCCGCGAGCGGCCCGAGTGCGAGCAGCGCCGCGGTTGCGTAGCAGCCGGGATTCGCGATCAGGTTTCCCAACGGCGGGTTGAGCTCGGGCAGGCCGTAGCTCCAAGCGCCGGGCGCGGCGCCATACCACGCGCGTGCGAGATCGTCGTCGGCGAGCCGGTGTGCGCCCGAGAGGTCGATCACAATCGTGTCCGGCGCCGGGGCGAACGCGGCGGCCTCGTCGCCGTCGAGGCAGAGGAAGACGACGTCTGCGCCGACGGCGGCTGCCTCGGCGTTCGTGGTGAATGCGGGGAGGGCGCCGTCGAGTCGCGGGTCGAGTGCGGCGGCCGGCTTGCCCGCGAGCGAGTCAGAGCCGAGCGCGACCGGCTCGAGCGCCGGGTGCGCGAGCACGCGGTCGAGCGTCTCCTGGCCGGCATAGCCGGCGCAGCCGAGGATCGCAGCCGACACCATCCGGCGTACTATACAGATCAATGAGAATTATGCAGTAATGCGGATCGTGGCGCCCAGGCGAAGGCGGCGCAGGAGCCAGCGCAGGTGCGGCTCCGCGAGCGACACGCAGCCGTTCGTCGCCCGTCCCGTGTCGACGTGCAGGAACATCGCCGAGCCGCGCCCCGGCGCGCGCGCGGTGTTGTAGTCGAGGACTGCGAACAGCCGGTAGGCGATGGTGGCGCGCCACAGCGCCTCACTGGCGCCGCCGAACGGCGGCTCGGTGCCGCAGCGGAGGTGGCGGAACTCGTTGTAGGTCGGTGAGCCGGGGTCCTCGTCCCACCAGTCCCCGCAGCGAAGGCGGTGGTAGCTGAAGCGCGTGCCCGGGTTCGGCGCGAGCCCGTAGACGACCGGCCCGAGGCGGTAGGTCCCGAGCGGTGTCGTCCCGTCGCCTTCGCGGTGACGAGCGGAGAGCCCGTGGTAGCCGACGCGGGCGCGCCAGGGCCCCGCGACGCGGCGGCCGCACTCGACGAGCGAGATGGTCGCGACGGTCGACGACGTGCTCGGCGCGACGACGCGCATCTGTTGCGCACACGCGTGAATCCCGAGTGCGAGCGCAAGCGTCAGCATCGGTGAGGCCAGAGTACGCTGGCTCGACTGTGCCTGCCGCTCTGCCGCCGTTTCATGCGCACGTTGCGCCGGTCACCGCGGTGCAGCTCGGCCGGTCCTGGCACGCAGGTTGCCCGGTCGGACCGGCGGAGCTGCGGAACGTGACCGTGAGCTACGTCGGGTTCGACTCGCGGGCACACGTGGGCAGGCTCGTCGTCAATCGCCGCGTGGCCGGTGACGTCGAGCAGGTGTTCCGGCGCCTGTACGCCGCGCGGTTCCCGATCCATCGGATGGAGCCGATCGCGCGCTACGGAGCCAGTGACGACCGGTCGATGGCGGCCGACAACACGTCCGCGTTCAACTGCCGGGACGCCGTTGCGCCTGGGCCGAAACGGTGGTCGGCACACGCCTACGGCGAGGCGATCGATGTCAACACGGTCGAGAACCCGTACGTCGAGGGTGGGCGCGTCCTGCCGCCGGCCGGCCGAGCGTACATCGACCGCTCACGGCACCGGCGCGGCATGGCCGTCGCGGGCGGCGTGCTCGTGCGCGCGTTCGCGTCGATCGGTTGGCTCTGGGGCGGGCGGTGGAGCGGCTCACCCGACTGGCAGCACTTCTCGAAGACGGGCGGCTGACACCCCGCCCCGCCCGGTCATCGGGCGTCAGCACGCCCGCCCAAGCCATGCTCACTGGTGTCTGACACCACTGGTGTCAGACACCTTTTCGGGTCGCGCGGCCGCTCGCGTCAGGTGCATTGCTGAACGCCCGCCCAAGCCACGGGGGCACTGATCGTTAGCGGAACGCTGCTGTTGGGCTGGGGTGTGCTGCGGCGTACAGGTGCCAGCGATCGGGCACACCTTTGAGTTGACGGGTGCCGCGATCCTCGAAGACCAACCCGCTCCCCGCGACGAGGTCTTTCACGGTCGACGAAACGAGAACTTCGCCGGGTTCGGCGAGTGCCGCGATCCTCGCGCCGATATGGACGCCTATTCCGCCTAGGCCTTCGTCGATGCGTTCGACTTCGCCGGTGTGCACGCCGACGCGGAGCTGAAGTCCGAGTGGCGCGACCGCCGTGATGATCGCGTTAGCGCACTGCACCGCACGGGCCGGTCCGTCAAACGTCGCGAAGAACCCGTCGCCGGCGGTGTCGATGACTGTTCCCCGGAAACGCAGCAGTTCCGCGCGCAGGGCCTGATGGTGACTCGCGAGAAGTTCGCGCCACTGCCGATCCCCCAGATCAACTGCCTGCTCGGTTGAGCCCACGATGTCGGTGAACATCACCGTCGCGAGGACGCGATCGGGATCGGGGCCGCGACGTGTTCCCGTCACGAACTCTTCGATTTCTGTGAGTAGACGATCCTGGTCGCCTGCCCAGGGCGCGTAGTCGGCCCCTGGCAACTCCACCAGTTTCGCGTCTTCGATCCGCTCGGCGACATAACGCGCGCCCTCGATGGGTTCGGTGCGATCCTCGACTCGGTGCAGAAGTAGCGTCGGAACGTGGATCGCGGGCAGGATCTGCCGTGTGTCGGTCTGCGCGTAGAGGCGCTCGATAGTCACGGCCGCGCGGGTGTCGGACGCTAGACGCCAGTAGGTGATCGTCTGCCGCATCAGTTCTTCGCTCTTGGCCAGAGAAGGAGCGCTCCAGCGAATCAGCTCTTTCATGTATCGCTCGGTGCCCCACTCGTTCAGCATTTCGTCCAGGAAGGCATCCCATCGTTCGTTGGTCCACGCCCAGGGATAGTCGGAGGCATACGTGCCGCAGGCGCTAGCGCCGTACAGCAGAAGCGCCGACGTCCTTTCCGGATACATCCCGGCGAACATCAACGCCTGGGCACACCCGTCCAAGAACCCGCCGACCGCCGCCCGCTCCGCCCCCACGGCATCCATGACCGCGTGCAGGTCCTCAACGAGGACCTCAAGCGGTGGCAAGTCATCAGGGGAAAGCCGATCCGAGAGACCTGTGCCCCGTCGGTCGACCTCGATTACGCGGCAGAACGATCCGAGACGGGAAAAGAACCGTCGCGTCGGCTCGAACTGCCACTGATACTCAAGATTCGACACGAAGCCGGGGATGAACAGCAGATCCGGCCCCTCGCCGAATACCTGGTAAGCAATCGAGATGCCGTCGCGCCGCACGTAACGGATGTCGGCGATCACAAGGCGAGTCTCGCCGAATCGGCGGCAGACGACAAACCTCCGCGATCTAGGGTCGCTCAGGCGCCATTCCCAGGCGAGACAGCCGTCGCTTGGACTGCGAGAATCTGCTTCGTGAACGAAGCGAGGCTTGAGGACGCCGGCTCCGGGCTTGCCCCCGTCACGGAGGGTTGGTTTGTCGTCAACGTCCGCGATGCCGAGTGGTTCTCGTCGCAGACGAGGGGCGCGGCGTGTTGGTTCGCCAACGAGTACGGCGAGTCTCCAATCGAGTTCGCGCAACTCGGGATCAATCTGACCGTCCTCGAGCCCGGCCAGAGCAGCGTTTACCACGCCGAGGCGAATCAGGAGGCCTTCCTCGTTCTGGCCGGTGAGTGCAGGCTGCTCGTCGAGGGCGAGGAGCGACTCCTCCGAGGCTGGGACTTCTTCCATTCACCTCCCTGGACGGAGCATGCCTTCGTCGGAGCCGGCGACGTGCCGTGCGTGGTTTTGATGGTTGGCGCGCACGTAAGCCCTGAAGTGCGGTATCCCGTGTTGGACCTCGCAGCGCGCTACGGCGCGAGTGTGGAGAAAGAGACAACCGATCCGGAGCAGGCATATGCGACGGCCGAGCGTTTCCGGCGAGAGCGGCCATCGTGCTGGTCAAGGCTGCCCTGGGGCTAGAGCCGTTCGCGTAGCCAGCAGGCGCTATTTTTGAACGCTCGCGGAGCCCAACCCCTGGCACTCCGATCGCTAACCTCACCGCCGACGAGGTGACGCGGCCGGTCAAACGTTTTCGTGCGCCCTACTGGCGCGCACGCAGGTGGCTTCGTAGCCAGTCGGCCAGGTCCTGGAAGACGCCGGGGCAGAAACCGGGAGACGATCGCTCCTCGCTGATCAGTCCGTTGCTGGTGAGGCGCAGCGAGTGGGCGCCTCCCGGGTAGACGTCGACCGTGAAATCGTAGGTTCCGGACGATTCGATGTGCTGGAGGTCGGCCACAGTCTCCGGCGTGTACATGCGTCTGTCGGAGGCACCGAGTTGCCAGAGCACCGGGATCTCCAGCGAGGCGATGTCGCGGCGGGGGTCGTAGCCTCCGTCGGGCGTGTTTGCGAGCAGGGTCTGAATCTGGGTTTCCGTCGGAGGCGGATCACGCTGGCCCCACTTGGTGAGTTCGGCGTAGCCGAGCTGGCGGTCAACGGACATGGCCGGGGCCGCTTGAAGCGCAACGAACCTGACGGCGGCTGAACGGGCCGCTGCGATCTCGGTTACCCAGCCTGCCTGGCTGCCGCCGGCGAGACCGACGCGTGCCGGATCGATCTGCGGCCGCAGGCGGAGCCAGGCGAGCCCGGCGAGCGCGTCGGCGGCAAGTGTCTGCAAGTTGCTCGTCGCGGAGGAGGCGTCGTAGATGCCTCCCGAGCCGCGCACGCCACGCTTGTCGTAGGTGAGGACGGCCACACCATGCGCTGCATAGAAGTACGCCCACAGGTCGTAGGTCCAGCGATTGGCCCGCACGGAGCCGGGAACGATGACGACACCCGGAAAGGGGCCGGGCCCCGTCGGCAGCAGCAGGCGAGCGGCGAAGCGCACGCCCCTATCCGTGAAGCTCGTCATCTGCTCGGCTGGGTGGAGCCGCAGACCGCTCTCGCCGTCGACCGCGATCCGGTCGACCCCCTGCACGCGAACGCGCACGCTGATCGGCGTAAAGACAGTTGCACCCGGACCCCCGACCCACAAACCGTGCGGCTTCGACTGCAGCGCCCGGTACTCGCCGCTGGCGTACTCGAGCACGCGCAGGTGGCCCTGGTTCACCAACAGCGAGACGAAGTTCCCGTCCGAAAGGCGATACACGCCCTGCGTCGGCTTCAGGACCCGCGGCGCTCCCTCAGCGACGGCGGACCCGGCCACCGCCGGCACGAGCGTCAGCACAGCAAGCCAGACCGTCGGACGCAACGACACGGCCTCATTCTCGCAGCGGTTCGGCTCAGACACCTCTTCGCTGCAGTGCGTTCTACGATTGATCGCGTGGCCGACTTCGTTCCCCCCGACTTCGACGTCCCGCTCGGTCTCGTGACTTCCGAGTTCGTCCTGGAGCCGCTCGGTCCCGAGCACAACGAACTGGACTACGACGCCTGGACGTCGTCGATGGAGCACATCGCGGCGACGCCCGGGTATCCCGACGGCTCCTGGCCGCGAGAGATGACGCGGGACGAGAACCGCTCGGACCTGCAGCGTCACGCCGACGACTTCCGCACCCGGAAGGGGTTCACGTACACGGTGCTCGATCCGGCCAGTCGCGACGTGATCGGGTGCGTCTACATCTACCCGCTGCGCGACAGCGACAACGACGCCTGCGCGCTCTCGTGGGTGCGGGAGAGCCACGCACACCTGGACACCCCCCTTTGGCACGCCGTGAGTGAGTGGCTCGAATCGGACTGGCCATTCGCAGGCGTGGAGTACGCGCCGCGCGCGTAGGGTGCATCTCCCTCCGCTAGTCAGCCCACCAGTCGCGCCGGCCATCGACGTCTTCGCGCGGATCCTCTCCGAGGTTGGGCGCGCCGATGACGAGGATGTCGAGGCCTTCCGGCCCGGCCTCGTAGCCTCGCCACGTGCCGGGCGGGACACGTACCGCGTCCCACTCTTTGAGGTCGACGATCTCGTCGTCGATTTTCATCCGGCCGCTCCCGCGTAGGACCACGTAGACCTCCTCTTGCCTCATGTGCGTGTGGCCGTACGGAAAGCGATAGCCGGGCGGGACGAGCTGGTAGCTCAGAGCGGATTGCTCGAGCTCGAGCGCCTTGGTCGCCGGGCGGAACTCCAGGTCCGGAGCCCCGTCGAACCCGGGGCCGATGTCCTCCAGATCCTTCTTGATGTTGCTGAGCGTGAACGGCACGGCGCAATCCTATGGCGCCGAAACAGCACAGTCGGACGAACGCGAAGCCCGGCGGGTGTCTTACGATTCACGCATGCGTTGTGCTCGTGCGGTGTTCACCGTCTGGTGCCTCACTGCACTGGCGACAGGGTGTGGCTCGACGCACCATGAGTCGTCGCCCTCGACCTCGCTCGAGCATGTCATCGTCCTCCACCGCGGCGAAGAGAAGGATCTGGCGCGAGCATCGATGCCGGCCACGTTGATTCGCTGCCTCAGCCACGGAGTCGCGATCAGCGCGGCGCCACCTTCGGAAGAAGCCAACGCGACGAACGGTCGCGATCTCTGGAAGCGCGGCAAGAACGGCAGCGCGTCGCTCTCGATCTCCGCTGCCGCCGACGGGCGCGTTCACGCCGCCTGCAGGTAAGCCGCCCGGACCTTTCAGTCCTCAGAGGCGTCGCTCATCTCTCCACCGTCACGCCGGCGGCGGACGGCCGCAGCCGTTCGAGCCGATCGACCGCCGCGAGCGCGGGGAACAGCCGCGGCCACACGAGCGCGAGCGCAATCGTCAACGCTCCGCCCGCCACCACCGCCGGCACCGCCCCGAGCAGCGCGGCTGCGGCTCCCGACTCGAACGCGCCGAGCTCGTTCGACGCGCCGATGAACACGTTCTCGACCGCGTTGACCCGGCCGAGCAGCCGGTTCGGCGTGGCGAGGGCGACCGTGGTGGAACGGATGTTCATCGAGAACATGTCGGCGAATCCGCTGACCGCGAGCGCGAGCGCCGACAGCCAGAACCACCGTGAGAGGCCGAACACGACCATGCTCACGCCGAACGTCCCGACGACGAGCAGGAGCGTGCGGCCTGCGCGCCTTCCGAGCGGACGGTGGGCGAGCCGGATGCCGGCAACGAGCGCGCCGACCGCGACCATGCTGCGCAGCACACCGAGGCCGAACGGCCCCGTGTGCAGGATCGACTTGGCGAAGAGCGGCAGGAGCGCGACCGCGCCGCCGAAGAGCACTGCAAAGAGGTCGAGCGTGATCGCGCCGAGGATCACCGGCGTTCCCCTGATGAACCGGACGCCCGCGAACAGCTTCTGTAGCCGCGCCTGCTCGCCCGCCGCCGGTGAAGGTGCCTCCGGCCGCGTCACCGGCAGGAGCACGGCCGAAGAGAGCACAAGCAGCGCGACCGCGGCTGCGTAGACCGCCTCGGGTCGAACCGCGAACAGGAATCCGCCGAGCGCCGGCCCGCCGATCGTCGCCACCTGGCCCGCAATCGAGCGCAACGCGAGCGCGCCGGTGAGGAGACCCGCCGGCACGAGCTCCGGCGTGAGCGAGCGTCCAGCCGGGCTCCCGAGCGCACTGATCGTCCCGGTCAGCGCCGCGAGTGCGACGAACTGCCACAACTCATGCGCACCCCTGAGCGTGACGACGAGAAGCAGCGCGGCAACCGCGGCGTCACCGAGGCTCGTGACCATTACGAGGCCGACCCGCGGCAGCCGGTCGGCGAGCTGGCCCGCGGGAAGCGCGAGCAGCGGCACCGGCACGAACTCGGCAAGCCCGATCAGACCGAGGTCGAAGGCGTTGTGCCGGATCGAGTAGACCTGCCAGCCGATCGCGACCTGCGCCATCTGCATCGCAAGCCCGGAGCAGAGCATCGACGTCCAGAGGCGACGGAAGTCGGCGTGCAGGAGTGCCGGCGGCGGCGAAAGCATTGTTTGGGCACTCTGCCTTCTCAGGAACTTCTTAGCTCATCCAGAGCGGCGGCACAGACGCGCGGGGAATCCTTGCCGGAGAACCTGCGAACGAAAGGACTTGAGGATGCTCAGTAACCGGATCGTCGCTACGGCCACTGCAGCTGCGGTGATCGGCGGCGGCGCAGGCGCCGCGGTCGTCACGCTCGCCGACAACGGCGGCAGCTCGCCGAGCACCACGACGGTCACGACCGCCGCGGGCGGCGCGACCGTTGCGAGCGGTGATCTGACCGTCGGCGAGGTTGCGAAGGCGGCGACGAGGAGCGTCGTCGAGGTCGACGCGGCGACCTCGACGGGCGACTCGCCCTTCCCGGGCGGCAACGGCAGCCAGGCCGCCGAGGGCACCGGCTTCGTCTACGACACGAAGGGCGACATCGTCACGAACCAACACGTCGTCGCCGGAGCGAGCAACGTCAGAGTGAAGTTCTCCGACGGATCGACCTACAACGCAACCGTCGTCGGCTCCGATTCGGCGACCGACATCGCGGTGCTGCACGTGAACGCGCCGTCCTCGAAGCTCAACCCGCTGACGCTCGCTGACAGCTCGAAGGTAGCGGTGGGTGACGGAGTCGTTGCGATCGGCAACCCGTTCGGGCTCGACGGAACAGTCACGAGCGGCATCGTCAGCGCCGTCGCCCGGGAGATCTCGTCACCCGAACGACACCCCGATCGAAGGCGCCATCCAGACCGACGCCGCGATCAACCACGGCAACTCCGGCGGTCCGCTCCTCGATCTCCACGGCGACGTGATCGGCATCACCTCACAGATTCAGAGTGATGGCGGCGGGAACGACGGTGTCGGGTTCGCCGTGCCGTCGAACACCGTCAAGTCGATCGCGTCGCAGCTGATCGCGAACGGTAAGGCGCAGCACGCGCTCCTCGGCGTGACGCCGGCCGACACCGCAGGCGGAGTCCGCATCGCGACCGTGAAGAACGGAAGTGCTGCGGACGACGCAGGGCTCCGCGCAGGCGACGTGATCACCTCGGTAGGCCCGACGCGCGTGACCAGCTCGGCGCAGATTCGCTCGATTATCGCCGGGCACCAGCCGGGCGACGCGCTGACGCTGACGATCAAGCGCGACGGCTCGTCGAAGACCGTGCACGTGACCCTGGGCGCGCGTTCGTAGTGGCGGCCTAGATGATTGATCGACAAATCAAGGCCGCCACGGCTGGGGGCCTGCGCACTGCGCATTGCGCCCGTCTCGCCCGGCGCCAAGGCCCACCGGCCTTGACCCCGGTCGAGCCGGCCACACTGCTTGGAGCAGACCCTCCCTGCGGCGACCGCATTTATCGATCAATCATCTAGCGCGAAGCGACATACGCGACGACGAACGTCGCGGCGAAACCGGCGATCGTGAGCAGTACGCGCCGCCACGACGGGTGGCTGTGCGCCTCGGGGAGGAGGTCGGTCGCGCCGAGGAACAGGAAAAAGCCGGCGTAGGCCGCGAGCACGTAGCCGAGGCCGCTGTCGGAGATCCCGAGCGATGCGCCGACGACGGCGCCGACGAGCGGGGCTGCTGCGTCGATCGTGAGCCAGCGCAGCGCGCTCCGCCCGTCGCCGCTCTGCCGCAACACGAAGCTGACCGTGTTCATCCCGTCGGCGAAGTCGTGGCTGATGACCGCAAGGAAGACGAGCAGCCCCGTCGCCGTGCTCACGTGCAGGGCGAGGCCGATCCCGAGGCCGTCGAGGAAGCTGTGCAGTGAGAGCCCGGCGGCGCCGAGCGCCCCGACGCGGGCGTGGGCGCGCGCCTGCTCGGGCTCGTCGCGATGGTGCAGGACGAGCACGCGTTCGACGAGGAAGAAGCCGACGAACCCGGCACCGACGACCGCGGTCACCCGGCGCGGCGAGTCGATCAGATCGAGTGCCTCGGGAAGCACGTCGAACAGCGCGACCGCGACGACGATTCCGCCGGTGAACGCAATCACGGTCGCGAGCTCCTTCCGCAGGCGGAACGCGACGACGCCTCCGAGCATCGTCGACACCGCGGTCGCGACCGCTAGCGGGAGTGCGAGCCATGCCATCCGTGCGACCCTAGAGCACGATCACGCCGTCGTCGTCGGCGTGGAGCATCGCGCCAGGTGAGAACTCGGCGCCGCCGAACGTCACGGACACATCCACGTCGCCGGCGCCGGTCTTCCCGCTCGGTCGCGGATTCGTTCCGAGCGCCTTGATCCCGATCGGGAGCTCCTCGAGGGCGGCGACGTCGCGGACGCAGCCGTGGACGACGATCCCGGCCCACCCGTTCTCGACGGCGATCCCGGCGATGTTGTCGCCGACGAGCGCGCACCGGAACGAGCCTCCGCCGTCGACGACGAGCACGCGGCCCGCGCCCGGCTCCGAGACGCGCCCCCGCAGCAGGACGTTGTCCTCGTAGCAGCGCACGGTCGCGATCTGGCCTGAGAAGGCGCGCACGCCGCCGAACTGCCGGAACTGCGGTCTCGCACGACGCAGCACCGGAGTGCGCGTCGAAGAGATCGGACGTGCTCACGCGAGCTCCAAGGCCCCGACCTCGAACAGGTCGCGCGCAAGGTCGCGCACCTCGCGCCGGAGATCCGTGGCCTCGCGCCTCGACAGGTCCTCCCGCCGGGCGACCCGCGCGACCGCTTGCTCGAGCGTCGTCGCCCCGTCGAGGGCGACGAGGACGGCGGCCGCCTCGAGGGTGAGCTCCCAGTCCGGGCAGGTTCCTTCGTCGAGCACGAGGACCGTCGAGGTGACCGCACCGGTACGGTCGAGCTCCTGTTCGAACCGCGCATCGTCGACGAGCCGAAGCCGCCCGTCGAGTGCCGCGTCACCGTCGCGCGCGATCGCGGCCAGTGCGCGGAAGACACGCTCGATCTGGTCGCTCGCGTACTCGAGCTCGTCCTCGTCGACCGCGTCGGCGCGCACCACGTGGCGATCGCCCGCGCGCCGGTGCATGATCACACCGCCCTCGGAGATCCAAGCGGCACCGAGGCCGGCGAAGTAGGACGTCCACGAGTCGAGTGTCTCCTCGTAGGCCGCCGCGTCCGACGCGAGGTGCTCGTTCCACCCGGCTGCATGGTCGACGGGGTCGGAGCCGGCCAGGCCGAGGATCCACGCGTCGCAGCCGTTGCCGTCGAGCCATTCGAGGACGTGCTCGTCGGGCTCATCCGCCGAGGCTGCGAGCCAGCTCACGAGCACGGACGCGAAGCCGTCGTCTCGAAGGTGCGCCGCGGCGCTCGTGACGACGAGCTGTGAGAATTCGTCGCCGGGGAAGCCCGCGTCGCGGTACTGCCAGCGCGCCTTCGGCGAGATCACGTACGGCGCGTTGCACGTGATGAGCCCGAACGTCTCGCCGGCGACCGGCTCGAAGAGGCTGCCGAGCCGCGTCTCGACATTGTCGATCCGGTTCAGCGCGGCGCTGATCTGCGTGAACGCAAGCGCGCGTGGGTTGATGTCCGTGGCAACGACCTCGTCCGCATGCGCCGCGGCGAGCAGCGCGTGCACACCGTTCCCGGTCCCGATGTCGAGCGCGCGGGTGACGTGCCGTCGCAGCGTCAGCGAGGCGAGCCAGTAGGCGGTCGGGGTGAAGCTCGCCACCCAGCCGGCCGGGTCGTGCTCGCCGTGCGAGAACGTGTCGAACGCGAGGTACACGCCTTCCGTCGGAACGATGCGGGCGCGCGGGACGAGCATCCGGCCGTCGTCGATCGCGAGGCCGAGCCGCACGAGCTCTGCACCCGCGGCGAACGACGCGCGCGGAACCGGCCGTGCGAGCAGCAGCAGCCTGATCGCGTCGCCGAGCTCGTCCTGCTCGAGCCTGCGCGCGTGAACGAGGGCGTCGCCGGCTTCGGCGGCGATTCCGTCTTCCCCGAGCCGATCCTCGATCGCCTCCTCGTCATACCCGAGACCACGCAGTGTCTCGCCGACGGCGCCGGCGGCATCGCGGTCGGGTTGCGGCTCCCACATCGGGTCGCATCCTGCCGGAAGTCACCGATATGGGGGAGATTCCGGGGGCTGCCGACGCCGAAACCTAGGTGATGCGGCGCGGCAGGTGGGTGTCGGCGGCGACGTGCGCGTTCGGCGCGCTCGTGGTCGTGCACGCCCTCAGCTCGCTCGTCTTCGGGACGGCGCCGCACGTCGCCGGGCTGAACCTCACCAACCTGGCCGCGTTCGGCGCGACTGCGTTGATGGTGCGACGGGCGGTCACGCCGGGCGAGCGACACATCTGGCTCCCGCTCGCGATCGGGATGACCTGCTACTCGTGCGGGTTCGTCGTCTTTGCCGTGCTCAGCGTCACGCACGGCCGCGTCGGGACGCCGTCAGCCGCCGACCCGCTCTGGCTCGCGCTGTACCCCGGCGCCTACGCGACGATCGCCCTGCTCGCTCGCCGGCGCATGCTCGCCCTCGACGCAGGCCTCTGGCTCGACGGTCTCGTCGCCGCGCTTGCGACCACGGCGCTCGGCGCGGCGTTCGCCTTTCGTCCGGTGTTCGACGCGGCCACCGGTGGCTCCATCGCCGTGGCGACGAAGCTCGCGTACCCGATCGGTGACGTCGTGCTGCTCGCGCTCGTCGGCGGCGCGGTCGTTCTGACGGGAGGGCGTCCGGCGCGAACCTGGCTCCTGCTCGGCGGCGGACTGCTCGTCTTCGGGATCGGCGACGTCGACTTCGCGACGCTGGCGACCACCGGGCAGTGGAAGGCCGGCCAGGTCATCGACGTCGCGTGGGCGGTCGGCCTGCTGATGCTCTCGACGGCGGCGTGGGAGCCGCCTGCGCCGGAGGGCGCATCGACGCCGCGCGGGCTGCGGCGCCTCGCGCTCGCCGTCCCGTCGGCAGTCGTCGCACTGGCGCTGCTCGTCGTCGGGCGCGGCCACATCGGCGGCGCGGCAATCGGTCTCGCGGGCGCGACCCTGCTCTGCGCGCTCGTTCGCATGGCGCATGCGGTCGGTCTCGAAGGACGGCTGGAGGCGACCCGGGCGCAGGCGTTCACCGACGACCTCACGCAGCTCGGCAACCGGCGCCTGCTGGTCGAAGACCTGGATCGCGTCGTCGCCGGCGCGACCCCGGATTCGCCCGCCGCGCTCGTGCTCTTCGACCTGAACGGCTTCAAGCACTACAACGACACGTTCGGCCATCTCGAGGGCGATCGGCTGCTCGCCGAGCTCGCACGGAGGCTCGAGAACGCGGTCCTCGACCGTGGAACCGCCTACCGCCTCGGCGGGGACGAGTTCTGCGCGCTCGTCACCGGCGACCCGCGGGAGCTGGACGGGCTGCTGCCGGAGCTCGAAGCCGCGCTCGGCGAGGCGCACGACGCCGGGACCGTAGGCTGTTCTTACGGTGTCGCGTTGCTACCGCACGAGGCGCGAACCTCGGGCGAGGCGCTCGCGCTCGCCGATCACAGGATGTACGAGCGGAAGGACCGCGACCGGCGTTCGACGCGGCTCCAGATGCGTGACCTGCTGCTCGCGCTCGTCCAAGAGCAACGTCCCGACCTCCACACGCATTCGACTGCCGTGTCCGTGCTCTCCCGCAGCGTCGCCCTTGCGCTCGGGATGTCCGTGAACGAGGTCGACCTTGTCGTGCTCGCAGCAGAGCTGCACGACGTCGGCAAGGTGGCGATCCCCGACCTGGTGCTCGAGAAGCCGAGCCCGCTCGATGAGGACGAGTGGCGCTTGATGAGGACGCACACGATCGTCGGCGCGCGTCTCCTTGCGTCGGTGCCGACGCTCGAGCCCGTCGGCGCGATCGTCCGATCGACCCACGAGCGGTGGGACGGTCTCGGGTATCCAGACGGTCTCACCGGAGATGCGATCCCGCTCGCAGCCCGCGTTGTCGCCGCGTGCGACGCGTTCGACGCAATGCTCTCCAATCGTCCCTATTGCGCCGGGTTGCCGCTCGAAGACGCCATTCGCGAACTCCGCTGCAACGCCGGCTCCCAGTTCGATCCGGCGGTCGTCGACGTGCTCGTCGACGTGGCCACCTCGAGTGACGTTGCGGTGCGCCGGTCGCCGACGCGGACCGCCCCCGTCGAGCCGCGTCTCTCGACGATCGCGAGCCTCCGTGGGCTCCTCGACGTGACACGCCTCGTCCGCCGGGCGGGCTCGCTCTCGAGCGTCCTCGATGCGATCGCGCGCACCATCTCCGATTCGCTCGGCCTCGACACAGTCGTGATCAACCTCCGCCGGCCCGGCACCGACCTGTTCGACGTCGTCACGGTGCACGGCAGCGACGAGGTGCGCGACGCTCTCCTCGCGTCGGTGAACGGCTGGGAAGAATGGGTTCCGATCCTCGACGCCCGTTTCCACCGCCGCGGCGCGTACCACATCAGGGCAGGGGAGTTCGACTGGACCGCGCTCGAGGGCAACCGCGTGGTCGTTGGCGCCGCCCAAGGCGACGATCCGTGGCTCTGGCATCCGGAGGACGAGCTGTTCGTGCCGTTCTACGGGACGGACGGAACGCTGCTCGGGATCTTCTCGGTCGGCGAGCCGCGGAGCGGCCGCCGTCCCTCCGACGAAGAGCTCGACGTGCTTGTCGCGATGGCCGAGCACGCGGCCGCCGCGGTCGAGACCCTCGAAGACGCTCCGGTCGGCGCCTAGCGCCTTCTGCGCAATCCGCAAGCCGGCGACCCTCTTCCGAGTGGTGGACGTCGATTTGGCTATCGTCGCCCAGATGGCGGACGATTGGCGCGTAACGGTCAGCTTCGATGACTCGGCGACCGTCGGCTGGCTCGCCGAGCGCTTACGGGTGCACCGCGTCGAGGACGACGCCCGCGAGCGTCTCGGTGGACGCGTGTCGGTCAGCGGCGAAGGAACGCACGTTTTCCTCTACTCGAACACCGCTGCCGCAGCTCAAGAAGCCGAGAAGGTCGTGCGGGCGATCGTGGCCGAGCGTGGCCTTCGAGCGGGCTTTGCCCTCGATCGCTGGCACTCGATCGAGGAGCGGTGGGAGGACGGATCTCAACCGGTCCCCGAAACCGCGTCCGAGCGCGCCACCGAGCGTCAGAGGCTCGAGGCGGAGGAGGCAGCCCGGTCGCAGGCATCGGGCCTTGCCGAATGGGAGGTGCGAGTTGAGATGCCCTCACACCACGCGGCCGTCGCTTTTGCGGACCGCATGCAATCTGCGGGGCGGATGCCGGTTCGGCGGTGGAAATACCTGGTCATCGGTGCAAACAACGAGGCTGAGGCACGCGCGCTCGCGAAGACGATCAGGGATGAAGCACCGGACGGAAGTGTCACCGTCGAGCCGGCGTTCGGAATGGTGCAAGAGGTGAGTCCTACCTCACCGTTCGCGCCGTTCGCGATCTTCGGCTAGTCGACTCAGCGGCGCGACAGCGTCCGCAGCGCGTTCTCGACCGGAAGCGGATCGCCCTTCGCGACGAGGGTCGCAGCACCGAGCTGTCGCACGCGCTCGGGATCGACTCCACCGACGTTGCCGGTGACGAGCACGATCGCGAGGCTGGGCAGGAGCGCACGCAGTTGCTCCGCAACCGCGACGCCGTTCACGACCGGCATCGCAACGTCGACGACAACGGCGTCCGGGTGCAGGCGCTCGGCCAAGGCGACCGCCTCCGCGCCGCTGCCGGTGTTCGCGATCACGTCGAGATCGAATGACGCATCGAGGAACGCGGTCAGCGCTCGGCGGTAGTTGGCGTCGTCGTCGACGATCAGCACTGTCGGCACGTGCGCAGCATCGCGGTCGCACCGGATGAGATGCGCAGGCAATCCGGCCGGGCCCCCACGTGCGTACTGCCGCCGTAGACATGTTCGGAACACAGAAAAGAGGAAGGATCGGCATGAAGAAGCAGTTCCTAATCGCACCAGCGCTCGCGTCGGCCGCCGTGTTCGCCGCATTGGCGGGGAGCGCCGGCGCCCGGGCGACAGCCAACATCTTTTCGGTGCACGCGCTCATCTCGAACGGGCCTGCCACGGCGGCGCCCGGCACCGACGCCTCGCTGGTCAACGGGTGGGGCCTGAGCGCGGGACCGACGACGCCGTGGTGGGCGTCGAACAACGGCACCAACACGTCGACGCTCTATAGCGGCGTCGGCTCGAAGGTGGCGCTCACCGTCGCTGTCGCCGGTGGCCCGACGGGCACCGTGTTCAACGGCAAGAGCACCGATTTCGTCGTCAGCGAGAACGGCAAGAGTGGCTTCGCTCGCTTCCTGTTCGCGACCGAGGCCGGGAAGGTTCTCGGCTGGAGTCCCGCCGTCAACGGCACGACGGCGCTCGTCGGCGCCGATCGCTCAGCGGGAGGTGCGGTCTACAAGGGCCTCGCCGTCGCGAACGACCGGCTGTACGCGAGCGACTTCCACAACGGCCGCGTCGATGTGTTCGACGCGTCGTTCAAGCTCGTCACCACCTCCGGCGGCTTTAAGGACGCCAAGGTGCCGAAGGGCTTCGCGCCGTTCGGAATCCAGGCGCTCGGCGGTGACGTGTTCGTGACCTACGCGAAGCAGGATGCGGCGGCGAAGGACGACGTTCCGGTCCCGGGCAGGCCTACGTCGACGAATTCACGCCGGACGGCCAGCTCGTAGCGCGTGTCGTGAACAGCGGCAAGAAGAATGCGCCGCTGAACGCACCGTGGGGGCTCGCGCTCGCGCCCGCCGACTTCGCGGTGTTCAGCAATGACTTGCTGATCGGGAACTTCGGCAACGGGCGGATCAGCGCCTACACGAAGCTGCGGCGCCACCTGGGTGTACAAGGGCCAGCTGCGCCACGCGAACGGCGCCCCGATCCAGATCGACGGGCTCTGGGCGATCGCGTTCGGAAACGGTGCGGCGGCGGGCCCGACGACGTCGCTGTACTTCCTGTCCGGGCCGTCGGACGAGAAGCACGGACTGTTCGGCTCGATCGCAGCCGGCTAACGAATCGAGAGGGCCGCGGCGTCATGCCGCGGCCCTCTCGCGAACAGCAACCTGTCTAGAACGGGCGGTCGAGCGAGTCGGCGAACTCGCGGAGCGTTTGCTGCATCGAGCGGATCGTCTCGTCGCGTTCGGCGATTTCGGTCTGCAGCCGCTCGATCTCGCGGCCGTCCGCATCGCGCCTCGCCTCGGCGTCGAGCACGATCGACCGAAGTGACGCGAGCTGCGAGCTCAGGCCGTCGCTCAGTGTCCGTGCAACCTCGTCGAAATTGTTCGCGCCCGGTTCCTCGGTCGTGGCGTCGAACATCGGGCTCGGCTCGACGTTGAACGGCGTCGAAGCAGCCATCGCCTCGTACGCCTTGAACTGGCCGTCGCCCTCGCCCTCGCCCTCGCTCCCAACGGTGTCGGTTTCCTCGACAGGCCCGACCTCTACGCTGCTCCCGTCTTTCGCGAGAAGCTCGCTGCGGAGGCCGGCCTCGATCGCGGTCTTCGCGACGACGACGAAGTCGATGCGGTCACCGAGCAGCTCGCGGAGCGCGAGGAGACGCGCGTCCGTCGGCTCGGCGACGGCGACCACGACGGCGCCGTCCTCGTTCTCCTGAATGGGCAGAGCCTCGAGCCGTGATGCATCCTCCCACGACATGCGCCGAAGCGCCCTGCCGTCGAACGAGATCGCCGACCGCTCGAAATACCGGAGATGCCATTGCTCTGCCAGCACCTTGGCCAGGTCTTCCTCGCTCGCCCAGCCCAGCCGGACGATGACCTCGCCTAGCCGCTCGCCGTTCTCCGCGCTGCGGCGAAGCGCCTCGTCGAGCTGTTCCTGGTCGATGTACCCACGCTCGATCAGGAGCGTTCCGAGTGCCGTACGCTTTGCTTCGCTTGCTTGGTCCATCAGCGCGTCGGTCATGCTTCCGACCCCTTCCGTTCGTAGACGCCGCATCGTGCGGGCGTAATCGGCAGATCGATCACCAAACTTGACGGTCAGTTCACTCGTCTCGATAAAACGCCTTGGTTGAGCCGTCAATCGCTCATTCGGAGTGATCCGAAGCGGGCGATCGGGGCGATCATGCGCACCCGCCTCCCGGCGGCGGGCGCAGTCAGTCCTGGGTCAGCGCCACCGCGGCGCGTGCCTCGCGCTCGTAGGCGTTGTTTCGGTAGCCCGAGCGCAGATAGCTGAGCGGCATTGCGAATGGGCGGTGCTGCATTTGCCAGACGTGGCACAGCTCGTGCACGACGAGGTCGTCGGGTGGGTCCGCCGCGCGCACGAGGATCGTTCCGGGCAACGCGTAGCCGTCGAACCGGCGGATCCACGGCAGTCGGAAGAACCACGGAGCCCGCAGCAGCCGGACGTGCCGGACGCCGACCGGCCGCGGGTACCAGTCGAGCTGGTCGAGCCGCGCCTTCGCGCGGACGACCTGCGGGTGGGTCACTGTCCGCTGATCGCCGCGGTCAGCACGAGAATCGCCGTGCCGTCGCCGGGCAGGGTCTGGTAGTCGTAGGTGTACAGGCGCCGCAGGGTGAGCTTGTCGACCTGCTCCCCTTCGCCCGGGATTCCGCCGAGGACCTGCTTGGTCGGTGTGAGCGTTCGCGTGAGCGGGCGATCGAGGTTCCGCGCCACGTCCTTCCGCGCGACGAGCACCGCCGTGTCCGGCGCCTGCGCGGAGGCCGGCGGCGGCAGATACGTGAGCACTGCATTCGTGCCCGGCACGTACTTCAACGTGTAGAGGGCGAGTTCGAGCGCCTCGCGGCGGAGCAGGCGGCCGCGGCTCGCCGACTCCACACCGGACACGATCCCGCAATCCTGCTGGGTACTGCCGAAACCGCACAGCTGGTACGCGATCGTCGAGCCGGCGTCGAACGCGGTGAAGTCGCCCTCCTCGTGCTTGCCCGTCGACGCGTCCGCCTCCACGGCGAGCGTCGAGATCGGCACCTCGACGCTCACCTGTCCGGAGGTGGACTGCAGGAAGCGAGTCGTCTGAAGCGGGCTGGGCACGACCGTGACGAGCTTGCGTCCCGTCGGCAACTTGTATTCGGACGAGACCTGCGTCGCGATCTGACGTGTCTTCGCGATCGGTGAGCCCGTGGGCACGAACGTCGACCAGTGCCCCGCGCGTGCGCCGCCGGGGCGCGCGAGTACCACGACCAGCACCGCGACAGCCGCCGCGGCGACCATCGCGAGCAACGCGTAGACGACGGTGAAGCGGACGTAGTAGGCGGAGTGGCGCGCGCGCTCCGCGCGAGCGACCGCGGGACGTGCGGCGGTCGGCTCGACGCCGGCGGCCGGTGCCGGGACTACATCGTCGGCCACGTCTCTTCCTTCGTGTAGTCGAGCTCCGGCTTCACGAGCTGTTGTGCGTCGAGGAGCTCCACGAGCTCATCGCCGTACAGCTCACGCTTCTCGGCAAGATGCGTCGCGATCGCGTCCACGGCAGCCTTGTTGGCGGCGACGAGGCTCACGGCCATCACGTACGCCTGGCCGAGGATCTGCGCGGCGACCGCGTGCTTGAACGGGTCACGCAGGATCGCCGCGATCGGATCGGCGTGGAAGTCGGCGCTGCCGCGAGTCCGGTTCATCAACGTGCGGCCGATCCGCTCGAAGCGCTTCATGATCCGCTCGCGCACCTCGTCGGGGTCTTCCCCTTCCGCCACGCCGCCGTCGAGGTCGACCCGGAGCGGCCGCATGCCCGCCGTGCCGACCATCCAGGCGGCGGTGTCGGTCGCGGTCTGCAAGTCCCCACCGACGCCGCCCGTGTTCTCCCCGTAGAACACGTTTTCGGCTGCCATCGCGCCCAGAACGTGAACCAGCGCTCCCATCTCCTCGTGCTGCCAGCGGCTGAACCGCTCCTCGCGCTCGAAGGTCTGGTGGTGACCGAGCGCGCTGCCGCGCATGCGCGTCGACAGCCGGCTCGACTCCAGGTCCGGTCGGTAAACGTGCGCGGTGACGGCATGGCCGGCTTCGTGAATCGCGACCGAGCGCAACTCGTGCTCGGGGTAGGAGACGTTGACGGCGGTGCCCGACTCGAGCGTCGTCATCGCGTGCACCAGATCCTCCCAGCCGAAGGAGATCCGGTCCTCGTGCTGGGCGTTCGTGAGCGCCATCGAGCAGACCTGGTCGATCATCGCGGGTGAGTAGCCGTTCGTGATTCTCGCGATCTCGTCGCGGCGCGTCGGCTTGTCGAGCTCAGCGTCGTGCGCAACCTTGCCGAGGTAGAGGTCGAACACGTCCTTCCGGTCTTCCTTCGTCGGCGTGCGGAACGAGACATGACGTCCCATGCGGCCCGGACGCGTGAGCGCCGGGTCGAGCCGCTCCAGCGGCACGTTCGTTGCTCCGATGAAGTAGATCTGCTCTCCGCGGGGCTTCGCGCGGGGGATACGGAGCGACACTCTGCCGAGCCGGCTCGGGACGATGTAGGAGGCGTCGAGCAGCGTGTTGATGCGGTTCGTCAGGACTCGGCGCAGGAACGGCGGGCTGTCGATGCCGTCCATCACCACGAGTAACTGGTTGAGCGCGAGCTGGCCGCCGCCGCCCATGCCCCCGAGCATGCCGCCGGGAAACTGGTTGACGATCCGGTTGACGATCGGGTTCGCCCACCGTGCGGGCGCCCGCTGCTCGAACAGCCGCTCGCGCCAGCGCCGTGTCTCCACGATCAGGTCGCCGGACGGGTTCTGCGCACCCCACGGGCCGTAGAACGAGAAGTCGCTGA
This sequence comes from uncultured Thermoleophilia bacterium, assembly GCA_963785875.1. GTDB lineage: Bacteria > Actinomycetota > Thermoleophilia > Gaiellales > Gaiellaceae > PALSA-600. The sequence continues at coordinate 103,742 of CAWAWV010000004.1, read as the reverse complement.
CGTCGCGCCAGGCGTACGGGTCGGCCGCCGGCGTCATCTGCTGAAGCGCCTGGCGTCGCATGCCGACGGCGTCGATTTCGTCGATGAAGACGATGCACTGGCCGCCCCACTTGCGTGCGAGCTTCTTCGCCCTTCGTGCGAGCACACGCACGACAATCGCGTCGATGCCCATGAAGGTCGCGGCGAAGCCCGAGCCCGGCATCGAGACGAACGGTGAGTTGAAGCCGGTCGCGAGCGCTTTGGCGAGCATCGTCTTGCCGGTCCCGGGTGCGCCGAGGAAGAGCAGGCCGCGCTCACGCTTGCCGCCCGCCCGCTCGAACGCCTCGCCCGACTGCCAGATCGAGACGACGCGTCGCACCTCCTCCTTCGCTTCCGCCTGTCCGCGGACGTCGTCCAGCTTGACGCCCCACTCGGCGTCGCCGGGCTCGAACGCGCGCATCTGTGCCAGGTTCATCATCAACATGGGACCGAGCAGGATCGCGAAGTTGGCGATGAAGAGGAAGAAGACGAAGACGACCTGGATCCAGAGGCCCGGCGAGCTGAAGGTCCGTCCCGCGCCGTGCCCGATCGACTCCAGCGCGCCGATCCACGAGCCGCCGCGGAACAACCAGATGACCGTGACGACCAGGGCGACCATCACCCCGGCGCGGAACCAGAAGTGCCAGAACCAGGCGCGCCTTCGTCCGAGCACGTCCTCTTCGCGGTGCTGCTGGCTCTCGAGGCCGAACAGGCTCGGCCAGGGGATCACCCTCCGGAAGACCAGGTCGATGAGGCCGCGGAATGCGATCACGATCGCAACGGCGACGAGGAGAGCCTTCCAGAACGGCCAGTGGTCTTGGCGCATGAAGAAGGCGACCAGCGCGGGACTTGTCAGGAGGGCGACGAAGGTCGCGGCGCGGGTCAATCGCCGCCAGCCGGACGCAAGCTCGCGGGAGGCCTCACTCGAGGCGAACCCGGCCATGGTCGGAGACTGAAATGAGCTGGGCGCGGTCGGTTCGAGGCTCGTCATCGGTCCAGAGTTCGGACGCGCTACGCCGCTGGATGTTGGCGGCGTAGACGACTTAACCGAGACTCAACGTCCGCAGGTCAGCCTCCGGCCTGGTCACGGACGAGCTCGAGGGTCGCGCAGTGGAGGCCGGCAATCGCGAACTTGTGGCTCTCCGAGAAGTCGACCTGGATCACCTCCACGTCGTGGCGCTCGAGCTCCTTCACGACTGTCGGCGACCCGGCGTTCATCACGACCTTGCCCGGCGCCAGTGTGACGCCGTTCAGAGCGAGGTCCCAGTACTCGTCGACCGGCACCTCGATGATCGTGAAGTCGCGCTTCACGAGCTCGCGCACGAAGCCGTAGTTGACGAGATGCGGGGCGAGCAGGCATGTCCGCTCGTCGACGGTCATCATCACCATGTCCATGTGCGACGTGCCGATGTTCCCGTGGCCGGTCGAGTCGTACCAGCCCGGGCTGTGGGCGACGATCAGCTCGATGCCGAGGTTGCCGAGCACGAACTCGAGCTGACGTAGCCCGTCCTCATTCGCGACGACCGACTCGTTGAAGACGAACGTCTTCGCATCGAGCCAGCGACCCGCGCCGGGCTCGCACACGCCCTTCGCGTGAATCGTCAAGTAGATCGGCACCTGGAGCGCCGCGAGCGTCTGCTCCCAGATCACCTCGCGACCTTTCTGCCACGAGCCGAGCCCGTAGCGGTGGAGGATCGCACCACCGTGGACGACGAGTCCGCCGCCCGCGAGCGTGACGAGATTCTTGATCCACCCATACGCACCGATCGCGGGCACTGGAGGCTCGATGTAGTTGACGCGGACGCCGTTGTCGGCGAGCACCGCGTAGTACTCGTCGAACTGGGCTTGCAACCTGCCGAGGTCGGCGTTGCCGCCCGCGCTCGAGTAGTAGTACTGCCACTCGTCGGCGTACTCGGGCCTGACCTCGTTCTCGGTCGGCCGCGAGACGAGCACCTCGCGCAGCGTTCCGATCCCCTCGGCGCCCCACGGGCGGCCCCAGATCTGCTCGACCTCGTCGTAGAAGTCCGTCTCGTGGAGCATGAAGTTCCGCAGCGGCTTCCCGGCCTCGAACCACGGCAGCGTCTCGAGCAACTCGCGCTCGTCGTGCATGGCCGCCGGGCGCGGCGAGGAATAGGAGAGCTCCGCTGTCCTGCCGTCGGCGGTGCGGATGCGGAACGGGACTGCTTCGCGCGTCGACGAGCTCGTGGCGGTCATCGTGCCTCCTTCTGCAGTGCGCGGTGTCGGAGATCTTCGATCGTACTTCGCGCGGTACGAGGACCGTTAGCCGCCACACGACGAGCGATAGGCCAGCCCGGGAACGAGCTCGTGCCACTCGTTCCTCGTCAGGTCGCCGACGACGCGGCGACACACGAGCGCACGCAGGTCGCCGAGGTCGGCCCACAAGAGGCCCTGCCACAACCGCACGAACCCGTCCTGGTGGACGGAGGCGATCGTTCGCCCGTCCGGACTGACCGCAACCCCGAAGGCCGTGCCGGCACCGGCGTCGAGCGGATGGCCGAGCTGCTGGTGCCCGCGGAGATCCCACACGCGCACCGCGCCGTCGCCGCCGGCGGTCATCAGTGTCCGACCATCCGGGGCGAAGGCGATGCCCTCGACCCGCTCGGCCGGGCCTTTCAGCGGTTCGCCCGCCCAGCTCGACCGGCGAAGGTTCCGGAGCCGGACCCAGCCGGCGACCTCTCCGACGGCGAGCGTGTGCCCGTCGGGGCTGAACGCGACGCACAGCGGGAGCTCACCGGCGCCGAGCGGAAGTCGCCCCAGCGACTGCTTCGCGTGCACGTCCCACAGGCGCACGCTGCCGTCGAAGCTCGCCCACGCGAGCGTGCGGCCGTCAGGACTGAACGCGAGGCTCCAGATCTGGCCGTGCCCGGCCGGCGGCGCGGGGACGGGGTTGCGGTCAGGGAGGTGCCAGATCCGCACTCGGCCGTCGTCGCCTGCCGCCGCGAGCAGCTCCCCGCTCGGACTGAACGTGACGCTGTGGACCGCACCCTCGCCGGCGGCGAGTGGACGGCCGAGCGGCGTGAGGGTCGCAATGTTCCAGAGGAGGACCGTGCCGTCGTCGCCGCCGGTGGCGATCGCGTGTCCATGCGGGTTGAACGCGACGCTCTCGATCGATCCGGCGCGGTCGTCGGCGAGCTCCCGAAGCGGCTCGTCGGTACGGACGCTCCACACGCGCAGGGCGGGGCGGAAGCCCGCCGAAGCGAGCAAGCGCCCGTCGACGCTGAACGCGACGGAGACCGCCTGGCGTGCGCGCGGACCGAGCGCGACAGGCAGTCGGTCGCGGGGCGGCATGGCCCACAGCCGCACGGTCCCGTCGTAGCTCGCGGACGCCAGCGTTCGGTCGCCTGGTGCGAAGCCGATCGCCGTCAGTGCGCGCGTGTGGCCTTTCAGCTCACCGCTCGGCGTGTGCGACCGCACGTCCCAGAGCCGAACCGTCCCGTCGAATCCGGACGCGGCGAGGGTCCGGCCGTCGTCGCTGAACGCAAGGCCCCACACGGCCCCCGCGTGAGCGTCGAGCGGGCCGCCGACGTAGCGCAGCGACCGCGAGTCGATGAGGCGAACGGTGCCGTCCTGGGACGACGCTGCCAGAAGGGGGCCGTTTCCGCTGAACGCAACGCTCAGCACCGGGCCTTTGCCGTCGTAGCGAAGCCGGCCGAGCAGCGTGCGCGTCCGCACGTCCCACACGCGAACGACCTGGTCGAAGCCGGCTGCGACCAGCCTCTGCCCGTCGGGGCTGAAGGCGGCCGTGATGATCCGGCCGGCACCTGCCCGGAGCGGGGCGCCGACCGGCGCGAGCGTGCGCGGGTCACGCAGCCACACGGCTCCGTCGTCGCCGGCCGAAGCGAGTAGTCGTCCACGTGGACCGAATGCGACGCTACGTACCGCGCCGTGACCGGGCGCCGTCGCCGCGAGCGGCGTGCCCGACTGCGTGTTCCAGAGGCGCACGGTGCCGTCGGCGCCCGCGGCTGCGAGCACGCCACCGCCTGGGGCGAAGGCGACGCTCCAGACCTCGCCGGTGCTCTCGTGCAACGGCTCCCCGAGCGGCTTCCGTGCCCGGAGATCCCACAGTCGCAGCGTTCCGTCGAAGTCCGCCGAGGCGAGCCGGCCGCCGTCGCGGCTGAACGCGAGTGCGCGCACACCGTCGCTGCCGCCGCGGAGAACTGCCTCGGTGTCGGCGAGGCGGGGGCTCTCGAGCGCCGCGGTCATGGCGTCCGTCGCCTCGGTCGTGGGACTTGTCGCATACGCAGCGAGCGCAAGAAGCAGGGAGCGGTCGACATGAGCGTCGAGCTGCGTGCGCGACTCCGAGGCGAGCGCGAACGACGCCGCGGATCTCGCAGCGCGCTTCGCCTCGCTCCGCTGCAGGAGCGCCCAGATGCCGAGAGCGGCGAAGACGGCGACGAGCGACAGCAGGACGCTCCCGACACGGACGAGCCGGCGAACAGCGGCTCGGTGCGCGCGTTGCTGTTCGTAACCGCGTCGCCACTCGATGATCGGCTCGGCGAGAACGTCGTGGAAGAGCTCATAGCGCATCGAGTCCTCCTCGTTGGCGGGAGGCACACGGCGCAGGATGCGTCCGGACTCGCCACGGCACAGCTTCTCGAGCACCGCCGTGACCTCGGGCTCCGGTTGCCGCGTCCAGTCGGCAAGGTCTGTTGCCGAATGGGCGATCTTCGTCTTCGATTTTGTGACCAGGAAGCGGAAGAGCGTGGTTGCGACCGCCTGCTCGCGACCAGTGAGCCCGTGGAGCGCGTCGAGCAGGTGGTTCTCGACGATCTGCTGCGCACCCCCGAGATGCTCGAGCGTCGCGCGCGTCAGCTCGTGCGACCCGGATGCGACGGCGGCACGCCACAGCCGCTGCATCACGAGCTGGAGGAACGGAGCCTCGATCTCCTCGATCCGAGCCGCCGCAGCCTCGGGGAGCGGGTGCGTCGCGCGTGCGATCAGCCCGCCGGTCGCTGCGGCGTCGATCACCGCCTCGACCAGATCGGACTCGAGCCGGCACGGCGGCTCGCCCACCGGCAGGCGACGGTTCCACTCGGCGATCGGCTGCTCGATCGCCTGGCGTGCTGCCGCCCGGTTCAGATGCTCGACGCGGATGTAGTTCGCGAAGAGGTGGGGGATGTGCCCCTCGAAACGATCGAGCTTCGCCCAGGCGTCGTCGCGGATCGCGAGCAGGACGTTCACACGGAGGCTCGGCTCGTTGAGGACGGCCACCAGTTCCCGCGCGAAGGCGTCGACGCCGTCTGCTCCGTGGTAGAGGAAGTAGTCCTCGAACTGGTCGAGAACGAGAAGCAGCGTGCGTACGCGGTCCGTCCAGTCGCGGAGGGTCGACACGATCGGCTCGCCCGGCTGCCAGGGCGCAAGCTTCTGGCCGCCGAGCGCCTGGACGATCGCGGCGTGGATCGCCGTCATCAGCGCTGCGAGAGGTTCGTCGCGCCAGGCTGCGAACACGCAAACCGCAAACGGCGCCCGCGCGGGCTGCGCCCTGGCAGTGTCGAGCATCCGAGTGCGAAGGTCGTTCACCACACCTGCTCTGAGCAGGGAGGTCTTGCCGACGCCGCTCGTCCCGTAGACGATCGTCAAGCGCGACGCGCGCAGGTTGCCCGTGACCACGCGCTTCTCCTCGTCGCGGCCGAAGAAGAAGCCTGCATCGGCTTCGTCGTAGGGCACGAGGCCGACATACGGAGTCGTCGTGGACGTCATCCAGGCATGACGTCCGCGAGGCGGCCGACGTATTCGTCGAGCGGGACGTAGAGCAGCTCGATGTCGCCGCGGTCTCGCCAGAGCGCTTCCTCGACTTCGCGCGCCCCTGCGTCGGCCGGTTCTCGCTGGATCGCCCACGACTTGAGATCGAGCTCCTGCGCGCCCCAGATGCGGTTCAGGATCACGCGCAGGTTCCAATCCCGCATCGAGTAGCCGAGGAAGAGGAAGTGGCTGTCCGCCATCCGCTCGCGCAGCGCGAACGGGATTTGCTCGCCGACGTCCCCGCCGACGAGGTAGTCGATGTAGCTGTCCTCGGTGATGACGTAGCTGTCGCGGCCTGCATCGGCGCGGTCGATCGCGCCGTGCAGCTTGAGGATCACGCTTCGCTCCGCGAGGTCGAGGCCGGTGTACTTGTTCGGCCTGTCGATCGGAATCACATCGCCCGACGGCGCGCGGTGGAAGAACCTGCCCTGCGAGGGACCGCGCTTTGCCTCGTACCAGACGACGTCGAACGGCTCGCCGGCTTCGGCGAGCGCACGCTCGACGAGGTCGTCGTAGTTCGACGTCAGAACGAGCGGTTGCTGCACGCCTCGCGCGCGGAGAAGCGGCGGGAGGCGTGCGAGCAGGCGGTGAAGCGATGTGGGTGGGTAATCCGAGTCGAAGATCGAGTGCAGGTAGCGGTACAGCTGCCGCTCGCCGAGCGTCGCGTCGACGTACTGCGAGATGCGAAGCAGATCGAGGTCGTGGTCCGGATACAGGCTGCGATCAGCGAGCGTGCGCGCGAGCTCGCCCCCGCTCGGTGCGAACTGGCCAAGCGCCCACGACGTCTCATCGGGCCGGTCGCAGAGGTTCGCGCCCGCGCCGAGGAACGGCACGACCTCCGCGCTCGCCATGAACCCGGCAACGAGCGCGTAGTGACGATCGTCGGCTGGCATGCGGCCCTCGGCCTACGACGCCACCGTGGCGCAGACGGCATACAGCGTCACCGACCCGGTGCCCTGCGTCGTGTTCCTGATTCGGAACCGCCAGTCGGATGCCGAGATGGGGCGCGAGTCGAACACGACCAAGTTGTCGTTTGCCGAGCCGAGGGCGTATCCGCCGGCGAGCACCGACTTGCCACCCGGGCAGGTCACCGTCGTGTCCGCGCCGTTCTCGGAGAAGTTGACCTGCTTCGTGACGTGCTGATAACCGCCGACGCCGGAAGGGCCCGCGGCTCCCGCGGCTCCCGCCGGCCCCGCGGGACCGACGGCACCGATCGACGCGGGCAGCTTCCCACCGGTGCCGAGGACGGGGATCTGACCCGCCTTCGGCCTCCGCGAGGCGGAGTGCCCGTTCAGTGCGCCGGCGTTCTTCGCGAAACCGGCCACCTTGGCGAAGGGCACCACCTTGACGGCCGCGGCTCCCGCGGCCTGTCCGAGCGGCGTCCAGCCGAGCAACGCGATCGCGACGGTCGCCGCCCAGAGTCCGGTTTGCAACCTGGTGGTCATGTGTGCTTCCTCCCTTTGAGTGATTTCCGGGGACGCGGATGCATGCGACGCTCGCGCCTGTGGACGCGGGGATCGTGGTCGCCGTCATTGCGCTCGTTGGAGCGATCGCCGCCGCCGGCATCTCGTTCTACGGGCAGCTGCACTCGCAGGAAGTCGCGGCGAAGCACGAGGCCGAAGGAGTTCTCGCGCGCTATGAGGCGCCGCTCGCGACCGCTGCGTACGAGCTGCAGGGCCGCCTCTTCAACGTCGTCGCGCTCGGTTTCCTCGGCAAGTACCACGTCAACGGGGACGAGGCGCAAAGGACGTACGCGGTCGAGAACACGCTCTATGTCGTTGCGCAATATCTCGGCTGGAGCGAGATCCTCAGGAGGGAGATCCAGTTCCTGAGCTTTGCGGACACAGAGCGCACGAGGGCCGTAGCCGCGCGGCAGCAAGCGGTCGTCGAGCTGTTCCAGTCGGACGATTCGACGTTGGGCCGGCCGTTCTTGATCTGGCGCGGCGAGCAGCGCGCGATCGGCGAGCAGATGATCGAGCGCGACGGCGACCGGCTCAACTGTCTCGGTTACGCAGGCTTCGTCGACCGCGACGAGGCGGCGTTCGGCCGGTGGCTGGGGCGCCTCGAACGTGACATCGCCGAGATCACGAAGACGCCCAACCGTCGTCTCACGAAGCTCCAGCACGCTCTCGTCGACCTGATCCGAGAGCTCGACCCGGGCATGGTGCGCTACCCCGACGAGATCCTGCAGAAGGTGTAGGAGGCCCTCCACGCTCACAGCCGGGTCGTCCGTGGTGGAGTGGGGAGACCACGTAGCCGCCTGATCACCGCGTGCGCGAACGGCGCAAAGAGCAGTACCCAGAGCAGAAGGCCGGCGAAGATCGCGAGCGCTTCGAAGCTCTCGCGACCCTGGCGCTCCCAGTAGACGTCCTTCAGCCTGAGCCACAAGGCGAACTCGTCGAGAACGAGGGCGGCGCCCGCGCCGTAGGCGACGGCTGTGATCCGGAAGCTCCGGCGGCTGGGCTGCTCGTTGACGCCCGAGAGCAGTAGCCATGCGTAGCCGACGAGCAGCAACATGACGATCCCGAGGACGAGGTGATGGACGTGAATCCCGTTGATCACGATTCCTCCGTTGGCGCCTGCGCCGGCGGCGTGCAGAGCGCTCGTCGTGCCGCGCGTGATCGCCAGTGCGACGACGAACCCGACGGTCGCGAACATCGCACGCTCGCGCCGCACCCCGAGGTGTTGATGGAGGTGCAGGCCCGGCTGGTTCACGGCCTGCACCTCCAGCCCCAGAAGCACGATCAGTTTCTGAGCGCGGAGAGGTAAGCGTTCAGCTTCTCCATGTCGAACCCGTGCAGGCCCGTGCCGTTGCTGCGCAGCTCGTCGGGTGTGATGTATACCCAGGCTTCGTCGTTGTACTGCTCGTAGAACGCGACGGTGAAGAACTGCCGCTTGCCCCACGTGATCGCCGAGGCCTCGGCGGCGGCGTGGAGCGAGCCGACGACCGGGACGTAGTGGCCGCCCTCGATCTTCGCGCCTTTCACCGGGGACCACGGTTCGCCGTTCGCGAATTGCTTCATCGCCGAGTCGGGGAACTTGAATCCGATGCCGACCGCGCCGAAGATGTACGCAGCCTGCTCGAGATGGTCCCAGTTCTTCGGATCGAGCGACACGTAGGCGCCGATTTGATGCCGCGTCCCAGCGGCGTCTGCGATCCCGGTCTTCCGCCGATAGGAGAGCGCGTCGTGGACGTTCGTGCCCTGGTCGGTGCTCGGATCGCTGCGATCGAAGCCGGTCACGGCGGCGTAGTCGCCGAGCACGTTGTCGTCGGTGAACGTCACGTCGCGTCTGTGCACGACCTTGTTCAGCAGCATGTGCTCGTGTGCTGCTCCGGCCCAGACGCAGTCGCCGTAGCGATCGTTCCCGAGCATCTCCCAATCGGTGTACGCGTTGCCGTGGCCGAACCGCGACGGCACCTTGGGCAGTTGGACGGCCGCTGCGAAGTCCGAGAACTTGAAGTCTGTCTTGCGGGGTTGGGCTTCCTTCTTGCCGAGCTTGAGGTGTTCTGGCGGCATGTGTCTCTCCCCCTGTAACGGGTAGACGAACGGTTCCGCAGATGTCGTCGGACGGCGTTCACGCCACCGCAGTCAGCTTCGACGTGGCGTCGCTCCGGTTGAACTCGGCGCGATCATCACGCGCGTTTCGAACGTCGTCAAGGGTCGCGAATCAAGGTCACTCGTTCGAGGGTTGACCGTCGCGCGAGCAGTTGCGTAGGTTCGAGCCCGGTCTTACGAACGCAGAGAGGACTCATGTCGACGACCGTGTTTCAGTGGGACGAACTCGCTCGGTTCAAGCTCGAGGGTCGATTCCTGGACGGCTATCCAGCCGACCTCCGGACCTTCTTCTCGCCGAGAGACGACCTGCACGGGCTGCTGAAGGAGCTGCTCTCGAGCGCCCAGCATTCCATCGTGCTCAACATGTTCGGCTACGCCGACGAAGAGCTCGACACGATCATCCGCCACAAGCTGACGAGCGAGCACATCTACGTGCAGATGAGCCTCGACAAGACACAGGCGTCGAGCGTCCATGAACAGCGGTTGCTCGCGAAATGGCACAACCACTCGTTCGGGAACAGCATCGCGGTCGGCACGAGCAACACGAAGCACGCGATCTCCCACCTGAAGATCCTGATCGTCGACGGCGTCTACACGGTCAAGGGCAGCACGAACTGGTCGGTCTCCGGTGAAGGCCAGCAGGACAACGAGTTGACGCTCTCGCGCAACGCGGTGATCGCCGCCGAGACGCGTGCCGTGCTCGACCTGAACCACGACTGGATGCTCAAGCAGATGGCGGAGGAGCGCGCGAAACCGCACGCCAAGCCGAAGCGGAGAGCCGCGTGAAGGAGGACGCCCTCACCTAACCACGTCCGTCCAGATGCGGGGGGAGAACCGGGCGGCAGGATCGCCCTCGTGGCTTGTCAGTTGCCCGAAAGGCGGTTCTTGCATGTCCACGCTTTGGCGTTTGCTCGGAGCACTTGCAGGTGGTGTTGCAGGTGTCGCGCTCGGTTACGGAATCGGGAAGGCGTTCGAATCCGGCGTGCTCTGGGTTGTGCTCGCAGCCGCCGGGCTCATCGTCATGTGCATCGTCCTGTACGTCGTCGCGCGCACGCGCAAGACCGCTGGATCGACTTCGGGCGAGTTCATGCCCGGCCTCCTGCTCGGCTTCAACACGGGAATCAACGGTGCGTTGATCGAGGCGATCGTGGGACCGATCGGGATCGTCGTGTGCGTCGTCCCGGCGCTCGCGGTGATCGCGCCGCTCGCCCGCACCGGCGTCTATCAGTTCTTCCTCGGCTGGTTCAACCTCGTCATGCCGATGTCGTGGATCGTCATCGGCCTCGGTCTCGTCTTCGTGCTCGTGAGCGGGCTGCTCGCGCTCGTGAACCTGATCTTCAAATCGGAGTTCCTGAAGATCGAGAAGCTGACGATGGACCCCGGCACGGGCACGACGTACCTGGTCGGCGGCCTCGCCGGTAACGGGAATCTCAGTCCGGGCTCGACGGGCTTCAACATGGGCAGCTTCGCGTTCCTGAAGGCCGGGCAGGACAGTCCCTACCTCGAGCAGCACGAGGCGGGGCACACGCTGAACCTCGGCATCTGGGGCTTCGTCATCCATTTCCTCGGCGCCCTCGACGAGAACCCCTTCCACAACGGGGCGAGCGCCTACACGGAGCTCTTTGCCGAGAGCCACGTGCCCCACTCGAGCCGGCCGATCTTTCCGATGTGGTGCGATCCGGTGGGTACGTGATCGAGGAGCTCGACCAGCAGCTCCAGAGCTGGGTGGACGACGTCGTCCCCGGAGCGACAGTCACGCTCGACGGCCCGGCCGCCGCCGCGGGCGCCGACGTCAGCCTGCATCTCTTCGAGCTCACCGACCTGCCGGCGGCGCGTGGCGAGCAGCGGCCGCCGCTACAGGTGCAGCTCGGCTACCTCGTCACGGCGGGAGGCACCGACGCCGCGAGCGCGCACGCGCGTCTCGAAGCACTGCTCTTTGCCGCGCTCCAGCATCCGGACTACGACGTTCGGTTCCCCGGCGACATGGCCGCCTACTGGACCGCGGCCAACGTCCCGCCGCAGCCGAGTTTCGTGCTCGCCGTCCCGCTTCGCCAGGACGTCGCTGTCGCGGCGGCGCCGCCGGTCACCTCCGCCCTGCGCATCCTGAGCCTCGGCTCGCAGTCGCTCGTCGGGGTGATCCTCGGCCCCGGCGACGTGTCCATCGCCGACGCCATGGTCGAGATCCCGTCACTCGCACTCGCAACACGAACCGACACGCGAGGTCGCTTCCGTTTCGGGGCCGTCCCCACGGGCGGAACTGCGCTCCAGGTCCGTGTCCGTGCGAAGGCGCAGGAGTTCCCGTTCACCGTCGACAGTTCGGCGCCGCAGCCCGTGACGCTGAGGCTCGACCTACCGAAGGGATGAGATGTCAACGAGCTACCACACCCCAGGTGTCTACGTCGCCGAGATCCCGGCAGGCCCGCGTCCCATTCAGGCGGTCGGAACGAGCACGGCGGTGTTCATCGGCGACGCGCCGCTCTCCGACGCCTTCGTCAATCAGGCCCGTGCGATCAACAACTGGTCGGAGTTCCTCCGGCGCTACACGCCGGAGCGCAACCGCAAGAGCACCGCGCTTTCGAACGCGGTCTACGGGTTCTTCGACAACGGCGGCACACGCTGCTTCATCGTCAATACGGGTGGCGAGGCAGGGCTCGTCGATGCACTCGCCGCTTCCGCCGTGGAGGACGAGATCGCGATCGTCGCGGCTCCCGGGCTGACGGATCCCGCGAGCCACGACGCGCTGATCAGCCACTGCGAGCTGCTCGAGGACCGCGTTGCGATCCTCGATACGCCGGAAGAGGTCGATGACATCGAGCTCCTCACGCAGGTGGAGACGGTGCCGGTCCCGCCGCCGAAGAAGAAGTCGGGCGGTGGCGGTGACGCTCCGCCCGCGGCGGCGGCCGCCGCCGACGGCCCACGCGACGGTGGCCTGCGTCCGCGCCAGTCGGACCGCGGGTTCGGCGCCGTCTACTTCCCATGGATCACCGTGATGGACCCGATCGACGACACGCTCGTCAACGTCCCGCCGTCGGGCCACATGGCGGGCATCTGGGCTCGCACGGACGCGACGCGGGGAGTGCACAAGGCGCCTGCGAACGAGAGCGTCAGCGGGGCGCTCAACCTGACGTACCGGCTCACGCGTGACGAGCAGGGCGTGCTGAACGACGTCGGTGTGAACTGCCTGCGTCTCTTCGCGACGGAAGGGATTCGCGTCTGGGGCGCACGCACACTCGCGGACGCCGCCAGCGAGTGGCGCTACCTCAATGTCCGCCGGCTCTTCAACATGATCGAGGAGTCGATCGCGCAGGGGACGAACTGGATCGTCTTCGAGCCGAACGACCGGACGCTGTGGAAGCACATCCGGCGAGACGTCGGCGCGTTCCTCACGCGTGTGTGGCGCGACGGCGGGCTGATGGGAGCGACGCCCGAGGAGGCGTTCTTCGTCAAGTGCGACGAGGAGACGAACCCGTCCGACGTGATCGACGCCGGACAGGTCGTCGCAGTCATCGGGATCGCGCCGGTGAAGCCCGCCGAGTTCGTCGTGTTTCAGGTCATGCAATCGGCCGCGGGCACGCAGGTTTCCGCCGGCGCCTAGAGCAGCGAGGAGAAACCACCAATGCCCGAAGCCGCACAGTCCACGCAACCCACGTCATCCGGCGCCCAGCCGGGGACATTCATCGATCCGTACCGCGCCTACAACTTCAAGCTGCAGATCCAGGGAGTGACCGAAGGGCACTTCACGCAGTGCAGCGGCCTCGAGATCGAGGTGCAGCCGATCCGCTATCGGGAAGGCGGGGCGACGCAGGTCGTGCACGTCATTCCCGGCCCCGTGACGTACGGCGACGTGACGCTCTCGTACGGGCTCACGTCGTCGATCGAGCTCTGGCAGTGGCTGACCAGCGCCGTGCAGGGCAACGTGCAGCGGCGCAACGTCTCAGTCCTGATGCTCGACAGCACGGGAGCGACCGAGGTCATGCGCTGGGATCTCACCAACGCTTGGCCGACGCGCTGGCGCGGCGCACCGCTCGACGCTCTGAACCGGGAGATCGCAATCGAGTCGCTGACGCTCGTCTTCGAGACACTGCAACGCGCCTAGCGTCGTGCCGGCCTGGGGAGATCTCGTGCGCACAGTCGAGCGGCTCGGTCGCGCGCTGCTCCGGTTCCTCGTCGGCGCCCGACGAGGTCGGCGACGCGTGCACGTCTACGACTACGACGTGCCCGGCCCGCCGCCGCACTGGGTCGAGCGCGTGCTGCAGGGCGCGCCGGGGCTCCTTGAACCATCCGCCCGGGAGCAGGTCGAGACTGCTCAGACCACGCGCGCCCCGGTCGAGCTTTCGCCGCTGCCGTTCGCACAGAGCAGCATCGATGAGCAACGCACGGCGACGGTGACCGAGCCGCCGAGGCCGGCCCGGCTCCGGCCGCCGTTGGTGTCGCGGCCCAGGACGATGCGCGAAGGGCCGCGCGTCGCGGCGGAGCCATCCGCCGCCGAAGCGCCGGTGGACCCCGATCCCACGGCGCACCAGGCAGTGACCGTGGTTCGGCCACGTCGACGAACCACGGTCACGCCTGAGCCGACGACGCTTCCCGGTCCGAGCGTGCTGCACGACCGGCCGCCGTCGCCTCCCGTCCCTCCGGCGGCGACAGCGGTCGAGCAGCGTACCCCGTCCGCGCGGACGATCGACCCGGTCGCGCCCGCGCCGCTTCGTGTCCCCGCCGCCTCGCCCGTGCCGGCCACAGCGGCGCTCGCGGTTGTGATCTCTCCGGTTCCCGAGGTGGTCGCCGGGCTTCCTGCGACTGTCGTTCCGCTACGCGACTTCGGTTCGCCCGCGCCGCCCGGGCCGGCGTCCCGTCACCTCCACCCCCGAGTCTCCGCGGACCACGCGGGCGTGTCCGGCGATCGCCGCCCGTGGCCGGAGCTGCCACCGCCCGCCGTCCAGCACGACGTCGATCTCGGGGCGACCCTGCGAGCATGGGATCGCGAGCGGCGACTCGATCGCGAGCAGGCCGGTCTCTGATGGAGCGCGTGGCGTTCGTCGTGGAGTCCACAGGGGACCGGCTCGGGTGCCTCCTCAACCCCGAGACCCTGCAGATCAGCCGCACCGCCGGCATTCGGCCGCGGCGCGCGGTGACCGGGTTGCTCACCAGTACGGCTGCGACGGACGACCCGCTCCTGTACACCGGCGGGGGCCACACGGAGCTCGTTCTCGATCTGCTCTTCGACATCGGGATCGCCGGGTCGACGATTCAGACGAGCGACGTACGTGAGCTCACCCATTCGCTCTGGGACCTCGCTGAAAGCAGCACGCAACAGGCCGGATCGGCGCCGCCCGTCGTGCGCTTCCTGTGGGGCAAGTCCTGGAACATCCCCGGCGTCGTGACGGCGGTCGCGGAACGCCTCGAGCAGTTCGGGGCGGACGGATCTCCCGCACGCTCATGGCTCCGCATGCGATTCGTGCGCGTCAACGAGCCGAATGCCGGCGAATCGGGCGCACCACAGTCGTCTGCGCTCGCGGCGGCTGCGGCTGCCGGGCCCGACTCGGAGCTCGAGCACCAAGTGATCGGCGGCGGCGGCGACGGCGCAGGGTCGGGCGAGCGGCTCGAGGACATCGCGTTCCTCTACTACGGCGATCCGTCTGCCTGGCGGCTGATCGCCGAGGCGAACGACATCGTCGACCCGTCGCAGGTCCCGCCGGGAACGGTGCTCAGGATTCCCGCTCCCGCAGCCACTGGAGGAGGACTGTGACGCAGATCGCCTCGCTGCCCCAGGTGCTGGTCGAGGTGGACGGGTCGACGCTCACCGACGAGGTGATGCGCGAGCTCGCACTCGTGCGCGTACGGCAACGGCTCGCCGCGCCGGCTCAATGCGAGCTGACCTTCCACGGGAAGGTCGACACGGTGCTGCCCACGGCGGGCAGCCTGCTCCGGGTCGCGGTCAGCGGCCGGGATGCCCCGCTGTTTGCCGGACAGGTCACCGCGGTCGAGCACGTGTTCGGGCCGGACCGCGACTACGGGCTCGTCGTGCGTGCCTATGACCCATTGCACCGGCTACGCAAGCGGCAGCGTGCGCGGGCGCTCGTGCAGACGACGGTCGAGGAGATCGCGAACGACCTCGCGGGCGACCTCGGCTTGTCCGTCGACGCGGCGGAGCCAGGCCCCGTCTGGCAGAACGTCGTCCAGCACCGGGAGACCGATCTCGAGCTGCTCGTCGTGCTCGCCGCACGCTGTGGGCTGTACCCGGTCGTGCACGACGACGTCTTGCATCTCGTCACCCTCGAGGGCACCGGCGATGCAACCGCGCTGGTCGTAGGCGAAGAGCTGCTCGAGGCGCGCGTCGAGCTCAACGGCGACCGCAGCGCACGCTCTGTCAGCGCGGCAGGGTGGGACCCGCTCTCGGCGCAGAGCCACCAGGCGACGGCCGGCTCTCCACGCAGCGGTCGCCGCGTCGCTGCCGAGGTCACACCGGGCGACGTCGGCGGCACAGGGGAGGTCGCGCTCTTCGGCGAGTACGCCTCCGACGTCGCGCACGCGAATGCGCTCGCGCAGGCGGAGCTCGACGCGAGAGCCGCCGCCGAGGTCACCTTCTGGGGCGTTGCAGAGGGCGATCCGCTGCTGCGGGCAGGGACACCGGTCGACGTCTCAGGCCTGCGCGACGAGCTCGACGGCTGCTACGTCCTCACGGAGGTCACCCACACGATCGACGCGGAGCGCGGCTACCTGACCGAGCTGTCGAGTGCGCCGCCCGACGTCCGGCGCCGGCTCGGCGCCGCCACCGCCGCGGTCGCGGAAGTGACGAGCGTCGACGATCCCGACGGGCGCGGGCGCGTGCGGGTGAAGTTCCCGGCCTACGGCGACGTCGAGAGCGACTGGCTCGGTGCCGCGACTCCGGGTGCCGGGTCGGAGCGAGGGATCGTCGCGCTGGCAGACGTCGGCGACCACGTGCTCGTCGTCTTCCCGCACGAGGATCCGGCGACCGGGATCGTGATCGGCGGTCTCTACGGGACCGGGGGGCCGCCCGACCCGGGGGTCGCGGGAGCGGCCGTGCAGCGGTTCACGCTCCGTACCTCCGGCGGCCAGCACGTCGCGCTCGACGACGAGCACAAGAAGCTCAGGCTCGAGGACGTCACCGGCAGCTCGATCGAGCTCGCACCGGGGGGCGTCAAGCTCTCGAGCGCCGTCAACCTCACGATCGAAGCGCCGGGGCGCGCGATCGTCATCCGCGCGAAGTCCGTCGACTTCCAGCAGGCGTGATGAAGTTCCTGGTCGAGAAGTCGAGCCTCAAGTGCCTGCACAAGGGGGCGGTCCGCAACCAGGCGAGCCAGCACTGGGTGACGATCGCGAAGAACGCCGTGCTCGTGGCGACCGATCCCGAGGGCCGCGACATCGACCACTGCCCGAACCGCGGGCCGGAGGGCATCAAACCGTGCGGCAAGACGCTCAAGGTCCACCCGGGGTACTCGACGTTCATCCGGATCGGGAAGCACGCGGTGTGCCTCGACAACCTCTGGGGGCTCACCGACGGCACGCCTCCCGGCGTGGTCAAGTACAACGTCGTCGACCCCGCACAGACGTTCGTCACCGGGTCGGCATGAAGGCGCGCACGCGCGGGTGGCGCTATCTCGTGCCGCGGTTCGACGCACCGGGCGAGCCGGTGGGGCTCGTGCTCGATCCTCGCGGCGCGATCGACACCGTCGCCGACGACGAGGCGATCCGGCAGTCGCTGCTGCTGCTCATCTCGACGAGGCCGGGTGAGCGAGTGATGCGCCCGGAGTACGGCTGCAACTTGAACCACCTGGTTCACGCGCCGAACGACGACACCACGGCGGGCCTCGCCATGCACTTCGTGCGCCAGGCTGTAGCGCGCTGGGAGCCGCGGGTCGACGTCGTCCGCGTCGACGCGACCGGCGATCAGGACGACTCCACGCGCCTCGAGATCACGTTGGACTACCGCGTGCGCGCGACCCAGCGCGGGGGCCAGATCACCCTGCCGTTGCTCCTGCAGGAGGGGATGGGGCCGTGACGATCCCGGTTCCGCAGCTCGACGACCGTCGCTTCGACGATCTCGTCGAGGAGGCGACGACGTTCCTTCGCGGCAAGACCGAGTCGTGGACCGACTTCTCACCGGGCGATCCCGGGATCGTGCTCCTCGAGCTCTTCGCCTACCTGACCGATCTGATGATCTACCGGCTCAACCGAGTCCCGGAGAAGGCGTACGTCGAGTACCTGCGGCTGATCGGGCTGACGATGCGGCCGCCGGCCGCTGCTCAGGTGCAGCTGACCTTCGAATGCGACAAGCCCGCGACGACGCCGATCCCGATCCCGCGCGGCACGCGCGCGAGCGTGAACCGGGTCTCCGGTGGTGGCGACCCGCCGGTCTTTGCGACCGACGATCCCGCTCTGATCGAGGTGGGCAAGACGTCGGTCACCGTTCTCGCGCATCATTGCGAGCTCGTCGAGGGCGAGCTCGTCGGCACGGGAACCGGCGGGCCTGCGCAGGTCGTGCTGGTGGGCCGCCCGCCGGTGATCGCGCCGACCGGGAACGAGCTCGATCTCGTCGTCGGCGTTCAGGCGACGCCGGACGAACTGACGGAGCGCGTCCCCGCCCGGGACTTCAACGGCACGCCGTTCCGCATCTGGCGGGAGGTCGACAGCTTCGTCGATCTGAGCCCGGACGACACGGCGTACGTGGCCGATCGCCTGAGCGGACGGATCGTCTTCGCGCCGGCTCTCCGGCGGACCGATGACGGCGCGGAGCCGAACGCTCCTCCGACGCCGATGGCTGCAGCCCCCGCCGTGGGGCGCGAGATTCGAGCCTGGTACCGCCGCGGCGGCGGATCGGCCGGGAACCTCCCGGCCGGTGCGATCTCGGTCCTCAAGGACACGCTTCCGGGAGTCAGGACCGTGACCAATCCCACCGCCGCGACGGGCGGTCGGCCCGCCGAGACACTCGACGAGGCCCTCATCCGTGGGCCGCAGGAGCTGCACGGGATCGAGCGTGCGGTCACGGCCGAGGACTACGAGGCGATCGCGCTCGCGACGGGTGGCGCGCTCTCGCGCGCGCGGGCGTTCACCAAGGCAGCGATGTGGCAGCACGCGGATCCCGGCACGGTCGAGCTGCTGCTCGTGCCGTACGTCGACGAGCAGGAGCTCAGCGGGAGCACGCTCACGCCGGAGGTTCTCCATGCGCACGAGACCGAGACCGCGCGGGCGCAGATCCAGCAGGCGATCGACGGCCGGCGGCCGCTGGGAACGACCTGTCAGGTCGGCTGGTCGAGGTACAAGACGGTGAAGGTCACCGCGCGGGTCGTCGTGCGACGCGAAGAGAACCTCGACGCCGTCCGTCAGCGGGTGCTGCAACGGCTGTATACGACGATCAGCCCGCTGCCGTCGTCGGCGGCGCGATCGTCGGGCTGGCCGTTCGGTCAGCCGCTGCGTGCCTCGAACGTCTTCGACATCGTGCTCAAGGAGCCCGGCGTCCGCTACGTCGACAGCGTGGTCATGTCGGTCGAGGGCGCACCGAGCGAGAACGTGCTCGCGATCGCGCGCGACGAGTTCCAGCCGCAGACCTGGTACGCGGGGGCGGGAGAGCTCATCTTCAGGTCGCTCAACGACTCCGACAGTTGGGAGCCCATCGCGACTTTCAAGGGCGAGGCGGTCCATCGGATCGAAAGCCACCCGGAGCAGCCCGGCCACATCGCCGTCGCCACGAGCGTCGCCGACGGCTCGCGCCTGCACGTGTCGCGCGACACCGGCGAGACGTGGGATGTGCACCCGCTGCCGAAGCCTGAGTTCGCGATCAACGACATCGCCTGGAGCATGCAGGGAGACGAGCCGATCCTGCTCGTCGCCTCCGACGTCGGCCTCTATCAGATCGGTCTCGCCCAGGGCGACACGTTCGTCCAGATCCTGGTCACACCGCAGCAGACGCGAGGGTTCTACTCCGTTGCGGTCGCCGTCGACGCGCTCGGCGCGCGAAACGTCGCGGTCGCCGCGCAGGCGGCCGGAGGCGTGTGGCTCTCGAGCGAAGGCGGCGCCCCGCAGACGTTCCGCGACACGAAGACCTTGACGGGCCAGGACATCCGTGTGCTCGCGATCCAGCGCAACGGCCCGCGGGCGTTTCTCTGGGCCGGCGCGGCGGCTGCAGGCAGCGATGACCCCGGGAAGGGAACGTGGCGCTGGGAGCTCCGCGGCAGCGACGCCCCGCCGGAGGGCTGGGTCGCGTTCGGCAAGAACTGGACGGCCGGAAGCTGCTGGGGACTGGCGTTCGCAGGCGACACGGTCTACGCGGCGACGCACCACGGCGGGGTCGTCCAGCTCGACGCGACACGCACGACCTCGGCGTGGGTGTCCCCCCCGATCGACTCCGGCCTGCCGCTGCGCGATCCGACGAAGTTCCTGTTCGGCCAGCTCGACACGGTGGCGGCGGCGCCGGGCGGCTTCGTGCTCGCGGGTTGCGCGAGCGGCATCTTCGGCAGTGACAACGCGGCGAAGTACGCGCCGCGCTCCCAGTCGCAATTCACCGACAGCGTCGCGCTGCCGAGCACGTGGCTGTTCGTCTCCGGCGCCCATCAGATCACGGTGGTCAGCGAAGGAGATCAGTCGTCGTGAAGCAGGCGCAGATCCTCGAGCGGCTCCCCGACGTCTTCAAGGAGGGTGCGACCCCGGACAATCCGCTCGTCGCGCTCGTCGCGGTGATGGAGGAGTTGCATGCGCGCGACGAGGATATTCTGACGGGCTTCGGCGCGTACCTCGATCCCCGACGGACGACCGACCCGTTCGTTCCGTACCTCGCCGGCTGGGTCGATCTCGCGTGGCTCCTCGTCGATCCGCCCGACGACCGGTACGCGGAGCCCGGAACGCCGTTTCCGGGCGGCCTCGGCGCGCTGCGCGAGCTCGTCGCCGCGGCGGCGCAGGCATCCAAGTGGCGCGGAACGGCGACAGGTCTCGTTCGCATGCTCGAGATCGCCACCGGCGAGCAGGGGTACCGGGTCGACGAGAGCGTGACGGGCCCCGCCGGGCGCACGCTGCCGTTCCATTTTCGTGTCGTCGTTCCGGCGGCGGCGGCGCGCTACCTGAATCTCGTGACGCGGATCGTCGAGCACGAGAAGCCCGCACACGTGATCGCCGACGTCGAGCTCGAGGAGGCACCGTCGTGAGCACGATCACGTCGGTCTTCTCGATCACGACGCCGGCGACGGGCGTCCGGCTCGCGCCGAACCGCATCGGTGAGGTGCCGTTCACGGTCACCAACGTCAGCGGTCGAAAGCTCGGTGCCCGCGTTCGCGTCACCCCGGCTCCAGGAGCGCCACCCGACTGGTTCTCCGTCGAGGGCGACTCTCAGCAGACGTTCGACATCAACACCGCGCGCCAATTCACGGTTCGCATCGAGCCGCCGCTCGGCGTGGCTGCAGGCGCGTACAGCTTCCGGCTCGACGCGATCGGGATCGACCATCCAGACGACGACTACGCCGAGGGGCCGAGCTGCGAGGTCAGCGTCCCCGGCTCGGCGCCGCCGCGCGTGACGACCCCGCGTGGATACCTGACAACGCTCGTCGGCGCGCTCGTCGGCGGTGTGGTCGGCGAACTGGTGATCGTGGTCCTCCTGCTCGTCCGGCACCACACGTCGAACTGCGACACAGCGTCGTGCGTCATCGGCGACACGATCGGCGAGATCATCTTCTTCCTCTTCGCGATCTTCGCGGCCTATGTCCTGATGCTGATCGGAGCTGCGATCGGGTCGGCCGTGGCCCTCCGGATCCGCGGCTATCTCGGGCCAAAGCTCACCGGCACCTTCCTCGGGATCCTGATGGTTCCGTGGCTGATCGCGATCACGCTCACGATCTTCCAGGTCATACACAACCTGATCGTGGTCGCGGTGCTCGCCCCGATCCTGCTCGTTGCCGTCCCCGCCGTGCTCGCGCGCGGCGGCGTTCTCCTGATTCGCACCCACCACATCTGATTGGAGGTTCACCGTGCCCAGCTTCACCGTCACTGCCGCCGGCCAGAAGGTCAAGCTCGATGGAACGGGCGCGGCCCAGGCGCAGTACACCGTTACCAATTCCAGTTCAGGCGACGTCAATGGGCGTCTGCTGGCGACGCCACAGGACCCGGCGAAGTCGGAGTGGTTCTCGATCGTCGGTGAGGCGACACGCGACTTCGCGCCGGGGGCGGCCGAGCAGGCCCTCGTCCAGATCGCGGTGCCGCCGGGCACCCCGCCGGCGACCTACTCCGTCCGGCTCGACGCCGTCGCGGAGGCGAATCCCGACGAGGACTTCACCGAGGGCCCGTCGGTCTCGTTCGACGTCGCGTTGCCCAAACCGCCAGAGCCGTGGTGGAAGAAATGGTGGTGGGTCTTCCTGATCATCGGCGTCGTCGTCTTGGTCGGAATCGGTGTCGCAGTGTGGCTCGTGACGAAGGGTGGCGGCGCGACGACAACGACGGCCCAGACGACCACGACGGTGCCGACGGCGGCCGTGCCTGCGGTCGTCAATCTGAAACAAGCCGACGCCGAGAACACGCTGCAGAACGCCGGCTTCGCGGTCCGGGTGCACAGGGTTCCCACGATCATCAGCCTCGTCGGGATCGTCGTGAACCAGGATCCGGCACCAGCGACGGTCGTGGACCAGGGCAGCATCGTTTCGATCTCGGTCGGCTCGATCTTCATCAGGCCGACCACGATTCGTGTGATCACGACGCCGTTCCGCTTCGGCAGCCCGAAGGGGGCGACGACGACGACGGGCGGTTAGCGTGGGCCAGAAACTGTTGATCGTGCTGCTCGTCGTGGTGGCCGTCGTGTTCGTGGTCACGCTCGCGCTCGGGGCGAGCCACGGACCGCGAAGCCCCGACGACTCGGACCCGGACGGCATCGGCTTCTTGGACGGCCTGCAGGGAAACCGGTTCCTCCGTCATCGGCGACAAGGCGACGACGACGTGCCAGACGATTCGACCAGGTCACGCTGACCGTGCCCGTCTCGGGCTGCGCCCTCGTATCGAGAAGCGCAGCTTCTTCAGCAGGCCGACCCGGGTCGCGTTCGTCCCAGCAGGCAACGTCGTGGTGACCCCGGACGCGAACGGCGTGCCGGCCGAGGACAACCACGGTCGAGCGGCCGCGCAAGTGCTACGGGTCTGCCGTCGACCACGGCGGCGGCACGATCACGGTGACCGCCGTTCTTTAACCCGACCACGATCACGCTGCAGACGACGGCGTGCCCCAAGGTCGTAGGCGCGACGATGCCGGCGCCCGACGAGCTCCGCCGCCTGCCGCTGATCGTGGCGTGTGTCCTGATGTGGGTCGCCGTCCTGGTCGAGCTCGGCTCGGCAGCGTTCATGCACGGCGGCGGTGACGGCAAGCCTCCCGGCTACGGCATCCCGTATCTCGCGCTCGTCGACGGGATCGTCGCCTACAGCCTGGGACTGATGGTGCTCGCGCTCGTCCTCAATCCGAACCTGCAGGCGAAGTTGCAAGGCATCGTGACGTTGATCCTCTCGTTCCTGCTCGCGCTCGGATCGCTCGCGCTGATCCTGGTCGCGTTCGTGAAGTTGATGATCATGGTGGCGCTGTTCTTCGCGCCGCCGTTCGGGACCGCCGCCTATCTCGTCGTCTGGGGGCGACTTCCCGAAGGCCGCGGCCGCGGTCGATCCTGTCGCTCATCCTCATGCTGAAGATCGTCGCGGCGATCTGCCTGCCGCTCGCGCAGCAGCGCTTCCTGAAGCTGAAGAGCCTGATCCTGCTCGTGGCGACGTCGTTTCTCGCGACCATCGTCGTGAGCTTCCTGCACGGGTTCGTGCCGGGCCCGCTCGTGAGCATCACCGACGCGCTCGCTGCGATCATCGTCGGCATCCTCGCGCTGATCTGGGCGGTCGTGATCCTGATCGGCTCGATCAACGCGGTCATCCAGGCGCTGGTGACGACTTAGGCCCAGTGGACTGTAAGCGCGATTGCGGCCACGATCGCAGCCCCGATCCAGACGGCCATGAAGATGTACGACCACGGCGACGAGAAGACGAGCTTGTCGCTGTCCTGGCGGGCGCCGTTGTGTGTCGCGTAGGCCATGATCTCGTACGGGTTGTTGAAGTAGCTCATGCGCGTGACTCGCTCGCGCGCGGCGATGCCGTTCGTCCAGAAGCCCGCCAACAGACCGATCCCGGCGCCGAGCAAATCCCAAATCGCGTGCGAGACGACATAGATCGGCCCGAGCACGAAGTGCTGCGTGACGTGGATCGCTTCGTGAACCTCCAGTGGGCCGGAGGAGTCGCATGACATCACCCAGCCCTGGGTGAACGCGTAGCGGTTCCCCGGGTCGTTTCGCAGCGTGAGACCCTTGCGGTAGAGCGTGTACGCCTTGCGGTTCTCGCGCTCGATCGCGCCGTCGTTCGCCCAGCACAGGTACGACCCGAGGTGCGTTCCCAGCCCGAGGATGTTGCCGAGGAATCCCCACGAGCTGTTCACGAAGACGAGCGCCCAGCCCGCCGCCCAGTGGGGTCCACGCAGCAGCGCAGAGATGATCCCGTCCAGCGCCCCGAGCAGACCGAGCCCGATCGCGACAGCGTTGAGGTAGTGCTCGTAGTCGCTGCCCGCAGCGCCGCTCCCCGGCACCAGGAAGCCGAGCACGCCGAGCGTGCCCACGGCGGCGGCCAGCAGGACGCCGAGGACGACGGCCGCGACCCTGCCGCCCGCGTCCCCGTCGCCGTTGGCAGCGCCGAGGCACGCGAAGATCGCCGCCACGAGCCCCACGAGCAAGAGGATGAGCCCAAGCAGGTGCGGCGGCACGATCTCGGCGGCGAACAGGCCGAAGCCGGAGCCCGCGAACATCCCGATCGCGGCGTACGCGACGCCTTCGATCGTGTTGCCGATCACCGTGCCGGTGTCCTCGCCCGCCCGCTGGCGCGCGGCTAACAACCAGAAGAACGCGACGAGCACGACGAGGATCAGCAACGCAATCTCGGCCCAGCTCAGGCCGAACGCCTGGCCCGCGTTCTGGCAACGGCTTCGAAGCTCGGCGAGCGTCAGCGACTGGAGATCGCCGCCGCCGCTGCAGATGTTGCTCAGGTGATTCATCTCGCTAGATGGGCAAGCGGAGGAACCTGGAGGGGGAAGGCTGGAAGCGAGCCTCGACCGAGTGGCGGATCGCGATCGGGTCCTTCTCCTGTCCGTGCGAGAACATCAGAGGATCAGGGCCCGGCTGCATGACCATCACCACGTGATGGCCGGTGCCGGGGCCGAACACGCAGAGATCGCCGGGCCGCGCCTGGGCGAGCGAGATTCCCGTACAGCCGTGCAGCAGCGTGCCGGTGTAGCCGTCAGCCCTGAAGTTCCCACCGTTCGGATCCTTGGCGCCGGCGACGTGCGCGATCAGCGTCACAGACTGCGAGCAGTCGATCGTCAGGCGTCCGGCGAACAGCTCCTGCTCGAGCTGCGCCAGGGTTGCGATCTTGAAGATCGTCCTCGTCCGGACGTCGTGCAGCGGGTAGTGCACCCGCGCGGTTTGCGCGAGTAGCAAGTGCATGGCGGAGACCGCGGAAGCGCGAACGGCCGCTTCGTGCGCGGCGCGCTTGTCGGCGGGTGTCGGCTTCCTGATCGGCTTCTTTCCGGAGCCGTTGATCTTGTGCCGGTAAGCGACAGCCCGCTTCATCATCGCGGGAGTCGGCTTCAGGGTCCCGTTGAGATACGCGAGCAGTTTGTCGCCCGCCGAGTGGTCCGGCGTCTGGTAGCCGAACCAGAGCTTCTTTCGGTAGACGGCATTCGCAGAGCCTTGGTCGTAACGGCCCGTGACCGGTACGCCGAGCAGCTTCTGGAGCATCCGGACGTCCGCGCCGGTGGTCGGCGGGCGGGTCACCTTCAGAGTTCTCACGCTGGGTCCTCCTCGGCCTCGATGAACGGAAGCCGCAGCGCTCGGACCGCGATCTTATGCCGTTTTCGCAGATCGCTTCCATCCCTCGGACGAGTGTTGACAGCCCATTCGCGAGCTTGGGACACTCGAAGCAGACGAGAGGGGGCTTGGCTTTGGTGTACAGGCGTCCTGCGGCTCGTCTGCGGCGGAGATCGCGCTGGGCCTGGAGAAGGCGAAAATGGCTCAGCTGAGCGCCCGCGGCGCGCACTTCATCGGCCGGTTCGAAGGCTGGCGCGACAAGCCCTACAACGATCCGACGGGCAACGCGACGATCGGGTTCGGTCATCTGTTGCACATGGGGCCGGTCACCGCCCACGACAACGCGGAGTGGGGCAGGATCACGACGCAGCGCGGCATCCAACTGCTGCAGCGCGACGCCGGCGTCGCGATCACCGCGATCGGTCACTACATCACCCGGCCGTTGTCGCAATCCCAGCTCGATGCGCTGGCGTCGTTCGCCTACAACTGCGGCGGTGGCGCACTGGCCGGGTCGGTCGGTCACGCGGTCAACGCGCACCAGAATCCGAGTTCAGCGCTCGTTCAATGGGACCATTCGGGGCACGTCGTTCTCGCCGGCCTACACGAGCGGAGAAAGCGTGAAGCACACCTGTTCACGACCGGCGATTACGGTGACGGCCAGCCGCCGTCGAAGAACGGCGGCCCGCCCACGCCGAAGCCGAAGCCCCTCACCCAGGTTCCGACGCCGGTGCCGGACTGGGCCTGGCTCTGGGTCGAATGGAAGCTCGGGCGCGCGAAGTTCAAGGGACGCGCCGGCGATCCGGCGCTGCGCCACCTCACGAAAGCCCCTGCCACCGTCCCACCCTGGGCCTGGAAGTTTCTCAAGCGGTTCGACTAGCCGGTGCTCGACTTCGCCGCGATCCAAGTCGCGCTCGGTCTGATCTTCGTCTACCTCGTGTTGGCGCTGGTCTGCTCCGCACTGAACGAAGCGGTCTCGACCGCCCGGCGCTGGCGCGCGCAGTTCCTCCGGGAAGGCATCGCGAACCTGCTCGACCCGGACGACCCGGCCGTTGGCGCCGAGCACGCAACGGTCCTGTACGCCCATCCAGTCGTGAACGGCCTCATTCGTCCGAATAGCCCAAGGGGCAAGCGCCGTCCTCCTTCCTACTTGCCGGCCCGGGTCTTCGCGACTGCGCTGCTGGACTTCGACCGCCAAGGTGCCGAGCGCTCGATCAAGGAGTCCATCGACGCCGTTCCGAGCCCGCAGACGCGCGCAGCGCTGCAGGCCCTCTGGGCCGATTCGAACGGCAGGCAAGACGTCTTTCGGCACGCGGTCGAGGTCTGGTACGACGACGCGATGGAGCGAGTCTCGGGGTGGTATCGCCGCCGGATGCACCTCCTCATGTGGGTGATCGCCGGGGTGATCGTCCTGTCCCTGAACGTCGACACGATTCGCATCGCCGACCATCTCTGGAAGGACCGAACGGTCCGCGCCGCCGTGATCGCACGAACCCAGCATCCTGCCGCCGGCGCGGACAACACCTCGGTCACGAACGTCGCGGTCAGCGTCGACAAGTTGCAGCAGTTGAAGCTCCCGATCGGGTGGTGGGTCGAGAAGCGGCCCTCGGGCGCAACCGGCTGGGGCATGACGGTGTTGCTGAAGACGATCGGCCTGCTCATGACCGCCGCGGCGATGACGCTCGGCGCACCTTTCTGGTTCGACATGCTGGGAAGAGTCGCTCGCATCCGCTCGGCCGGGACAACCCCGGTGCGAGCGCAGCCGCAGCCGCCCGTGACCTGGAGCCCGCCTCCGAGCCCTCTGGACGTACAGAGCCCCGTGCGTCCCCCGCGGCGCGCCCCGCGCGCGAAGGTGGGGCCGTGAAAGCGCCTGCGCCGGGACGAGTTCGGCTAGCCGCACCCGTGAACGCCTGACCGCCGTACGCGCAGTCCGCTCGCCGGCCGCGACGCTTGGAGAGACGGAAGCATCCGAGCGGAGGAGCCCACACGTGAACACGGCACAGCAGGCACGTCTCTCAATCCAAAGTCTTCGAGCCGACATCGCCGGCGCAGTCGTCGGCCCCGGCGACTCCAGCTACGACACCCTGCGTCGCGTCTTCCTGCCTGCGGCCGACCGCCATCCGGCGGCGATCGTGCGCCCCGTCGACTCGGACGAGGTTGCACGTGTTGTCTCGCTCGCACGGGAGACGGGCAGCGAGCTTGCCGTCCGCGGCGGCGGTCACAGCTCAGCCGGGCACGGGACGAGTGACGGAGGGATCGTCCTCGACCTGGCCGGGCTCGCCGGGGTCGAGATCGATGCCGGCTCGCAAGTCGTACGCGCAGCAGGCGGCCTCACCTCCGGGAAGGTCACCAGCGCCGCCGCGCCCCACGGCTTGGCTGTCGGCTTCGGTGACACTGCGTCGGTCGGGATCGGAGGGCTCACGCTCGGGGGCGGCGTCGGCTATCTCGTGCGCAAGCACGGTCTGACGATCGACCACCTGCTCGGCGCCGAGGTCGTGACCGCCGACGGCCGCGTGCTCGAAGTCGACGCGGACCGTCAACCGGACCTCTTCTGGGCGATCCGCGGCGGCGGCGGCAACTTCGGCGTCGTCACGCGCTTCGACTACCGCCTCCACCCCGTGGACATGGTCACCGGCGGGATGCTCGCGCTGCCGGCGACCCGCGAGACACTCGCCGGGATCATCGCCGCGGCCGACGCTGCGCCGGAGGAGCTATCCGTAATCGTCAACGTCCTGCCCGCGCCACCGCTGCCGTTCGTTCCGTCCGAGGCCGTGGGCAAGCCGATCGTGCTCGCGCTGCTCGTGCACGCCGGGCCGCTCGACGACGGGGTACAGGCGGTCGCGCCGTTCCGCGCCCTCGCGCAGCCGCTCGCCGACTTCGTCCGGGCCATGCCGTACAGCGAGATGTTCCCTGCAGAGGCGCAACCGGTTCCGCCGCGCGCCGTCGTGCGGACGTTCTTCGCCGACACGTTCGACGAGACTGCCGCGGGCGAGCTCCTCGATCGGCTGCTGGCGTCGACGGCGCAGCTTGCAGCTGCGCAGATCCGTGTGCTCGGCGGCGCCGCAGCGCGCATCCCGTCGGAGGCGACTGCGTTCGCGCACCGTCACCGGCGCTTGATGATCAACGTTGTCGCCGCGTACGCCTCCCCGGACCAGGATCCCGTTCATCGCGCCTGGACCGACGACGCGGCTGCCGCACTCCGTAACGGGGAGGACGCCGCGTATGTCAACTTCCTCGGCGACGAGGGCGCTGAGCGCGTGCGCGCCGCCTATCCCGGCTCGACGTGGAAGCGGCTCGCGGAGGTGAAGCGTGCCTACGACCCGGAGAATGTGTTCCGGCTGAACCAGAACGTCCCACCCGCCTGATGTGAGTTCACGGCGCGGGTCGATGCGACGCGTGATGCGGTGGGGTTGACTGGCGCACATCCGGTATGAGAAGGTTGTCGCGTCGAAGCCCGTAGCCCAAAAGCTCTTCGGAGCCGAGGGTCGCGGGCTTCGGCATCTCCGGGGCGGGATCGAGCGGCCGGCCCGCGTACGAGCTCGTGCTCGGGCTGAAGCAGGGGGTAGTATCGGCAGATGAGCTTCTGGAAGAAACTGATGGGGCGGAGCGAGGCCCGGGCGGAGCAACGTGCCGAGGAGGCCCAGGTCGAGAGCCCCGCCGAGCGGCAACTCGCCGCGGAGGGCGTTGACGGCGTCGCCGCCGACGAGGTCGTCGAGGAGCGCCTGGGCGGGGGAGACCCCGACAGGATCGTCGACGACGAGTGAAGCCCTAGCGACACCGTCGGTGGGTCAGCCCCGCAGTGAATAGATCGCGCGGCTGCCCTCGCCGCCGATCACGACGACGTCGTTCGCGCGCGCCACGGCCGCCGGCTCTGCGAGGGGCCGCGGCAACCGGCCGCTGAGCGAGACACGCCCGGACTTCGGGTCGATGCGAAGGACGTCTGCCGTGGCGGCACCGGCATTCGTCTTCCCTCCGATCAAGAGCAGCGCACCGTGGTAGGCGACGAGCGCTGCGTAGGCTCGTGGCTGCGGGAGCGTCGCAACGGTGCGGACGGTCCCCGTCGCAGGATCGACGGCGAGCACGGCGCCGGTTTCACCCGCCTGACTCAGGCCTCCTGCGACGTAGATCGTCTTGCCGATCGCAGCGACCCCGGCGTAGCGCAGGCCTTCCGGCAGCCGTGCCACGGTGGTCGTGCGGCCCGCCCCGTCGTAGCGGAGCACGGCGCTGGCGTACCGGGCACCTGTGTAGCCGCCGACGAGATAGATGTGCGAGCCGATCACCGTTGCGCCAAGATCGGAGAGCGGTTCGCCGAGATGCGCGGCGAGCGCGGACCGTCCGGACGCCGGATCGATGCGCACGACGTTGTCGACGGACGCAACCTGTCCGCCTCCGAAGACGTAGACGCGATCGCCGACCGCGACGGCGGCTGCGTCATGGCCCGGCACAGGAAGGTCCCCGATCCGCTTCAGGTCAGCGGGGCGGCCGGCGAGAATCGCGCTCGTCGAAGCCCCGGCCGCAAGGCCGCCCGCAACGAGGATCCGGCCGCCGGCCAGCGACACGGCGGTTGCGCGCGACAGAGCGCTGCCTAGCGTGCCGATCTGGCTCACCGTCACGGGCCGGCCCGTTGCTGCCGCACGAAGGGGCACGGCCCGTGCGACGCTCGCCGGTAGCAGGTCGAGTCCATCGGGCTTGTTCAGGTAGCCGGGGGCGGTGCCGGGGCTGCCGTCGTGACCGTACGACCAGACGATCTGCTTCGTGCGCGGATCGATGACGACGATTCGGTGATGCCAGTCGTCGGTGACGGCGATCATTCCGTTCGGCCAGCGGACCGCGAGCGACGGGCGGTCGAGCGCCCCCGGCCCGGACGCCGGAGCGTACGTCCACACGATTCGCCCGGCTGGGGTGAGCTCGTCGACGCGCCCCGGCGTGTTGAAGCCGGCGACGAGGATGTTCCCGTTTGGAAGCAGTTGCGCGTCGGACGGATACGTGGTCGGCGTCCGAACCGTGTACACGAGGCGACCGCTCGCTGAGATTCGGTCGACCCAGCCGCCGATCTCGGTCACGAGGACGCCGCCGTCGGCGATCGGCGTCGCGCCGTTCGGCGAGGACAGTCCGACCGGCGGGTCGTGCGTGCACGACCCGGCGCGACCGATCGCGCGGACGACCCTGTGTGCGTGGTTGATGAACAACACGCGGCAATTGCGGATGTCCGCGACCATGAGATCGCCGTCTCGTAGGAGATACGCGTCGTCCGGGTTCGAGAGGTAGCCGTATGCCGACCCGGCGACACCGGCATGACCGAACGTCCAGACGATGCGATGTGTTCTGACGTCGACGACGCTGGCCGTCTCGTTGAACTCCTCGTTGATCGAGATCGCGCGGTAGCCGGGCGTAAAGAACGCATCGTCTGGATCATGGAACGACTGCCCGGGACGGACATCTCCGGGGCGTGGGTAGCTCCAAACGACGTGCTTCGACGGGGAGACGATCAGGAGCCGGTCGTTGTTGCGATCGGCGACCAGCACGTAGCCGGGAACCGGCCCGCGCGCGACGGGGGGAAGTCCGAGCAGGCGCTGCGCCGGGCTCGCCGCAACGCGGCGGATCTGTCGGCGGGCCGCGTCAGGCGTTGCCGTCGTGACGGTTGCCGCGGTGCGGTGCAGCTTCGCACCACCACCGGCGCACGCGGCCGTGAGCGCCACGAGTGCCACCGCCACAGCAGGCGGCAGTCCTCTAGCGATCGCGGCGATGATGGAGGGCGGCCCAATGCGCCCAGTCGTGAGCCGTGGGCAAGGCAGCGATCGCGACGATCAAGCCTGCGACGATCGCGCCGGCGACGGCGAACTGCCGGAGACGCGCCCCCGCGATCGAGCTCGTGAGGTCGGCGCGTGCAAGCTGCGGGAGCTTGAGGACGTGTGCGAGCACATGCACGCTCATCGCGCCGAACCAGACGACGAAGCTTGCCTTGTGCAGTCCGACAACGAGCCCCCGTTGTGGATGCAGCACGACGAGCGCAACTCCGGTGCCGAACAGCGCGAGCGTCGATGCGAGCGTGAGCGGTGCGACCAGCAAGCGCAGGAACGCGGCTGGGGGGCCGCGGTGCACGTACTCCGGAGCCCTCAAGTAGTACCGGGCGAAGCGCCAGCCGGTGCTTGCCAACTTCAGCATGATCGGTGGGATCAGGAGCAGACCGAGGAAGATGTGCAGCGTCAGCTGTTGCCGCACGAACGGAATCGTCGCGCCCTCGGCGGCGAGCAGCAGCAAGAGCACGACGGCGTTCGTGCCGGTCAAGCGCGCGTTGCCGTCGATGCCGCCGCGGAGCCAGCGGCTCAATGGTTTCGCGCGGGCGCGGCGGCGGGCTTCGACCGAGGTTTCGATGGTGTAGAGAAAGCAGCGCCGGATGAGACTGGATGAGAGCGGCCCCCAATCGAGGGCGCAGCGCAGGAACAATGGGCGCGATGCGCATTCTGGTCGTCGAAGACGAGCCCAAGATGGCTGCACTCATCGCTCGCGCGTTGCGCGAAGAAGGACACCCGGCGGATGTCGCATCCCGCGGGGCCGACGCCTTATGGATGGCCGAGGCTGCACCGTACGACGCCATCGTGCTCGACGTCATGCTTCCGGATGTCGACGGCTTCGAGATCGTCCGGAGGCTGCGGACGCGGACCGTCTGGACCCCTGTGTTGATGCTCACGGCACGAGACGCGGTCGTCGATCGGGTGGACGCGCTGGACGCCGGCGCGGACGACTACCTCACCAAGCCGTTTTCGTTCGCCGAGCTCCTTGCGCGCCTGCGGGCCGTCGCACGGCGCGGCCCCGTCGAGCGGCCGACGATCCTCGAGGTCGGCGACCTTCGACTCGATCCTGCCGAGCGCCGCGTCTGGCGGGGCGAGACCGAGATCGTGCTGTCCACGCGCGAGTTCGCGATGCTCGAACTGTTGATGCGACGTGCCGGCGACGCGTTGACGCGCCTGCAGTTGCTCGAGGGAGCATGGGACATGGCGTTCGAGAGCCGCTCGAACATCGTCGACGTCTACGTCCGCTATCTGCGCGAGAAGGTCGATCGCCCATTTGGTTGTTCGTCGATCGAGACCGTCCGTGGTGTCGGCTATCGCCTGAGGAAGGACGGGGGTTGAGCAGGCTTCCGATTCGCGTCCGGCTGACGCTTCCGTTCGCATTCGGCATGGCGATCGTCCTCGCGGCGATGGGAGTCGTGATCTACCTGCGCGTCGGCAGCGCGCTGCTCGCGTCAACCGACGAGAATCTGAATGCGCAGGTGGCGGAAGCCGTGTCGCGCGCCCAGCAGGGACGCGAACTGCTGGATCGCGACGTGAGCGACGGGCCGACGATCGCGCAGGTCGAGCTGCTCGACGGCACGACCGACGACTCGTCGCCGGCCGGCCTTGCACCTCTGCTCGAGCGGTCGGACGTGAGGGAGGTGACCGGACGGACGCGCCGCACGACGCCGATCGCCGGGCTCCGCGGCGAGTGGCGGCTGCTCGAGGTTCCCATCCAGGTCGACGGGCGGCCGGGCGTGCTCGTCGTCGGGCGATCCGCCGCCGCGCGAGCCGAGACGCTGCACCGCCTCGCCCGCGAGTTCATGTTCGCGGCGCCTGCGGCTTTGCTTCTCTCGCTGCTCGCCGGCTACGGGCTTGCAGCCGCGGCGCTACGGCCTGTCGAGGCGATGCGTCGCCGTGCCGGAGCGATCAGCGCCACGACTCCCGGTCGGCGGTTGCCGGTTCCGTCCACCCGCGACGAGGTCTCGGCTCTGGCGGTCACGTTGAACGAGATGCTCGGCCGGCTCGAAGCGGCGCTCGAACACGAGCGGCGCTTCGTCGCCGACGCGAGTCACGAGTTACGGACGCCGCTGGCGCTCCTGCGCGCCGAGCTCGAGCTCGCACTTCGAAGGCCCCGGTCGCGGGAAGAGCTGGAGGCCGCCGTGCGATCGGCGGCGGAGGAGACGGAACGGCTGACACGCCTGGCGGAAGACCTGCTGCTGATCGCCCGCTCGGATCAGGGGGGCATTCCGCTTCGCCTCGAGACCATCGCGCCTGCCGGTGTGCTCGAGAACGTCCGGCAGCGCTTCGCGAGCCAGGCGGCGCTGCTCGGCCGCGAGCTCGTCGTCGAGGACGTGAGCGGCGCTCCGATCCAGGCCGACCCGCTGCGGCTGGAGCAGGCACTGGGCAATCTCGTGGACAACGCACTCGTCTATGGAGCGGGACGGGTGTCGCTGCGCGCGGCCGAGCAGGACGGAGTGATCGAGCTCCACGTCACGGACGAGGGAAAGGGCCTGCCGGCGTGGTTCGTCGGCCGGGCGTTCGACAGGTTCAGTCGCGCCGACGAGGCGCGCAACGCGCCAGGAACGGGGCTCGGGCTCGCCATCGTCGCGCTGATCGCCGCCGCCCACGGTGGCGAGGCGCGGGCCGGAGGCACCGGGGCCGGAGGCGCTGACGTTTGGCTCAGGCTCCCATTGCGGGGCGCGGACGCTGAGCGCCGGCCGCCACCCCCGCGTGTGCCCGCGCCGGCGTAGTCACCGCTCATCGACGTCTCATCCCGGCAGGGAACAGTTCTGCCATGCCTGTTTCATCCCCCGACGTCCGGTCCGCGGTCGCGGCGCGCGACACGGCTCAGCATCGTGTCCGGACACTCACCGCCCTGGCGCTCGGTGCCGCAGCTGCGCTCACCGGCGTCTTCACCGCGATCGCCGCCGGATCGACGTCAGCGAAGAAGATCGTCCATCGTCTCGAGGCGCCACGGTCGCCCGTGCGCCGCCCGGCACGGGTCGTCGCGCCCGCGCCGACGCTCTTCCCGGTCGGCGAGCGCGCTGCAGCGACGCCGCCGGCGACTCCTGCTCCCGCGCCGACGCCCGCCGAGCCCGCAGCCCCGCCGGTCGTCGTCTCCGGAGGGTCGTGAGCGGAAGCACGTCGTTTCG
Source organism: uncultured Thermoleophilia bacterium (assembly GCA_963785875.1). Taxonomy (GTDB): domain Bacteria; phylum Actinomycetota; class Thermoleophilia; order Gaiellales; family Gaiellaceae; genus PALSA-600. Next base: position 69,612 of record CAWAWV010000004.1, on the reverse strand, counting down.
GGCGCTCGGCACGACGGCGGTCATCGTCGTCGCCGAACCGGAAGCGCTTCCAGTCGGAGAGGCTCTGCTGCGCAGCTACCTCGATCGTGTCGATGCCACCTGCAGCCGTTTTCGCGACGACTCCGAGCTCGCTCGGGTCAATCGACGAGCCGGAACGGTGGTGCAGCTGAGCGGGGAGCTCCATCGGTTCGTTCGAGCAGCGCTCGACGCCGCGCGGACGACGAACGGCCTCGTCGATCCGACGCTCGGCGCGGATCTGCGTGCAGCGGGATACGACCGCAGCTTCGTGCACGTCGAGCCGCGGGGACGCTGGCGCTTCGAGTCCCGCTCGCGCGCGAGCGCGGGGTGGCGCCGTGCCGAGCTCGATGACGAGCGGCGGCAGCTCCGCGTGCCACGGGGGGTCGAGCTCGACCTCGGTTCAACCGCGAAGGCGCTCGCTGCCGACGTCGCTGCGTCGAGCATCGCCGGTGCGACCGGCGCCGGAACACTCGTCGCGCTCGGCGGTGACATCGCGGTGTTCGGTGAGGCGCCGGCGGAGGGCTGGTGCGTCCTGGTCGCCGAGCGGCACGACGTCGGGCTCGACGGGGTCGGTGAGCGAGTCGTCCTGCGATCAGGGGGGCTCGCCAGCTCGAGCACGCGAGTGCGCCGGTGGATGACAGACCGTGGAGAGATGCACCACCTGCTCGATCCGCAGACGGGGCTGCCGGTACGGAGTGTCTGGCACACCGTCAGCGTCGCGGCGGAGTCCTGCCTTGACGCAAATATCGCGAGCACCGCGGCCATCGTCCTCGGCGACGGTGCGCCCGCCTGGCTCGAGCAACGAGGCGTGCACGCCCGGCTCGTCGCTCGAGACGGCACCGTCGCAACGACCGGTGGCTGGCCGGTCGCCGAGGAGCGCGCGGCGTGACTGTGCTCCTTGCCGCCAACACGAAGACGTTGTGGTTCGTCACACGAGGGAGCGGCGCCGTCGCATTGCTCCTCCTCACGTGCTCGATGGTCCTCGGGGTGGGAGTCGGGCTCCGTGTGCGGACGACGCGCTGGCCACGGTTTGCTCTGACGAACGTCCATCGGAACCTGACGCTGATCGCGATCTGCTTCGTGGCCGTCCACGTGGTCACCACGGTCGTCGACGGATATGCGCCGATCTCGATCGTCGCCGCATTCGTGCCGTTCGCGTCGAGCTACCGGCCCATCTGGCTTGGGCTCGGTGCGATCGCACTCGATCTATTGCTCGCACTCGTCGTGACGAGCTTCGCCCGCCGCTGGATCGGCGCGGGGTTGTGGCGGGCCGTCCACTGGTGCGCATACGCGACGTGGCCGGTCGCGCTGCTGCACTCGCTCGGGACCGGCAGCGACGCACGGTTCGGCTGGCTCTCGCTCCTCGGCCTCGGTTGCCTCGCCGCGGTCTCGCTGGCGGCACTCACGCGCGTTGCGCTGAGCGGTGGACAGAGCCTGGTGCGCCTGGCCGCGGCGGCCGCGGCGGTTGCAGTTCCCATCGCCGTCGCCCTCTGGTACCAGTCCGGCCCGGCTCAGCGGGGCTGGGCCAAGCGTGCCGGGACGCCCTCGGCGGTCCTTGCGAAGGGGCGCGGTGGGAGCCAACCCGCACGGGATGTTTCGCTCGCCGCACCTCCGCCGGCTGCGCCGACGTCGTTCGTGTCCGCGCTCGCCGGCAGTGAACAACAGGTCCAGGCCGCGAACGGCCTCGTCACCGTCCGGCTCTCCCTGCGCTTGCGCGGAGGCCCGCGCGGGGCGGCACGTGTCGACCTGCGCGGGGTGCCGGAGAACGGCGGGGTCGCGATGACTGCGAGTGGCGTCTCGTTCGTCCCGGCGACGACGCGCGCCGTCTACACCGGCCGGGTCGTCGCGCTCGACGGCCAGCGGGTGGTGGCCGATGTGCGCGACTCCGCCGGTGACCGCTTGCGCCTGGTGTTCGACCTACGCATCGATGCGTCGTCGCGTTCTGTCAGCGGAGTGATCGCGGCAGGCAGGCGCGGGAGCGACGATTGAGCGTGCACGCAGCGCGTCGGTCCGACGCTCCTTCAGGAGGCCGCCTCCTCTCCGGCCTCCGTCGCGATCGGCCAATTCCGTTTCGTGAGCACACCGCGCGACTCGGCCCTCTCCAGGACGGTGCCGCGCTTGTCGAGGAGGTTGCGTGCTCGGGGCTGCGAGGGCGTGGCGGCGCTTCGTTCGACACGGCGACGAAGCTGCGAAGCGTCGCGTCGGCCCGCGCGCGTCCCGTCGTCGTCGCCAATGGTGCCGAGGGCGAGCCGGCCAGCGGGAAGGACAAGGTGTTGCTTCGCCTCGCTCCGCAGCTCGTGCTCGACGGGATCGTGGCTGCCGCCCAAGCCGTCGGCGCCCGCGAAGGAGTGGTCGCGGTGGCGGCGAGTGCCCGCACGGAGCTCGCTGCCGTCGTTCGCGCACTTGCGGAGCGCCCCGCCGAGCGAGTCCGGCTTCGAGCCGCGACCGTTCCGGACGGATTCGTCAGCGGCGAGGAGTCCGCGCTTCTGAACGCGCTCGGGGGTGGGCCTGCGAAGCCGACGCTGAAGCCGCCGTTCCCGTTCGAACGCGGGCTCGGTGGAGCTCCGACGCTCGTGCAGAACGTGGAGACGCTCGCGCATCTCGCCCTGATCGCGCGCTTCGGCGGCGACTGGTTCCGGTCGGTCGGAACGGCGGACGCGCCCGGCACGGCGCTCGTGACCCTCTCGGGCGCGGTGCGCAGGCCGGGCATCTACGAGATCGAGCTCGGCACGAGCCTCGCCGACCTCATCGGCCGCGCCGGCGGAGAGACGGAGCCGCTCGCGGCGATCCTCGTCGGGGGGTACTTCGGCAGGTGGGTGACCGCAGCAGAGAGTGCAGGCCTCCGCCTCGTCCCCGGGGTGCTCGGCGCGGGCGCGATCGTCGCGATGCCGGCGGCCGCGTGCGCCCTCGCCGAGTTGAGCGGTGTCGTGCGTTACCTGGCGCGCGAGAGCGCCGGCCAGTGCGGTCCGTGCGTGCATGGGCTGAGTGCGATCGCCGGGGCGTTCGACGGGCTGGGTGCGGACCCCGCCGCGCGCGGGCGCATCGAACGCTGGAGCGCACAGGTACGCGGACGCGGTGCCTGCAAGCACCCCGACGGGGTGGCAGGGCTCGTCCACAGCGCACTCGTCGTGTTCGAGCCGGAGTTGCGGCGTCATGCGAAGAGTGGCGGTTGCGGCTCAGCAACGAGACGAGCGGTCCTGCCTGTCCCGGCGAGGCGGGCATGAAGCGTCTGGAAACGATCCGAGTCGATCCGATCGCATGCGATGGGCACGGCCTCTGCGCCGAGCTCTTCCCGGAACGCATCTCGCTCGACGACTGGGGCTTCCCGATCCTCGATCCGACGCCAATTCCGGCTGGGCTCGCGCGGCACGCGCGCCGCGCGATCGATCAATGCCCTACGCGCGCGCTCGCGCGGAGAGTGCTCGCGCCGAACTCCTAGCGCGGACGCGAAGACCTCCGAGCCTAACTGCTCAGTGGCACGCCGAAGGCTTCGTACATGGCGTAGAAGGACCACACGCCGATACCGAACAACGCGGTGATGACGGCGGCTGCGGTCAGGCCGGCCCGCGACGTAGGAACCCGGGTCACAAGCCACGCGCCGAGTAGGGCGATCGCGCCGTTCGCCGGGAGGTAGAACCTGACGACCTGGACCGTGACACTGGTCGGGTCGGTCGTCCAGGTGTACGCGGAGTACAGGCCCCAGATCGCGAACCACGACGCCGCCATGCCGAGCCCGACCGAGAGATCGCGACGGGCCATCGTGCCGGCCTCGCCGTCGGCTCGGCGGAGCACCAGCCGCCGCACGATGATCCAGGTCAGAGCTATCAGTCCGAGCACCAGCATCGGCACCGCCTGCAGCAGGTGCGCGGGCATGATCCGCAGGTTCGGCCCGATCGCGCCGAGGCCGAACGTGACCTCGCCGGGCTGGTAGCCGGTTGTCAGCGGGCCGCCGTAGACGAGGTCGTCGAAGCCGGCCACGCCCGCGCGCGAAGACGGCCACCGACGCGAGCCACCAGCAGACCGTGCCGCGGGCCAGCTTCGCGGCTCGCAGCCGCCACCCCGCGACTACGGCGACGACGGCGCAGCCGAGGATCACGATATTGGTGTAGCGGACGAAGGTCGCGATCTCGATCGCCGCGAAGGCGGCGAGGCCGACCCAGGTGCGCCGCCGGGAGCCAGCCTCGGTTGCCAGAACCGCCCACAGCAGGGCGCCGGAGCCGGCCGCGATCAGCGATGCGTCGGTGAACGTCGGCATGTAATCGCGCCAGGCGAACGCCAGCGCGGCTCCGGATGAGCAGTACAGGCCCACCGCTGCCGAGCCACCGAAGCGCCCGAGCCAGCGGCGGGCGCCGATGAACAACCCGAGGCAGGCCAGTAGCCCGTAGAACAGCGGCGCCCAGCGGATGATGCCGAGCTTCTCGAACGGAGCCGCGAGGAACGGATACCCGGGATCCTTCTCGCTGATGTACCGCCCGTCGGACAGCTCAATCCACTGGTTCGGAGGTGCTGCCGGGTTGTCGCCCAGCTTTCGTGCCAGCGTTTCCGCCTGAATGGTTGACAACGTCAGGAAGTGCCCTTCGGTCATCGCCACGATCGAAGCGCGGTAGGCGCCGTCATCGGGCTCTGCGGCCTGGGGCGCGACTGAGAGGACCAGGGCGCACAGCGCCGCGAATGCGGCAACGGCGAGCGCCGCTTCAGCCCGCACCATCCGGATGCCGCGCCCCGCGCTCGGCGGTGCAGGCAGTTGCAGCGAATTGCGGCGTGCGGACGCAAGCCGTTGCTCCAATCGGTACTCCGGGGCGCGACCCGTTCGGCAACCGCCTTCAGCGAGCTTCGGCCGGCTCTTGACATTCCATTCGCCGAGGGCGATGACCCACCCAGACAGTCCGCGGCCGTTATCGTCCCTGGCGTGGGTCCGGTTGCGACGGGTCGTGCTCCGTACGCTCTGATCTCGGATATTCACGGTAATGCTCGCGCCCTCGATGCCGTGCTGGCCGAGTTGGAGCGCTTCGGGATTGACGACGGAATCGTCCTCGGTGACGTGGCGCAGGGCGGTGACGAGCCGGCAGCAGTCCTCGACCGCCTCGCTGATCTTGGCTGGCCGGTCATCTTGGGCAACGCGGATCACCTCCTTCTCGAGGTGCCGACGCGCACGAACGAAGTGATCACTGCGGAGCAGTTGGCGCGGCGCGAGTGGTCTCTCTCGAAACTCGATGAGCGTCACCTCGACCAGATCCGGTCGTTTCACCCGACGTACGAGCGCGACGGAGTGCTTGCGTTTCACGGATCGCCTCACCATTTCGAGGACGTCTTGCTGCCAGATACGCAGGACACCTCGCCTTGGCAGGTCGAGGGGTACGCGCTACTCCTCGGCGGGCATACGCACTTCCAGTGGACTGCACGCCTGGGAGAGGCGATCTATGTCAATCCCGGCTCTGTCGGACTTCCTGTCTACCGCTGGAACGATCGCCGACCGCTCGATCACGCCGAATACGCGATCGTGCACGGCTCCGCAGTCGAATTTCGCCACTGCGCGTCCTGAAACGCTCTCAGGCGGGATTCGATGATGGGCCGGGCAGGGCTCGAACCTGCGACCTTGGCCCGCCGCTTGAGGTACTAGGTGACGTCGCTGTATGAGTGCGCCACGTCGAGCACGAAGTCGAGCTCGGCGGAGGACCCTCGGCCGTTGATTCCGTGAGGGCGAGCTGGATTGGTGTCGCGCTCCGCGAACGTCTTGATGAGGATTGCGTGATCAGCGACTGGTAGCCCGGCGGTGCGACGGCGACGTGGATGTATGCGGGCCGAGGATCTCGTCGCTGATTGTCGGCTTCATCGATTCGCTCCTTCCCACGAGATGTGTGCGATCGGTTCGGCAAGAGATCGCGCTTCGAGGAGGTCCTCGAGTGCAGCAGCAAGCGCCGCCCGCGCCGCCTTGGCCCGCGCTGACACCGTTACGGTCAGGTTGATGTCGGCGAGGCTTGTTCGATCCCCTTGCTCCGCCTGCGTGCGCCAGGTCGCGGAAACGCCGACGTCGTCGGGCAGCCCATGGTTGCGAAGGATGCTCCGAGCAGTCCATGCGAGGTCCGAGGCGATCGAAACGATGAAGAGGTCGTTCGGCGTTGGCGCGAGTGCGTGACCGGAGCCCGGGTCGGCCAGATCGAGGACGTGGCCGCGGATGCTTGCCCAGAAACCGTCCCTTCGTTCGTGAGGGGAGACGAAGAGAGCGCCGCTTGAGGCAGCACGAGACTCGACCTTCTCGGAGACATCGGTGCGGTTCTTGCTGGCGATCGCGTTCATGCCGCGTCTCGTCTTCCGTTGAGCGTTGCGGCGGCGGTCGAGGCCGTCGAGCGCGCCAGTTGTGGTGTCCGGTCGATCGTGAGCAGCGTTGCGTAGGTGTGCGGGTGTGTGCGCGCGCCGTGCCAGTGTTGACTGATGGCTAGGCCAAGCCTGTAGGGCACGGCCACGATCGCCCATGCAAGTGCGGCGAGCGCGCCGAGCACGAGAGGCATCGCGACGATCAGCGCGATCAGGCCGAGCCAGGGAAGGCTCAGGACGACGAGTGTCCCAACGGCGACGACGGGGATCCATGCATAGAAGTACCTCACCATGATCTGTTCCTCCCGGATCGAGGTCGGTGTTCTTGGGAGGTGCCAGGATCCCGCGGCGGGGCCTGCACTCGCATCGGCCGACGCGCCAGCGCGGGTCGCTAGTCGCGGGGGACGTGCCCTCGCGGACGGCTAGGCCGTGCTGAGGCGGGTAGCGGGTAGGCGGGTGAGCTGGTTGCGCGAGGTGATCTCGAGCTTGAGGAAGACCTTGTGCAGGTGGTACTGCACCGTCCGCGGGCTGATGAACAGCTGCGCCCCGATCTCCGGGTTCGAGAGTCCGTTCTGGGCGAGTTTGGCGATCTGCGCCTCCTGGGGTGTGAGTACGCCGCGCGCCTCGTCGGTGCGCTTGCGGGCGGTCTCACCCGTTGCCCTGAGCTCGCGACGTGCTCGCTCGGCAAAGGCCTCGGCTCCGAAGATGCTGAACATGTCGTGGGCTGCTCGCAGTTGTTCGCGCGCGTCGACGCGCCGGTTTTCGCGCCTGAGCCATTCGCCGTAGACGAGGTGCGCGCGCGCGAGCTCGACGCGGATCCGGGTGCGTTCGAGCCGCTCGATCGCATCCCGGTAGAGCGCCTCGGCGGTGTCTCCTCCAGCGACCAGCGCCTGTGCGCGCGCGAGCATTCCGCAGGCCCACTGCGTGCCGGCGGCGCGTGTGCGTTCTTCCAGCCGCGACAGCGCGGCGGCTGCGACCTCCGGCTGGTCGGAACGAGTCGCCGCTTCGACGAGTTCCGGCAGGACGGCACCGGAGTAGCCGAAGTCGCCGTCGTCACTGGCGCGTTTGGAACTCTCCATTGCGAGCGTGTAGCGACCGAGGCCGTTGTTGAGAACCGCAGACGCGTAACCGGCCAGAGCGAGAACCCTTCCTTCGGATCGCGCGGACGTGTTCTCGAGGCCGACGTCGATGAGCTCCATGGCTTCGGCTTCGACGCCACGCCAGGCAACCAGGGGGAGCCGGCCGTAGATGAGGCTTGGGTTACCGGTTGCGCTCGCAATCGCGTCCGCCTCCTCGAGATGCGCTTCGGCTGCGGCGAATTCCCCGCCGAACACGGCCGCGCCTGCCTGGTAGACGAGTGTGACGGGAAGCAGGGCGAGTGCGCCGGTATCTCGGGCCAGCTGCACAGCGCGAGTGGCGAGCGCGTGGAACGCGTCGTCGTCCCACAACTCGAACACCGTCATCGACTGGACGATCGGTGTGAGCAGGAGCCAGCGCATGATCTCCCCGTAACCCTCGAGAGGCTCATCGCGGACTGCCGCGAGTGCGAGCCTGAGCGCCGGCACACCCGCGTCGGCACCCTCGGTGCAGCGCCGGGCCAGGCCGTCGAGGACGAGGTCGATCGAGCGTGGTTGCTTCGTCACGGGTGCGGTTCGGGCGGCCTCGGCGACCTTCAACACACCGGAATCGGCGTCGATGCGTCCGGCGTACATGGCCGCCCCGAGTGCCCCGAGATATGTGTCGCGCGCCAACGCGGGATCGAGTGCTTCGAGCTGCTTGGCGGCATCGACGAGGAGGCGCGGACCCTCGCTGCCGCGCTCGAAGACGAAGGCGATTTGCGCGCGCAGGTGTGCGAGCTGAGCCTTCTGCAGCTCATCCAGCGGGCCTGTCTCGGCCATCGCCAGAAGCGCTTGCGCCGCCTGCGGAGCCGCTGACTCGAATTTTGCTTGCGCTGCCGCGAGCGAGCGGCGACCCCGATCGGCTGGATCGGGAGTGAGCTCGACTGCGCGCTCGAGGAACGCGGCCGCCGCCGCGACGCCGCCGCGGGCTCGTGCACGGTCTGCTGAGCGTTCCAGCTCACCGGCGACGTCCTCGTCAGCTCCGCTCGTCGCCTGAGAGCGGTGCCATGCGCGTCGATCCGGATCTGATGCTGGATCGGTTGCCTCGGCAAGCGCGCGATGCGCTTGCTGCCGGTCGGACAGGGTCGCTGCCCGATAGATCGCTGACCGTACGAGCGGGTGGCGGAAGCGGACAAGCGCGCCGAAATCGATCAAGCCCGCGACCTGCGCAGGTGTTGCGGCGTCGGCTTCCAGGCCGAGCGAAGCGGCCGCCTGCCACAACAGCGCCGAGTCCCCGACCGGCTCGGCTGCTGCCGTCAGCAGCAAGCGTCGGGTATCGGCGGGGAGTGGGTCGAGCCTTCGCAGAAAGCTCTGCTCGATCAGGTTCGGCAAGGGCATCACGTCGGGAAGCCCGAATCCCCCCGCGAGCTCGGATGGGCTCAATCCGCGGGGCACCTCGAGCAGCGCGAGTGGGTTGCCGCGCGATTCGGCGACGAGTCGGTTGCGGACACGATCGTCCAGGCGTCCGGGCAGGGCGGAGTCGAGCAGCGCACGGGCGTCATCGTCACCGAGCCCTCCGACTGCCAACTCCGGGAGTCCTCCCAGCTCTCGCACGTCGCTCGAGTCACGCACTGCGAACACCAAGCCGACCGACTCCGCCAACAGGCGGCGCGCGACGAACGCCAGTGCGAGCGCTGATGTCTTGTCGAGCCACTGGGCGTCGTCGACCACACAGACGAGCGGTTGATCCGCAGCAGCCTCGGACAGGAGCCCAAGCACGGCCAGGCCGACGACGAAGCGGTCGGGAGGCGGCTTCGCGCTGAGGCCGAACGCCGTGGCCAGCGCCTCGCGCTGTGGGTCGGGAAGCCGCTCTCGCAGCTCGAGCATTGGGGCGCAGAGCTGGTGCACCCCGGCATATGCGAGCTCCATCTCGTACTCGTTCCCGACGGCCCGCGCTACGCGACAGCCGGATGCCCTCTCGGCTAGATAGTCCAGCAGCGCCGACTTGCCTGCGCCGGCGTCTCCGCGAAGCACCAGCACGCGGCTCTCACCCGCGCGAACCGCATCGAGCAGGCCGTCGAGGGCGCTGCGTTCCGGGTCCCGATCTCTGAAGGTGGGTTGCCCTGTCATCACCCGGCGCTGACGTTACAGGCGCATGACCAGCCATCCGGCTGGCGCCTCGGCGGATTCGAGCGCACGCCGGCCGCGCGATCCTCGCTGCCAACGATGAGTAAGGAGTTTGAGGTGAGTCGTTACAGCCTGCTCGTGTCGCTTCATGTCGCAAGCGTGATCGTTTGGTTGGGGAGCGGCACGACCCTCGCGTTCATCACGATCTACACGCGACGCGCACGGAACGGTGCCGTCCTCGGACAGCTTGGGCCGTTGACTGGCGTCCCAGGCTGGCGCATCGGCGGATTCGAGAGCGCACCCGCCGCCGCGATCCTCGGACCACAACAGCAGAACCCGATCGGCACTCGCGCCGACCCGGGCTCCCATTAGTGAAAGGGGCACGAAATGAAGATCGTCGTCATCGGTGGAACCGGCCTCATCGGATCGAGGCTCGTGGAGATCCTCGACGAGGCGGGTCACGAGCCGCTCGCTGCGTCGCCGGACACGGGCGTCGACGCGATCTCCGGCGAGGGGTTGGCCGAAGCCTTCGAGGCCGCCGAGGCCGTCGTCGACGTGGCGAACGCGCCCTTGTGGGACGACGCAGCGGTGCTGAACTTCTTCCAGACCGCCACGCGCAACATCCTCGCGGCGGAAGCTGGCGCCGGCGTCGGCCACCATGTCGCGCTGTCGATCGTCGGGGCCCACGGTCTGCCGGACAGCGGCTACCTCCGCGCGAAGGTGGCCCAGGAGGAAGCCGTGAAGGCGGGACCGATCCCGTACACGATCGTCCGCGCGACGCAGTTCTTCGAGTTCATCGGTCGGATCGTCGACTCGGCGACCGACGGCGGCATCGTGCGCTTGCCGCCGGTGCTCTTCCAGCCCGAGGCGGCCGCCGACGTATCCGCCATGCTGGCCGACGTCGCAACCTGCCCGCCAGTGAACGGCATCGTCGAGCTTGGCGGCCCCGAGCGGTTTCGCTTCGACGATCTCGCGCGCCGCTTCCTCGAGCACACACAACGACCCGCGCGAAGTAGTCGCCGATGTCCACGCTCGCTACTACGGGACCGAGCTCGACGACCGCTCCCTCACCGCGGGCAGCGGCGCCCGCGTCGCTCCGACTCGCTTCGAGGACTGGCTCAAGCAGTCCGTGGCCGCCTAGACGACTCGCAGTGCAAAGGAGACCCTCATGAAACCGACCGTCGTCCTGGTCCATGGCGCGTTCGCGGAATCCGGGAGCTGGAGCTCTGTCATCGACTTGCTCATGAACTCCGACCAGCCCGTGATCGCAGCGGCCAACCCGCTGCATGGCTTGGCCACCGACGCCGCCGCCGTCGCCGACCTCGTCAGCACCATCGACGGACCGGTCGTGCTCGTCGCGCACTCCGACGGCGGAGCGGTGGTCTCAAACGTCCCGGCTGATGCCGGCCAGATCATCGGACTCGTCTACGCAAACGCCTTCGCACCCGACCCCGGCGAGAGCTGCTTCTCGCTCGCCGGGGTCTATCCCGGCAGCATGCTCGGCCCGGACACATCGCGAGGCGTACCGCGCAGCGACGGCACGACCGGTCTCTACATCGCCCGCGATCGCCTTTAGGAGCTGTTCTGCGAAGACGTGCCCGCGCCGCAGGCAGCGCGGATAGCGGCGACACAGCGGCCGCAACCCAAGAGGCGCTCAGCGAACCATCGGGCGAGCGACCGCTCTGGCGCGAGCTGCCGTCCTGGTTCCTCATCGGCGAGGACGACCGCATCATCCCTCCACAGCTCCAGCGTTTCATGGCCGACTAAAAGTCCGGCGGGGACGATGCAACGCGTTCCGGGCGAGAGCAATCCGCTGCAACACGCCGCTTCTATTGCTGCACTGAACTGCGGCAACTAGACGGTTATGGAGACAAGCCGGTACTCCCATTCGTACTCCCTGAATGTAGGAGGGTCGAGCTACAGCTCTCGCGTTCGCATTCATCTGCCAGCGTCATGCGGTCGCCTCGGAGACGACCAGGACGATAAGAACGCGTGGGCCGTGGACGCCCTCGACTCGGCTCAGTTCGATGTCGGACGTTGCCGAAGGGCCCGAAATGAAGGTGATCGGTCGCTGCGTTGCTTTGACAAGTTCATCGAGGGATGCGATCGCTTCGGGAACAGAGCCGACGATTTGCGATTCGCGGACGACGCAGACGTGCAGGTCGGGCACCAGGGTGAGGGCGCGCCGTCCTTCCGTGGGGGCGCCGGAGAGAACGATCGTGCCGGTTTCGGCAATTGCAGCGGTACAGCCGGTGAGGACGCCGTCGAGTTGGTCCAGTTCCTCTGCGCTGAGACCGCGGTCGGTGATCAGCTCCGCATCGGCGGGGAGCCACGACGGCGGTAGCGCCGGTGGAATGCCGATCTTCCGTGCGCCATGACTTTCCAGCGACTTGTCGATCTCAGCAGCAAGGTCCTGGAGCGTCACGAGCCGGACTTCGGCACGGTAGTCGGCAACGCGCTCGCAGAATCGCGCCACTCGCTCACCGGCGGTAAGGGCGCTATCGCGACAGTATGGCCAGAAGAGGGGTGTCGGCGGGACGCGTGAAGTGGCGCGGATGCGAGCGAGGATCTCGTCACGAGCGGCGGTCATCGTTTCCTCTCTCGCCACCACTCGCGAAAGGTCTGCGCCGCCGGTGCTTTCAGGTCGCGGCTGCGTGTCCAGGCGCGCAAGACGACGGGCAGGCGGCTGAAAACGGTGGCGATTCGCTCTGCAAGCGCGAATCGCCGATGGCTTGCCATGATCCACGCGGCGAGTCGCATTGCGTGCGCTTCCCGGCGATCCGGGCTCGCTTCGACTGCTCGCCGGCGCAGGTGAAGGAGAACCGTCGGGATGTCGATCTTGACGGGGCACACCTCATAGCAGGCGCCGCAGAGGCTCGAGGCGAACGGCAACGTCTTCGCGTTCTCGATGCCGACGAGCTGCGGCGTCAGGATCGCGCCTATCGGGCCTGGGTACACCGACCCGTACGCGTGACCGCCGGTGCGGGAGTACACCGGACAGACGTTCAAGCAGGCGCTGCAGCGAATGCAGTGCAGTGCCTGTCGGCCGATCTCGTCCTCGAGCACGCGCGTACGGCCGTTGTCGAGCAGCACGACATGCATCTCCTCGGGGCCGTCGCCCGCCGTGACGCCCGTCCACAGCGACGTGTACGGGTTCATGCGCTCGCCGGTCGACGAACGCGGCAGGAGCTGCAGGAAGACCTCGAGGTCGGCGAAGCGCGGCAGGAGCTTCTCGATCCCGACCACGCTGACGAGCACGGGCGGCAGTGTCGTGCACATCCGTCCGTTGCCCTCCGACTCGACGACGCAGACCGTGCCGGTCTCGGCGATCGCGAAGTTCGCGCCGCTGACGCCGACCTTCGCCGTGAGAAAGCGTTCGCGCAGATAGAGCCGCGAGGCCTCGGCGAGGTCGCTCGGGTCGTCCGAGGTGAGACCGGGAGCGATCGTACGTGCGAACAGGTCGCGGATCTCGCTGCGGTTGCGGTGGATAGCGGGCACGAGGATGTGTGACGACCAGTCGCCGCCGAGTTGCAGGATCAGCTCCGCGAAGTCGGTCTCGAGCGCGTGGACGCCCGCCCGGGCGAGGCGCTCGTTGAGCCCGATCTCGTCGGTCGTCAGCGACTTCACCTTCACGACCTCGGTTGCGCCGTGCCGCTGAGCGACCCCGGCGACGAGCGCCGCCGCCTCGTCGCCGTCGCGCGCCCAGTGGACGTGGGCGCCTGCGGCGGTGGCCGCCTCTTCGAACTGCAGGAGATACTCGTCGAGCCGCGCGAGGACGTCCGCCTTGATCGCGCGGCCCGCGTCGCGCAGCTCCTCCCAGTCGTCGCGCTCAGCGACCACGCGCGCACGCTTGGCGCGGATCGTCCGCGTCGCGTTCGCCAGGTTTGCACGGAGCTGCTCGTTCGCGAGCTCGCGACGTGCAGCGGCCGGAAACGGCTCGAGCCGCGCGGTCATCGAGACGCCAGGATCTCCGCGAGGTGGATCGGCTTCACGTCGCTTCGGCGGCGCGACAGGCCGCCGCCGATCTGCAAGAGGCACGAGCCGTCGAGCGCGGTGCAGAACTCCGCACCGCTCTGCTCGAGGTTGCGGCACTTGTCCGCCAGGATCGCGCTGGACGTGTCGGCGTTCTTGACGGCGAATGTGCCGCCGAAGCCGCAGCATTCCTCCGCGTCCGCGAGCTCGACGAGCTCGAGCGATCGGACGTGGCGCAGCAGCCTGAGGGGCGCGTCGCCGACGTACGTGACCCGAAGCGAGTGGCACGTCGGGTGATAGGCGACCGTGTGCGGAAACGTCGCGCCCACGTCCTCGACCCCGAGCTGCCGCACCAGGAGCTCCGACAGCTCGAACACCCGCTCGGTGACACGATCGTGTACGCCGAGCACCGCGGGGTAGAGCTCGCGCACCGTCCCGACACACGACGATGACGGCGCGACGATCGCGTCGTACTCGCGGAAGATCTCGACGAATCGTTCCGCGAGGCCGCGTGCGTCCCGCGCGTAGCCGCTGTTCGCGTGCATCTGCCCGCAGCATGTCTGCTCCTCCGGGAACACCACTTCGTGCCCGAGGCGCTCGAGTACCTCGACCGTCGCCCGCCCCGCCTCGGGGAACATCAGGTCGCCCACGCACGTGATGAAGAGGGCGATGCGCATCGGCTCGAGTGCCGCAGTCTACGAGCGACGCATAGTAGGGTCGAGCGAGTGATCGCAACGCCCCAGAAGATCGTCTGCGTCGGCCTGAACTACCGCGACCACGCGGAGGAGCAGGGCGTCGACCTCCCCGAACGGCCGCTGCTGTTCGCGAAATGGCCGAACACACTCATCGGGCCGGGCGAGCCGATCCGGATCCCCGCGATCAGCCAAAAGGTCGACTACGAAGCGGAGCTCGGCGTCGTGATCGGCCGCCGCGCCTCGCAGGTCTCCGCCGACGACGCTCTCGAGTTCGTGGAGGGCTACGTCGTGGCGAACGACATTTCGGGCCGAGATCTGCAGTTCACCGACGGCCAGTGGGTGCGCGGGAAGTCGCTCGACACGTTCCTGCCGGTCTCCGACCTGGTGCCGGCGTCGGTGGTCCCGGACCCGCAGGCGCTCCCGATCAGGGCGATCCTGAACGGCGAGGTAATGCAGGACTCGAGCACCTCGAACATGATCTTCGGCGTCGCCGCCGTCGTGTCGTTCGTCTCGCAGGCGATCACGCTCGAGCCGGGCGACCTGATCATCACCGGCACGCCCGCGGGTGTTGGTGCGTTCCGCGATCCCCCCGTGTGGCTGAGGCCGGGGGACGAGATCGCGATCGAGATCGACGGCCTCGGACGGATCTCGAACCCCGTCGCCGCCGCCTGACACCTACAGCGAAAGCAGAAGGAGCAGCGAATGTCATTCGTCCTGGTCGTCCGTATGAAGGCGAAGGAAGGGGAGGAGGCGCGCGCGCTCGAGGTGATGCGCGAGCTCGCGTCGGCCACACGTCAGGAGGCCGGCTGTGAGGCGTACGTCCCGTGCCAGGACCCCGAGGACTCGCGGTCGTTCCTCTTCTACGAGCAGTACCGCGACAAGGCGGCGTTCGAGGAGCACGGCGCGTCCGAGCACTTTCAGCGTCTCGCGGCCGGTGAGCTCTTCGGCCTGATGGAGTCGCGCGAGCGCACCTTCTTCGAGACCATCTCCTAGCGCGAGCGTGCGGCGCGGCCCGCTCCTCGTCGCGCTGTTCCTTGCCGCGCTGACGCTGCGCCCGCAGCTCGTCGGCGTTGGCCCGTTGCTTCCTGCCATCCAGGACGACCTCGGCGTCAGCCATGCCGTCGCGGGCCTGCTCGGCACGATCCCGGTGCTCTGCATGGGCGTCTTCGCGCCGCCCGCCCCGTACCTCGTCGCCCGCGCCGGTTCGCGCCTCGCCGTCGCGGCGGCTGTGATCGCCGTCGGCACGTTCGGCGTGATGCGTGCCGTGTGCCCGGGCGCCGTCGGCGTCGTGCTGCTGACGATCCCGGTCGGGATCGGAATGGGCCTCGCCGGGGCGATGCTGCCCGTCGCCGTCAAGGAGCGCTTCGCCGACCGTCCCGGCTTCGCGACCGGCGTCTACACCGCGGGTATGACCGTCGGCTCAGCGGTCGCGGCCGCGTTCGCGGTGCCGCTTGCGCACCTCGGCAACGGGTGGCGTACGCCGCTGCTCGTGTTCGCCGCCGTGTCGGTGGTGCTCGGCCTGCTGTGGGTCGTCCTGACACGCGCCGAGCCGCCGCACGTTCGCGTCGACGTGCGCCCGCTCCGGCTGCCGTTTCGCAGCCCGCTCGCGTGGCGGCTCGTGGCTGCGTTCTTCCTCATGTCGTCGGTGTTCTACGGGC
Source organism: uncultured Thermoleophilia bacterium (assembly GCA_963785875.1). Classification (GTDB taxonomy): domain Bacteria; phylum Actinomycetota; class Thermoleophilia; order Gaiellales; family Gaiellaceae; genus PALSA-600. Next base: position 53,769 of record CAWAWV010000004.1, on the reverse strand, counting down.
TCAACTCGTGGCTGCCCGACACGTACGTCGAGCGCGGCTGGAGCGACGGCTCCGCGGGCGCCTTGCTCGCGATCCTCAACACGCTGACGATCCCCGTCGGCTTCGCGGTCGCATGGATCGCCGATCATCGCGGCCAGCGGCGCGCCTGGCTCGCCGGGGCCGCGTCGTTGCAGCTTGCGGGGCTGATCGGCGTTGTCACGATCCCGTCCGCGGGCTGGGTGTGGGCTGCCGTGCTCGGGATCGCGATCGGCCCGCTCTTCCCGTTGACGATGACGCTGCCGCTCGACGCCACCGACCGGCCCGCGGAGGTGGCATCGCTCGCGGGGATGATGCTCGGCGTCGGCTATACGCTCTCGGCGGCGGCGCCGCTCCTGCTCGGCGTGATCCGTGACGCGACGGGCGGGTTCACCGCGGTGCTGTGGACGTTAGTCGGCCTGGCGGCGCTGCTCGTCGTCGTCGACGCGACGTTCAGCCCCGAGCGCCTGCGTGCTCAGGGATCGACGTAGATCGTCACGACCTCGGTGTAGAACTCGATCGCGGACCGTCCCTGCTCGTGCGGGCCGAAGCCGCTGTCCTTGATGCCACCGAACGGCACGTGCACCTCGGCGCCCGCCGTCTGTGAGTTGACGTGCAGAAGCCCCGCCTGCGCCTCGTTCTGGAAGCGCGTCGAGGTGGCGAGGCTCGAGGTGAAGATCGATGCGCTGAGGCCGAACGGCACCGCGTTCGCGCGGGCGAGCGCCTCGTCCAGGTCGCCGAACCGGTACAGGCTCGTCACCGGCCCGAATACCTCCTCACACGAGAGGAACGCGTCGTCGCGGACGCCTTCGAACACCGTCGGCGGGACGAGGAACGCCTCGTCGTCCGCGCGCTCGCCGCCCGTGACGATCTCGCCACCCTCGTTGCGGCCGCGCTCGATCGCGTCGGTGATCTCGTCGAACTGCGTCTGGTTGACGATCGGACCGACCTCGGTCTCCGGATCGAGCGGATCGCCGACGCGACCGCTTCCGATACGGGCGAGCAGTGCCTCGCGAAAGGCGTCGTACACGCCGTCCTGCACGAAGATGCGACGCGTCGCGGTGCACTTCTGGCCGGCCGACCAGAACGCGCCTGCGTACGCAGCCTCGGCGGCGCGGCCGAGGTCGGCGTCCGCCATCACGATCAGCGGGTTGTGTCCGCCGAGCTCGAGCTGCACGCGCTTGCCGGCGCGCGTCGCCTCGTCGCGTACGCCGTGCCCCGTGGCGACCGAGCCCGTGAACGAGATCGCGCGCACGCGCGGGTCGCGCACGAGCGCCGCCCCGGCCGTCGAGCCGCGGCCCGTGATCACGTTGAGGACGCCCGCCGGCAGGTCGGCTTCCGCGAACGCCTCGGCGACATGTAGGCCGGTCAGCGGCGCCTCGTAGGCGAGCTTGAGCACGACCGTGTTGCCGTACATCAGGGCAGGCGCGAGCTTCCACACCGGGATCGCGATCGGGAAGTTCCACGGCGTGATCAGCCCGACGACACCAACCGGACGTCGCCGCGTCGAGACGGGGTTGCCGGTCAGCGACTGCTCGAAGTGCTCACCCACTGGCCGGTACGCCTCGCTCGCCGAATAGCGCAGGATCTGCGCTGCGCGCAGCGTCTCGCCGCGCGCCTCGCGCAGCGGCTTGCCCATCTCCGTCGACATGTCGCGGGCGATTTCGTCGGCGCGGCGCTCGAGCGACGCGGCCGCGGCGGTCAGGTATGCGCCGCGCGCTGCGAGCGGAAGCGTCGACCAGGCCGCGAACGCACCGGCGGCGGCATCGACCGCGGCGGCGGCGTCATCCTCGCCCGACGATGCGAACGCGCCGACCGTCGTCGACGGCCGCCAGGGGTTCGCCTTCTCGTACGTGTCACCGCTGCCCGCGCCGACCCACTCGCCGGCGACGTAGTTCTGTCTGCTCATCCGTTTCCTCCCACGGTGTTCACGAGCGTGCCGATGCCGTCGATCGTGATCGCGACCCGGTGGCCCGGTAGCAAGGTGTAGCCGTCTCCCGGCACGAGACCGGTGCCCGTGAGGAGCACCGATCCTGCCGGTACGGGGTTGTCGCGAACGACCCACGAGACGAGCTCGCGCGGCGTGCGCCGCATCTTGGCCGTCGATGTCTCGCCGGCGAAGAGCTCGGCGCCTTCCGCACTGGTGATGCGCAAGCGGATCGTCCACGCCTTCTCCCAGTCGTCGGGGACGGCGAGCGCCGGGCCGATCGCGCATCCGCCGGCGAAGATCTTGGCCTGCGGGATGTAGAGCGGGTTCGCGCCCTCGATGTCACGGCTCGAGACGTCGTTGCCGGCCGTTACCGCGACCGGCTCGCCGCCTTTGCCGATGATGACGCCGAGCTCCGGCTCCGGGACGTTCCAGCGCGCGTCGCGGCGCGTGCGGATCGTGCCGCCGGGCCCGACGGTGCGCCGCATCGCGGCGTCCTTGAGGAACAGCTCGGGCCGCTCCGCCTCGTAGACGAGCGCGTAGACGTCCCGCGCGTCGGTCTCGGCTTCCTCGAGCCGCGCGTCCCGGCTTCGCGCATACGTCACGCCTGCGCACCAGATCTCCGGCGCCTCGATCGGGACCAGCAGCTCCACTTCGGCGAGCTCCGCCGTCGCCGTCGTGCTGCCGCGGCCCGCGAGCGCCTCGAGCGGCTCGTCGTGGTCGAGGATCTCGACGCTCTCGTCGTCGCGCAGGCGCGCGACGCGGGCGGCCCCGTCGTGGCGAACGCGGACGAACCGGGTCAATATGTCGCCCGGCCGCCGGAGATGTCGAAGCACGCGCCGGTCGAGAAGGTCAGCTCCTCGCTTGCGAGGAAGCAGATCAGCGCGGCGACCTCGTCCGGCTGTCCCATGCGTGCAAGCGGGATGCGGGACGTCATGTACGAGATGTGCTCCTCGGAGATCTGGCCGAGGATCGGCGTGTCGATCACGGCGGGTGCGATGCAGTTGACGAGCACGCCGCTGCCGGCGACGTCCTTGCCGATCGCCTTCGTCAGGCCGATCACCGCCGCCTTCGACGAGGAATAGGCGCCGGCCATCGGGTTGCCTTCCTTGCCGGCGATCGACGCGACGTTGACGATGCGGCCGTAGCCGTTCTCCTTCATCTTCGGGAGTGCCGCCCGGTTCGCGTAGAAGACGCCGTCGAGGTTGATCGCATGCACGCGACGCCACTCGTCGTCGGAGACGTCCTCGGTGTGGAGCGAGTCGCCCCCGACACCCGCAGCGCAGACGAGCACGTCGAGGCGGGGGAGCTCGTCGATCACCGCCTGGATCGCGGCAGGATCGCGAACGTCCTGGCCGTTCACGAGGTCGAAGATGTGCGCCTCGGCGCCGCCGGCGCTGAGGCGCACGGCCGTAGCCGCGCCGATGCCGCTCGCACCGCCGGTGACGAGCGCGACGCGGCCGTCGAAGTCGTAGTGGTTGGCCATGAGGCATTTCTATACGGTCTCGGCCATGGCCGAGGACGTCCTCAGCCGTTACCCGCTCGGTCGCGACGGTGCCTTGCGCACGCCCGGCGGCCTCCGTCTCGACGAGCTCGCCCTCGATGATCCGCGCGTGACGGGCGACGAGCTGCGCGCGACGCCCGACACGCTGCGGCTGCAAGCCGACGTCGCCGAGGCCTCCGGCCGAGCCGCACTTGCCGCGAACCTGCGGCGTGCCGCCGAGCTCGCGACGATCCCGCATGACGTCGTGCTCGAGCTCTACACCGCGCTCCGTCCCCGTCGCTCCAGTGCCGCAGATCTCGAGGGCTGGGCCGCGCGGCTCGAGGACGGCGGCGCCGTCACGACCGCCTCGTTCGTGCGCGAGGCCGCCGAGGTCTACACGGCGCGAGGCCTCCTTGCCGTGACGGCTCCGCCCGGTTCGAGGCACGCGCCGGGCGCGAGCTCCGCCGTGAGGTGCTGATCGAGCCGCTCGCCGAGCTCGGCCTCGTCGCGTTCGACGGGCCGAACGACCCGGCCCCGTCGCTCGTGCTGGACGGCGACCGGGTGATCGAGCTCGACGGTCGCACGGAGGCCGAGTGGGACGTGCTCGACCACTTCGTCGCGCGGTACGGGATCGACGCAGAGGCTGCGCGTGGAGCAGCGGCGCTGGACGACGCGGAGATCGCGCGGCGGCTTGTCGACGTCGACGTGTCTCGGGCAGAGCTCGTGCGGATCTCCGGCGGCCTCTCGCCCGCCCGACTTGCCCGGATCGTCGCAACGCTCGACCCGGTCGAGCTGATGTTCGCGCTCAAGAAGCTGCGCTCGCGCCGGTTCCCGGCCAACCAGGCACACGTCACGAACTTGAAGGAGAACCCCGCGCTGCTCGCCGCCGACGCCGCGGAGGCGGCGGCGCGCGGCTTCGCCGAGGTCGAGACGACGGTCGGCGTCTCCCGCTACGCGGCCTTGAATGCGCTCGCGGTCCTCGTCGGCGCCCAGACCGGGCGGCCGGGAGTGATGACGCAGTGCGCCGTCGAGGAACGGCTCAACCTCAGGCTCGCGATCCAGGGGCTCGTCACCTATGCGGAGACCCTCTCGGTGTACGGCACCGAGCCGGTGTTCGTCGACGGCGACGACACGCCGTGGTCGAAAGCGCTCCTCGCCTCCGCGTACGCGTCGCGCGGGGTCAAGGTGCGGTTCACCTCGGGCGGCGGCTCCGAGGCGCTGATGGGGGAGTCCGAGGGGAAGTCGCTGCTCTACCTGGAGGCGCGATGCCTCGCCGTCGTGCGTGCGGCCGGCTCGCAGGGCGTTCAGAACGGATCGATCTCGTGCATCGCGCTCGCGCTCTCGCTGCCCGGCGGCACGCGCGAGGTGCTCGCGGAGAACGTGCTCGCCGCCTGGCTCGACCTCGAGGTCGCGTCCGGCAACGACGCGATCGCGAGCCATTCCGAGATCCGCAAGACCGCGAAGCTGATGGGGCAGTTCCTGCCGGGCACGGACTTCGTCACGTCCGGCTACTCGTCGATGCCGCGCTACGACAACATGTTCGGCGGCGGCAACTACGACTCGCAGGACTACGACGAGTGGCTGACGATCCAGCGCGACTGGCAGGTCGACGCCGGGATCGAGCCGCTCTCGGAGCAGGACGCTGTCGCGGTGCGCACGCGCGGCGCGCGGGCCGTGCAGGCGGTGTTCGCGGACCTGCGATTCCCGCCCGTGACGGACGAGGAAGTTGAGCTCGCTGCGACCTGCCTCGACTCGCGCGACCTGCCCGACCGTGACCGCGCGGCTGACGTGCTCGCCGGCGACCGCGTCCTTGCCGAGGCAATCAGCGGCCTGGACGTCGCGCGGATCCTCTCGCGACACGGGTTCGACGACGTGGCGACGGCGGTGTTCGACATGCAGCGCCAGCGGGTGGCGGCGGACTACCTGCAGACCGCGGCTGTGATCCAGCCGGACGGCACGGTCGCCTCGGCGGTCAACGAGCCGAACGACTACCGCGGGCCGGGTACCGGCTACCGGCTCGAGGGCGCGCGCTGGGAGCGACTGCGCCGGCTGCCGCACGCGATCGACGCGCGGCTGCTCGGTGCGGCTGCCGCGTCGGAGCCACAGCTGCGCGAACTGGGGGACGGCGCTGGTGCTCGACGCGCCGGGCGACGTCGTGGTGGCGGTCGGCCCCGCGTTCGCGGACGCGCTCGGGGAGACGATCAACGGCCTCGGTCACGCCGATGTGCTGGCAGCGATCCTCGACGGGATCCGCGAGGCCGGCGGCTCGCCACGAGTCGTGCGCGTTCGCCGCTCGGCGGACGTCGCGTTCATCGGGCACGACGGTGCGCGTCTCGCGGGGTCTCGAATCGCGGTGGGCCTGCAGTCGAAGGGGACGGCACTGATCCACCGCGCAGATCTGCAGCCGCTCGACAATCTCGAGCTGTTCGGAATGGCGCCGCTACTGACGCTCGATTCGTACCGGCAGATCGGCGTCAACGCCGCCGGCTATGCGCTCGGCCGCCCGGTCGCCCCGGTGCCGACGATGCTCGACAATTACGCGCGCGCGAAGCTGATCGTGCGGACAACGCTGCTGCACGCCCGCGAGGCGGCGGAAGTCGTCCGCGGCGCGCCGCCGGTCGAGGTCGAGCTCGTGCGCGAACCGGTGTCAGACACCATTGGTGTCTGACACCTATCGAGCCTCGCTACGCCTCGTCCCAGGGCTTGCCGTTACGGCCCCAGCGGTGGGCGTCGTGACCCTCGACGATCACCCACGTGTGCTCCTTCAGCTCCGGCGCTTCGAGCGCCTCGAGCAGCGCCTCGGTGAGCCGGTCGATCAGCCTCGACTCGAGCTCCGGCGTCAGCCGCCGCTCGAACAGCTCGACGCGCACGAGCGGCATCTCAACTCTCCACGTGTGTCGCGCCGCCGTCGGCGCCGAGCACGAGGTCGAGGTGGCGGTCCGGGACGTGGTCGAGCGGCACCGGCGCGAGCGCCTCCATGAACGTGACGCCGTTCTCCGAGCAGAGCTTGTGGTGCAGGCCGCGGTTGACGACGACGACGTCGCCAGAGCGCAGCATCGTCGTGTCTTCCTCGATCGTCATCTCGACCTCGCCCTCGAGGATGAACATCACCTGCTCGGTGTCGTCGTGCTTGTGCCACGGCACCTGTTTTCCGGGTGCGTACTGCACGCGGCACAGGAGCACCTGCTCGCCGCCGATCGCGTGCAGTCGCACTCCGTCGACGAACTCCCAGGAGTCGCGTCCGTTCCAGGTCCGGAACGGGCGCGACTCCGTGGCCTCAGGACTCGACACCGAAGTACCCCTGGCCGCCGTTCGACGAGACCGCCGCTAGGGAGATCTCCTCGTCGTAGACGATCCATTTGCCGTCGCGGCGCGGCTCCGTCTTTGCGGCGAGCGCCGCGAGCACGCGGTCAGGCGTGGCCGGCATCTCGGTCACCCACACGCCGACGGCGTCGTAGATCGCGTTCGTGATCGCCGGCGGCTGGGCGTTGTTCGCCATCTCGCCGATCGCCTTGGCGCCGAACGGCCCGTCCTCGGACGGGTTCTCGATGATCACGTTGTCGAGCTCGGGGAGGTCGCGCAGCGCCGGCCCGAGGTACGCGCCGAAGTGGCCGCCGCGATGCTCGACGGACGGGTAGTACGGGTACGAGCTCTCGAGGACGCCGAGGCCGAGCCCCATGATCGCCCCGCCCTCGATCTGCCCCTCGACAAGGGTCGGGTTGATCGCCCGGCCGACGTCGTACACCTGGGTCATCTTGGTCACGACCACCTCGCCGGTCTCGTCGTCGACCTCGACCTCCGCCACGCAGGCGGCATACGAGATCGCCGAGTGCGGCTCGATCTCGACCTGGCCGTTCGAGTCGTCCACCTCGGCGAACGGCTTCAGGGCCGTCGATGAGCCGGAGATCAGCTCGCCGTAGTTGTACGTCGCCGCGCCGGCGACGTCCGACACGCTGATCGACTTCTGTGGCGCGCCCTTCGCCGTCACCTCGCCGTCGGCGATCTCGAGGTCGGTGGCGTCGATCTCGAGCTCCTTCGACGCGATGTCGAGGATCCGCTCCCGGACCCGCTCGGCTGCGAGGCGGACGGCGTTCCCGCCGATGAAGGTCCCGCGCGAGGCGAACGTCCCCGTGCAGACCGCCGACGAGTCGGTGTTCGTGTTGTCCATCGTCACCCAGTCGTACGGAACGCCGAGCGTGTCGGCGACGATCTGCGTGTGCACCGTCTTCGACCCTTGGCCGATGTCGACGGTGCCGGAGAAGACGTCGACCCGGCCGTCCGGCTTCAGCTTGATCCACGCTTGGCTCGGGTCGCCGTTCTGGTTCATGCCCGTCGGGTACTCGATCGTCGCGAATCCACGACCTTGATGCTTCGCCATCAGGCCCCCTCTCCGTTCAGCTGCTGTTGCGCGACCAGGTGGTCGGGCAGAAGATCACCGCTGCGCGGATCGGGCGTCATCGACCGGTACGAGCCGCCCAGCTCGATGCCGACGCGCTCCGCGGCGGCCAGCGTCACCGACACGGTCGACGGGTCCTTGAGGACGACGCCGTTGCCGCTCGTGTCGCCGACCCGGTTTGCGTTCTTCAGACGAAGCTCCCACGGGTCCAGCCCGATCGCCTCGGCGACGCGGTTCAGGTGCGTCTCGACGGCGAACGAGACGGATGTGACGCCGAAGCCGCGCATGGCGGTTGTCGGCACCCGGTTCGTGAACACGACGAACCCGTCGAACCGCAGGTTGGGGATCGTGTACGCGCCCGAGTGGTGGAACGCGTGCTTGGTGACGCCGTATGGCGAGAACCGCGCGTAGGCGCCGGCGTCGTGCAGCGTCAGCGTGCGGCGGCCGAGAATCCAGCCGTCCTTCGTGACTGCGTCCTCCAGCTCGATGTGCCACGGGGCGCGCGTCGAGGAGGCGAGCATCTCCTCCTCCCGCGTCCAGCGCCACTTGACTGGCCGGCGCGCCTTGAGCGCGAGCAGCGCGCAGATCGTGTCGGTCGCCGTGTCGACCTTGCCGCCGAAGCCGCCGCCGACGGTTCCGCCGACGAACTTGAGCTTGTTCAGCGGCACCTGCAGGTGCGCAGCGACGACGCCCATCGAGAAGTACATCGCCTGTGTGCACGAGTAGATCGTCAGGCGCCCGCTCGCCTCGGGAACGGCGAGGCACACCTGCGTCTCCATCGGCATCTGCTCGATCGCCTGCGGGCGGTAGACGCCGCGGACGATCGCATCCGCCTTGTCGAAGGCCCAGTCGATGTCGCCCTTGCGCACGCGGCGGTGGTTGTACGGCCCGTAGTGCGGATAGACGTTGCCCCACTGGTGGATCTTCGGGGCGTCGGGGTCGAGTGCCTTGCGAATGTCGAACAGCGCAGGCAGCTCCTCGAACTCGACCTCGATCGCTGCGACCGCTGCGTAGGCGGCGGCCTCCGAGTCGGCCGCGACGGCGGCGATCGGCTGGCCCTTGAAGCGCACGTTGCCGTCGGCGAGCAGCGGCTCGTCGGCCGGCACGCCGAGGCCCTCGAGGTGGCCGTAGACGTTCTTGGGAACGTCGGCGTGCGTGATCACGGCATGCACGCCCTTCATCGCTTCGGCCTTCGCCGTGTCGAGCTTCGTGATCTTCGCGTGGTGGTGAGGCGACCGCAGTGCCTTCACCCACAGCGTCTTGCCGACGCGGACATCGTCGACGTACTGCGTCCGGCCGGTAACGTGGCCGAGCCCGTCGTAGCGGGGGAGACGTGCGCCGACGGCCTTCATGCCGGGCTCCCTCTCGACGACCGTCGATTCGCCGCGCGAGGCGGCGAGCACGGCGTCGACGATCTTCACATACCCGGTGCAGCGGCAGTAGTGGCCCGCGAGGCCCTCGAGCACCTCATCGCGCTCGAGCGGTCCGCCCTTCGAGTCGATCAGGTGCGTCGCGGCGACGACCATGCCCGGCGTGCAGAAGCCGCATTGGGCTGCGTAGTGGTTGTAGAACGACGCCTGTACGGGGCTGAGCTCGTCGCGCCCGGTGAGGCCCTCGAGCGTCGTGATCTCGGCGCCGTCGACCGCAGCGACGGCGGTCAGGCACGAGCGGCGAGGCTCACCGTCGACGAGCACCGTGCACGTGCCGCAGCCGCCCGCCTGGCAGCCGGCCTTCGGGCTCGTGATGTCGAGCTCGTCCCGGAGGACGTGCAGGAGCGGCGTGAGCGGCGGGCTCGCGATGTCCTGCTCGATCCCGTTGATGATCAGTCTCATCTGCTCTCCAGTCGATCGAGGGCTGCGCGTACGAGCTTCGGGAGGATGGCGCTGCGATAGGCAGCCGAGGCGACGGCGTCGTCTACCGGCTGCACGTCCTTCAGGACGTCGTCGGGATTCCGCGACTCCTCGACCGTCCGCAGGCGCACGGCCGTGGGGCCGACGCCGGCCGCTGCGAGCCGCAGCTCCGACGTGTCGGCGCGGACCGCGCCGACGACCGACGCGATCGAGTAGGAATGCGCGTGCCGCCGGCGCATCCCCTCGCCGCTCGCCCGGCGCGCGACGTCGTCGAACTCGACCTCGAGGACGAGTCGCCCGCTGCGGTCGCCTGCCAGGAAGTCCTCGACCGCCTCCGTCCGCTGACCGCCCGCGCCCGTCGAGCGCACGCGTGCGCCCAGCGCGATCAGCGGGGCTCCGAGATCGCCACGCTGGGCGTCGTCGACCGCCCCGGCACAGAGGTTGCCGCCGACGGTCGCGTTCCGACGGACCTCGGCGTCCGCGATGTGGCGCGCGGTCTCGGCGAGGATCTCGACCGGGTGGTCAACGAGCGCCTGCAAAGACACCATCGCGCCGATCACCGTCCGCCCGTCCTGGCTGCGGGTGCCGTCGAGGCCTGCCCGGTGGAGCATCAGCGCTCGCCCCGGCGCCAGCCTGCCCGCCGCGATCTCGGGGAGGACGATCGTTCCACCGGCTACGACCGTCACGCCGTCGCCGGTGCCGTACTGCGAAATCGCTTCCTCGGTGGAGGTCGGAACGAGCACCTGATCAGTCATGGCTCCGATTCTATGGACGTCACGAGTTGCGAACTCAACGAAGTACCCTGAGGACATGGCGTTCGCATCGATCGAGGAGCTCGAGGGCGCGCTCGCGCGCGCGACGTACCTCCCCGACCGTGGCCTCGCGACCGCGCTCTACCTCGCGCTCTCGCTCGAGAAGCCGGTGCTGCTCGAGGGCGAGGCGGGGGTCGGGAAGACGGAGGCCGCGAAGGCAATGGCCGCCGCTCTCGACGCGCCGCTGATCCGCCTTCAGTGCTACGAGGGGCTCGACATCGCGCACGCGGTCTACGAGTGGAACTACGCGCGCCAACTCCTGCACATCCGGGCCGCGCAGGCCGGGACGGTCGACGAGTCGGAGCTCTTCGGGCCGGAGTTCCTGATCCGGCGACCCGTGCTCGAGGCGCTCGAGTCGGAACGCCGTGCGCTGCTGCTGATCGACGAGATCGACCGCGCGGACGAGGAGTTCGAAGCGTTCCTGCTCGAGGTGCTCTCGGACTTCCAGGTGACGATCCCGGAGCTCGGGACGATTCACGCGCGCACGAAGCCGTACGTGGTTCTCACGTCGAATCGCACGCGCGAGCTGCACGACGCTCTCAAGCGGCGATGTCTCTACCACTGGATCGAGCATCCGTCGCTGGCGCGCGAGATCGAGATCGTCGAGCTGCGCGTGCCGGGCGTGCCCGACCGGCTGGCGGAGCAGGCGGCGCGCTTCGCCGCCGAGTTGCGCTCGCTCGACCTGCAGAAGCCGCCTGGCATCGCCGAGACGATCGACTGGGTCCGCGCGCTCACGGCCCTCGGCAGAGCAGAGCTCGACGTCGAGCACGTCCAGGCGACGCTCGGCTCGCTGCTCAAGTACCACGAGGACCTGCTCGTGCTGCGCGACGATGCACTCGCGTCGCTCGTGGCTTCGGCGCGTGACTGAGCACGCCCCGCACGCGGTCGTCAGGCACGTCGTCGTCTTCGGTCGCGTGCTCAGGGAAGGCGGGCTCGAGGTCGGGCCGGGGCGGGTGTCCGACGCTCTCCGCGGTCTCGATCGCGTCGACCTGGCGCGGCAGGACGACGTCTACTGGACGCTGCGGCAGACACTCGTCTCGCGCCGCGAGGACCTCGATCTGTTCGACCGCGCGTTCGACGCCTGGTTCCTCCACCTGCCCGGTGCCCGCCGCCTGCACGAGCTCGACCGGCCGCCGCGCCACGGCGAGCGCCGAAAGGGCGGCGTCCCCGGCCCCGGGCCGGAGATCGACGGGGGCGAGCTCGAAGTCGGCGCGTGGAGCGACGACGAGGTTCTGCGGACGCGCGATTTCGCGTCGATGAGCCCCGAGGAGTTCGCCCGTGCACGGTCGCTGATCCGCGCGATCGCGCTCGACCGGCCGCGCCGGCGGACGCATCGCCTGCGGCCGGATCGCCGTGGGCCAGCGCTCGACGTCCGCTCGCTCGTCCGCGCCTCGCTCGCGACCGGCGGTGACCCGGTCGTGCGAACATTCCGCAGCCGCGGCACGGCGCCGCGCAAGCTCGTGCTGTTGCTCGACGTCTCGGGCTCGATGGAGTCGTACGCACGCGCGCTCCTCCTCTACCTGCATGCCGCCCGGGGCTCGGGGCGCGGAGTCGAGACGTTTGCGTTCGGCACGCGCCTCACGCGGCTGACGGCGGAGCTCGCGACGCGCGATCCGGACGCCGCGCTGGCTGCGGCCGCGGCGCGCGTCCTCGACTGGGCGGGCGGCACGCGCATCGGCGCGTCGCTCAAGGCCTACAACGACGACTGGGGTCGGCGGGCGCTGACGCGTGGCGCGGTCGTCGTGCTGCTCTCCGACGGCTGCGAGCGCGGCGACCCCGCGCTCGTGCGGGACGAGCTGCGGCGGCTCGCGCGGCAGGCGTTCGCCGTCGTGTGGGTGAACCCGCTGAAGGCGCACCCCGACTACGAGCCGCTCACCGCAGGGATGGCCGCGGCGCTGCCATACGTCGATCGTCTCCTGTCCGGCCACGATGTGGCGAGCCTGGAGACGCTGGGTAGTGTTCTGCGCGGCATCGAGCGGAGGCACCAGGCATGAAGGAGATCGTCGACGAGGTCGAGCGCTGGCGGTCCCGCGGCGAGCGCGTCGCAGTCGCGACCGTGATCGCCACCCGCAAGTCGGCGCCGCGCCCGATCGGTGCGAAGCTCGCCGTCTCCGAGACGGGGGCGATGTGCGGCTCGGTCTCGGGCGGGTGCGTCGAGAACGATGTCGCCGTGCAGGCACTCGAGGTGATGGAGTCGGGCGAGCAGCGCATCCTCACCTACGGGATCACCGATGACCAGGCGCTCGGCATCGGCCTGCCGTGTGGCGGCGAGATCGACGTCCTGCTCGAGCGCCTCGATTGAGCCAGCTGACAGAGGCGCTGCTCGAGGTCGCGCATGGCGACGAGCGCGCTGTCCTACTGACGGTGCTCGACGGCGAACAGCGCGGGACGAAGCTCCTTGTGCGGCTCGAGCGCGGTGAGGTGCTCGGTGATGCGCGCCCCGAGCTGGAAGCGGTGGCTCGCGACGTCCGCCGGAGCGGGATCGTCGAGGCCGCAGGTGCCCGGGTCTTCGCCGACGTCTACGGCCCGCCGCCGCGACTCGTCGCCGTCGGCGCGGTCGACACCGGCGAGGCCGTGTGCGCCGCTGCGCGCGCGCTCGGCTGGCACACCGTCTGCGTCGACGCCCGCGCGCGCTTCGCGACGCCGGAGCGGGTGCCGAGCGCCGACCGGATCGTCGTCGCCTGGCCCGAAGAGGCGTTTGCGGAGATCGGGCTCGACCGCGACACGGCGGTGGTGGTGCTGACGCACGACGACAAGTTCGACGTCCCGGCACTCGCTGCCGCGTTGCGCAGTGATGCGTTCTATGTCGCGGCGCTCGGCAGCCGGGTCGCGCAGGAGTCGCGCCGCGCCCGCCTGCTCGAAGCGGGGCTCGGCGAGCAGGAGCTCGCACGTCTGCACGGGCCTGCAGGCCTCGACATCGGCGCGGAGAACCCGGCCGAGACGGCGGTGTCGATCCTCGCGGAGGCTCTGGCAGTGCGGGCCGGTCGTGACGGCGGCCCGCTGCGTTCCTCGAGGGCGCGCATCCACGCCGAGCGGTAGCCCGCGCTAGACGCACGGCTCGACACGCTGATACGTTCGGCCGCAGTACCGGGTCAACGCTCACGAGGAGGCGAACACATGCCGGTCGCGGTGCGGTCGGAGAAGGTGCGCGAGCTGGTCGACGAGGACACTGAGGTCGAGCAAGTCGCGACCGGGTTCACGTTCACCGAAGGGCCGATCTGGATGTCGGACGGGTCGCTTCACTTCAGCGACATGCCGGGCGACAAGCGCCGGCGGTGGCATCCGGACGAGGGCGTCACGGTGCTGCTCGACCTCAGCCGCAAGTGCAACGGCATGACGCGCGACAACGACGGCAACGTGATCGTGTGCGAGCACGTCACGAGCTCGGTCGTCCTCGAGTCGCCCGACGGCCGCCGCGAGACCCTCGCCTACCGGTGGCAGGACAAGTACCTGAACAGCCCAAATGACGTGATCGTCGCCTCCGACGGGTCGATCATCTTCACCGACCCCACCTACGGGCGCATGCCCGGCTTCGGCATCGAGCGCGCACAGGAGCTCGACTTCCAGGGCGTGTACCGCATTCCGCCGGGCGGCGGGCCGGACGACCTGCAACTGCTGATCGACGACTTCAAGCAGCCGAACGGGCTGTGCTTCTCGCCCGACGAATCGCTGCTCTACATCAACGACACCGAACGCGCCCACATCCGCGTGTTCGACGTCGGCGACGGCCACCAGCTCTCGAACGGGCGCGTGTTCGCGGAGAACATCGGCGACGGCGACCTCGCCAAGGGCGGGCTCGTGGACGGGATGAAGCTCGACGAGCGCGGCAACGTCTACGTCACTGGGCCTGACGGCGTCTGGATCTTCGCGCCGGACGGCGAGCACCTCGGCGTGATCGAGGTGCCGGAGTCGGTCGGGAACGTCAACTGGGGCGGCGACGACTGGACACACCTCTTCATCCCGGCGACGACATCCGTGTACCGCGTGCAGATGAAGATCGGCGGCAATCGACTCGGCTATATGAGCTAGGAGACCACGATGGACTCGATCGACCCGAAGAGTGCGGCCCTGGTGATCCAGGACCTGCAGAACGACGTGATCATCGAGGGCGGCGCATTCGCCGACTCGGGCGCGCCGGCGCACGCCACGAGCCAGAACGTGGTCGCGAACGTCGCGGGCCTTGCGGCGGCGTGCCGCACGGCGGGGGTCCCCGTGATCCACGTCTGGTACATCGTCGATGAGGGCGCGGCCGGGCTGAAGCAGAACGCTCCGCTCTTCGAGGGCGTGAAGGGCGCGAACGCGCTCGTCCGCGGGTCGTGGGGCGCCGCGCCTGCCGACGGCCTCGAGCCGCAGGCAGGCGATCACGTCGTCGAGAAGATGCGGATGAACGGGTTCTACGAGACGCGCCTCGACATCCTGCTGCGCGGCCTCGGCGTCGAGACGCTGATCATCAGCGGCGCCTGGACGAACATGTCGATCGAGCACACCGCACGCCACGCAGCCGACGCCGGCTATCGCGCCGTCGTTCCCAGCGACGGAACGTCGACGGTGAACGACGAGTGGCAGCACGCGGCGCTGAACTACGCGATGACGAACGTCGCCTCGGTCGGCACCTGCGCGGAGATCGCCTCGGCGCTCGGCGCTTGACGTGCGGTTCGGCGTCTGCACGTGGGTCTGGGTCTCGCCGCTTTGCGACGCCGACGTCCTGCCGATCGCAGAGCGGGTGCGCGGCCTCGGGTTCGACGTGCTCGAGGTGTGCATCGAGGATCCCGAGCTCGTCTTCGCCGAGGCGCTCATCGGCCCGGTCGACGCGACGGGAAGTGCGCTCGCGACGGCCGGGCTCGCGTTCTTGCGACAATCGGCCGCATGAGCTCCGTGCTCGACCTCCCGCTCGTCGAGCTCGCAGCCGACGACGGCGCTGAGTTCCCGGTCGAAGATCCCGCCACCGGTGAGACGATCACCACGGTGCCGCGCATGGGAGCCGCCGAGACTGAGCGCGCGCTGAGGGCGGCCGAAGAAGCGCTGCCGGCGTGGCGCGGACTGCTCGCGAAGGACCGCGCCGGGATCCTCCGGCGGTGGGCCGACCTGATGGCGGAGAACGAAGAGCTGCTCGCGCGGCTCTTGACCACCGAGCAGGGGAAGCCGCTCGCCGAGTCGCGCGTCGAGGTCGCGTACGCGGCGTCGTTCCTCGAGTGGTTCGGTGAGGAAGGGAAGCGGGTCTACGGCGACACCATCCCGACCTACCTGCCGGACCGCCGCATCGTCGTCATCAAGGAGCCGATCGGCGTCACCGCCGGCATCACGCCGTGGAACTTCCCCGCCGCCATGCCGACCCGGAAAGCGGCGCCGGCGCTCGCGGCGGGCTGCACGATGGTGCTGAAGCCGGCCGAGCAGACCCCGCTGACCGCGCTTGCGATCGCGAAGCTCGGCGAAGAGGCGGGCCTACCGGCGGGCGTGCTCGGCATCGTCACCGGCAGTGCAGAAGACGCACCGGTGATCGGCCGCGCGATGACGTCGAGCCCGATCGTCCGCAAGCTCGGCTTCACCGGGTCGACCGAGGTCGGGAAGCTTCTGATGGCGCAGTGCGCGGCGGGGATCAAGAAGGTCTCGCTCGAGCTCGGCGGGAATGCGCCGTTCATCGTCTTCGACGACGCCGACCTCGACGAGGCTGTCGCCGGCGCACTGCTCTGCAAGTTCCGGAACTCGGGCCAGACGTGCATCTCGGCGAACCGGATCTACGTCCAGACGCCCGTTTACGACGAGTTCGTCGAGCGCCTCACTGACGCCGTGCGCGGCCTCAAGGTCGGCTCGGGCCTCGAGCCCGACACGAAAGTCGGACCGCTGATCGAGCGCCAGGCGGTAGACAAGGTCGAGCGGCACGTCGCCGACGCGCTCGCCCGAGGCGGCGAGCTGCTCGCGGGCGGGGAAGCACTCGGCGGCCTCTTCTACGCGCCGACGGTGATCACCGGCGTCACCGCCGACGCGGCGATGGCGAGCGAAGAGACATTCGGCCCCGTCGCCGGCATCGCCCGCTTCGACACCGAGCAGGAGGCGGTGCGCCAGGCAAACGACACGCCGTACGGGCTCGCGTCGTACTTCTACAGCCGCGACGTCGGTCGTATCTGGCGCGTGTCGGAGGGCCTCGAGTCCGGGATCGTCGGCATCAACACCGGCGTCATCTCCACCGAGGTCGCCCCGTTCGGCGGCGTCAAGGAGTCCGGTATCGGCCGCGAGGGCTCGAAGTACGGCATCGACGAGTGGCTCGAGCTCAAGTACCTCTGTATCGGTGGAGTCGAATGATCGTCGAGCAGCGGGACTACCACGTGACGACGGGCAAGCTGAACCAGGTGGTGCAGATGTACGCAGACGAGGGCATTGCGCTGCAACAGGAGCATCTCGGCGCGTTCCTCGGCGCGTTCACGACCGACATCGGCGCGCTCTCGACCTACACCGCGCTCTGGGGCTACGAGAGCTACGCCGAGCGGGAGGAGCGCCGCGCGAGGCTGCAGGCCGACCCACGCTGGCAGGACTTCCTCGGCCGCCTGCAGCCGCTGCTCCACACGCAGCAGAACCGCATCCTCGTGCCGACCGCGTTCTCGCCGATCCGCTGATGTTCGACGGCAAGGTGGCACTCGTCACGGGGGCGGCCCAGGGCATCGGACGTGCCATCGCCGAGGGCCTCGCCGCGGCGGGTGCGCGGATCGCCGTCGCCGACCTGCGCGGCGCCGAGGAGACGGCGGCCGCCTTCCCGGACGGCGTCGGCGTCACGGGCGACGTCTCGAACGAGGACGACGTGAAGCGCCTCGTCGGCGAAGTCGTCGACCGGTGCGGCGGCATCGACATCCTCGTCAACAACGCCGGCCTCTACGCGTCACTCGAGATGCGCCCGTTCGACCAGATCCCGCTCGAGGAGTGGCGGCACGTGATGGACGTGAACGTCGCGTCGATGTTCCTGATGTGCCGCGAGGTCGTGCCGGTGATGCGCGGCCGGGCGGCGGCAAGATCGTCAACATCTCGTCCGGTACACCCTTTCGCGGCGTGCCGTTCCTCCTCCACTACGTGACGTCGAAGGGCGCTATCGTGACGCTGACGCGCGCGCTCGCGAAGGAGCTCGGCAAGGACAACGTCCTCGTCAACTGCGTCGCGCCCGGCTTCACGATGTCGGCCGGGGTCGAGGCGCACCCCGAGGTGATCGAGAAGCTGCGCGACGTGTCGGTGGCGGCACGGACGCTGCAGCGCGACCAGGTTCCCGAGGACGTCGTCGGTGCCGTCGTGTTCCTGTGTGGCCCTGGCTCGGACTTCGTCACGGGGCAGACGATGGTGATCGACGGGGGCCAGTACTTCAATTGATCTTGCGGCTCGCGGATCACCCCGACGGCGTCGAGACCGGCGCGGGCGACGACGTCATCGTGTACGACGTCGATGGCGATCGGGCGTACGTCGGCGCCGGCCGCGTACAGGGTCGCGCGCTCGTCTGGGAGTTGACGAAGCGGCCCGAAGGAGCGCATTTCCTGCGCTGCGACCGGGTCGACTTCCCGCCCGGCGGAGTTGCGTACCTGCACACCCACCCAGGCCCCGGCCTGCGCGTCCTGCTGCACGGCCGGATCCGCATCGAGACGCAAGGCAGCGCGCACGAGTACGGCCCGTTCGAGTGGTGGTACGAGACCGGGCCCGACCCGGTCTTTGCGGCGGCATCTGAGACGGAGCCGACGGCTTTCGTTCGTGTGCTCGTGCTGCCTCGCGGCCTGGGAGGGGAAGCGGACGATCCGCTACGTCGATCCGGCTGATGCCGAGAAGCCCAAGCTGCAGCGCGCGCGCATCTACCTCGAGCACCGCTTGTGACCCGGCACGGCGGGAGGGTGCTGGCCGACCAGCTCGGCGATGCACGGCGCGGAGGTCGCCTTCTGCGTCCCCGGCGAGAGCTACCTCGCGCTCGCTCGACGGCTCTACGTGACACGGCGATCAGCCTGATCACGTGCCGCAACGAGGCAGGCGCCGCAAACATGGCGGAGGCCTACGGCAAGCTCACCGGCCGCCCCGGCGTCTGCATCGTCACGCGCGGCCCCGGTGCGACGCACGCGGCCGTCGGCGTGCACACCGCGTTTCAGGACTCGACGCCGCTTAGTGCTGCTGATCGGCCAGGTCGCGTCGGCGCAAGAGGAGCGCGAGGCGTTCCAGGAGATCGACTACCGGCGGATGTTCGGGCCGCATGGCGAAGTGGGTCGCGCAGATCGACCGGCCCGACCGCATTCCCGAGCTGATCGCGCGCGCGTTCTCCACGGCGTGCGCGGGACGGCCGGGGCCGGTGGTGCTCGCGCTGCCGGAGGACGTGCTCTCCGCCACGCAGTCGACGCGGCCGACGCGACCTCGCGTGCCGCGCGGTCCAGCCGAGCCCCGCCCCCGGCGGCTGTCGCGCGGACTCCGCGCAGCTGCTCGCCGACGCCGAGCGCCCGCTCGCGATCATCGGCGGCGGCGGTTGGACGAAGCGACGACGTCGGAGTCATCGACGTCGTTCCTCGACGGCGAACGCGTTCCCCGCCGGCGCCGCGTTCCGCCGCCAGGACGCGCTCGACAACGACTGCGCCGAGCTACTGTCGGCGACGTCGGCATCGGCATCAATCCCAAGCTCGCCGCAGCGCGTTCGTGATGCCGACCTGCTGCTTGCGTCGGCCCGCGCCTCGGCGGAGATGACGACCGTCCGGCTACACGCTACCTCGACTGTCCGCCGCGACCGCGCGCAGACGCTCGTGCACGTGCACCCGGGCGCAGAAGAGCTCGGCCGCGTCTACCAGGCCGCGCTGCCGATCCTCGTCGGCGCCGGAGGCGCTTCGCCGCGCGCGGTCTCGAGCTGCGCGTCGACGCCACGCTGGCGCGCGTGGGCGCGGACGGCGCGCGCGGACTACGAGGCGTGGCAGCGCCACGACCCGATGCCCGGGCCGGCTCGACGTCGGCGACTGCATCGCGCACCTCGCGACGCGGCTCCCGCATGCGATCGTCGCGAACGGCGCCGGCAACCACACGGTCTGGATCCACCGCTTCTGGCGCTTCCACGCTATCCGCATCGCAGCTCGCGCCGACGAGCGGCGCGATGGGATACGGCCTACCGGCGGCGCTCGCCGCGAAGACTCTGCATCCCGAGCGGCCCGTGTCTGCTTCTCGGGTGACGGCGACTTCCTGATGGCGGGCCAGGAGCTCGCGACGCTGTGCAGTACGACCTGCCGGTCGTCGTGATCGTCGTCGACAACGGGATGCTCGGGACGATCCGCATGCACCAGGAGCGCCCCTTCCCGGGTCGCGTCGTCGGCACCGACCTCGTCAACCCCGACTTCGCCGCGTACGCGCGCAGTCTTCGGCGCGTACGGCGAGACGGGTCGAGCGAACGGCCGACGTTCCCCGCAGCGCTCGACCGCGCTCTCGCGTGCCGGGACGCCAGCGGTGCTCGCGCTGCGGATCGATCCCGAGGCGATCAGCCCGCGCCAGACCACCGCTGCAGCGCGCATCGGCGAAGGCGTCGAGCGCAGGAGCTGAGCCTGTGGTCGCCTCGACGCTCCGCAGTCGCGCGGCGCGTCTCCGGAGCCGCGCAGCCGATTACGACCGTCGTCAGGCACGTGTCTCGGCGAACTCGGCGTCGCGAGCTCGACGCCGCCGGCGGCACGCTGCGCGCACGACGTGGTCGAAGGTGACCGTGTTCCTCACAGACATCGACGATCGTGCCGCCGTCAACACGGTGCGCCAGGAGGTCTTCGGGCAGGCGCGGCCCGCCAGCACGCTCGTCGAGGTGAGCGAGCTCGTCGGTCGACGGTGCGCGCATCGAGGTCGAAGCCGTCGCCGGTCGCTCTCGTGACGCGACGCGTACAACGCGATCATCACCGACGTCGAGCCGGCCGAGCGCCGCGGCCGGGCCGCTGCGCGGCAGGCGGCTGCTCGTCAAGGACCTGATCGACACCGGCCGGCATCCGCACGACGTACGGCTCGAGCATCTACGCAGACCATGTGCCGAGCGCGTACGGCCGCCGCCGTGCGAGCGGCTCGTCGCTGCCGGCGCAGTCGTCGTCGGCAAGGCCAACCTGCACGAGTTCGCGTGGGGAGTGACGAGCCAGAACGACGTGGTACGGCACGGTCGCAGAACCCGCGGCTGCCCGGCCGCACGGCCGGCGGCTCGTCGGGCGGCAACGCCGCCGCACTCGCCGCCGGGCTCTGCGAGCTCGGCCTCGGCACGGACACGGGCTGCTCGATCCGGCTGCCGGCTTCGTGTTGCGGCGTGGTCGGCTTCAAGCCGAGCTGGGGCCGCGTTCCGGTCGACGGCGTCTTTCCGCTCGTGCCCGACGCTTCGACACCGTCGGCCCAATGGCGCGACGAGTCTCCGACGTCGCGCTCATGTGGTCGGTGCTCGCGGCCGCGCCGTTGCCACGCGCCGTTGCTCGCCGGGCTCGCGATCGGCCTGCTGACGACAGTCCGCCGTCGGTCGGCGGCCCGGCGCACGCCGAACGACGCGGCTGCCGACACTTATGTCGAGCGGCTCGAGCAGCTCGGCGCGACGGTTGTCGAGACGACGATCCCCGAGCCGCCGGAAGACACCTGGCCGCTCTTTTTCCACGAGGCGGCCGAGGCGCATCGTGCGACATTCCCCGAGCGCGCTGCGGACGATACGGTTCAACGTCCGTGCCAAGCTCGAGCACGCGCAGGAGGTCGATCCGGACGAGTTCGCCGCGCCGCGCAGGCAGTCCGCGAGTGGCGCACGTTTCCAGCCCGACGTCGACCTCTATGTCGCGCCGGTGCTCGGCGTCGACGTGCCGCCGGTGGACTGCGACGAGCTCGACATCCGCATCCCTGCGACGGCGTTCCTCCGCCCGTTCAATGTTCTCGGCTGGGCGGCGATCGCAATCCGCGACCTCCAGCTCGTGGCGCCGCGCGACGAGGTCGTGCTCGCCGCGGCCTTGCGTGGGAGCGCGCGGACGCTCTTCGGCGTGATGTCCTTGATCTTCCCCGTCTGCGGCAGCTTCGTGCTCGACCTTGGCCCCCGAACGCGCTGTAGTCCGTGTCGAGGCCACGGCGTTCCGCTCGGCGTCTCCCAGCGACGATCACCCGGCGAAGCCGGCCCTCCAGTCCAGCCAGAACGTCGCGTGAAGTCCGTCGCCGGGTAATCGCTCCGCACGGCCTTCATATCGTCTTCGGCATCCGCTGCGGGCAGCCTGCTGAGGACGAGCTTCGGATGAAGCGCGCGTAGAAGACCGCGCCGTCCGTGACGCGCGGCTGGAGCGTCAGTGGCTCGCGCCGAGCGAGGTACGCGGGCGCGAGCACGTGCGACGAGCTCGTCGGTCTGGGATTCCCTGCCGCTTCGCGGAGAACTTCCGCGTGTCGAGCTTCGTCCACGGCTGCACCTCGGGTCGGCGAGCGCCGCCTGGACGTTCGCGTTCGTATACGTGAACGGGCCGATCACGATGACCTCGCCCGGGAACTGGCTGCCCGGGCCGAGCTTGTAGAGGTGGGCGCGCGACCCGTCGTACGCGACGCGGCCGGTGTCGTGTGCCTTGATCTCGGTTCCCGCCGACGACGATCGTCGTCACCTGGTCGAGCTTCGCGGCGGTCGCGGTGAGGACATTCGCGCGCGCCTTCACGAACGCCGGCAACGGCGCCGGCTGGGTTTCGTGGTCGCGGCCTTCTGCGAGTCGCTGCCGCAGCCGGCGAGGAGCAGCGCCGAGGACGGCGATCGATCGGGGCGCGCACAGCGGCCGCCGAGTCTAGAGGTGGATCGTGACGGACGCCTTGCGGGCGGGGTTGGCCCTGCCGCGCGGACGACGTCGACGAACGCCGTCGCGGTGGGCGAGAGAGGCACGCGCGCGTAGACGGCGATGTCGCGCAGTACAGGCGCGGCTCGATCGCCAGCACGGCGCAGTCGATGCCGCGGACGACGACGTTGTCCGGGACGAGCGCGATGCCCAGGCCGGCTGCCGCGAGTCGGACTGCACCCTCCGCCTGCGAGGTCCGGACTGTGCCGCGTGGCGTGAATCCGGCGTTGCGGCAGAGCTCCTCGACGATCCCCGCGAGGCCGTGGTCCGGGTGGTACAGGACCCACTGGAGATCGGCGAGCTCCTCCGAGCCGCACCCGGTTTCCGTCCGGCGAGGGCATGGCGTCGTGGCACCACGAGGACGAACTCCTCCCAGCCGACCGTCTCGAGGGGGCCCGTCCCATTTGCGAACGGGCATCGGCCCGAGCGCGAAGTCCGCCACCCCCTGTTCCACCGCCTCTTCGAGCAACGGCCGGTGCACGTATTCGTGCAGCCGGATCGCGACCTTCGGATACCGCTCGTGCCACGTGCCGATGAGTTGCGGCAGCACGCCGACCGCCATCGAGAGCACCGTTGCGATCTCGAGCTCGCCGCCGTCGACGGCGAGCGTCGACCGCGCGCCGCGCATACCGCGCTCCAGTGCGCGGACGGCGATCCGCGCATCGGGGAGCAAGGTACGCCCGGCCGGCGTGAGCGAGACCGCCGCGCGGGAGGCGGTCGAAAACCGGCCCGTCGAGCTCCGTCTCGAGCGCGCGGATGTGCTGGGAGAGCGACGGCTGGGTGATGCCGACGCGCCGTGCCGCGCGCGTGAACGATCCCTCGTCGACGACTGCGACGAAGCACTCGAGCTGTCGCAGATTCATAGGCAGAACCTATCGGATCTATGCCTTATGTGCGCACTTGACCTATAGGACGAAACACAAGAAACTCGTTCTCGTGCGCGTGACGGGGATCAATCACGTCAGCATCGCCGCCCGCAACCTCGAGGAATCGACCCGCTTCTATGTCGAGGTCTTCGGGATGGAGCCGATCGCGACGCCGATCTTCGAGACGCCCGTCCAATGGCTCCGCTGCGGGACCCTCCAGCTCCACCTCTTCCTCGACGAGACGGGCGAGGCGCCCGCCCGCCACCACATCGGGCTGACGATCGACGACTTCGGCGCCGCCTACGACGCGGTCGCGAACTGGACGTCGAGCGAGTGGGGGAACGACCTCGTCGAGCTCCCGTCGGGGCAGGTACAGCTCTACTTCCGCGACCCGGCCGGCAATCTGATCGAGCTGAACTGGGCGGACGCGTCGACGCTCGACCGGTCGAGGTACCCGCAGCTCCGCCGGCTCGTCGACGTCGTCCCCCAGTCGGAGGAGTCGCTCGCCGCCGTCCTCTATCTGGAGCTCGCGCCCGTATGAGCGAGGTCGTCGGCATGCATCGCCTGAGAGGTGGCGGCGTGCGCGGCTTCGCCGCGAGAAGGCGCGCGCTCAAAGCCCTCGGCTTCGGCCTGCTCGCCGTGATCGTGACCGTGCCCGCGCTGTGGGTGCTGTTCTTCGCGCCCACGACCGGGAAGTGGGCGACGTCGTTCGGCTCGGCGGTGCACGACCCCAAGGACTTCTTGATCACGCTCCTGAACGGCGTCACGGCTGCTGCGCTGTACTTCGTCGTCGCGAGCGGCTTCACGCTGATCTTCGGCCTGATGCGCGTCGTCAATATGGCGCACGGCGCGTTCTTCCTCTTCGGCGGTTATGTGGCGCTCAAGGTGCAGCGGCACATGGTCGAAGGGGGCGGGTCGTTCGGCCTCTCGAGCTCGCAGGTGAACCTGACCCATTGGATCGTGCCGACGGTCGTCGGGACGCTGGTCGTCGCCGGGATGGGGCTCGTCATGCAGCAGCTCTTCCTGCGGTGGAACCAGGGCCAGGACCTGCGGCAGGCGCTGATCACGATCGCGATCTCGATCATCCTCGCCGATCAGATGCTCGCCCACTTCGGCGGCATCGCCGAGGACATCGCGTGGCCCCGCAACTGGGACACCTTCGTGAACGTCCGGGTGCAGGGCATCCAGTACACCGAGACGCGGCTCGTGATCCTCGCGATCGCGGTCGGGATCGGGGTCCTGCTCTGGTTCTGGCTGAAGCGGACGCGCACCGGCATCGTGATCCGAGCCGGCGTCGACGACCGTGCGATGGTCTCCGCGCTCGGGATCAACATCCAGCTGACGTTCGCGATCGCCTTCATCGTCGGATCGGCACTCGCCGGGCTCGGCGGCGTGATCGGGGGCTCGTTTGCGAGCCTCGCGCCGGGGGTCGATGCGAATTGGTTGCTCTACTCGCTCGTGGTCGTGATCATCGGCGGCATGGGGTCACTCGGAGGCGCTGCGGTCGGCTCGCTCCTGCTCGGCCTGACGAGCAACTTCGCTGCCGCATACCTGCCCTCGAACTACACCTACTACTCGATCATCTTCACGTTCGTGCTCGTCGCGATCGTGCTCGCCGTTCGCCCGCTCGGCCTCTTCGGGAGGCCCGCGTGAGCCGAGCGGTCTCTCCCGATCGCGTTGTCGGCATCGGTGGACTCTTCCTCGCCGCCCTCGCGCCGTTGTTCCTCTCGAGCTACTGGGTCGGGACCCTGCTCACGCAGATGCTCATCCTCGGCATCGTCGCCGCAAGCCTGATCTTCCTCTCGGCGTACGGCGGGATGGTGTCGCTCGCGCAGGTCGCCGTCTACGGCATCGCCGGGTTCGTTGTCGGCAATGCGACGACCAACGGGAACACGAAGGGCTTGAACCTGGGCTGGAGCCCGTGGTGGGGCATCGTGCTCGCGCTCGTCATCACCGTCCTCGCCGGTGTTCTCTTCGGTGCGCTCGCGAGCCGGAGCGTCGGGATCTACTTCCTGATGATCACGCTCACCTACTCGGTGATCGCCAATCTGACGTTCGGACAGGTCACGGACATCTCGGGCTTCGGCGGGATCAGCGGCATCCCCGCGCCGTCCTTCATCGGCAGCGTTGATGCACATCAGAACCGGCTCTACTACACGACGCTCGTTGTCGCGCTGGCCGTCTACCTGCTGCTCCGGTACCTGACACGGACGCCCTTCGGCCTGACGCTGCAGGGCGTCCGCGACGACCCGGTGCGTATGGCGTCCCTCGGGTATAACGTCGTCCTCCACCGCGTCGCCGCGTTCGCGTTCGCCTCATTCGTCGCGGCGATCGGCGGGATCTTCTTCGTCTGGTGGAACGGCCACATCGACCCGGCGTCGATCGACCTGGGCGCGACGATCGACGTGCTCGTGATCGCGGTCGTGGGCGGGCTCTACCGGCTCGAAGGCGCTTGGGTGGGCGCGCTCTTCTTCGTGATCATCAACAACTACTCCCAGCAGATCAGCTTCATCGGACCACGCTTCCACACGCTGATCGGCGCGATCTTCCTCGTGATCGTGCTGGTCTCGCCGGGCGGCCTCGTCGGCCTCTGGGAACGCGTGCTCGAGCTCACCTTCAGGCGGCGCCGCGGTCCGACGGATCCCAATCCGATCGAGGTCGGACAGGTGGAGCCCAGTGTCTGAAAGGAGGCGCCGAACCACCCCCACAACCCGGCTCGTGCCGCGCTAGGCGTGACCCCCCAGAGTTTTCCCAATATCAACCGGTTCGAAAGGAGGAGGGCATCCGCATGAATGCTCTCAAGCGCAGGTGGAAGCTGGTTTCGCTCGCAGTGCTCGCCGTGCTCGTGGCGGCGTTGCTGGCGACGACCGCGACCGCACGCAGCGGTGCATCGCCGATCAGGATTGCCGTTCTGTCCGACTGTCAAGGCGCCTTCGGGTCGTTCGACAATCAGGACATGGCAGGTGTCGTGACGGCGATGGTGCAGTACGCCGGTGCCAAGGCGAAGAACCCGAACAAGCCGCGCGACGGCTGGGTCGGTGGCCAGATCAACGGGCACCCGCTCAAGCTCGTCGGTGTCGGCTGCTCGAACGACCGCGCCGACACGGCGATCAAGGAGACGAAGCGCCTGATGGAGCAGTTGAAGGCCGACATCATGATCGGCCCGCTGTCAGGCGACGAGTCCATCGCCGTCGCCAACTACGCCAAGCAGCACCCCACGAAGACGTTCGTCGACGGCGCCGCCGGCGCTCAGGACACGACGCTGAAGGTCCGCGCGCCGAACTTCTTCAGGTTCAACGGGGACGGCGCACAGTGGAACGCGGGGCTCGGCGACCTCGCCTACAACAAGCTCGGCTGGAAGACCGCAGCGGTCGTCGCGGACGACTACAGCTTCGCTTGGACGTCGACCGCCGGCTTCGTCGCCGAGTTCTGTGCGGTGGGCGGCAAGGTCACGAAGCGGGTCTTCCCGCCGCTCAACACGACCGACTACTCGTCGTACGCCCAGCAGATGCCGACGAACGTCGACGGCACCTTCGTCGCGGTCGGCGGTGCAGGGCTCATTCCGTTCCTGAAGGCCTACGAGCAGGCGCACGGCCCGATCGACGGCAAGAAGTTCATCGGGAACCTGTTCTGGGGCACCCCGGGGCAGTTCGAGCAGCTGTCGAGCCGCGTCGCCGGTGCGTACGTCGGCGGAGCGGGCACGGCCGGTGACCTGGCCACTCCGGCGGCCCAGGCATACAACAAGCTGGTCGGCAGGATCTTCAAGACAGATCCCGCCGTTCGGGGCGGCTGCTCCGCAGGCGTCGTCCACGTTCACGTTCGGCTACTACGTGAACACCTGGGGCCTGCTGGCCGGTCTGAAGGGCGTGAAGGGCGACCTCTCGGGTGGCCAGAAGAAGCTGCAGAAGGCGGTCGGGAAGGTTCGGCTCCGCACGCCGTACGGGCCGATCCGCCTGGACAAGAACCGCCAGGCGATCATCCCGGTCTACTACCAGCAGCTGTACATGAAGGCCGGCAAGCTGGCCGTCAAGACCATCGGCTACATCCCGGGTGTCGACCAGAGCTTCGGCGGCACGTTCTCGCCGAAGACGCCCGCACCGGGGCGGAACTATCCGCAGTGCGTCAAGCGGAACCTGCCCTGGGTCGGTCACACACGCAAGCCGGCGTCACCGGATAGGCGATTGTCGGAGGCAGTAGCAGCCGGCGACGCCGGGCCGATCCTCCGCTTGCGGGGGGTCGGCCGGCGTTACGGCGGCCTCCACGCCGTGCGCGACGTCGACCTGGACGTCGCGCACGGCGAGCGGCGCGCGATCCTCGGGCCGAACGGCGCGGGGAAGACGACGCTGTTCAATGTCATCTCGGGTGACGTCCCTCCGAGTGCCGGGACGATCGAGTTCCTCGGCGCGGAGATCAGCGTGCTCCCGCCCCGCACGCGTACGAAGCTCGGGATGGGGCGCGACCTACCAGAAGTCTCGTTCGTTCCTCGGCCTGTCGGTCGAGGACAACATCTATCTCGCGCTGCTCGGCGTGCGGTCCGGCCACTTCCGCCCGGTCGCGCTGCGCGCCCGCGACCGCGAGCTGCGCGACCAGGCGTTCGAGCTCGTCCGCACGGTCGGCCTCGGCGGTCGCGAGCGCACCTTCGTGGGCGCGCTCTCGCACGGCGAGCAGCGCCAGCTCGAGGTGGCGATGGCGCGCGCGTCGAACCCGAAGTTGATGATGCTCGACGAGCCGGCGTCCGGCCTCTCGCGGGGCGAGCGGACGGCGCTCACCGAGCTGCTGCTCTCGCTCGAACCCTCGATCACGCTGATCCTGATCGAGCACGACATGGACGTCGCGCTCCGGGTCGCCGACCGCGTGACGATGATGCACGACGGCCGTGTGATCGTCGAGGGCACGCCGGACGAGATCCGCGCGAACCAGATGGTGCACGACCTCTATCTCGGAAGGCACGGCGGTGAGTGACGCGCGCCCTGCTGAGCGTCAGCGGACGTGAGCGCGTTCTACGGCAGCGCGCAGGCGCTCGAGGACGTCTCGTTCGACATCGTCGGCGGCTCGACCTCGATCATCGGTCGCAACGGTATGGGGAAGACCACCCTGTGCAACGCGATCCTCGGCATCCCGCCGGGGCGCGTCACCGGCTCGATCCGCTATCAAGGCAAAGATCTCGTCGGCCGGCCGTCTTACAAGATCGCGAAGCTCGGCATCGGCTACGTCCCGCAGGGTAGGCGGCTGTTCCCGTCGCTCTCGGTCGACGAGCACCTGCGGATGATCACCGCGCCGCGGCGTCGGGCAAGCAATGGACGCCGGACGGCGGTGTACGAGCTCTTCCCGCGCCTCGCCGAGCGGCGGCGCAACGGCGGCGGGCAGCTCTCCGGCGGCGAGCAGCAGATGCTCGCGATCGGCCGCGCGCTCCTCACGAACCCCGACCTCCTGTCATGGACGAGCCGTCCGAGGGCCTCGCGCCGGCGATCGTCGAGCACCTGTGGAGACGTTCCGGCGACTCGCGGACGAGGGACTCGCCATCCTGCTGATCGAGCAGAACCTCGGCATGGCGACCGCGGTCGCCGACCGCCTGCTCGTCATGGTGGGAGGCTCGATCTACGCCGAGACGACGGCAGCCGAGCT
This sequence comes from uncultured Thermoleophilia bacterium, assembly GCA_963785875.1. GTDB lineage: Bacteria > Actinomycetota > Thermoleophilia > Gaiellales > Gaiellaceae > PALSA-600. The sequence goes on along the minus strand of CAWAWV010000004.1, from coordinate 25,006 downwards.
GTCGTCGGACATGGAGCTCCAGCGCCGGTTCCTCGGCGTCGAGCCGCTTGCGGAGCGCGGGTAGCGATGGCGACCGTCGTCTGCGTCGGCACGCTCGACACGAAGGGTCGTGAGTACGCGTTCCTCTGCGACCGCTTGCGTGAGCACGGGGTCGACTGCGTGATCGTCGACGCGGGTGTGAACGAGCCCGTCGGCCTCACGCCGGACATCGCGCGCGACGACGTGGCCCGCGCCGGCGGCGCCGACGTCGGAGCGCTCGCAGCCGCCGGCGATCGCGGTGCCGCCGTCACGGCGATGGCTGCGGGCGCCGAAGCTGTGGTGCGCGACCTGTTCGCGGCTGGACGCCTCGACGGCGTCGTCGCACTCGGCGGCTCGGGCGGCTCGTCGATCGCGGCACAGGCGATGCGCGCGCTACCGGTCGGGGTGCCGAAGCTCCTCGTGTCCACGCTCGCGTCCGGCGATACCCGGCCGTACGTCGGGGCCGTCGACGTGACGATGATGTACTCGGTCGTCGACATCTCCGGTGTGAACAGCGTCTCTGCGCGAATCATCGCCAACGCGGCCGCTGCGATCGCCGGCATGGCGCAAGCGGTGCCGCCGCGGCTCGACGGCAGGCCGCTCGTGGCTGCGAGCATGTTCGGCGTCACGACCCCGTGTGTGACGACTGCACGCGAGCGGCTCGAGGAGCTCGGCTACGAGGTGCTCGTGTTCCACGCGACCGGCTCGGGCGGCCGATCGATGGAGGCGCTCGCGAAGGACGGTTTCCTCGCGGGCGTCCTCGATGCGACGACGACTGAGCTCGCCGACGAGCTCGTCGGCGGAGTGCTCTCGGCCGGGCCGGACCGCCTCGAGGCGGCGGGTGCTGCAGGCGTGCCGCAGGTCGTGTCGCTCGGCGCGCTCGACATGGTCAACTTCGGTCCTCGCGACACCGTTCCGCCGCAGTTCGAGGGACGGAACCTCTATGTGCACAACCCCACGGTGACGCTCATGCGCACGACGAAGGAGGAGTGCGCCGAGCTCGGCCAGATCATCGGTCGCAAGCTTGCCGCGGCCGTGTCGCCGACGGTCGTGTTCGTCCCGCTCGGCGGGGTATCGATGATCGACATGCCAGGGCAGCCGTTCCATGATCCAGAGGCAGACGACGCACTCGTGCAAGCGTTGAAGGAGCACCTCGGAGGCATTGAACTGCACGAACGTCCTGAGGACGTGAACGACCCTGCGTTCGCGGTCGCGATGGCCGACCGCCTCCACGAATTGATCGAGCAGCGAACGCCATGAGACGCGACGAGGCGCTCGCACGTCTCCGGGCACAGGTCGCCGGGCGGCGGCCGATCATCGGTGCGGGTGCGGGAACCGGGCTTTCGGCCAAGCTCGCCGAGGCGGGCGGCGCCGACCTGATCATCATCTACAACAGCGGCCGCTACCGGATGGGCGGCCGCGGCTCGCTCGCCGGCCTGATGCCGTACGGGGATGCGAACGAGATCGTCGTCGACATGGCGCGCGAGGTGCTGCCGGTCGTCAAGAACACGCCGGTCCTCGCCGGCGTGTGCGGGACCGATCCGTTCCGCCTCATGCCCGTTTTCCTTGACGAGCTTCGGCGGATCGGCTTCAGCGGCGTGCAGAACTTCCCGACTGTCGGGCTCGTCGATGGCACGCTCCGCGCCGGCCTTGAGGAGACCGGCATGGGCTACGGCCTCGAGGTAGACATGATCCGTCTTGCGCGCGAACGCGACTTCCTGACGGCGCCCTACGTCTTCGACGACGACCAGGCCGCTGCGATGGCGGCTGCGGGTGCCGACGTCCTCGTGCCGCACATGGGGCTCACAACCGGCGGCGCGATCGGGGCCGAGACCGCGAAGAGCCTCGAGGAGTGCGTGCCGCTGATCCAGGGGATGCACGACGCCGCGAAGCGCGTGAACCCCGACATTCTCGTGCTCTGCCATGGGGGGCCGATCGCCGAGCCCGACGACGCCGCGTTCGTGATCGAGCGGACGGAAGGCGTCGTCGGGTTCTTCGGCGCGTCCTCGATGGAGCGCCTCCCGACCGAGGTGGCGATGACCGAGAACATGCGTCGTTTCAAATCCATCCCTGTGAAGGAGGAAGCATGAGCTCGTTTGTCAAGCAGGCCGACGTCGAGCAGGAGCAGTTCGACTGGGGCACGATCGGCTGGCGCACGCGGCCCGCGAACACGGGCTCGAAGCAGCTTGTCGTGATGGACGTGACGCTGGAGCCCGGCGAGGGCCATGCCTTTCATCGACACGACGGACAGGAAGAGGTGATCATCGTCAAGCAGGGCGCGGTGACGCAGTTCATCGAGCATGACTCGACGACGCTCGGCCCCGGCGACTCCGTCTACCTCGACGCCGGCGTCGTGCACGCGTCCTACAACGACGGGAACGAGACGGCGCACCTGCAGGTCGTGATCGGCCCATCGCTCGGCGACGGTGGCTACGGGCTTGTCGACGTCTCCGGCGAGGAGCCCTGGGCCTCGGTGCGCTAGCGGCGCGCCGTAGCGAGCAGCTCGTCGGCCGGCACGCCGCGGATCGACGCGTCCACGATCTCGATCGGATGCAGGGCGGGCAGCGGCCGTCCGGCCCGTCGAAGCGCCGCCGACACCTGCACGAGGCAGCCCGGGTTTCCGCTCGCGTAGACATCGGCGCCGGTCTCGATGATCCGCTGTGCCTTGCGGTCGCCGAGCTCGCTGGGCCGCGTCCGGGCACACGATGTTGTAGATGCCGGCGCTGCCGCAGCAGAGCTCCTGCTCGCGCGGCTCGGCGAGCTCCACTCCTGGAATCGCGGTCGAGCGCGGCGCGTGGCTGCGCCTCGATCCGCTGGGCGTGTTTCAGATGGCACGAGTCCTGGAACGCGACACGGAGCGCGAGCGGCTGTCGCGGCGCCGACATCGGCGCGTCGGCGAGGAGCTCGGAAACGTCGACGACATTCGCGCTGACGTGATCCTTCAGATGTGAGCCGCAGCCGGCCGCGTTCGTCACGATCACGTCATAGCCGCTCAGGGCGCGTTCCAGCTTCCTCGCGCGCGCAACGCCGTCGTCCACGCGACCGGCGTGCGCGTGAAGTGCGCCGCAGCAGCCCTGCTTCCAGGGGACGTGGACGTCGTAGCCGTCGGCTGCGAGCACGCGCGCAGTCGCGCGGTTGACGTGCCCGAAGACGACGCTCTGCACGCAGCCGGCGACGACCGCAACGCGCGGGCCGCGGCCGGGGATCCGCTCCGACGGCCACTCGTTGTCGAGCCACGGCGGGGCGATCTGGCGAAGCGGGGCGAACGGCCCGGGCGCAGGCAGCTTCCGAAATGCGAGTGCTGCGCGGAGCCGCCGACGATGGGGGAAGACGGCGAAGATCAGCGAGCGCAGCAGGCGGTCGCCGCGCCCCGCGGCGGTGATGCTCTTCGACGTACGCCCGCGTCGACTCGATCAGGCGGTCGTACTGCACGCCGGACGGGCAGGCCGGCACGCACGCCATGCAGCCGAGACAGCGGTCGAAATGCTCGACGACGGTGTCGGTCAGTTGCAGCGTTCCGTCGGTCAGACCCGCCATCAGCTGGATCCGTCCGCGCGGCGAGTCCATCTCCTCGTGCCACAGCTCGTAGGTCGGGCACGTCGGGAGGCAGAACCCGCAGTGGACGCAGTCGGCGATCAGCTCGGGTTGCAAAGCGCCTCCACGATCCGCTCGGCGAGCGGCTACCAAGGCTGCTCCTGTGGGTCCTCGACGTAGGCGATCCGCGGGCCTGGACGGACGAGCGGCGCCCTTCTCGCCGTCCCACCGGCGCCGGCCCGGAAGCCGCGACTGCACCGCGCGCAGCGCCTCCCACGGCTCTGCTCGCTGCCCCGAGCGCGTGCACCTGCGCGTCCACTGCGCGCGCTGACCCTTCGAAGAGGACGTGCATGCGCGCGCCGCGAGGTCGACGGCGCTCGGCACGAGCCCGGACCGGCTGGAGCTCGGCCACCGCGTCGCGTCGGTCGTCACCGTGCGTGACGTCTCCGGGCGCGGGTGCAGCTCGAGCGCCATCTGCTCGACGCGCCCGAGCCGGCCGCGCGACCCGCAGAAGAGCTTCCCCAGGTCGTAGCCGGCGACGTTCTTCACGACCTTCCCCCGGAGTTCGCGCGCGTGCCGTCGGGGAGCGTGACCGTGATGCCGATCACGAGGTCGCGCATCGCCCGAAGCGGTGGCTGCAGCGGCCCGGCGAGGTCGTCGAGATGCACTGCTCGAGCGTCGGATCGCCGGGCGGATCGAGCGAAAGCCGCTGCCCGTGCAGAGCGAGCGCGTCCTGCAGCGCGCGCAGCCGCATGCCTGCGCCGACGACGACAGGTCAGGTCGCCGGGCTCGTGCTCGACGATCGTTCTCAGAATCGCTCGGCAACGCCCGCCAGCTCCAATGGATGCGCGCGATACGGCCCAGGCACCTCGCCGCACAGCCGCGGCGTCGGGAAGACCTTGCCGGGGTTCGCGATGCCCTTCGGGTCGAACGCGCTCGCAGCCGCTTCATCGCCTCGAGATCCGTCTCGCTGAACATCAACGGCATCGCGCACGCCTTGTCGGCGCCGACGCCGTGCTCGCCGGTGATCGACCCGCCTGCGTCGACGCATGCCTCGAGGATCCGGTTCGGCGAGCTCCTCCGCGCGCGCGGCCTCTCCTTCGATCGCGCCCGTCGTAGAGGACGAGCGGATGGAGGTTGCCGTCGCCGGCGTGGAAGACGTTGCCGACGCGAAGTCCGTGCTCCTTGCGACAGCTCGTCGATTCGGCGCAGCACCTGCGGCAGCGTCGTCCGTGGGACGACGCCGTCCTGCACGTAGTAGTTCGGGCTCACTCGGCCCATCGCCGCGAACGCCGCCTTCCGGCCGCGCCAGACCGCCGCCCGGTCGGCCGGGTCGGAGGCGATCCGCATCTCGACGGCCCCGTGCGTCTCGGCAGAGCCGCCTCGACCGCGGCAACGTCCTCCTCGACCTGCTCGGGCGGGCCGTCGAGCTCGACGATCAGGATCGCGCCGCAGTCCGGCCGGGTAGTTCGCGCCGACGGCCCGCTCGGCAGCCTCGATCGTGATCGCGTCCATCATCTCGATCGCGGCCGGCAGGATCCCGGCCGCGATCGTCCCCGAGACCGCCGCGCCTGCCGTCGTCCGTGTGCGCGAAAGCCGGCGAGCAGCGTCCGCACCGCGGCGGGCGCGCGCAGCAGGCGCAGCGTCAGCGCGTCGCGATCCCGAGCGTTCCCTCTGAGCCGACGAACGCTCCGAGCAGATCAGGCCCTTCGTCCCAAACCGAGAGCGTCACGAGCTCGCCCGTCGGGAGGACGACATCGGCCGCGAGCACGTGATTGACCGTGAACCCGTACTTGAGGCAATGCGCGCCGCCGGAGTTCTCGGCGACGTTGCCGCCGATCGTGCAGACCTGCTGGGACGACGGATCGGGCGCGTAGTAGAAGCCTTCGCGCGGCGACCGCCCGCGTGACGTCGAGGTTCGTAACGCCCGGGCTCGACGACGATCGTGGCCGGCGTCGAGGTCGATCTCCAGCACGCGGTTCATGCGCGCGAGCGAAATCACGATCCCCTCCGCGACCGGCAGCGCGCCGCCCGACAGGCCCGGTGCCGGCGCCGCGCGCGACGAACGGCAGGATGCGCTCTCGTTGCAGATCTGCACGACCGCCTGCACCTCCGCGGCAGTCGAGGGCAGGGCGACGAGGGCGGGGATGACGCGGCGCCCGGTCAGCCCGTCGCACTCATAGGTGCGCAGCTGCTCGGGCTCGCGGATCGTGGTCGGCGCCGCTGCGAACCGCGCCGCGAGGTCGTGCGGCGAGACCCACCGCTCGGAACCTAACATCGTAGGATCGGCTGGATGGCGGTCCGCTCCCTCCTTCGCTCCCTCGGGCTGCCGGAGCGCGACCTCCTGAGCTGCCCGGACTCGGCCAAGCGGTTCCCGGACGGGGCGCATGTATCGCGTCGAGATCCCGTCGACGGAAGGGCCGCGTTGCCTCGACGCGGTGCTCGAGAGGCCGCGCGGCTCGACGTCCGCGTGCACCGCGTCTCGCAGGGATCGGGCGTCTTCATGCAGACCGACGCGGAGCTCGACGAGCTGGCGGCCACCGCTCGGGCGGCGCGCGTCGAGGTCTCGCTCTTTGCGCGACCGAACGCGGCGTGGGGGCTCTCTGCGACGGCGCGCGCGCCATGCCGGCGTTCGCCGCCGCCGCGCACGGCCAGGAGGGGCTCGTCGCGAACCTCGAGGACTGCGTGCGGGCTGCCGAGCACGGCTTCCGCTCGGTGCTGATCGCCGACATCGGCGTGCTCGACCTGTTCCGGGAGGCGCGCGTCGCGGGCGTCCTGCCGCGGCGACATGCAGGCCAAGGTCTCGGTGATGCTGCCCGCGGCGAATGCGGCCGCCGCCCGCGTGCTCGAACGGCTCGGCGCGTCGACGATCAACCTGCCGACGGATCTGACCCTGCCGCAGATCGCGGCGATCCGCGCCGCCGTCGATGTCCCGCTCGACGTCTACGTCGAGGCGCCCGACAACCTCGGCGGCTTCGTGCGCCATTCACGAGATCCCGGAGCTGATCCGGGTCGCGGCTCCCGTCTACGTGAAGTTCGGCCTGCGCAACGCGCCCGGACGTCTACCCGCAGGGACGCACCTCGAGGCGACGACCGTCGCGCTCTCCCGCGAGCGCGTCCGGCGCGCCAGGCTCGGCCTGGAGCTGCTCGCTCGCTCCGGCCGCGACCACCGACCTCCGAGCTCGGCGCCGCCGGGCTCGCGCTTCCCCAGACCTGTCCGCCTGAAAGGAGCACCGATGGCGCGTCCCGTCACCTTGTTCACCGGCCAGTGGGCCGACCTGCCGATCGAAGAGCTCGCCGCGAACTGCGGCGGCTGGGGCTTCGACGGGCTCGAGCTCGCGTGCTGGGGCGACCACTTCGAGGTCGACAAGGCGACTCGCCGACCCGGCTACGCCAGCGGGCCGCCGCGAGCTGCTCGAGCCGCACGGCCTCGGCGTCTGGGCGATCGGCGCGCACCTCGTCGGCCAGGCGGTCTGCGACCGGATCGACGAGCGTCACCGCGCGATCCTGCCGCCCGAGGTGTACGGCGACGGCGAACCAGAGGGTGTGCGGCACGCGTGCCGCCGAGCGGATGAAGGACACCGCGCGCGCGGCCGCGCAGCTCGGCGTCACGCAGGTGAACGGCTTCACGGGCTCGTCGATCTGGCATCTCCTCTATTCGTTCCCGCCGAACGACTTCGCAGAGATCGACCGCGCGTACGAGGACTTCGCGGAGCGGTGGGGGCCGATCATGGACGTCTTCGACGCCGAGGGCGTGCGTTCGGGCTCGAAGTGCACCCGACGGAGATCGCCTACGACTTCGTGACGACGCGGCGGACGCTCGACGCGATCGGCAACCGCCAGGCTTTCGGGATCAACCTCGATCCCGAGCCACTTCGCGCACCAGTTCCTCGACACGGCGCAGTTCGCGCTCGAGTTCGCCGACCGGATCTACCACGTCCACGTCAAGGACTCGCAGCAAGCGGCTCGACGGCCGCCGCTCGATCCTCGCCTCGCACCTGAACTTCGGCGAGGAGGCGCGCGGCTGGGACTTCGTCTCGCCGGGCCACGGCGACGTCGACTTCGAGGAGCTCTTCCGGGCGCTCGAATCGCATCGGCTACCAGGGGCCGCTCTCGATCGAGTGGGAGGACAGCGGCATGGATCGCGACTGGGGCGCGCCGGACGCGCTCGCCTTCGTTCGGCGCACCGACTTCGCGCCGTCGGACGATCGCGTTCGACGCCGCGATGCAGAAGGCCGGCGCCTGATGGCGGCGAGGCATCGGCGTCGACGCGGCCGCAAAGGGAGCGGGGACGCCGCCGGAGATCGGCGTCGGCATGCTCGGCTACGCGTTCATGGGCAAGGCGCACGCGAACGGCTACAAGCACGCTCGTCGTACATGGCCTGGCCGCCGCCGCTGCGTGCCGCGGCTCGTCTCGATCGCGGGCCGCGACGAGGCGGCCGTCGGCGGAGGCGGCGACGCGCTACGGCTTCGAGCGCTACGTGACCGACTGGCACGAGCTCGTCGCCGATCCCGACGTCAGCTGTTCGACAACAGCGGGCCGAACAACCTGCACGCCGAGCCGACGATCGCCGCGGCTGAGGCCGGCAAGCACGTCTTCTGCGAGAAGCCGCTCGGCCGCACCGCCGACGAGAGCTACGAGATGTGGCAGCGCGTCGCCGCGAGCGGGCGTGCAGCACATGACCGCGTTCAACTACCGCTTCGTCCCGGCCGTGCGGCTCGCGCGCGAGATGCTCGAAGCGGGTGAGCTCGGCGACGTCCTCCACTTCCGCGGCCGGTACCTGCAGGAGTGGGGGACGACGACGGACGACGCCTGGCGCTTCCACAAGGACGAAGCGGGCTCGGGCGCGCTCGGCGACCTCGGCGCGCACGTGGTCGACCTCGCGCGCTATCTCGTCGGCGAGATCGACGCCCGTCTCCGCCTCGACGCGCACGTTCATGCCGGGCCGCGAGGTCGACGACGCGTTCGAGGCGGTCGTCGAGTTCGAGGAGCGGCGCCTCGGCACGATCGAGGCGACCCGCTTCGCCGCCGGGCGCAAGAACGCGTTCAGCTGGGAGATCAACGGCACGAAGGGCTCGCTCGCCTTCGATCTCGAGCGGCTGAACGAGCTGCAGCACTCGGAGGGCACGAAGGGCTTCCGCACGATCCTCGTCTCCGAGGCCGACCACCCGTTCTGGGAGTGGTGGTGGCCGCACGGGCACGTCATCGGCTGGGAGCACACCTTCGTGCACGAGATCCAGCATCTGCTCGACGGCGATCGCGGGCGACCGGAACGTCGCGCCGCACGGCGCGACCTTCGAGGACGGCTACCGCGCCGCCGAGGTCTGCGACGCGGTACTTCGCTCCGCCGATTCGGGCAGGCGCGAGGCGATCACCTACCGCACCGCTTGAATTCACGTCTCGCGTCGGGCCGCAGGATTTGCTCGCCTAGACTCTGCCAAGATGGAGCCGGGCCGCATTCGTCATACCGTCTCGTTCAGGCTGCGCCATCCCGCCGGATCGGATGCCGAGCGCGACTTCATCCGAGCCGCCGAAGACCTCAGCCAGATCCCGGGCGTCGAGGCGTTCGACATCCTCGAGGAGGTCAGCCAGAAGAACGGGTTCCGGTTCGGCATCTCGATGGAGTTCGCAGACGCCGACGTCTACGAGGCCTATAACGGACACCCGGATCACGTCCGGTTCGTCGAGGAGCGATGGATGCGCGAGGTCGAGGAGTTCCTCGAGATCGACTACGCCGCGTTGCGTCGTTGTCGTCGTTCAGTTCTGCGAACCTGATGAGAGGCTCGGCAAGGTCCCTCGGTTCGATGGGCCGGGCAGGGCTCGATCGCCGACCTTGGGATTCAAGTTTGGGCCGGGATGGGCGGATGTGTCGCTCGTCGAGAGAAACGCGCCCGGAGACGCCGGAGTCGGTTATGCGTCGAGCTGGTTGTCGGAGAAGGGGGTGCGGAGACAGGCGCACGAGATCGTAACTCGCAGCAACTGCTGCTCGCGTGTGACTGAAGGCTCCGACTGGCTCCGCGTCGAGCCGGGACGCGGGTGATGACATCTGAAATGTGCGCGGCGGTACTGTCCTGCGAAGGCGGCAAAGGAGAAACTTGTGGGATGGGCTTCGTGTTCCGGCGCCCTCCCCGGGCCGCCGCCGCGGCGCCTGCTGACTTGGGAGCGAGGAGTGAGGTGGTGTTGAATCTTTTCTGATCCTGGTTGGCTTCATGATGGCGTCGGAGAAGCGCCGACCGGAGGAGGTACAGGCGTGGATCGGCTCCGTACCCCGCGCGGACGCGTGAGCGCATTCGAGGCGTTCGGCGGAACGGTTGAGAAGTTCATCGGCGACGCCGTCATGGCGAGTCTCGGCGCGCCGTCGGCGCACGAGGACGATCCGGAGCGGGCGGTCCGGGCGGGCCTTCGCACTCCTGGAGGCCATCGCCGAAGCTGAACGAAGCCGACGGCCTCTCGCTGTCATCGGTCCGGGTCGGCATGAACACGGGAGAGGCCGTGGTTGCCGTCAGGCGCGGCCGGAGCTGGGCGAAGGGATGGTAACGGTGACGTCGAACACCGCTGCCCGCATCCAGTCGCAGGCACCGGTGAACGGGGTCGCGGTCGGGGAGGGCACCTCTCCGGGCCACCGAGCGGCTGTTCGACTCGAGCTCGTCGACCCCGATCGATGCGAAGGGAAGGCCGAGCCGGGCCGCGGTCGGCGGCGCGCTTCGCGCTGACGGCCCGCTTCGGCTCGGACGTGATCCGGTCCATGACCACGCCCTGGTCGGCGCGAGCTCGATTCACGCTGTCTGCGGGCACCCTCGACAAGGCCATCGCCGAACGGTCGGTGCAGCTGGTCACGGTCGCCGGCGAGCCGGGTGTGGGCAAGTCGCCGCCTCGTGGCGGAGCTGTTCGCGTACACCGACGCGACTGGACCAGCTCGTCACCTGGCGCCAGGGCCGCTGCCTGCCCTACGGGGAAGGGATCACGTTCTGGGCGTTGGGCGAGATCGTCAAGGCGCACGCGGGCGTCTTCGAGTCCGACTCCCCCGACGCGGCGACCGCGAAGCTGGACGCGGTGCTGCCCGAGTCGGACGACCGGCCCTGGTTGCGGGCGCGGCTGCTGCCGCTGCTCGGGATCGACGCGGTCGAAGCCGCCGGCGCAAGAGGAGCTGTTCACCGCCTGGCGCAGGTTCCTGGAGTCGGTCGCGGAGCGGGCGCCGCTGGTGCTGGTGGTGGAGGACATCCACTGGGCCGACCCGGCGCTGCTCGCGTTCCTCGAGCACCTGGCCGACTGGGCGCGGGCGTCCCGCTGCTCGTCGTCTGCACCGCGCGGCCCGAGCTGTACGAGAGGCATCGCGGCCTGGGGCACCGGCCTTCGCAACCAGACGGCGATCAACCTCTCGCCGCTCTCGGAGACGGAGACCGCGAAGCTGGTCTCAGCACTGCTCGAGCAGACGGTCCTGCCGGCGGAGACGCAGCAGCTTCTGCTGGAACGGGCGGGCGGCAACCCGCTGTACGCCGAGGAGTTCGTCGCGCATGCTGCGCGACCGCGACCTGCTCGACGAGCACAGCGCCCTCAGGACGGGCACGGATGTGCCGTTCCCGGAATCGATCCACGCGCTGATCGCGGCCCGCCTCGACACGCTCCCTCAGGAACGGAAGACCTTGCTCCAGGACGCGGCGGTGCTGGGCAAGGTCTTCTGGGCCGGCGCCATCGGCGCGATGGACGACCGCGATCCGCGCGAGGTCGAGCGGGCGCTGCACGAGCTCTCGCCGCAAGGAGCTGGTTCGGCCCTCCCGCCAGTCGTCGATGGAGGGCGAAGCGGAGTATGGGTTCTGGCACCTGCTGGTCCGGGACGTCGTCTACCAGCAGATCCCGCGCGCGGCGCGTGCCGGCGAAGCACCTGGCGGCCGCGGACTGGCTGGAGGCCAAGGCAGGCGAGCCTCGAAGGTCGACGACGTGCTCGCCTACCACACCGGCGAAGCCCTCGAGCTCGCACGGGCAGCAGCCGATGCCGCCCTCGTGGCCGAGATAACGCCTCGCGCGGCCGCTATGCGCCTGCTCGCCGGGGAGCGCGCGCTCGGGCTCGACGCGGGCAGGGCACTGGAGCTGCTCGACCGCGCGAAGGCGCTCACGCCCGAGCAGGATCCGAGCTACCCGCTCGTCCTTCTGCGCTGGGCCGTCGGCCGCCCGGAAGGCGGCCGGCTTGCCGCGAGGCCGTCGAAGCGCTCGAGCGGGCGATCGCCCGCTTCGAGGCTGCCGGCGACGTGCCGCACGCCGGCGAGGCGCTGGCGCGCTGTCGAGCGCTCGCTGGAGCCTCGGCGAGCCGGATTCGATCGCCACTCGCCGAGCGAGCGGTCGCGTTGCTCGAACCGACCCCGGGCCCGGAGCTCGTCGACGCGCTGTCCAGAGTCGCCAGCAGCCACTACATCAGCGGCAGCTACGCGGCGGCCATCGAGACGGCCGACCGTGCGCTCGCGCTCGCCGCTCGAGCTGGGCCTGGACGTGCCGGGCGACGCTCCTCGGCGACCCGCGGCTTCTCACGCTGCTATCATCGGCGACCTCGGCCGGCCTCGCCGACACGGAGCGTGGCTTCGAGCTGCATGGTTGCCGCGGGACAGGGGCGGAGCGCGGCGACGCTGCTGCACAACCTCGCCTGCGCGCGCTGGTTCCTGGAAGGCCCGGCGCCCGCGGTCGCGACGCTCGAGGAGGCGCTGGTGCTTCTCGGACCGCGCGCGGCCTGGCCGAGTCGGCGCAGATCCACACGGCGAGCCGCTCAGCTGTTCCTCGTCGGCAACGGCCGGCTCGACGATGGCGCTCGCCTGGGCCGATGCGATCCTGCCGCAACTGCGCGAGAGCGGGAACCGGCTCTTCGAGCACGACGTCCTCGCCGGGCAGGCGGTGGCGCTCGACGAGCGCGGCGAGAACGCCCTCGCACCGGCCGAGCGGGCGCTCGAGATCGCCGCGCGGAACGCACGATGGGCCTATCTGGCGTTCGCGGCGTGGGCGGCAGCGCCCGTCCTGATCGCAGCCGGGCGTACGGGCGAAGCGAAGGAGCTGATCGGCGAGGTCGCCGACTCGTCCCGCCACGAACACTCCGAGTACGCGAACCATCTGCCTCGGCTCGCGCGGGCCGCCGCCGCCCTGGGCGACGACGACCTGCTCGCCCGCCTGGCCGCCGGCTTCCCCGAGGTCGTTCCGAGGCAGCAGCATGCGCTCGTCACGGTCCGGGCGATCCAGGCGGAACGCGCCGGCGAAGGCGCCGAGGCCGCCGCCCTCTACGCGGACGCTGCCGACCGTTGGGAGCGGCTCACGGAGGTGATCGAACAGGCCCACGCCCTCCTCGGCCACGGCCGCTGCCTCACCGCCGTCGGTGACCCCGGCGCCGACTCGCCGCTCCGCCGGGCCCGCGCGCTCTTCGACCAGATGGGCGCCCGCCGCCGCGTCGACGAATGCGACACGCTGATCGCACGGGCGAGCAAGCTCACCTCATACATGCCGTACGCCGTCGTCAACGGTCTCACCATGTATTACGAGGTGCACGGGGACGGCTCGCCCCTGCTGTTGCTCCACGGTGGCGGCAGTTCGATTCCCGAGAAGTGGATCCCGTTCTTCACTTCTCATTTCCGGGTGATCGCGCCGGAGGCAAGTTTCGGACGCCTTGGTCTCGACGTGCGTCCCGCGCTCATCAACGGCGTCGCTGGCTGGGCTTCGTTGCGAGAAGGAGAGGTCTTCGCGGTTGCGGCAGCGACCGTGCAGGATGGCCGGATCACGGCGCTGCACATCCTCATCGACCCCGTCCGCCTCTCCCAGCTCAACCTCACAAGCCTCGATCTCTGTCAACCCCAGAGCCTGCTCGGAAGATCGGCCGTCATCGAGATACCACCCGACCGCTAGCGTCACTCGCACCTGATGACATGGGCCAGGCTCTGGACTGAAAGAGCTCCATGAACGGCTCCACACCCACCGCGCCTGGAGTTCGCCGGCGCCGGTTCCAGGTGAACGACTTCGAGGGAGTTACTCGGACGTTAGAGAGCGAGAGGAGGAGGCGAACATGGGTGAACGGCTGACCGAAGCGAACGGCGTCGAGCTCTGTACGGAGCCGTTCGGCGACCCGGGCGATCCGCCAGTTCTTTTGGTCATGGGGTTCGCTGCGTCGATGTTCTGGTGGGAGGATGGTTTCTGCCGGCTGCTTGCCGAGGGCGGCCGGTTCGTGATCCGCTACGACCACCGTGACACCGGCCGCTCGGTCACGAGTGAGCCGGGGAGTCCGCTGTACACCAGTTCCGATCTGGTGGCCGATGCCGTTGGTGTCCTCGACGCCTACGAGCTCGTGGCCGCGCACGTGGTCGGCGTGTCGGCGGGTGGGGCATTCGCCCAGCTGCTCGCGCTCGGCTTTCCCGACCGCGTGCTGTCGCTCGCCCTCATCAGCACGTCTCCTGCGACCCGCGGGGACCGCAACCTTCCCTCGGCGACGGAGCGCTTCGGCGGCTTCCTTGCCTCAGCTGAGGTCGATTGGTCCGACCGGGGGTCGGTGATCGAGTACCTGGTGGCCTACGAGCGGGTGCTTGCGGGGGGCGTGCGTCCGTTTGACGAGATGGCGTGGCGTGACTTCATCGTCCGCGACGTCGAGCGCGCGCGTGACATCGCCGCTTCCCAGAACCACACCATGATCCCGGAGCCCGACGTTCCATCCGAGCCGATCTCGTCGATTGCGGCGCCCACCCTCGTCATCCACGGCACCGCCGACCCGCTGTTCCCAGCTCGCGCACGGACAAGCGCTGGCCGAAGAGCTCCATGGAGCGAAACTGCTTGACCACTCGAGGGAGCCGGCCACGGAGTCGACCGAGCCGACTGGAAGACCATCGCTCGAGCGATGGGAAAGGAGGGAGGAGTGTGAGTGACGGTAGGACCAGGACACAGTCGCGACCGACTGGGAAGGACTCGCCGCGCACTCGAAGATGCCGAGCTGTTCTGGATCTCGACCGTCCGCGCCGACGGTCGGCCGCATGTCACGCTACTCGTTGCTGTCTGGCTGATGACGCCATCTATTTCGCCACCGGCCCCGGCGAGCAGAAGGCCGTGAACCTGAGAACCAACCAGAACGTGATCCTCAACGACCGGTTGCAGCGAGTGGGACCGAGGGCTCGACGTCGTGGTCGAGGGCGGGGCCGTCCAGGTGATGGACGAGAGTGTCCTCCAACGCCTCGCAGAGACGTGGGCGACGAAGTGGGACGGCGCTGGCGCTACAAGGTGCACGACCGCGGCTTCCGACACGAGGGTGGGAGCGGCTCGGTCCTCGTCTTCTCGGTGAAGCCTGCAAAGGTGCTCGCCTTCGCCAAAGGTACCTACGGCCAGACGCGCCACGGGTTCTCGGTACCTGCGCGCCGCACTTGACGTGTCGCTGCTCAAAGGCGGTTCACGCGTCGCTCGCGTCCGTGCCGGCATCTCGACCTTCGAACTCTCCCGCTAGAACCACCTCTTCAATAGCGAGGGGGCACTTGCTCTAAAAAGGCGATGGCGCGTCACCACGATGAACTCCTCCCGATTCGTTATTCGCGGCGAGCGGGCCTGCCTGCGGCAGGTCGATCAGTGGCCCGGGTCGTGTGTGTCTCGGGCGCCGGCTTGGACGAGTCCGTTTTCGTAGGCGTAGATGACGGCTTGGACGCGGTCGCGGAGGTCGAGTTTGGCGAGGATTCGCGCGACGTGCGTCTTGGCGGTGCCTTCGGTGATGTAGAGCGTCTGGGCGATCTCGGCGTTGGAGAGGCCGTGGGTGAGCTGCTCGAGTACCTCGCGCTCGCGTGCGGTCAGCTCGGCGAGCGCGGGTGGGGAAGGCGCGTTGGTGGGTGGGGAACCGAGGTAGTGGTCGATCAGGCGTCGGGTGATGTCTGGTGCGAGTAGCGCTTCGCCGGCGGCGACGATTCGAACACCTTCGACGAGCCGTTGGGGTGGGTCGGTTTTGAGCAGGAATCCGGCGGCTCCCGCTTGCAGTGCTTCGTAGACGTAGTCGTCGAGGCCGTAGGTGGTGAGGATGAGTACTCGGGCGTCGGTTCCCGTTGCGGCAAGCTGCCGGGTCGCTTCGATCCCGTCGAGGACGGGCATGCGGATGTCCATCAGCACGACATCGGGATCGAGTGCTCGGGTGAGTGCGACGGCTTCGGAGCCGTCGGCTGCCTCGCCGAGTACCTCGATGTCGTCCTGTGCCTCGAGGATCAGCTTCAGGCCGCCGCGGACGACGGGCTGGTCGTCGACGAGGAGGACGCGGATCATGATGGCAGGGGCAGGCTGGCGCGCAGCGCCCATCCGCCTTGCGGCTGCGGTCCCGCCTCGAGGTGACCGCCGAAGACGGCGACTCGTTCACCGATGCCGGCGAGGCCGCGGCGGCTGCCGTGGCCGTTTGCCGCGCCGGCGCCGTCGTCGCTGACCTCGAGCTCGAGTTCGCGCTCGTGGTAGCGCAGGCTGACGCGCGCCTGGGTGCCGCCTGCGTGTTTGAGGGCGTTGGTGAGGCCTTCTTGCACGATCCGGTAGGCCGATAGCTCGAGCGGTGCTGCCAGCACGCGGCGCCGGCCGGCGATCTCGAGCTCGACCGGTAGCCCGGCCTCGCGCGTTGTCGCCAGCAGCCGTTCGAGGTCGGCCAGTGTCGGCTGCGGCTGGCGCGAGTGCTCGGGTTCGCTTCCGACGAGCGTGAGCAGTGTCGCGATCTCGCCGATTGCCTCCTGGCCGGTCGCGCGGATCGACTGCAGCACTTCGCGCGCGCGAGCGGGGTTGCGTTCGAGCACCTGCTCGGCGGCACCCGCCTGGAGAACGAGCACGCCGAGGCTGTGCGAGATGATGTCGTGCAGCTCGCGCGCGATTCGTTGCCGTTCCTCCGCGGCTGCTGTGAGCGCCAGCCGCTGCTGCTCGTGCTCGAGCTGTTCGGTGCGCGCGGTGCGCGCGTGGATCGTGCGGCCGGCGATCCACGCGCCGACGAGAAAGATCAGCGCGAAGACGAAGTTGCCGATCCCTTTGTGCTGGCTCGCAGTCTGCACCGCGACCGCGGTCACCCCGATCGCAGCGCCGGCGGCTGCGCGCTCGCGCGGCGCGTGGGTGACGAGCGAGTAGACCGCGATCACGAATGCGACCAGATCCATCAGCGGCTCCTGCAGCGGCACCCCTGCGACCGCCTCGGCGGTCGCGGCGGCGGCCACGACCGTCAAGGTCGCGAGCGGGAACCGCCGCCGCCAAGCGAGCGCGACCCCGAGCACGAGCTCGCTCGCGGCCGCCGCCGGCTTCGGCTCGATGCGCACGTTCGCCCACACTTCGAGCTGACCGAGCGCGACGACGGCGGCCGCCAGGGCAGCATCTGCCGTCGGTGCCGAGACGTGCCGCAGCCGAAGGGCGAGACTCATGGACTCCACGCTACAAGCGCGCGCCGCGAGCGGCATCTGCCGGAAGGCAGATCCCCGGATCCGCCTTCCGGCAGAGACAAGATCCGGCGGACGGCAGACGACGCCGCGCCTCTGTCGGCCTAGCGTCGGGACGGTCAACCGAAAGGGGCCGGATCATGAAGGTATCGCTCTACCGCCTGCTCGCCGTCGCGGTGACCGTCGACGTCGTCGCGCTCGTCGTCTCGTTCGCGCTCAGGCACGCCACGCACGGCGCCGCCGAGACGATTGGCGCGATCGGCTGGTTCACGCTGCTCGCCGACACGCTGATTGTGCTCGCGCTCGTTGGAGCAGCGCTCGTACGCGTGCTCCGTGGCCGCCAGTCCGCCCGGCCCGCCACCCGCTGACCATCAACCGAAGGAGACTCGAATGACACGCATCCATGTCCGCTGTCCAGCTGCCATCCTCGCCCTGGCACTCGCCGCACCGATCATGCTCGTCACGGCGGTGGCAAGCGGCGCCGCAAACGCGAAGGCGCTACCGCAGCGGTTCACGCTCTTCAGCGCGAACGTTGGCGGCAAGGACGTACCGATGGCGGTCGAGGCCGCCGGGCGGATCAAGGGCATCGGGACCGAAACCCAGACCGAGAAAGACACCTCGGGCGGACAGATCAACTACGCGACGCTCCACTTCGCCCGGGGGACCCTGCGTCTGGTCGCCCCCGAGCAGTTCGACTGGAAGGCGAACCTGCGAACCTGCAGCGCAACCGCCTCCGGCGGCGGCACGTTCACGATCGAGGGCGGCACCGGCGCCTACCGCGGCGTCACCGGCAAAGGTACCTTCACCGCCCACGGCATCCTGATCGGCGCACGCAGCAGAAGCGGCAAGTGCCTTGGCGAGAAGGCACCGCCGGCCGCCAACTACGTGACCGTCACGCTCGTCGGGACGGTCGCACTGCGCGCCTGACGACCGGGCTCGCGACGCCGGTCACCAGGCCAGGCTCTTCAGTGTTCGAAGAGGCGGTGAGACTGGTCGAGAGTATGTGCGCACGCCTGGAAGTTCATCGTGCGGCGTGGGTGATGGCGGCTCATGCAATCGCGAGCCGGCGCGTCGCTCCGGCACCGTCAGCTTCGGCGGCACCCGCACCAGCTCCTCGCCCGCCTGCAGAAACTGCCGTTCGAGCCAGCCGGTCAGCTGCCGGCAGTCCTCGACCGCCCACAACCGCTCCGCATCGAGCGCCGCCGCCCAGCCGAGCAGCTCCTCGCTTCCGACTGGAATCATTCTCTCGTCGAGCGGCCTACCTGCCTCGTCGACGGCGACCGCCGTCACCGACTGCTTGTGTACGTCCAGCCCGATCACGATCATGGATCTCGCCTCCAAGCCGTTGGGGGCGACCGGCGAGCGGACAGACCTCAATCGAGGCCAAAGGCCACGCTCCTATCAGGTCACGCTCGACGGTCTCGGTCGGCGACGGCGACACAACACTGGAAGGTCAGACCTACGGGTCGACATTCGGAATCGAGTCAGCCGTCGCCGACCGAGTCTCTTCGAACAATCGGACGCCACCACCGCGGCGAGGATGACATTGAGTTCCGGAATGACGCCCGACCGCTGGATACTTGGCGATGGTGCCGCGTCTAGTCGGATCGCTCGCCACTCTCGCCTGCCTCGCTATTGCCTTGGTCGGCTGCGGATCGTCGGCGCGAGGTCGCGTTCATGGACGCATGCTGATCGTGTTTGATCGCTCCATCGGAGCGACCAGTTGAGGGCGACGGATATGACGATGATGCCGGTTCTGGTTGCTGCAGGTGGATTGTCGGCGAGTGCGCCTGCCTTGGCGTTGCAGGTGCCTGAGGCGCACCGCTGGTCCAGAGGTGTCGCTGAGCACGGGTGCGCTGTCAGTCGTCCTTCCAGTAGCCGTTACCGGTTGTGCTTGTGCTCCATGCGGTCGTTGCGATTCCGGCCGTGACAAGCGCGAACAAAAGAGCGAGCGCCAGCACCGGATGGAGATTGTCAACATGACCTCTGTCCTCTCAGTGCCGCAGAAGGCGCGTCAAGCTGCCGCGCGAGTGGAAGGAACGCGGCCACGACAGCTCCGTCGAACTGGGTTCCGACGCAGCGCTCAATCTCCTCGGTTGCCTGCGTCGCTGACATGGCCTCGCGATAAGGGCGGTCACAGGTCATCGCGTCGTAGGCGTCGACGACCGCGAAGATCCGTGCCACAAGGGGAATCTCGTCTGCCGTCAAACCCCACGGGTAGCCGCTCCCGTCCCACCGCTCGTGGTGGTAGGCGACCACATCGTGCGCCACCTCGGACAGAAATGGGAAGCGCGAGAGCAGGTGCTCTCCGAGCGTCGTGTGCATCTCCAGGATTCGCATCTCGCGGGGCGTGAGAGGACCCTTCTTGAGCAGGATTGCGTCCGGGATGCCAATCTTGCCGATGTCGTGTAGCAGAAAGCCGTAGCGGAGTTCAGGGTCGTCTGCGAGGCTCGGTTCAACCTCGCGGGTGAGCGCCATCGCCAGGTCGGCAACCCGACGAGTGTGCCGCCCGGTCTCGTCATCGCGCAGCTCGAGGGCCGCGGCGAGAGTCTCGACGGTTAGGTCGTAGCTGCCGTCCGGATTCTCGAAGTGCTCGTTCGCGAGGTTGATCTGGCTGAGCAGGTGGCGCAGCCTCAGCCTCGCAGCGCGCAGCCCGGTCTCGGCGAGCACCCGCTCGGACGCGTTCGTCACTGTGAAGACCGTCACGTCCCGTCCGTCGACGTGCAACACCGGCGATGCGATCGACTGAACCCAGATCCACTGGCCGTCGTGATGTGACATTCGGGTGACGGTGTTTCGAGGTGTTTTGCCGCGACTCCGTGAGGCCGAGCGCGCAACGACCTTGCTCCGGTCGTCGGGATGCACGAAGTCCGTCAGTGGGCGGCCGATCAGCTCGTCGGCATCCAGGCCGAGCAAAGCCTGGATGGCCGGAGAGACGTAGACGCATCGTTCGTTGTCGAGGTCGATCAGGAAGATCGGGTCGGCCACATTCTCGACGAGCGTCCGGAAAAGATCCTGCTGGAGCGACTTGCCATTGGATGATGGATGTGCCGCGTGGGGGATTTGTGTCGCCATGCAAGTCAATGTCGTCAACCGCCCTCAGCGCGATAGATGTATTTGCATCAGTTTGCTTGTACGCCCGCGGGCCGTCGCAGAGATCGAACGATGTGCTGGGACCCACGTTCGACTCATGGGTCGTTACCGCATTCCGTCCACTTCGGCGAAGCGAGGACAGGTCGAATGCCTCGACCCGCCAGTGCGCCGAGGGATGATTAGGCGATCCTCGTCTCAGTCGCCAATCAGGCCCTCGCGGCGGGCTTTCGCAACCGCAGCGAGGCGCGAGTGCACGCCCAGCACCTGCAAGATGTGGCTGATGTGGTTCCGGACGGTTGTCTCGCTGAGATACAGCTCCCTTGCAATCTGAGCCGTTGATGCGCCGCCCGCCAGCAGGAGCAAGACGTCAAGCTGGCGTGGAGTCAGGTCGGTGGACGCCGTCGTCCGCGGCCGCGGACGCGACCCGGCAAGCCCGAAGGCTCCGCAACAAAGACCGATGCCCTCCAACAGGAAGCTGCTGACCTCGCTGCGCACACGGCTGCCGTCGGGACGCATCAGGTTGAGCTCCACCTCAACCCCAGGGTCGCTCTCGTACAGGCGCTCGAAATGTCGTGTAGCCGTCTCGAGACTTTCTGCGGCGATCAAAGCCGAGTAGTGAGCACCGCGGAGGTCCCCTAACGTCGCCACGAAGGCGTCGTTCACCCATAGGAAGACTCCGTTGTCGTCCAAGATCCAGCAGGGGATGTGGATGCCCTGCAGGATCGAGGTGAACGTCCCGATCACCTCGTCGTCAGCCCGAGCGTCCGGCCTTGGGTCGCCCGCGGGCATGGGACGGCTCTTCCCGATTCAGCCGGCATCAACCACGCCAGGCTAAGTTCGGAGTGACAGCACGATCGCGCCGTCCGCTCCCGCAACCACCTCGCGCAACGCGTCAGCCGCCTGTTCGAGCGGAAGAACGGACGCGATCGGCACGCTTAGATCGTCGCGAGCGAGCAGCTCCGCGAGCGCCGAGAGCTGCCGGCCGTCGGGCCGGACGTAGACGTCGGATACGTCGATGTCCCGTTCTTTCTGCGGAGGGTCGGTGGTGATCGTGGCGAGGCGGCCGCCGTCGACAACTGCCTTCAAGGCGGTGGCCGCCTGGCTGGGCGCTGCGTTGACCGCCTTGGGGACGCCGCCGCCGGTGATCTCGCGAACAAGCAGGGGCCAGTCGTCGTCGTGGTAGTCCAGCACCTCCGACGCGCCGAAGTTACGGATGCGCTCAGCCTTCTTGGCGCTTGCGGTCGCGATCACGCGAGCTCCCCGAGCCACGGCGAGCTGGACGAGCACGCCACCCGTCACTCCGCCCGCTCCGTTGACGAGGACCCAGCCCTCGCTCTCGATCTCGAGAGCTTCGTCGAGGGCTTGAGCCGCAGTGAGTGCCGGAATGGGGAAGGCTCCGCTCGGCTTCCCATGACGCTTCCACCGGCCGGGCTGCGACTGACGCCGCGGGCGCGAGCAACCTGCTGGCCCACGTGCCGTGGCGGCGCAGCGGCAGCGGATGTGTCATCACGTCGTCGCCCACCCGCAGCTCGGCGACGCCCGAGCCGACCGCTGCGACCGTCCCGGCGGCGCTCGTCCCGAGCGCCATCGGAGCCGGGCCACCGACTTGCCAGCTTCCGAGCCTGACGAGGTCGTCCCAGTTGCCAATACCGGCGGCGACAACGTCAATCAGGACCTCACCTTCGGCAGGTGGCGGCAGCTCGTCCACCTCGAAGATCTCGACGGGCTCGCCCAACGCGGTGATCCCAGCCACACGCATCCTGTTCAAGGGAAGTTCCCGACGGTGGCTGCTCGGAAACGCACGAGACGGTGAGAGTGTGGCATCCCGTTTGGTCGGGGGCCGGCAATCGGATCGCCGATCCCACCGCGGTTGGCTTATCGACAGCCGGTGGCGGGCGTTGGAGCACGCCAGGAGCACGAGCGGACTGTCAATCCCATGCTCTTTTCGACGTTTGGCCCTCCAAGAGTCGGCCAGATACGCCCGGGAGCCCTGACGTAGATAGATCGTTTGGGCGCTTTTGGCGCGCTTCTTGATTCGCTGCCGTTGGTTCCACAATTGAGCCATAACCGGACTATCTCGGTAGGTAGTGAGTACCCCTCTTCTCGCCGCGGCGCCGAAGTTTGTCACTCTCGACAAGGCGCTCAAGGAGGCGCCTCGCTTCGACTCTCGTGAGGCCGGTCGCTTCCCGAACGACTGAGTTCGTCACTCTGCCATGCTCTCGTGCCAGCTCAGCAACGAACTCTTCGAGTGCCGCAGGGGAGAGCCGCAACGCCGCCGGGGCACGGATGGAGTCCGCGAGAATGTATGACGCTCCGCCTCGCGTTCCAACCTGCTGTAGGAAACCGGCGTTCCGCAACCTCTGGAGACTCTGGCGGGCTTCATGGCTATCAACGCCGAGGTACGAACGCACCGCAGCGTTCGTCAACCTTTCGCCGCGTGCGGCATGAATGAGAGGAATCCGATCTCGTGAAGTGATCTGTCCGCGGTCCTCGATCTCAAGAATCCACGCTCGTTCCTGAGGACTGATTGGCCCGCGGATCGGAAGAGTGACTCGGACGGAGTGCCCGAGGTCCTCAAAGACGGGCGGGTCGAGAAGTGCCTCGGCCATGGAGTCTTGGATCACGTCGACACCGCGCCCCGCGTCTTCGGCGAGCTGAAGGTTCCGCAACGCGCGGATCAGAACGATGTTGCGCGCCGATTGTGTCTCTCTCATGTTCTCAACGGTCACAGGTTCCGGAAGGCCGCCCGGGGACTCGATGGTGACGTAGTCGGGTCTGAGCTCTACGCGTACGGCGCGTCCGAGGTCCTCATAAGTTCGATGGGCAATCGCGTTCGACAACGCTTCACGAAGAACAACCTCAGGGATCTTGGGGAGCTCGTAGCGTCTGAGTCCTGAAACGATCAGATCTGTTCCGAGTTCGCTCGTGATGAATTCAGTGGCCGCCGCCACCTGCGCCTGCGCGGGACCGCCGAACTCCTCCCGCCGATCGTATGCGTCAGTATCGGCATCCGGGAAGCGGAGGATCTCGACGTAGGACTTGCCGAGGTGACTTGCTGGATCTTCTAGGAGCAGGAGTCCGCCGGCGATCGTCAGATTGGGGCGCTCACCCCGAGTCGCGTATCTCTGCTCGATAAGTCGCTGTTCGAGTGCCGAGGTTCGCCAACGAAACGCGCGGCGGACTTCGTCTAGCAACTCAGGCGCAGCATCGCTCAGTGGGACATTGCTGTCTGACTCGTCGAACCGCACAAGCGCTCTCGAGGTGACGAAGGTGAGAAGCTCGCCGCCAATTAGCGCAACCGATCGTGCTCCGCGCCGAACGAGCACAAGCCCATCCGCGGTTTGGGCAAACCCCTGCTCTCGGCGAGCGACTGAGAGCACAACGACTGGTGTGCCGTCGACCATCAGCTCTCTGATCCGGTATCGACCAGGATCGTGAACGGTCAACGCGACGTCATGGATCGAGTTCTCGACACCGGACGAGAGACTTCTGCCCACGATTGTTCCGTCGTCTCGAACTCCGATGAGAATGACGCCACCGTCGCTGTTGGAAAGGGCCGTGATGGCGCGACTCACTGGCGCTTGACCAATACCGCTCTTGCGCTCGATGTAGTCGCTCTCGGCGGCGAACGCCTTCTCAAACTCCACCAAAGTCATTGAGGTAGGTACCCGGGACGAGTTGGGGTGGAAGGGTGGAAGGCTGGTTTTGTCATCCTTGTGAGAGTCTATTCGACGCAATGACAAGTATGACATAAGTCACAAAAAGGACAGAGATAAGGCGGTCACGAGGAACGTAAGACATGTGGGATCGCCGATCTCACCGCCCCGCATATCTACTCGGTGGGGAGGTGGTGGAGTACGGACGGAGTACGCCCCGATTCCTGAGGACAGTCACTCCGGCGACTGATCTTTCCGGGGCCTGACTCGTTGGCGCGGCAGGTTGCGTTTCTCCTTGATCGTCTCGCGCCGCTGAAGCTCCTCTCCGACGTGAACCCCTTGCTCGGTAATGACCCACACTGGCTGGCCGGCGCGAGTATCGCCGCTCGGTTCGATCAGTCCTGCCTCATACAGCACTCCGAATGACTCTTCGACGGTTTCGTCGCCTGCCCCGCGGAACATTTCGATCAGTTGCTGCAGCTCTTGGGGATCGATCGTCATCTGCCCTCCTTCCGTTCGACTTGGGCGGCGACCAGAGAGCGGTCCGCCCGACGCGGCGTTCCTCCGGCCGTCGCCCCGCGGCAGCGGCTGTCTCTCACCGCCGTCATGGATGGGTCACGTGCGGGTTGCCGTGCCGGGCGACGGTGAGGAGGGCGAGCAGCTCGTCGGCGATGTGCGACAGGGCGCCTCGCGGGACGCAGAACCGTGCTCCGTGCAGTCGGGCCACGCCAGCCGTTCCTCCTGGTCGACGGTGACGGCGTAGCCGAAGCGGCCGCTGCGCGACTCGAAGATCGCATACGCCGCTTCACCGGCGTAGTCGCCCTCGCCGCCCGCCTCGACCACTTCGATCGTCTCGAGCTTCGTGTCTGGCTCGGCAGCGGGCTCGCCGGCGAAGGTCATCGTCTCGTGCGTGACGAGAACGCCCGCGACCCTACGGCTCGTCCCCCTCCGCTCTGCGGCGCGCGCGAGCGAGCTCTGCAGGGGCGGGTCGTTGACAGCCGACGAGGCCCGCCGGCCACGGCCAGCTTGCCCGCGCCGTCTGGCGAGTCCCTGGCAGCCTGCCTGGTGCCGAGGGCGAGGCCGGCGACAAACGCCTCCTGTCTCGACCCGAACGTGCGCTCGCACGCCGAGCCGTCGTCGACCAGTAGCTGTCGCATCTTCTTCGAGCTCGCCGATCGTCCGCTCCCAGCCGTCGCGGCCGTGCGATGGCGTGTCGTGCATCTCAACTCCTCCTTCGTCGGACGTGCGTGTTCGCGGCCAGGGGAGTGGGAGTGGGCCGGGCAGGGCTCGAACCTGCGACCTTGGGATTAAAAGTCCCCTGC